>NZ_AP021846.1:280000-1480000 GCF_009176705.1 Pseudoalteromonas sp. A25 | reverse complement strand
AATTGTGGATGAACTGCACCAATAAAGCCAACTTTCACATCATCAAAATATATAGCCGCAGATTGCCCAGGATGCAAACCGTCGTTAGCTTGCGCTTTAAAGCTAAAACGAGCACTGTCATTGGTTAAAGAGAGTAGCGCTTCTACATCCCCTTTCACATCGAAGAAATCAGCAGGGCGAGACGCCACAGACCAATGTTCATTATGTGTATTACCAAACACAATACCGCCTAAAACAGCTACTTGCGCTACGCCATTTTCTGCTGAGTCATCTTTTAAAAACTTCAAGCCATGCTCAAATAAACGAATGCGTGACTGTTGGCGGTTTTGGTTGTATACCACCGCATTAATCAAGCCAGTCATCAGGCTGACACGCATTGCCGACATTTCTACAGAAATAGGATGTGGCAGAACCAATGCGTCTGATTCTGGGTGCAATAGTTTTTGTGCTTTTGGATCAACAAAGCTGTAGGTGATAGCTTCTTGATAACCTCGAGATACAAGCTCATTACGCATGCGTGATACAGGCACGTTTGATTCTACGTGCGTGGTCATTTTCAATGCAGCGGTTGGTGCTACATTTGGAATGTTATTGTAACCAAACACGCGAGCAACTTCTTCGATTAGATCTTCTTCAATGCTAATATCAAAACGATAGCTCGGCACCTGAGCCTGCCATGTATCGTTTGCAAAACTAACCGTAAGGCCTAAACGCGTTAAAATATTGGTTACCTTCGCATCGTCGATATGATAGCCAATCACTCTATCTAAACGAGCACGGCGTAATGTAACCGACTTTTCTTTTGGTAAATCAGCTTCAGACACAGCCTCAACAACAGGACCGGCTTCACCACCAACAATATCTAATAACAGTGCTGTTGCACGCTCCATCGCGTCGCGTTGCAGCTTATAATCAACACCACGCTCATAACGGTGCGAAGCATCTGTGTGCAAGCCATAGCTACGAGCTTGGCCAGCAATAGCCAATGGCGAGAAAAATGCACTTTCAAGAAGGATATCTTGAGTGCCCTCTTTGACACCTGACGCCTCACCACCAAAAATGCCCGCCATCGCCAATGCTTTGTTATCATCAGCAATGAGTAGCGTTGAAGGGTTTAGCTTAGCTGTATTGCCGTCTAGCAACACCAGCTCTTCACCTTCATTGGCATTACGTACTTTGATACCACCTTCAATGGCATTCAAATCGAACGCGTGCATTGGATGGCCAAGTTCTAGCAGTACATAGTTAGTTACGTCAACAACTGGGTCAATTGAGCGCACACCAGAACGACGCAGTTTCTCAACCATCCAAAGCGGTGACGTGGCATCCAAATTAATGCCTTTAATGATACGACCTAAATAGCGTGGACACGCTTGGCTGTTTACCAATTCAATCGAGATTTTGTCATCAATTGTTGGCTGTACCGCTTCAATTGCAACTTCAGTCACATCAAGCGAGTTTAATACGCCCACTTCACGCGCTAAACCTTTGATACCTAAACAATCGCTACGGTTTGCAGTTAAATCAACGTCAATCGTCACGTCATCTAACGAGAAACACTCTCGAATACACTGTCCGATAGGTGCATCAGATGGCAACTCTAAGATGCCATCTGAGCTTTCTGCCATGCCGAGTTCTTCAAATGCGCATAGCATGCCGTGAGACGGCTGGCCACGAAGTTTCGCTTTTTTGATTTTGAAGTCACCAGGTAGAACTGCACCTACTTTAGCAACTGCCACTTTTAAACCTGCGCGACAGTTTGCAGCACCACACACGATGTCTAAAAGCTCGTCTTCACCTACGTTTACTTTTGTTACGCGTAGTTTGTCTGCATCAGGGTGTTGGCCACACTCAACCACTTCGCCAATTACGACACCAGAGAAGTCACCAGCAACGTCATCTAAGCCATCAACTTCTAAGCCTGCCATAGAAAGCTGTTCAGAAAGAGCCTCAGTATCAATGGCTGGATTAACCCACTCGCGTAACCACTTTTCACTAAATTTCATATTTACTTCGCTCTTATCTGAATTGGTTTAGGAATTTTAAATCGTTTTCGAAAAATGCACGTAAGTCGTTTACGCCATATCGCAACATGGTTAAACGCTCTACACCCATACCAAAAGCGAAGCCTGTGTATTTTTCAGGATCTATGCCAACTGAACGTAAAACATTTGGGTGCACCATACCGCAGCCTAGTACCTCTAACCACTTGCCGTTTTTACCTTTTACGTCAACTTCTGCTGAAGGCTCTGTGAATGGGAAGTATGAAGGGCGGAAGCGAATTTCCATATCTTCTTCAAAAAAGTTACGCAAGAAGTCGTGCAAAATACCTTTAAGCTCAGTAAAGCTCACATCGGTGTCAACCATCAAGCCTTCTACTTGATGGAACATTGGCGTGTGCGTTTGGTCGTAATCATTTCGGTATACACGACCAGGAGAGATGATTCTAAGTGGTGGCTGCTCAGCTTCCATTGTACGGATTTGGACTCCACTGGTTTGCGTGCGCAGAACCAACTTAGGATTAAAATAGAATGTATCGTGATCGGCACGCGCTGGGTGGTGCTCAGGAATATTTAAGGCGTCAAAGTTATGGAAGTCATCTTCCACTTCAGGACCAGACTTAACAGCAAAACCTAACTCACCAAAAAAGGACTCAATACGCTCGATGGTACGCGTTACTGGATGTAATCCTCCAACTGGCATTTTACGCCCTGGTAGAGTCACATCAATAGTCTCTTGTGCCAGTTTTTTCTCAAGTGCTTGTTGAGTTAAAAACTCTCGCTTTTCATTTATTGCATCTTGCACTTGTGTTTTGGCTTGGTTGATCACCGCCCCAGCCTCTTTACGCTCTTCTGGCGCCAATGTGCCTAGGGTTTTTAGTAATCCTGTGATCTCACCTTTTTTACCAAGGTAATTAACTCGGACATCCTCAAGGTGCGCTATTTCGCTTGCGCCTGCAACGGCTTCTAGCGCCTGCGCTAAAATATTCTCTAAGTTCATTCTATACCTGATCTTTATGGAGGTAATTTGCTGTGTATTAATCGCTTATGATAACTGAAAGCAAGGGCTAGATTCTAGCCCTAACTTGGCTGAGTTTACTATTGATAGTGAATATTTGTAAAAAGTTACGACTTTGCAAGTAAATTGCATCTTAGCAAATACCAGCAGTTGCTATTTACTCATAAATTCAATGTAGTTTTAATAAATGGAATCGTCAGCTTGCGCTGCGCTGCCATCGAAGCATGGTCCAGCTTATCTAACACATCCAGTAGTGCCCGCATATCTCTGCTTAGCCTTGTTAATAAAAAGCGCGCACATTCGTCTGATAACTCCAACCCTCGCATATTGGCACGTTTAACGAGCGCTTCAGCCTTATCATCATCGCTCATAGAACGGATCTGAAAAGTCGTCCCCCATGCTAAGCGAGATTCAAGATCAGGTAAGTTGATATTTAACATGTTAGGTAACAAGTCAGCCGTCACTACCAGACATTTGTTCGGCTCGTTAAAACGATTAAAAAAATTGAATAGGGCCTTTTCCCAAGACTCAGCCCCAGCCACCAAATGCACGTCGTCAATGCACACAACATCAAGAGCTTCTAAGCCATCTAAAACAGCAGGGCCAAAGTCAATCACTTCGCGTAGGCTCAATAAAATAGTCGAAAGCCCCATTTCTTGTGCATGAATACACGTCGCGTACAGTAGATGTGACTTGCCAGAGTCAGCCAAACCACATAAATACGTATATTGAAAATCCTTGGTAATATTTTGCAACGAGGCTTTTAGGTGATTTACCTCTAAAGATTGCGCACCACCAAAATAAGATTCAAATGTTTCGTCATCAGGTAATGTAACGGGCAACGCCATCTGCAATGGTTCGTTACTCATCACTGTTCACCTACCCAGCTATACCTAAGGTTACTCACATTAGCGACCTGATAAAAAGCATGAGGGTCTATGTAAACACTAAAGGCTTGTTCTAAATTGAGCGACTTTATCAAATCTTCCAAGTTTGAGCTGTGCTTAATGACAAAGCGAATTTTATCGGCAGAGCGGTAAGTTACATCAACATCAACAACGGTACTCATACTGGCTAGTTGCCTTTTTGCAAGCTCTATCGCGGTAAATGTGTTCAGATTGTCAACGAGTAAAGAGGTTGTCTGCAACGCAACGCTCTGCTTGGGGTCTATCGCATAATTCAAGGCAAGGGCTTGCGAAAAGTTATTGACCATTTCACTCAAAATTTGCTGTTTATCACCCACTAACTTATTCACTTCGAATGATTGTGCATCGGTGTAGCGCCACTCTAACTGCCAACGACTACTACTTGGCTGCTGGAACATTCTTGCAGTAATAACTCGCTCTGCATTATATCGCTGTGACGCGAATTCTACAGGTTTAGAAAAGTTACCCCATACTTCTGCGATGCTGACTTTACTTAAATCATCTAAATCCAGTAAAGGAACAATAACGGGTACTCCCCACTCTGCTGCAGTGTCGTAAATTAATCTTTCTAGTTGTGGATAGCTATCTTGAGTAACAAACTCTCGGCGAAAATTATCTTCAATCGCAAGCCAAATTGCGATCAAGGGCCTTCTATTGCCCCATAGAGGAAGCTGGGCATCTCTGACTAACTCTTCTACTTTACTTGGTTCAAATCTAACACGTATCTTTGTCGAGCCATCATCAGCCTCAAGATACTCATACTTAAGCATGTAGTCTGAAATAGAGCGCATGGCCTGTCTTATCAGCGCAGAGTCTCCTCCCTCATGGCGCCCTGTTAGCTTTTTAATTACGTTATATAACGCCTGTTTGCTCGCATCAACACGTGTATCTCGGCTTTTATCTGTTACATAAAGCTCACTTTGATACAGATCCGTTACCTCTACTGCGGCACTTTGCAACGACCATACACAACAAAAAATAAACAATATTCTCAATGCCATAACTTAAGCTACAGTAAATCATTATAGGTCGATCCTAAAGCAAAGCAGCGTCAAAGCAAAGCCTTTAAGATACTTAAAACTGTTTTGATACTGAAAAAGAAATTTGCCCTTTTCCGTTATGTTTTGCCTGATACAGCGCATCATCAGCTTGATGTAAAATATCTTCAGCACTAAATGCTTGGGCGTAGTTGCCCGCCACCCCAATACTACAACCACACTGTACTTGCTTATTTGTATCTTCAACTGAGATTGGCATACATATGACTGCCAGTAACCTTTCACATACTTGCTTTAACACACCAAAGTGCAATGGCTCTGTCATAAGTACTACAAATTCGTCGCCACCTAAACGCGATACTAAGTCATAGCTTCTAACTTCCTCTGTTAATCTTTGCGCGACCACTTTAAGTACACTATCTCCAGCTTTGTGACCATAAGTGTCATTTATCGGTTTAAAATCATCTAAATCTATGTACAAAACATAAACCTCAAGCGCTGTACGCTCTGACTTTGACGAAAGGCGCGATAACTCCTTAAATAAGTACTTCCTATTAGCTAGGCCTGTTAAGTTGTCATGTAATGATTCATATTCAAGCTGATGTTGTAATTGCTCACGCTTCGTTACCTCTAAGCGAACTTCTTCTAAGCTTTTTTGTAATTCTCGCGTGCGCTCTTGAACTCGCTCTTCCAATTCTCTTTGATAAATTTGCAGCGCCTCATTGGCTTCGATTAATGCCCTTTGATTATTAAACGCATCTAAGGCTGAGGAGATCACATGGCTAATAGTATAAAGAACGTCAACAATCACCCCTGAGTATTCTTGCTCATTGCGATATGACTGAATGATAAATGCCCCTAAAAAGGAACTACGATTGACTAAAGGGAAGCACAACCACTGTTTAGGTATTGTCCCAAGCACTTGAACGTCGCCACTGGCGATAAGCTCGTTAATATCTTGCTCGGTAAAATTGCAAATTTTCCGTTGATTAATTGCGTAGCCTGTTAGGGTATTTTCAATCACAGTCACATCGATATCTTCCAAATCTTCAGCACGAAGGTCGTCCATCACGTCATGAAAATAAGGAAAACTCAGCACCCCATCTTCAGTACCAAACAAAACAACATAAAAGTTATCTGCATAGGTAACTTTCTGTAAGATACAATGAATATCTAGCAAAAACCGTTGAATAGAATCACTGGTATTTAGACAAGCAACGATATCTGTCACACTGTCAATAACGCTATCTTTCGCTATATTTTGAACAGTCATCGCTCCTCGCTACTTATAAACACTAACTCATAACCATTATCAATGAGTATAGAATAGGTTTATACGTTCGCTAAAAAACCGAGAACAAATAACTACATCGCCATATACAAACTTAAATTATGCTATGTCCTAAACTGAACAAACTTTGCTAGACGGCGAATGACGCTCGCACAAATGTCAGGCCGAACCATTTGTCACTTGTAATTTTAGCATCTGACCATAAATATAAACTTCTAATCATATAAGGGGCATGGATATGGACTTTTTACATACCATGGTGCGTGTTAAAGACTTAGACGCATCACTTAAATTTTATTGTGAGCTGCTGGGCCTTATCGAAGTAAAGCGATACGACAGTGAGCAAGGCCGTTTTTCTTTAATATACTTAGCAGCACCGGGGCAACTAGAAGAAGCCAAACAGAGCTTTAAACCAACTATTGAGTTAACTTACAACTGGGACCCTGAAGACTACTCTGGTGGCAGAAACTTTGGTCACCTGGCATTTTCTGTGGATGATATATACGCAATCTGCGATAAGCTGCGTCAAGCTGGTGTAACGATTAATCGCCCTCCTCGCTGTGGTCATATGGCATTTGTTAAATCACCTGATGGTATTTCCATTGAGCTATTGCAAAAAGGAAGCGCATTGGAGCCACAAGAGCCATGGGTGTCAATGGAAAATACTGGTACTTGGTAATATCAATAACAATCATATGCCTAGGGTGCTATTCCTAGGTCCTGCTCGGTAATATGATATTTTTTTAAAAGTTTTTGTAATGCTTGCTGAAACTCATGGTCAATAAGCAACTTGTTGATATTATCAATCACAGGTTGCATTTTTTTTTCAGCGACGATTGCTCGCATATAAGATTCATGTGGCTGTTTTGAATAATAAATATCGTTTTTCCAGTGTGGCTGCTGTGACACCAAATAATCGGCCGTCGCTCTACTTATGACAGCAACATCTAAGCGCTGCTTCACAACCATTTCTAACAACTGAAGCTCGGTGCCTGTTTCAACTAGCGTGGCTTTTTCAAGCGTTATCACAGGTGCCACTTGAAAATAATAATACCCTCTCACCCCACCTATCGTCTTCGAGTACAAAGAAATTGGGTTTTCAAACTCAAAGGGGGTTTTAACGTGTGAGACAAATTCGTCTCTATCATTCATAAACGGTAAAGACCATGCGAACTTAGTCTGTTGACGATCTCTGAACCAAACTGGGCTTACACCGATAATTAATCCATCCAATGTGTTTTGTTCTATGTCTCTATTAAGACGCTTACGCGGCATATATTCCAGCTTAAACACCACCGTCGTCTGAAATTGATTAAGTAGTCCAGTCAAATCAAAATACAGGCCTTCTTCTTCTTCAACATCTATAAGGTAAGGGGGTTTTAAATGATAAGCATAGATATTAACTTGTTGTTTTGCATAAGATAAAGAGGTAATAAACAGCAAGCTTATTACTGTAATAATGTGTAACAAAGGTTGATGTGGTATCAGCGTCATAGCTTGCGAGTCGCTCTATCTCGATTAACATAGATCCTGTACACAGTGTTAACCAGCCAGTAACACAATGCAAACTATTTATACGCCATTCGTATAAATGTGGAAACGGTACATAGACTAACTTGAGCCTATGTACCAACTAGTTACTAGTTACAACCGCCATCATTGTAGGTTACTTTAAGCGATGCAGCTTGCGAGTCGCCAGATACTTTTAAGTAACCCCAAAACTGCGATTGACCACTTACACTAATGCACTCTGCGTTACCTTGATTATCAGAACGCGCATCAACATTTGTACCATTTGGCCAACCTGAGTTACTGTACTCTAAAGTTAAATCGCCACTGCCATTAGCGGTTTCGATGCGAATAGTGCTTTGTTCATTAACACTTTCTAAACTAAACCACATAACCGATTCATCACCCAAGCAGATAAGCTCTCCATCTTTTACTCGACCACTTGTTCTTGCAGCTTGAGTTGTACATGCATCAGGAAGTGACGCGATTGGCGCATCAAAATTAGCAACCAGTTGCACATTGTCAAAGGCATTGTAGCCTCTGATCATCACAAAATATTTACCCGATTGAGGCTGTGCAAAGTCACATTGCTCACTGTTACCACCCACATATGGACGGCAATCATAACTTGTTAGTGTCGGTTCACTGTTGTAACGCACATATAAGTCTGCATCTCCTTCACCTGCAGATAATGCAAAGCTTAAATTACTCGCTTGCGGCGGCACATCCAGCACAAACAATAACTCTTCATTTTGCTGCCCTGAAATAGTAACGGCTTGCCCACGTTTAAGCGGGGTTGCCCCTTGTCCTTGTGCTACTGTTACTGAAGTGCTTGCAGTGTTTGACAACCCATCAGAGTCTGTAACTGTCAATGTAACGGTATATTCACCCGCATTGTCATAGGTATGAGATGGATCAGCCTGCGAGCTATGGTTACCATCACCAAAGTCCCACTGGTAGCTGGCAATTGTGCCCTCAGCATCACTACTTCCGTCGCTAGAAAAAGCAATAGCTTCACCCGCATTGCCACTGTATGGGCCATTTATTTTAGCAACAGGTGCAGTGTTGTCTCCCATAGCTAGCTCTTGTGTCCACTGGGTAAAGTCGCTATCAAGGCGTACTTGCCAATCATTGATGAGCGCTTTGTAGCCTGCCCAATCGCCAACACGAGTTTTACCTAGCATTTTATTCAGTTCGTCGTTGTGACGCTCAAACATAAAGCGCACCGCAAGATAACCCCAACGATATATTCTGTCTTGGTCAAAACCATCATATGTAGTTGCAAATACTTGCTGTAAATTGTAAACCGAGCCGTCTTTAATGGTATCAATAGCTTTTTGGTTATCATTAAGGTTTGCAATATATTCAGCAACCCCCTCGCTCCACCAAACAATGGCTTCTGTCGGTGCATTAAAATCACCATACAGGTCAAATCGTCCATCTAAATAATGCACGTATTCATGTTCTAGGTTCCAAACAAAGTGATCCGCTTTTGCATAACTGGCCTCATACGCAACAAAGTTAGCCTGGTTATCCGTTTTGCCTGGATCACCCTCTAAATACATGCCACCATTGTTGGTATCAATTTTAAATATGGCTTTTGCGTATTTTTTGTAATCGTTACTACTATTGAAGATATTTACTTGTAATACCGTATTATTATCATCAGCAACAGGCGTTTGCCCGGTCGCTAAACGTGTGTGGAAGCGCGTTTCTTCTGCTGCCATAGTGTCACATGCTGAGGATAGTTGCTGAGACGTCATCTGTTGTGAACGAATGCGAATAGTACTGCTACATTGGTGCGTTTGTGATAGCACTTGCTGCGTTAGAGTGTCTTCAAAATTACAGATCCCAAACTCAGAACAATCAGCATAGTAAGACGCTACATCCGCAGCATTTAGCCAAAGCGCATCACCAAAACCGTAGCTTTTGTAGGTAGAGAAAAGCTGCTTCAAGCCATTGGTTACAATAGCATCTATTTCGCTTGCGCCATATTGCTTTAACCTTGCAAGCTCACCAGATGCATTGACAATTAAAAACTCTGAGTCTGAATTAACCATCCAAGAATTTTGCGTAAAGGCAACGAGCTTATTCACCAAATCAGTATCTTTTTTGATTTTACTAACATAGGCATCATTCCACTGACCACGGAACAAAATCGTAAAAATACCATTGATGGCATTGCGCATATTACGGTTGCTTGCATAGCTTTCGTCAAAGCGAGTTAGCCATTGACGCACCACCTCCAAATACTCATGCTGCAGCTCTGCACTGTCCATCGTTGTGATAACTTCTTGAAGCACTTTACCGTGGTCGTTATTGTTGTCATAAAAATGGCTGTTATTCACAAAGGCATCTATTGATAGCTTAACGTTTGCACTGATGCTGCTATCAAAGGTGACTGCATCGTTATAAAACTCAACATAAAAACCCGCACGAATGAACAAAAATAGCGCCGTCAAGTCATTACTTCCGTTGCCTGTGTAGCTGCTGGCAAGTACTTTAGCATGCTCCACTACCGCACTCATTTTTGCATTTGTAAACACAGCAACTTGCGTATCACTGCTTGCTGAAAACAACTCATTAACACAGCTGCTCCCTTGTGACTTAACTAAATCAATGAGTTGAGTAGCTGATGCATTTGCCAGTGCATCAAGTTCACAAGATTGTGTTGAATCATCTGTGAGTATTTGGCGCATCTGCAGGGTCGGATTTAGATTATCCACTCTAGTTAAGTTTGACGCTGCCACGGGCGCCCGTTCATTTTTATGGCTGTGCTCATGACCATGTTCGGTATGCTCAACTACTTGTGCTGAGTAAGGCTGCATAAGAGCTGGTTCTATATGCTCTGATGCCATAATGCTTTGACTAACGCTCAGCCCCAAAAATGGCAGAGATAAAATAATGTTATTTAGTTTCATAATGTACCTTTGTATGTTGTGTATCCAAGCCTTCTCTTTGAAGACATAATATTATTAACACCAAATAAACACTGTATACAATATATTTTATATAACTTTAACGCATAGAGGTAGATCAACAAGGGCATAAACACATATAAAAGTCACGCAAAATTATCGATAAAACTTTGAATAAAAAGAATTTAATGTAGGGATATTACGGTGAACAACTAGAGTTTAATCAATACTTGATATTAATTTGTGGTTATAACTTCCAGAACAAGGGCCTTGTCCATGGAAAGCTTTAAGAGGTTACGTTGCTATAGCAATTTATGATTGCAAGGTCTCTAAAACAATGGCTTGTGGCAAGCGGATCATCTGATAAATGGACAAAATTTGCCTGACCACCAACTTGTAGCTTCCCCCCTTCACAGCCCAAATGTGTAGCGCTCGCACTGGTAATGGCATTTAAGGATTGCTCTTTAGTTAGACACTGTTCTGGCAGTAATGAGCGCTCGTGACGAGTATAACAACCCGGCGCATATTCCATTATTCGTGTACAAGCTTGTTCGGCAGCGCGCATTGGACCTAGCGGTTGCATTGGAAATCCAGACTGCAAGCACACATTGTAACCTTGGGCTACAAGTTGTTGGCAAGGCAACAACAATGATTGACCATGATAACTCTGTACCCACTCATATCCACAATATCCAACATCACCGATATTAATTACAACTGACCTATCCGTATGGTCGTTATGTTAACAGGCAATAAAGTTTGCCCGTAAGGTGTACTAATAACTTAAAATAGTGCCTGCAATTGGAGCTATGATTAAGCCTATTCTCAAATATCTATACAGCATAGCGACACTGTATAAGTGTTCTTAAATTCGTTTTTTACGCAAACGCTTTAATGCTAAAACATAATTGTCATTGCAAGTTTTCGGAGAGGAAATATCGACACTATAGCTCGAACTTCATTGGCTCTCCTTTCTTCATTTCTCCCTTCTGTATATCGAACCCTATATCACATACAAGCGCTAAGTGGGGCAGCCTGAATCCAGACTTTCGTTTCTCCGACACACAAACTAACGTAAATGTAACGTGAAAATTTGGCAATGTGACTAATACGGCGACTTATATAATAATTTCAGCGTAAACTAAAGGTAAAATGTATAACCCCTAAAGAAAAAAGAAAAATAAACCATGTAAATCAACAGAATAAAAACATAACACTTTCACCCAAAGTATTTAAACGATCTCTTCACCTTGTTGAATCTCTCAATTTGCCATGTTAATTATTTGTTTACCACCGAGTTTAATCGATGGCTACAGAACGTTTAGCCACTCAATAAAGTGATAGCAGTGTCTTTTGAGCTGTACATATTATTCGGTAGGTATTTATTTATCATCTACATCTAATGAGGAATTTATGAACAAGCCATACTCTATAAAAAAACAAGTGTGTAAGCATATCTATATGTACAATCTCTATTCTCAGCTCCACTGCTGTCAATGCAAAAATCATTGATCAAGATAACGAGCGATTTATTATTAAGCTTAACTCAAGCTATGTTTCTAGCGAGTTAAGTAAAAAGCAGTATGCTCATAACAATCGGCTCAGATAGTGAGTGAATTGACAATTCATTCGTTGTTGCGTGAATCAAAAGCTTTAGTCGAAGTGCCAGTGCGATCAGGTGTTAAAAAAAATGCGCATGCAACAATATTACCAAGGTATTCCTCTATTAGGTGAGTCATTCGTCATGAGCAAAAGCCCAAGTGGTAGCTTGGATTTATTTGGTGACGTGATAACGGAAATTAACGATGATATAGCATCTATAGTGCCAAAAATAACAGCAGAGTTTGCGATTAAAACGGCATTAGAACATACTAAACTTCGTATCGGAGATCTTCAGAACCCATCACAACAGCTCTATATTTGGCTAGATGCTGAAGATAAAGCGCATTTAGTCTGGCTGGTATCTTTTCACAGCGATGTGGATAAACCTATTCGACCACATTTTATTCTCGATGCCCATAATGGACTGCTATTGCGCCAATGGGATGAGTTAATACATGTGTCTAAGTCGATAAAAGCGGGAGGCCCTGGTGGAAATGGTAAAACGGGGCTTTATTACTATGGAATTGAGCGAGATGCTACCACAGTTTGATGTAATAGAAGAACAAGGCCTTTGCTATTTAGACAGCCCCAATGTTGCAACGTTTGATATGCGTAATACTACGAGCGAACTGCATTTGCATGAATTTGTGTGCTCTGAGAATGTAGCGAGGGAAGTAAATGGTGCTTTCTCCCTTTTAAATGATGCTCACGCATTTGCACACTATACGAATAAAATGTTTACTCAGTGGACTAACACTCCGGCACTCAAAGACCAAATAAAAATGCGCGTGCATTACGGACAAAATAGAGCTTCAGCATTTTTTGGAATGGGAAGTTTGTTACTTTGGGGGATGGAGCACAAAGTAAATATCCATCAGCCACTTTGAGTGTTGTGGCTCACGAAATAGCACATGGCTTTACCGAGCAGAATTCACAACTAATTTATAGCGGCCAGTCTGGCGGGCTCAACGAAGCCTACTCAGACATTACCGCCGCTGCAGTGAACCAGTTTATACACCAACAGTTTAACTGGCAGATAGGCGACAAACTTCTAAAAGCAGAAGGCGCAGTTAGGTATATGGACAACCCAAAAATGGGCCACACTAGTCAATATAAGACCAATACAGGTGTACACACTAGCTCCGGAATATTTAATAAAGCGTTTTATGTACTTGCAACTAAACCAAATTGGAATATTCAAAAATCATTCAAACTATTTACACTTGCAAATCAACTTTATTGGACAAGCGATGCAACGTTTGAGTCTGCAGGGCAAGGCCTTTATCAAGCAGCGTTAGATCTTAACTACTGTGTAAACGATGTCGTTTTAGCCATGGAATCGGTAGGGGTTTATGACTCTGGCGTAAAAACCGATAGATACTGCCCAAATCAAGATAACGACTCAGGGCCTACGGCTCAGTTTTCATATAACAAACAACAGTTACAGGTCAGCTTTAATGAGCACTCTAGCGATGATAACGGCATTGTCAGCTACCATTGGTATTTTGACGATGGAGAGTTATCTACACTTGCTAACCCTACACACATTTATAAACAACCGGGAAGCTATAGTGTACGTCTGACCGTGGTCGATAGTAAGAATGTCCTCGATCATACTTTGCAAACTATTATCGTGCAAAGTGATACTTGTCATGTCGCAGCTTGGCAACCAGCACCAGTTTATCGTTACCCAGATAAAGCTGAGTACAATAATTTAGTTTATCAAGCACGATGGTGGACTCAAGGTAATCAGCCCGATCTATATTCTGAAGTGGCCAAGTTTGGCGCTACATTGAACCTTGTTTAGGAAGCAACTAGCCTTTGAGCTTGTAGATAATGAAGAGAGCTTTCCCAAAAAGACACAAAAAGGTTACTCGTTCTTATAGCTCACTTCATTGATTGTAAGATTGGTTAACAAGCTAAATATCATAGCTTTTACACTGTTTTAAGTTTCATGAGTTCGGCAACGTTATAGAAGATAAAAGCGTTTACTACATGCATTTATCTTCTATAGATTTAGAGCATCGTATTATATCTCCATCTCTTCAACATTCACCTGTCCTGCAATTCTCTCCTGAGCTTCTTGTTGAAGCTGAATCAGATCAAGCTCATCAGCGATATGTTCTATTGTTCCAACGCCATAAACTAAAGCAATAGGTAACGTACACCCTGTTCGTTTCTTAACTGTGATAATAAAATCCATCACAGTTAAAGAATGACCACCCAGTGCAAAAAAGTTATCGCTAATGCCAACCTGTTCAACACCCAACACCTCTTGCCATATCTGACATAGTAGTATCTCTGTGTCCGTGCGTGGCGCTATATATTCCTCTTGTTGGCTACTTCTATCTGGGGCTGGCAAAGCATGTCTATCTATTTTATCTGCTGCATTGAGTGGCATCTTATCTAACCAAGTCACACTCGTTGGGATCATATACTCCGGTAGCTTTGATAATAGCGCTTCTCGGATCTCCGAATTGCTTAGCCTTGGCTCAACTTGACTCACTAAATACGCCGCCAGCACATTCTCTCCTCGATTATCTTGGCGTACCAACACGGCTACATCTCCAATACCTGATACCGATGATAATGCTGCTTCTATCTCTCCCAGCTCAACCCTGAACCCTCGTACTTTTACTTGATTATCAATACGCCCCAAAAAGGCTAAGTTACCATCTGGTAGCCAGCGCCCTAAATCTCCTGTTCGGTATAAACGTGCACCATGCCCCTTTTCTTGCCCATATGGATTGGCTACAAAGCTCTCGGCTGTCTTCTCTTCATTTTTCCAATAACCTGGACCTACGCCCACACCTGCAACGCAAATCTCGCCAACTGCGCCCTCTGGCTGAAGCTGTAAATCAGAACCCAATACATACAAGCTCAAATTAGGTAGTGGCCGACCTATTGGCACACTCGGTGTATCCGGTGCTAATGGGGCGCTTATGATATATTCGCTGATGTCATCCGACGCTTCACTTGGCCCATACCCATTCATTATTGGAATGTCTGGATAGAGTTCCAACCACTCATTCACTAACTTAACAGGCACGGCTTCCGCTATGCTCATCACCCAACGTAGTGGTAATGCTTTTTGCTCCTCCGGCAAACCTTTGGCATAGTTGACCAGCAACTGCAACACCACTGGTGCTGTTTCTATTAAATGCACATCGTGCTGTTGCACTAAACTGACTAGGCTTTCCATGTCTGTCATGTCATCCAATATTACCGTTGTACCTCCTGACAACACCGGTGCCAAAAATTGCCATACCGATACATCTGACGACGATGCAGCACTTTGCAAAAAGTTTGATGGCTTTAAAGTCATATCTTCATTCATAAAACCAAGCACATCAAACTCTGCATCTATATGGTTCATAGCACCGCTGTGGTGTACCAAAGCGCCTTTTGGTTGCCCTGTCGACCCTGATGTGTAAATCATATACGCATAATCATCTCCACTGCTGTCGTGCACTGGATTATCTGTCTGCCATTTAGAAAACCCATCTGCTAAATCATCAAAGTACACGACATGTATATCTTCACTAATCTCTATCTCTTGGATTTGCTCTCTATCACTCAGCAAGACTCTCAGCTGTGCATTGGTTACCATGTTTTCAATGCGTTCTTTAGGGCTTACAGGGTCCAGTGGCACATATGCGCCGCCAGCCTTCATGACAGCCAACATTCCCACTAAAAATGCAGGGGAGCGCTCAGCATAAATCCCGACTAAATCATTTGCCCCCACCCCTTGTGCATTTAAGTAATGGGCCAGCTGGTTTGCCTGTTTATTTAATTGGGTATATGTCATGCTTTGCTCATGGTGTACAACCGCAACCGCTAAAGGTGTACTAGCCACCTGAGCTTCGAATCGCTCATGAATGCATACTGGTCCCGCATAGTCTCTGCATGGCCCTAAACTCTGTGCTAGTAATTTCTTACGCTCCGCCTCAGGTAAGATACTTAGCTGATTTACCGCTGTTTCAGGTGCGCTATCTAATGACACAACCAAGTTTTCAAGGGCTGTTTGCATGTAACCAATAATGCGCTCAACATTCACTGATGGATCAGCCTGCATTTCCAATTCAAATTCAACCCCTAAGTCATCAACTGACATATCAAAAGGGTAATTCGTCCGCTCTTGACCACCGATCAACTCAATGTAATCATCCGTATTATCACTATGTGAATCTGACTCTTCATATGTCGTATGGCGATAATTAAACAGTGCACTAAACAATGGGGTCCCGCTAGGTAAGTTACTACCTCTTTGTGCTTCTGCAAGTGAGGTTTGCTCATACGGTAACAACGATACTAAACGCTCTTGTACCTGTTTTGCTAGCTCTAGCGCCGTGACTCCCTGCAGTTTTACTCTAAAAGGCAATGTGTTGATAAACACACCCAGCATGCTCTCTGCACCCATCGTTCCCTGCAAGCGCCCTGACACAACGGTCCCAAAAACAACGTCATCTCGCCCACTACAACCGCTTATCAACAATGACCAAGCTGCATGAAATATCGCTGCTGGGCTCATTTCCAATTTCCTAGCTACCTCACGGAGCTTAACACTTATCGTTTTGGGAACTCTTTCTTTAGCTTCAAGTACCGCACTCCCGTCACCTTTTACATCGAGTAAATTAAATGGTGCAGTTGGTTCCTCAATGCCTTCTAGCAAAGATTTGAAATACACTTGAGAACAGTTTGTGTCAACATGATGCAATGTATGGGCAACAAACTCTCTGAACGGGCGAGCTGGAAGCAGCCTAGCAGTATCATCTTCCATAAAGGCGCGTACTTCATCTTGGATTATTTCAAGGCCTACATGGTCAGAAATGATATGGTGGTACTTCAACAAAACAGCAAATTCATCTTGTTCAGATTTAGCCACTTGCATCTGGATCAAAGGCCCGTCTGATAGATTAATAGACTGTGCGCCAGGCGCGCTAAGAGCTTCCATCTGAGCCATAAGATCTAGTGATGCATCAATTTCAATCCACTCTACTTTTAAGTTCGCCTCCCGATACACAACTTGCACAGGACGAGACAAGTTTTCCCAAAAGATTGCTGTACGCAATACGTCATGACGACCAATAACATACTGCAAAGCATCAATGAATAGGTCGAGCTTTTCCTTACTTCTAACTTTAAATAATGCTGGTAATACGTAAGGGTCTTTGCTGGCATCCACCATATGATGGAAGAGGATCCCCTCTTGTAGTGGCCCTAAGGGGTAAATATCTTGAATATTACCTGCACCACCAGGAACTTCATTTGCTATGTGATCAATCTCACTTTGCTCTAAATTCACCAATGGCAACATGTCAGGTGTAATCGTTTTACTGCCTACAGGGATCAAATTGGCCGGTACCACAAACTCTGTTGCTTCTGTCATTACTGATGAGTCAATCATAGTAGCAACGGCAGATAAATTCCTTGCAGCAAACAATTCTCTAGCTGAAAGATGCTTTCCAGCAACCTGTAGTTTTGAAATGACCTGAATTACTAGTAAAGAATGACCACCCAGTGCAAAAAAGTTATCGCTAATGCCAACCTGTTCAACACCCAACACCTCTTGCCATATCTGACATAGTAGTATCTCTGTGTCCGTGCGTGGCGCTATATATTCCTCTTGTTGGCTACTTCTATCTGGGGCTGGCAAAGCATGTCTATCTATTTTATCTGCTGCATTGAGTGGCATCTTATCTAACCAAGTCACACTCGTTGGGATCATATACTCCGGTAGCTTTGATAATAGCGCTTCTCGGATCTCCGAATTGCTTAGCCTTGGCTCAACTTGACTCACTAAATACGCCGCCAGCACATTCTCTCCTCGATTATCTTGGCGTACCAACACGGCTACATCTCCAATACCTGATACCGATGATAATGCTGCTTCTATCTCTCCCAGCTCAACCCTGAACCCTCGTACTTTTACTTGATTATCAATACGCCCCAAAAAGGCTAAGTTACCATCTGGTAGCCAGCGCCCTAAATCTCCTGTTCGGTATAAACGTGCACCATGCCCCTTTTCTTGCCCATATGGATTGGCTACAAAGCTCTCGGCTGTCTTCTCTTCATTTTTCCAATAACCTGGACCTACGCCCACACCTGCAACGCAAATCTCGCCAACTGCGCCCTCTGGCTGAAGCTGTAAATCAGAACCCAATACATACAAGCTCAAATTAGGTAGTGGCCGACCTATTGGCACACTCGGTGTATCCGGTGCTAATGGGGCGCTTATGATATATTCGCTGATGTCATCCGACGCTTCACTTGGCCCATACCCATTCATTATTGGAATGTCTGGATAGAGTTCCAACCACTCATTCACTAACTTAACAGGCACGGCTTCCGCTATGCTCATCACCCAACGTAGTGGTAATGCTTTTTGCTCCTCCGGCAAACCTTTGGCATAGTTGACCAGCAACTGCAACACCACTGGTGCTGTTTCTATTAAATGCACATCGTGCTGTTGCACTAAACTGACTAGGCTTTCCATGTCTGTCATGTCATCCAATATTACCGTTGTACCTCCTGACAACACCGGTGCCAAAAATTGCCATACCGATACATCTGACGACGATGCAGCACTTTGCAAAAAGTTTGATGGCTTTAAAGTCATATCTTCATTCATAAAACCAAGCACATCAAACTCTGCATCTATATGGTTCATAGCACCGCTGTGGTGTACCAAAGCGCCTTTTGGTTGCCCTGTCGACCCTGATGTGTAAATCATATACGCATAATCATCTCCACTGCTGTCGTGCACTGGATTATCTGTCTGCCATTTAGAAAACCCATCTGCTAAATCATCAAAGTACACGACATGTATATCTTCACTAATCTCTATCTCTTGGATTTGCTCTCTATCACTCAGCAAGACTCTCAGCTGTGCATTGGTTACCATGTTTTCAATGCGTTCTTTAGGGCTTACAGGGTCCAGTGGCACATATGCGCCGCCAGCCTTCATGACAGCCAACATTCCCACTAAAAATGCAGGGGAGCGCTCAGCATAAATCCCGACTAAATCATTTGCCCCCACCCCTTGTGCATTTAAGTAATGGGCCAGCTGGTTTGCCTGTTTATTTAATTGGGTATATGTCATGCTTTGCTCATGGTGTACAACCGCAACCGCTAAAGGTGTACTAGCCACCTGAGCTTCGAATCGCTCATGAATGCATACTGGTCCCGCATAGTCTCTGCATGGCCCTAAACTCTGTGCTAGTAATTTCTTACGCTCCGCCTCAGGTAAGATACTTAGCTGATTTACCGCTGTTTCAGGTGCGCTATCTAATGACACAACCAAGTTTTCAAGGGCTGTTTGCATGTAACCAATAATGCGCTCAACATTCACTGATGGATCAGCCTGCATTTCCAATTCAAATTCAACCCCTAAGTCATCAACTGACATATCAAAAGGGTAATTCGTCCGCTCTTGACCACCGATCAGCTCTATTTCTTCTGGCGCCAATGGCTCTGTATCATCAACTTCTTGTCCAGAATGGCGATAGTTCAGTAGTGCACTAAACAATGGGGTACCACCGGGTAAACCACTACACTTTTGCGCTTCTGCTAATGAGGTTTGCTCATACGGTAACAACGATACTAAACGCTCTTGTACCTGCTCAACTAGCTCTAGCGCCGTGACTCCCTGTAGTTTTACTCTAAAAGGCAATGTGTTGATAAACACACCCAGCATGCTCTCTGCACCCATCGTTCCTTGCAAGCGCCCTGACACAACGGTCCCAAAAACAACATCATCTCGTCCACTACAACCGCTTATCAACAATGACCACGCTGCATGAAATATCGCCGCGGGGCTCACGGCTAAACGCTTTGCCACCTCTCGTAGCTTGCTGCTCAATGCTGGGCGAACCTGAGCTCGTAATTCTACTATTTGGCTACCATCTCCTTGTACATCTAATAAATTAAATGGTGCCGTTGGTTCCTCAACATCCCCTAAAAGTGACTCAAAGTAAGCGTGTGCATCATTATTTTTTTCTTGATGTAATGCATGTGCAACAAACCCTCTAAACGCTTTGGAAGGCAACAGTGTATCTGCCTTCCCCTGCATGTAAGCCGCTATCTCGCTTTGAATTATTTCTAGACCTACGTGATCTGAAATAATGTGATGATATTGTAATAACACAATGAACGCGTCATCATCCATCGCAGCAACTTGCAACTGTATTAATGGACCTTGTGATAAGTCCATGCTTTGTGATTCTGGGGCACTTTTTGCTGACATGATATCCATCACATCCATGCCTGCCTCTACTGCCACCTCTTCAATACGTAGCACTGCTTCTTTGTAGACAACTTGCACTGGAGTGGGCAAGCCTTCCCACAATATCGCTGTACGTAGTACATCATGACGGCCTATCACAAACTCTAGTGCAGCCTTAAATGACGCTAAGTTCGTTTTTCCGTTTACTTTAAATAGCGCAGGCAAAACATAAGGGTCTCCTTGCTCACTCATCATATGATGAAAGAGGATTCCTTTTTGCAGTGGCCCCAGTGGATATATATCCTGGATATTTCCCGCACCACCTGGCACTTGATTGACAATATACTCTAGCGATTGCTCATCTAAGTCCACTAAAGGCAACATCTCTGGGGTGATATGCTCACAGTTCTCGGGGATTTCATTAGCTGGTACCTTAAACGTCTCTGCTACAACTGAAGCATCTATGGCTGCCGCAACATCCGACAATGTCTTTGCCGAAAACAGCACTTTGGCAGAAATGGACTTCCCTATCTCTTGTAACCGCGCAATCACTTGGATCACTAACAGTGAGTGGCCCCCTAAAGCAAAAAAGTTATCCTTTACACCAACTTGCTCTATGCCTAATACATCTTGCCAAATGGCACAAAGTAACCGCTCTGTCTCGGTACTCGGAGCTACATAACTTTCCTGTTGCTGGCTAAAATCAGGCGCAGGTAAAGCCTTTCTGTCCACCTTGCCATTGGGTGTCAACGGTAAGCTTTCCATTACAACAAATGCCGATGGCACCATATAGTCAGGCAAAACCGCCTCAACATGTTGCCTCAACTGTGTCACAACCTTGTCTTTATCGGATATCTCAGCCGCTGCTTCTTCAACGACATAAGCCACTAGTTGTTGCTCATGTTGCCCGTTATCCGAACGCGCTATGACCACTACATCGCGCACATTTTCTAGTCCCCCAATCGTATGCTCGATTTCTCCGAGCTCAATTCGAAAACCACGTAATTTGACTTGGTGATCTAAACGACCAAGAAAAACCAAGTTGCCATCAGGTAACCAACGGACTAAGTCACCCGTTTTGTATAAGCGTTGACTGCTGCCTGCTATATTTTCATCATAAAATGGATTTTCTATGAACCGCTCTGCGGTCAATTCATCTCGATTCAAATACCCACGGGCCAAGCCAACACCACCAATGTATAACTCGCCAGGCGCGCCGATAGGCACTGGTGATAATTGTGAGTTTAATACATATAACTGGGTGTTATGTATTGGCTTTCCTATTGGAATAGAAGTATGTGTCCCTGTTAACTCAGCACAATCCCAGTAACTAACGTCTATCGATGCCTCTGTTGGACCATACAAGTTATGTAATTCAGCATGTGGGCAGCTATTTGCAAATGAGACGGTATGGTGCAATGAAAGTGCTTCTCCACTACAAAATACTTGCTTCAATGAAGTACACGACGCCAACTCACCTAAACTTAACATGCTCTCCAACATTGAGGGGACAAAATGTAACTTACTAACTTGTGTATTTTGAATTAACTCAGTCAGATACTCAGGGTCTTTATGTCCTTCAGGCTTCGCCAAAATTAGCCCAGCACCTTTTGATAAAGGCCAAACAAATTCCCAAACTGAAACGTCAAAACTAAAAGGTGTTTTTTGCAATATATTATCTTCAGGAGTACACCCATATTGTTTATCCATCCAATCAACGCGATTAACTAAAGAATGATGCTCTATCATTACCCCTTTTGGGTTGCCTGTCGAACCTGACGTATAAATCACATATGCTAAATTAGAGGAGGTTAACCCCAATGACGATACGCACAAATTTTCGGTACTATATTCGTCTAATTTAGCGAGTAATATTTCATCATCTAAACAACACGCTTGCGCCTTTGCAATGGGCGTACTTGACAGTAAATATTGATGCGTCAGAATTGTACCTAGCTTTGCGTCATCAAGCATGTATCTCAATCTGGTTTCTGGATATTGTGGATCTAACGGCACATATGCACCCCCAGCTTTTATAATAGCAAGTATCGATACAACCATATCAATAGACCTTTCCAGACAAATGCCCACTAAGCTGTCAGGTCTTACTTGCGCTTTTTCCACTAAGAAGTGTGCTAGTTGATTCGCACGCCTATTTAACTGAGCATAACTTAACTGCTTATCACCAAATACTACCGCTACCGCCTCTCCATTTTGCTTTACTTGCGCTTCAATTAATTGATGTATGCACTGTGATTTTGGATAGTCAGAAAATGTGTTGTTCCAACCAATCAAATTTTGCATATGCTCTTTTTCGGTTAATATAGGTAGCCCTAAAGCTGGTGACTGTGGACTTTTAAGCACAGACTCTAGCAGTACATTAAAGTTTGAGGCCATTTGTACAATTGTGCTTTCATTAAACAACGCGGTGTTGTATTGCCAATCGAGTGATAGCCCTTGATCTGATTCAGCTGCACTTAACGTTAATTCGTACTTAGCCATTTGATTGTCAGATTCTAGTGAACTCAAAGTCAGCTCTGGTAGGTCCAACTCTCCTTCTTCATTGTTTTGCAATATCAACATAATCTGAAATAAAGGACTATGACGAAGGCTACGAGTGGGCTGTAGACGCTCCACTATCTGTTCAAAAGGGACTTGCTGATGAGCATAAGCCGATAGCAGCATAGTTTTGCTTTGAGCAATTAATTCTGAGAAGCTCGGGTTCAAAGACAAATCACTACGTAGCACAAGCGTATTAACAAAGAAACCTATAAGCCCTGCAACGTCTTTCTGTTCTCTGTTCGCGATTGGCGACCCCATGACAATATCTGTTTCATTACTGTAGCGAGACAAAAAGAGCGAAAATAAAGCATGTAACCCCATAAACAAAGTCGCGCCATGTTCTTGACATATTGCTTTGAGTCGACCGAACGTATCTTTATTAATAGACCAGGCAATACTGCCGCCATCAAAAACTTGCTCTGCGGGTCGAGGGTGATCTAAAGGCAAACCATGAACTTCTGGAATACTCGCCAATTGGCATGACCAATAATCTAACTGTTCTTTTAAAACATCACCTGTTAGCCAATTTCTTTGCCAATAAGCATAATCGGCATACTGGATAGGCAAAGGCTCAAGTGGGTTAGCACCACCATTAGTATACGCGCCATACAACTCACAAAATTCATTGATTAAAATCGCCATTGACCAGCCATCTGAGGCTATATGATGCATTGTAACTAACACCATATGCTCATCATCTGCTAGCTTCACAAGTTGCACACGCAACATCAAATCTTGTGTTAAATCAAATGCCAGCTCGGCTTCATCGTCAATTAGCTTACTTATTAAACTTTCTTTTTCGTCACACTGAGTATCGGATAAGTCCAGTATAGGCATCAGCAACTGTACATTTTCTTGTACAATCTGCAGAGGCTGTCCATGTTTGTTGGTAACGAAACATGTCCTAAGACTTTCATGCCGATCAATAATCGTTTTGAAAGCTTCTTTTAATGCCTCAACATCTAGTTTTCCTTTTAATTTTAGGGCACTGGCTATGTTATATTGAGTACCAATTTGCTCTATCTTATCTAACAACCAAAGACGCTGTTGAGCGTAAGATAACGGTAATTCACTAACGCCTCTCGAAACACTAGGTATGTTGTTAACAGCATTATGGCTAAAGCTCTGTTGTGTCAATAAGTACTCTATAATCGCTGGCTTATTTGCAATAATTTGCATTTTTAAATCTTCATCTAGTGCACCTGCTGGTGCTTTAAATGCCAGCTGACCATCATTTAAATACAGGTGTATCCCTTTTTCTGCGGCCGCCAATAGTATTTTACTACTCATTACAAAATACCTTCTTCAATGGTTTCTTTACTTTCTAATTTATGCAAGTTCGAGTTGTTTATTTTCAGTATCTCGATTTGAGCAGCAATTGCTTCTACGGTTGGTTCTAAAAATATCGAAGTGATTGAAAGAGTGACTTCACAGGTCGTGTTTATTTTCGTTATGGCCTGTGTTGCAAGCAAAGAATGGCCACCGATATCAAAAAAGTCATCTGTTATCCCGACCCGCTCAATACCCAGCACCTCTTGCCATATCTCACACAGCACCTTCTCCGTTGCTGTACTTGGAGCAACATATTTACCTTGCTGTTGACTGATATCTGGCTCTGGTAAAGCTTTACGGTCTACCTTGCCATTGCCCGTTAACGGCAATTCTTCTAAACAAACAAAAACTGCTGGTACCATATGGCTTGGCAATTGTTCACTTAAATATCCTTTCAAGGAGTTGAACATTGCACTCGTATCCTCTTGGGGTAACTTACCCAACGCTAAATACCCCACGAGTCGTTTATTCCCATCTGTCGACTCTTTAACCTGTACTACTGCATCGTTTACTAACCCACTTCTCGTTAACGCGCTCTCTATCTCTCCAAGCTCTATCCTAAAACCTCGCAGTTTGACTTGGTGATCTAATCGTCCTAAATATTCTAAATCGCCATTCTCTGTGTATCGCGCTAAGTCGCCCGTTTTATAAAAACGTTGCTCACCTAGCTCTGGAAGTTGAACAAAACGCGCTGCCGTCAATGCAGCTTGATTTAGGTAACCTCTTGTAACACCCGCTCCAGCAATATACATCTCACCTGCCACACCTGTTGGTACCAACATGTTGTGTTCATTCAACACCACCAGATTTAAGTCCTTCAATGCACGACCTATCGTACTCGCGCCTTGTGAACTCGCGATAACTTCTTGTGTGATACGCTGACGAGTGACATGAACTGTCGTTTCTGTTATTCCATACATGTTAATCAGTTGAGGGTGGTTATCGCCATATTTCTCTATCCAAGGTGTTAAACTCTCCAAGTTCAACGCTTCACCACCAAATATCACATAACGTAGTGCTAACTTTGTGTTCGTCGCCTTTTTATCCTCTTGAATAACCTGGCTAAATGCACTGGGCGTTTGATTTAGTACCGTAACTTGTTCATCTGCCAATAACTGATAAAAGTCACTCGAAGAGCGCGATACCCAATAAGGTACTATCACTAAACGCCCCCCATAACTTAACGCTCCCCATATTTCCCAAACTGAAAAATCAAAAGCATAAGAATGGAACATCGTCCATACATCTTGCGAATCAAACTGAAAGTCTGCTTCTGTCGACGCCATCAAGCGCGTTATATTCCTGTGTTCAACCATCACGCCTTTAGGGTTGCCCGTTGAACCCGATGTATAAATCACATACGCCAAGTGACTCGCTGTCAGCCCTATATTGCTTGGTTCTATATTCTCAACAGAGTATTTTCTCACTTGTAATTGGATATGCTCGGCATCAACACACACTGCTTGAATTGACGCTCCTTGCACACTTTCTTGTAAATCAGACTCTGTTAGCACCGTGTTTAAGGACGCATCTAACATCATGTAAGTAAGTCGAGATTGAGGGTAATTCGGATCCAGTGGTACATATGCACCACCCGCTTTGAGCACCGCAAGAATTGACACCAACATGTCTACTGAACGTTCAAAACACACCCCAATTAAGCTATCAGGTTTCACCTGATGCTCTTCAATGAGGTAATGGGCTAGCTGATTGGCGCGGCTATTTAACTCAGAATAACGAATGTGCTCTGACTCAAAAGTAACCGCTATTGCGTCTGGAGTAATCGCAGCTTGTTCTTCAAACAGCTGATGAATGCACTTATCACTAGGAAACTCTTCTTCTACCCCATTCCACTCGACGAGTAATTTCTGAGCTTCGTTATTAGATATAACTCGCACTGATTGCACTAACTTTTCTGGATAAATAGATAAATGCTCAACAAGCTGCTCTATCGCCCTTTGCATGTAATGCATCACTCGCTCAATACTAACATCTGTATCGATTTGAAAATCAAGCTCAAAATCCAACCCTAAATCGTCAACATTCAATGTAAATGGATAGTTGGTTCTTTCTTTTACTCTTAACTGGACAATCGCATCATCACTCTTTGCTTCTGAATGAGTATTACTTTGATCATCTTTAGAGTGGCGATAATTCAATATTGCACCGAATAATGGCGTGTTATTCGCTACATCACTGCAATTTTGAATGAAAGCTAAAGGGGTTTGCTCGAAAGGCAGTAATTCAACTAAATGCTGATGTGTATTTAGCACGTAATCACGTACGCTGACTTCGTTAAGATTCAACCTCAGTGGCAACGTATTAATACAAACCCCGAGAATACTTTCAGTACCTACAGCTCCTTGTAAGCGACCAGACATAACGCTGCCAAATACTATGTCATTTTTGCCACTACACGCGGCAATAACTAAGCCATATGCACTATGGAACAAACTTGATGGCGCAATTTTCAACGATTTAGATAACTCACGCAAACGAATAGACACGTTTCTAGGTACAAGCTTTCTTAACTCAGAAACATGTACTCCATCACGTTGATTATCAATCAAAGCAAATGGAGCCGTTGCCTCATCAACCCCCTCAAGCAAGTTGGTGAAGTAGTTTTTAGCATCAATCTTTTTTTCTTGTTGTATCGTGTGCGAGATGAAATTGCGATAAGGCTGACTCACAGGCAAACTAGCCGCTTGCCCAGAACGATATACATCTATTTCACGCTGAATAATTTCCAAACTCACATGGTCGATAACCATATGATGAACTTGTAAAAATAAGAAGTATTTTCCCTGTTTCCCCCGTGCTACTCTCAGCTTGATTAACGGTGCATGTGTTATATCCAGCCAATGTGATTCAGAAGATGCGAGTTCGATTACATGCGCCTCAGAATCGAGTTCTTCACTTAAAGTAAAGCTATCAATTGGGAGAGTAACTTCTTTAAAAACTACTTGAACAGGCTGAGAAATCCCCTCCCATACAATGGCTGTACGCAGTACATCATGGCGGTTGATTATAAAGTTTAAGCTATCAATAAATTCATCCAAAGCTTCTTTGTTATTTACTTTATAAAGTAGCTGCGTAACGTATGGATCGTTTTTTATGCTCATCATATGAGTGAACAGAATACTTTCTTGTAGCGCACCTAATGGGTAAATATCTTGAATATTAGAGATACTTCCTGAAACTTGTTCAGTAATACTCTTAATATCTTCCACTGTTAAAGTAACAAGAGGTAACATCTCAGGAGTAATATGATTACATTGTGCTGGAATTAAGTTTTCTGGCGCAGCACACATGGGCTGTATATGCCCTTTGTTACTATCAATTTTTTTGGCTAATGCCGCTAGTTGTAGCGCAGAGAAAAATTCTTGAGCTCTGAGGGAGTAACCTGCTTTTTGTACTGAAGCTATGACATTCATAACTAACAGAGAATGCCCACCTAATGCAAAGAAATTGTCGGTGACCCCCACTTGTTCAACACCGAGAATATCTTGCCATATTTCACACAACATCTTCTCTGTGTCCGTTGTCGGCGCGACATACACTTGTTGCTGCTGTGATATATCTGGTGCGGGTAATTCTTTACGATCAATTTTACCATTGGGTGTCAGCGGCATGTGTGTAAGCACCACAAATACTGACGGGATCATATAGTCAGGTAGTGTCTGTGCTAGCCGTGCTTTTAACGATTCGATTAAGTCGTTACGTTGTCTTTGCGCTGACTCATCATCCATCAACATCGCTTCGGCGTCATCATGTGTTACATATGCGACGAGGCGTTTATCCGCCTCTTTGCCGTCGGCAACCACGACCGCATCATTAACACGCCCGTCAGATAAGAGTTGTTGCTCAATTTCGCCTAACTCTATTCTGAATCCTCTGATTTTAACCTGATGATCAATACGCCCTAAGAACTCTAAATTACCATCAGGTAAATAACGCACTAAGTCGCCCGTTTTATATAACCGTTCGCTGCTGGCTGGGTTCGCCTCATCATAAAACGGATTGCTTACAAACTTCTCATCTGTCAGCTCTGGGCGATTTAAATAACCTCGCGCTAAGCCCACACCACCAATGTAAAGCTCGCCCACGCCCCCCGTTGGTAATAAACTGTTTTCATGCAAAATGTAGCATTGTAAGTTTGAAATCGGGCTACCAATACTCGCTGTTCCATTGACCTTTCGCTCTACACAAGTCGAGTATGTTGTACACTCCGAAGGACCATATAAGTCGTAAACCAGAGAAAACCCTTTCTTATATAATCGTTCAACAAGGGATTGCTTTAACGGTTCACCAGCTAAATTTAAAACCTTCCCATCCATCGAGAAATCTAACTCCAATAGCAATGATTCAATCACTGATGGAACCGTATTTATCAGTGTTAAATCTTCAACGTACGTTGCTGGTAAATCAAATGCATTCTTAACTAAGACAACTTTTCCCCCTGTTGACAAGGGCGCAAAAAACTCAAAAATAGACAAGTCAAAACACATTGATGTTGAGGCTAAAACCGCTTTTAACTGCGCTTCACCGTAATGCTTCTTGGCCCATGCGATAAGCCCATGCGCACTGCGGTGCTCTATCATCACCCCTTTAGGATTACCTGTTGAGCCTGATGTATAAATCACATACGCCAAATGACTTGAACGCACACTGTCAATGCCAACATTGTCACTTGAGTAATTCCCTAAATCATCACACAACGCACTACTATCCAAGTACACTGCTTGTGATGCTTTCACCGGCGTAACACCCCGTAATGACTCTTGTGTTAATACCGTCGTTAGATTTGCATCTTCCAGCATATATGCCAAACGAGCCGCTGGGTAATTCGGGTCCAGTGGCACATACGCCCCACCTGCTTTGAGTACACCGAGTATCCCTACCATCATCTCTAACGAGCGCTCTACACAAATACCCACTAACGTATCTGGTCTAACACCCTTTTCTTCTACAAGGTATTGAGCAAGCTGATTTGCCTTCGCATTCAACTCTCTATACGTCATCGTCTGCTCTGCAAACACCACTGCTACTGCATCTGGTGTCGCTTCTACTTGCGCCTCGAATAAGGCATGAATGCACTGCTCTTTCGGATACTCTACCGCTGTATCATTCCATGCCACTAACTGCTGATGTTTCTCTGCTTCTGAAAGCATCTCTATCGAAAATACTGACTTCTCTGGATTGTCTGTTAATCCCTCTAACAGTAACTCAAAGTGGCTGGCTAAACGCTTTATCGTCTCCTGTACAAATAAGTCTGTATCGTATTCCCATACTAAGTGTAAGCCTTCGTCACTTTCCGAAACTTCTAGAGTTAGATCGTATTTCGCTACTGATCCAGACTGTTTTATGGGACTTAAAGATAAACTCGGTAGTTCAAGATCGCTCTCTTCATTATTTTGTAGCACCAACATAACTTGGAATAACGGGCTATGACTTAAACTCCGCTCCGGTTGAAGTTCTTCAACCACCTTGTCAAAAGGTACTTGTTGGTGCTGATAAGCATCAAGAAGTGTACTTTTGTTTTGCTTAATTAGGCTAACAAGACTCTCATCGCCCGACAACTTGCAGCGCAGCACTAAAGTATTGGCAAAACATCCTATTAGTCCCTTAATTTCAGCCTGCTCACGGTTAGCGATAGGCGTTCCAACTACAATATCATTTTCACTACTATAACGCGCCAGTAAAACTGAAAATACAGTATGCAACCCCATAAATAACGTTGCCCCCTGAGATTGACAAATTTCCTGTAATTTCCCTGCTGTATTTTTATCTATCGTTGACATAATATTATCGCCTATATGCCTAGGCGTTGATGGACGAGCATAGTCCAGTGGCAAGCTATGAACGAGAGGAATACCAGCGAGCTGTTCACGCCAATATTTAAGCTGCTCTTTTAGCTTTTCATTTGAAAACCAATGTCTCTGCCAACTTGAATAATCAGCATATTGAATGGGAAGTTCCTGAAGAGCTTCTCTTTCCCCCCCACAAAACGCAACGTATAACTTCGAGAATTCTTCAATTAATATTGACATAGACCATCCATCTGAAGCGATATGGTGCATAGTAACCAACAAAATATGTTCATACTCGCTCAATTTAAGAAGTCTTGTTCTCATCATTAGATCGCTGCTTAAATCAAATAAAGATAACGCTTCTTTATCAGCTTCTTCCTCGATACATTTTTGGGTTAGGTCACAGTTGACTTTAGACAAGTCCACAGTCTCCACCTGAACTTCGCTTGGTTGCTGAATGACTTGTATCGGGTTGCCATCATCATCTTCACGGTAGCATGTACGTAAGATTTCATGGCGAGCGAGTAAAGATGAAAATGATTTATTTAACGCATCAATATCAATAACTCCACTTAATTTAACTGCACCACAAATATTGTAATGAGCACTTCCATCTGCGATTTTATCAAGCAGCCACAAACGCTGTTGAGCAAAAGATAAAGGTAGTGGCTCACCCCGTTGTGCAATTGAAATTGTATGATGTCTCTTTTCAGCACCTTGCAAAGAGGCGATTAATTCTGCCTTGTGCTCTTTTAATGCATTCAGAATAAGTGGAGTTACAGCCCCTTTTGGCCCACTAATTGAAAGCGCACCATCTTTCAATGATAACCTAATTTGCTGTTTTGCCAGTTCTTGAATTAACTTTGATAAAATCATAATTGGAATGTTTCCATTTCTACTTCTTGTTCTTCTTGATCATTACGTTGCATACCATCAGCCTCAAGCGGAGTGGCTATTTCAATATATGCAGCAAGGTTTTGTATGTTTGAAAATTGGAATATCGTCTTAACGGGAACAATGACACTGTGTTTATGCTCTAATTCAGTCAAAAACTTCATGACAAGCAAAGAATGGCCACCGATATCAAAAAAGTCATCTGTTATCCCGACCCGCTCAATACCCAGCACCTCTTGCCATATCTCACACAGCACCTTCTCCGTTGCTGTACTTGGAGCAACATATTTACCTTGCTGTTGACTGATATCTGGCTCTGGTAAAGCTTTACGGTCTACCTTGCCATTGCCCGTTAACGGCAATTCTTCTAAACAAACAAAAACTGCTGGTACCATATGGCTTGGCAATTGTTCACTTAAATATCCTTTCAAGGAGTTGAACATTGCACTCGTATCCTCTTGGGGTAACTTACCCAACGCTAAATACCCCACGAGTCGTTTATTCCCATCTGTCGACTCTTTAACCTGTACTACTGCATCGTTTACTAACCCACTTCTCGTTAACGCGCTCTCTATCTCTCCAAGCTCTATCCTAAAACCTCGCAGTTTGACTTGGTGATCTAATCGTCCTAAATATTCTAAATCGCCATTCTCTGTGTATCGCGCTAAGTCGCCCGTTTTATAAAAACGTTGCTCACCTAGCTCTGGAAGTTGAACAAAACGCGCTGCCGTCAATGCAGCTTGATTTAGGTAACCTCTTGTAACACCCGCTCCAGCAATATACATCTCACCTGCCACACCTGTTGGTACCAACATGTTGTGTTCATTCAACACCACCAGATTTAAGTCCTTCAATGCACGACCTATCGTACTCGCGCCTTGTGAACTCGCGATAACTTCTTGTGTGATACGCTGACGAGTGACATGAACTGTCGTTTCTGTTATTCCATACATGTTAATCAGTTGAGGGTGGTTATCGCCATATTTCTCTATCCAAGGTGTTAAACTCTCCAAGTTCAACGCTTCACCACCAAATATCACATAACGTAGTGCTAACTTTGTGTTCGTCGCCTTTTTATCCTCTTGAATAACCTGGCTAAATGCACTGGGCGTTTGATTTAGTACCGTAACTTGTTCATCTGCCAATAACTGATAAAAGTCACTCGAAGAGCGCGATACCCAATAAGGTACTATCACTAAACGCCCCCCATAACTTAACGCTCCCCATATTTCCCAAACTGAAAAATCAAAAGCATAAGAATGGAACATCGTCCATACATCTTGCGAATCAAACTGAAAGTCTGCTTCTGTCGACGCCATCAAGCGCGTTATATTCCTGTGTTCAACCATCACGCCTTTAGGGTTGCCCGTTGAACCCGATGTATAAATCACATACGCCAAGTGACTCGCTGTCAGCCCTATATTGCTTGGTTCTATATTCTCAACAGAGTATTTTCTCACTTGTAATTGGATATGCTCGGCATCAACACACACTGCTTGAATTGACGCTCCTTGCACACTTTCTTGTAAATCAGACTCTGTTAGCACCGTGTTTAAGGACGCATCTAACATCATGTAAGTAAGTCGAGATTGAGGGTAATTCGGATCCAGTGGTACATATGCACCACCCGCTTTGAGCACCGCAAGAATTGACACCAACATGTCTACTGAACGTTCAAAACACACCCCAATTAAGCTATCAGGTTTCACCTGATGCTCTTCAATGAGGTAATGGGCTAACTGATTGGCGCGGCTATTTAACTCAGAATAACGAATGTGCTCTGACTCAAAAGTAACCGCTATTGCGTCTGGAGTAATCGCAGCTTGTTCTTCAAACAGCTGATGAATGCACTTATCACTGGGAAACTCTTCTTCTACCCCATTCCACTCGACGAGTAAACGCTCACGTTCGCAAGGTGGCAAAAACTGTAATGACGATACATATTTTGATGAGCTTGTGACCGATAAGTCAATCAGCTTAGCCAACACTTCTTGCATATAGCTCGCTATTCGGCCCGCATCTACAGTGCTATCAACCTGAACATCAAACGCAAAGTCTGTTGAAAAATCGTCTACGGATAAGTTGAACGGGTAATTCGTTCTCTCTTGGTTGATAATCGTTTCAACATTGACATGGTTACTTAGATCCGTTAGTTCATCGCCCATTTGTTTTGCCATGCTTGAATGGCGATAGTTTAATAGGGCACTAAACAAAGGTGTTGAGCCTTGAATTGCGCTACATTTTTGCGCTAACGCTAATGAAGTTTGCTCATATGGAAGCAGTGCTAATAATGATTGGTGGACCTGCTCAATCAAAGCGGTTGCCGACACGTTGTTAAGGTCGACACGCATTGGCAGTGTGTTAATAAACACCCCCATCATGTTTTCAGCATCAGTTGTACCTTGTAACCTTCCTGATACAACGGTTCCAAAAACAACGTCAGACTTCGCGCTACACCCAGCAAGTAATACCGCCCATGCAGCATGAAATATCGCAGCAGGGCTTACTTGCAGATCTTTTGCAACGCCTCTGATTCTAGCGCTTAACTGAGCAGATACACTCTGCTTTACTTCATTGATCTGACTTCCGTTACCTTGTACATCGACTAACTCAAATGGTGCTGTTGGCGCTTCAACATCACCTAACATTTGAGAAAAAAATGACTCAGCATTATTATGTTTGGCTTGATACAGAGCGTGAGCAACAAACTCTCGGTAAGGGGTTGGCTCTTTTAAAAGATGGCTCTGCCCACCTTGATACAAAGATAACTCCCTCTCTATAATTTCCAATCCAACATGGTCAGAAATTATATGATGCTCTTGCAATAGCACAAAGTAGGTATCATCATTCGATTGCTGTACTATTTTTAAGTGAACTAAAGGGGCATCACTCAAATCCATTGATTGATTTTCAGGAGTGCACAGTGTGCTAATATACTCGTTTGCCTCTTGCTCTACCGGCAAGGTTAGCCATGTCACTGGTAGTTCAACTTGACGGCAAACAACCTGTACTGCTGTCGAAAGGTTATGCCATAATACTGCTGTTCTTAAGACATCATAACGCTCGATAACAAATCGCAAAGCCTTTAACAATTCATCAACAGCTTCTCTTCCTTCAATTTTGTAAATAGCCGGCAAAATATACGGGTCACCTTTTGTATTCATTCGATGATGAAACAGAATGCCTTCTTGCAAAGGACCAAGCGGGTAAATATCTTGTATATTTTCCATCCCTCCAGGTACTTTTGAAGCAATGAGGTTGATCTCGTCCTCTGTGAGGTTCACAAGAGGTAGCATTTCAGGCGTTACTCTGTTGCAAGGAGTTGGTATTTTATTCTTAGGCGCTTTAAATACTTTGCCCTGAACTGAAACAGCTTTATCAATTTCTGTCGCTAAACTTGCCAGTGTTGGCGCTGTAAATAACTGCCGTGCTGTAACTAAAATATCCTTTTCCTGCAGTTTTGCAATCACTTGCATTACTAGTAATGAGTGCCCTCCTAAAGCAAAAAAGTTATCCTTTGTACTAACCTTTTTACAACCCAACACGAGTTCCCATACTTTACAAAGCACTCTCTCTGTTTCTGTCTCAGGACCAACGTAGACATCTTGCATAGAAAGCATGCCAGGTTCGGGTAATGAATTTTTATCGACTTTTCCATTTGTGGTTAATGGTATTTGCTCAATCGCAATTATATGTTGAGGGATCATATAGTCAGGTAACATTAAAGCTAATTGCTGTCGAACTTTTTTGACCAGACTCTGAATAATATCGGAATCAGGGTTTGATGATGACATAATGTCTTTTGAGCTAGGTATTATGTAAGCAGCTAAATGCTTATCTGCTTCCCCTACAGAAACAGGAATTACTATTGCATCTTGTATACATCCACACTCCTTTAAAGCGCTTTCTACTTCACCGAGTTCTATCCTAAACCCACGAATTTTCACTTGGTCATCAATTCGCCCCAAAAAGGCTAAAGTTCCATCAGGTAACCACTTCACAAGGTCGCCAGTTCTATACAATCGTTCACTGCTGCTAGTAAAATTACTATCATAAAATGGGTTTTCTACAAACTTTTCTTTCGTTAAATTCTCGTTGTTTAAATACCCTCTAGCCAATCCTACACCACCAATTAATAGCTCCCCTGCAACCCCTATAGGAGCTAACAAACCATTTTTGTTTGTTACATAAAGCGCGTAGTTATCAATTGCACTGCCTATCGAATTTCGCTCATCAACTATCGTAGAAAATGCAGCATCTACTGTGCATTCTGTTGGTCCATAAGTATTCACTAGCTTTGGTAACTCAACGTCCCTCTCGAACCATAAAGCGAGTGCCGAATTACTAACTTGTTCGCCACCAATACTAATATGACGAATACAAGGAGGAGGATTAACACCCGTTTCTTTAGCAAGCTCATGCCAAAATGCTGTTGGCAGATCTAGTACGGTAATATTGTAGTCACTGCACAGCTGCCAAAAGTTTTCTGGGGAGGATAGCCATGAATCTGTACGTAACACGAGTTGACTACCACTTGATAAAGCACCGAATATATCTTCTATAGACATATCAAAGTTAATCGTTGCAAACTGCAAAAATCGGTCTTCAGCTTTGAGGCTATAGTTCTTTTGAATTAGCGTTGCCAAGTTAACTAAACTACGATGCTCTACCATTACCCCTTTCGGGTTACCAGTAGAGCCAGATGTATAAATAACATAAGCCAAATGACTAGGTAGTAGCCCAATGTCAGAAGGTAAGATATCTTCTTTAGGAAGCTGCGAAAGCTGCTCGATAATATGACGTTCATCCAAGCATACAGTGTTTGCAAAAGATTGTGATATTTGACTTAGAATTGCTTCCGACGTCAAAACAGTGTCAAGATTAGCGTCTTGAATAATATACTGCAAACGGGACTCAGGGAGCGCGGGGTCTAGCGGGATGTATGCGCCTCCCGCTTTTAAAATACCCATAATAGATATGATCATGTCCAAAGAACGATCCAAACAGATCCCCACCATGGTATCGGGGCGAACCCCATGATTTTGAATAAGGTAATGCGCCAACTGGTTGGCGTGAGCATTAAGCTGCTCATATGAAAGCTGCTTTTCGTCAATAATTAACGATACACCATTGGGGTTTCTGCTTACTTGCTGTTCGAATAACTGCTGAATACAAAGCTCTGCAGGATACTCCGAGTCAGTGTTATTCCAGTCTACGATTAATTTATTTTTCTCAACATCCGATAGAATGCAAATCTTATCAGCCGCTTGCTCTGGCGATAATTCCAACGCGCAAACTAAATTTTCAAGCGCTGCTTGCATGTAACTGATTATACGTTCAGCACTAATTGACGCGTCTACTTGCGCTTCTAACTCAAATTCAGTGCCCAAATCATCAACTGACATATCAAAAGGGTAATTCGTCCACTCTTGACCACCTAAGTATTCAACACACTCTGGTATTGCCTTTTGCTCTGCGGCTCCCTCATTTGCAGTATGGCGGTAGTTCAGTAGTGCACTAAACAATGGGGTACCACCGGGTAAACCACTACACTTTTGCGCTTCTGCTAATGAGGTTTGCTCATACGGTAACAACGATACTAAACGCTCTTGTACCTGCTCAACTAGCTCTAGCGCCGTGACTCCCTGTAGTTTTACTCTAAAAGGCAATGTGTTGATAAACACACCCAGCATGCTCTCTGCACCCATCGTTCCTTGCAAGCGCCCTGACACAACGGTCCCAAAAACAACATCATCTCGTCCACTACAACCGCTTATCAACAATGACCACGCTGCATGAAATATCGCCGCGGGGCTCACGGCTAAACGCTTTGCCACCTCTCGTAGCTTGCTGCTCAATGCTGGGCGAACCTGAGCTCGTAATTCTACTATTTGGCTACCATCTCCTTGTACATCTAATAAATTAAATGGTGCCGTTGGTTCCTCAACATCCCCTAAAAGTGACTCAAAGTAAGCGTGTGCATCATTATTTTTTTCTTGATGTAATGCATGTGCAACAAACCCTCTAAACGCTTTGGAAGGCAACAGTGTATCTGCCTTCCCCTGCATGTAAGCCGCTATCTCGCTTTGAATTATTTCTAGACCTACGTGATCTGAAATAATGTGATGATATTGTAATAACACAATGAACGCGTCATCATCCATCGCAGCAACTTGCAACTGTATTAATGGACCTTGTGATAAGTCCATGCTTTGTGATTCTGGGGCACTTTTTGCTGACATGATATCCATCACATCCATGCCTGCCTCTACTGCCACCTCTTCAATACGTAGCACTGCTTCTTTGTAGACAACTTGCACTGGAGTGGGCAAGCCTTCCCACAATATCGCTGTACGTAGTACATCATGACGGCCTATCACAAACTCTAGTGCAGCCTTAAATGACGCTAAGTTCGTTTTTCCGTTTACTTTAAATAGCGCAGGCAAAACATAAGGGTCTCCTTGCTCACTCATCATATGATGAAAGAGGATTCCTTTTTGCAGTGGCCCCAGTGGATATATATCCTGGATATTTCCCGCACCACCTGGCACTTGATTGACAATATACTCTAGCGATTGCTCATCTAAGTCCACTAAAGGCAACATCTCTGGGGTGATATGCTCACAGTTCTCGGGGATTTCATTAGCTGGTACCTTAAACGTCTCTGCTACAACTGAAGCATCTATGGCTGCCGCAACATCCGACAATGTCTTTGCCGAAAACAGCACTTTGGCAGAAATGGACTTCCCTATCTCTTGTAACCGCGCAATCACTTGGATCACTAACAGTGAGTGGCCCCCTAAAGCAAAAAAGTTATCCTTTACACCAACTTGCTCTATGCCTAATACATCTTGCCAAATGGCACAAAGTAACCGCTCTGTCTCGGTACTCGGAGCTACATAACTTTCCTGTTGCTGGCTAAAATCAGGCGCAGGTAAAGCCTTTCTGTCCACCTTGCCATTGGGTGTCAACGGTAAGCTTTCCATTACAACAAATGCCGATGGCACCATATAGTCAGGCAAAACCGCCTCAACATGTTGCCTCAACTGTGTCACAACCTTGTCTTTATCGGATATCTCAGCCGCTGCTTCTTCAACGACATAAGCCACTAGTTGTTGCTCATGTTGCCCGTTATCCGAACGCGCTATGACCACTACATCGCGCACATTTTCTAGTCCCCCAATCGTATGCTCGATTTCTCCGAGCTCAATTCGAAAACCACGTAATTTGACTTGGTGATCTAAACGACCAAGAAAAACCAAGTTGCCATCAGGTAACCAACGGACTAAGTCACCCGTTTTGTATAAGCGTTGACTGCTGCCTGCTATATTTTCATCATAAAATGGATTTTCTATGAACCGCTCTGCGGTCAATTCATCTCGATTCAAATACCCACGGGCCAAGCCAACACCACCAATGTATAACTCGCCAGGCGCGCCGATAGGCACTGGTGATAATTGTGAGTTTAATACATATAACTGGGTGTTATGTATTGGCTTTCCTATTGGAATAGAGGATTGGTTTGTTTTTACATCTTGAATGTCACGAACAAAATAGGTTGAGCAACCCACTACGGTTTCTGTTGGCCCGTATTCATTAATAAAGGTAGCAGCGGGTAAATAAGTCTGTTTCCATTGGAAAAGATTGTGACTTTTCAGCTGCTCGCCACCTAACACGATACGGTGGTTAATATCATTGAATTTACTTTCCTTTGAGAGTAGGGCCAACCCCTCTAAGTGTGACGGCGTCAATTTAAATAATGCAGGACTGCTTAACTGTTGAAGCAACACAGCAAGCTGCTCTAGTTCTTCCCCATTATCTTCTAATAGCTGTACTTGACAGCCATTGATAAGAGGGGATAAAAGACTTGTTACAGTTGCATCAAAAGCTAACGGAGAACTAACGATTGCTGTTTTCACATCTGCAAAGTAATGCGACACAGCATAGTTAACATAGTTTATTAACCCTCGATGGATAACTTCTACGCCTTTAGGGTTACCAGTAGAGCCAGAGGTATAGATAATATACGCTAGATCTGAAGACGTTAGCCCCAATGAAATAACAGGCAAATTCGTTATACTGCGATTATCAAGGGCCTCATACACGACATCATCATCTAAACACAGAACATTCGCTGCTGATATTGAAGTGTTCAATAGCACACTGCGTTGAGTTAATATCGTGCTCAGTTGCGCATCTTCAATCATATAACGCAACCTAGTCTCTGGATAATGAGGATCCAACGGCACATAAACCCCACCAGCTTTCATAGTTGCTAATATAGCGATCACCATATCAACCGAACGTTCTAAGCAAATACCGACTAAGCTACCGGGTTTCACACCTTCTTTTATCAAATAGTGTGCTAATTGATTTGCTCGGCTGTTCAACTGCACATAACTCAACTGGTTACCACCACAAACAACTGCAGTGGCTTCACCATTCTTTTCAACTTGGGCTTCAAATAACTCATGCATACATTGTGCTGCAGGGAGGGAGACTTGGGTATCATTCCAATGAGCCAACAGGTACGAACGTTCTGTCGCCGATAAAACTTCTAGGCTCTGAACAGGCAATTCAGGGGCTGCCAACACCGATGATAGCAACACATTAAAGTAAGACGCCATGCGCGCTATCGTATCTTCGTTGAATATAGCTGTATTATATTGCCAATCTAAAGATAATCCTTGATCTGTTTCAATCACATTTAAGGTTAATTCATATTTTGCCAAGACCTCTTGACGCTCGACTAAACTCAGCGCTAAATCTGGTAAATGCAGCTCCCCTTCTTCATTGTTTTGCAGTACTAACATCACTTGAAAGAGTGGGCTATGGCTCAAACTTCTCGTCGGCTTCAATCGCTCTACTATCTGTTCAAAAGGGACTTGCTGATGAGCATAAGCCGATAGCAGCATAGTTTTACTTTGTGTAATTAATCCTGAAAAGCTCGGGTTCAAAGACAAATCACTACGCAGCACGAGCGTATTAACAAAGAAACCTATAAGTCCTGCGACTTCTTCCTGCTCTCTGTTCGCAATTGGCGACCCCATAACAATATCTGTTTCATTACTATAACGAGACAACAACAAGGCGAATAAAGCTTGTAATCCCATAAACAATGTAGCACCTTGTTTTTGACACAGAGCATTTAATCTCTCAGTTTGTGCTTTATCAATGACACTGCAAACTCGACCCCCTTTAAAAGCTTGCTCTGCGGGACGTGGATTATCTAAAGGCAAACCATGAACTTCAGGGATGCCTGCCAATTGCTGTGCCCAATAATCTAACTGTTCATGCAACTCATCCCCTTTCAACCAGCTCCTTTGCCAGTGAGCGTAATCCGCATACTGAATGGCCAATGGCGGCATTGATGCTGTATCACCAGTAATGTGGGCATGGTATAGCTGACAAAATTCATTGATCAAAATTGCCATTGACCAACCATCTGAGGCAATATGGTGCATTGTCACTAAAAGTAGATGCGATTCCTCAGCTAGCCTAACAAGCTGTATACGAAGCATAATATCTTTGCTTAGATCAAAAGTGCGCTCAGCTTCATCTCGCAAAATCTCCTCAACTAACAATCTTTGTGCTTCGCCTGTAGTGTTCGAAATATCTTGGAGGGGAATATCCAGCTCTACATTTTCTTGAATCACTTGAAAAGGTCGCCCTTGCGCATTAGCGGTGAAGCAAGTTCGCAAGCTCTCATGCCGCATGATTATACGGTTAAAAGCATTCGTTAATGCAGCGATATCAATCTTCCCATCAAGCTTTAACGCGTTTGCTATGTTGTACTGTGCACTACTTCCTTCAATTTGATCCAACATCCATAGTCGTTGCTGAGCGTAAGAAAGTGCGATGTCACCAGATCGATCACATATTTCAAAATTAAGTGCCGCTGTTAGCGGCTGTTTTAATAACAATTTAACAATCTCAGGTTTTGACTTCTTAATTGATCCAATCAAATCGTTTGTGAGCTTGCTTTTATCACCTCGAATAATGAGGTTTTTATCATTATCTAAAGCAAGCTTTATATTAAGCTGCTCTAATATTGTTAATAATTCAAAAACCGTCATTATATTGTCATCTCCACTTCGTTTTCTAATATGTCATCATTTCGATTGAATTGAATATTTGCAATAATTTGGCTATCAGTTATTGAAGTAGCCATTGACGCAAGTGAGTCGAATTCAAAAAGCTGCTTAAGCGTGATATCTACTGACATTTCGCGATTGGTCTTCGTTATCAGCTGTGTGGCTAATAACGAGTGTCCACCTATTGCAAAGAAATTATCATTAATGCCAACTTGTTCAAGACCCAATACCTCCTGCCAGATTTGACACAATCGCGCCTCCGTCTTCGTGCGCGGTGCAACATATTCTCTTTGCTGGCTGCTAAGGTCTGGTGCCGGCAACGCTTGCCTATCAATTTTATCCGCCGCATTTAAAGGCATTTTATCAAGCCACATTACACTCGCTGGGATCATGTACTCAGGTAACTTTTGTATTAGTGCTTCTCGTATTGCCGAGTAATCTAACCTCGTGTTAAGTTGACTCACTAAATACGCCGCCAGCATATTCTCTCCATGCCGATCTTTACTCACGATAACAGCAACATCACCGACTCCTTCTAGGGATGACAGAGCGGCTTCTACTTCCCCCAGCTCGACTCTAAATCCACGTACTTTAACCTGATTGTCGATACGACCTAACAACACCAAGTTACCATCTGGTAACCAGTATCCGAGATCCCCCGTTCGATAAATATATTCTCCATGAACACTAAACTGGCCAACATAGGGGTTATCAACAAAGACCTCACCCGTTCTCTCTGGATTTTGATAGTAACCAGGTCCAACACCAACACCAGAAACACAAATTTCTCCGGGCACCCCGATCGGCTGTAACTCCAAATCTTGGCTTAAAACATACAAAGTTAAATTCGGTAATGGTTTACCAATTGGTACCGAATTAACTGAACTGGGTAAAGGGCTATCAATAATATGATAGGCAATGTCATCAGAGGCTTCACTGGGTCCAAAGCCATTCATAATTGGAATGTTCGGATATAAATCAAGCCACGTGTTAACGAGACCAACAGGTGTTGCTTCTGCAATAGTCATAAGCCAACGTAAACTCGGTAATGTTCGCTCTTCTTGTGGTAATGTTGAAACGTATTCAAGTAACAATTGCAATACGACTGGCGCAGTTTGAATTAGGTGGACATCATGTTGTTGAATGAGTGAAATCAAAGATGGCATGTCCATCATATCATCCAATATTACTGTCTTACCGCCTGAAATTACTGGCGCTAAAAATTGCCACACCGATACATCTGATGAAGATGCTGCGCTTTGTAAAAAATTACTCGCTTGCAAATTATGACCCGATACAGAATGGCAGTCTTGATGCATAAAACCAAGAACATCAAACTCTGCATCAATGTGATTCAGCGCACCGGCGTGATGAACGAGTGCCCCTTTCGGTTTTCCTGTTGAGCCTGAAGTGTAAATCATATAGGCAATATCATTACCATTATTAATGGCCTCAGGATTAGTGCAGGGAAATGTCGCAAGGCTCTTTTCTAATTCAGGCTTTAGAGGACTTTCTAAATCATCAAAAATAGTATCAAGGCAAAAACATTCCCGCGCTGTTGTTAGTGAGTTCACTAAAGCGCTTTCAGTTAATATACATTTTGCATTTGCATTTTCGAGCATGTAATCAATGCGCTTTTGCGGATTCGTAGGGTCAATCGGTACATACGCCCCCCCTGCTTTCATAATTGCCAAAATACCTATTAAAAACTCAGGTGAACGCTTGGCATAAATCGCAACAAGGTCATTCGCTTTTATACCCAACTGTCTCAAGTAGTGGGCCAATTGGTTCGCTTTTATGTTCAGTGTTGCATAAGAGAGCACTCTTTGCTGGTGAACAACTGCAACTGCATCAGGGGTGGCAGCAACTTGCGCTTCGAAACGTTGATGAATGGTTTTGGCGCCTTGATAATCAGTCGTTGGGGAGTTGAATGTTGATAATAACTTAGCTGTCTCTTGCTCTCCCATTAACGTATACAAAGATATTCCTTTGTCTGTTTCATTCAACATACAATCAAAAATATTACCTAAATAACGGATAACACTTGCTCGAATATCACAACCAAACGCCAATGTATCTAGCTTAATACTGAGGTTAAATAGCCCAGATAGAGGGTCTTTAGCATAATCAATATCAAGCAAATAGTTTGTTTGATCAAATGTTTCAGAATCAACAACATCAAAATCACTAGTAACTTTGTCTAACACATGAAAGTCAGTAAAATTAAAGAGTGAAGCTGAAAAATCACAGCCTGATTCGCGTTGGATTTCTACTAATGGAAAACAACGATACTCCAAAATTTCGAGCAACTCTTGCTCTACACTTGTAATTAGGTTTTGCCAACAATTCACTCCATGCTCTAAACTCATGACCATTCTAAAAGGTAAAGAATTTAAAAACAGTCCTAGCGTTTTGTCACTGTTAAGTGCTTCGGGTCTACCATGGACAACAACGGAAGATGTCACATCATTTTCACCGCCCAGTATACGCATTAGAATCATGTGGGCACATAGAAATACGCTTTTTTCTTGAACACCAAGTTGCTTTGCCAATAACGTAATTGCGCTACTTCGCTGGTGACCTAACTTAAACTCTAAGGTTTCGACTTTTCCTCTTTGGGTTGTATTCCACCATGGAAGCTTTACATTATGTAATTTAGTTTTCCAAAATTCGTTCGCTTTCTTAGATTTTAATGCTTTTTGCTCTGCTGCGATAAAATTTGCAAAAGGTAAAGGTACATCGCTCTGTGGCAGGCTATTACCTGAGAGTAATTGGTGATACCGTGAGAACAACTCAGCCCCTAATGTAGAGACACTCCACCCATCCCATAGTGCATGATGACAAACAAGTGTAAAATTAATTTCATTCTCAGCCAAAACATGCACAGTCATGTTCCATAATGGCAGAGTGAAGTCAAATGAAGCGGTTCGTTCTGCTTGTGACCAACTCTTAATTTCGTTGCGTTGCTCTTTCGCTGCAAGGTGAGTCAAGTCATAGACGTTTAATATTAGTGGCAATGATTTATACACGACTTGTAAAGGACGAGTATGATGTATTTGAAATACAGTTCTAAAAGAGCTGTGTTCTTTCACTAAGCTTTCTAGTGCTTTTCTAAAATGATTTTCATTCCACTGAAGTTTCATGTGAAAGCCCATTACATCATGATAAGTCCCAGCCTCTTGTTCTTTTAAGTTGTGAAAGATCATACCTTGTTGTAGTGTGCTTAGAGGATATACATCTTCAATATTTTCATCCGTGAACATTGCCTTTTCACTTTCATTGATTAATGAAAATGCTGGGATGTGATCCGTTGTATTTCTCTCAGCTACGCACTTTTCAACTTTAGCAGCCAGTTTTTTAATCGTAGGTGCGATAAATAAGTCACTGACTGAAAAAGACAAACCTACAGATCGACTTTTGGCTATCACAGACAAGGCTCTAATTGAATCACCGCCAACATTGAAGAAGTTATCATTAACGCCCACTTTTTCTAGAGATAAAACTTCTTGCCAGATATTGCACAACTCTGTCTCTATCGCCGTATTTGGTGGCGTATACCCTTCTAAGCTGATACCCATGCTAGGTTTGGGTAATGCTTTTCTATTTATTTTTCCACTTGGTGTTGTTGGCCATTCATTAATCACAACAAAGTGGGTTGGTATCATGTAATCAGGCAAGCTTTGTTGCAATACTTCCCTTAACTGTATCGCCAATTTTTGCTCATCAGTCTTGTCATCTTGTGGCTCAACATAAGCGACTAAAACCTTTTGCTCATTATCATCTGTCTGCAGCATGGTCAAACACGTACTCACATTTTCACATGTAATAAGCTGCTGCTCTATTTCACCAAGCTCAATTCGAAAACCTCTGACCTTAACTTGATCATCAATACGGCCGAGGAATTCTAACTCGCCATCTTTGTTATATTTTGCAATATCTCCAGTTCGATAAAGACGCTCAGATTCAATAAATGGACTCTCGATAAACCGTTCTTTGGTTAACTGTTCTTGATTAAGGTAACCCCTTGCTAAACCTGCACCACCGACATAAATCTCGCCGGCAGACCCCAATGGAGCAAGGCTTTGATCAGGGTTTAATAGATAAATTCTTTGATCTGGCAGACTGTGTCCGATAAGAGAGCGAGACTGATTGTCTTTTTTCAACTCTTTATAAGTTACATGGACCGTTGTTTCTGTAATACCATACATATTAATTAATTGTGGCTTGCTATCGCCATATCGCTCCCACCAAGGCATTAAACTTTCAACCTGTAGAGCCTCCCCGCCAAATACAACCTTTCGTAATGACGGCAGCTGAGCATCACATTGTAACGCAGCTTTTATGAAGCTATTAAAAGCACTCGGGGTTTGATTTAAAATAGAGACTTCATGCTGCTGACACAACGCTAAGAATGCCTCAGGATCTCGCGTACAGTTATAACTAGGAATAACTAGCTTTGCACCATACACTAAAGCCCCCCATAACTCCCAAACACTAAAGTCAAAGGCGATTGAATGGAATAAAGTCCACACATCTTTTTCATTAAATTGAAAATTCTGTTGCGTGGTTAAAAACAGCCGAGCGACATTTTCATGTACTTGCAACACCCCCTTTGGCTGCCCTGTCGAACCTGAAGTATAAATCACATATGCAAGGCTCTTTAGATCTTGCTCTCTTAATGGTTCTAAATTTGTAACCTGCAGCCTTTCTATCTCTGACTCTGTGGCTGAGTCATTTAAAGTTACAACATCTATTTCGCTGCCTAAACTTAAGTTATCGCCTAGCGCTGAACACGTGATCAAATACTTTAAACCACTATCAGCAATCATATATTGCAAGCGCGCGATTGGATAATTTGGATCTAATGGTACATAAGCACCGCCAGCCTTTAAAATTGCGAGCACCGCCAAAGGGATATCAACAGAACGCTCAAGGTAGACACCGACTAAAGTTTCATGGCTAACGCCTTTCTCTCGCAAAAAGTAAGCTAGCTGATTGGCTTTTTCATTAAGTGATTTATAACTAAGCGACTGGTTTTGATACACTACAGCGATATTTTCGGGTTTTAGTTCAACTTGCTCTTCAAAGTATTTGTGCAACAATTTGTCATTATTGTAGTCACAATCAACTTCATTTAACTCATTGACTAAATAACTTGCTTCACGTGCAGATAGCATAGACAAATCAGCCAGCTTGGCTGTTGGATCAGCTAATATAGAAGTTAGTAAGTTCGTAAAGTGTCGACTCAGCTTTTCGACTGTATCTCGGTTAAATAACGCGACATCAAAGTTCCAAAATAAATCAATACCCTTTTCATGCTCTTCAACAACTAAGTTTAAATCAAATATTGCATTGACTTTATTTGACTCAAGAGGCTTAAAAGTCACATTATCTAGAGCAAACTCTGCGTTTCCATTGGTATCCATAGAAAACATGATTTGCACTAGCGGGTTGTACTGCAGATTTCTAGGTATATTTAGCCTGTCTACGACTTGCCCAAAGGGCAAATCTTGATTCTCCTGCGCCTCTAAGTTTATCGCTTTAATATGTTCTAAGTAGCCACTAAAACTATCACTTTGACTTGTGTCACTATATAAAGCGATTGTATTAGCAAAAAATCCAACTATGTTTTCGAGCTCGCTTTGTGGGCGGTTAACTATAGGTGTGCCAATAACAATTTTGCTTTCACCACTGTGACGAGACAGTAGTAAAGAAAAGACCGCATGAAGGAGCATAAAAGGAGTTACTTCATGGGCTATCGCCAGCTGGTTTATTTGCACCGACTGCAATGACGTTAATGAACTTACAACTTTATCAGCGACTCGTTGAGGCTGCGCAGGGCGATCATAATCTAGTGGCAAACTATGAAGCACAGGTGCACTTGATAACTGTTCAGCCCAGTAATCAGTCTGCTCTTTTAAAACATTACCTTGGAAATACTGACGTTGCCATAAAGTATAATCTGCATACTGAAAATTCACTGGCAATAATGGCGTCGAGTTATCATTGAGGTATGATCGATATAACTGACTAAACTCGTTAATGATAATTCTACTAGACCAACCATCTGAAGCAATATGGTGCATATTAAACATCAAAATACCATGGCGATCTTCCAATTGCAGCCAACTTGCTCTTAACATCAAATCATTACGAAGGTCGAAAGGTCGTAAAGCATCTTCATCTAGAAGCTTTGCTATCTTTTCACTTTTGTCTTTACCTGATAACTGGACTAAGTCCTCAATTGCTAGTGAAAAGCCATCCCCGCTACCAATAACCTGAATCGGGCCCTCTTCAGATGTCTGATAATTAGTTCGCAAAATTTCATGACGGATAATGATCTCTTGCAATGCACACTCTGCAATTGAAAGCTCAAAATCACCATGCACATCAAAGGCAACTGACATGTTGTAATTTGATGAATCTCCTTCTTGGAGCTCATCAATAAACCACATGCGTTGTTGAGAAAAAGATAATGGTAATACGGAGTCACAATGCTCCCGTTTTTCTATTTTTGGATAAGACTCTTTTTTTACTGCTTTAGATTGCTGGCTAAGAAACGCTATAAGCTCCAATTTTCGATTTAAGATTTCTGCTTTTAGGTCTTCTGGGAATTTACCTACAGAAAGTTGAAATTTCAATTGCTGATCTTCAACAAAAAGAAAAACACCTGCATCAACTGCTTTTTTTATTAGATTGGAAATCATTATAATGTTCCTTCAAATGTAATTACTGCTTTACTTGCCTGTAGCTGCATGGATTCAAATGCTTTAATGTCGTCAATTTTCTGAGCCAGTTGACAAATAGAGGTGTAGCTAAAAATATCTTTTATTGTTAGCTCAACAGCAAGTTTATCTTTTATGTCAGCTATCAGCTTTATCGCTAATACCGAGTGACCACCCAACTCAAAGAAATTTGCAGTCACGCTAATTTTCTCGTTTTTGAGATTTAACCGATTAGCCCAAATTGCCTCTAGCATTTTCTCTGATTCTGTTTCGGCAGGCACATATTCGGCATCAGAGTGAAACGTATCAAACTTAGGTAGAGCCTTACGATCTATTTTATCTGCCGCATTTAATGGCATTTTTTCCAAAAAGACAAAGTGGCTCGGTATCATGTATTCAGGTAACATCTTAGTTAGCTGAGTACGTAAACTATCCACTGATAGCTTATTCTCTTCCTTGGCAACAATATATGCAACTAACATTGCTTCATCTAACTGGTTTTTCGAAACAATGACCGCAGTATCCCCCACCCATGTTAGCTTAGACAAAGCGGCCTCAATTTCGCCAAGTTCTACTCGAAACCCACGTATCTTAACCTGATTGTCAATGCGACCTAAGAATGCCAAGTTTCCATCAGGTAACCAACGTCCTAGATCTCCCGTTCGATATAATCGAGCGCCATGACCCATTTCTTTTGCATAAGGGTTAGGGACAAAACTAGAAACTGTCTTCTGATCATTATTCCAATATCCAGGACCTACACCCACCCCCGCTACACATATCTCACCTACACTTCCTTCTGGTTGTAACTGCAAATCAGGACCAAGTACATATAAGCTCAAATTCGGCAGAGGACGGCCTATAGGCACGCTTAACATTGTCTCTGGTAAGGGAGTTCGGATAGTAAATTCGCTAATATCATCCGATGCCTCACTCGGCCCATATCCATTCATTATTGGAATATCGGGATAAAGACGTAACCAATCATTCACCAACTTGACTGGCACGGCTTCTGCGATGCTCATGACCCACCTTAATGGCAACGCCCTTGAATCACTTGGAAGCTCACTGACATAGTTAACCAACAGCTGCAATACCACAGGTGCGGTTTCAATTAAATGTACATCATGATCTTGCACTAAATTGACCAAACTTACCATATCCGTCATTTCATCCAATATCACAGTTTTGCCACCCGACAATACTGGCGCTAGAAACTGCCATACAGATACATCCGAAGATGATGCCGCACTTTGCAAAAAATTCGACGGCACCAAGGTCATGTCCTCATTCATAAACCCAAGCACATCAAACTCTGCGTCAATATGATTCATGGCACCCGCATGATGCACTAATGCCCCTTTTGGTAGTCCAGTTGAACCCGATGTGTAAATCATATACGCATAGTCATCTCCTTTTGTATGGTGAATTGGGTTTGCTGTTGACCACTTATCAAATTTTTGATCTAAATCGTCTAAATACACCACTTCAATATCAGAGCTAACGCTTATCTCTTGGATCTGTTTGTGGTCACTGAGCAACACACTCAACTGAGCATTCGCAATCATTCCTTCGATACGCTCTCGAGGACTTATTGGATCTAAAGGCACATATGCTCCGCCCGCTTTCATTATAGCTAACATGCCCACCAAAAACATTGGTGAACGCGGTGCATAAATTCCTACTAAATGGCTGACACCAATACCACGAGAGCGTAGATAGTGAGCAAGCCTATTCGCTTGGTGATTCAACTGCGTGTAACTGATCTCTTGATCATGATGAATAACCGCAGTGTCTGATGGTGTACGCATTACCTGTGCTTCAAACCGCTCATGAATACAGACAGGCTCAGGGTAAGCTCTTTGCGGTCCTAAACTTTGCTGCAACATTTTCTGACGCTCAGAGGCACTGAGTAAATTAGCATGAAAGATGTTTTTGTCCGGTTCACGCACGAGCGCTCCAAGCAATGCGTGAAAATGTGTCGCCATTCTGCTGATAGTGCTCGCTTTAAAAAGTGCTGTGTCGTATTCCCACTCTAGTTCTAATCCCTTTTCCGTTTCTTTAACATTTAAAGTCAAATCATACTGCGCAACCTGTCCTACTTGTTTCACTGGGCTCAACGTCAAGTTTGGTAAATTTAATTGTCCGTGTTCATTGTTTTGCAATACCAGCATAACTTGAAATAGTGGGCTGTAGCTGAAACTACGACTTGGTTGTAGTCGCTCAACTACTTGTTCAAAAGGAACTTGTTGATGCTCATATGCAGATAATAGCGTTGCTTTTGACCGAACTAAAAGATCCCTGAAGCTAGGATTTCCAGATAAGTCATTGCGCAGCACCAACGTATTGACAAAGAACCCTATTAGTCCAGCAACTTCAGCTTGCTCTCTATTTGCTATTGGCGACCCTATAACAATATCAGTTTCGCTGCTGTATCTTGCCAATAAAGTAGAAAATACTGCCATTAACCCCATAAATAGCGTTGATTCTTGCTCCTGACACAAAGCCTTGAGTTGCAAACGCTCTTTTTGCGGTATATTGCTAAAATAACTCGCCCCCGAGAACTGCTGGGTTGTAGGTCTTGGAAAGTCTAAAGGCAAACTATGTACTGCAGGTAAATCCGTTAGTTGATCTGCCCAGTAGCTAAGCTGCTCCTCCAGAACATCTCCCTTTAACCAATGTCGTTGCCACTGCGCATAGTCAGAATATTGGATATCTAACGGCTTTAATGGGTTCTCCTGATTTCGAACAAAAGCACTATAAAGAGCACTAAATTCATTAAGTAAAATACCCATTGACCAGCCATCTGATGCAATATGATGCATAGTCACTTGAATAATATGCTCTTCAGAGTCTAATTTTAGCAGCTGGACACGTAGCATTAGATCGTGGGCTAAATCAAATTCCTTTTTAGCCTCTTCTGTCACAATACGCTTGATATAACTGTGTTGCTCTAAATCTTCGATATGTGTTAAGTCATGCAGCATGATATCAAGGTGTCTGGGAGCTTGAATCACCTGTACAAGCTGTTCCTTCACATCTAGGCTAAAGCGAGTTCTCAGACTTTCATGACGCATTAGTATTGTTTGAAAGGCCCAATTAACACCTTCAACATTCAATAGTCCTGTCACCGAGAGTGTACCTGACATATTGTAATGTGAACTTCCTCCATCAATTTTATCAAGCAACCACAATCTCTGTTGAGCATAAGATGGTAACAAATTTTCCTTCTTTAAGGCTTTAACAACCACTGGCCTCTCACGACTAGATTGCAATGAGTCGACAAGCTTAGCCTGTTCAGATAATGTCGAATGTGAAAAAAAGGCATTGAGTGACATTCTAACGCTGTTTTCTCTTTCTAACTGAGCGATGACTTTTGTCGCCAGCAGTGAATGTCCCCCTAAGCTGAAAAAACTATCATTAACCCCAACGCGCTCAACAGCCAAAACAGAGCACCATATTTCCCCAAGTAATATTTCGGTCTTTGTTCGAGGAGCAATATACTCTGTCTGTACCTGTGACATATTAAGTGCAGGTAAAGCTTTTCTGTCAACTTTACCATTTTCTGTTAAGGGCAAATCGGTTAGTGTAACGAATGCTGACGGGATCATGTAATCTGGAATTAATTGGCTTAACTTTCCCTTTAAATACGCAGGAATATCGTTTTCTCGACAATCTGAATGCAAAACAATATATGCAACTAATTGCTTATCTAAAGCACAATCACCCTGAACGACCACGACTGCATTTTTAACGTCTTTAATTTCCAACAAGGTGCTCTCGACTTCACCTAATTCAATTCGAAAACCTCTTATTTTAACTTGATGATCCAGTCGACCAAGATAAACAAGGTTTCCATCTTCCAACCATCTAACTAAGTCTCCCGTTTTATACAATCGAGGGCTGGCATTTGGTTCATCAATTAAAAATGGATTGGTAATATACCTATCTTTAGTTAAATGCTCTTTGTGAAGATAACCTCTTGTAATACCAGCACCACCGATATACAACTCCCCTGGCGTTCCCTTTGGTACCGGCATCCGTCTATTGTTTAGAACATACACTTGGCTTCCATTGATAGGCTTTCCGATGCTATTACTACCGTTAGGTTTTCGTAATGTATAAGTTGAGTAAGTTGTGTCTTCTGAAGGGCCATACAAGTCATAGACCTTGCCCACTCCGCGTTCATACAGTTGTTCAACAGTATGCTGTTTGAGTAACTCCCCTGCCAAATTTACGGTTGTAACTCCGCTAGGAAGCTCACCAATCTCAAGTAAATTTTCTATCGCTGAAGGAACCGTGTTAATTAGTGTTATTTCATCTGAGAAGTGCTCAGAGTTAATAGACAGGATATTTTCAGCGATGAGCGTGCTTCCACCACTCGTTATGGGCACAAATAACTCAAATATTGATAAATCAAAACATATCGATGTTGAAGACAAAACACAATTTAAACTGCTTGGCGCATAAACTGAATGGGCCCATTGTATAAATGAGGTGGTATTTCGGTGTTCAACAACAACCCCTTTCGGTTCACCTGTTGAACCAGATGTGTAAATCACGTAAGCAGTATGGCTTGATTTAACGCCGCCCTCTTCAATGGGAATATTTGTGTCCGGCTGCAATTCTAATTGCTTAACAATTTCCAGATCATCAATGCACAAGCCAATATTGCTCATTGCCGCAACGCGATTCTTCAAGCTCTGTTCTGTCAGTACTGTTTGAATCTTCGCATCATTGATAATATATGTGGTTCTAGCCTGTGGATATGATGGATCTAGTGGTACATACGCCGCACCAGCTTTCAATACACCCAGCATGGCAGCGAGCATATCTATTGAGCGAGTTAAATAAATACCAACTAGGGTCTCACAACCAATATTTTGATGCGCACGAAGGTAATGAGCGATTTGATTGGCCCTTTTATTTAAAGAGTCGTAAGTTAATCTGTCACGACCATATATAACGGCATCACGCTTAGGTGTAATGTTGACCTGTTTTTCAAAGAGCTGATGAACACATTCGCCCTTATCAAGAAAGCTCTGGCTACTTTCCCCCATCTTCAACAACAACTTTTTTTCATTTACAGATATTGGCGATATTTCTTTAATTCGCATATCAGGGTTAGCTAGAACACAGGAAAATAGCACGCCAAAATGTTCTTCCATTGCTTCAATTTGCGCCTTCGAAAAATATGCTAGGTTGTAATCTAGCTGCATTTCGACAACATCTCGCTCACCATCCCATATTGTTACTGAAAGTGGGTTTTTTTGATGGTTATGGCTAACATAAACCACTTCAGCTTCGGAACTAGCAAAATGTAAATCACTGTAGTCAATTTTTAGATAGTTAAACATAATCTCATACAGAGGGCTTATACCACCAGAAGAGGCATTGTCTTTAACTATGTGACTAAGTGGATATCGCTGATGCCTAAAGTTTGATTTGGATATTTTTGATATAGCAATTACCAACTCACTAAACGTCGAATTCGTATCTATATCTATAAATAGTGGACTGATACTTGTGCAAGAACCTAGAAAGGACTTTTCTTTGTGATTTCTTCTATTATGAACTGGCAGACCAAAACAAAGTTTTTCTAAATTATATAGGGACGAAAAATAAACCGATAGCACGCCCAAAAATACGTGAGTAATACTGACATTAATACGTTCAGAAATCCCCTGTAGCGACTTGAATGTCTGTCTTGACAGATCAATAGTATGCCGCACACTCGGTGTAACTGACGGGCCTTGATCACCCAGAGAATTATATGGCATAAGAAAGTTATGATAATCGGGGTCAAAAGCTTTCTCCCAATATAGCTGGTCTTTTATATATCCCTTGCTTTGTAAATAGTCGTGACTGCTTTGAACCAATTGTTGTAACACACTGGATGTACAGTCTTCATTGTTACTCTCTGTATTTTCAGACGCGTTGTAATACTCTGCTAATTGATAAGCCCAATTTGAAAAGCCCCACCCATCCATAGCTAAGTGATGGGCAAAACCTACATACCAATAAATATCACCTTCAACTTTCAACAGCCATGCCTTACACATTTGCGCTTCCATATACTGCACAGGGGTTTCAAACAGATCTTGAACCCACTTTGCGGCATCTTGCTTCGCCGTCTCTGAAGTGGAAAAGTCCACTAATGGTAAGGAGGAGTTTTTATCATTATCTAGATATTGGAAGCTTCCTGTCGTGTCACTACCTATTCGTATTCCAAAGCAAGCCTGATTTTCAACAAGCCTCCTATGCGCATCCACCATCCTCATAACATCAATATGGCGGCATATAATATATCCACCAATATTGTATATAGGTGAGTTTTCGTGGTGAAGTTGATCTAAATAGATATCCTGTTGTGAAAGTGACAATCGAAACTTATTAATATTATTTGTCATACAAAACTCTGTTAATTACAACCTGAATGAACGCTTGGGACAATGCATAGGTGTTGTGATACTAGGAAAATACAATTTGGTCATTATAATTTGCAAAGCATTGGCTACCTGTACAATGCTTTGCCTTTCAACTTAACTAATCATCATTACTCTTCAAAAGCCCATCTTCCATAATGAGTAACTTATCTGCGATATCAAAGTATCTATCATCATGGCTTATTACTACCACGGCTTTCCCTTGCGCTTTTAAATCAGGTAGGATGCGATAGTAAAATATTTGTTTAAATTCGGGGTCTTGATCAGCTGCCCACTCATCAAAGACATAAAGAGACTTATCCTCCAAAAAAGCAACGAGCAATGCTAATCGTCTCCGTTGACCATCTGACAAAGAGGTAGTAGAAAATTGGCCATTTTCAACGGTTACTTTTTCCTCTAAACATAGTTCACACAAATATTGTTGTATGAGAGCTTGCTTGCTCTGATTTGACTCACCCAGCAACCTATCAAATAAGTGATAGTCTGAATATATTGCACTCACCTCATTTCGACAACTATTTAAAGTATTATTATCGACTTCAACCTCTCCAAAGAATATAGAGCCACTTGATTTTCTATAATGAAGTGATATAAGTTTGCTAAGCGTTGTTTTTCCAGAACCATTACCACCTACAATGAAAGTTATCTTTCCTTTTTCTACGCTAAAGGTGAGTGGGCCGATACCAAAGCTGTCACTCCCGTGAGTAGTTTCATGGCTAAAGCAAACATCTTTGAATCGTATTTGCTCCCAGGAGGGAATTTGAAACACTTGCTCTGTTGCCTCTTCCGTTGATAGCTCACCTGAAAGACGCTCGACTTTCTGGAGTGAAATTTTTGCCTGCAGTACCTCAGGGATCAAGTTGATTATTTCTGCTACAGGACCTGTGATATAAAGAAGCATCATGATAACGGTTATGAGTTCTGCTTGACTAATCGAGTTATAGTTTGCAAATACAAATGCGACAAACCCTATCACAAAAAAGCTGATAAGATCTCCATAACTAGTCGCTGCAGACATAATCGAGTTGCCTAGCTTTTCAGACTTTAGAACCGCATGTTCATTTTGAACTAAAACATCACTATAAAAACTTTCACGCTTATCAGTACTAATTTTAAGCTCTTTTGCTCCATAAATAAGGCTACGAATCGATTCCTGCAAAACATCTATATGCTCTCGAGCGCGGCGTATATATTTAGCCCCTAAGAGAACGGGAATCTGATAAGTAATGATACCCAAAAAGATAGTTTTAAAAACGAGCCAGAATACATTCTTATCAACAATGAATAGCGTCATGAGTAAACTGACGAGTGTTGTAACGCTCATGATTAATTCAGGTAATACTCTAGCACCGTCCACTATCCGCCCGACATCAGTTGCTATCGTAGCGATAAGCCTAGAAGAACCTAAACTTTCTAGCTTGCTAATTGGTGCCTTCATAATTCGTTTGTACAAACTTAATCGCAATTTTGTTGTGACATCCATAGATACGCGAAGCAAAATAATCTGTGAAGCCGTTCTTGTAATCAGAATGAATAAACAAACGAGTAGAAACACGCTTGCAATATAATAATTTTGGACCTCGAAGCCAAAAAATGTTTGTAGTGACTCACTACTATATTCAAGTCCCCCCTGCTCATTTTCAAGGCTAGAAATAACTAGAGGTATCAACAATGAATAAGCAACTCCAGAAAACACCCCACATAAAATTGAAATAAATACTTTATTGGGTGCTCTAGAAGAAAACTCACTAAATAGATTCATTTCACTTCCTCAGTCGACATAGAGCTAATAGGTACCATTCGTAATGTTTCACCACTTTTTATACTGCTTTTATTCAAGCCAAAATATTGAACCTTATTGAACGGCTCCACCATGTCATCATAATGCTCACTAGCAATATTTCCAGACTGGCCAGTTGAGTTCATGTATAAGTGTGTAGCCTGCTTAGATTCTCCTAGTTGTAGTATTTGGCGAAACCCTGCCCCAAAATACTGCTCATATCCTTTTCCTTGTTTAAACATAGCTGAAGAGACATTCACCGTATTTTCAGAGCCTCCATTTTGTATCTTTCGTTCGAAGATATAGTCAAGAAAATTAACAGAGCTAAATGGTTGGTGTCCGTAATTTGTGTAGTGAATATTACCCCAAGTCCACTGTGAAATGTCACTCCCTTGTAATTTTACTAACTTCTTAATTGCCTGTTTGAGCGCTTCATGAACAATGCTATCACAAGACTCTAGATCATTTGTCAAAATATTATCACACCAATTTAGCTCAGTATTGGATAATGCTTCAAACACTTTGTCATTTTCTATATTGGCTAGACTAATTTCGTTTCCTAAATTCCAATACCCCTTAAATTCATCTTTAAAAATTAAATTTCTTACTTGCTCTGACCAAACGTAAAACAATGCCGCAGCCGTGCTGTCTCGATCCATATTACCATCCCAAGAGTTTAAATGTGCCAGAGCCAAGTCTTCATTGCTATTATCTCCCTTAATTCTCCGAAAGAAACTAAGTAAACTTATCGAACTTAAGTCAATTGTATCGGCCTGAATCATTTTCATATCTTCTAAGGTCAATTTGTGTTTGGTATCAATCTTCTCTTGTAATAGTTCTTCGATTCTAGCGGCTCTGGCAGGAGAGGCCCATTGACTTGAAATATAGTAATCGTAATCATCTCCCCCTATTTCATTATTTGCTGAGACAATAAAGCCCCTTTCAGGGTTAAACTCAGACAACATGTCAGTTTTAGGTATTACCCCATACCAATGATTTTTACTATGCCATCCCTCCAAAGGATACAGACCATTACCCACGCCACGAATAGGAATATCTCCTGCGGCTAAGTAACCAATATTATCTTGGTCAATGTAAACCATATTTAGCGTTGGAGATACTAGCAGGCTCATAGCATCATTAAACTCTTTCCAGTTTTTTGCATAACCCAATTTAAAAAACGCATCATAGGACGTATCCTGACTCTTCAAAGCTGTCCAGCGCAAAGACAGCGGGTTGCCTACTCCCTCAATGGCATCACTTATAAGTGGGCCATTTTCTGTCTTTCGCACTTTTATCTTCAGCGGTTCAATATTACGACTTAGTTTTGCAGGAAAATCAGCTTTTATATTTATCGTCTCTTCACGTGTTATCATCTCTTTCCATTTGCCATCGGATAGATATTGACTGGGTCGCTTTGGATTAATCTGCTCTATATATAGATCTTGTTCATCGGCAAGCATGCTAGTGACCCCCCATGCTATGTGAGCATTTTTACCTAGAACAACTAACGGAAGGCCAACCAAGCTCATACCCGATATTTCATGTTTAGGGCTCTTTTGCTTAACCACATACCAAAGAGAAGGTATTTGAATATTTAAGTGTGGATCATTGGCCAAAATTGGTTTGTTATTAGCACTCAGTTTTCCCGACACAGCCCATGCGTTGCTCCCAACATATTTACCACCAATATGCATTTCATCCTTCAAAACACGTTTAATCTTGAGCAGCTTATCGAGCGAGTTGACGGTATTAGTGTTACTTGTATATAAGCTATGCCCATTCTCACCAAACAACATATTGACTTGTGCTGTATTTAATACTTGGCTAGCAGCCATATACTCAATTTCATGCCACATACTATCCGATAGATTCAAAGCGAATACTTTTATTTGAACGAGTGAGTCGATAGGCTTCCACTTTTCAGGCTTAAAGCCAAACATTAAAAACTCAGGTGGTAAATTAGTATTTTTATCCAAAAATGCATTGACCCCATGAGAGTATGCGATCAATGAATCTTGTGCTTCTGTTGATAATGAGTCCCATGACTCTTCAGCAGACTTATAAAGCCCCAATGTGCGCACCCAAATATCACTTTCTAGGGCCGTTCTGCCGAAAACTTCACTAAGTCGACCTTTGGCAAAGCGACGTTGAGTTTCGAGTTGCCAAAGTCTATCTTGGGCATGTAAAAACCCCATAGCGAAATAAACATCATGATCACTTTTCGCAATGATTGAAGGAACTGAATGAGCATCTCTCTGAATTTGAACCTCTTGGTGAATGCCCGATAAGACAATGTCACCTGAAAAATTTTCTGCACTTGTTTGTAGGTAATTCCAAACGTACATCAATACAGTTATAAGAGGAATAATTAAAAACACAATAAAGCGCTTTAACAATGGGGAAGATTTGAACATCTATGATCCTTTTATCCAATTTGTTGAATACATACTCACTAACCTGACAGCAATATTTAGAGTCTTCACCTAAATCCATTAGCCTACCTATTGATTTACTCATTTGCTTCATTGTTCACAACAAACTGTTACAACTTACTAGACTATTAGCTGGAATAATTCACTGATACTATTGAAGGTACTTCCTTCTTCAAAATAGTAATGAACCTAAATTTTGACTTTAATGGTTAATATTCTCACATTGTACTGTTCGTTCATTTAATACAACTGACATATCTCTTAACTTCTCTAGCTTCAAAGTATGCGGTATTCCTTCATAATCTATAACAATATACGAACGAATATTCCCTCAATAATGAGGCTTAAATTAAGGGTACTAATAAGGAATCTAGCATCGCTAGCTACCACACTCATTTACTATAATAAAGTTATCAATTCTATAACTTTAATATATATTGAGATGCCACAAGACCTTTCGAAGAAAGTCTATCCCATCTTACACCAAAGAGTATAGTAAAATTCCATAGAAACAGCTTCTTGCTTAAACTCTGCCGGATAACTTCTATTTGTTCTTTTTGTCATTTTACACCTCGATATTTGGATTATATTCCATTATCAAAGTGTCCTGTATGATTAGAGCAAATCATCTCACGCGTGAGATAAGCCTTTATCTTAGAAGACAAAGATAAACAGAATCACACATTTTTCATAAAAAACAATTATATACAAATTTCAGCTTAGACTTAAGATTCCTCTCCTCTCTTACTATTCTATTGTATGTAAGAGAAGAGATACTTTTAAGTTAAGGCAATTGTTTCACGTTTACTTAAACTTACCAACCAAATCCTTCCACAATTCTTTCGGAGTATCTATAACATGTTTCCATGTCGTCCACCAAAAATTGAGGGATATAGAGTATTCAATAGTTTCAACATAATGCGCCCAGCTTTGCGGTAAAAATAGCGTTTCACCCGGCTCCAAAACAAACTCAATAGGCTTCGCATTTCTAAACTTGGGAAAACGCTCAAGATCAGGAGCATCCATATTAATAGGACTAAAGTGTGGAAACTCCAATGTTGATGGCAAATATAAATTTTCGTATTCAGACTTAGGATATATTACCCAGCGTTTCTTACCATATAACTGGACATTTAAATTTGGTGCGTCATCAAAATGTAATGCAGATTTACACCCCGCAGGTCCCATCCAAAAGAGCGCTTTCTGCGACGATAGCTTGTACAGAAATTTTGACCAATACGGAAATGTATTAATTTGCGATTTTGTCTGTGGAATAACCTCTGTAATTGGAAGTTGCGCAGCGTAAAAACGCCCATCATATTTTGAAATAGCGTGTGTAGAATTTACATAATCTAACATGCTAATCTTCATATACTTTAAATTTTTGACGTAGTAGTTAGAGTCACTAGCCTTGTCTTCCCCAATAGCTTCAACTTTGATCTCCACTTCTGGAAAGTTGGAAGCGAAGTAATCTGGTGTCCAAAGTGACTTTGCTTCCCATGAATCAATGGCATCTGTAAGGATTACTGGTTTATCTGGATGATAGTAATCCTTATAAAAATTCTCAATTGATGGTGATTTTATTCGTTCAATTATCATATGAAGCTCGTTTTATTTATATTATTCCAATACCCTAGAAGTCATTTTTATGTGAGACAAGCTGCGAGATGCTTTTCGCCACAATCTCCGATGATGGCCTCTCCATTATGCTGAAATGATCCGCTGTGACCTCATGTATATCAACTCTTTCTTCAAAACATTTCTTTAACGCAGATTGAACTTTTAATGACTGGCCTGACTGATTCTCGGTTGCCGAAAAGTATTGTAACTGTTCAATTTTGCTATTCATCTGCAGTTTATGCTTTTCCACACACAAAATGTTTGCGAGAACGATATCTCTTGTTTGTTCTATCGTCATGCCATTGACTCGACTCATTTTCCAAATATTAAAACCGTCATCAAATTTAGCAAGTAGTCCTTTATCACTTTCAAGTTTTTGACTATAAAACTTCAAGTCACTTTTCTCTTCACCCATTTTATTTATAAATAACTGGCTCGGTGTAAGGTTTTCACCTACTTGCCACACGCTATCAATCAAACCTACAAATGTAACATGATCTCCTGCACTAATTAGCTGGTTCGCTATTTCCATTGCGATTACTCCTCCCATAGACCAGCCCATTAAAAAGTAGGGCCCGGTGGCTTGTACAGATTTAATTTGCTTTATATAGCGTTCACTTATAAGCGAAATATCCTCAATACCACTTGGTGCTTCTCTTTTCAGAAGTGCTTGTGAAACTAATCCATATATCGGCATGTTAATTTCTAATGACGCCAATAGCTGTCGATAGCTAACAATATCACCATCAACTGCATGGATAATAAATAATGCTGCAATATCTGAACGCTCACTTTCCTGAGCCATAATATTTAAAGGTTGACATAATTGACCATCACTGCGCCTCTTTGTACCTATAATGGCAAGAGATAGTGACTGAATTGTAGGAAAAGAGAAAACATCCCTAACAACAATATCTTGCTTCAATTTTAAGTTAACTTTAGATACAACTTTTATAGCTAACAACGAATGCCCACCTAATGCAAAGAAATTGTCGGTGATCCCCACTTGTTCAACACCGAGAATATCTTGCCATATTTCACACAACATCTTCTCTGTGTCCGTTGTCGGCGCGACATACACTTGTTGCTGCTGTGATATATCTGGTGCGGGTAATCCTTTACGATCAATTTTACCATTGGGTGTCAGCGGCATGTGTGTAAGCACCACAAATACTGACGGGATCATATAGTCAGGTAGTGTCTGTGCTAGCCGTGCTTTTAACGATTCGATTAAGTCGTTACGTTGTCTTTGCGCTGACTCATCATCCATCAACATCGCTTCGGCGTCATCATGTGTTACATATGCGACGAGGCGTTTATCCGCCTCTTTGCCGTCGGCAACCACGACCGCATCATTAACACGCCCGTCAGATAAGAGTTGTTGCTCAATTTCGCCTAACTCTATTCTGAATCCTCTGATTTTAACCTGATGATCAATACGCCCTAAGAACTCTAAATTACCATCAGGTAAATAACGCACTAAGTCGCCCGTTTTATATAACCGTTCGCTGCTGGCTGGGTTCGCCTCATCATAAAACGGATTGCTTACAAACTTCTCATCTGTCAGCTCTGGGCGATTTAAATAACCTCGCGCTAAGCCCACACCGCCGATATGCAGCTCACCTGCTGCTCCCGCTGGTATTAAATTGCCCTCTTTCATTACATATAACTGAACATTGGCGATACTTTTACCAATATGGACTGACATACCTGACCTTATCTGGGCAACACTCGCACAAACCGTGGTTTCAGTGGGCCCATAAGCATTATACATCCTACACTTAGCTGACCAGAGATCGCTCAAGTGCTTGTCAATGCTCTCTCCCGCAACGATTAGGCTTGTAAAGTCATACTCTAAGTTCGCATCTATAAATTTCAACACTGCAGGCGGTATCGTTGCATGCGTGATTTGCTTATGCACAAGTATTGACTCTAACGCTGTGATATTAGCACGCTCATGCTCGCTACAAATGTATAAACAAGCGCCTTTTAATAAAGCCATCATCCATTCAGATACCGCCGCATCAAAGCTGAAGGAAGCAAAGCCTAGCACTCTGCTGGTATGCTTAAGATCGAAAATATCAATTTGGCTTATTGCCATATTAGTAGCATGACGGTGCTCTATCATCACCCCTTTAGGATTACCTGTTGAGCCTGATGTATAAATCACATACGCCAAATGACTTGAACGCACACTGTCAATGCCAACATTGTCACTTGAGTAATTCCCTAAATCATCACACAACGCACTACTATCCAAGTACACTGCTTGTGATGCTTTCACCGGCGTAACACCCCGTAATGACTCTTGTGTTAATACCGTCGTTAGATTTGCATCTTCCAGCATATATGCCAAACGAGCCGCTGGGTAATTCGGGTCCAGTGGCACATACGCCCCACCTGCTTTGAGTACACCGAGTATCCCTACCATCATCTCTAACGAGCGCTCTACACAAATACCCACTAACGTATCTGGTCTAACACCCTTTTCTTCTACAAGGTATTGAGCAAGCTGATTTGCCTTCGCATTCAACTCTCTATACGTCATCGTCTGCTCTGCAAACACCACCGCTACTGCATCTGGTGTCGCTTCTACTTGCGCCTCGAATAAGGCATGAATGCACTGCTCTTTCGGGTACTCTACCGCTGTATCATTCCATGCCACTAACTGCTGATGTTTCTCTGCTTCTGAAAGCATCTCTATCGAAAATACTGACTTCTCTGGATTGTCTGTTAATCCCTCTAACAGTAACTCAAAGTGGCTGGCTAAACGCTTTATCGTCTCCTGTACAAATAAGTCTGTATTGTACTCCCATTCTAAATGTAAGCCTTCGTCACTTTCCGTTACCGATAGTGTTAAATCATATTTCGCTACCTGCTCTGCACCTTCAACCTGACTTAAGGATAACCCTGGTAAATCTAGCTCGCCCTCTTCATTATTTTGTAGCACCAACATAACTTGGAATAACGGGCTATGACTTAAACTCCGCTCCGGCTGTAACACTTCAACTATTTGCTCAAATGGCACTTGTTGATGTGCATAAGCATCCAATAGCATGTTCTTACTCTGCTCTAGCAATGCACTAAAACTCGGCGCGTCCTTTAAGTTACTGCGTAACACCAAAGTATTTACAAAAAAACCAATTAAATTCGCTACTTCTGTCTGCTCTCGATTCGCTATCGGTGTTCCTATCACTATATCTGTTTCATTACTATGTCGTGATAAAAGCACTGAAAATGCGGCATGAAGCCCCATAAATAGCGTGCCCCCTACTTCTTTACACAAGCTCATTAGCTTTTGCTGAGTTTGTGGACCGATAACGCTATCGTAAGTCGACCCTGAAAAGGTTTGCTTCGCTGGCCTTGTCTTATCTAATGGTAAGCTGTGCACCACTGGCAACGCTGATAACTGCCTTTCCCAATACCCTAATTGTGTCTCTAATACCTCGCCTCGTAACCAGTTTCGCTGCCAATATGCATAGTCAGCATATTGGATCTCTAGTGCTGCTAACGGACTGCCTTCCCCTCTTACATACGCACTGTAGAGTGCGCTAAACTCATTTATCAACACCCCCATTGACCATCCATCTGACGCTATATGGTGCATTGTCACGACGAGTATATGCTCACGCTCTGAAAGTTTTATCAATAACGCTCTTAGCATCATATCTGAGCTCAAATCAAACAATTTACTCGCTTCAGTCGACACTAAATCTATGTACTCTGGCTCGCGCTGCGCTTCTGGCAATGACGAGATATCTATCTCTGGCAGGTCAAGCGATGTAAATGGATGTATGACTTGTAGAGGCTCCCCTTGTGCATCTTCTTGAAAATACGTTCGCAAACTTTCATGTCGTTCTACAATAGTATCCAGTGCTTGCTTTAAGGCCTCTATATTTAAAACGCCCCTCAAACGCATCGCGCCTGGCATATTGTAATGGGCACTTCCCCCTTCTATTTTATCCAATAGCCATAATCGCTGCTGGGCAAAAGAAAGAAGCCCTCTTTGCTTTTGAGAAACGCGGTTCAATTCAGGTCGTTTTGAATTCGACGCCAATGATGCCACCTTGTCCGAAAAGCCCGCCAATGTAGGCTTATCAAACAGTAACCTTAACGGTACCTCTGTGTGCAAAAGGGCGTTCACTTTGGCTACCACTTTTGTGGCAAGTAAAGAATGCCCACCTAATGCAAAGAAATTGTCGGTGATCCCCACTTGTTCAACACCGAGAATATCTTGCCATATTTCACACAACATCTTCTCTGTGTCCGTTGTCGGCGCGACATACACTTGTTGCTGCTGTGATATATCTGGTGCGGGTAATCCTTTACGATCAATTTTACCATTGGGTGTCAGCGGCATGTGTGTAAGCACCACAAATACTGACGGGATCATATAGTCAGGTAGTGTCTGTGCTAGCCGTGCTTTTAACGATTCGATTAAGTCGTTACGTTGTCTTTGCGCTGACTCATCATCCATCAACATCGCTTCGGCGTCATCATGTGTTACATATGCGACGAGGCGTTTATCCGCCTCTTTGCCGTCGGCAACCACGACCGCATCATTAACACGCCCGTCAGATAAGAGTTGTTGCTCAATTTCGCCTAACTCTATTCTGAATCCTCTGATTTTAACCTGATGATCAATACGCCCTAAGAACTCTAAATTACCATCAGGTAAATAACGCACTAAGTCGCCCGTTTTATATAACCGTTCGCTGCTGGCTGGGTTCGCCTCATCATAAAACGGATTGCTTACAAACTTCTCATCTGTCAGCTCTGGGCGATTTAAATAACCTCGCGCTAAGCCCACACCGCCGATATGCAGCTCACCTGCTGCTCCCGCTGGTATTAAATTGCCCTCTTTCATTACATATAACTGAACATTGGCGATACTTTTACCAATATGGACTGACATACCTGACCTTATCTGGGCAACACTCGCACAAACCGTGGTTTCAGTGGGCCCATAAGCATTATACATCCTACACTTAGCTGACCAGAGATCGCTCAAGTGCTTGTCAATGCTCTCTCCCGCAACGATTAGGCTTGTAAAGTCATACTCTAAGTTCGCATCTATAAATTTCAACACTGCAGGCGGTATCGTTGCATGCGTGATTTGCTTATGCACAAGTATTGACTCTAACGCTGTGATATTAGCACGCTCATGCTCGCTACAAATGTATAAACAAGCGCCTTTTAATAAAGCCATCATCCATTCAGATACCGCCGCATCAAAGCTGAAGGAAGCAAAGCCTAGCACTCTGCTGGTATGCTTAAGATCGAAAATATCAATTTGGCTTATTGCCATATTAGTAGCATGACGGTGCTCTATCATCACCCCTTTAGGATTACCTGTTGAGCCTGATGTATAAATCACATACGCCAAATGACTTGAACGCACACTGTCAATGCCAACATTGTCACTTGAGTAATTCCCTAAATCATCACACAACGCACTACTATCCAAGTACACTGCTTGTGATGCTTTCACCGGCGTAACACCCCGTAATGACTCTTGTGTTAATACCGTCGTTAGATTTGCATCTTCCAGCATATATGCCAAACGAGCCGCTGGGTAATTCGGGTCCAGTGGCACATACGCCCCACCTGCTTTGAGTACACCGAGTATCCCTACCATCATCTCTAACGAGCGCTCTACACAAATACCCACTAACGTATCTGGTCTAACACCCTTTTCTTCTACAAGGTATTGAGCAAGCTGATTTGCCTTCGCATTCAACTCTCTATACGTCATCGTCTGCTCTGCAAACACCACCGCTACTGCATCTGGTGTCGCTTCTACTTGCGCCTCGAATAAGGCATGAATGCACTGCTCTTTCGGGTACTCTACCGCTGTATCATTCCATGCCACTAACTGCTGATGTTTCTCTGCTTCTGAAAGCATCTCTATCGAAAATACTGACTTCTCTGGATTGTCTGTTAATCCCTCTAACAGTAACTCAAAGTGGCTGGCTAAACGCTTTATCGTCTCCTGTACAAATAAGTCTGTATTGTACTCCCATTCTAAATGTAAGCCTTCGTCACTTTCCGTTACCGATAGTGTTAAATCATATTTCGCTACCTGCTCTGCACCTTCAACCTGACTTAAGGATAACCCTGGTAAATCTAGCTCGCCCTCTTCATTATTTTGTAGCACCAACATAACTTGGAATAACGGGCTATGACTTAAACTCCGCTCCGGCTGTAACACTTCAACTATTTGCTCAAATGGCACTTGTTGATGTGCATAAGCATCCAATAGCATGTTCTTACTCTGCTCTAGCAATGCACTAAAACTCGGCGCGTCCTTTAAGTTACTGCGTAACACCAAAGTATTTACAAAAAAACCAATTAAATTCGCTACTTCTGTCTGCTCTCGATTCGCTATCGGTGTTCCTATCACTATATCTGTTTCATTACTATGTCGTGATAAAAGCACTGAAAATGCGGCATGAAGCCCCATAAATAGCGTGCCCCCTACTTCTTTACACAAGCTCATTAGCTTTTGCTGAGTTTGTGGACCGATAACGCTATCGTAAGTCGACCCTGAAAAGGTTTGCTTCGCTGGCCTTGTCTTATCTAATGGTAAGCTGTGCACCACTGGCAACGCTGATAACTGCCTTTCCCAATACCCTAATTGTGTCTCTAATACCTCGCCTCGTAACCAGTTTCGCTGCCAATATGCATAGTCAGCATATTGGATCTCTAGTGCTGCTAACGGACTGCCTTCCCCTCTTACATACGCACTGTAGAGTGCGCTAAACTCATTTATCAACACCCCCATTGACCATCCATCTGACGCTATATGGTGCATTGTCACGACGAGTATATGCTCACGCTCTGAAAGTTTTATCAATAACGCTCTTAGCATCATATCTGAGCTCAAATCAAACAATTTACTCGCTTCAGTCGACACTAAATCTATGTACTCTGGCTCGCGCTGCGCTTCTGGCAATGACGAGATATCTATCTCTGGCAGGTCAAGCGATGTAAATGGATGTATGACTTGTAGAGGCTCCCCTTGTGCATCTTCTTGAAAATACGTTCGCAAACTTTCATGTCGTTCTACAATAGTATCCAGTGCTTGCTTTAAGGCCTCTATATTTAAAACGCCCCTCAAACGCATCGCGCCTGGCATATTGTAATGGGCACTTCCCCCTTCTATTTTATCCAATAGCCATAATCGCTGCTGGGCAAAAGAAAGAAGCCCTCTTTGCTTTTGAGAAACGCGGTTCAATTCAGGTCGTTTTGAATTCGACGCCAATGATGCCACCTTGTCCGAAAAGCCCGCCAATGTAGGCTTATCAAACAGTAACCTTAACGGTACCTCTGTGTGCAAAAGGGCGTTCACTTTGGCTACCACTTTTGTGGCAAGTAAAGAATGCCCACCTAATGCAAAGAAATTGTCGGTGATCCCCACTTGTTCAACACCGAGAATATCTTGCCATATTTCACACAACATCTTCTCTGTGTCCGTTGTCGGCGCGACATACACTTGTTGCTGCTGTGATATATCTGGTGCGGGTAATCCTTTACGATCAATTTTACCATTGGGTGTCAGCGGCATGTGTGTAAGCACCACAAATACTGACGGGATCATATAGTCAGGTAGTGTCTGTGCTAGCCGTGCTTTTAACGATTCGATTAAGTCGTTACGTTGTCTTTGCGCTGACTCATCATCCATCAACATCGCTTCGGCGTCATCATGTGTTACATATGCGACGAGGCGTTTATCCGCCTCTTTGCCGTCGGCAACCACGACCGCATCATTAACACGCCCGTCAGATAAGAGTTGTTGCTCAATTTCGCCTAACTCTATTCTGAATCCTCTGATTTTAACCTGATGATCAATACGCCCTAAGAACTCTAAATTACCATCAGGTAAATAACGCACTAAGTCGCCCGTTTTATATAACCGTTCGCTGCTGGCTGGGTTCGCCTCATCATAAAACGGATTGCTTACAAACTTCTCATCTGTCAGCTCTGGGCGATTTAAATAACCTCGCGCTAAGCCCACACCACCAATGTAAAGCTCGCCCACGCCCCCCGTTGGTAATAAACTGTTTTCATGCAAAATGTAGCATTGTAAGTTTGAAATCGGGCTACCAATACTCGCTGTTCCATTGACCTTTCGCTCTACACAAGTCGAGTATGTTGTACACTCCGAAGGACCATATAAGTCGTAAACCAGAGAAAACCCTTTCTTATATAATCGTTCAACAAGGGATTGCTTTAACGGTTCACCAGCTAAATTTAAAACCTTCCCATCCATCGAGAAATCTAACTCCAATAGCAATGATTCAATCACTGATGGAACCGTATTTATCAGTGTTAAATCTTCAACGTACGTTGCTGGTAAATCAAATGCATTCTTAACTAAGACAACTTTTCCCCCTGTTGACAAGGGCGCAAAAAACTCAAAAATAGACAAGTCAAAACACATTGATGTTGAGGCTAAAACCGCTTTTAACTGCGCTTCACCGTAATGCTTCTTGGCCCATGCGATAAGCCCATGCGCACTGCGGTGCTCTATCATCACCCCTTTAGGATTACCTGTTGAGCCTGATGTATAAATCACATACGCCAAATGACTTGAACGCACACTGTCAATGCCAACATTGTCACTTGAGTAATTCCCTAAATCATCACACAACGCACTACTATCCAAGTACACTGCTTGTGATGCTTTCACCGGCGTAACACCCCGTAATGACTCTTGTGTTAATACCGTCGTTAGATTTGCATCTTCCAGCATATATGCCAAACGAGCCGCTGGGTAATTCGGGTCCAGTGGCACATACGCCCCACCTGCTTTGAGTACACCGAGTATCCCTACCATCATCTCTAACGAGCGCTCTACACAAATACCCACTAACGTATCTGGTCTAACACCCTTTTCTTCTACAAGGTATTGAGCAAGCTGATTTGCCTTCGCATTCAACTCTCTATACGTCATCGTCTGCTCTGCAAACACCACCGCTACTGCATCTGGTGTCGCTTCTACTTGCGCCTCGAATAAGGCATGAATGCACTGCTCTTTCGGGTACTCTACCGCTGTATCATTCCATGCCACTAACTGCTGATGTTTCTCTGCTTCTGAAAGCATCTCTATCGAAAATACTGACTTCTCTGGATTGTCTGTTAATCCCTCTAACAGTAACTCAAAGTGGCTGGCTAAACGCTTTATCGTCTCCTGTACAAATAAGTCTGTATTGTACTCCCATTCTAAATGTAAGCCTTCGTCACTTTCCGTTACCGATAGTGTTAAATCATATTTCGCTACCTGCTCTGCACCTTCAACCTGACTTAAGGATAACCCTGGTAAATCTAGCTCGCCCTCTTCATTATTTTGTAGCACCAACATAACTTGGAATAACGGGCTATGACTTAAACTCCGCTCCGGCTGTAACACTTCAACTATTTGCTCAAATGGCACTTGTTGATGTGCATAAGCATCCAATAGCATGTTCTTACTCTGCTCTAGCAATGCACTAAAACTCGGCGCGTCCTTTAAGTTACTGCGTAACACCAAAGTATTTACAAAAAAACCAATTAAATTCGCTACTTCTGTCTGCTCTCGATTCGCTATCGGTGTTCCTATCACTATATCTGTTTCATTACTATGTCGTGATAAAAGCACTGAAAATGCGGCATGAAGCCCCATAAATAGCGTGCCCCCTACTTCTTTACACAAGCTCATTAGCTTTTGCTGAGTTTGTGGACCGATAACGCTATCGTAAGTCGACCCTGAAAAGGTTTGCTTCGCTGGCCTTGTCTTATCTAATGGTAAGCTGTGCACCACTGGCAACGCTGATAACTGCCTTTCCCAATACCCTAATTGTGTCTCTAATACCTCGCCTCGTAACCAGTTTCGCTGCCAATATGCATAGTCAGCATATTGGATCTCTAGTGCTGCTAACGGACTGCCTTCCCCTCTTACATACGCACTGTAGAGTGCGCTAAACTCATTTATCAACACCCCCATTGACCATCCATCTGACGCTATATGGTGCATTGTCACGACGAGTATATGCTCACGCTCTGAAAGTTTTATCAATAACGCTCTTAGCATCATATCTGAGCTCAAATCAAACAATTTACTCGCTTCAGTCGACACTAAATCTATGTACTCTGGCTCGCGCTGCGCTTCTGGCAATGACGAGATATCTATCTCTGGCAGGTCAAGCGATGTAAATGGATGTATGACTTGTAGAGGCTCCCCTTGTGCATCTTCTTGAAAATACGTTCGCAAACTTTCATGTCGTTCTACAATAGTATCCAGTGCTTGCTTTAAGGCCTCTATATTTAAAACGCCCCTCAAACGCATCGCGCCTGGCATATTGTAATGGGCACTTCCCCCTTCTATTTTATCCAATAGCCATAATCGCTGCTGGGCAAAAGAAAGAAGCCCTCTTTGCTTTTGAGAAACGCGGTTCAATTCAGGTCGTTTTGAATTCGACGCCAATGATGCCACCTTGTCCGAAAAGCCCGCCAATGTAGGCTTATCAAACAGTAACCTTAACGGTACCTCTGTGTGCAAAAGGGCGTTCACTTTGGCTACCACTTTTGTGGCAAGTAAAGAATGCCCACCTAATGCAAAGAAATTGTCGGTGATCCCCACTTGTTCAACACCGAGAATATCTTGCCATATTTCACACAACATCTTCTCTGTGTCCGTTGTCGGCGCGACATACACTTGTTGCTGCTGTGATATATCTGGTGCGGGTAATCCTTTACGATCAATTTTACCATTGGGTGTCAGCGGCATGTGTGTAAGCACCACAAATACTGACGGGATCATATAGTCAGGTAGTGTCTGTGCTAGCCGTGCTTTTAACGATTCGATTAAGTCGTTACGTTGTCTTTGCGCTGACTCATCATCCATCAACATCGCTTCGGCGTCATCATGTGTTACATATGCGACGAGGCGTTTATCCGCCTCTTTGCCGTCGGCAACCACGACCGCATCATTAACACGCCCGTCAGATAAGAGTTGTTGCTCAATTTCGCCTAACTCTATTCTGAATCCTCTGATTTTAACCTGATGATCAATACGCCCTAAGAACTCTAAATTACCATCAGGTAAATAACGCACTAAGTCGCCCGTTTTATATAACCGTTCGCTGCTGGCTGGGTTCGTCTCATCATAAAACGGATTGCTTACAAACTTCTCATCTGTCAGCTCTGGGCGATTTAAATAACCTCGCGCTAAGCCCACACCACCAATGTAAAGCTCGCCCACGCCCCTTAATGGAGCTATATTTAGAGTATCATCTAAGACAAACCCTTGAACATTATCTAAACAACGCCCTATGTAAGGTATTTTTCCAGAAATTAAGCACTGCGTACTGTTCACGGTGCCTTCTGTCGGCCCATATACATTCAATACAGATTTGCCGCACTCTGATTGCCAGCGATTCAACTTAGCCCATAACTCAGTACTAATCGCTTCACCACCAATAATTAAATGAGGTAACTCATCTTGAATGCCCGCATTAAACCACATTTCCACTACCGATGGGGTACAGTCAATTATATCTAAAGTGGGTAGCAGCTCTCTCAATACACTATAATCCTTCTTCGCTTCCTCTGGTATGATTCTGAGTCCCTGACCAAATAGAAGTTGACTAATACCTTGTATGGAGGCGTCAAATGCAAAAGAGGCAAACCAACCCCAATATTTATTCGCACTTTTCTGAGAACGTACACGCTTAAGGTTAAATGCTAAATTGACTACTGATTGCTGCTCTATCATCACCCCTTTAGGATTACCTGTTGAGCCTGATGTATAAATCACATACGCCAAATGACTTGAACGCACACTGTCAATGCCAACATTGTCACTTGAGTAATTCCCTAAATCATCACACAACGCACTACTATCCAAGTACACTGCTTGTGATGCTTTCACCGGCGTAACACCCCGTAATGACTCTTGTGTTAATACCGTCGTTAGATTTGCATCTTCCAGCATATATGCCAAACGAGCCGCTGGGTAATTCGGGTCCAGTGGCACATACGCCCCACCTGCTTTGAGTACACCGAGTATCCCTACCATCATCTCTAACGAGCGCTCTACACAAATACCCACTAACGTATCTGGTCTAACACCCTTTTCTTCTACAAGGTATTGAGCAAGCTGATTTGCCTTCGCATTCAACTCTCTATACGTCATCGTCTGCTCTGCAAACACCACCGCTACTGCATCTGGTGTCGCTTCTACTTGCGCCTCGAATAAGGCATGAATGCACTGCTCTTTCGGGTACTCTACCGCTGTATCATTCCATGCCACTAACTGCTGATGTTTCTCTGCTTCTGAAAGCATCTCTATCGAAAATACTGACTTCTCTGGATTGTCTGTTAATCCCTCTAACAGTAACTCAAAGTGGCTGGCTAAACGCTTTATCGTCTCCTGTACAAATAAGTCTGTATTGTACTCCCATTCTAAATGTAAGCCTTCGTCACTTTCCGTTACCGATAGTGTTAAATCATATTTCGCTACCTGCTCTGCACCTTCAACCTGACTTAAGGATAACCCTGGTAAATCTAGCTCGCCCTCTTCATTATTTTGTAGCACCAACATAACTTGGAATAACGGGCTATGACTTAAACTCCGCTCCGGCTGTAACACTTCAACTATTTGCTCAAATGGCACTTGTTGATGTGCATAAGCATCCAATAGCATGTTCTTACTCTGCTCTAGCAATGCACTAAAACTCGGCGCGTCCTTTAAGTTACTGCGTAACACCAAAGTATTTACAAAAAAACCAATTAAATTCGCTACTTCTGTCTGCTCTCGATTCGCTATCGGTGTTCCTATCACTATATCTGTTTCATTACTATGTCGTGATAAAAGCACTGAAAATGCGGCATGAAGCCCCATAAATAGCGTGCCCCCTACTTCTTTACACAAGCTCATTAGCTTTTGCTGAGTTTGTGGACCGATAACGCTATCGTAAGTCGACCCTGAAAAGGTTTGCTTCGCTGGCCTTGTCTTATCTAATGGTAAGCTGTGCACCACTGGCAACGCTGATAACTGCCTTTCCCAATACCCTAATTGTGTCTCTAATACCTCGCCTCGTAACCAGTTTCGCTGCCAATATGCATAGTCAGCATATTGGATCTCTAGTGCTGCTAACGGACTGCCTTCCCCTCTTACATACGCACTGTAGAGTGCGCTAAACTCATTTATCAACACCCCCATTGACCATCCATCTGACGCTATATGGTGCATTGTCACGACGAGTATATGCTCACGCTCTGAAAGTTTTATCAATAACGCTCTTAGCATCATATCTGAGCTCAAATCAAACAATTTACTCGCTTCAGTCGACACTAAATCTATGTACTCTGGCTCGCGCTGCGCTTCTGGCAATGACGAGATATCTATCTCTGGCAGGTCAAGCGATGTAAATGGATGTATGACTTGTAGAGGCTCCCCTTGTGCATCTTCTTGAAAATACGTTCGCAAACTTTCATGTCGTTCTACAATAGTATCCAGTGCTTGCTTTAAAGCCTCTATATTTAAAACGCCCCTCAAACGCATCGCGCCTGGCATATTGTAATGGGCACTTCCCCCTTCTATTTTATCCAATAGCCATAATCGCTGCTGGGCAAAAGACAAGGGCAACGGCTCATCTCTGACTGTTTTAACTAACGCTGGAGGTTCTGTTATGCTCTTTGCTTGAATGAGCCGCACTATATCTAGCTTATTATCTTTTAAAAACTGCTTTCGTTTGGGGGTTAAACTTTTTAAATTCCCTTTTACAACAAGTTTACCATTAGATGTTTCTAAAAAAAGGCCATCCTCAATAAGTGGTAACAAGTGATTTTGTAGCTCTATATCTCCCATGATGCTTCCTCACTGCTCTCCTGCTCCGATACAGAAGTGACTTTCCCCAACCCTTTTTTCAAAATCAATTGCCTATCAATAAACTCACCTAATTCAAAGATGCTCTGCAAAGAGAATATCTCTTTAATCGAAATATCAACATCTAAGGCTACTTTGACTTGTGCTAGCATTCGCGTTGCCAGTAGTGAATGACCACCAATAAGGAAGAAATTATCTGAAGTGCCAACTTTATCTAAACCAAGTAAATCTTGCCAAATATCGCATAACATACGCTCAGTTTCCGTTTTTGGTTCCACATATTCTTTCTGTAACTGCGACAGATCTGGCTCAGGTAAGACTTTACGATCTACTTTTCCATTGGGTGTCAATGGAAACTCATCTAATTGAACGATAAGCTGAGGGATCATGTACTCTGGTAATGACAAAGCCAATGCTTTTTGTATATCTCTATATTCTTGTTCTAAATTTTCGCTCCTAATATAGGCCACAAGTCTTTGCTCATCTGATTTATCTTTCCAAACAACAACGAGCGCCTGTTCTATATTTGGAAGTCGGAGCAAAGCAGTTTCTATATCGCATAACTCAACCCTATATCCTCTAATCTTGACTTGATGATCTTTGCGACCGATAAAAATAAGGTTGCCTAGTCGGTCTTGTTTAACCAAGTCCCCCGTTTTATACATTTTTGCATTTATATCATCTGAGAATGGATCTCTAATAAAATGCTTTTCATGTAGCTTCGCGGCATTGATATAACCACTCGTCACTCCCTTCCCTGCAATATATAACTCTCCAACACTTCCAGCAGGAGCGAGATTTTGATGAAGATCTAATACATATACCCGAACTCCGTGAAGTGCTTGACCAATCGGTAAATCGGGACCTTGAAAGTTGTTTCCATCGATAGTGCTAAACAACGTTGCACATACTGTTGCTTCAGTGGGGCCATAGTGATTTGTTAGTACAACTCGCCCTTGGGTCAGCTTACTAAACCGCGCCACATCAACTTTGGTAACAGACTCTCCTCCTATCATCATAAGTTTTAAGTTTGGTAAGGTTTCTTTATCTGAAGATATAGCTTCAAAACCTTCAACCCACCTTCTCCACAATGCAGCTGGAGCATCAATGGCTGTTACACCATAGGCTTGGCTATAAGATTCTAGCCCTGCTGCATCCAACTCCACTGGGTTAGGATGAAGCACCAAAGTTCCGCCTGCAGCCAAAACAGGAAAAATATCTCCAACCGAAGCGTCAAAATAAATTGGCGGTATCATGAGTACACGCTCTTCAGTAAAAGCATGCGTAGCCAAAAAACCTTCAACGAGATTCATGACATTCTTATGTGCAACTGACACCCCTTTTGGGTTGCCCGTAGAACCAGACGTGTAAATAATGTAAGCCGTAGCGTCCTCTGAAACGCTCTTATTTACCAGCTCAAAGCTTTTCGCTGTCTCGGTCACATCGATAATGTCATAATTTGAAAAAACTGGCCTCATTCGTTCTTTTGTTGCTGGGGTGACTACGATTGCTGCAACATTTGCATCACTAACAATATATTGTATTCGCTCATCAGGGCTAGCAGGATCTAAAGGTACATAGGACATACCCGCTGATAGTATGCCAAGCAAAGCGACGATTGATTCAATTGAATAGTCAACTGCAATCGCTATTTTGTCGTTTACTTTAAGACCAGATTGACTTAAATGATTAGCGACTCCTAAAGCCTCGCTAACCAAACTATGGTATGAAATCTCTCTAGCTTGATCTATTATCGCGACTGCATTTGGTCTACATTTAGCTTGTTCATAGAGCATCCCAAATAAACCCAGATCTGTGCTACCCAATATTTTTTTGAAATTGCTAAGCTGAGAAGCAACCACATCATCGTCTGAGCCTCTAAGCATGTGTGCTTTCGTTTCATGCTTGCCAGATAACTTTAGCTTCTCTTGAGCGCTTAGCATTGATAATGAGCTCAGCTCAGCACTACTACAATCACTCAAAGAAGTAAGCTCTAAAATCAGTTGCTCTAAGTGCAAAGTCATTGCTCGTACATGCTCTGCAGAGAAAATACTTGTGTCATAGACCCAGTTGAACGATATACCATCGCTCCCTGTTGCAGCACTTAAAATGATATCAAACGCAGCTATCGCATCTTGCGTTTCCATAAGAGACAAGCCTAAGTCACTACTGTGTTCTTGCTGGTCTGATGTATCCATTTCAAATAGAATTTGGAATAGAGGTGTATGCTGGGTACTACGAGGGACATTACATACATCAACTAATTGTTCAAACGGTATATCCTGATTTGATTGAGCCTCAAGGTGTACTTGCTTCACGTGAGACAAATAGTCTCCAACACTCTTATGATTTGTATTTGCTCGCAGCACAAGCGTGTTTACGAAAAACCCTATTAGACCATCTAGCTCTTTTTGCATTCTATTAGCCACAGGTGAACCTATAACAATATCATGACTGTTACTATGTTTTGATATAACCAAAGCAAACGCTGCATGTAACAGCATAAATGGCGTCATATTGTTATCTAAAGCGATTTTTTGTATCTGAATAAACACAGAATGAGGCAGAAAGCTTCTAATTGACTCCCCTTTATGTTGCTTAAGCTCGGGTCGAGGATAATCCAATGGAATACTATGTACCATTTGAACATCACCGAGCTGCTTTTTCCAATAATCTAGTTGAGTGCCCATGACCTCATCAGTGAGGACTTTTCTTTGCCAATGAGCAAAGTCTGCATATTGAATAGGTAAAGGCGCTAATCCACTCGCTTTTCTTTGTGCAACAGATAGATATAACGCTTCAAACTCTTGTAATAAAATATTCTGAGACCATCCGTCAGACGCAATATGGTGCATATTAAATAGAAGCGCACCTGCCTTTTTTGGATCGATATTATTCAATTTGATGTATTTTACTCGAAGTAGTAAATCAAATTGCAAATTGAACACTTGATTTAAATCTTGTTCCACTAGCTGCTCAAGAGCTTGCGCTTGCTGAGCCACGGTTAAAGCACTAAAATCATACCTTTCAATCGAAAAAGGTACATGTTCACGAATAACTTGAACAGGCCCAGATTCACCTTCTTCAAAAACTGTTCTCAGTACTTCATGTCTTCCAATGATTCGTTCGAACGCACACTCAGCAATATCAACATCAAAAGTCGGCTCGACAAATAGGTGAATCGGCATATTATATTGTGTGCTACCACCATCCAACTGATCAATGAACCAAAGGCGCTGCTGAGCGAATGATAATGGGAACCTGTTTTGACCCCTCCGATTTAACGGCAGTATTTTCTCGCTAGAGGATAAGTTCTGTGATTCAGCAGCTTTTTCACTAAGCTCAGCAATGAGATCACCTTTATTTTTTTTAATTTCAGCTATAATTTCTGGCGTTAGAGTATTTTCTGGTGCTTGAATTTTTAGATTGCCATTCACGACGCTAAGAATTATCCCTTTTCGATATAATTCAGCTAATACCTTTTTAACAATGTCCAATTATTTTCTCCAGCTTTAAATCCATTGGCTTTTATTGATATAGAATCTAGGTTTCCAAAACTAACTAAACATGTTTTTGTCACACATAAATTTGTAAACATTGGAAACCATTAAGCATACAAATTCTCAATAAGTGACTCAGTATCATCTGTCCAAATTAGGTTAATAATATTAACCAACTCGACTAGTCCATTACATCTCACGCATGAGACATCGTGAAAATATCAAAGCCAACTCTTTACTATATGTACATGGCCTAGCCTGCTATACACATAAAATAAGAACTGCAGATACCCTCACTTTTAATAAAGATCACTCAACTCGCATTCGGCGGTTATACTTAGATTTACGTAGTACTCGCTACTCTCTATCTTTTCGCATCACAAGGGGATGAATATGTGGCAGCCTCATCAAGGGGTAGCGTATTTCCTTCTCTGAGCCAAAACGTGCACATCAACAAAGATGCTTTATTTTGCCATAACTCAAGCAACATTTCAGTACTTCAAACTTAACAGCTCAATTTCCTCAAAAAAATAGGGGGAATTGCTTAGTAATCGAGTTCTATATCACACAAAATGATCCATTTGCATATCGTTAAGACCACAAACAACTTTCAAGATAGCGGTGCATACACCTTGTTAATCTACGAGTTTACAATATCAGGATAATCTAATAAGGCAAGTTCAAACATATATACTAACACTTGATTGCCTAACTCAAAAACCCCTTCACATTGATGCTTACACTCTAGTTTCAATATGTTTAGTCAAATGACTCAGCATGACCATAATAAATGGTTAGGTACAAAATTGTGTAACTGTTAAACTACTTATGACGAACTAACAATGTACTAAAATCATATTAAAAAGGCCAACTTGAATATCATGAAAAAGGTATTTCTAAATCAAATTTGTCACTACATGCTCTACTTTTTCATTATGCTAAGCTCTTTACAACACCCGAGTGCGCAAGGCTTCACAAATGTAGGTACAGAAAACTCGAATGTGATATATGAGCACTTATGGTCTGCACAGGGTTATGGCTACATAATACACTTTGTTGACAAGAAACCTTTTGTTTACGATGTTACTTCCGATTTTTGTGTGCTCAACCATACCGTAATGAGGGAGCTAAATGAGCTCAACTTCGCTAAAGATATTAACTTAATCGCACCAAATGTAGCACTTCTAGACTGGGGGGCGGCAAACAGGCTCATTTTGCGTAGGACTAATACATTGCCTGAGCGCTGTACCAGCACATCAAAAAGCCAGCGCAGTAGCGCACCTTTTGATGCACAATATTTATTTTCAGTTTATACACAAACGTACTCTGAATTATATGCATTCGCAGATATGGTAAACCTAAAACAGAAAATAGAATTTTGGTCTAATAAAGTGAGTGAAGCGACAACTGAAGAAGAATTAGTCGAGATTATAGGTAGCTTTATTACGAGCGTAGATGATGGACACGCTGCACTGTGGGATGAAAAGGGTAACGTACTTGCGTTTAATGATACAAAGTTTAACACGTTAAGACAAAGGTTAGTTCAAGCTCAGATAAAAAACACCGAATACGCGCACTCTGACTATTGGCGTTACAAACTATATTTACAAGATAGGTCAGAGTCTATCACTGAAGGTTATTTTGCAAAGCAAACTTCTACAATACAAAGATATGACAATTTTTTGTTTGCGCATCTGCCCAATAATTTGCGCTATTTTAAAATTTCAGAGATGAGTGAGTTCTCAGAGTCTCAAACACTCACAAGTGATTTAAACGCAGTGGATGAAATATTAAATTTAATACTTCCCAGTATGAGGGAGTCAAACGGTATCGTAATTGATTTACGTTCGAATCCAGGAGGTTATGATTTAGTCTCTCTCAAAATTTTGTCTTACTTCATTGACAAGAAACTTGTGGTTGCAAGTAAGCAAGCCAAATATTTAGCCGGATTCACTCCTCTTAGAACAGTCACCGTAGCCCCGGCAAACGCCCTTCCTTTTTTAGGGCCTATTATTGTCCTCACAAACCAATTTACAACAAGTGCTGCAGAGATATTTGTGCTTGGACTTAAAGCCAGAGGTAACGTCTCTTTTTATGGTACCAGAACTGATGGAGCATACAGCGATTCCCTCATAAAACAACTTTCTAATGGTTGGTACTTTTCTTTATCTAATGAAGTATATTGGGACACTCAAGGTGTTCAGTATGAAATGATAGGTCACCCCGTTAGCAAATATTTTGAGTACCTCAACATTAAAGATATTGAGCAAGGGATAGATAAAGCCTTAGAAGAAGCTATAGCAGATTTAAAATAATGGATCTTATACGACAAACGAGAGCTAGCCCCATAGCTGAAGGCTAGCTCAATTTATAATTGAGCTACTTAATCAAAGCTCGTTTTATTAAAATAGCTAACAAACTTATTCCGATGTCTTCATCCATCTCTTAATGAATAAATCGCGGGCTTTACAATGTACTTCCGCAGCGGGCCATAACACGAAATTAAAGCGATCGCGATAGTACAAAGCACGGTACACGCGGCCGTAAATATCAGTGATAGCTCAATGTATTCTGACAGTTCACCAGCATAAATATTGTACATAACAAGTAGTAGAATCAGACTGATAAAGAAGCCAAGTAATATTGCTGGCATATTATCTTTTATTACCATGCTGATCAGGTCACCTTTTTTAGCCCCAAGCGCCATTCTAGTACCAATTTCCAAACGCCTCATTTGTGTGCTGTAGCTCAAAACTCCGTACAACCCTATACCGGCAAGAAGAAAAGTTAACAGTGTAATAGACGTCGTTGTGATAGCCGTCATATATTTACTAAACAACAAGGTATTTTGCAATGTTGTTACCTTTGTCATCTCATAAATCGCCAGTAAACTCGTTACTTCCTTTATAGCAGATACCAATTCACTTCGACTAAGTTCTTGACCTGGAGCTAATTTGATCATCATTTCAATTGAGTGAACCGAAGTTGGTACATATATTCTCAGTGGAATTCGTGTACTACCTGGAATTTTTACGCTCTTAACGACGCCAATTATAGTATAAGTATCTTCTTCAGCCGAGATAAGCTTCATGCCTATTGCAGATGAATTAGGTGCAATATGCTGAGCAAGCTCTTCATTTATAATGATAACTAAATTTTCATCTTTGACATCTGACGCAGAAAAATAGCTGCCCTCTACTAAAGGCTGTTGAATCATTTCAAAATAATTGCTATCCACCGATTTATAGTCGGGTGTAAACTGTATATTGTTGCGTGGTTCTGTAAAAGACCAATCATCAAAGCCACTCAATGGAGACCGTGCAGCACTTATAGACTCAACCTGAGGTAATTCTAATATTTTGTTTCTAATCGCTTCACCTAAAGGTGAGCCTTCCAATTCTTCTTTGGTTGGAGCTCTACTCACGGTTAAATCAATATCTATCATACGTTCAATATTGAATTCCAATGGCTCGGTTATACTATCTATCGAATTTTTGAGTAAGCTAATATTGATAAAAGCTATAAATGTAACTACAGCGATCTGACTTACAATTAGTAATTGACGTGCTCTCTTTGAGATTTGAAAGCCAGTTCCCTTGCCACTTCCTTTAAGCATAACGATAAGCGTTTTATAGTCAATCATGCGGCTACTAAACCACGCAAAAATCAATGCAAACGCAACGAGTAAAACTAAAGCTAAACAAATAGTAAAGAGATCCACTGACAGCTCCTCCACACGAGGAAATACTTCTGACAAATTTATTCTTATCAATACAAATCCAACATAAGAAAATATTAGCGCCACTATAACCGAAAGCGCCATCAAAATTGTCGACTCAGCTAAAACGACCCTGAAAATATCTCTTTTCTTAGCTCCTAGAGCAGCATGAATCGAGAGTTTAGGTAACTGTTCAGCTGTTCGAGAACTAAATAGGTTTATAATATTTGCAGTTGCAATAATAACAAGTCCCAATACTCCGGCTAAAAGGAGAAGTAAAGTATTTGCATGTCCGCCTAAAATAACTTCTTGAAGGTGCACAAGTTCAATTTCCACAGACCAATCTTTAAAGAACATTGAATCGGACATAGCTTCTTGCCATTTTTTATTGTTTTGTGGCCCAAGTAACATTTGAGCTTGGCTTACAGAAATATCTTCAGCTAGTTGGCCTATATAAACTAGTTCATCAAAACTGGCTTGCCAATTAGTACGTAACTCCGCATTAGAAAAGCTAAAATCCCAAGGAAGCCAAACTTCAGTTTTAAAGTCACCTCCATTTAGCTTTGGCTCGATAAAATTCTTTTCTATAACACCTATAATTGGAAAGCTACTTTCTCCAAAGCTTAACTTTTGTTCCAAGATATTTTCATCCCCTTGAAACATATTTTGCCAGACCTCGTAACTTATAATCGCGCCATGATGAAATGTATTTACTTCTTCATTAGAGTCAAAAATTCGCCCTTTTGCCATTTTAACATCAAACAAATTAAACCATCCTGGTGTGACATGTGAGATTGATACAGTTGGCTGTTCAGGAGTAGATAGTAGTATTTTTTTGCCATAAAAAATCAAAGCCTGCTCAGAGAAAACAGGTTGATTATTATACATTTCAACCAAGCCAGGAACATTGAGTTCAAGACTGATGTTGTCGGTTGTAGCATTCTTTGCAATTTGAGTAATACTGAACAAACTTTCTTGCTTTGAATAAGGCAAAGGTTTCAATATTAATACATACGCAAACGTTGAAATGCAAATCAATGCACCTAAGGTTATACCCATTGTCGAGCAAACTGTGCCAATAAAGCCTGAACGTTTCAGTAGTGAATTCCAAGCTTGCGTGATCAAATATGTTAAAGCACTCATCCCACTTTCCTTAATGAGTCCTTAGCAACAATCTTACCATCGAGCAGGTTGAGTTTTCTTTTCGCCATCTCAGCAAAACGGGCGTCATGAGTTACCATACATATGGTAGTCCCGTTAGCATTTAATTTCGCTAAAAGGTCCATAACTTGCTCACCACTTTTAGAGTCCAAATTCCCAGTCGGCTCATCGACCAGTAACACTGCCGGTTGCGCTACTAAAGCTCTCGCTATAGCAACTCTTTGTTGTTGCCCACCTGATAGTTGGTTAGGTTTATGGTATAACCGATGCTCCATTCCCACTAAGCTTAAGCATTCTTGAACCCGGTCTGTAATCTCATTATCACTCCATTGATGGTTATTATATCTCAAGGGCAATGCAACATTATCAAATACGGTAAGGTCATCAATCAAATTGAATGATTGGAAAATGAAGCCTATCTTCGCATTTCTTACTTCAGCAGCTTTGTCATATGTAAGACCAGAAACATCACTTCCCTCGATAATATATTTACCGCTCGTCGGTGTATCTAACAGCCCTAGTATTGACAGTAATGTTGACTTACCACACCCTGACGGTCCTGAAATTGAAACATAATCACCTTCATATATTGTAAGGTGAATATCTTTTAGAGCATGCGTTTCTAGATCGTCTGTTTCAAACACCTTTTCAATACCAATCATTTCCAGTTTAACTACTTGTTGAGGCGAAGCAGCACCTACGGTCATTTTTCCACTCCTTATTACTTGCTGTTGCAGCCAAATTTTTACCTTAGTATTAGTTGGCTACTCTGATCTTTATATTCATTCGTATCTGAAATGATTATTTCATCTCCAAATTGAGCGCCTGAAACTATTTCAATAAACTTTCCTGCTTCTCTACCAAATTCAATACTTTTTAATCTGGCCTCATTGCCACTTTTGAGAATATGGTAGAGCTCTTTCCTATCACCTGCTTTACTGTGCGCTGGACGTCTGATGTATTTCACTCCGATTAGAGTATCAATAATTATGGAAGCATCGACATTAAGCTGAGGTCTAGTACCCAGAGGAAGCTTTTCAGGAAGCGATATTTCTATCGTTACGGTATTCTTTTCAACTATTGGTTCTACTCTCTCGACAATCCCTTCAACTTTGTCTATCCGAGTATCAACAATTGCCTTTTGACCAACAGCGACATACTGAGCACTTCCCTGGGGCACTCGTACTTGTGCTACTAATTCAGTTACGCTACCTATTAACGCAATTTCATCACCAATATTCAAGTTCTGTCCTAGCTCAACAGGAAGTCTCTGTAGTACTCCGTCAAACCCAGCCCTAACAATAAGTTTCTCTGTTCGTAACTGTGCACTTGCTAACATTCGTTCAGACTGCTTTACCTGCTCTTTAATAATGCGTAAAGATACCTCGTGAGATAACTTCAGCTGTTCGAAACGTTGGGTCAATATAGAAATTCGCTGTTTTAATTGTTGCTCTTTTAACAAAGATGATTCAAAAGTTAACTTCGAGACAATCCCTTTTCTATAAAGCTCCTCTTCAGCTTTGCGCTTCATTTGAGCAGTCTCGAACTCGACTTTCACCTCAGCCAATGATGCAGATTCTTGGAGCAACTCTCGTTTATTGCTTATTTCCTGCTGCATTAAACTCGCTTTTTTTAGTGAAAGGTCATATTTTTTATTCTCAACTTCTATTTCAAGTTCAGGGTTTTCAAGCTTTACAATAACACTTTCAGCCGTTACGTGTGCACCAGGCCTTAAAATGATCTCTTTAACTTTGGAAACAGTCTGAGCCGCTATAAGTTGTTGTTTACCAGAAATAAGCTTGCCGTACCCCTCAACAGTAGCATTGATATTCCCTTGTTTAACTTTTTCCACAACCACATCACTGCGTTCAACAAATACAGAAGTGAGCGATGATTTTGTCCATCCAAAGAGTAAAATCAACACTAGACCAGCACCCGCAATGGAAATGTTCTTTTTACTCAAAAGGTAGTTTTTTTTCTTTACTTTGCTTTTAACTATATCCAAAAGGATTTCCCCAAATTTAAACTTAACAACCATAACAAATTAGCCACAGCCGTGTAGGGTCAGCACAGGCTAAATATCACAAAGAAGCAATATCTTGATTTGCTCTGAAGATAAATAGCCTTCTTAATCATTTTACAAAGCGTCACCAACCAAGATAGTAAGCATCTGATATAGAACTTATCATTGACAGTAACGCTACGTTTTACTTTGTGTACATCATCTCACACGTGAGATACGCCCCGCTAAAGTAAATTCACAAATATACATGATGCTATAAGAACAAGTACGCTCCCGACAAAACCATTCATAATAGTTTCTTGCCGCCTAGCCCTTTTTCTAGCTTCATTATAAGGTATTGTTGTATGGGCTATCATACTATACAAAGGCAACCAAACTTTTGGGAATAAACGATGTAAGAGCAAATCAAGCTTCTTTTTCGCAATAAATATTGGTGAACGCACTTTTTCCCTTAATTCTAAGAAATTTAACTTTGATAACTCAGCAAGTGCGTCTGTATGAGGTTTGCGCTGCTGTTCAAAAGCTTTAAACGCCTGATTTTTTGAAGCATACTTCTGCAGCTTTTCTATCAATAAACAACAATCCTCAAACGCAGAATTCATTCCTTGACCATAAAATGGATATTGGGCATGACATGCATCTCCAACTAGAACTACCCAGTCTTCATAAGCCCATTGGTCTGTTCGAGTTGTAATTAAACTCCCAACTGAGTGGCTTTCCCAATTTTCCAGAATCTCGTTTAGCCAAGGCTTCAAACTGGGAAACTGCTGCTTAAAATAAGCTTCTGCTTGCTCTGTTTTTCTAATCTTTGCAAAGCTCTCTTGCCCTTCAAAAGGCAAAAACAGTGTCAATGTATGAGAACCATCTAAATTGGGATGAGAAACGATTAAGCCTTCAATCGCGGGCCATATGTGTAAAGCTGTCAATTCAATTCTTGATTTACCATCAGTAGATGCAGAAAGGTTGAGCTCTTTATAACCCCACTCAAGAAACTCTTGATTATAAGCCGCCCTTTCACCTTTCTGCATTTCTCTACGAACAGCAGAAAACGCCCCATCAGCCCCAACAACCCAATCAGCCTTAGTCGTGATCTCCTGACCATTAAAGTCAAAGTGAAGTATTCTATTGGCCTTGTCAAAATTGACAAACCTGTGTTCAAAATGAAGTTGTAGCGCTTCTGATTCTTCGGCTCTTTCAAGTAATAATCGGTTTAATTCATTACGATCAATTGAGTGAAGAATTTCATTATCATTTTTTCCATAGGGTTGATATTTTTCTGAGCCATTTGGTAAATGGAGGACTCTACCTGTCATTTTTACCGTTCGAGAGATCGCCTCTTCATAAAGCCCCACCTGTTTGAGAGCTTGAATACCACGCTTAGATAATCCTAAGTTAATAGAGCGACCACTGGCCAACTTGTCTTTTCTGGGATCGATGCGCCTCTCGTACAAATCAACTACATAACCATGCTGCACTAATAATAATGCTATCATGGAACCTGCTAGGCCACCGCCAATAACCGCTACACGCTCTGATGCTTTAGTTAGCCCTTGAGCAGATACGACTACCGATTTTATCTCACTCTCAATGTTCAATTGCTCTATTGACATGACTCATATTCTTATACTGGTTGTTTGCTTAAAATATCACTTTCAGAGGCCCGTTTACTGCTTAATTGCAACTCTGCTTCTATCAAGTATTCTAGGGCTTCACTGAACTTTGCTCGACTTAGTGAATTATATAAGTTAGATAAATACGCCCTAATATAAACCTTTCTTAACTCCGCAGGGTAGCTTTTCTTAACCAAAAAAGGGAGATCTGAATCTACCATATGTCGAATTGCCAGCATAGGAATCGGGCTTCTTAACGGTCTAAATGCTTCATTTCTCAGCCCAGGGCTTTCATTATGTGCATGAAACTCTCCAAGCATCAGACCTTGCTCAACAAACTCCTCTTTTAGCCGGAGCTGCACAGTATCAACAACTTTGGCATCCGAATTCTTAAGTTTAGGAAAAACAATTAGAAATGCTTTATTTATGGCGAGCTCACTATCTGTAGGCTCTGTGCTTAAGAAGACCTCACGAAGGTTAGTCACAATATCGCATATATCTATAACATTCGTCGCATCATTTTCAATCGCAGTAAACCATATTTTGTCTAAAACCAATGACATAGGAACAAAAGGACACACAGGGCCTTTCCTACCTAACTCCTTATGTGGTTTCGCTAAAAATGAATTTACCCACTCGAGTATTTCACCCAGACTAGATGATGTGCCGAGCGAAGACGTTACTTCAGATGCTTTATAAAGTATAGGAATCTTTTCACTTTTATTGGCTGAAAAGGGGCAAGTAACGCTATTATTTTCTTCTTCGAGATTATGTGATTCAGATATACTTCCTGAAGTTATAGCACCTTGGTGAGTGCATAAATTATTTTCGTTCATATGGTCAAAAAAATCCTTTATATGTCACTTGTTTTTACAAAATGCGAACCTAAAAACGCGACATTAGTATTGGAGTGCACGTAAATAGTACACAGTTTCTCTTAACGGATGTGTTAGTAACATTGACAACTTCACTTAACTTTATTGAAGCAACACGACACTTCAATAAATGAATAGACATAACTGAGTCAATAATAAATATTTAGGCTTTTTTAGCATGAAACAAACTTGCCACAAAGTATATCGTTCACCATGATAGAAGCCTATCAATCGTAAACTCAACGAAAGCTGTTGCACTACTAAAACGCTATATGGTGTAATTTCTAACATATTATCAAGACTTAGTATACCCGCAGTCTATGTCAGAATGAAATAAATAAAAATGATGTCGTTAAATCAAATCACTAAAAAGCCCAGTAAGCAACTCTTATGCCTCTATCATATCCATTTCTTTGAGCACAGTTTCTAAGTATGAGCTGAGATTCTGTAAAACGTGACTTTTCAATCTCCCGTTTGTGATATTACAGAAAGCTCTCATTAAACATGTCTCATGTTACAGGAAGTGAACAATTGTATCGTGGAAAAAGTAACAGCGTGAATAAATACCCGCTAAAGCACCAGTGATTTATCTCTAATTCTCACGATAATTAAACTTTACAAAGATAATATGACGCGAAAAGTGTATTGCATGTGTGAGATTTGAATTGTAAACTTCTTTTTGTTAAATCTAATTACTTTTTTGTCATCAGCTATTTAAGCATTGCGTATGTTTGTTGTAATAAATTATAGAATAGCTATGTGTTGTTGATAGCACTATTTCAAAGGAACTAATAGGTTTTCAACCAGTATAAACATACAGACCTGTGAGTTACAGAGAGTACTTTTGTTCAAATTTCATTGCTTCAGTAGTCGCTAGTAACCGTTTGTAAATTATTAAAATCACCTTACCTTGAGCTCATATTATAGATTTATGTAGCCTTTATAATCATATTAAGAAAGGATCGAAATAAGGGAAAAGTTCTATTAATAACGTTATGAGTAGTATGTCAGCACAATGCTAACTCTTTAATGTTAGCTTTGCTCTTTGCATCTTAGGGTCTCAATTTCATAATTTTGAATTGGACTTGCATGAAAGGCAACCTATGTATTGGCGTCATAATGATGCCAATACACTTTAGCTACAAACTTTTAGTGGAACTCGTTGGTCATTCACTGTCCTGCACAATGAAGCTTTAAAGTACAGAGACTTAAAATACAAAACAAAGTAATGGAGTTGTAGAAATGAAAAATACTCAGTCAGCCTTTGACAAATATGAATCGTCGGCACGCACATACTGTCGTACTTTTCCAGTAGTATTTAGTAAAGCACAAGGCGCTAGACTATTTGACGAAAATGGAAATCAGTTCATAGATTTTTTAGCCGGAGCAGGTGCTCTTAACTTTGGACATAACAGCCCTATTATCAAACAAGGAGTTATAGAGTATCTTGAAGGAAATGGCTTGGTTATGGCTTTAGACCTGCATTCTACCGAAAAAAGACGCTTTATCGACGCATTTCAAAAGTATATTTTAAAGCCTAGAGATCTGAGCTATAAAATGCAGTTTACTAGCCCCACAGGCACCAGTGTTATCGAATCGGCTGTGAAGCTAGCTAAAAAGTGGACCAAACGAGAAACTATTGTATCTTTTACCAATGGGTTTCATGGCATGACCGGTCTATCACTTTCATTAACGGGTAGCAGCCACCACAGACAAGCTACGGCTTATGGTAACACTTTTCGCCTACCTTATGATGGCTATTTAGGTGACGGTATAAATACTATGGCTTATTTTCGAAAGCTCCTTGAAGACAAAAGCTCTGGATTAGATTTACCCGCAGCGGTTGTAGTCGAAACAGTACAAGGTGAAGGAGGTTTAAATACGGCATCAATAGAGTGGTTACAAGAGCTAAGAAACATCACCGAGCAATATGGTATTTTACTTATTGTAGATGAAGTTCAATCTGGTTGTGGTCGAACAGGCAAGTTTTTCAGTTTTGAAAGAGCATCAATAAAGCCAGACTTAGTGTGCTTATCGAAATCTATAGGTGGAATGGGGCTGCCATTTGCGCTTCTATTAACAAGACCGGATATTGATATTTGGCAGCCAGGTGAAGACAATGGAACATTCCGAGGTAACAATCTAGCTTTCGTAGCTTCAAGAATAGCCATAGAGCATTATTGGGCAACAAATGAGTTTGAGCTACAAGTAGAGCATAAGGCGAAAATAATTACTGAGTTTTTGTCTGGATTGAAAAGTTCATTCTCTCAGTACATCGGCTCAGTAAAAGGAATTGGGATTATGCAAGGTGTTGAGTTCCTTGATCCTGAAGTTGTGCCAGGTATCATTAATTTGTGTTTTGGAAAAGGTCTAATTGTTGAATCTTGTGGTAACCAAGGACAAGTATTGAAAATAATGGCGCCGTTGATAATTGATGAAGTGGATCTATTATCTGGTCTAAAAATTATTGAAGACTGCATCTCAAGTTACGCTAGTTACAATTCATGCACTTCAAACAATATCAAACAAAACTTGAGCCTGACAGCAGAATAGCTTGTATGTATAACTCACACTATTTAGATTCAAAATCTGTTCATAAATTTGGTGGTTCAAGTTTAAGCAGCGCGATTTCATACCTGCACGTTGCAAGTATTATTAAAGACCACTGTCGCATAGGCGACTGGGTCGTAGTGTCGGCCGCTGGCAAAACCACGAATAAACTATTGTCGATAATGCACAGCAGCTCTACGTCGCCCAAATATGCGCTAAAAATACTTGAGTCTCTTTGGGACTATCAAACTAGTTTGATAAATGCTGCACCTGAGGAAATGCATGCTCCCCTTTTAGCACAATTGCGCGCTGATTTTGATACGCTTTCAAAAATGGTTAGGGCCAATAAAGCTGAATGTAAGTCTGAATCTGAGTGGTGTTGCTTTGGAGAAATCTGGTCAGCAAAGCTTTTAGCGACAGTGCTATTGTCATCTTTTCACCATACTGTGATGGTAGATGCAAGAAAAATACTCATAGTGAAAAATGACGAAGTTGACTTTCACATGAGTCGAAACAACTTGCAGCAGCATCTGTCTAAAACTACCGAAGCTTTGTCTATAATGACAGGCTTCATTGCTGCTGATAATAAAGGAAACACGGTAACTTTAGGGCGAAATGGGAGCGACTATTCAGCAAGCTTAATAACCAACCTTTTAAATGCAAGTACCTTGTACTTTTGGACTGATGTAGAAGGGGTTTTTAGTGCAGACCCTAGAATTGTGAAAGGTGCACGTTTAATACCCAGAATCAGCCGTTCCCAAATTCAAATACTCGCTCAATCTGGAAATACGCTCCTTCACGCTCGCACCTTACTTCCATTGCAAAGTAACAACTGCAATATCGTAATAAAAAGTAGCCTGAAGCCTCTTAAACAAGGAAGCGTAGTTACAGTTAAGACGCAGCCTCATGTCAGCTTTTTATCGAAAACCAACGAGGTCTGTTTAATAACGGAAGAAAGAAGCACACTACTTTCTCAAGAGCATATTCTTTATGCTCTACCAGAGGAGCAAGGCGGTGGCTGCTTAGTTTCATTAGAAAGTGTGAGACGATATCCAAAATTAGAAAACCAATATATTCTAGTTGACATACTCGTTTTCTATAGTAACTGCAAAGTCGATAAGACGCTAACTTTCTCCTTGGAGCAACTAGGTATAGACTTTAAAAAATACAACCTACACTCAACAGGAACACTTTCGCTTATTGTCTTACATGATTCAATATCTAACGATGAATTTTCAAAGCTTCATGAGTTCGCTATGCACGCAGAAACGCAAAGTGAAGCTTTCAAAGGAGAACTTATGGGGGAAAACTAGGAAATTCTAGTTTTAAAGTTGTGTCACTAATTAGGAATCGTACAAATGTATCGACAATTACGTATCATCTCACGCGTGAGATAGCATACTTATCTCCAAGTTAGTGACCTTCACTGCAAACAAGGCTCCATTTTGAGATGTCCACTTCTCTAAATACTAGAAATATTTAATTTTAAGACAGTGGACCATTACCATCAAATTAAGAGACATAATTCAGATAGCTCTTATAAAACTTCAGAAATATACACTCCGGTAATTTAGTCGCTAGGCGGCAAAGCACTAAGGCATTGTAGTAGGCATTTTTCTTAGGTATTCCCTTATTAAGTGCGAGCACACCATCTAGAGCACTTTTTAGATCATGAAAGTCAATATTGAAGGAAATACATGTGGACAAAGAACGAACATGGTGCAACATACCACTTGGCATAAATAGTATATCCCCGCCTTCTACATCGACGGTCATTGTTTTATTTGGCAAGTAATTTGGAAATGAGTCCAAAGCAGGATTTTCAGGATCAAGCTTAAACCAACGCCAATTGTATTGCCCACAATGTTCAGCTGATTCATGCGGCATCAAAGTAAACCTTTTGGTACCTGATATTTGAAAAAACAGGTTATTTGTCAACAAACAATCAAAATGTAACGGGGTCACACTTCCTGCTGGCCCTAAAAAGAACTGACAATAAGCCCACCACCTTTTGTACGCAGATGGAAGAAGATCGACAGGAAAGTTCTCAATATCCTTTATTAACCTCGGTTCCATTCTAAATATCGGTATGTCGTGGCAGTAAGGAGGACGAGAGGCATTTGTGCTAGACTCAAACTCTTGAATCTCATCGCAATACTCTTTCAGAGGCTTTTGTTGTTTTAATATACCATTGGGTGTAAACGTTTTTAGTGGAATTTTTGTAGAACCAAAATGTGAGCCAAAGAAATGAGGGCTCCAATTTTTTGTTGCGCTCCATTGACTACAACCGCCTTTAACTAATAAGGGCTTCCTAGCTTCTAGGTAGTTTTTTTTAAAGTCAACAGCTGAGATATCTGTCACTACATCAATCAATGACGACATGAAATTTTTCCTTTAATATAACGGTATCTATTTGATAATAAAAAGATACTTTACCATTCAATAAAACTATACTTACTGAATTATTAAGCCCCTAAAAAACCCACAAAGGGTACAGTAAGGGATTTTAAATTAACAGTTCACCTTACTCTATCTGCACATTGTATATGCACAGCTTGATTCCTGTCATTGTTCACATATCAACCTCCATACGCAGCAAGAATTTTTAGCATCTCTAAAAATAAGTAGATTTCCAAAAATAACCTTTGATAAATGTCTTAGTAACAATGAATACAACACATGTCGTACAAAAAACAAACAATATGAATATCCACGAAAATTACACTGTATCGCTATCAACCTTTCAGGCTGATGTAACAAACCTAAAAAGAGTTAGAACAAGACTGAGTCAAGAGCTTCTTAAATACATCATTTACTCTAACCGTATTCATGATTTATTGAACTTAATGAATATCAACTTATAGACTGAAGTTTTAATAACTAAACAGTTAGACTGACTTGCAAATAGCACAACAACCGCCTAACAACTAGTCGTGCATACTAAAAAAACCAAGACAGCCCGCAATATGCGCAGTCACAATGTAAGCAAAACGCTCGAAGGCAGCCACTTGTTTTCTACTTCAAAGTAATTCGCTACATTAAACACTTTTCGCTTTTGAAGTATTGCAACGAAAAGCCAACCAAGTGCTTTGTAAAACTGAGGTTTCAAGTTTCTATTCAGCACATAAATAACAGATTTGCCCTAAAGAACATATTACCTATTCACTATAAAGCGATCAACTCCCATGTAAGATTAATAGAATGATTGTACGGAGAAAATGGTGCAAAGGAGCCATACTAAGTACAAAGTGTACGAGTACTATTTTAAGCGACTAAGCGACTTTAAAATTATAAGCAACGAGTGACAAACGTTTTGCCCATGGCTGAAGCTACTGATAGACTAGCGAGTGCCTTTTGATTGCAATAAGGGCTTGAGTCTTTATCCACTACCTTTAAGTGGGGATGAAAGATGACTAGTATGGTAATGTACAACTTTAAAATTTAGGTGTTTTAAATAAATATGACAAACAATAGAGATGACTTGATTCTGGCAACATTGAACAATAGCGAAAAGCTTCATGGCGAAAGTTTTGAATATAAATCTCTTTTTTTAAATTTAATTTCACCCGATGAAACGAATACTCGGTTTTTACCAAGTGTATTTATTGAAAATGAGCATGCTAGATTATTCACCGAAAGAAAATTAACTAAAAAGCAGCTCATTGACTTGTATGATGCCAACAATAAAGTAATTATTGGTAAGGACGTTATCATAAACTGCCTTGAATATGGCTCAAATAATTGGAAGAAGGCAAACAATACTATAGAGTCGATCATTGAGCTGGGAGATAACATTGCAGTATCAGAAATAATTCAGGTCCCAACAGTTTTTCCAGTGGAAGGAAATCGATATCAAATATTAACTGGGCATAGGCGTTTCTTTGCGCTACTTTTTGTGTTTGGACTTGATCATGCAGCACAATTCAAAGTGTATGACTCCCGACCTTTGCTATATAAAGTTAAGCAATTTCAAGAAAATGCCAGTCGAGAAGATCTGCCTCAATACGGAAAGCTACAAGCCTTCTTGTCGGCGATGCTAGAAATTGATGGACTAGATCAGGCTAGATTAAAGATCGGAGAGAAAAGGTTAACCGTTAAGGAAAAAGCGAAAAATCTTGGTATCTCTATGGGCGCTTTTGATAATTATAATGTACTAACTCGTTACCCTGAAATAGTTAAAGCTTACGAAAACGGTTTAAGTGCTTCCTTTGTAAAGGTAAAAAAAGTAATTCTTGAGTCTGAGATAAAGTATAAAACACTAAATAGTAAAACTTTATTAAGTCAAAAGGATAAAAAGATAATAGCCGAGGGCATTCTTGACATTCTCCAAGGTAGAAATAGCCCAGGTAATAAGAAGTCGCAAACGTATACCGTACCAAAAATCTCCAATCAGGCGATTTTAAAGACCTTGTTATTTACAGATATTTCTAAATCGGACACAGGCATCAACTGGGCCACAATCAACTGGGAAGATTGTGACGAGGTAAATTCAGCGATCAATAAATTGATTAATTCTTTATGTGAGCACATGAGTAATGCGTCAGACGATGACTCTCAAAGTGGAAGCCAATAAGGACTTTATTTCTCTAACGCATGAAGATCGTCTCAATTGTACTAGCTCAGACTTGATCTGACAGTTACCCGTTTTTCAATCGGTGACTGTCAGTTTAGATTTGAGCTAAATTCTTCTCAGCCCAAATCGATTTTCCATCAAGCAATGTTTCAAATGGCGTTCTGCCACAACACATTTTTCCCTGATGAGTTCGCTCATTATTGTAATAAGCCATCCATTCGTCCAGATCTTTTTGAAGTTCCTCTAGCGAACCGTAAAGCTTTTTACGGAACGTAACCTGATAGAACTCGTTAAGTATCGTCTTGTGGAATCGCTCGCAGATACCATTGGTTTGAGGCGACATTGCCTTAGTTTTCGTATGGTCGATATCATTAATTGCCAGATAGAGCTGATAATCATGGTGCTCTACCTTACCGCAATATTCGGTGCCTCGGTCAGTCAAAATGCGTAACATTGGCAACTCGTGTTGCTCGAAGTAAGGCAGAACCTTGTCATTGAGTATGTCAGCCGCAGTAATTGGTGTTTTGGTCGTATACAGCTTTGCGAAGGCTACTTTGCTGTAGGTATCGACAAACGTCTGTTGGTAGATACGCCCAACACCCTTGAGATTGCCAACATAGAAGGTATCTTGTGAGCCTAGGTAACCCGGATGTGCTGTTTCAATTTCACCGCAAGCTTCGTCATCGCTTTTCTTTTTCTCAAGCGCAGCGATTTGGCTATCGGTGAGGATAATACCTTCGTCAGCAACTTTACCTTCTAGAGCTTTTAAGCGTTTCTTGAAGTTCTCTAAATCGTGGCGTAACCAGATTGAGCGAACGCCACTGCCTGAAACAAAGACGCCTTGTTTACGCAACTCATTGCTAGTTCTGTGCTGGCCATGAGCTGGGTAATCGATAGCGTATTGAACCACTGCGTTCTCAGTAACTTCATCTACACGGTTTTTAATGTTTGGCGATCTACGACTTTTATCAATTAACGCATCCAAGCCACCGTCCTCTACTAGCTCTTGGTATCGATAAAATGTATCTCTTGAAACGCCCATGACTTTACAGGCTTTTGAAACGTTACCTAGTTCTTCTGCAAGATTAAGTAATCCAGTTTTGTGTTTTATAATTGGGTTGTTAGTATGCAACATGAGAGTTACCACCTTTTAGGTTGTTTTGATTAAAAGATTCGACACCTTTATCAAAACGGGTAACTCTCAATTTTTCAAATCGAAATGTCAGATCAAGTCGAGACTAATTCATCTCAATCAGACGATTTTCATGCTACGTTAATAGCTGGTTTAACTACGCTCATTTATGTACAGTTCATTGCTAGACTTCACTGTCACAATAGAGTCGACAAAATTTTAAAGGACGCGAGTTCTCTCAACACATACTATCACTTTTTAATAGTGATAGTATGCTTCGCTCAATTACTTTTGAACTTAGAAAAACCCCTTGTAGTCTATCTTTATACCCTTGTTTATAACCACTTTGATAAGCCTTTTTTATTAACTCTTCTTCTCTTCTAGACAAATGTTCAACATCTAGTGCTTCACATATACTTCTATTCATTTTTACCTCTGCAATTGTTTTTATTATTACATTCCATTTTTATAAAGGCAGTAATCTCCCCTGCAATGACAATACCGTTCTACAACACGTATTGCTCACATGCTTTCTTGCGTAAAAAGGTACATCGCAAAACTAACACAAAATATATAGGAAAAATAGGTACAAAATAAAAATAGTTCCCACTTCGGAAACTTCAAACACTGATTCAACCAAGGCTTATCGTTACCCTGATAAAGCTGAATACAATAATTTAGTTTATCAAGCGCGATGGTGGACTCAAGGTCAACAACCACCTCAGAGAGCTAAGAACATTTCCTGAGCGGTGGACACTTCGAGGTTTCCTGAGCTGTGTGAAACCATTCAACAACCAAACTTTACTTCCTTGATTAGCAAGCCAAGTACGAACCGGTCTATTAAGTGCGTTCAGAAGGTCATACGCGAGGTGTCCGTTGCGTGTCGTTACATACACATCATTCTGTCCTTGATAACCCGGTGTGATTTTCTGTTGCTTAGTATGAAAAAGATAAATTGGCAGGCCATCTAGTTCAATTGTCTGTGCACCATACTCAGGAGCAATTTGTAGTAATTCATTACTTCGCATACCACTGAGGCAAAGAACCAAATATCTACATTTACTATCAAGCCGCCTACAAAAATTCTTCACTTCATGGTGAGAATGAACTGCTCAATTAAACCAGTTCAAAAGTCCCAAACATCATGGTCAAATAAGGAAATAGGCGTGCCGTCGAGTTCGAAGGATACGGCTTCCTGTCCTAAGTCTTTCCATAGTCCATGTTGAGCTAAATACCGCAATCGTTCCACAGACGCGTCAACCGTGCTGGAGCTTGTTAATTGCGTACTTCCAATAATCATCTTAAACCCCTTTTACGCCAAGAGAAGATAGTTCCAGATTATCCCAGAGTATATGCCGCCCCTCAATATCAAGCCTAAACTGGGCCTGTTGGACGATATCTGGAGAAACAGCGCTAGAAATAACCTTTTTATAAAGCTCAACCGTCTTTCCTAGATTTCTTGGAAAACGTTCCGGATAGTAAAGCCAACTCTCTTCCATGCATTCTAAAAAGGACAACAGCCGATATAGCGGCTCGACATCATTGACCAGCTTTGCGTGTTGGCATTTGATACAACTTTCATAATCGAAGCATGTTTGGCCGCCAGCAGATTTACTATTTTCAATCTGTTCCTTCTGCTGAAACACGCAACCCCAACACCATCCAAGTTTGCATTGCTGCCTATCAACTCATCAAACTTGATAACTGGAACACCCAATTCAGAGGCTAACTCAGCTTTCGATTGCTCCAGGGAAGCTCCTGCGCTCATCTTTTCAATTACAGCCAGCCCTTGGGATATGATTAGTTGATTATCGTAGCGGTTACCTTCACTGTAATGCTTGAGCACTGTGCGGTATTGATTATTTAATATCTGTGAAACATGTAATTCCGTTCTATTGGCCTTTCGCCTTGCGAGCTTTGCAGCGGTTTCCCTAAAACGGCTGGACGTCAAATTTACAAGAAACTGGCCGACATGAACCCCATAGTCGCCTAAATGCCCCAAGTTAGGCGCTAAGCCTTCCCACTGGCTCGCCTCTCTTTCACTGCCCAAAGGCAAGAGATAATGTATCTTTGATACATTTTTACGCTGTCGAGTTACTGCATACGTGGCCAAACGTTCTAAGAATTTTTCGTATTTAGTATCAATACTGAAGCTACCTTGACTTCCATTTTCGTAGTGAAAATCAACTCTTAGGGCTCCGCCCTCTAGATTCTTTTTTAATGGCAGAATTATGTGCTTTAAATTCACACCTTCTGAGCTATTATTTGGGTGAGCAACAATGATGGCATGCAATATAGCAAAGCTAAGTGTCGTCACTCGTCTGTTGCAAAATCGACGTATAACTCTTTTGTTTTTTACAACCGTTCTTTTTACCAGCTTCACCTCATCAAATTCGACATAGCCTTTTAAGCTTGTCTCTATAAAGTGAGCATGGATACCCATTAGATATGGAATGGATTTGAATGCTCCATCTGACATTAACAGAAGGCGGCCGGATAGCTGAGTATTAATGAGCAGTGTCGAGTTTAAAGCTCGCTGCTCACCACCTCTATCTAACCAATAAAGCAATTTGTCATTTGTCCCAGTCGAATATTTAAGGGATAGAGCCAATAGCGTTTCGATGAACTGTAAAGACTTCTTGTGCACCTCCCCACCAACGAGCGACAGCACTTCCTTGTTTGCTCTTCGTTTGTGTGCGGTCAGCCTGTAATACTCAACAGTTTTATCTTCTATCCAAGTAACCGGGTGGCACAAATCCCACATTTGGCTTGTATTAAACGCGGTAAAGTAACTGAGGAGGTAATACCCGCACGCTATAGCCTGGTTAAATGCGGTATCGACATTCATCATCGCGCCCTTGGCTCGCCCCTTTTTATTCTGGGCCTTTACTGGAACATCAAAAAACGTCTGTTTTATTTCAACCGATATCACCCTAGGAGGCGATTCACTTAACAGTGGAATAGCCAGCTGAAAAAAGTAAGAAGATAATCGGTTCAGGATTATTGGCAGTTCCCGCTCTGAATAAGCTTCATAAGACTTTGGCTTTCCAGAGCGAAACCGTCGCAGTTGTTTCCCCCACTGAAAAACATTTTCACCACACCATATTAAGGCTTGCTCAGTTGCAGAAAATATATAACCTGCCGATCGCTCCTTTAATCCCGTATCTTGCCCTTCTGACATCTGCCATATAGGAGCGGAACAGTTGCCAAGTAAAACAAGTTCCCATAGATGGCGGTGATATTGTCTCCAAGTGGTTTCAGAGAAAGGGTATAAGCTATTTTGGTCGCACCATACTAGATATTGTTTAAACTTTAGAAAACTGTTGTACAGTGTCGCATGGGCCGTTTGGCGATCTAGTTCCTGCTTAAAAGCATAGGCATATCTGGTGACTTGCTGTTGTCTATCCTGTTTTTTCTTTGTCGGATCACATAAATAATGCGCCAGTCCTTGGAGATCAACTGATGTGACGAAATTGTCGATTAGTAATTCATAGCTCCAGGTAGGAAAGGTTGTAACCGCACTATCTTCTGGTCGCCTTAAGCGTGAGCCGCTTAAACTACTTTTCGCCATTGGATCCACCGAACAACTGGAAAATGTCACTCATGTGATCCGCATGCTCCAGCATCAAGGAATTGGATTCGATGAACTCAACATACTTAAAGGTTGAAGTAAAGCTGTTATGGCCCATCAGTTCTTGAAGTATTGAAGCAGCAGCCCGCAGGCTACCTTTCTCCTCCCAAAGCTTATGAAGCGTGTAGGTTGCATAAGTTGATCTCAAGTCATGAATGGCATAGTTAAAATCTCTGTACCGCCCAGAAATCACCTTTCGTATATCTGAAAATGACTTCTCTATCGTATTGGAATTAAACGGTTTACCCTGTCGGCTAATAAATAGCTTTCGCTCGTCATTTTGACCCTTTGCGGTATATTTTTGTCGGGAGGGGGAGCATAAGTATTGATAGAGTTTAAACATCAGCGATGCCGGGAATTCGACATGACGCTGTTTACTAAACTTTGTTTTCACCCCATTTTTCGGACCAATAGAAACAGGAATAGCATATGAGCTATCCGGATTAAAAATGCCTGATTCAGGTATGTTGACTAACGCTCAGCCCCAAAAATGGCAGAGATAAAATAATGTTATTTAGTTTCATAATGTACCTTTGTATGTTGTGTATCCAAGCCTTCTCTTTGAAGACATAATATTATTAACACCAAATAAACACTGTATACAATATATTTTATATAACTTTAACGCATAGAGGTAGATCAACAAGGGCATAAACACATATAAAAGTCACGCAAAATTATCGATAAAACTATGAATAAAAAGAATTTAATGTAGGGATATTACGGTGAACAACTAGAGTTTAATTAATACTTGATATTAATTTGTGGTTATAACTTCCAGAACAAGGGGCCTTGTCCATGGAAAGCTTTAAGAGGTTACGTTGCTATAGCAATTTATGATTGCAAGGTCTCTAAAACAATGGCTTGTGGCAAGCGGATCATCTGATAAATGGACAAAATTTGCCTGACCACCAACTTGTAGCTTCCCCCCTTCACAGCCCAAATGTGTAGCGCTCGCACTGGTAATGGCATTTAAGGATTGCTCTTTAGTTAGACACTGTTCTGGCAGTAATGAGCGCTCGTGACGAGTATAACAACCCGGCGCATATTCCATTATTCGCGTACAAGCTTGTTCGGCAGCGCGCATTGGACCTAGCGGTTGCATTGGAAATCCAGACTGCAAGCACACATTGTAACCTTGGGCTACAAGTTGTTGGCAAGGCAACAACAATGATTGACCATGATAACTCTGTACCCACTCATATCCACAATATCCAACATCACCGATATTAATTACAACTGACCTATCCGTATGGTCGTTAATAGCATTTAAATCGCTATTTATGCAATCTAGGCTGTTAAGCGCATATATCCAGTTATCTCTTGGCTCAACCAGGTTTATATTCGCTGGCTGATACTCAGCTAAAATTCTACGTGCAAAAGGATGTGTGTCCTTGATACCAATATGAGTCACACCCTGTCTCAGCGCTAAATTTACAATTTTATCTAGATATTCGTATATATTGTCCAATTGGGTTTGTAGTTGAAGGTCTGGCAGCGCTCCAACAAGCCATAGTAGTTGCTCGTTGTATAAACCTTTTTGGTTATCTACAAACTCTTTGAATATTTTTTTTGAAGTAAATGGACTCGTACCACTACACGTCAAATACTCATAAATCAACTCTTGTGCAGGCTCATTAATATAAGCCATTGCCTTGTTTGCATCCAAAACTGCAACCGGTCTTTTCACATTAAGTTGGTTAATAAGATCATAAACCTCTTTACGATTGTCATTAATGTTGTGCCCTAATAAACCACTACATAGCCCATAACCAAGCAACCAATCTTTCGGTTGCGATAATGCTTTATCCAGATAAAGTAACGCACGAGCGATATAGCAAAAGCTGTAATTTGGCATGAGTTTATGCCAAGTACAATCGAACCCAAACGGCCCTAGGTTACTCCACTGCTGTAAAATGGCACTTATGACCAAATGCATATTAGGTTCAACAAAACCCGGACAAATAACATGCCGCTCATCTAAATACTGAAACCGTGGCTTTAAACCTGACAGGTTGATGTAATCATCAACTTGTTGAGCACTCCCCAATACCTTAACTAAGCCGTTTTTTACCAGCATCGCCTCGGCTACCTCTACACATGGCTCAAATTGACAATAAATTTTCCCATAAAATACGCAGCATTCAGACTCTGTTGGTGTGTGACTATCAATCGAGCGAGATTGTGCAAGTGGCAATGATGACAACTTATCTAAAAAGCCATCAAAAAAAATATGATTAAGAGAGAAGTACGAACTGAGGTGAGGTGTTCCTTTCATTCTTCTATACATCCAACTAGCTAGTTACTCTAATTAAAAGTTAGATGAATTTTAAAAGGCTTCCATTACACGACATTACAGCGATAAGGTTAGATGCTGCGAACGTGACCAAAAGTAAGTGCGCAGCATGCATTTTTCGATATACCAGTTATTTTACAGGCAACGGAATATCAGCAAATAGCGCATCTACATCGTCCTGATTGCGCAGCAAACTGGCTTTTTCAACCAGATCTTTACTTAAATGAGGCGCGAACCTCTCGATAAAGTCATACATATATCCGCGCAAAAAACTGCCTTTTCTAAAGCCAATTTTAGTTGTACTCGCTTCAAATAAATGACTTGCATCTATGCATACAAGGTCTTGATCTGCAACACTGTCTATGGCCATTGATGCTAACACGCCCACACCAAGCCCTAAACGAACATAGGTTTTAATAACATCTGCATCAGTGGCTGTAAAAACAATATGAGGCTCAAGGCCATGTGCGTTAAACGCTTTATCTAGTTCTGAACGACCAGTAAAGCCAAAAACGTAAGTAATAAGTGGGTATTTTGCTATATCCTGCACACTCAGATTATGCGCTTTTTGTGCCAGTGGATGATCTTTGGCGACCACAATACTGCGATTCCAGTGATAACAAGGTAGCATAACAAGGTCTGAATACAGATGAAGTGCTTCTGTCGCAATGGCAAAGTCTGCGTCGCCACGAGCAGCGGCATCTGATATTTGTTGTGGCGTTCCTTGATGCATATGCAAAGAGACCGCTGGATACTTTTTCATAAACCCTTGAATCACGCCGGGAAGTGCATAACGTGCTTGAGTATGGGTTGTTGCGATATTTAACTTACCTTGATCAGGCAAGGTATGCTCATTCGCGACTGCTTTGATCCCCTCAACTTTTGACAAAATCTCTCGGGCGATGTTAATAATTTCATTGCCCGCGTTTGTCACATGCGTAAGGTGCTTGCCGCTACGGCCAAATATTTGCACACCTAACTCATCTTCTAGCATCCTCACTTGCTTGGATATGCCTGGCTGCGATGTATAAAGACTTTCAGCTGTTGCTGATACGTTTAAATTATGGTTTAAAACTTCTACGATATATCTAAGTTGTTGTAATTTCATAGCTTATTTTTCTTATTAGTTTTTACAAGGCAATGATCACAGCGCGCTACTAGTTTCAGCTTGGGATAGAGCCAATCTTAGTTAGGCTAGCATATTTACTGCAAACGAGATAGCTCTGCTTGCTAGATGATTGTAAACACATAAAATGATTTGATTGGTCTATAATGATAAATAATGATTTTTTAAAAAAATTTCATCCATATGAACGCAAAGCTGTTCAGATTGCAATTAATTGATGTAAGATAAAAATTCATGTTTTGAGTCGTGGTCTAAGAGAAGTCAGTTATGTTTGTTTCTATCATTATTATGTTGATTGTTGCTTTGATCGTTATAGCGGTGTGGGTCAGTGCAGTTCAGCAACACAGAGAGAAGCAAGAGGCTGAACGCAGAAAAGAGCTTACAAAACAGAAAAAAATCATTGAAGAATCGGAAGACATTATTGTAAATAGCTGCAATATACCTATGTCAGAACTTGTGACAAGAGTTCTTCAACGCCGAGTATATGATGCTCTATGTGTAATGGTAGAGCTGTCTCCAACTAATAAAGAATTAAAAAACCGCCTCAACGATGCAAAAGAAAGGTTAAATACTCAGCTTGACCCCGATGCCCAAGCTGATAGCTTAAATTTACCTGAGGCAGACAAACAACTCATTGCTTTAGTTCAAGGAATTAAGCGCCTAAGGCACGTTATTCGCTCCGAGCACTCTAAAGGTAAGGTAGACACGCAACTTTTTGTTGCAGAAGATCGTCGCTTAGAAAAGCTACAATTGCGCATCAATGTGGAAAGCCAGATTAAGCGTGGCGTATCAGCACGCACCGCCAACATGGTTGGCTCAGCTCGTCAGTATTTTGAAAAGGCCTACGCAACAATTAATGCTGTAACCTACAGTGATGAATACGTTACAGAAAGAAAAGCCCAGCTAGAAGCCTATTTAGAAGAAATAAGTACCGAGCTAAAAGCCTCTAATGCGTCGTCAGTTAAGAAGAAAAAAGAGCAAGAACAAGACGACCTAGATGTGTTATTTGCCCCTAAGAAAAAGTGGTAGTATTACCACTTAATCAGTCTATCTTAGTCACTCTAGTGAAAACTTCAGTACAAACAATGCAGTCAAAAGCCAAACACTTGCGCTGACCTCCTCAGCCTTTTTGCAAACGACTTTTATGGCAGTATAAGCGATAAAACCAAGCGCAATTCCATGTGCAATAGAAAATGTCAACGGCGTCATTAACAGCACCACACTAACTGGTATTGCGTCGCTCATGTCATCCCAGTTCACAAATTTTAGATTTTGTAGCATTAGCACCGCAACATATAATATTGCACCAGCGGTCGCATATGCAGGCACCATTTTTGCTAGGGGTGCGAAAAAGGTCATCAGTATAAAGCATATGCCAACCACCACCGCTGTTAACCCTGTTTTACCCCCAACTGACACACCAGATACTGATTCTATGTAAGAGGTAGTTGTCGAAGTGCCAAGCATTGAACCTGCAATTGTCGCACTACTATCAGCACTTAACGCCCGGCCGAGCCTTGGCATTTTGCCTTGCTCATCAGCCAGACCGGCTTTATGTGTTACAGCGACCAAAGTGCCCGAAGTATCAAATAGATCCACAAATAAAAAAGCAAACACAACACTTAACATAGATAACTCAAACGCACTTGCGATATCAAGCTCCATAAGTGTTGGTAATATGCTAGGTGGCATGGAGGTCAACCCTTGGTAGGTTATCAACTCGAGACTCCAAGCAGCTCCCGTAACAAGCATTATACTGATAAGAACACCGCTTTTTATGTCTCGGAACATGAGTGCTGCGATGATAAAAAAACTAAAAATTGCGAGTAATGGCCCTGCTTGTGTAATGTCGCCAAGTTGCACTAAGGTAGCTGGATTTGCAACGATGATCCCTGCATTTTTGAGTGCTATTAATGCTAAAAAGGCCCCTATACCAGTGGCAATTGCCTGCTTTAAAACGAGCGGAATTGCTTGTATAACCCACTCTCTAATTTTAAAAATACTCAATAGCAAAAATAGACAACCAGATAAAAACACCGCTCCTAACGCTGATTGCCAAGAATGTCCCATACCAAGTACAACACCATAGGTGAAAAAAGCATTCAGCCCCATACCCGGCGCTAAAGCTAATGGGTAATTGGCCCAAAAGCCCATAATAAAACAACCAATAGCCGCCGCGATACAGGTAGCAACAAATGCTGCACCCATATCCATACCAGCCTGGGCGAGCATAAGCGGATTTACAAAAATGATATAAACCATAGTCACAAAGGTTGTTAAACCAGCCAGTACCTCAGTTTTAATACTCGAGCCCTGTTGTCGAATGGCGAAAATGCGTTCTAACATATCAATGGTTATAAATTGGAAACAAGTGTTTGGATTTTAACATAAATCACTGGTTTATTCGGACAATTTCGTTAAAATTCAACTACACTTCTAATAAGTTTATTATTGCGGTTAGACTATGGAACGAGAACAATTTGAAAATTCGGCCAGCCAAGATTTGGAGCAACAACTGCTCAACGTGCTTAACTTTGTTACTGCGCCGATAAACAGTGATGCACAGCTGCCTGAAGATAACGATCCACAAGCCGCACTTAAAAAAGGCCTTTACTACCTAAAAGAGCAGGCGTATCCGCTGGCAGCTAAATGGTTTCGCATGGCTGCAATGTCGGGCAATAATAAAGCGCAGTTTTATTTAGGCTTGCTGTTTGTCAAAGGTCAAGGCGTGCCGCAAAGCCCTTTCCACGCTATGGCTTGGCTGGTACTCGCCCAAAGCCAAGGTATGGAAGCTGCTGATGCGATGATTGAGCAACTCAAACCTCACCTATCTACCAAACGCATTAAAGATGCCCATTGTTACGCCGCCACATTGTACGAGCAAATTCACCAACTCTCATTTATTAAATCTTAATCCTCCCATAAAATTAGTTTTTATTTATCAAATACATGAAAAGCAGAGTGAAGTTTAGCTCTGCGCTTTGATTTGCATTTGTATAAAAAACTAACAATTTTTCCTTGCATCTAATTACTGTATAAACTACTGTATACACATACTGTATATAACACCAGTGAGTTGATTATGTTACACGCAAGTTCAGTTTTAAAAGCACCATCAGATTTAGCGCAGGCAGCTGTTACTAACCATCATGTTGTAAAAACATCTGATGACATATGTGCTAGCTTAGAGTTATTGAAAATTGTTCATCAATGTAATCAAAAGAAAGGCTGGACATTATTAATTGCCCCAGACAATGTTCCCAATAAGGCAATGATGGATAGCTGTTCAATTGACGCAAGTAAACTGCTAGTTATCAGGAAAAAGCACATTCTAGACCTTAATTATGTTCTTACATCAGCCTTAAACAATGGTAATTTTGCAGCAGTGATCACTTGGACTGATATCCTTTCTCCTAGTGAACTTGCGACAATGCGCTTACCCTCTTCAAATACAGAAATTTATTGCTTTTCTAAAACCGTTGATAAAGAAACATGTACAATAAGCACATTGATGTCTTAACTTTGTAAGAGCTTATGTGTTATTGCTCAAGTAATACCCCTTTTGAAGAATGTTGTGGGCCATTCATTAACAGCTCACACCTACCCACTACTGCCGAACAACTAATGCGCTCTCGCTACAGCGCTTACTGTACAAAAAATGCGGAGTATATAAGAGCAACCTATGTTCAAAATGAACAGCAACACCATAGCGTTGAAGATATTTTGGCATTTGCCGATGTTGCTCAGTTTATTAAGTTGGAAATAATCGATACGGGCAGCACCTCTGAAGCAAGCTATGTGGAATTTAAAGCAACTTATATTGCTGAAAACAAGGTTTGCATGCTTCACGAGAAATCTTTGTTTGTTAAGGAGTCTGAGCAGTGGAAGTATCTGGATGGTACAATTTTACCAACTTTAGAAACTAAAATAGGCAGAAACGACGAATGCCCGTGTGGCAGTGGTAAAAAATATAAAAAATGCCACAGCAACTAAATTTAAGCGCTTAGTTGCAATGCACTTTGCATGTGCCCACCCGCTATTTGGTCGTAAAAGCCCGCTGCATTCATAGCGGGTTTTTCTTCGACCGAATGACCACTTTTTACCGCTTCTAAGCGCTTTCTCACAGCAATATCGCAGTTGTCTACAACAACCAATGGAATGTGCGTCTTATCATTACGAACGGCTAGGGGCTCTGGGCGTAAGCAGTCTTGTAATTTCAATGATACTAAACTGCTTTGCTCAAGCACTTTTGCATTGTTTTGACCAATCAATATATCAAATTGTTCAGGCGCCAGAGCGCGTTGTGGGCCAATTTGTAATTCTTTTTTTAGGGCGTACTCTGATAAATCAGCTTCATCTGCTTGGGTTTCAGGTAGGTGAAACTGGCTAAAATCTAATGCATCTTGAGAAAGCATTGCCAATAACATTGCAAAGTCTGCTCTGCGATGCTCAGCCACACTGACTGACAAAGCGCTACCAAGCTGATCTTCTCTGGTTAAGACTGCATCAAGTTGCATAGAGTTTCACCAATTAATTACGAATCTATGCTTTTATCGGCATTTTTTAAAATTTCTTTAGCAGTTTTCTTTACTTAATAAGAAACTTTGATATTATCACCGCCGTTGTTTAGGAGGGGTTCCCGAGCGGCCAAAGGGATCAGACTGTAAATCTGACGGCACTGCCTTCGCTGGTTCGAATCCAGCCCCCTCCACCACTTTTTATTGCTTTCATTATCCCTTTATTCTTTATCTATAAATAACTGTTTGCCGTTAACTTTGAACCAATTTACTGCGTCTTTGTAATTACTGTCGTACTCAGCTACCAGTGACCAAAACGCGCTGTTATGCGCCATTACATGACAATGAGCTAGTTCATGTATCAAAACGTAATCAATCATTCGTTTAGGTGCACCTGCGAGTAATACGTTAAAGGTAAGTGCTTTTTGACTCGAACAACTCCCCCAGCGACTTTTATATTCGCGAAATTTAACACTTTCAACCGGTGCGTTCATCTGTAAGCTCAAAGCATATAAGCGGCTATCAATATAGTATTCAAGTTCAGTTGCTAACAATTGCAATAACGCCTTACGAATTGACTGAATTGTTGATTTTGCCGTTGTTCGTATGACCACTTTTTTTAGTTGATGGTCGATACGTGAAGACATTTTACTATCACAAATAAATTCGTATTCATCACCAAAAACACACACTTTGCCACTATGCCAAGGAGCTTGTTGCTGTGCGCCCTTTGCAATAATTTGCCGCTGCTTTGCTACCCACGCTTTTTTTGTCGCAAGCCAACGTTCAATACCGTTGATGCAGGCACCTTGTGGCGCATAAACCAAAATCCCTTGGTCGGTGACTCTTAAGGCAATTGTTTTGCGTTTTTTACTGAGTTTTAGTTGATATTCAAACATATTGATTTTAAAAAAATTACATCGCTTCCATTCTACCGCGCTAATTAGCTGCTAATCTATTAAAATAAATAGGCAAAAGGATCAGGTATCTATGAGTGATAAACCCAGTTGTCAGTATAAATCACCCGATGGCCACCAATGCCAGGAAATCGATATGGGCTCCGGACTTTGTTTTTGGCACGATGCAAAATTCGACAAAAGTGGTTTAGAGTTAACCCATAAACTGGAGCGCTACGCAAAACGAGGTGGCTTGCTGCAAGGCTTAGAACTAAAACGCGCCAATCTTGAAGGGCTTAACCTGGTTAAGTTTGGCGATCACAGCGGCTATGACTTGTCTTACAGTAATTTTTATCGAGCCAATTTAAAGGGCGCTCATTTATTCAATAATACCTTTCGTGAAGCCTCTTTAATGAAAGCCGATCTTAGAGAAGCAAATTTACATTGCTGCCATTTAGAAAAAGCCAATTTACTGGGACTAAAGCTCGATAACACACGCATTGACAATTTATACCTTGGCGACAAACTTCTCCAAGAGCAGCAAGGCTTTATCGCTTTAAAAGAAAAACGAACAGAAGATGCTAACGATCTATTCCTGCAGTCTGAGGAAATATATCGCTTACTACGTAAAGGCGCTGAGCAACAAGGTTTATTTGAAATGGCGGGTAAGTATACTTATCAAGAGCTGCGCATGCGCCATCAACAGTACCCAAAAAACTCTCAGCGCAGACTCGTATCCAGTTTTATTAACTTACTCTGTGGTTATGGTGAAAAACCCGAAAATGTTATTCGCTTTAGTTTAACGATGATCGTGGTGTGTGCCATTTTATACTTTTTGTTTGGCGTTACCTACGACACGCAAATTTTACAGTTCAATCCTTCCAATTCGATACAAGAAAATATCAGCGCGTTACTGAACAGTTTTTATTTCAGTGTTGTTACTTTTACTACCCTCGGCTATGGCGACATAACTCCCGTAGGAGTCTCCCGATTTATTGCAGCCATTGAGGCTTTTACTGGCAGCTTCTCATTAGCGCTCTTCGTGGTCGTATTTGTAAAACGCATGACTCGCTAGCATGCGTTTAAGATGCGATTTCTTGCTTAAGCTGCTCTAAGAATGTATGCATAAAATCAGTTCGTTTGCGCGCTTCTTCCTTAGCTGAATCAGTATGCATCTGCTGGGCGATATGTAATAGCTTGATAAAAAAGTGGTCAAGCGTATAGCGCATATCGTCTGCTTCACGATTTTCACAAAAAGGGTCATCAGAGTGGTATAAGTGCCTTGCAATAGCCCCTCCTACCTTCATGCAACGACTCACGCCGATTGCACCCAGCGCATCCATTCTATCTGCATCTTGTACTATCTTAGCTTCAAGTGTTTTAGGTGTTACATTGGCGCTAAAGCTGTGGGCAACTATCGCATGATGAATGGCATCCAGTTTAGCTTCGTCATAGCCAATTGATTTTAAAAATGTAACGGCTTTATCTGCCGCCATTTTTGAGGCTCGAGCTCTATCAGGGTGGTTTTTTGCTACAGCCACGCAATCATGCAACCATGCAGCTGGGATTACTACCGCCAAGTCTGCCTGTTCTTTTTCTGCCAGCTCTTTTGCTGTTTTCACTACTCTTTCAATATGTGTAAGGTCATGTGCGGTATCAGCAAATACGCTGTTGACCATAAAATTTTTACATGCCTGTTCAATATGTTGCATCACGTTCTCTTATCATTACTACAAACTCAGTCGCAGAGCGCTTTATTTTAGGTTGCTATTAATAGACGGCTTAATGTAAGTAATTACTATCAAGCATCTTGAGAATATTATTCCTGTGTTTCGATTGTATGTTGGCATGGCCTTCACTAAAATGGCAAGCATTCAATTTTGTAAGGAATTTTTATGTCTTGTGCCCTGTATTTGCAGCCCGGTAGAGAAAAGTCTCTTAAGCGTAAGCACCCGTGGATTTTCTCCAAAGCAATCAAAAAAATAAAGGGCAAACCAGCCTTAGGGGATACCGTTACAGTATATAGCCACGACGGTCAGTATTTAGCAACCGCGGCATACAGCCCCGACTCACAAATTCGCGCAAGAGTGTGGAGCTTCGATAAAGAAGAGCAAATCGATGCTCAGTTTTTTGTTAAACGCTTACGCAGAGCACTTGATGCCCGCCAGCAAGTTATTGAAGAAGGTGGATTAACTGGCTATCGCTTAAGCGCTGCGGAGTCTGATGGTTTACCTGGTATCACCATTGATAAGTTTGATAATTATCTGGTATGCCAGTTACTCAGCGCAGGTGCAGAGCGTCACAAAGGCGACCTCTTAATGGCACTACGTGAACTCTTCCCCGATTGCCATATTTACGAGCGTTCTGATGTTGATGTACGTAAAAAAGAAGGCCTTGAAAAAACCACTGGTGCATTATGGGGCGACACACCGAGCGAACCCGTTGTTATTGAAGAAAATGGTTTAAAACTTGAAGTAGATATCATCAATGGCCATAAAACGGGTTTTTATCTAGATCAAAGAGATAGCCGCGCAGCATTAGAGCGTTTTGTAAAAGGCAAAGACGTTTTAAACTGTTTTTGCTACACCGGTACATTTGGGCTGTATGCGCTGCGTGGTGGCTGTGAAAAAGTCATTAACGTAGATGTTTCTCAACCCGCATTGGATACGGCAAAGCGTAACGTTGAACACAACAACCTTGACCTATCAAAAGTCGAGTTTGTTAAACAAGACGTGTTTAAGCTGCTGCGCCAGTATCGTGATGAAGGCAAGTTGTTCGACACTATCGTGATGGACCCACCTAAATTTGCAGAAAGCAAAGCACAACTTAATGGTGCTTGCCGTGGTTACAAAGATATCAATATGATAGCCATGCAAATTTTAAAACCTGGTGGCACCCTACTCACCTTTTCTTGCTCAGGATTAATGGAACAAAACCTATTCCAAAAAGTGGTTGCCGATGCCGCCCTTGATGCGGGTAAAGATTTGTTGATAATGGAGCGCTTAAATCAAGCTGCTGACCACCCTATTTCTGGTAACTATCCAGAAGGTTTTTACTTAAAAGGGCTTATTTGTAAGGTTTACTAAGCAATTGAGCATTACTAGGTACGTATTTGTACCTAGTCGCCTTTTCATTTTTATTCGTCTTCTTTTAAGTACATATGTGTTGCCAACCCTCACATTCTGTAACAACTTCTCCTTTGATATAGCTTGTTGCTTTTCCCTACCTCAGTTAACTTTACATTTTAAAACAAAAGTTTAAACCTCCTAATACTACTGAAGTACAATTATCAGGGAAGCTATATGACTCTCTTTCGCTCAGCACTTATTACACTGTGCTTTATCTCACCTTTTGTATCTGCGGATAATGATTTTTTCGATAACGAAATAAAAGCCTATATGAAGGCCAATAACGTACCTGCTATATCAGTAGGGGTTATTGAAAATGGCAAGGTCACGTTTAAACACGGCTATGGTGTTTATAATCGAAATAGTGACCAAGCTATTAAAGACGATAGCTTGTTCCAAATTGGTTCTCAAACCAAAGTGCTCACCAGCATAATTACCTTGGCGTTGATTGATGAGGGTCGATTATCACGCACTAGCAGTGCTGCTGAGCTACTCCCTGACCATTTTCAAGCTATAGAAAAAAACGTTTTAAAAAACATAACAATAGATACATTGCTAAGCCATCGCTCTGGGTTACCCAACTATCCTAGCAACGTAACACGGGTTGATGGCGATGCGATGAAAGGCGGATATAGCGAAGCTCAACTACTAACAGCCCTAAAAACTGTAGAGCTTGATCATCAACCCAATAGCAAATTTGCTTACTCAAATTTTAACTATGCATTATTAGGCTACATTGCAAGCAGAGTGTCTGGAAAAACCTACACGCAACTTGTAAAGCACTATATTAATGATGGCGTTGCTGTTAATGATGTATATGTACAACTGTCACCTCAGCTTCAAAAGCGCCTTGTAACACCCTATCGTAAAGACCAAAGAGATGTTGCAACAAATGCATGGGATATGGGCCTGTTAACACCGCATGGCGGCGCATATGCCTCTATCGATGCCATGCTCGAATTAATGAAAAAGCAACTTATCGCTTATAACAATCATTCAGCAGATAAGCCAACTAGCCCATTATTCTCAAGTCAGGTGGACTATGCAACTGGCTTGTACGATGGGCTGAACTACGGTTATGGCATGTTTTCAGCAACACCTGAACTAGGATTATACCCACAAACCGTTTATTGGCATGGCGGAGACTTAGACGGGTTTGGCAGCGAATATGTGTTTGCTCCACAATCGAATAGCGGAGTCGTTTTACTTACCTCAAGTGGTGGTAGAGAGTTTGTGATGCTTGGTAGGAAACTAATGCGCCATCTACTGGCAAAAGGGAGTGAGCAAAAAAATAATCAATAGTAATTTAGACCATCTGCGTAAACCTGGTTATCGGCACTTCTCACATAACTCTTTACATAGCGCTCAACATAAGGCTATGCGAAGAGTTAAAGTTTTTAATTAAACTGGGTTATTTCCAACCCCAACACATATTGACCATCTTGCTCTTGCGAGCAGCGCACAACATTAGCATGGGCGTTCAGTGGTGGGATAGCCGCACTGGTTGAGTCAATATGTATTTCCATCATGGTATTTGCTTCAACGGGCTCAGTGACTTCTATCGACAACCCTGTTGCACTTAAGTCATGACATTTGCCGTCAAAAGTTAAACCCGACTCTAATATCGTTAACCTAGCCTTTGCGTTAACCATCATACGCATAAACCGTCGTTTGTCTTCGTGCAACATACTACCCCCTTAAACCATTGATTTTAGTTGTTCTAATAAGGATTGAATGGTGAACGGCTTGATCACATAGGCGTCACAGCCCGCTTCATAGCCAGCTTGTTGCTCTTGTTCTGACTCTAATCCAGACACCATTACCACAGGAATATCTTTAGTTTCCGGTGTATTTTTTAACATGCGACATGTGTCATACCCATCAAGGCCTGGCATGCATACGTCTAGCAAAATGGCGTCGGGTCTGTGTGCTATCGCATTGGATAAACAACTTTTTCCCGAATCGGCATAACTAAGCGTAAACGCATCAGACAAAGCCATGCTGAGCATTTCATAGTTAAAATATTCATCATCGACCACCAATACATGGGGCGTGTTATTCCTTTGTTCATGAGTGGACATAGTTGATGTCACTTCCTTTTCAAAATCCAAAAATAGTTCCTATTAATAAGGTAATTGGCTTGGGGTAAATTGCAAGTTAATAAAGCAATTATTCACATTCCTTCAAAGCATTCATTACCCGCTTTGCTGAGATTGGATAAGGTGTGCCAAGGGTTTGCGCAAATAATGATACTCGCAGCTCTTGCTGCATCCAAAAGATATCCATTACATTATCGGGTAAAGGATGCCCTTTTGGAATACGTGACACCACTTTTTGATATGCATCGGCCACTTTTTCGAGTTCGAGCACACATAGCCTATCTCTGTTTGGGTCAACAGGTAGCTTTTCTAAACGCTTTTCTATCGCTTTCATGTAACGTAGCAGGTCAGGCAACTTCGCTGCACCATGAGCACTCACAAAGCCCTTAAAGATAAGCGACTCTAGTTGAGACTTAATATCTCCATGCGCTGTTATCATCGTCAGGTCGACCCTGCCTTTCATGCGCTTGTTAATTGCATGCGCAATACTCAATACCTGTTCAACTTGAGTAGCAATACTGACAACTGCATCACCTAGATCACCTCGGATACGTTCTTTTGCTTGTTCAAACGCTTGCTCATCACGAATATCATTATCATCAGCTAACAATAAGTCAACCCCAGCTGCAATACAGTCGTCGATCAGATCTTGTACTTTACCGAATGGGTTAAAATACAAACCGAGCTTTGCTTTATTTGGTAAGTGTTGTTGTAAATATTTTATTGGTGACGGTACATTTAATAGCACCAAACGGCGTAAGCCCTTTTGATGAGCAACCAAAGCCTTGGTTGGGTTATCGAATAGTTCAATCGCCGTAGAAGACTTTTTATCCACCAGCGCAGGAAACGCCTTTATTTCATAGTTTCCTTGCTTTTTAGTGTATTCTGCCGGCAGTTGCCCAAATTCCCATTGGGTTAAGTCTGTGCGCTCTATGCCTTTTTCAGCTACCTGAGAAAGAGTATCAGATACCTTTCCTTGCAATTGCTCTTTGAGCGTTTGTAGTTCAAAGCCATGAGCAATAACTTGGTTGTTATCACCTATTACTTGAAACTGAATTTTTAAATGTGAGTCAAGCGCAGTTAAGTCCCAGTCTTCAACTTCCACTTTCACGCCAGTCATGCGTAATAAGCGATTGGCTAAAACTTCAAGCAAAGCGCCTTGCATGGGCTCTATTGATGCCAATACCGCATCGGCATAATTGGGCGCTGGTACAAAGTTGCGACGTAAGTTTTTTGGTAAGCTTTTGATCAAACCACAGATCAATTCATGGCGAAATGCCGGCACATGCCAATCAAAACCCTGCTCATCGACTTGGTTTAACAATGCTAATGGAATACTCACTAAAACACCGTCAACGGCTTGCCCTGGTTCAAAGTGATATTCCAGCGGCAACATTAAATTACCTTGCTGCCACACATCGGGGTAATCAAACTCAGTGATCTGTTTAGCATCATGCTGCATCAGCAACTCTTTGCTCATATGCAAAAAGCGCTTATCAGTTTGTTTTTGCTTTTTCCACCAGTGATTGAAGCCCGCACGTGTGCAAACATCTTGTGGAATGCGCTGATCATAGAATTCAAACAAAGTTTGCTCATCAACCAGAATATCGCGACGACGAGCCTTTTGCTCTAGCACATGAATGTCGTCTATTAGCGATTGATTGTGTTGTAAAAACCCTTCATTTTGCCCAAGCTGCTGTGAAATCAATCCTTCTTTGATAAATAATTCTCGACAAAGTTTGGGCTCTATTTGGCTATAAACCGTTCGCTTACGCGCAACAATAATCAACCCAAATAAGGTTTGCTGTTCAAAAGCGATAATACAGCCGGGCTTTTTCTCCCAATGTGGTTCGCTAAAACTGCGTTTAACCACATGCTGCGCTAATGGTGCAATCCAGTTCACATCAATTTTGGCGTTAATGCGCGCATAGAGTTTACTGGTTTCAACCAACTCTGCTGACATCAACCACTTAGGGCTCTTTTTAAACAGGCTTGAACCCGGGAAAATATGAAATTGACTATTACGTGCACCTTTGTAATGCTGCTTTTCATCCTTGGCGCCAATATGACTCAACATACCACTTAACAGCGCTTGGTGAACATTGTCGAGCTCAGCTTGATTATCACTCAACTGCATATTCATTTCCCCGCAGATGGTACTTAACTGATAAACAATATCTTGCCATTCTCGAATACGCATATATGCCAAGAAATCTTTTTGGCATAGCTTTCTAAACTGTGCGCGAGATAATTCTTGTTGCTGTTGTTCGATGTAATACCACAGGTTCAAGAAGGCAACAAAATCTGAATCTGGATGCTCAAATCTAGCGTGCTTCTCATCTGCTGCGCCTCGTTTATCTTGAGGACGCTCTCTAGGGTCTTGAATAGATAAAGCAGCCACGATCACAATCACTTCTCTGAGCGCACCCAGCTTGTCTGCTGTAAAGACCATTTTGGCTAAACGAGGGTCGATAGGTAAACGGCTTAATGTACGCCCTGATTGGGTTAGCTTAGTGCTTTGACGTCGCTTACTTGGATGAACAGCTTCAAGCTCCTCTAACAGCGCTATACCATCATTGATATTACGACTGTCAGGCGCTTGTACGAACGGAAACTCAGTAATATCACCAAGCCCAAGACCGAGCATTTGTAAAATAACTGACGCAAGGTTAGTTCTGAGTATTTCTGGGTCGGTAAACTCAGGGCGTGACAAAAAGTCATCTTCTGAATATAAACGGATACAAATACCCGCTTCAACACGACCACATCGACCCTTACGCTGGTTCGCACTGGCTTGAGAAACAGGCTCTATTGGCAAACGCTGCACTTTAGTACGGTAGCTGTAGCGGCTGATCCTGGCTGTTCCTGGGTCAATGACATAACGAATACCGGGTACCGTTAAAGACGTTTCTGCAACGTTGGTTGATAACACAATACGTCGTTGACTATGTGGTGCAAAAATACGGTTTTGCTCGGCATTAGACAAGCGCGCAAACAAAGGTAACACCTCAACGCCTTTTAGGTTGCGCTTGTCTAGTGCCTCTGCCGTATCACGAATTTCTCGTTCGCCGTTCATAAAAATTAAAATGTCGCCAGGACCTTCAGAACACAACTCATCTACCGCATCAAAAATACCTTGCAATTGATCGCTTTCTGCTTCGCTATCATTACTTGCGGTATCTAAAACAGGCCTATATCTCACTTCAACAGGGTAAGTGCGGCCCGACACTTCGATGATTGGTGCATTGTTAAAATGTTTAGAGAAGCGCTCTGGATCAATGGTTGCTGAGGTAATGATCACTTTAAGATCAGGGCGCTTAGGTAACAAATTTTTAAGATAACCAAGAATAAAATCAATATTCAGACTGCGTTCATGGGCTTCATCGATGATGATGGTATCGTACTGATTTAAATATCTATCTTGCTGAATTTCTGCGAGTAAAATACCGTCAGTCATCAACTTTACATAGGTATTATCAGACACTTGATCGCTAAAACGAATTTTAAAGCCGACTTGTTGACCTAGTTCGCAGTTAAGCTCTTCGGCAATACGGTTAGCGACACTACGTGCGGCTAGCCTCCTTGGCTGAGTATGGCCGATGTAACCATCAACACCTCGGCCTAACTCTAAACAGATCTTCGGGAGCTGAGTGGTTTTACCGGAGCCCGTTTCACCTGCAACAATCACGACCTGGTTGCTTTCAATAGCAGCTTTTATCTCGTCTTTTTTCTGACTGACGGGCAGTTGTTCGGGGTAAGAAACTTGAGGTAAGTGTTCGCTGCGCTGTATTTTAAGTGACTGGCTTTTTTCTATCGCAGCTTTAATTGTGGCAACCACTTTGCCTTGTTTGTTTGCATCAGCAATTTTTTTTGCACCATGCAAACGCTTTTTAAGAATAAACTGATCTTTCTTCAGACAAGACTTCAGCTCAGCAAACAGTGGTCCTACACTCACTACACTACCTATTCATTGTTAAATTTAAGAGCGCGTAGTGTATCAAAAACCGTTCACTGAGCCTATGCTCTAACGCAGAATATCTCGTTGCGCTTGAGCTAATAGTAAATCTACTTTACACATACCTGTGACCAGAGGTATAAGCGTCATGCAAATGCTTATCAATCGCTAACAGCACGTTAGCTCGACTGATCACACCCATTAACCGACCGTCTTCATCTATAACAGGATACACTTTAGGTTTATTTACCGTCATTTTATCTGCTATTTGCACAATACTGTCGTTGGGGCTTACACAAACAGGATTAGCGCTCATAACATCACCAACCACACTGTGTGATTCATTCTGATAGGTGGCTTCTAACATTTTTCTCAAACAGTCTTGCTCTGATAAAAAGCCCACAACGCGCTTATCGCTATCAATAACAGGCCCACCCGATTGCGCGCTTTGTAATAGTTTTTCGACCGCAGACTCGATACGCATTTCAACAGTGAAGGTAACAGGGCGATGATTTAAGTAATCAGCGACTTTAATCGATTGCATAATTATTTGCTCCATATAAAAAACGCCAGCAATTTAACTATAGCTGGCGTGTACGGAATTGCCTGTTTTTTCAATCCTTTTTAAAGATCCCGACATAAGTATTTTGAGTGCTCGATTTACTTGCTCGATACATGCCTTTAGTATTAAATGGCATACTGATATTTCCTTTTGCATCAACAATGATCACCCCGCCCGTGCCGCCAATTGGAGCCAAAACGTCATGTATCACTTCGTTGCCGGCCTGCGTAATGGATTTGTTTTGATACTGCACACGCGCACAAATGTCACTGGCAACACTGTAGCGAATAAAATACTCGCCATGGCCAGTCGCTGAAACAGCACATGAGCGGTTATCAGCGAACGTGCCTGCTCCAATCACAGGAGAGTCTCCTATTCTGCCAAACCGCTTTGCGGTCATTCCACCTGTTGAAGTGCCTGCCGCTAAGTTGCCGTGTTGATCCAATGCAACCGCCCCCACAGTGCCCATTTTATATTGACTAGGGAGAGCTTGATGCGCCGCTTGATAAGACTTTGTGCCTGACTTTTTAGCCTCTAATTTTTGCTTTGCACTTTTTAATGCTTCCAGTCGATGTGGCGTATCAAAGTAATGATTATCAATTAAATCGAATCCCTGACGTTTTGCAAAGTCTTCTGCACCTTCACCACTTAGCAATACATGGACCGAGTCTGTCATTACTTTTCTGGCCAAATTGATAGGGTTTTTAATATGCTTTACCCCAGCTATAGCACCGGCTTGTCGGTCTCGGCCATCCATAATCGATGCATCCAATTCATGCTCTTCATCGTAGGTATACACGGCTCCTTTACCTGCATTAAAAAACGGCGAGTCTTCCAACACATTTATCGCAGTTGTTATAGCGTCTAAGCTTTCACCACCGGCCTCTAGCACGGCATAACCAGCTTCGACCGCTTCTTTTAATTTCGCTCGATACGCCACGTCTTGCTCTTTACTAAAACGACTTTTTTCTATGGTTCCAGCTCCGCCATGAATTGCGATAGCAATAGGTTTAACTGCAAGTTTGTTCTCTTCTGCGTTTTTCGCATAAGCATGACTTGATATAGTAAGACATAACCCGAGTATGGGTACCAACGAATATCTCTGTTTCATTATTTTCTCCCCTCAAAACTTAACCATGCTGGTCAACATAACAACTTGCAATAAAAACGCGACTAAACGTTCAGCCAATAAAAAAGGCACCCGAGGGTGCCTTTTTCTTAATTATTTTGTATCGCCGTTATTAAGCTTCAGCACGCTGTGCTTTTAAACGTGCTAAACGTGCAACTTGGTGTGTTGACGTTAAGAAAGCAAAAATAGGAGCTAAATAGCCACGCTTACGCAGCTCTAGGTAATCTTCATCGCTTAACTCGTTTAGCTTACGCTCATCAACTAGATAAATACCATTGATGTCTTTTTTCTCGCCCTTGATTTCAACAGTAAGAGTTTGTTGAACAAGCAGCTCTTTATCAGCTAAGTGTTTTGTGAACGCTTCAGTTACACGTGAAAACTCGATGAAGTTAACAAGCGCTTCTTTACGACGAGCAAGATATTCAGTTTCTTTACCGCCTTCAAATAGCGCATTACCTTCTTCTTCACCAACTAGTGGGCTGGCTTCATCGATAACAATGCCATATTGATCTTCTTCAGGGTGCTTAACAAGACCAAATGGGTAACGAGTTACCGCTAAAGGTGCAAACCCTGCATTCCATTTGCCGTCTTGAACAAATAGGTTTTCGCCTGGCTCTAAACCAAACATTGCAACCGCTTGAAACTGGCCTGTTTCGTTATTTTTAACGAACGCCATTGGGAACTCTGTTGCTACACGAGCGAACTCATGTGCGACCACTGGGATTAAGTGCTGTGATTTTAAGAAATCAACGTTAATGCCATTTTGTACTTTGATGTTGGCATGCTTCTCGTTGTGTAAAGGCTGCACTTGTTGCTCCGCCATAATACTACTCCATTCATTTACGTAATTATCACTTATGTGGGCCTAAGGCTAAAGGTTTTAGGCACAAATTGGAAGTTAAATATTTATCTCAGTCTATGAGTACGTAACCATCTATTTAAAAAATTAACCTTTACCGATCACGATTGTTTCACCAATAGGCACGATAAAACTTTTTATAGCAATTATTTAGCGTCCATTGATGCGATATTGGTGATAAAACTTCTACCAACGTAGTTCGCCTTGAACACTTCAATGGCACCTCGCTTTTGCATGGTCACAAATACGCTTTTACCATCGTTACCACCAAATGCCACGTTTGTAGGGAACTGACCTTTGAGATTAATTTGCTCAAGCAACTCGCCTGCTGGCGATACCACGGCAACCTTTCCCGCACCATATCGAGCGATATACAAGTTACCCTGAGTATCGGTTCTCATACCATCTAAACCAAAATCGGCAAATTCAATATGAAGCTGCTTGTTAGAAATATTGCCATTTGCCTCCAGATCATAACGCCATACCTTACGCTGCACACTTTCATTGACGTAAAGCCTTTTATTATCTGGACTCACCGCCACACCATTGGTAGTCCCCATATTTGCTTCCATCAAGTCAGTGCTGCCATCAATGCCTATACGCCACAAATTACCGGTGTTAGTTTGCCAATGCGGATCGCTGGCAAACAAAATACCATTATCCATTATTGCCAAATCATTAGGTTGATTCATTTTACTGTTATGTGCATATACACTGAGGTGTTTAGCCACATCAACGTCCTGACTAAGCGCAGCCGCAGATAGGCGCAGAACATTGTGATTGACATAGTCAGCAATAAACATATTGCCTTGCTTATCAAAACGAATGCCATTTCCAATTGAACCATTAGGCAACCGCAACAACGTTTTAGCATGCCCTTGCCCTGTTACAACTCCGATTGTGCCTTCTTGGCCATGGTTAACGGCATACAATCTGCCCTTAGCATCTACCGCCGGGCCTTCTACGCCTTGGGTGAACACGCCATCTTTGATCCAATCTTGTGTTTGAATATTGACGTTTTGTGCGGCTACATTGCACCCTACTAACAGTAACCCTATTAAAGTCAGTTTCATTTTTTTTGTTCTGTGCATGCTAAATATAACTCTCGTAAAGGATAAATGGCTGCAATGACTGTTTCGTCCTGCAAGTTTTGAAGACCCAAAAGCTGACTGTCTAACCTAGGTTGGTAAGTTTGGTCTTGACACACTGTTAACACTTGCTCAGCTGTGAATATAAATTGCTGCAGTTTGTCGGCCAAAAGCTGCTCATCGTTTAATAAAGGGCTTTTTGCTAATAGATGCCTTTTGTTAATAAGTGTTTTTTGCCATTGTTTGAACTGTGTGGCAATAACATCAAGCATAGCCTTATTGCCTGCTATGTATTTCTCTACGCTTGTGCGTATGGCTCGTATGGCCTGACTTTCAACAGCTAAAAAATCCACAAACTTGTTCAAAGGCGCCTGTTGATGATAGGCATTGTTGAGAAATTTAATGTGGTGCCGCGTGTAATAATGGCTGGGCTCGAGCATTTGTGCCATTGTATTGAGCAAATGCAAGGTTTCGGCTTGCTCTTTGTCACTGAGGTTTTTATTAATTAAATGAGTAAAGCCGCTTTGCTGCTGTTTATGATGCGCTAAACCAACCATATTATCTGCATAAGCGCTTATTTTATCTAAACGGACATACATATCCTGAATATCAGTGGTTTCTTTGCTAGACCATAAACGCTCAGCAATTGCGTATAACCTAGGCCAAATACGCAAATCGATATTATCTTGGGTGATCAGCTCACTCCAAATGGTGGCTTCAGCACCTAAGATAAGTGCTTCTTGTGCTTTATCAAGTGATGGTGAAAAGCTCACCGCTTGCGCTTTTAGAAGTTCACTGACCTCAAGTGGATACCGACTATTGCCTATCATGACCGAGCCTGCAGAGCGTGATAAATCAAGCTCAAACGTAAGAGGGCCCATCCAACTATCAAAAGTTGCCATCAAGTGCCGCTTTGCTCCTTTGAAAAAATGCTTAACTTGAGCAACTCGGTGATGCTGATCATTTAACTTGATAAGTGCGTATTGCTCAAAAACCAGCATCTCGCCCTTTACATCACTGCCTTTTAGTCGTTTGACCAAAAATGACTTACTATACTTTGGCTCGGCTGGTGCCTCTCTACCTAATACTTTTTGTGGGTCGTTACGATAGTGATAGCTAGTGTACTGAGGTTGGTCTATATAAAATCCCGTGGATAAAATACCTTGATAGCCATTTTTAGCAGCGCTATATAATGAATCATGTCCACGCCATGACTGTACGACCACATTTTTTGATAAGCGAGGATGCAAAATTTCATCCCATCCCATCATGATACGATCATACTTAGTGACAATTTTTTGCACTCGCGCATTAAAATAACTTTGTAAATCTTGCCCATCGGTAAGCTGGTTGTCAGCCATGAGTTTTTGAATATCATGGCTTTTAAGCCATTGCTCTGGCTCCACTTCATCGCCGCCAATGTGCAGGTATTTATCAGGAAAAATTGCGCTCATTTCAGCAAACAACTTATCAATAAACACATACACTTTGGGATCAGCAATGTTTAATAGCGGCTTAAAAACGCCCCAGTGACGCTGCATTTTATAGTCTTTGTTTAACGTTATAAGCTCAGGGTACGCAACCGCTATGGCACTGGCATGGCCTGGCATACCAAATTCTGGCACTACCCGTATACCAAGTAACGCCGCATAACGGATCACCTCCAACACTTGTGCTTGAGTATAAAAAAGTCCATCTGATGCATTGCTTGTCAGTTTAGGAAATATCTTACTTTGCATGCGCCAGCCTTGATCGTCTGTTAGGTGCCAATGCAGCACATTGAGCTTAGCTGAAGCCATACCACTGAGTTGGCGCTTAACAGTCTCTATGGGCATAAAATGACGAGCGCTGTCTAAAAGCAACCCTCGCCACGCAAAACGTGGGCTATCTTCAATGTTAATATGTGGCAATGTTAGTTGATTGCGCTTATCAACATACGCCAACTGAGAAAGTGTTGCTAAAGCATGCTGCGCACCAAAAACAGTGGCTGCATGAATTGCTATCCCGTTGTTGTTGATTTTCAATTGGTAACGTTCATTTTCGGCAAACTGTGGAACCCGCAAGCTCTGCTCGGCATCATCCACCACAATTGTTAAGTTTGCGTGTTTTTCACTGGATAAAGCCCATGATATTTTTTTGCCTGTTAGGCGACTAAAGTGGCTCATTAGTCTATCGAGTTGAAACTGAGACCTGTGCGTATTAAAACCAACAACCGAAACACTTATGCTGCGAGTTAGCTGTATTGTTCCTTCTTCTTGCTCAATAGACTGCGGCAATGGCATCAATGCCAATTGACTAAATACACTTGCGCTAAACAACATGGCGACCATTAATGTTAGGCACTTTAAATTTATGCGCTTTGGTAACACGTTACGCACCACTGACCTCCTCGCCCAAAAGAGATGGCAATAAATGAGGGGTAATCAAAGCACCATGATGTTGGATAACCTCTGCTGCAACTTTATGAGCAAATTGAGCAGCTCGCTCTATTGCATCATGTGCTAGTAAATCACGCACCAACCACTGCGCTAAAAAACCAGCAGCAAAAGCATCCCCTGCAGCGCAAGTATCCACAATAGATTGTGCATGCAACTGCTCTGGCGCAACGTAAAGAAGCTCATGGCTGTTAGAGGGTTTAATAACGCAAGGCAAAGGGCCTCGACGTATTATAACTAGTTGTTCATTGGTATTTTGATAAACAGTTAGCACTTCATCTAGCGTGTGCTTAGCGTAAATTGCCAGTTCATCCTCAAGGGTTAAAAAAGCGATATTGGCTAAGGCCATCAATGCCAAATAAGCGCTTTGTGGTTTTCGGCCATGCCAAAGTGACGCGCGATAATTGTTGTCAAAAATCACAATCCCCCCTTGCGCCTTAAACCTTTTCAACAGCTCTAGCAAGTAGGTAAGTTGCTCCGAGCACAAAATCGCTAGGCTTATTCCTGATAAGTAAATAGCATCGATGCTTTTAGCATTGAGTGCTTCGCTTAAAGGTTCATGGCTCTTAAAATACGCTCGAGCAGCACTTTGCTCACGCTCAAACTCAAAACTTCTTTCACCATTTTGAGTAAGTTTTATCCAATACTTGCCCATTGTTTTATATTGATGCGTGACGACCAAGTCGCAACCAATGCCCATGTGCGCTAACAACGTTTGAAACTGTTGGCTTTGCGCGTCTTGGCCAATTGCGGTTGCGTATTTTATTTTCGGTTTTGATAAACCAACCGCATTAAGCAATGATACGAGGTACCATGCGGTATTAAATGTATCACCACCAAAATAACTTGTACCATCAGCACGATGTTCCACCATGCATTCGCCAAAAAACACCATTGAATGAATAGATGTCGTCATGAGATTACCTGCTGCTGTGTCGTATCTTTCACGTCGCTTTTGCCCAACAAACTCACCACAACCCCAAGCACCAGGGCACTCAAAAGCGCTGGAATTATCGGGTTACCAAAATAATTAAGCCAAGCGCTATTGGCACTCACAATGACCGCAGCGACGCTGCCACCGAGCAAGGTTGCCAAACTGCCTTGCCATGTGTAACCAGACCAAAATCTGCCAAGTAAACCCATAATGCACAGGCCCGCTAACACAACTGACACCATTTTAGTGATATAGCCGATGATGTCGTTAGACAGCAGCGCCAATATCAGTGCCGTAAACACCGTTGCTAACATAGCGAGTCGAGAAGAAAGCAATTGTTTTTCAGCGGCTATATCAGCTTTTCTTAGCCATCTAAAAATATCACTCACTAGAACACTTACCCCCGCAATGGCGTCAGAGCTGGCACTGGAAAGCGTTGCAGAAATACCGGCAAGTAGAATAAAACCTCCCACAGCCACAGGTAACGTATTCAATGCAATGTAAGGAAAGGCAAAAGCCGGGTTGTTCAGCTGATCATTAAGCAAATATGCGCAGATCCCAATCACCGCAGGGATCAAAGAAAACCCTAAATAGAGTACACCTGAGATAACAAACGACACTCTGATGCTTTTTACGCTGTGCGCAGAGTAAATGCGCTGTCTAAATGAAGGTGTTGCAAGTACCCCGACTAAAATCGCCAAAGACATAGAAAACGCGGGGAGTAAACCAATGCTTTGATAAGACAACAAGCCGTTACTGGCAGCTATTTTGTTATCATCTAATGCCTGCCAGCCACCGATAAAATCTATCGCAAAATAGGCCATCAGCAAAAAGCCCACAAATAAAATAATGGCTTGAATAGAATCCGTCCAAACAACCGCTGAGTAGCCCCCTAACGAGACGTAAATAGCCAACCCTATTCCAATTAATAACTTAGCACTCGTTTCATCAAGACCAGTTAGCCATGATAAATACATGCCCCCTCCTATCAGGTGCGCGCCCAGCCAACCAATACTGGCTGCATAGATCAAAACAGCCAATAACTTTTTTACAATTGCTTTGTTGCCAACATAGCTTGCAAGCTCCTCACTCATGGTTGCAAACGCTTGCTTGCGAGCCGGTGCAAAAAGCCAAGCTAGCAATAAAATCCCAAGTGCCCCACCAATACCATAAAGTGCCCCCGCCCATGCATGTTGATAGGCAAACCCAACGGCCCCCATCGACGACCCGGTGCCAACCATGGTTGCCACCGTAGTACCTAAAGTGAGTAATAGAGGCACTTTACGACCAGCCAATAAAAAATCGTCGCTGGAGCGTTGCCAGCGAGAAACAGACCAACTTACAGCAACCATAGCAAGCAGATAGACAACAAATGCTAGTAAGTAAATTAATTGACTCTCAGACATACTTCCTCCCATACACGCGTATCTAAGCTCAGGTTATTCGCCCTTATAGCACGTCACGTCAACCTCAACTTTACACTCAACAACCAACTCAGCCACCATGCAGATCCGCGCTGGGGGATGTGCACCAAAAAACTCAGCAAACACTTTGTTAAACGATTGAAAATATCGCGCATCGGTTAAGATCACAGATACATGCGTCACATGTTCAAGGCCGTAGCCTGCCTCTTCCATAATGGCAATACAGTTATTGATGGCCAGTCGTGACTGCTCTACGATACCGCCTTCTACTATTTCACCATCTCGCATGGGCGTTTGCCCAGAGACTTTAAGCCAGCCCCCCGCTTCAACCGCTCTTGAAAACGGTAAATGCTGCCCGCCTGTGCCCGTGCCACCCTCTGCACCAATTCGCTTTATTGTCATATTAACCTCATGATTTATATTTAATTATTTTTAGATGTTCTATTTAAAAACCGTCCCGCTCGGCCATAGTCAACAACTGATGTAAGATCTGCATCGCCAACATAGCTGAGCTTGCCGTTAACCCACACGCGCTCTATGCCAATTGCGGGTAAATGGGGTTGGCTGTAGGTAGCCTGATCGCACACCGTTGTTGGGTCAAATAACACCAGATCGGCAAAATTACCCACTTTTATTTGTCCACGTTTTTCAAGCTTAAACTGCTTTGCTGGCAGCGCTGTCATTTTATGTATTGCTAAAGCCAAAGGCAGAGTTTGTTCAGTTTTGCTGTAGTGCCCCAATACTCTAGGAAAAGTCCCCCATAACCTAGGATGAGGATGCGGGTCGCAAGGCAATCCATCAGAGCCAATCATGCTATGCTCATAACTAAGAAATTGCTTCACATCATCTTCTAGCATGCAATGATACACAGCCCCCGCCGGTTGCAATTTTTTAGCAGCATCAATTAATGGCACCCCCCATTTTGCTGCGACTTCTTGTAAGTTTTGCTGCGCCATTTCGGGGTGAGACTCAGACCACGTAATAAAAATATCCGTCTCTGGCGTTACTTGATTAAGGTCTAACGTGCTTGAACTGGCCGCATAAGGGTAACAATCGCAGCCAATGTTTTGATGTTCACGCTGCTTTTCAAGGTGAGACAACACCTCAGGCGCACGCCCCCAATTTTCTTTGCCAGCACACTTTATGTGCGAGATTACTAATGGCACGGCAGCGTATTGCGCCGTTGCAAACGCCTCATCCATGGCATCTAAAATACCGTGAAACTCTGTGCGCAAGTGGGTGGTATATATCCCTCCAAAAGGCTCAATTATCTCAGCCAACGCATTCACTTCATCGATGCTCGATCCTTTGGCATTGTGATAAGCAAGTCCTGAGCTTAAACCTAGCGCACCTTGCTCCATTGCCTTACTTAGCAAGGCTTTCATTTGTGCAATTTCATCTGCGTTTGCCGGTTGCGACAAGTCCGCAACGACCTGTGCGCGTAAGCTGGTGTGGCCAACTAACATCGCCAAATTAACACTCGGAGCAGACAACGCAAAAGCGCGTTTATAATCCGCAAGCTCAGGGTAAATTAACTGCTCTTTTGTACCTAGCAAATTTATCGGGTCAACCGGTGAGCTGGCTTGATGATAAGGCGCAGCGCTAATTCCGCAGTTGCCTGCGATCACCGTTGTAACACCTTGACTAATTTTACTGAGCATATGGGGGCTGCGAAACACCTCCAGATCATCATGAGTATGTACATCAATAAATCCAGGTGCTAACACGAGCCCCGTTGCGTCGTAGTTTTGTTGCGCTTCAAACTGCCTACAGTCACCCACAGCCACAATTACATCGTTTTTAATGGCAACATCTACTATTTGTGGTTGCTCTGTCGGCCATTGATACATAGTTGCATTTTTTATAATACAATCAACATACATACTCATTCCCACAGCTAATCTCCTAACGGAAAACGTTTATCGGCAGGTGGCGTATTCGCGCTCTTATCTCGGTGCTGATCCAATTGTACTTTTAAGCGCCTGAGTTTTTCTTTGGAGCGTTTTTGATTACGCATTGCTACCTCACTGGAGAGAATATCCACTGCTGCCATCATCGCATAACGTGCTGCGCTGGGCTTAAAGATATAGTCGCTTTCTTGAGTTTTAATCGGTAGATGAAAGTCTACCATTTGTGCCAACTCACTCTGTGGGCAGATTGCAACAAGCTGTGCCCCGTATTCTTTTGCGATACGCGCCGCTTCCATCACATCAGGAGAAACACCACTGAGTGATAAACAGATCACCACATCATTTTTATTCACCGTGGCTGCAGCCATACGCATCATCATCGGATCTGAGTGTGCGTTACTTAACACATCCAAGCGGAACAAGCGATTTTGACACTCTTGTGCCATCATGCTGCTCCCGCCCCCTACACCAAATATCAAGCAGTGGCGAGTATCGCAAATAGCAGCGCCGGCAAGCTCAACAACATGCTCCTCTATCAATCCTGCATTGAGCGCGAGGATCTCTTGAATAGAAGCATACACATGAGAGATTTTTTCTTTGTCCACTAACTCAGGATTATTAAACCGCTCACCAATGGCAGCAGACTGAGTCAGCTGGAACTTTAAGTCGCGTACATTTTCGCAACCTAAAGTGCGCGCTAACCGTGTAATACTGGCATGACTTACTTGCGCTTTTTCTGCTAATTCGCTAATTGAAGCACTGGCTGCGAAGTTCAACTGAGCAATGATAAGTCGTGCAACCTTTTCCTCTGATGGACTGAAGTGACCCAGCCCCTCTTTAATTTTACTGATAATATCCAAAGCGTTGTCTCAATTAAAAATGTGTCATAATGGTTTTAGTGATAACCCAATCGCGCTCGACAATGCCAATTTGTTTCCATTTATCAAACGTTAAGCACGGGTGAGAAGTAGAAAAACATATCATATCGCCGACTTTTAGTACGTGATCAGGCGACAAACGCAGCATGGCATGCTGATCCATTATCTTTTCTAAACAGAAACCATCCGCTAAGCTTTGTAATTGCTTACTGTGAGGCTCGTAGTGCAGTTCTGGTTTTGGTAACCCGGCATCAAAAGCCACATCGCGTTTACCCATACCAACGATTGCAAGCCCTGGCTCTGGTACCGATGTTACATAGGCCCAAATATACAAACTTGAGATAAGTTCACCATCAATAGCGCAAGCCACTTCACTGCGATCTAACACCGCTTGCTGCGCATCTTGATATATGCCTGTATCGTGAATTAAATAACATCCAGGGCGAATAACGAACTTAAACTCATTCGCGTGCGAACTTTGTCGCATCACCTTGGTCACAACGTCGTACCACGCGGAGCCTGCACCACTGACAATCGGCTTTACACAGGCAAATACCCCTTGTTGATGCAACTGCTGCGCTTGCGCTACAACGCTTTCAACAAAGCGCTCTACCTCTCGCGCAGCATGTTCACCACCTATTACCCCTTCGTAAAATCCTAACCCCATCACTTGAAGGCTGGGGTACGCTTGGCAAGTGTTAAGCAGCTGTGTTAATGCGCTAGGTGTGCGCACTCCACAGCGACCACCTAGCACCCCTACTTCTATCAGTAAGTTAACTTTAAGCCCTTGCTGGTCAAAAAAACCTCCTAAAGCCTTCGCGTTATCTATTGAATCTACAAAGAAAAATAACTCTAACGAAGTAGACTTAAGTAGCTTGGCGATTAACTCAAAGTGATAACGACCCACTAATTGGTTGGCCAAAATAACCCGCTTAATGCCTGCGTCAACCGCACAAATTAATTGCGGTACTGTTGCTACCGTAATCGCCCATGCACCTGCATCTTTTTGATATTTAAACAACGCGGGCGACATTGTGGTTTTACCGTGCGGCGCTAGTAATACATTATTTTGCTCAGCAAACTGCGCCATCCACTGTGCATTTTGCTTCACTGCATCTTGGCGTATTACAGCCACAGGCAAACTCACTTGCTCAGCTAAGATATCCCAACCTTGTGACTCAAACTGCTGAAAGTCACCAGAGCCTTTTAAAAATTCGGCCATAACCCTTCCATTCCTTGTTTGTTAGATAGACATAAATAGGTAAACGCATATGAATAAAGACATCAACTTTAAATAGCTTTAAACCACCAGCGTATTGGTTATGCCAGTACGCTGGGGCTTTTCGGATGCTAGTTTGCTAATACTAGAATGTAGCGCGAACACTCAAAGCAAACCGCCTGTCGGTAGTAAAGTTAAGAGCTTGCGTTCGCGTACCGGCTTGGTTCATTTGATATTCGGTTTGTGTTTCCGTATCAAGCAAGTTACTTGCTTCAAAACCCACTTTCCAATTATCGTTAATCGTGTAGTAAACGCTCGCATCCATCATGCCAGATGCTTTTGCATAAGCAGGTACATACTCTTCAGACTCTCGTAATGTTAGTAAGTATTCTGAGCGCCACGTATAAGCTAACCGCAAAGATATTGCCTCATACTCATACATACCGATGATGTTGAAGTTTTTATCTGAATAACCTTGTAATGGTAAGCCACTAAACACCCGGAAGGTATTACGATTGTCATTCAATGGGTTCCCATTTTCATCAAACCCTAGTGTGCCTGCTGATACTTCATTCGGGTCTTCAAGGCCGTCTTGGTCGATGTATGTAAAATTAAACTGTAACCCTAGCCCACTCCAAGCACCCGGCAACATGTCGTAAAATTGTGAATATGAGAACTCCGCGCCACGTATAGTTCCTGATCCGGTGTTATCAGGGCCATAGGCTGAAATATCATATTTTTCGCTGCCGTAAGTCACGTCTAAATCAAAGGCTTTATCACGTATGATATTGTCTAGCTTTTTGTGGAATAAACCGACGGTGATATAACCTGCATCAGCAAAATACCACTCTGTACTCAAGTCGAGGTTGATTGCTTCTTCAGGCTCAATATAGGGATTGCCAGATAATGCGGTCAATTCGATATCATCCAGGCCAACGACTGGGTTAACCTCTTCATCATAATCAGCACCCGGCGTTTGTAAGCGCCCAACGTAATCTAAGTTAATGATATTGATATTTCTAGCATCAACTAAGCTTGGATAATACAGTGCCTTAGACGCGCCAAAACGAACCACGACATCTTCCGTTACTCCCAAGCTCACATTAAGACTTGGTAACACAGTTGAATAGTCCGTACCATCTACCGTACTCAGCTCAGATTTACCACCAGCAATGTCATAATAGCGCTTGTATTCGGCTTGTTGCATCACGTTATTTAGAGATCCACCTTCATCCCCTCGCTTACTTTCAGGTGGCTGAACCAAGGCACCCGTAGACTCTAGCTGATAATTCACATAGCGCAGGCCCAGGTTACCGACCACCGGCATACCTTGCCATTCAAAGTCAAAATCGCCTCGGACATAAAGCTCAGTGCGTTTTTCATTGGTTGAACTGATATTATGCGCTGCAAAAGGCCCATCTACTCGATTTGGTTTATCTTCATATGGAACATATGTGCCCGTACATACGCCGTTATTTTCGGCACTGCGTGTGGCATTATGCCACCCGTCTTTACAACCTTGACGTAATGACTGGGCATAGTTTCTTACTAAGTCCATTTTCGGAAACAAAAAGTTATTAACGTTACCTTGTAATACATCGCCGTGGTAGTAATCAGCAAAGTCCACTCGCTCAAATAACTCCGGTCGATTTATAGCCGCAGCCGCATTTCTATCGTCTTGATTCCAAGGTGTGCCGATAGCAGACCACCCTTCGTAAGCTGTATCACGCACTGTTAAGTCTTTGTCAGACAAGTAAGCCCCTGCACTGACGCTGGTAAAACTACCATCTAGCTCATATTTCAAGTCAAGCTTAAAGCTATCAGACTCTGCACTGTTACGCTCGACTTGTTCCATTCCGCTACCAAGGAACACATTCGGCACTGGGCCATTCCAGTCTTCATTAGGTGACCAGCCAGCGGTGAGAATGTTATCGCTTAAAAATTTCACCGTTGGGCGATCGCCACGCATATCGAGGTAATACGGAGAAACAACGTGAACGTGGTTACCACGGGTTTGACCCGACATACTGTAGTTTTCAACTTCTTTATCTGAGCTAACATGTTGATAATCTAAATCAACAGTCAGCCTATCAACAGGCTTAATGGTTAACTTAAAAGACGTATCATCAACGGTGTTTTCATTGTAATTCCATCGACTACGGTAGAAAAATGGCGTCTCTGGTGACACACCAAGTGCAATACCGGAAGTCACAAAACCGTTTTCAGCTGTCAGTGGGTAACCATTTTCGGGATCATCTCCCCACCACTGGGATGATCCCATAAAACCTTTAAAACCTTGCGCAGCTTGACCAATTTGACGCTCATTCCACTCCAAAGACGCTTTAGAATGAATATGCTCAAGCGTTGCGACAATGGTTTCATCGCTATTCGCCCACTGCAATGACGACGTCACACCCGAGCGTTTACGTTCGTTCGTCGCCGTACTCATGTGAATCGCCACAGGTACGTGCCATACACTTCCCTCTGGCTGCCCTGGTAAAGCGGGGCCATCTACCGGCGAGGACGGGTCAACGCCTGTAACGCCCCCCCATTGATCTAAGGTTGGAACAAAAGAATCACCACGAGAGTGGAAGTTACCTAAACCAACCCCATCTCCACGAGTTTGATATTCGGATTGTGACGCTGCAATTAAAAAACCAAACTTACCAGCGCTGGTTTGCCAGTTATCAGCAAATAGGGCCGAGAATGACGGCGTCACTTCTTCTCTAAAGTCACCATAATTAGCTTTAGCATTAAAAGAAATAATGCGTTCATCAGAGTCGAATGGCTTTCGTGTGATCAAATTAACGGTGCCAGAAATACCACCGGAGATAAGATCAGCTGTCTGGTTTTTAACCACTTCAACCGCCCCTAATAACTCCGCAGGAAAATCTTCGTAGCTTAAGCCACCTGATGGATTGGCACTAAATGCATCGCGGCCATTAACCTCTGAACGCACGCGGTCTAAACCACGCACTAACACCCCAGTTCCCTCATCCGCATAATGCTTAGGGTCATCTGATGACGCAAAACGCTCAATGGTCACACCCGGCACACGCTGAAGCGCTTCAGTGACCGATTTGTCTGGCAGTGCACCAATATCAGATGCCGTTATGACATCTTTCACTGTGTCTGCGTAGCGTTTAATATTTTGTGCGCTGTTTATACTGCCACGTATACCCGTTACTTCAATTACTTCAACTTTCTCATTGTTTTCGCCCGCATTGACATCGCTGTCATTTGAGCTCAACTCTTGCGCCGTGAGCAAGAAAGGACTTATCCCCATCATTGCTGAAGCAATTGCGATGCTTAACTTTGTCCGCTTCGATTTCTGTAAAGCGTGATCGGCCACTTTTTTAGACATATTCGTTCCCTTATTCTTATATTCAACCCAGAGGATTCATTACCAAAAATACTAATGTGTAAATAGCTTCTTCACTCGGCAGAGAGATTGTGCAAACTTTAAAACAACCTTAAATGTTACTTAATAACAAAAGAAGCAACGCATCACTGTTACTTTTTAACATATCGGAGTGAAAAGTAAACAGTTTTCTGCAAAGAATTATTTTAAAAAAATATAAGTTCATAATATTCAATAGTATGCATTTTTTCTCTATGTGTTTATTACACATCAAAAGTAGCTCTTTTAATATCGTTTGGGATGTTCAATCACAGATCTCAATATTGAAAAATTGAGTTTGTAAAAATCGACGTTCAAAAGAATACTAAAGGCAGGCAGTAATTTGATGAATTCATCAGGGGAACTTAAACTAACTAACAAAGTTTGTTAGATACATTGGCCGAAAAGTAACAGATGAGTGGCCATTATGAACCGTAAATTTACTCTTTGTGATAAGTAACATTACAATAAGCAAAGCGGTGGATAACAGTAGGATATTCCCCACCGCTTGCTCGTTAAAATGTATCACCTATATTTTGGACAAACCATTCTGTAGGATCTTTTCCAATAGATCTCGATTTGTTGGCAAATTAGCTGATAAGTGCTCGTTTAACTTTACAACATCACTAAACTTTTTATTGGCCATTTGAGTTTGTGGATAAAACGAACGTTTTAATTGTAAGTCAGTCTTGTATTTCAAGCCGTATAACACAAATAAGTAGCTATCTAGCACAAAAGGTTCAAAGGCATAGTCAAAATCATATTTCGACGGCACATTGTAACGCCAATGCTGCAATTTTTGCTGCAACGTTTGTGGTATAGTGCTGTCTTCAGCATTGTCTATCCAGTACTGAGTATCTCGCCTTTGCGAAATACAATAATGCAACTTAATAAAGTCAACGCTTTTTTCCCATCGTAACGTGAAAGTATCGTTAAATTGCTTTTCAACATAGTCTAGCTCACTCAGGTGACGCGGAAATTTCTCTGCTATCATATTTACAGCCGCTTCTATTAAAAAGATAGCTGATGCCTCTAGTGGCTCAATAAATGCCGCTGACATACCAACAGCAACACAATTCTTATTCCAGAACTTTTTCCTATACCCTAAATTCAAAGGCAGTTTACGAATACTTAAATCACTTTCAGGCATACCTAAGTAATCGACAAGCGTAGAATATGCATGCTCCTCACTCGTATGAGAACTACTATAAACATAACCTACACCTCGACGATTTTGCAGACCAATATCCCATGTCCAACCATGAGTTTGCGCTGTTGCAATTGTATTAGAGGCTATCGGTGAATCGGCTTTTTCATAAGGCACCTGTACTGCAAGCGCAGTATCATTAAATATGATATCAGAGATGCTTTTCCACTTAATGCCAAGAGCTTCACCAAGCACTATGGCTTTACTCCCTGAACAATCAATAAAAAAGTCACCTTCAATGGTGCCATGTGTATCAGTATCAACAGACCTAACAAAGCCCGCAGTATCAAGATGGACGTGATGAATATTCGCTTGTATGTGATGAACACCTAACTTAACAGCATGCTTAGTTAGTAATTTTGCAAATTTATTGGCATTAAGGTGATAAGAATAATTTAAAATCGCGTCGTATTGAGGTGTAGTAATACTTTTCGGTGCTAACCCTTGTGATGATATGTAACTTTGAGTTGCACTTGCCAAATCATAGGGCTGTTTGCTTTTTGTCTCATCTAATAGCCAATAAGGCGCTAAGTTAAAATCATACGCAGCATGAAATGTTGCATTAAGAGGGTGAAAATAGCTATGCTTGCCAACTTTTGTTGGATCTTGGCACCAGTTAACAAATTCTGCACCTTGTTTAAAGCTTGCATCGCACTCTTTAATAAACTCATCCTCGGCAATACCAATTTCTTGTAAAGTTTTTCTTATTGTTGGCCAAGTTCCTTCACCAACACCCATGATTGGAATATCTGGTGACTCAACCAAAGTAATACTCACACCACCCAAGCTTGACGCGTTGAGCTTTTTAGCTAATAAAGCCGCACTTATCCAGCCTGCCGTACCACCACCTACGATAACTACGTTGTTTATTTGACTCATTGGCTCTACACCTTGCTGAAACTAAATGAAGACAACTTATTTAATAGCGCTCTGTTGCTCGGTAAATCGCGAATAAGCATGTCCCTGTATTTTTCTATTTGTCCGAAAGCTCTTTTCGCGTTATCAACATCTGAATACTTGGACCCACTCGCCGACAAATCTTGCTTAAAGTTCATCCCATTTAAAACGTATTGATAGCTCTCCATGGGAAATGGGTCATAAACATGTGAAAAGTCATAGGGGCTAATCGGTTCAGTAGCCCATTGCTCAAGAGCATCGAGCAATGACTGAGGAATGGAATTGGTCTCTTTATTTTTTAACCAAAAAGGCTCATCTCGTTCAGAGAGTACATAATGCAACTTAATAAAATCAATTGTCCTGTTCCATCTAAATAAGAAAGACTCGTTAAATTTGTTTTCAACAATGTTTAGTAGGGACTTTTTCTTAGGTAATTGATCAGCTAGCATGTTAGAAGCGGCTTCAATTAAGAAAATAGCAGATGCTTCGAGAGGTTCAACAAATGCAGCCGACATACCTATTGCAATGCAGTTTTTATGCCAAAACTTTTCTCGATAACCTACATTCATCTTCACTAGTTTAGCGGGCAAATCTTGGGAGGTTTCACCAATATATTCCCGCAATAGTTTTTCGGCCTGCTCGTGTGACATAAACTCAGAACAATAAACATGACCCACACCACGACGGTTTTGTAAACCAATATCCCAGATCCACCCAGCTTCTTGCGCAGTAGAAATAGTACAGCTATTTATATCACATTCAGGATCGCTGTAAGGTACTTGGATTGCAACCGCATAGTCAGTAAACAATACATCTGATACAGGTTTAAAAGGCACCCCTAACGCCTGCCCTAAAAGTAAACATGAAAAACCTGAACAGTCGACAAAAAAATCACCTTTAACCTGACCACACTGATCAGTCATAACACTCGATATTCCATCAGTGTCGGTCATAACGTCTGTTACATTACACGAAAGAAATTTTACACCCAAATTGTCAATGGCATGCTTTTTCAAAAGCTCGGCAAATTTGCCCGCATCTAAGTGATAAGCATAACTTTGAATACCGTCGTAGGCTTTTGATGCAATTGTTTTTGGTGCTTTGTACAAATCCGATAAATAACCTTGTGTACTCACTGCTTCTGCGTAAGACTTTGTACCTGCATGTCCCAACCGCCAGTATGGTGATAAATTAAATTCGGCGGGATCTGCAATAGAAGAAAATAAGTGATAGTAGTGATTATTCGTGGTTGTAGGTGCAGCTTTCCAGTTTACAAATTTACTACCCTGTTTGAAAGAAGCGTTACAAGTTCTGATAAACTCGCTTTCGTCGATACCAATCGAAGCTAAAGTCTTTCTCATCGTGGGCCAAGTTCCTTCACCAACTCCTATAGTAGGAATGTCCGGAGACTCGATTAACGTGACTGACACCGCTCCTTCAGCCTTACAGTTAAAGCGTTTAGCCAATTTAGCTGCTGTGATCCATCCTGCAGTGCCACCACCAACAATAACGACTGAATCGATAGTTTCATTTACTTCCATCGTACACCTTACTTTTCTTGTTTCAAAAATGGCCCTACTATTTAGCGCTGATTAAAAAGGGAAGGCAAGCCTTCCCTTTACTTATTCCCTAATTTCAAATTAAAAACGGTAAGACGCTTTTAACGAGTAACGAGATCCATTGTCCGTTACTACACGCAGGGTTTGTAAACCGCCACCGTAACGTTGGTATGTAATTTCGTTAGTTAGGTTGACACCTTCAAGTGAGATATCAAAATTCTCAGTTGCGTGCCATGTAAATGACGCATCTAAGAAGGATTGCGAATCAAACGAGTCACTGCCATTACCTAACGCAGTACCTTCAGCAAAAAATTCATCGCGAGAAGTATACGCTAAACGCGCTGTAAACATATCACTCTCGTAGTAACCTGTTAGGTTGAACGCATTGCGTGATGAACCTGGCAATTGAATATCTTTACCATCATCAGTTTGACCTGTTGCATCAACATAGGTGTAGTTAAACAACGCACCAAAACCATTTCCAAAGTTAGTCTGCCACTGGAATTCGGCACCTTCAATCTTACCACCACGGCCTTGATCTGGAATACTTACTTCGTAATTACCAGGTACTGGCACTGTGCTTAGAGTTTCATCTACTTTAATAGTTGTAATAAATGATGCTACATCTTTGTTAAATAGTGCAAAAGATACAAGTGAGTTACCATCGTAGTACCACTCTATACCAATATCCATTTGCGTTGCACGGAATGGTTCAATTGCAGGGTTACCACGAGAAGCCTGTAATCGACCACTAGCTGGAACCGTATCAGGAAGACCACTGTAGCCACCTGCTAACTGAGAGTAACCTGCACGCGTCATTACTTTCGCGGCAGACATACGCAGAATAACATCTTCTTGGAGGTCAAGCGCTAAGTTGAAGCTTGGCAACCAGTCAGAGTAATCCCCTTTGAACACATCTTTACCAGTGAACAAACCATTGTATGCTTGCGACTCAGTATCCGTCTGTACGTAGCGAACACCAATATTACCGCGATAGCTATCACCGCTGAAGTTACCCTGTGCATAAAGTGCCAATACTTGCTCTTCTACTGTATTCCAGTCTTTCTTCTGGAAATCCCAAGATTGAACATTGGAATTCAGGTAGTTCCAGTATTTTCTGCCATTCAATTTAGTATAAGAAGTTGGTGTACCACCAGTTACAACTTCACCAAAATCAGTTAAGTTACCATCAGCAAAATTGGCAATCGTACCCAACGCTGCGATTGCGCCATCTTTAAACGTTGGTGCAAAAGCTTGTGCTGTAAATTCATGACTACGTACTTTAATACCAGCTTCAAACTGAGAGATCGCGCCCCAGTCCACATCTAGATCTAAGTCGATTTGCGCATATGTTTCTTCATCTTCAAGCTCAACTTTTGACAGTGACGCGCCTTGATTTGCTTGCCATGATGTGTCTGTTAAAGACACTCCATTTGGCACCATAACCATTGAGTTAGCAAGGTCCATATTAATGTCAACAGTGATGCCGTTAGTACCATTTACAGGTTGACCCCATAGACCATTTGCATTACCACCGTTACCACCATCAGCCCATGTTTTACCTAAGGCACCAGATAGTTTGTAGTTTTCACCCATGTATGAGGCACTGAAATCAACAACGTTGCTCGTCATTATTGCATTACGAGTATTGGTATCCTGAGCTAACCAACCGGCTTCAGTAACAGTGCCTTTTAAGTAACGGCGGTTTCCTTCAACATCTCCCGCATCGGCGTCAATCAAAGTGTAGCGACCCGACCCGTTTACATATCCTGTACCATTAATTGTTAAAAAGTTCTGGTTTGTGTTAAAAGCGTCAAGTTCAGTGCGTAAGAAGTGTGCACCGAGCTCAAGCTCTTCACTAGGCGCATACTGAAAGGTTACATCAAGGGCTGTGCGCTCACGATCTTGATCAAAACCAGCGATACCAGATGCTGACCAGCCCTCTTCCCAGTAGTTCTCTGATTTACGAGCACGGCCAATTTGCTCTAGTTGTGATGCCATAACAAGTACACCGAACGTTTCTGAATCGTTCTTCCAACTTGCTAAACCAGTCGCACCAAAGCCCGTTTCATCAGCCAATGAATTTTGATTTGCTTCTACCGAGCCAAAGAAAGTGTTGGCGTCTAGCTCAAGTGGTTTACGTGTTCTCATTACAACTGTACCACCTACGCCGCCTTCATCAATCGAGGCTACAGGTGACTTGTAGACTTCTAAGCCTGCAATCATTTCTGATGGCATTAAATCCATATTAAAACTACGGCGGTTTGCAGCTTGTGAGAACCAACCTGTAGATGCTACAAACTGTCCGTTCAACTGTACTTGAGTTAACGTTGGGTCTACGCCGCGAATAGATACCTCTGAACCTTCGCCCACAAAGCCGCGGTTAATCGATACACCCGCTACTCGTTGTAATGATTCTGCGATATTTTTATCTGGAAACTTACCAATATCCTCTGCTGAGACAGAGTCAACAACCGCATTGGCAAAGCGCTTTGTATTTAAGGCTGCTTCAAGTGAACGGCGAATACCGCGCACTTCGATTACTTCAACATCTTCTTTTGCTTGGTTATTTTCAGCAGCAACTGCTACGCCTGACATGCCTGCACTTAGTACAAGACCGACGTTAACTGCTAGTAAGCTTTTTTTAAAATTATTAGCTAACACAGGATTCCCCTTGAATCATTTTGTTGGAATTTTAAATCACTTCTGCCCAGTGATGATGACAACGCTGTCATCTAATAACAAACCATACACCGTAAATTACAAATTCGCTACATGTTTTTTGTTGAATTAATCAAAAAATATTCAACAATAATAATAACTATTTGATTTTTATTACTTTAAATTGATTTTAGTTATGCTTTGTTACAAATTTACGAGGCAATATAGCATATTGAGTGACTTTTTGGGGACAAAAACCACACAATAAGAACAAAAAAGTATTAACTTCGATTAAAATAAAACAAAAAGGAATAATTGCGTTCAGTAAATAGCTTTGGCAGAAGCATTCAAGGGGTAACTATACGCAAAATGACAACGCTGTCATTATAGATTTTCAACTTGTCGTTGTCTACAAAAATAGGCGTGTAAAACCGTGCTTTACAGCCAGTAACAAGCTTACTGATAGTTTATTATAAACGTGTAGATCTGCCAGTACACACTATGTTGTGAACAAGCTAGGAAAATTAGGTAGCAGAAATAATAAATGAAGTTCGCTGGGTTCTACCTTAATAGGTAGTCGTTGCAGTCAAAAACACATGTAAGAAATTGCAAAGTGCACTTTAAACAAAGTGCACTTTGCTTGTACGTAAAATCACGGACACCAAAATACGGTTAAATTGATATCAGGGTGATTAATAATCGCTCGCAGAGGAATATCAAACTCAGAGCCTGACTGCTTTGCCTGCTCATATACGGCTCTTTTTTCTTCTCCACTAATTAACAGTATCACTTGTTTCGAGTTGGCTATTCCGCTCAAAGTTAGCGTCATTCGCTCTGTAATAGTACCTGTCACTTCGCTGCGTTTTGCATTAATAGCACATACAGTATCTGATGTTTTTAGACCTTGCTCTAAGCCATCCGCGTGGGGAAACAAAGATGCAGTATGGCCATCAGGTCCCATACCAAGAATCGTCACATCTGCTTGGCCTAGTTTTTTATACGCCGCCTCACATTCTGCTTGTCCTTCTATGGCTGTCTGTGAAGAATTTTTCATGGTGACAAAATGAGCATTTGATGCATGATTCTGTAACAACGTCTCTTTAATAAACGCTTCATTCGATTTTTCGTGGTTTGCATCAACCCAACGTTCATCAACCATTGCAACCGAGATTTTGTCCCACTGTAAAGGCAAACTCGATAAGTGTTTATATGCCGGCGCTGGCGAAGAGCCACCAGATACCATCAACACTGCACTGCCCTTTTCATTTATCCCTGCCACCAAGTTAGTTTCGAGCAAGGTTGACAATTTTTCTGTCATTTCACTTTTTGAATCAAAAAAATACTCTGTTAGATTTGCCATTATGTTTTCTCTCCCACATTAAACCATGCGTGATTATTCTCTTGTAATAGCTCATCTGCATCGGCTGGCCCCCAAGAGCCTGCTCGGTACAATGCTGGCGTCCCTTTTTGTTGCCAACGTTCAATAATTGGATCAATCCACTGCCAAGCTTGACGTACTTCATCGCGGTGAATAAACAACGCAGGATTATTCGCAGCAGCATCAAGCATCAGTCGCTTATATGCATCAGAATGGAAGCTAGAACCATATTGTTCACTTAATTCAATATTCAACGTTACTGGTTGCAATTCCATGTTTAAGTTATCCATGCGCTTTGACATTAGAGTAAGCTGGATTGTCTCTTCTGGCTGCAGGCGAATGACCAAGCGGTTTGGTTGAATTGGTCCAACTGACTCATCATACACATTGTGTGACACCGATTTGTACTCAACAACAATCTCAGCACAACGCTTTTTCATACGCTTACCTGTTCTAAGATAAAATGGTACACCAGCCCAACGCCAGTTATCGATATGCGCGCGAATAGCAACAAATGTTTCTGTTTTACTTGACCCTTCGCCAAGTTCTTCCAAGTACCCAGGCACAAGCTTTCCGTTTAAGTCGCCAGGCACATATTGACCGCGAACGATATTCTCATCGACCTGTTCATCAACGAGTGGCCTTAATGCTTCTAAAACTTTTAGCTTTTCGGCACGAATACTATTTGCATTTAACTTGTGTGGCGACTCCATTGCGACTAAGCACAATAGCTGTAATAAGTGGTTTTGCACCATATCTCTTAGTGCACCAGCCTTATCATAAAACCCAGCACGAGATTCTAAACCAACCGTCTCAGAAATGCTGATTTGAATATTGTCGATAGATTTTGCGTCCCACAAATTTTCAAACAGTGCGTTTGAAAACCTTAACGCCATCAAATTTTGAACCGTTTCTTTACCTAAGTAATGGTCGATGCGGAATATCTGTTCTTCGGCAAAATACTCCGCTATTTTTGCATTGATCTCTTCAGCAGACTCACCACAGTAACCAATTGGCTTTTCAACCACCACTCTTGACGTATCTGTAATGAGTTTTTTAGAAGACAAGATCTCACAGCAAGTACCATAAACTGCAGGCGGCAACGATAAATAAAATACACGCGATTTATCTTGTGTGTCTTGCTCTAAAATTGTGCGCAACTCATCCCAGTGACCATCAGGCTCGGTAACGTTAATCACCACAGGTACCAAAAAGGTTGAAAATGCTTTCCAATCTCGGCTATTAAATTCGCCTTCACCTAAAAAAGACTTCAATGCTTGCTGTGCTGTTTCAACATATTCTTGTTTTTTACTTTCTTCGCGAACAGTTGGCAAAATTCGAGAGCCTTCAGGTAAGTTACCTTCTTGATATGCGCGATACATCGCAGGCAATAGCTTGCGTAATGCTAAATCTCCGCCCCCACCAAAAATTACAATATCAAAAGGATTAAGCATAAATTACTCTCTACAAGGTTAAGCGCAGCTAAAGCATGTCCCGTTCACTGACTGCGCATTTATTATTAATGTCTGATCTCGCCGTATTCCTAGCCTACCAGACGCTGCCTTTAAGCAGAATTGAATTCGATTGTAACAGTTCAACGACAAAGTGAGGCGGTAATATTGTTTGCAAATTACCATTGCGAGGTTGGCTTAAGAAGATATATCAGCCAGAAAATGAGCCTTAGGGGCACTGTAATTCCTCTCACAAAAATACAGGCCCTAAGAACTCCAGCGCTACCCGTTCAAAGGTATTTTTTCACGTTGAGTGAACTGGTTGTCTTTTTAAAAAGACGAATTTATTAATCTATCTATTGTTTTTATAATAAGCTATCAAACCAGCTGTTGAACTGTCGTGAGGGTGATTCACACCTTCTTGTGTCAACTCTGATTCAATCGCAGATGCCAAGCCTTTACCAAGCTCCACACCCCATTGGTCAAATGAACATATCTGCAAAAGAATGCCTTGGCAAAATATTTTGTGCTCATATAAAGCAATCAAGCGACCTACTGCTTTTGCATCAACAACATCCAGTAATATAGAAGTAGTTGGACGATTACCCTGATGAATTTTGTGAGCAACCAGATTGTCAATCTCTTCCGCTGTTTTGCCTTTAGCTTGCAAGTCGGTACGCACTTGTTGCTCGTCTACACCTGCCATCATCGCTTCTGTTTGTGCAAAAAAGTTCGACAGCAGAATGTCATGATGTTTTTCTACTTCAACCTGAGGTTTAACCGATGCAATAAAATCTGCAGGCACGATATTATTACCTTGATGCAAATACTGATAAAACGCGTGCTGACCGTTGATCCCTGTCATGCCCCAAATCAATGGCACTGTTGTATAAGGAACAGTTTGCCCACTGAAAGTAACATGCTTGCCATTACTTTCCATTTCACCTTGCTGTAAGTATGCAGGCAACATGTGTAACGCTTGATCATAAGGTAAAATAGCTTGTGCTGTATACCCCAAAAAGCTGGTGTTCCAAACACTGAGTAATGCCATGATCAGTGGAATATTTTGCTCAAATGGCGCATTTTTGAAGTGCTCATCAACCTCAAATGCGCCCTCTAACACGTCAACAAATTTGTCAAAGCCTAAATACAGCGCAATAGGTAAGCCAATTGCACTCCATAATGAGAATCGGCCACCGACCCAATCCCACATGGTAAATACGTTTTCATCTGCAATGCCAAACTCACGCGTTTTTTCTAAATTGGTGCTAACCGCAACAAAATGTTTGGCGATTGCCGCTTTCTCTTCATGATCCAAGAACCATTTAACTGCAGAGCGAGCGTTTGTCATCGTCTCTGATGTCGTAAATGTCTTTGATGAAATTACAAACAGTGTTGTTTCTGGGTTTAAACCATCCAACACGCCAGCAAGCTGCACGCCATCTACATTGGAAACATAATGCACTTTAAGGGTATCGTCGGCATAATTGGCTAGCGCCTCAGTCACCATCTGCGGCCCAAGGTTTGAGCCACCTACACCAATAGCTACAACATTTTTAACTGCCTTACCCGAGTACCCCAGCCATTCGCCAGAACGTACTTTATTCGTAAATTTTTCTATTTTTTTGAGCTCTTCATTAACCAGTGGCATGACATCTTGGTCATCAACAAAAATGGGAGTTTTACCACGGTTTCTGAGCGCTACATGCAGAACGGCTCTATCTTCAGTGAAGTTAATTTTTTCACCACTGAACATTTTATTGCGCCATGCTGCTATATCTGCTTGCTCTGCTAGCGATATGAGTTGAGAAAAGCTTGTACCATCAATTAACTGCTTGGAGTAATCGAACAAAACTCCAGGTATTTGACACGAAAACTTATTGAAACGCGCTGGGTCATTTGCAAACAAAGTTTTTAATTGTTGTTGCTTTAATTTTGCTGCAGATTGCTCTAACGCCTGCCAACTAGTCAAATCACGACGGCAACTCATACTCATCCCCTAACATAACATGAAACTTGCAAGGTGGTTTATCCACTGATTATGCAAGTAAAAGACAATTTTCAGTGTCTACCATAAGCCACAATGACAACGCTGTCAATTTTCTTAATTTCGATTTTACAATGTGGATAATAACGCAATTTTATACTTTTGACACCGGTATCATTCATTTATTTGTGATATTTATACTGCTATTTTTAATTTAGATTAGATAGACTAAGCTACTCACATGATCATTTAATGAATTTTGAGCAATTTACATAAGCTCACGCACATAAAAGAATAAAAAAATGAAAGTCACCATAAACGATGTCGCTAAGTTAGCCGGTGTATCAATGAAAACCGTCTCTCGGGTGATCAACAAAGAACCATCGGTTCGCAAAAAAACTTATGACTTAGTAATGAGTGCAGTAAATGAGTTGAATTATCAGCCTAACATTGCTGCGCGTAACCTCGCTGGCACCTCTTCGTTTGCTATTGGCCTTGTCTATGACAATCCGAACGCTTACTACGTAATAGATATGCAAAATGGTGTTCTTTCTCGATGTAAAGAAGAAGGATATGAGCTTGTAATCCACCCTTGTAGTTATCTTGATGACAATATGCAAGATGACTTTAAAACGATGATTAAACGTTCTCGCCTTGCAGGTCTTGTTCTGACTCCTCCGCTATCTGAGCAGCAGAGTATTATTGATATGCTCGATGAGCTAGGTGTGCATTATGTACGGCTGCTATCTGGGCGCGATACGGATCTCACACAAAAAAACAATTGTATCTTAGTAAACGATTTCGCGGCAGCCTACGAAATTACCGAGCACTTAGTGTCTCTTGGCCACAAAAAAATCGCTTTTGTGTTGGGTGACAAAGAGCACAAATCAACATCAGAGCGGCTAGCTGGATACCATCAAGCACTTAAAGACCACAATATTGAACCCGCAGATGAACTGATTTACGAAGGCAGTTACTCCTTTGAATCGGGAGTAAATGGCGCTAAAGCACTTCTAAAAGACGGTAACCCAAATAATATCACCGCCATCTTGGGTGGTAACGATGAGGTTGCGGCTGGTGCCTTATTTGCAGCCAGACTAATGAACATTGACATCCCCGCTGAGCTATCAATCACAGGATTTGAAGACTCTCCGTTCTCTCGACAAACTTGGCCTAAATTGACCACTGCGCATCAAGCTAACGATGTCATTTCTGAACATGCTGCTAGATTATTATTTAGTAAAGCTCGAGGCTCTCGTACACAAGATAAGGATATCAAAACCACATTTACGCCAAGCTTAGTCGTTCGCGAAAGTACCGGGCCTGCCCAACAACAGTAACGGGCCTGCCCAACAAAGGCACAATTATGTGCCTTTTTCCACCAGTGGGTTTTCATCAACCCGCTGAGTTGACCAAGCATTTACGAGTGCTTTGACTAACGAAGCCAATGGAATAGCAAAAAACACCCCCCAAAAGCCCCATAAACCGCCAAAAAATAGCACGGCAACGATGATATAAACCGGGTTTAAATCAACCGCCTCAGAGAACAGTAATGGCACTAGTACATTCCCATCAAGTGCTTGAATAACACCATATACAATCACAACAGTCCAAAACTGCGCTTCAATACCAAACTGAAACATAGCAACCGCTGCAACAGGAATCGTAACTAACGCTGCGCCTACGAACGGAATTAAAACTGACAGACCAACTAGCGCGCCAAGTAATGCAGAATAACGCAGGTCTAAGAAAGAAAATGCAATAAAACTTGCACTGCCCACTATCCCAATTTCAAATACTTTACCGCGGATATAATTCATGATCTGATGGTCCATTTCCGACCAAACTTGAGTTATCAAGCGTCGCTCTTTTGGGATCATAGACTCTATGCCACGCGTTAAAACCTTTTTGTCTTTGAGCATAAAAAACACCAAAAGTGGTACAAGTATCAGGTAAATTAACCAAGCCACTGCGTCTTTAAGTGAAGTCAATGAGATAGACACCAGTACTTGCCCAAATTCAATTACTTTTGACTCTACGCTAGTAACCAAAGCTTTTACTTGTTCGGCTGATATCAATGCTGGGTAGGTCTCAGGTAAGTGCAGTAAAAACTCTTTCCCCTGCTCAATCATATGCGGGCTTTCTTGTAACAGGTTACTCATTTGCTGCCAAAGCACAGGCACAATGCCAAGCAATGTGGCAAGACACAGCCCTAAAAACAGCAAGATAACAAGTGTTGTAGCAAGCGTTCTGTTCGGTACAAATTGCTGCAACTTAGTAACGGGCCAATCGAGTAAATATGCAATCACTAATGCAATAAGAACCGGAACTACAAAAGGTCCAAAGAAATATAACATTGCGATAGATGTAATTAGCATAAATAGCAATGTTACCGAGTGCGGATCAGAAAACTTATTTTGGTACCAGGTTTTTACAATATCAAACATGGTCAATACTTACCTCTAAAAATGGCGCTGAGCCTTGCTGACGTGAATAGGTAAATTTGTGCTGCTCTAGGTAGCGTACTATATCACTAATGTCTTGTTCACAAAGATAATAAAGATGCAATTTTTTAACTTTGCGCTGTTGTGCTTGTTTGAGTTGCCATTTGAATTGAACGAATAGCTGTGGACACTGATAGCTTGATAGATCCACTTTTACTGCTAACGTCATACTTTAAGTTGCCTCCGACCACATATTCATCCGAGTGTAGCATGTTAGCATTAAGACTAAGTAACAAAAAGCCAGTTCCTGTGGCTTGAAATCCCGCTTTGGTTTATCCTTAAAAATAAGAATAAATTCGGAGTACGGCTTGCCATGCCAAAAGCAAATAGTAAGGCCACTTTGCCAGCCAACCCTACACTCAAAGAAATCAACTGGTACAAAAAACAAATAAACTGGGGTGAACTACCACCTTTCTATCATATGGTTGCTTCTTCAATCAGTGAAACGGAAGGTATATTACATCACGGCTTTGATAATGCGGTAAAAAGAGTACTCGACAAACGTAATTGGAATATAGAATTGTTAGGCGGTTACGAAGACGACAATGGTTTGATCCACTGCGAAACCCCGCCTCGTTTGGCGCTGCATCAAGTCTTTACCGATAGAGGTTTTGAATTATGGGCTTACCCTTTTGCCAAACATACTCAAATAGACCAATACGTAAAAGACAACCGGTTAATTGAGTTTAATGTGTGGGATCCCCACAGTATGAAAAACCTAATTAGAATTAATCAGTTGCACAAGTTCATCGCCTTTTTCTTTGAGCGTGGCGATGCAGCAGATAAAGCGCTTATTTTACATGCTCATAAAGTAGTACACAAAATTATCAGTTTTTTACACTCTGAAATGAACATAGTCTCGACTGATGGGGTCACAATTAAAGATTTTTATCAAATGTGTGAAAGAGATAGTCGAGCCTGTAATGACGAAGTGGATGTCGCTCGCCTTATGCTCGGTGAAAATATAAACAAGGATTAATATGAGATTAAAACCTCTGTTCCATGGTGTAGTCGGGTCGATAATGCTAATAGCAAGTCACACCAGTCATGGACAAAGTGCTTTAAAGCTTCCCGATTTGGGCACATCAGCCCTGCAAGCCTTGCCGCTAGAAAAAGAACAAGCTATTGGGGAAGTGATGATGATGCAGATCAGAAGTCGCCTGCCATTAGTGCAAGACCCGGTGCTTGATGAATACTTAACCAGCCTGGGCAATCGGCTCGTTGCCAATGCCAATGATGTTCGTTTTGGCTTTTCATTCTTTTGGGTTAACAATCAAGCCATTAACGCATTTGCCTTTTACGGCGGTCACGTTGGTGTACATACTGGCTTAATTGCTCAAGCCGACAATGAATCACAACTCGCATCAGTACTTGGACACGAGGTGGCTCACGTTACGCAACGTCACCTAGCAAGGCGAATGCAACAAGCCAAAGACAACAGCGCGTTGAGCCTTGCAGGCATGATTGCTGGTATATTAACCACCATTGTTGCACCTGATGCGGGCATGGCTATAATTTCTGCCAGTTCAACTCAACAGCAATTGAGTCAACTATCTCATAGCCGAAAAGCTGAACAGGAAGCCGACCGTTTTGGCATGCAAACGCTGTATGAAGCGGGCTTTGACCCCACACAATCGAGTGAGTTTTTAGCTAAACTCGCCGCGCAAGTCAGATACCAAACCAAACCGCCCGCGTTTTTGCTTACGCACCCATTACCTGATTCTCGTATCTCAGATGTGCGATTAAGAGCACAGCAATTTGAACCACGATACGTACCTGTAAGTTTAAAGTTTGAATTGGCTAAAAGTCGTGTTCTTGCCCGTTATCAGTTTGAAAGCCCGCAAGCTCAAAGCTATTTTGAAAACCAATTACGACTAAAAGCCACAGAACTAAATAAACAAGCTTTGGAGTACGGACTTGCGCTGAGTTTACTTGATCAAGGTAAGTTAGAGCAGTCACAGCGCTTACTGGATAAGCTGCTCAAAGAAGACGAGAACAACCTGTTCTATTTAGACGCATACACTGATTTACTTATCGCACAAAAAAAACCTGAGCAAGCCACTAAACTTTTACAGCTCAAACATGAATTTCGCCCGAACAATCAAGTTATCACACTTAATTTGGCCAATGCCGCAATCGAAGCTGAACAACTGGAAAACGCAGAAAAGCTATTAAAATTGTTTTTGCTTGAAAAGCCAGATCATGCTCTTGCCAAAGACTTACTAACTAAAGTGTACAAAGAGCAAGGTGATAAAGCTGCTTATCATGAAATGCATGCGAGCTTATTGGCCCAGTATGGCGCATATATCAAAGCCGCAGACGAGATCCAACGTGCTTTAAATCACACCAGTGAACAAGAATCCGTAAAAGAAACCAGACTGAAGGCATTATTGAGCCAATATCGACAAATGCAAAAAGAGCTCGCTAAGCTTTAAGTCATAAGTCACATCTATTAAAATAGACAAAAACCAATAGGAATAGATATGTCAGTTACTATTTATCATAATCCACGTTGTTCAAAGTCGCGTGAAACGCTTGCTTTACTAGAAGAGAAAGGCTTTACTCCGCGTGTTGTTGAATATTTAAAAACTCCAATGAGTCTAGATACGCTCAACGAGCTAGTCCAACAACTTGGTTTTGACTCAGCACACCAACTGGTTAGAAGTAAAGAAACGCTATTTAAAGAGCTTGGTTTGAGCAAAGAGACTGATGAAGCAACGCTTAGGCAAGCAATGGTCGATAACCCTAAGCTTATAGAGCGACCCATTGTGGTAAAGCAGCAAAAAGCTGCGCTAGGCCGCCCACCTGAATCTGTATTGAATATCCTTTAATGGTTAACGTTGTTGTTCTTTATCACTCTAGTCATGGCTCAGTTGCAGCCATGGCACACGAGATCAGTGACACCTTGGAATTTCATGGCGCAGACGTAAAACTAAGAACATTTGAGAAAAAAAACGACTATGACCAAGTAATAACTAAGCAAGATCTCATAGATTGTGATGGCTTAGCATTTGGCACCCCAACCCGCTTTGGCATGATGGCCGCACAAGCAAAAACGTTTTGGGAAACCACCAGCGATTTATGGTTAAAAGGTCAACTTATTGATAAACCTGCCTGTGTATTTTCTTCTTCAAGCAGTATGCATGGTGGTAACGAAGCGACTCTCTTAAACCTATCATTACCACTTTTACATCACGGCATGATGTTACTGGGCGTACCTTATGATGTACCAGAATTACTGAGCACAACAACAGGTGGCACCCCTTACGGCGCCAGCCATGTTGCTGGCAAAGATAACTCTAGCCAATTAAGTGAATGCGAGAAGAGAATTTGTCGCGCGGTCGGAACCAGACTATTTAACATTGCAAGTAAACTAAAATGACAAAACCCAGTAAAAAACCTATTACTCTAACCTATCAACGTTTAGCACTGTTTGGCTATATTGGGCTATTGTTCCTGATGCCAACTTGGCTGTTTATTCTCGCACCACGTGAAGGCTACAGCGCAGGTTTTGTCTTCGCTGTATATATTTTACCTTTGTTGTTACCGCTAAAAGGGATCGTGCAAGACAAGCCCTACACCTACGCGTGGGCTAACTTTATTGTCATGATCTACTTCATTCATGGCCTAAGCCTACTTTGGGTGTCACCTGAGGAAATACTATGGGTGGCGCTTGAACTGATTTTTGCCACTGCCATGTTTATTGGCTGTACTTACTATGCGCGTCATAGAGGCCAAGAGTTGGGGCTAAAAATTCGTAAATTAAAAGAGGAGCTTGCAGAAGAAAAGGCAGCCCACGATAGCAACGAAAAAAACTAAATCACTCGCAATACCTTGCTACTGGTTTACCCACGTAGCAAGGTTGTTAATATTAACAATGCAAACAAAACTTGTGCGCTCACGCTAAACCAACTCAATGCACTAAGCCCTTTAAGAGACCAAGGATGTGGCATATTTGGGTAAAGCAGCCCTCTTCTAACATTTCGCGCCGACCAAAATAATGCTAAGCCAAGCCCTGTTGCGGCCCATACAACGAGAGATTTATCTTCGATCTGTTCACTAAAAAACAGCACTAGCTGAACAGGAAGTAACAGCGTAACCAACGCATAAAGAAAATGCACTTGCTTAATTTTCAACAATTTACCTTGCTCAGAGAGTTCTTTAATTCCATGTTGTTCAAGCGTCTTCTTTGCAATTAACAAAGAGAGTTTCAGGGTTAATCGGTATGGTGTTTGTCCTGCGTTATCCTCTTTTAAAGGGTCAACACCATGGCTTATCAACAAGTCAATCATGCTCGCTAGGTTAGACTTGACGGCAAAATGCATCAGAGTCTGTCCTTGTTCATCCGTGTCGTGCACATTGTGATGCGCTAAGAGTTTCTCAACAACGTTAACAAACCCCTTTTCAATGGCCCACATTAGCACTGAGCGGCCTTGTGTATCACGTTCAGTACCCGTTGCGCCTTGTGCTAACAAAGTCATAAGTGCAGGCTGCTTTACATCTGCTAACATTACTTGGTTCAAAAGTGCTTGCTCAAGCAACTGGGTTATTTGCGCTTTATCATCAAACAGCAACTCTAGTAATCGATAATACTCGCCACCATTTTGCAGTAATTTTCCTGTGGCCAGCTCAGAAACAGCCTGAGTATCACTGATGCATGTTGTGATGTGTTGTTCTATCGCAGGTTTGAAGTCACTTTCTCCCCACAAACTGCATGTTTCTTCGGCAGTCAATGTCATCCCCGACGCTAAACACCAAGCAAAAACTTGCTCATATTTTAATGACACTAACAGCTCAAAATAATTTGGGTAAGTAACCGAATCTTTTTGCAACGTAAGATCGCTATATTGCGCAAATCGCTCGAGCAACATAATAGTGAGCTCTTGTCGGGTCATACCTGAATGCTCAATATGAGCAAACAACTGTTGAGTGTAGTTTTGCTGTTGCTCGTCATACTCATCAATATGTTGAAAATAGCATGACTCAAATGGTTCCAGCGGTTTTAACCACTGTAAGTAAAACAAAGGCGGTAGTACCGTAGTTTCGACACCTTGTTCATCTTTACTCGTTGCACAATCAGGCCAAGACTCAAGCGCATCCAATATAAATGCGCCATTTTGCTCTATCAATCCACGCAGTAACAACGGGTACTGAGCTGGCCAAATTAAAACATGTTCCATGAGCAAGTTTTCACCTTTTATAAAACCAATACACTGACTTAGCCAGACTAAGTTGCAAAGCCTGACTGTTGAGTGAATGATACCAATATAGTGTTAAAAATGCTTAATTAAATCTAATACATTAACTAGATTAATTGTCACTCAAGCACTAAAGACTCTACAATAAATGTAAAGCATGAACGTTATACATATACTATTAAAAAACACCGAGGGTTGTAATGCAGGAACAGTTAGAGACTTGGCATATCGTTTTAATCATTGCTGCCGTGCTAGGCGTAGTTTGGAGTAATATCGCCTTACTTAAATATTCAACTAAGTTTGATCTTAGAAGCAAGGTTGATAAACAGACTAAACAAGATCCGCAGAAAAGTAAGCCCAGTAGTAAAGATGAGGATTAAACCTTATCCCTCATCTTTGCTACTTCGTCCCTAAATTAGCCGACTAACCAATGGGCCATCAGCGCAATTACCGGCAAGGTTACTAGCGTTCGTAAAATAAAAATTGCAAATAGCTCTAATAAATTGACGGGTATTTTACTCCCTAGTAGCAGCGCCCCAACTTCTGACATATAGATCAGCTGAGTCACACTCATTGCAGCAACAATAAAACGTGTAACATCACTTTCTATATTGCTGGCAGCTAAAATCGAGGGGATAAACATATCAGCAAAGCCTACCACGATAGTCTGTGCAGCCTGAGCAGCTTCAGGCACTTGCAAAAGCTCTAAATAAGGTACGAATGGCGTACCCAACACTTGAAAGATAGGCGTGTGCTCAGCAACAATCAAAGCCAACGTACCCACAGCCATAACCACCGGTAACACAGCAAACAACATATCTAGCGCGTTATGCACCCCCTCTTGCAAGGTACCTTTCACCCCAGGTGCTTTCTGTGCTTTAGACAAAGCAACATCAAGCGCATGTTTAAACAAAGTTTTACCTGCAGGAACAGCCTCAGCATCAACGTCCGCTTCAGTCCCATCAACATAGGTGTCTTTTTTAAATCGTAAAGGAGGTAGCCGAGGTACAATAATGGCAGCAACAAAGCCTGCCAAGCATACTGTTAAATAGAAAGGTGCAAACAAGTGCTCAAGTTTAACCTGCCCGATCACAACTAAACAAAACGTGATAGACACAGCCGAGAAAGTAGTGCCAATAATCGCAGCTTCTTTTTGTGTATAGTACTTTTCTTCGTACTGCCTAGCTGTCATCAATATACCCACACTACCGTCACCCAGCCAAGACGCTACGCAGTTCACCGCACTGCGTCCAGGAACACCAAACAATGGACGCATCACTTTTGTTAACAGCGTCCCTACCAACTCAAGCAATCCAAAGTTAAGTAACAAAGGTAAAAGCAAACCAGCTAGGATAAAAACCGAAAACAGTACAGGAAGTAAATCATTGAGCACAAGGGCTCCTGTGTGGCTTGAATGGATGATAGCCGGACCTACTTTGAAGTACGTCATTAAGATGAACACCATACCTGCTACACGCGTTATCAACCAAATCCAGCTTACTTGAAATAAGTATTTGATTAACTCTACTTTCATTAGTGGTGCAGGCTTAAATAGGGATACAAGTAAGCTCATTACCCCCGTAATACAAATAATGCTAAGCAGCAGTGTATCAACAAATGGCCCCACAAAACCTTGCAACGCTTTTGCCATAACAGCGATAGGGATGGTCATCGCCTCGCCAATAGCAACGGGTGTCATAAATAAAAATACACCGATTAAAGAAGGAACGATAAAAGCAAAAAGCGTGCGCCAGTCTAGCGCCGCAGTACGACTTGTTTGTGTTGTCATTATATTTAGCCTACAAAAACAAAGAAAAGAGCCTCAGCTCTTTTCTCATTGAAAAACGACCCACTGATTAGATAGTTAGGCCCTTATCACGCAATACTTGTAATAATACTTGTTGTAACTGCGCCATAACATCGGTATCTAACACATTTCCTTGCGCATCTTTCCACGTTAATGATGTGCTACCATCATTGGTTGTTGCAACTGTGACCTTGTAATCACCACTTTCTAGCGGTAACTGTACAGATTCATCACCCCAAATAGAGTCCCAAACGCTGTCGTCTGGTTTTTCATAACGCGTAGCGATTTCTCCAGTGTCATTATCAATTTTAATAATGGTGAAGTTGACACGTTCCAAGAAGCTCGAAAACCTATCTATCACGATATCTGCTGCTTGCTCAGTTATCATGGCACCGTTGCCTTCGCTATCAAAGCCTAGCGCTAGGGATAATATGCCTTGCTGTTTTCGCATCTGTACTTCTAAAATGCGATATAAATAGTCAAACTCTGATACAACCTCGTTCACGGCCCGGGCTTCAAGTTGCTGCTTAAGCATATCTGTCAGCTCCACTTTGTCGCTTTGATAATCTAGCAACTCTGCATGTAATGAGGCCGTTCTCTGATGCTCTTTTTGCTCAACAACAAAGCGAAACTTCTGCTTTGAAATCTGCTCTTCGTCTTCCCAAAACCAGCCTTCTGCTGGTTTGATCAATGAATACCAATTTGTACTCACTGACCCCTGTGCGCGGCTATCATCAAGTAGAGAGGTGTTATGGCGCTCCATAACACCTTCAACTGATTGCCAGATAAAATCGACCAAGTCTTCGATACCATCATTTTTATCGAAGTAAACACGCGCCTTCTCATCATTTTCCTCAACCCAGCTTCCCTTTGCAACGGTCAATACTTGTTGCGGTGGGCGATAACCTTTGGCTTCTGCATCGCTATTAAAACGAGCCACTGACATTTTATAGGTCGGATCTTGAGCTGGCTGCTGTAGGTTCGCTGGTACTTTAACAGGCTCATTTACACGATAATTACGCTCATGATGCGCATCATTTGTAAAAACACTACATCCAGATAAACCAAGTAATACGCTGATAGCCAACGTTTTTGGGATCCAATACTGCACTGATTATTCTCCTTAGCAGACCCATTAATTGTTATTTCATTACTATGAGTGGGGAATGCTGGTTTGGTTCACTGTCAATTCAAAATTTTCCAAAAGAGGGTAAGTTCTTTGGAAATTATAGGGTTAGTTCTGATTAACCAAAAAATTTGCAACTATGGTACTTTCCAATGGGCATAAACACAAGAAAGCCATACAATAATCCCGCTCTAGAGCAATAAATTATAAAACAGGCATGTTTAGCTAAAAATTCTGTGGTACTATTTTTGGTTAAATATCAATTGTTCAATGTATTCTTCACAGCGCTCGCTTGGGTGGATAATAAAGTACATTTACAGAGGTTAGATTTCATTAATGACTGCATTTGCCAATCAACAACTGGTATTAACTGCAATAGGTGAAGACCGTTCAGGAATAGTAAGCGAGCTGACACAGCTTGTGAGTGATTGTCACTGTAATATTATCGACAGTCGTATCGCGATTTTAGGGAACGAGTTCACTTTTATTATGTTGCTCAGTGGAGATATGTCTGCTATCAGCCGTGTCGAGCATAGCCTACCTGTTAAAGGGATGGAGCTTGGACTGCTGACTATGATGAAACGCACAAGCTCACATCAGCAAGGCAACTTTAGTGCAGGCTATACGCTGGAATATGAAGGCCTTGATACGCCAGGCACGCTCAGTAAAGTGACACGTTTTTTCGCTGAACAACATGTAAGCATCTGTTCTCTAAAGTCAGATACTTTCGAGCAAGGTGAGCAGTTGAATATGCGTTGTGAAATTGAGTTTAATATTCCAAGTGATGTAAACGCAGACGAATTTAAGATCCGTTTTGAAGATCTTTCTCACGCGCTCAACGTAGACTACATTTTAAGACGAATTCGCTAAGGATTAACATGAAAACATTAACAGCTGGTGAGCAAGCCCCTCTTTTTACGTTAAAAAACCAAAACGATGACACCGTCTCTTTGGCCACATTACTAGAGGAAAATCAGGTTTTAGTTTACTTCTACCCTAAAGCCCTTACACCAGGGTGCACAGTACAAGCTGAGCAGCTAAGAGATCACAAGGCACAACTTGCAGAACTTAATACGGTTGCTGTTGGGATTAGCCCAGATCCAGTTAAAAAGCTAAAAAACTTTGAAACTAAAAAAGAGCTGAACTTTGACTTACTGTCTGATGAAGATCATGCCATTGCAGACGCTTTTGGTGTGTGGGGGCTTAAAAAGTTTATGGGTAAAGAATACGATGGTATTCATCGCATCAGTTTTTTGGTGGGTCAAGACGGTACAATCAAACATGTATTCAACAAGTTTAAAACTAAAGAACACCACCAAGTAGTGATTGACTACTTACAAACCAACTAAGCTATCATTGCTTTCTGGTAACGGGGTGTACTTGCCCCGCTACTTAACAAATCGAATAAATCGTTGAAAACACTTTGTCAAACTTCTATCTCAATAAAACGACTTACCTTTAAATACTTTACAAAAACCTCTCACCCAGCGCAGTAACTCCACTAAGTTGAGCTGAACTATTTGTATTATATACAATCTATATTTTGACCTATCAAACCACTTAAAAGAACTATAAAACACATTAAGGACAGGATTATGCCTCTAAAGCTGACGCTTACTTTGCTCTGGTTTTTATCTAGCAGCATCAATGCGAGCGAGTTACTGCGCAACACTTATCAAGCACAAAGAACAGACGGTTCGAGTATTATTTATCATCTTTTAAAAAATAATACAGACAAAAGCGCCCACACTCTATTATTGATTTTGCAAGGCTCAAGTTGTAACAGTGTTTTGAATATCGACTCTATTACTAGCCAATACAGAAATGTACTACCTAATTCTGATTTATTACTCATAGAAAAGTACGGGCTGGATGAGCAATTACCCTATAGTGACAACCCAGAGCGTAATGACTGCCCGTATGCATACTTACTCAACGACTCACCTCAAACTCGCTTAGCAGATACGAGCATTGTTCTAGATAAAGTTAAACAAGAGTTTGGCTACAAAACAATCGCGCTTTTAGGGGGGAGCGAGGGAGCGGTGATCGCAAACTTAGTTGCCGCACAAAATACCGATATAGACGCTGTAATAACTTTTAACGGCGGTGGTCGCTGGTTTATAGATGACATAAAACACAACATCAGGTCACAGTATCAGAACGACGTTGATGCACAAAAAGATATCAATGAATTTATTGGCTTTAGCAACTATATTCTTAGCGGTGCAGAAAAGCATATCACTGTTAGCGGACACGGATACAAATGGTGGCATGAAATGCTATCAATGGATCAGCTAAATACGGTAAAAGCAATCAGTCAACCCATGTTAATTATACAAGCGCAGGCAGACTCAAATGTCTCTCCCTCACAGGTAAAATCATTGCAATCTAGTTTAATAGCAAAGCCCAATATTGAATTTAAATATTACTCAGGGTTGGACCATAAATTCAAAGACAGTCAGGGTGAAAGCCAATTGCCGTTAGTGATAAAAGATATGAACACGTGGCTCAAAACAAAGCTATAAGCCGACACGCAGAGTTGGATGACCATAAGCCTATCCAACCCACTACCCAATATCAGTTAATTAATACCAATATATTTGTGCACTTGTACTGATAAACGCCAGTTTTTCTTCATGCAAGTGTCAATCGCTAACTTAGTTGCTTTAGCCTTTTGGCTAATGGGCTGTAAATAAACTAGCTTTGGCGTAACGCCCGTTTGTTCGAACAACGCTTCAAGTTCTTCAATATGCTTTTGCATAGCAACTGGGTGTTTGATTTCGTCAGCCCTTTGCATAGCACTTGTTAAAACTTCATAGCCTCCGCGCATATTGATTTTTGGAGATACTGTTACCCAAGTTTGCTCCGGCACTTTAATTTCAAAAGTTCCGCTGGTTTCTATTTGCGTGCTGTAACCTGCCGCATGCAACAACTCACACAGTGGTATTAAATCGAACATACATGGCTCACCACCGGTGATCACAACGTGCTTAGCTTGATATCCGCGCTGCTTGAACAATTCCAATATTTGCTGCGAAGTAGCCTCAGCCCACCACTCTGAGTCAGCTTTCTTTTCTACCGTTTTATCTAACGAAACTAAATAAGTCGGGTTTACATCCCAAGTTTGCTTGGTATCACACCAAGCACAACCCACAGGGCAGCCTTGCAGACGCAAAAAAATCGAAGGCACACCAGTAAAACTAGCTTCACCTTGTATGGTTTCAAAAATTTCGTTTATTTTGTACAAAACGGCTCCGTAAACAACTTCACAAACTCAAAAAAACACCAATGGAAATTGTTATTTCCTCAGCGGCCGTGTAGTATATCGCGCCCTAAAGTAAACCTCTATCAAAATCGAGGCAAAACACCTATGAGCGAAAAAGTTGTTGTCATTTATTCAGGCGGTATGGACTCATACACCGTATTAAACAAGGCTGTTCGTGCAGGCTATGAGGTCTATGCGCTGTCTTTTAATTATGGTCAGCGTCACGTAAAAGAGCTACTTGTAGCTGCACAAGTATGCGAAAAACTCAACATAGCTCATAAGGTAGTTGATATTTCGGCTATTAATCAGCTTATTGGTGGCTCCTCACTCACTGACGATATAGATGTACCAGAGGGCCACTACGAAGAAGAGAGTATGAAAAGCACGGTTGTGCCAAATCGCAATATGATCTTATTATCCTTAGCTGTTGGGTATGCCGTATCGTTGAAAGCCAATAAAGTATTTTATGGTGCTCATTCTGGCGATCATGCCATCTATCCAGACTGTCGCCCTGAATTCGTAAAGAAAATGGATGATGTTTGCAGAATTGCTAACTATGAAGAAATCGAAATTGTCTGTCCGTACCTAAATAGTAGCAAGATTGATATCTTAACCGATGGCTTAAAAATGGGATTAGATTACTCAGATACATGGACGTGTTACAACGGTCGTGAGAAAGCGTGTGGAAAGTGCGGTGCCTGCCAAGAGCGCTTAGAAGCATTCGCTTTAAACAAAGCACAAGACCCGCTTAGCTACGAAGCCTAATTGAGTTACAGGAGCCTTTGGCTCCTCCCCTAAGGCAAACACTCTAGCAAATGCCACTTCCCATCAACTCTCTTTGTGTTAGATTAAATCCTAACTAATACACGTGTTTAGCGTGTCATATTAACAATAATCTTGGAGAACGTAATGTCTGGCACTACTATGATAGTCTTAATTGTGTTCATTGCTGTTGGTTTTAGCGTAATAAGCAAAATGTTTAACCAGTACTTATCTCAACAGAAATCACTGCAAAGTAAACAAAACGATGCTTTGCAAACGGAGCTAAATGCGTTAAAAGAGCGCGTAGCCACCCTTGAGAAAATCGTCACTGACGATGGCTACGCATTAAAAGAGCAATTTAAAAAGCTCTAACTAAAAATAGTTATGTTGATTAGTTCATCTGAAGTGCTAGTTAACTGAGAAGTAATCTGCCGTGCCATGTGCCTCTAGCGCCTCTGTGAGTTGTTGGAGAGCGAGCTTATAAACAACCACACGCATTGAGTCATCGTGTTGTTGATAACGCTGCCACGCTCTCTCAAACGCACTATTGATGTACGCTGCAAGTTTGTCATACACTTTTTCCTCAGGCCATGCCTCTCCTTGCCGATTTTGACACCATTCGAAATAGCTCACTATTACACCCCCCGCATTCGCAAGTATGTCAGGAATAACATGGGTACCTTGTTCTTTTAGCTGACCATCGACCTCAGCTGTAATGGGTCCGTTTGCGATCTCAACAATATATTGGGCCTGAATTTGGCTGACATTTTTAGCATTAATCACACCCGCTAAAGCGGCGGGCACTAAAATGTCTACTTGGAGTGCGAGTAACTCCTCATTATTAATGCGAGTATGCTCTACATCCTCACACACCGAATGCTGGCAATAAACCGCTTTTAGTGTATTGCTTCGTTGCTTCTCGCTATATACGCTTTCTATATCTAGGCCCTGTTTGCTATAAATGCCTCCTTTAGAGTCGCTCACTGCCACAACTTTAAAACCAGCGTCTTGTAGCAACTTAGCGCAATGGTAACCACCATTCCCAAAACCTTGAATAGCGACGGTTTTCTCCTTAGCATCCCAGCCGAGTTTTCTCGCCAATGCTTCTATACATAAAAACGCACCGCGACCAGTAGCACTATCACGGCCAAGACTACCACCAAAGGCAATCGGCTTTCCTGTTATCACCGCAGGACATTTTGTACGGGTAATTTTTTCGTATTCATCCATCATCCAACCCATGATACGAGCATTGGTGTATACATCAGGTGCCGGAATATCAAGTTGTGGACCAATGAAGTCAGCTTTGGCTCTTATGTAGGCTCGGGCTAAACGTTCAAGCTCCATAGGAGACAGCTTTTTGGGGTCTACGGTAACAGCGCCCTTTGCACCACCGAAAGGTACCCCTACCACCGCACATTTTAACGTCATCCATAATGCCAATGCTTCTACTTCACTTTGATCTGCATCTTGATGGAATCGGATCCCCCCTTTTGTAGGACCAAGTAAGTCGTTATATCGGCAACGATATGCTTTGAAATAGGCAGTGCTGCCGTTATCTTTCCTAATGGCTATATGGCTGGTCAGGGTGCTTTGAGGTTGGCTCAACGCTTCTAATATCGCGTTATATTCTTTGTTCGTCTTGGCGATATTACTAAGCCTTGTTAATGCATCTTGCAAAATGTTTTTTTCGCTCATGAATACTCCTAAACTTTTACTGGTTTACAGTACGGTTTCCTCCCAAGAATAGTTTAATAATCACTATGACGAGCTAATTCAATGCACTATTTTTCTGACTGTATATCCATTACACAATCAATATTGAGCTCTTGCAAAAATGGACTGGCGTTAGTTTTTGGTTCAAGCAATATAACTTGCTGCCTTGCCCGCGTTAAAGCGACATAGAATAGCCGACGTTCTTCTGCGTGAGGGTAAGGCTCTTGGCTTGCTAGCATACTCTCTAACAGCGGTTGAGTTCTGCTCTGAGCAGGAAACCCGCCTTTACCGTCATACAACCCCATAATAATACAAAACTGCGCCTCTTTACCCTTTGAAGCATGAAAAGTCATCGCTTTTAATTCAAGGCCACTAAACTGACTTTTTAATTGCTTTAACTGCTGCTTGCTCGGCAACATTTTATGATTCCGAGCAAGCAGCAATACACTCAACTGACCATATTGTTGCGCTAGCTGATTCAATATCGCTTTCAATGCGTCATGCTCATTATCTACGGGGCATTTGACAAACGAGTTGTGGTCATAATCGATATGAGCACGCATGTGCTTAACGAGTTGACTTGGATTTGCGCATACAAACTGACTTGAGACATCTAGAATTTGTTGAGGGTATCTGAAAGTTTGATCGAGCTGGCCTACTGTTGCAGCCCCAAAATACTCCTTGAAATGAGTTATCAATGAAACATCAGCACCACTAAAACGATAAATCGATTGCCAATCATCGCCAACGGCGAACAACTGAGATTGGTTGGCATGCTTTAATAAAGCTTGAAGTAATTTGGCTCTAACAGGCGATAAATCTTGAAACTCATCAACCATAATGTGGCGCCATGGAACAATAAACTTACCTTGCTCTAGGTACGCGATGGTTTTGGCTATCATGTCCTCAAAGTCGATTGCTTGTTCATTTTTTAAGTAAAGCTGGTATTCCCCAACAATCGGCTTCAAACACTCTAATAGTGACGCATGGTGCAACTCTATTTTTGATAGCTGTTTTAACACACTGGTATTTTTATAATGACCAATCAAAACGGCAATATGTTTCAGTACGGTAGAACAATTAACACTCGAAAAAAACTCGGTGATCTCTCCGATCGGGGTCTGACACTCTTGTAAACAAAACTGCTTAAATTGGCTGTAATAGTGGGGCGCAAGGCAAAGTGCTTGTATTGTATCACTAATGAACTGTAGCTTCTTTTGCTGTTCAGTAACCAGTGAGCTTATCTTCGGCTTGTGCCCTTCAACCGCCTCAATGATATGCATCCCTAAAGCATGGAATGTGAAACAGTTAAAATCAGCTCCTACTCTTTGTTGAAGCTCATTAGCAGCTTCACTTGCATATGCCAGTAACAGTATATTTTCAGCTTTTTCACCCGAACTACAAACCAAAAATTTTGCACGCGCAGCCATTACACTCGTTTTGCCTGTACCAGCTCCCGCCAATAGTAACTGCCGATTATCTTGAACAATACAGGCACGTCTTTGAGCTGAGGTTAAAGGTTGACGTTCTACATTGGCAAAAAACTGTTCATATTTATTTTCTTGGTAAAGAATATATGCATCACGAAACGCTTCTATGTCGTTGGCTTGCCATTGCGCTAGCTCGCGCAACGTATAAATCGCCTGTAGGAGGGGTTCTGTTAATTTGACATCAGGCTGCCAACTTAGCCAACGCGGAGCCAAAGATGAGATAATATCACGCACTAGCACTAAATTACTGGCTGACAAATACCGAGCTTGAAGTAATCGTTCTATTTTGCCGATTGTGCTGATCAAATGCGCTGCATTTTGGCTAACCCATAACGCTTGGAAATTAGCTTGACTAAACTTGCCTTTTTCAACTTTAACGCAATCAACTGTGCCGCAAGCTAAGAGTGATATTTTCACATCACAGAAAAACATTCCCGCTGATAACCTTGGTGGTGACAGCATATCTCGCCACAAATAAAATTTGTGCTGTTGTTTGCCATACAGCTGTATACCATCATTTTGCAAGACGAGCTTTACATGCTTAGCGATTACACTTTTTATTTCAAAGTTAATAATATTCAATAGAGATACTCTAAAAAGGCGCGGATATTTGTCGACACATCAAAAGCAGCAATGAACTGAAATTTAGGTGATTATACAAGTTGTATTGAGCAATCATAGCTTTGAAAAGCAACTAAGTAACAAATCAACAATGATGAAATATAGCGAGTCCATGCCAGCAATGACTGTCTAAATAACTAAGTGGTCTATTTTAAAGCAAGGAAACCTTGTCGATAACAAGGTAAAATTTCGTTATTTAGTTGTTCTAAATGAGAAATTTTTAACGCAGTTAATGAGTTATTTAGCTCGCTAGAATGATCAATGTATTAATAAAATTGGTATAAGTGTTATTGCGGATTGGTATTAGCTTTAGTACGCGCTAATACGCTAGAAACGTCAGGCAAAAAAAAACCAGCCAACAGGCTGGTTTCTAATAAATTGGTGCGGATGGGGGGACTTGAACCCCCACGGCCGAAGCCACCACCCCCTCAAGATGGCGTGTCTACCAATTCCACCACATCCGCATTTTTCGGTTTATTGCTTGATTGAGGAATCAAACTACCGAGTAACTTAAGGCTACTAATCTATTAATTTGGTACGTCTGAACTTTTGTTATCTTCAGATGACACTGGTACATCTGATTCAGCCGGCACTACGGTTGCAGCTGGTGCTTCAAGGTTTTCCCACTCATCAGTCTTTTTGATTTGACCGGCGGTTAAGTTACCAAGCACGATGCTCAAAACAAAGAAAACGGTTGCCAAAATGGTGGTTGTCTTTGTCATAAAGTTGCCAGCACCTGACGAGCCGAAAACTGTTGCTGATGCACCTGCGCCAAACGACGAGCCCATGTCTGCGCCTTTGCCTTGTTGAACCAACACCATACCAACCAGTGCTAATGCAACAATCAAGTAAACAACTAATAATATTTCGTACATTTTATACGTTCCCTACTGCACTATTGCAGATGCTAGTAAAAGCATCTTTTTTTAGACTTGCGCCACCAATGAGTCCGCCGTCTATATCTGCTTGTGCAAATAATGATTCACTGTTCTTTTCATTCACACTGCCACCATAAAGGATCCGCAGCGAGCTTGCGACCTGCTTATCATAACTGTTAAGCATATCACGAATAAACTTATGTACCGCCTGAGCCTGTTCAGGAGTTGCTGTTTTACCAGTCCCTATAGCCCAAACGGGTTCGTATGCTATCACAGAATCATTCAGTGCTGCTATACCTAATTTATCGATAACTGCTCTTATTTGCCTAGCAACAACTTGTTCAGTTTGGGCGGCTTCCCGCTCAGCTTCTGTTTCACCTACACACAAAATAGGCGTTAAGCCAGACTTTTGTGCTTGAGCAAACTTATCAGCAACTTGCTGGTCTGACTCATTGAAAATACTGCGTCTTTCTGAGTGACCAATCAAGGTATACTTGGCACCTAATTCGTGCGCCAGTTGTGCCTGAATTTCACCCGTATAAGCACCTGCGTCAAATTCTGATATCGTTTGCGTACCAGATTCAATGCCATTTTTTACCACTTCACTTAGCAATAAAGCGGGTGGAAAAATAATTACATCTACATTCAGATTTTTATACTTTTTTACTTCGCTGCAAATTTCGGCTACTAGCTCGAATGAGCCGTTCATTTTCCAATTACCTGCAACAATAGGCTTACGCTGTGTCATACGATACTCCGCGTCAGAAGCGGGTGAGATACTAACTTGACTCACCCTGATTTACAAGAAATAAAATTAAAAAGCAGACTAATTGCTCACAGATTCAACAACTTCAGCAATTTTTGTAGCAAAGTCGATAACTTGCTTCTCTTGCTCTGCTTCAACCATGACTCTGATCACCGGCTCTGTACCTGATTTTCGTAATAACACACGACCTTTGCCCGCCAATTGCTGCTCAACCTCTTCAACCGCCTTCTTAACAATCTCCTGCTCAGTTGGATCGTTACTGGTTGTATAGCGAACATTAATCATCTTCATTGGGTATTTGGTAAAGCCATTACCTAAATCTTGTAGAGTCTTATTTTGTGACACCATAGCAGCAAGCACCTGCAAACTAGATATAATACCGTCCCCAGTACAGATCAAATCTAGATTTAGCACGTGACCAGAGCTTTCGCCACCTAGCGTCCAACCATTCTGGCTCAGTAATTCCATCACATAGCGATCACCAACTTTGCTGCGCGCAAACTCAATCCCCTTCGCGATCAGCGCATTTTCCAGCCCCATATTTGACATGACGGTACCGACAACACCACCTCTAAGTGTGCCATTAGCGTGAGCTAAACAAGCGATGATGTACACGATATCATCACCGTCAAAGACATGTCCCTTATGGTCAACCATCATGACGCGATCACCATCGCCATCGTAAGCGATACCAACATCTGCTTTATGCTCTAAAACTTGGCGCTTCAGGCTATCAACATGTGTTGCACCACACTCATGGTTTATGTTTACGCCGTTTGGCTCACAAGCATGACAAATCACTGTTGCACCCAGCTCTCGCATAACTGCTGGCGCAATGTGATAGGTGGCACCATTAGCACAGTCAAGAACTATTTTTAAGCCTTCAAGTGATAGCTCTTTTGGAAACTGACTTTTACAAAACTCAATGTAACGACCATCTGCATTTTCTAAGCGTCGTGCTTTTCCCAATTTCTCTGATGGAACGCAGGTCATCTCTTCGTCCATCATAGCTTCAATCTCAAGCTCTACACTGTCTGCTAACTTAAGACCGTTACCACTGAAGAATTTAATGCCATTATCGTGATATGGATTATGAGATGCACTGATCACTATTCCAGCTTCTGCTCTAAACGTTTGTGTGAGATAGGCAACTGCAGGTGTAGGCATCGGCCCCAGCAACACAACATCAATACCAGCGGCAATCAAGCCTGCTTCTAAAGAAGTTTCCAACAGATAACCAGATATACGTGTATCTTTACCTATAATTACTTTTTTAGTGCCTGTTTTAGATAAAACTTTACCGGCTGCCCAGCCTAATTTCAGCGCAAATTCAGGGGTGATAGGAAACTGCCCCACTAATCCTCTGACTCCATCAGTGCCAAAATACTTTCTAGTTGTCATATGGTTACTCCATTACACGCTGCATGCCATACTTTTAGCACATCAGCAGTTTGTTGTACGTCATGAACTCGTATGATGTGGGCACCTTTTTGTGCACACAACAAAGCCCCAGCGAGGCTAGCTGCTAGGCGTTCATTTGTTTCTCTATTCAATAAATGGCCAAACATAGACTTACGTGATAGTCCAGCCAAAAGGGGTAATTCAAAAGACTGGAAGCTATCAAAGCTTCCCAGTAACTCATAATTGTGGGCCAAATTTTTGCCAAACCCAAATCCGGGGTCGAGTATCAAGCGTTGCGTATCAATACCATGGTCTTTACAAGCCAAAATACGCGCACTGAAAAATGCCTTTATGTCTGTTACCAAGTCAGTATAAGTCGGGTTGTTCTGCATTGTTCTAGGTTGGCCTTGCATGTGCATCAAGCAGATAGCCACCTCAGGATATTGTGCGACAACCTCCAAAGCACCAGGCTCTTGAAGCGCTCTGACATCATTAACAATGTCAGCCCCTGCTTTAATTGCTTCACGCATGACTTCGGCCTTACTGGTATCAACAGAAATCACACAATCGCTGTGACGTCGGATCTGTTCGATAACAGGGATCACTCGTTTTAGCTCTTCTTCACAGGCAACATCAGGTGCACCAGGGCGGGTAGACTCACCTCCAACATCCAGTATAGTTGCACCTTGTTCTAATAAAGATAGCGCTTGATTGACAGCGTTGTCAGCTTGGTAGTAAAACCCACCGTCTGAAAAAGAATCAGGAGTGACATTAACAATCCCCATTATTTGGGGCGTATCGAGGCATAATTCACGGCCTCGGGGTAAACAAATTGTGGTTTTCATTGTTTTTTACTCAACTGAGAGTAATCGTAATTATTACCAAAACGCTGTGTTTGGTAATTAAAACTAGGCGAAATATTCACCTATAATTGTTGATTATGGTAAGAAAAAGCCCCGTCATCGCGGGGCTTTAAAAACTATTAGCTATTTTAACCGTTATTCAGGCCTATCATCAAGTTCAGATGAATTTTGTGGCTTTTCTTCCGGCTTTTCGTCACTTACAGGTACCGACTTTTCCTGTTTCGGTTCTTTGTTATCCGGTTTTCTATCGTGCGCATCACGCGGAGGACGAACTTCTGTACGTGCCATCAAGTCATCAATCTGACCTGCATCGATTGTTTCATACTTCATTAGCGCATCTTTCATACTGTGTAAAATATCCATATTGTCTTTTAGGATTTGCTCTGCACGTTGATAGTTGCGAGTTATAAAGTCTTTGATTTCTGAATCGATCAGCTTTGCAGTTTCGTCAGACATACCTGCCGTACGGTGCGAGCCGCCGCCCATATACATCTCACCTTGTTCTTCAAGGTACATTTGTGGACCAAGTTTGCTACTTAATCCCCACTGCATAACCATCTTCTTAGCGATGTCTGTCGCACGCTCAATATCATTACTTGCACCGGTCGTGACTTTATCTTCACCGTAAATAAGTGCTTCTGCGATACGACCACCATACAAACTTGATAGCATAGACTCTAAATGCTCTTTAGAGTGACTAACACGGTCTTGCTCTGGTAAATACATAGTCACACCAAGCGCACGACCACGAGGAATAATTGATACCTTATAAACAGGATCATGCTCTGGTACCAAACGACCCACAATAGCGTGCCCTGCCTCATGATAAGCAGTCATCTCTTTCTCATGCTCGCTCATTACCATAGACTTGCGCTCTGCGCCCATCATGATTTTGTCTTTCGCAGCATCAAATTCAGCCATGCTTACTTTGCGTTTATTACCACGCGCTGCAAATAACGCGGCTTCATTCACTAAGTTTGCCAGATCAGCACCTGAGAAGCCTGGCGTGCCTCGAGCAATCAGTGACGCTTCAACATTATCATCTAGTGGAACTTTACGCATATGAACGTTAAGGATTTGTTCACGGCCACGGATATCAGGTAAACCGACTACAACTTGGCGGTCAAATCGACCAGGGCGTAACAGTGCAGGGTCAAGTACATCTGGACGGTTAGTTGCGGCAATAACGATAATACCTTCGTTACCTTCAAAGCCATCCATCTCAACGAGCATTTGGTTAAGCGTTTGCTCACGTTCATCGTGACCACCACCCATACCAGCACCACGTTTGCGCCCTACAGCGTCAATTTCGTCGATGAAGATAATACAAGGCGCCGCCTTTTTAGCTTGTTCAAACATGTCACGAACGCGCGATGCACCAACACCTACAAACATTTCCACAAAATCAGACCCTGAAATTGTGAAAAATGGCACTTTTGCTTCACCAGCAACAGCCTTGGCAAGTAGCGTTTTACCAGTACCGGGAGGCCCTACCATCAGGACACCTTTTGGTATACTACCACCAAGCTTTTGAAACTTTGACGGGTCGCGTAAGAAGTCAACAAGCTCTGTTACATCTTCTTTTGCTTCGTCACACCCAGCAACATCCGCAAAAGTTGTCTTAACTTGATCCTCACTCATTAAGCGCGCTTTACTCTTGCCAAACGACATCGCGCCTTTACCGCCACCGCCTTGCATTTGACGCATGAAGAATATCCACACACCAATAAGCAACAGCATAGGGAACCAAGAGATGAAAATGTTAGCAAGGAAAGATTGCTCTTCCGGCGCAACGCCTTTTACATTTACATCATTTTTTAATAAATCATTGATCAGGTCTTCATCATACATCGGCATAATGGTTTGGAAACGCTCTCCATTTCCCTTCATACCTGTAATAGTACCTGACGAACGATCAATGTTTACATCCCTAACCGCTCCGCTGCGCACTTCTTTTACAAACTGCGTGTAACTCGTTTGACGATCTGTTAAATCGCCGCTATTGAAGCTCTGAAAGACAGTCATAAGCACGACAGCTATAACTAACCAGAGTATTAAATTCTTCGCCATATCGCTCAAGGGGTTAACCTCTTGTATCCAAAATTATTTAAATTCAACTTTAATGCCTTTCAACTGTACTACAGTTTGTATCCTGTCGCCACTATATAAACTTCACGAGAACGTGGACGAGAAGCTTTTGGCTTTCTTATTTTAACCACGTTAAAACATTTACGAACCTCTTGCACAAACTGATCAAAACCTTCGCCTTGAAAAACTTTTACTGCAAACGCGCCATTTTTACAAAGTACCTGATGACACATATCGAGCGCAAGCTCAACCAAATACATGCTACCCGCTTGATCAGTCGACATATTACCGCTCATGTTGGGGGCCATATCTGAAAAAACAACATCGACTGTCTTACCGCCAATGCGTTGAAGCAAAGCATCAAGCACGGCTTCTTCACGAAAATCACCTTGCAAAAAATCAACACCTGCCAATGAGTCCATCGGTAGAATGTCACAGGCAATGACTTGCCCTTTATCGCCTACTTGTTCTGCTAAGTACTGCGACCAACTTCCCGGCGCGGCACCCAAGTCAACCACACTCATACCGGGCTTAATCAACTTATCCCGCTGTTGTATCTCTTCTAGCTTAAAAATTGCGCGAGAACGAAACCCTCGCTTTTGTGCCTCATGAACATATGGGTCGTCTACATGTTCCTTTAACCAGCGCTTTGAGCTCGCTGAGTGCTTTTTATTTGCCATATTAACTGCAACTCATTAGTAATATTGTCTAGATGGCGGTAGAATATGAAAATTCAAGCCTACATTTAGTAAATTGTACCAATATGACTTTATCAAATAAACAAAAGCAGTATCTTAAAGGGTTAGCACACCCACTTAAACCAGTAGTTTTACTCGGTGCAAATGGTTTAACAGAAGGTGTTTTGGTTGAAATAGACCAATGTTTAAACATCCATGAACTCATCAAAGTAAAAGTGCCAACTAACGATCGTGAGACGAAACAGCTTATCTTTGATGCGATTGTGCGTGAAACTGGTGCGCACAAGGTGCAAACAATTGGCCATACAATCGTTTTGTACCGCCAAAGCGAAGAAAAGAAAATTCAACTACCTCGTTCTTAATTCGCATATCGAGCGCCATCAATTTATTGCGGTGGCGCCATTCTATACAACGCAATAACCTGAGAAATAAAATCCGTTGTTAATTCATTTATCACACCACTTTCTGCATTGAGCAATAAGCTAAAGCCCACATTTAATGCTGGAATAACAACAACATCAGTTCTATAACCTTGTACCCACCCGCTGTGATACATCAAATGCTCACCATCGTAATCATATATGCGCCACCCTAGCCCGTAATAAGCTTCATCTACGTGGTTACGCCATATTCTGCGCCTTAGTTCTCGCTTTGTGTGCGTATATGGACGACCTTGTATCGTCAATGCATCAAGAGACAATACGTCGGGGTAATGCCCTAATTGCGCTTTCAGCCATTGCACCATATCCTGAGCACTTGCATTTATGCCTGCTGCAGGCACTACTTTATAATAATGTGACTTCAACCTTGCTGTATGCCAACGCTTTCGCCCTAAAACATGAGGTAATGCATAGTTATTGTCTTTTTGCATATTATCGATACCAACGCCACCATCACTCATTTTTAAAGGCTTAAATATAAACTCGGCTAACCAGCGCTCATAAGGCATTCCTGTTGCGCTGTGAATAACGTCAGAAATTAGGCTAAACATGGCATTTTGATAGCCATAGCACTGGCCAGGCGAACATATCCGTTCTACTTTCACTAAACGTTCAATGATTTCGCCATAAGACATTCTAGACTCAATTAAATTGTCATAGGCATTGGGCACCAGTCCACTGGAATGGCTCAATAGGTGGAATACTTTGAGTGATCGGTAATCGGTATTTTCTAAATAAGGTAAGTAGGCGCCCACGTAATCATCTAGTTGCAAGTATTCCTGACTCACTAACTTTGCAGTCAAAGAACCAGCAAAGGTTTTTGACACCGACGCTAATCGAAACCGAGTGTTTTTATCTACAGCATGCCCTTTTCGCACCTGAGTTTTACCATAGCCTTTAGCTAAATCGCCAAAATCTCCGTGCACGATGCTTAAAGCGGCGCCAGGAATTGATTTTTCTTTTAGTTTTCGCTCGACTTGCTTAGAATAGCTGTTCAAAAATTGGTGCCACTGCTGCTTTGCGTCTTCTAATGCATGGACTTTTGTCGTAAATAGCCAAAATACAACAACAACTAAATACTTCATAATAACTCTGTAAGCTCGAATTGATTGAAGTTTATCACGAAATTTGGCGTTGTTTGTATTACCAATTAATACTTTAATTACTATTTGAGGTACTTGGATGCGTTTTTTACTTATATTTTTCATTCTGGCTTTATCTTTTGGGTGCTCATTAACACCAAAGATGGCACCAAAACTTAATGTGCCACCTAAGCCATTATTAAGTAAAGAAATCTATCAACTTAGCTATAGTACTGAACTCGACTCAGCAAGGATAAAATCAGTGCAGCTGCCAGCGCATCCCATCGAAAAAAATAATACAGTGCGTATTGTTGCTGACAAAGTCGCGATGACCGATACATTAAAGTCTTACATTACTCAATCACTCAAAAATCAAGGCTTATCTGTCACTGAAAAACGTGGCGCTGATTACGTTCTAAACGTACATCAATTAGACCTTTCATTTGGGCCTGATAAAACCTATCTACTCAACAGGCCCAAAGCATCTCATCCGCTTTATAAGCTTGTTACTCAACAAGCGCCGAGTTATCAATGCAGTAATATTATTGCCAGTGTAAGCATGCGCTTAACGCACGTTGCGTCTTCAGATGTTGTTTGGTTTGCTAAGTCTTCTATCGACAGCGCCAGCTTCCAAGGCACCCCACTGCAATTTAGTTACACTAAAGAACAAAAGCTAACCAACGAGCATGATGTTATCTCTTTTGTTGTTGAGCAAAATAGCGAGCAAGCCAGAATTGCGCGTGCCCAAGAGCCGGTGCAACTGCCTGAATACAAAGTAGAAGAGGCGATCAGCGGACCTGAGAAGTCTGCTGGCGCATGCACAGAAACAGAAGTCAGCGCGCTAACTAGTGCCATGCACCAAAAGCTCACTGCGATTTTAATCGATAAAATCAACGTACTTTAATACAACACTTTTTTACAGTTCAATAAAACAATCTCAATATAATACTCACCAACTGTCTTGTTGGTGAGTATATATGTCACGCGCCTTTTTCTTTACATTGCTTTGCTTATATCTCTCTTTCTCTTTGCATGCGAGTAACCGACTATATGCAGATAACACGTTACACCCCAGTGATCAACTTTACTACGACGTTAGCCTCGGGTTTGGACTGATTTTTGATAATTCATATCTCATTGGCTCTCATGCGTATCAAGAAGGCATAGAAGTTTTTAATATCAATGTGTCGGCAACATATGGAAATTGGTATTTAGACGTTGACCATAGTCAACTAACAGGCGGAGTGATTGTTGGGTACAGCTTAATTGATAAATTTGATTGGGGGTTAGACCTCATTTTTACGCAAGCACAAGATGGCATTAGTGAAAATGGATTTGATTTGTATAATTCAAATAAGATACCTGAACTCAGTGGTATTGATGAACGAAAATTTGATTTAACTTCAGGGCTTCGTTTGAGCCGGCTGTTTAACGCTGATAGTCAGTTATCATTTGAATTACTTCAAGATATTAGTAGCCGACATAACGGCTGGATCATGAGTGCGTATTTCAGCAAAATTATTCCTTGGCATAACTGGGAGCTCAGAAGTGCATTCGGGGTATCCAAATACTCCGATGACTTTAGCAACTATTATTTTGGCATCAAAGCACATGAACAAGCCCAAGGCCGCCCAGTATACCGCCCTCAAAGTGCATATAGTTTAGTCTATGAGTTTCATGCAGAGTACCCTTTAAATGAAAACTGGGTATTTTTAGCTGGATGGATGTCGACATGGTTTTCTAAGCAGATTTACCAAAGCCCCATTGTGAGACAAAACCATCAACACAAGGCGAAGTTAAGTGTCCGTTACGTTTTTTAGCATAAATTCGTCACTGCAAATCAACAGAATACGAGTAAGCCAGTAAAGGCTAATTTAAAAAGTGACAGTGATGTATTACTCAGGCAAAATTGAAATTTGTTTCAAAAGTCCCAATCATCGCTACTAGCATCAAAATAAGTTGGAGGTAAATATGGATAACTACGGTACAATTTTACTGGTAGAGGATGATGAGTCTCTTGCCCAGTGGGTAGCTGATTATTTAAATAATCAAGGGTATACAACCCACGTGTGTGTGCGTGGCGATCAAGTCATCGCAATGGTCAAATCTCTCTCACCAGATATTGTCTTACTCGATGTTATGTTACCCGGACAAGATGGTATTAGCGTCTGTCGCGAATTACGCCAATTCTACCAAAAGCCTATCGTGATGCTTACCGCAAAAGATGAAGAGATGGATGAAGTTATTGGCTTAGAAGTAGGTGCGAGTGACTACGTGATCAAACCTGTTCGACCAAGGGCATTACTTGCGAGAATAAAAGCGATGTTGCGTGCATCTAACGACTCAGCAGCTGGCAACAATGATGATGACAATTCAATTCGAGTTGGCAATTTAAGCATTGATACGCAAGCCCGCAAAGTACTTTTGCAAGGCGAGGAAGTTAATATCTCAAGTGCCGAGTATTTGTTGTTGCATTTCCTTGCTTCAAACGCTGGAGAAGTCGTATCGCGTGACGCGGTTTTTAAAGCAACCAAAGGCAGAGAGTACGATGGATTAGACCGCAGCGTTGATGTTTTAATCTCAGCCCTAAGAAAGAAGTTCAATGATGACCCTCAACACCCTGAAAAAATAAAAACAATATGGGGTAAAGGCTACTTATTGGTTCCGAGTGCATGGTAGAGCTAACGCAGTGAGAAAGCTCTACATATATCTACTTACCAGTGCATTAGTCTCTATCGTCGTATTAGGTTGGCTCATTGACCTTTTTAGCGAACAAACTTTCGAAACCGAGAATCACTTTGGTTGGCAAAGTACGCTCGCCAGTGGTGCAGCTAAACAAGTTGCAAGACAATCTCTGGGGCAAAGAGCCAGCTTCATAGAAACCTTAAGTGCTGACTACGAGCTAGAAATAAGCTACAAAAAAGGTGACACTCTAGCAGTGCCTTCAGAGTTAAAAGTGCAAATGCTACAAAGTAAAGGCCTGATCTTAGAAGACCAACAAGGCTTTTATTTATTAAAAACAAATCAAAAACTTTTACCAGACTACCTAGAGCTGCGGCTAGCAAAACCCCCAGAGCAAAAAGACAACGACGCCTTCTTAACACTACTGTTTTACACTGGCGTATGCACATTTATGTGGTTTATTCTTTCGCCACTTGCTAAGCGTTTATCTATTCTTACTGATGCGGCAAAACAATTTGCAAGCGGTAACTTCAGCGCCAGAATCGCCACTGACAAATTTACCTATATTAAAGATGTTGAATTAACGTTTAATCGCATGGCGAGCCAAATAGAAAAGCTACTAGCTGAAAACAAACTACTAGCATCTAGTCTATCGCATGATATTCGAACCCCAGTTGCATGCTTAAGATTTGGACTTGATGCCGCATTGGATGAGGGTGATATCAACAAAATTTACAGTCTCTTGAACAGAATGGAAAAAGACTTAGATCAAATGGAAGACATGCTCGCAAGCTACTTATCTTTTGCAACGCTAGAACAAAAGGCTCATTTACTCAAATTCGAACAAACATCTGCAACTGACTACTTTCTGGCCTTAATTGAACAAGTCGCCCCCAAACTGCAAGGTGCGGGGTTAAAGGTGGAGCATGAAATTGAGTCCTCATTGTCAATTACTGCAGACCTTCACTGGCTCGCCCGTGCAGTTACTAACTTACTAAGCAATGCGGCCGACTTTGCAACTATGACGATACTTGTCAGGGTCCAAAGTGACGAACAACATGTCTACATTCATATTGAAGACGATGGGCCAGGTATTGCACCTCAAAATTGGCACAAAGTTTTTAGCCCGTTTTTTCAAGAGCAATCACATCGCAATCGGGCCCAAAAAAGTTATGGATTAGGCCTTGCCATCGTTGCAAAAGTGGTCGATTGGCACCATGGAAAGGTGTCTGTGTCACAATCAGAAGTGTTACGCGGTGCAAAATTCACCTTAATTTTGCCTTGTAAAGCACAGTGAGCAGCGTAAAGTAATAGCCACACAAGGTTAACACTCGGCTGTTAATCTACTGATAAAGCAAGAGCTTCTCCTAAAAGCATACAAATTGCCTTGGAGAGATAAAGTTACAATCAATAAATAACAAAAAAGTTGTGCTAGATCATGGCATTCTAATGACAATTAGCGCTTTTTATTTGTCATTATTTACAGTAGATTGTCAGCCGCCGTAAAAAAATAGAGAAGTATAAATAATATGAGCAGTGTGCGCGGAGAATTTAGTTCTCGCTTTGGATTTATCATGGCAGCAGCAGGGTCTGCCGTAGGTTTAGGTAATATTTGGGGCTTTCCTACCCAAACAGCAAGTAATGGTGGAGCCGCTTTTGTACTGGTTTATTTAGTACTGGCGTTTTGTTTAGCATACCCAGCATTAATGGCCGAACTGGTTATCGGTCGCCACGGCCAAGCAAATGCCGTTTCTTCATTACAAAAATTATCTAACAACCCGCTCAATAAACGCTTCGCTTTCATTGTCGGCTTTGGGGGCATTATTTGTGCAGGCTTAATTTTAAGTTTTTATGCGATTGTTGCTGGATGGATGTTTAGTGCAACCCTTGAACCTATTGCCACACTCTCGGGGTTGTCTGATACCGCAAATTGGTTAAATAACCAATCGCTAGCGCGCGACTTAATTTTCACTACTTTATTTGTGCTACTAACCATTTCAATTATCAGTAAAGGCGTAGAAAACGGCATAGAAAAGTGGTCAAAACGCCTGATGCCAGCCCTGCTAGGGATCCTATTTTTACTTATCGCCTATGTGCTTATGCAAAATGGCGCCAGTGAAGGTTTAAAGGCCTATTTGGTGCCGGATTTTTCCTCTATCTTAAACCCCGAATTACTAGTAAGCGCGCTGGGCCAAGCATTTTTCTCATTATCTCTGGGCACCAGTGTAATGATCATTTATGGCTCTTACATTAGCAAACAAGAAAACCTCGTTTCTCTGGGCGCATATGTAACCCTCATCGACGTTTTTATTGCATTTGTAGCGGGACTTTTAATTATCCCAGCAATGTATGTAGCACAAGCTCAAGGTGTTGAGATCTTCAGTGCCAACGGCCAATTATTATCAGAAGACACCTTAGTATTCCAAGTATTACCAGCCTTATTTGAAAGTATGGGCGATGTTGGTCTATTTGTAGGATTTGCATTTTTCGCGCTCATGAGCATTGCTGCATTAACATCTTCAATTTCAATGCTTGAAGCACCCGTATCGTACGCCGTTGAGCGATTTGCATTATCGCGTTTACAAGCAACGTGGGTGATCGGCGGTCTGATCTCCTTAATTAGCTTTACCATTATCTTTAACTTTAATAGCTTATTTGGCTTCGTGGTAAGTCTAACAACTCAGTTTGGACAACCACTTATCGGTATGTTGTGCTGTATTTTTGTAGGCTGGATCTGGAGCCGACATAAGCTACTCACAGAAATCAAGAGTGGCTACGAAGAGGCTGATTCGAGCATTTTTTGGAAAATATGGCCATGGTATATCAAATTTGTATGCCCATTAGCCATTGCTCTGGTATTTATTCACTCGCAATAAATAAAATAAGAGCACTTGCATGTTAGGCAAGTGCTCTACCCAAGCGCATATCTCTATGAGCTATACCATCTTCCAAGTACTCATCCCCTTGTGGCACAAATCCCAAAGAGCTGTAAAAAGGCAATAAATATACTTGAGCTGAAAGAACAATGTCTCTTTCCTTAAACTCTGAATTACAGATCTCAAGCGCCTGCCGCATTAAATCTTTAGCCAACCCTTTTCCACGGTGTTCTTTAACGATTAATACTCTACCAATTGCACATTCATGAGCCGATTTTGCATAAACGCGCGCATAGGCACAAACCTGCCCTTGTTCGACCAGCATAAGGTGTCGGGTCAGCTTATGCCTGTCCACCTCATCTAATTCAGGGTATGGACATTGTTGTTCTACAACAAATACATCTACACGAGCCTTTAAAACATCAAACATTAAATTTATATCAAGATCTGAAAATCTCTTCACCAACCATTGCATCCGCGACCCCTATCTATTTCACCTCAGCGATGAATAAGCGCATGTTCTCAATAGCCCTACTTATTCAAGATATTGATTATGGGATAAAAAACGACCATTGTAAGTGCTGCCGACTTTAAAAATAGCAACAACTGGAACGCCCTTATCCATTTCTGAGTTCATTTAAAAACAAAAATGCCCAGAGACCCTGGGCATTTTCTAGTCAACAAATTTTTATGCAAACAAGCGTTCTAATTGATCGCAAAGTTGTGACAAGTTTACATGATCATGTTCAATCGTTAGGTCGACATACCCATCACTTTGAAACGCCCTATCTAGTTCGATTAAAACATGCGTGCGGTGAGCCTCTGGTACAAAGGAAAGCTCAACTTCCTGTATACCAAACAGAGTACTATTTTGCGGTCGATACTCTAACTCCTGATAGCAGCCAGAAACTGTATGAAAGTTACTAGCCCTTAAATGCCCTCTCTCCACATCTGATTTAACCAGTCCAAAACCGAGCCTTTCCATCGCCAACATACAAGTTTTTATCGCATCATTAGGATATATATGCAGTGTATCTCGGTCAGTGGGGTCTAACGCTAGGTCAATATCGAGTCCAGTTTCCAACCAAACATGACAGTGATTATAACCTGCATTTAACTCGGTAATTGGAGTTTCTGAATGCAATCGAGCCTCAAACGGGATCACTTTACTTTGTTGTGCATCAATCACAAAACGCTCACCAATTTTCCATTTCTCAATGACATGGTTAACAAAGTAGTGGCCTTCGTCATTTTCCACTTTCACTCGAGTCATCAAAGCCATTTCTAAACCTGAAACTTCTTGGCTTATGTCTCCACCTTTTATAACGATTTTAGCTTGAAATATTTGCCCTGGATATAAGTGCTCAGTTTCTAATACAGTATCCACTTTTGCCGCACCAATTCCGACAGATGCGAGAATCTTTTTAAACATTACTTCTCCTGTAGAAATGTTTCTTTAGGGCATCTTAACCACATTTTTTAATACTTGTCAGCGAAAATTTGTCATAATACTCACATTATTGTTCAATTGACTCAGAAACTCCCCCTTTCATCGCTTGTAGAATAAATTTTCAATTTATAAATCATATAGTTCTGATACACTGAAGTTAGGTAGAATCAATACATACATGCTATGGAACTTTTGTTTTTCGCCGCAGCATTCGCATGCGGTTTTTCGGTATACCAATTAAAGCTGCCACCGCTTATTGGCTTTTTAATGGCGGGGTTTATCCTAAACCTACTTGGTTATAGGAGCACTGAACTATTAAACCAACTAGCTGACTTGGGCGTAACCTTATTGCTATTCAGTATTGGCCTTAAGCTAAAGATTGGTAATTTGGTGAAAGCACAAGTTTGGGCACCAGCTACCTTGCATATTGTATTAAGCAGTGCATTTTTTGCCTCCCTGCTACTATTGCTTGGCGCCATGAGCCTGCCGTTATTTACCGACTTAACTATGTCGAGTGCGCTTTTAGTTGGTTTCGCATTTAGTTTTTCAAGCACTGTGTTTGCTGTAAAAGTACTAGAAGAGCGTGGAGAGATGTCGAGCCTACATGGCAAAATATCTATTGGCATCTTGGTTATGCAAGACATTTTCGCGGTCGTATTTTTAGCAATTAGTACAGGCAAAGCACCTAACGTATGGGCTTTAGTCTTACTTGTTGCTCTCCCGGTGTTCAGGCCAGTAATGTTATGGATACTAAACCGCTCAAAGCATGGCGAACTACTGCCCCTATTTGGCTTCTTCTTCGCCCTCGTCATTGGCTATCACGCGTTTGAATTTGCAGGGCTCAAAGGAGACTTAGGTGCGCTTATAATTGGTATGCTATTTGCGCCACATAAAAAAGCAGGTGAGCTCTCTAAATCCTTAATGAATTTAAAAGATGTACTACTTGTTGGATTCTTTTTAAACATTGGCCTCAATGCCAATATGAGCTTTGATGCGTTACTCATTGCCTGCCTACTCACATTAGTATTGCCAATTAAAGTATGTTTTTATTATCTCCTCACAAATTTATTTAAACTACGCGCTAGAACCTCCTTATTAAGCGCATTTACGCTGGCCAATTACAGTGAGTTCGGACTCATCGTATGTGCCGTTGCCGCAAGCAGTGGTGCAATTGCTGCAGATTGGTTGGCGGTCGTAGCTATTGCAGTATCAATCACCTTTGTAATCGCTTCGCCATTGAACAAACGCGCCAATGGTATTTACGTCAAGCTTGAACCATTATTACTAAAATTTGAGAGTGACAAACGCCTTGAAGAGGAGCTACCTGTCAACCTAACCGACACGCGTATTGTGATCTTTGGTATGGGCCGCATTGGAACCGGTGCCTATGAAACAATTGAAGCAACACATCCTGGCTCTATTGCCGGTATAGATATAAAACCCGAAGTCGTCGATAAACATGTGCAAAGAGGCCGCAGAGTGCTACTTGCCGACGCTACAGATCCTGACTTTTGGCAGCGAGTAAATCACTCTCGTGTTGATATGGTTATGCTTGCTATGCCCAAGCATATGCAAAATATCTATGCGTTAGAGCAACTCAAAGCGTCTGGCTTTAAGGGCCAAGTGACCGCTATCGCAAATTACCCCGATCAGCAAAGAGAGTTAGAAGAAATGGGAGTAAACTCGACTTATAACTTCTATCTTGAGGCTGGTAGTGGTTTTGCTGAGCACGTAAAACAAAATTTATTTTCTTAGTTTACAAAATAATTCTCAGTACCATAAAAGGTACTGAGAATTATTTTTATTTGAACATCAATATCTTACTTCTAGACATCCAAACTTCCTTCATAAAATATTCTAAATTTAGACTTTACTCGATTTACAAAGCTTTACATCGAAGTTAGTAATCTACCATTAAAACAGAGTACACTGTTTTCATCTTGAAAGAGGTAAGTATCTATTTTTAACACAAAAATATGATGGATGTTACTAACAATAACAATTGGATGTTTCTCGGGAGAAGGCCAAAATGCTAAAAAACAAACAGGTAAATCACTTCGCTGCGGTTGTTGATGATGTACAATCTAGGCCATTTTCTGATCTACAAAATCGTCTTGACGAGATCCAAAACAGCGGAATGACAGCGCTGACAATGCGCAGTATTCTTTTTAACAAAATGTTGGATTTACACAACGTGCCAGATGACCACTTTTTACGAGATGAATCTGTCCCGTCAAAAATAGAAGACCCCTCATTACTAGTCGAGAAGCTTAATGATTTAGGCTTTTATCGCAAGCAAAGCGGTGCTATGCACTAAAACAGAATTTGTGGGAGCCTACTCTCCCAACCAATATAGGCTGGCACTGCCCGTCGCCAGCCTATCTCTTTCCTAAAATCAAAACAACTTACAGATTTTCTAGGAAGTCCTCATCAAAATCCGTTGGCTCTTCTTTGATTGGGGGGTTACCGTCATATAGTTCATAAAGCTGACGTTGAAAATAAACGTCTTTTACAAAAATATATGGGTCTAAAGACTCTTCTAGCAGCTTTTCTTGCGCCATTAAAGATGCTCTCGCTTCAAGCACTTTAATTGCAAATAACCCTATCGTCTGCGGTGAACTCAGTGCTATTTCTGGTAGTACAAAGTTATCAACAATATCACCAGATAAGTTTCTCACTGTTGAAGGCCCCATACCTGGTAACATCAGATAAGCACCATCACCAACTCCCCAGACACCCAGCGTCTGGCCAAAATCTTCATCTTGATGTTTGAGGCCTAAGCTGCTGGCAACATCAAATATACCAAAAATACCCACTGTAGAGTTGACAAGAAAACGAGCAACATTGATGCCCATACTAGCAGGTTTACCTTGTAAACCTGCATTAATTGCATCCGTTGGAGTCGTCAAATTGGTACTAAAATTAACTAAGCCAGTGCGCACTGGCTGAGGTGTTATTTCTACATAACCCACAGTTAGCGGCCTTAGAATATAAGTATCCAACACCTCCATATTGAAATCGTAAATAGGACGGTTGAGTGACTGTAATGGGTCACGCTCGTCTTCTTTTTCAGCGGGTACGCTCGCACAGCCGCTGATAACGATGGCTGCAAAAGCAGCTAATATAGGCTTAAACATTTACTTTCCTGTACTTGATATAATTCGATTGACGTGCACCACAACCTCGTTGCTATCCGCCAATAAAGAAACAACATCACTTTGCCCTTCCAACTCTCCTGCTTGAGGCATCACACTATTATCTATAGAGATACGAGCAGTAACGATAACTTCTTGATAGTTTGAAAGCTTTAAGTCAGGCATCATTGCCATACTATCATCGAGAGTCACCGTCAAAGGCAAGTTAAAATTTGTAAGTTTTGCAACTGCCAAAGGCATTGCAGGTCCATTGGCTGCTTTTGCAAACACAAATAACGTACCACCCTGTGGCATGTCCGATAGCAAGCTTTCATCTAACGTAACATTAACCGTTAAGCTTTGAATATTTTGTGCTTGTTCTGGAGCGATTTTTTGCGCAATTTCGTCAATGCGTTGTTCTATCATGCTATAACGCGGGTCGTTGCTTTCCATATTAGCAAGTAGTACTTCAAAAGCCGTTTTAGCTTCTAACCAGTCTTGCTTCTCATATGCAATAAGTGCCAAAAGCGAAATCGCATCAACATTACTTGGATTACTCTTTAATACCTTAGCTAAAAGCCGAGCAGCTTTATTCATGGCAGACTCAGAACCTTCCACTAATAACACTTGGCTGTAATTAATTAACACATTATGGTTGCTAGGCTCCATTTTCAGCGCTTTTTCAAATGCCTGTTTGGCCATTTCAAAGTCATTGAGTGACATTGCTACACGCCCTAGCAGCATCCATGCAACGGCATCATCACCGCTATTTGCAAGCTTTGTGCGTAAACCTAATGCAAACGCCTGCAATTCATTAGCTGAAAGTGACTCACCTTGCTGCAACACTGCTCGCTCACCATATTCAGGGAGCTTCTCAATCGCTTCATACCAATTGGCGACTTGCTGCTGACTGCCTGTAAAATAGTAAAAAACCCCGCTCACCGCCAAGGTAAATAAAAAGCCTGTCAGCGCAAATATACGGTTATTCCCACGGCTATTAAGCTGCTTCTCCGGAGAAAGCTCATTAAGTAAGCGTCGCTTTAACTCAAGTACAGACTCTTGATGCATTTGTGGGTCTATACGTTGATTATCTAAATCAACTTTCAATTCAGTGAGTCTCTGCTGATAAATATCAATGCGTTGTGCATTCGCTTCATTGTCAACTTGTAGTATTTTTTCTCTACGCAAAAATGGTACAACAACAAACAGTACAGCTAATAATGTGAGTAGTGCAAACATACTCCACATTTGCAAAAGACCTGTCATCATTATTGCTCCCTACGCTGATATTGTTGAATTAGCTTGGCCAGTTGTTGCTCGTCTTCACTACTCCAGGCCTGTTTTCGCGATGCCTTTTTTTGTCTAAAAACAATAAAACCAAAACCAATAATGACGATTAACACGGGCAATACCCACAATACGATTGTCGCAGGTGTCACTGGAGGTTGATAGTGTACAAAATAACCATATCTATCAATCATATAGTCAATGACTTCTTGCTTACTTTTACCTTCGTTAACTAGGCTTAGTACCTTTTCTCTAAGGTCTTTAGCAACAACGGCATCTGAGTCTGCAATGTTCTGGTTTTGACACTTTGGACAACGCAGCTCAAGCGTAAGCTCTTTAAAAGTTGCAGCGCGCTCTTCGTTAGCAAATTCGTATTTATCTTGTGTAGCAGCAACAGTGCCACACAACATTAACAGTAATATCATTACAAACTTCATTGAGTTAACTCCATGAATTTAGGCGCAAACTTAGCCCGCCAAACACGCTGATTTATATCACCTGTATGATGTAGCAATATCTTTCCTTGCCTGTCGACTAAAAACGTTTCAGGAGCTCCTGATACACCTAAATCTAAGGCTAGCGTTCGATTTAAGTCCAAAATATTAAACTGATAAGGATTACCGGTACGTGCCAACATCGCCTGTACTTCAGCGCGCAGTTTATTGATGTCAAACTGATCGCCAAAATCTGGGTCGTAGGCTTGCTCATAATATAATCCTACAATCTTCACACCCTGCTCTCTGAGTTCGGTTAAATAACTCAGCTCGGCAACACAAGTTGGACACCAAGTTCCCCACACGTTTAGTAGATAAACATCGCCAAGCAAGTCTTTATCCTGCCATTGCTTTTTCTCATCCATTAGGTCCGGCAATGTAAAACTTGGCATCGTCTGCCCAATACGACCAGTTTGCAGCTCACGCGGGTTCCCAAATAGGCCTTGATACAAAAACACGCACAGCAAAATAAAAATCAGGAACGGGATTAACCCTAACAGTTTACGATTCATGTCCTACTCCTTTAGCATTATTACGTGTTGAAGATTTTCTATATCGCTTATCTATCAATACAATGAAGCCAGCTAAGGAAATAAGTAATCCCCCTAGCCACATCCAACGAACGTAAGGTTTGTGATAGATACGTAACGACCAAGCACCTTGGGTTAATTGCTCTCCCAAAGCGAGGTAAAGATCTCGGAAAAATCCATCATCTATGGCAGCTTCGGTCATAAATTGCATGCCAATATTGTATAAACGCTTTTCGGCAAGTAATTCGGTCACGACTTTGTCGTTTTTCAAAACCGTTACCACCCCAGCATGGCCTGTATAGTTGGGCCCAACAATTTCTTTAACGCCTTCAAAACGATAAACATACTCGTTTAAAGCTGCAGTATCCCCAGGTTGCATTCGCACCGAACGCTCCACTGAATACGCTGATGTTAACGTTACGCCAGCAATAACAAACGCAATACCTATATGACCAAAAATCATAGCCCAATAGCTAATGCCCAAACGCTTTACACCTTCGGAGATGGTATTTTGAACCTTAACCTTTTGTACAAGATCCAACATGGTAAATAGCACAATCCAAATCGCCAAAGCAGTACCAATAAAAGTAATTGGTGCAACTACCTCATAGCTTCCATATAACCAGAGTGCGGTTAAGAGTAATGTTGCACTGGTGATCGCTGCGCATTTTTTTAACAAAGGAGAGAGTTTGTTTTGCTTCCAGCGCAGCATAGGCGCTAAGCCAAGCAAAATAGCAAAAGGGACTATTAAAATTGCAAACATCTGGTTAAAAAATGGCACACCTATCGATATAGAGCCTAAGCCTAGTTCTTTGTGGATCATAGGTAGCATCGTTCCCAAAAACACAACTAACGTAGCAACCACTAAGAAGATATTATTGAGCCATAACGCCACTTCGCGCGAAAAAAACTGATAGCGACCTTCACTTTTCACTTGCGCTACACGGGCTGCATAAAGCGCTAAGCTTCCGCCTACAACAACCGCTAAGAATAGTAATATGTAAAGCCCTCGGTCAGGATCAGTTGCAAATGCATGCACCGATACGATAATCCCAGAGCGCACAATAAAGGTACCAAGTAAACATAAACTAAAGGCTGTTATAGCAAGCAAGACTGTCCAAGATTTAAAAACACCGCGCTTCTCTGTAACTGCAAGTGAGTGCAGTAGCGCAGTTGCGACAAGCCAAGGCATCAATGAGGCATTTTCAACCGGATCCCAAAACCACCAGCCGCCCCAACCAAGCTCTGAATACGCCCACCAGCTTCCTATCGTAATACCTAACGTTAAAAAGCCCCACGCAGCCATCGTCCATGGACGCGACCATTTAGCCCAGGTATTATCAAGTTTGCCTGTCAACAGCGCTGCGATTGCAAAAGCAAACGATACAGATAAACCGACATAACCCATATACAGCAGCGGTGGGTGAATAATCATGCCTGGGTCTTGTAATAATGGATTCAGATCCCGACCTTCAACGGGGTAGTAAGGCAGTAAGCGCTCAAACGGGCTCGACATCCAAAGCGTGTAAAGCATAAACCCTACACCCAAAAAGCCCAGCACTCCTAATACCCGAGCTCTTAATATCCAAGGTAACGACCGAGACATTAACGCAACTATAGCAGTCCACGAAGCCTGCATCACCAACCAAAGTAAGATAGCACCTTCATGTCCACCCCAAGTTGAAGTAACTTTGTAATACCAAGGCAGCGTGCTACTGGAGTGATGAGCAACATAAGCCACAGTAAAGTCATCAGTCAAAGTGATATAGATGAGAATTGCGAAAGCAAACAGCACAAACAAGCATTGACCGACAGCTAAAGATGGAGCAGCACGCATCAGCCGTAAATTACCGGTATGTGCGCCCCACAATGGGAATATACACAACAGTAAACTCAATGCCATTGCCAGAACAAGTGAAAAGTAGCCTATCTCTGGGATCATATTAGTTCTCGTTATTTAAATTATACTTTGGCTTTTCATGCTTGATGCCCTTCATCGCTTCTGCAACTTCTGGAGGCATATACTCTTCATCATGCTTAGCCAGCACTTCAAATGCCTCTATCACATTTGGCTCAACTAACGTACCCTGCGCAACAATTCCTTGTCCCTCTCTGAACAGGTCTGGCAAAATCCCGTGATAACGAATTGTCACAGTAGGACCCGTATCCATTAGTTTAAAACTCACATCTAGGCTATCTTCATCTCTAACTACAGAGCCAGGTACAACCATTCCTCCAATTCTAAGCTTTTGACCAATAACAGGCTTATCTTTGGTATCCCCCTTTCCATCGATCAGCTCCGTTGGGGTATAAAACAAGTTAATATTTTCTTGTAACGCGTATAGCATCAAACCAATCGCTGACCCTACACCGAATACAATCGCAACAATGGTCAGTAAACGTTTCTTTCTTCTTGGATTCATGTTTGCTCCTGTTGCTTTGCCTTTTTAATTCGCTCTTCTCGACGCATCTGAGCACGAACTTCTTCACGAAGCTTCTTGCTATCTCGTAATGAACTGATAAATATGGCCAATAAAATGGCGCTACAACTACCAAAGGATAACCAGACATAAAATCCGTACCCACCCATGGCCAAAAAATCACTAAATGAATCAAATTGCATTATTCACCTCGACCAACCAGTTCACGCACCCATGGGCGGTGCTTTTCACGTTGTAGAATTTCATTTTTCAACCTAATCAATGTAATTACCCCAACAAAACCCGCAAATGCAACGATATTGATCAGTAGCGGCCAAAGCATCGATGGATCAATTGCTGAAGTATCAAATTTGGTGATAGTCGCGCCTTGGTGCAAGGTATTCCACCACTCGACCGAAAAGTGGATGATAGGCAAATTTATTACGCCAACAATGGCTAAAATACATGCAGCGCGACCGGCTGACTTTTTATCTTCAAATGCATGATACAAAGACAATACGCCTAGGTATAAAAATAAGAGAATTAATTCCGAGGTTAGTCGAGCATCCCATACCCACCAAGCGCCCCACATTGGTTTGCCCCAAGCAGCACCAGTTATTAGAGCGATTGCTGTCATCGCAGCGCCTACCGGCGCGATAGAAATAACCGCAAGTTCAGCATTTCTGATCTGCCAAACCAGAGCGATAATGGCTGCAATTGCCATAGACGAATAAGCTCCCATTGACAGAATCGCCGATGGTACATGAATAAATATGATGCGATAGCTGTCTTTTTGCTGGTAATCTGCAGGCGCAAATGCAAGCCCCCAAACCCAACCGACAGCCAAACATACAACGGTAATAACTGCAAAATAAGGCAGTAGCGTATTGCATAACTGATATGCTCGCTCTGCTTTTGCATAGGGATGTAACCATTTCCACATGTTAACTTACACTCACTTTTAAAGCTGAAGATATCGCAATTGGTGCACATACACAGGCTAACGCCAACATGGCACCAAGGATTGCTAGCTGTCCACCATAAGCCAAAGCCATGCTGCTTGTGTCAATAGCGGAGGTAGCAAAAATTAAGACTGGGATATAAAGGGGTAATACTAGCAGACTCATTAAAATTCCCCCTTTTTGTAATCCTACAGTAAGCGCGGCGCCAATAGCTCCAATAAAGCTTAATAACGGTGTACCAATAAGTAAGGTAAGCACCGTTGCGCCAAGCGCCTGAGCTTCTAAATTCATTAATAACGCAAACATGGGCGCCATAATAACCATGGGTAACCCCGTTGTAGTCCAGTGGGCTGATACTTTTGCCAATACCGATAAAGGCAAAGGGTAAGGAGAAGCAATTAACTGCTCCAATGAGCCATCATTAAAATCGTCTCTAAACAACTTATCCAGCCCTAACATAGTAGATAACAATGCTGCGACCCAAATAATCCCCGGAGCCATTCGTGTTAGCAACGCAGGCTCTGGCCCGATTGCCAATGGGAACAAAGTAATAACAATTAAAAAAAATAGCAGCGGATTAACAATTTCCGAGCGTTGGCGAAACGACAATGTTATGTCTTTTCGATAAACACTAATAAATAGTTGCCAGTAGGAGTGTTGAGTCATCAAAATTGATACTCCAAGACAAGCGTTTTGAGCGCGTCAAAATGAGTGGTGAGATCTTGGTGGGTAGTTAATAAAATAGCACCACCGTGTTCTAGGTGTCTTTTAAATTGAGCTTGTAACAAGGCCACCCCTTTTTTATCTAACGCAGTAAATGGCTCATCCAAGATCCACAACTTTGCGTTATTAAGCCATAATCGGACCAAAGCAACCCTACGTTGCTGTCCTGCTGAAAGTGTTCTAACCGGAACATCCTCAAGACCAACCAGACCAAGGTCAGCTAACAAGTCGTATGCTTGTGCATCTACTTTGCAGCCGTGAACACGCAGCCAATGACACACATTTTCATGGGCACTAAGCTGGCCATTAACTCCCGTTTTGTGACCTATAAAGAGTAACTGCGCAGCAAATTCATCATAATTTTGACTGATTGATTTGCCTTCAAAATGAATATCACCTTCATCTGGTCGAGCAAATCCAGCAATGATCCTTAGCAACGAGGTCTTGCCTGCGCCATTTGGGCCTTCAATTTGCATGATCTGCCCAGCTTGCAAAGAAAAGCTCAGCGATTCAAACAGACAGCGCTCTTGTTTTGTACAAGTAACAGATTTAATCTCTAGCAAATTGGTTATTCTCATTACCCAAAATTGGGCGTTAGTCTACCATAATGGTATGGTAATACGAATAATGCCTTGCGACCGATTAGCGGAAATTTGATTTAAAATAATGAATAAGCCACCGATTTCTATTCAATATTCGACAACAACTGATACAAACTCAGTTTTAAACGAAGGCCGAACAAATACTGAGCTAAGTAAACAGCCTAGTCAGTTTGTTGCGCATAACGTGCAAATCAAACCGGGTTCGTTGCAGATGGAGGTAGAAATTGACGGTCGCTGGCAAACAATTCGTTTGGCGACAAAAGAAAGCAATTTAGCCCCATTACGATTAAATGAAGCCATTGTTACCCTCAGTGATAACGGCCAATCACTGAGCATAAAAAGTGCCGATCAAGTCGTCAATATTAAGGCGCCTAATGAGCTACTTTCTTTACTGACGCTTTTAAAGCTTGGGAGTGCACAAACGGGGTTATCGACACAAGCTCGGGTCATTTCCGGCAGCAATCCGCAGCTTCTACTTGAGCAAATAGGCATCAAATTAGCGTTAGACCCTTCACTTGCCAAAATCCTTAAAGATGAGCATAAGCTAATTGCCCAGTTACAGGCGACGCCAAACAAGGTGCAACTCAAACTGGTTAATGGATTCGCCGATCAACTATTTAGCAGTGTATTAAGTAAGCAAAAAATTGCCGAACAACTGGCAACGCAGGGAAAGGGCCCGCTGTTATACATAGACAAACACGCGATTCAGATCAAATTTTCTGCACCGCAAAAACCGCTATCGGTCACACTCAATAATTTAATTAGTCAGCCTCAAAGCGGCCCAGCGAAATGGCAAAGTGCAAAACTTCAAAGTAGTATTCAAGGTGTGCAAATAAAAACTTTGACTGAGCAATATAGCGTCGATTTAAAGCAATCCATAAAAGGTAAATTTGACCAAATACCTCAGTTTGATGCACAACAAAAGTCGGCACCACCTACGCACAAATTAAATACTTTAAACTATGCAAAACCAATATTTAATATAACATTTCAAGATATTAAAAAAGCGGTTGAACAAGCAATAAACCAGTGGCTTACTAAGCCATTTAAACAACCTATTGCGACCACCAATCAGCTCTCTATTAATACGCAAAATACTGTTCAGAGTTTGGTTAAGCAAATTGACCTTCCTTTAATGCTAAAACCACAGCTGCGCCAAGATTTACCACCCATCGTAAAACTTATTGCACAAATAAAAACAGCATTATCCGAATTGCCAATTAATCGCAACGATGCCGCTAATACTTCTCAGCCCACTGAACTTAAAGAAGGTGCGGTCAAATCACAAAAAGTGCAACCCGAGTTCGCCGCTACTTTAATAAAAGCTCATAAGTTCGAGGCTGTGCCTAAAGGTGATGTAGCGAAACCTCAAAAGTTCCAATCACAATTCATGGATACTTTAACAAAGCCCAAAGAGGCCCAGCAGGTTGCTCACACGACTAATACTTCACCGCACAAATTTGTTGATAAACAGCAAATCCCAAGCAACTTAGTAACACCTCTCACTCAGAGCACAGCGAGTAAGCTATTACCTATGCCGCAAGCTGACAACCTTTTTAAAACCAGCTTGCCTATTGAGCGCGCTTTGTTGGGTCCACTACTGAAGCTCGGTGAGCAACCTGCCGTTGATGTAAAAAAGCCATCAAACAGCCATATAATCACTGAAAAGATTGTAAAATTTAGTCAGTATAAACATCCGCAGTCTATCGATATGACAAAACTGGTCAATCAAGCGTTTAGCCGAATGATAGATGCCAATAATGTATCAGCGAGCCTGATAGCCAGCGAAATAAACACTCTAATACCAGGCTTGGTTCCTGCACACTCTGCTTCAGCTCCTACTTTAGTAAGCAATAACTTCACTCAAGCACTCGATAAGCTATTGGTGACTCTACTGGCCTCCCCTAAGGCTATCACAGGCGCCTCAAACATCGATGGAAATGAGCCGTCGCAACGCTTAAGCGCATTATTAGAGACCTTACTACCCAGCGCAAAAAATGTATCTGCGAAGCAATTGTTACCTCACCTTCAACAACTAAATACCAACTTGCTGAGTGAGTTGTCACAACTGCAAAATAATTTTTCAACCAGCGTACAAGTAACACAAACTAGCCCTCAAAAAGTAGACAGCGAAACACAGCTTTTACTAAGTCTGCTGATGCCAATGAAAGTACCAGCTGAATGTAAGCAGACAGAATTGCAAATTGGCAACTATAAAAAGCCAGCTAAAGCTAAAATGCCAGAAAAAACAGTTTGGTTTGTTCGCCTAAATTTTGACTATGCTCACCTTGGTAAGCTTAGTGCTCATGCTGAGCTAATGGACAAAGCGCTGGAATGTGAAATAATCGGAAATAGCACACAAATTTGCGACTTAGCGAAACCCCACTTGGACGCTTTGCGCAGAAAATTGTGCGCCCATGGTCTGCAAGTAAACGAGATCACACTCACTGAGGATGAACAGCAACTTCATACTTTTTACGAGCAACACGCTATTGTTAACATTAAAGTCTAGGAGCGAACATGGAGCAAAAAACCGCAATCGGATTATTATATGAGGCAGGAAGCTCACCGCATGTTGCATGTAAAGGTTTTGGCGAGCTGGCTGATGAAGTGATCAAACTAGCTAAAGAAAAAGGCATCATGATCCATGAAGATGCCCAGCTAGCAAGCACGCTCAGCCAATTAGATTTGCATCAAGAGATCCCAAAAGAGCTCTACTATGTAATAGCAGAGCTTATTGCGTTTTCATATGTCTTGCGTGGGAAATTTCCACCAGGCTGGAAAGGCTTTAGCAGTAAACTTGATATCAAAGCCTAGTTAAGACTTTTGATGTAAAGACATCAGTAGCTCGGCCTCTGCACGAGGTAGCTCACACTCGCGCATTATTTCTTCTAAGTCTGCGCCAAGCTCAATCATTTTAACTGCTCGGGAGTAAATTTTTGCGTCTGGATCATCATACTTTTGGGCAGCCTGCTGCTGCGCAATATCTTTTGCATAATTTTCACAGGCAACAAGACGTTTACCTATGTTCATCAAGCTACTTCTTACTTCAGCCACTTCACTGCGCAAAATGGCTGTTTGATCATGAGCATCCTTAACTTTATGCTTAAGGGAGTGGATCTCTTGATGGCTAATACCTAAACGCTTGCTTAGCATAAATACCAGCCCTAAGCAGACCAAAGTTAGTAAGCAAGAAGCTATTACTACCAGTAAAACCAGATTATTGTTTACAACTTCCACAGTTTATATGTGACTCAACTCATCCCACTCGTCATCACTGAGCAGCTTATTCAAATCAACCAAAATAAGCAGCTCACCTTCACGATTAGATACGCCTTGGATGAATTTTGCGCTCTCCTCAGTACCAATATTCGGCGCGCTGTCTATCTCAGAACTTCGCAGGTAAACTACTTCAGCAACACTATCAACTAAAATACCAATAACCTGCTTTTCAGCTTCAATTATAACGATACGAGAGTTATCGGTTACTTCCGAGCTGACCAACCCAAAGCGAGCACGCGTATCTATAACTGTTACAACGTTACCACGCAGATTGATTATTCCTAAAACATATGCGGGTGCGCCTGGAACGGGTGCAATTTCTGTATAACGCAATACCTCTTGTACCTGCATTACATTAATACCGTAAGTTTCATCCTCGAGTTTATAGGTCACCCATTGAAGAACTTCATCATTACTATCGGCATTTTTGTCTGCGGAAAGTAGTCTATCTTGGCTCATGGTTTAACTCCAAAAAGATCTTGTTTACTGCTCTCGACTATCGAGGCCTTGCTCAAGCAAGCGGTTTAAGTTTTCTACATCAATCAAAGCGCACATTTTTTCTTTTATTACGCCAGCTAGCCATGGTCTTTTACCATCACCTGTTCGCCATTTTACATCATCAGGCTGTAAAGTAATGTTATTTACCAAGTTTTCCGCCAACAATCCCCATGGGCTATCACCTAAAGTGATTAAATACTGATAATTGAGGCCAGCTTCCAATTCTGCAGTATACTTTTCAGGCATAACCCAACGAGCAGTATCAACAACGTTTAACTTTTCGTCGCGATTTAACATCACGCCTTTGAACCACTTTGGTTTGCCAAACAACTGGTTAACTTCACCAAGCTGATGAATACCACCCAGAGACTTTAAAGGTACTGCAAGCGTTAAACCAGCCACTTCAAAAAATAACGCTTGGAATTCATTTTCACCATAAGCTTCTTTCGCGCTAACTAATTGATTTAAAGCTTCGGCTGTTTCTTTGATAATAGTATTATTTTCTGTTATCTCAAGATTTTTTGTTTGTTCTTCAGGGATTTCCTGCTCTTCAACAAAGTCAGCTTTGACCTTTTCAGCCTCTTGGGTCTGCGCAACTTTTTTCGGCTCAGCTTGTTTTAATTCAGAAACATCAGACACCTGTTCTAGTAATTTGGCTACAGGCAGCAATGATTTATCTTCAGGCTCTTCCTCTGAAAGTAGCGCCCCAAGATACTGCTTCATTACTTTTTCATTAGCAAACAAATGTTTACTCATTTATACCTCTATTTGACCTGCAACAAATAATCTAGTAGTGCGCGATAAGCAAATACGCCCCTTGATTTAGGACAGTATTCTATAGGCACCTTTTGTGCCAAACTCGCGTCTCGAAACTTAGTGTCAACAGGGATTACACCTGGCCATACGTAATTTTTATAAGTCGTCAACAAAGTTTTATATGCTTCTAAAGATGCTTTGGTACGTTTATCGTACATTGTTGGTATTATGGTATATTGATATTTCTTCGATTGCGAACTTTGCATTAATTCCATCGTACGCATCATTCTATCCAACCCTTTTAGCGCCAAGAACTCTGTTTGCACGGGGATCAGAATTCTCTCACTCGCAGCCAGAGCATTAACCATGAGCACACCAAGCACAGGCGGGCAGTCTAATATTGCATAGTCATAATGTTCACTTATTTTTTCCAAAGCCTTCTTTAATACCAGCCCCATACCAGCTCGGTTTCCCAAGCTTCTATCTAATGTGGCAATTGCCATCGTTGCGGGCAAAATATCTAAATTATCAATGGTTGACGGGCAAAGTGCTTGCAAAATCTCTTCACCTTGCATTGCACTACCACGTGCAAAAATATCATAAACACTGATCTCTAATTCTTCAGAGTCAATGCCAAAATAATAGGTCAATGAAGCATGCGGGTCGGTATCGATAAGCAATACTCGTTTACCTTGTAGTGCTAATATCCCCCCTAAACTCACTGTCGTAGTGGTTTTCCCTACTCCGCCTTTTTGGTTTGCTACTGTCCAAATTTTCACGACCTAATGCTATCTCCAGATTATGAGCTTGTTGTTATTATTGTTTTTAGGCATTAAAGTGCTAATAGTTAACAACCTACCTCTTTAGTTATACGCACAGCTACATCAGGTAGCGCTATGTGCTCACTGGCTAAGCCTGCATTAGCAATTGCTTGAGGCATACCATAAACGACACATGTTTTTTCGTCTTGTGCCCAAATAGTTGCACCAGCTTGCTTAAGCATGCGAGCGCCATCTCGTCCATCGGCCCCCATACCAGTGAGTACAACAGCCAATACATCACCTTGATAAGCCTTTGCAGCACTGGCAAAAGTAACATCCACACTCGGCTTATAAGTGATACGCGGGCTGTCATCTTCAAAAACTTTGAGGGTGCCACGAGATTCAACCATCATTTGTTGTCCACCGGGAGCTAGATAGGCAACCCCTGCTTCGAGCCTGTCCCCCTGTTGTGCTTCTTTTACTCGTATTTTACAAAGGCTGTTTAAGCGACTGGCAAATGCAGGTGTAAATGCCGCAGGCATATGCTGAATCAGTAAAATGGGATATGGGAAATTTGCAGGTAACTGTGTCAAGATAGTTTGTAAAGCAACAGGCCCACCTGTTGAAGTACCAATTGCGACTAATTGATACTTTTTACCAGATGCCTTAGCAGTACTGCCAGAGGTACTTAACGCCCCTGCACGCTGAAAGGTTCTATCGGGTTGACTTATACTTGTTTTACTACCGGCAGCAGGTCTTGTCGATTGTCGAGTTGGCGCAATAGTTGAGAACCTTGACAATCTTCGACGACCGATTTCCTTTACTTTTGTCTGTAAAGACTTTATCGCGTCATCACTATTGCGAGCAATATCTTCAAACTTTTTAGGTAAAAAATCCAAAGCACCTGCATCGAGCGCATCTAGGGTGGCACTTGCCCCCTCTCTAGTTAAAGACGAAAACATCAATATTGGTGTTGGATTAGATGCCATTATCTGCTTTACCGCGCTAATACCATCTAGCACGGGCATTTCCACATCCATAGTGATCACGTCAGGCTTCAAAGATGCCGCTTTCTCCACAGCCTCTTTACCATTAACGGCAAAGTCGATTACTTTGATGTCACTATCCAATTCAAGAATTTCGCTGACTCTACGTCTAAAAAAGCTCGAATCATCTACAACTAATACTTTAACTGCCATTGGCACGCTCGTTTAAAATTCAGATCTAAAAAGTGGTGCGCAAGGCACCACTGTGTCTATCAGGCTAAAATTAATAACGTTATTTGCCCGCATAATACTTAAGCATATTAGGTACATCCAATATAAGGGCAATACCACCATCTGATGTAATGGTCGCACCAGCCATACCTGGTGTACCCTGTAGCAACGCATCAAGGGGCTTGATAACAACTTCTTCTTGACCAATTAATGAATCAACAACAAAACCAACTTGTTTAGTTCCAATTTGCACAATAACAACATGCCCTTCAGCTTTACGAGTACTTCTATCAGCGCCTTTAACCAGCCAATGCTCTAAATAGAATAGGGGTATCGCTTTTTCACGAACAATGATGGTTAATTGCCCATCAACAATGTTGGTTTTAGTTAAATCTAAATGGAAGATTTCGCTTACACCTGCCAAAGGCAGAGCAAATGTTTGTTGACCAACCACAACCATTAATGTCGGTAAGATAGCCAGTGTCAGTGGTACTTTAATCTCTAGTACAGTTCCCACACCCAGCTCAGACTGAATATTAATGGAACCATTAAGCTGAGTGATTTTTGTCTTCACAACATCCATGCCCACACCACGACCAGATATGTCTGAGATTTCCTCTTTAGTCGAAAATCCTGGTGCAAATATGAGGTTATAAGCTTCTGTATCTGACAGTCTACTAGCCTGATCAGAGTCAATTACACCTTTGTTTATCGCAATCTTCTTAAGTTTTTCAGGGTCCATACCTGCACCATCATCTCTGATAGTCAACAAGATATGATCGCCCTCTTGCGAGGCTGCTAATGTGACCGTACCTGTACGGATTTTTCCTGCAGCTTCACGTACATCTGGCATTTCTATACCATGATCAACAGAGTTTCGAACAAGGTGAACAAGCGGATCAGCAAGAGCCTCAACAAGATTCTTATCTAAATCTGTCTCTTCACCTTCCAAAACTAAGTTGATATCTTTTTTAAGGCTTCTTGCCAAATCTCTCACGACTCGAGGAAAACGACCAAAAACCTTCTTAATTGGCTGCATCCGGGTTTTCATTACTGCACCCTGCAAATCTGCCGTAACAACATCAAGATTTGATATTGCCTTACCCATTGCCTCACTGTTGGTGTTGTTGGCTAGGCTAACCAACCTGTTTCTAACTAATACTAACTCACCAACCATATTCATAATCTGATCAAGTCGTTTGGTATCCACTCGAACAGTTGTTTCAGCTTGAGGTGCAGGTGCCTTTTTCGCAGCTGGTGGAGCCGCTGCAGGCTCTGATACAGGCGTTTTGGATGCTGGCGCTGGTGATGGCGCTTTAGCAGCCGGAGGTGGCTTTGGCGCCTCAACTGGCTTTGCAGGCTGAGGAGATGCTGCTTGCTTTGGTTTATCTTGATTCGTTTCAACCGAACGAGGCGCACTGCCTTTTCCGTGTAACTCATCAAGCAAAGCTTCAAACTCGTCGTCATTAATTTCGTCATCGGAATCTGTCGAAGAGTTCGAAGCAGCTTCACTCGATGCCTGGGCAGGTGCTGGTGAGTCATCTTTCTTAATGGTACCAAAACTGCCTACACCATGAAGTTCATCAAGCAAGCTGTCAAATTCATCATCTGTGATATCACCATCACTTTGCGAATCGCTAGCTTGTGGTTCCTTTGCCGCCTTAGCTGGGCCGTTTCCAGTTCCATGTAGCTCATCTAACAAGCTTTCAAATTCATCTTCAGTTATTTCATCAATACCACCATCTTGCTCAGTACCATCACCCGCTGAATCAATATCAAACAAAACATCATCTGCATCAATCATTTCTGACTGGCTAGGGCTTTCTGATACCGGTACCTCTGGTTCAGCTACATCCGGTAAGTCTATGACTTCATCCTCTGACTGAGGTTTACTAAGCTGGTGTAATGTTTCAAGAAGAGCAGGATCTGCTGGCTCCGGTTGTTCACGGTTTTGAATATGGCCGAACATTTCATTGATAGTATCAAGCGATTGGAGAATAACATCCATCAGCTCTGAAGTGACTTTTCGCTGTCCTTGGCGTAATACATCAAAAACGTTTTCGGCACCATGACAGGCATCGACCAACTCAGTCATACTTAAAAAGCCAGCACCACCCTTTACAGTATGGAAACCTCTAAAAATTGCATTCAGTAGGTCTTTATCTTCAGGGTTATTTTCCAACTCAACAAGCTGCTCCGACAGCAGCTCTAGAATTTCCCCGGCTTCTACGAGAAAGTCTTGTAGGATATCTTCATCGACTTCAAAGCTCATGCATACTCTCCTATTAGAAGCCTAAACTTGATAGCAAATCATCAACTTCATCTTGACCAGACACAACATCATCTCGCTGATCTGCATCAATAATTGGACCTTCTGGCCCCGAGATTTCATTAACGTCAACATCAACATCATTTTGCGAACTAACATTGCTTTGAACTTGTTTGTTTTTGCTGGGTAGTTCGTCTGACGTGCCAAATACGGTCAACAAATTGATAAGGCTATCTTCAACTTCTCTAACCAGCTCGATCACTCGACGGATCACTTGCCCTGTTAAGTCTTGATAGTCTTGCGCCATCAACACGTTCGTCATCAAGCTTTGTAACTCATCTGTTCGCGTTTGAGACCCTTGCATAAACTTATCTAAATCATGACATAGAGATTTAAATTCACCTAGTTGGATATCACGTCTCATGAGACGATCCCAAGTTGGTTTTATGCTTGACAGGTCATCCGCTAACTGTTGGGCCAAAGGCAAGCTTGCCTCTACGGCATCCATCGTTTTATTTGCAGCGTTTTCTGTCATTTCCATGACATAATTTAAACGTTGCTTTGCATCAGGAAGGGCTTCAGTCGTCAAATCAGCAAGACGCGTATCGAGTTCAAAGTTTTTCAAAGATTCATGCAGCTGTCGTGTTAACTTACCGACCTCTGCAAACAACTCTGATTGCTCTTTGTTCGCAGCTTCTAAAATTAATTGATCTGCTTTTTCTTGTTCGCCTTGTTCTAAATAAGCAACAAGCTGTTTCGCCTGTTCAAGGCTGATCTGCGGCACAGAAGGCGTTGACATTAGCCTCTCCTTCTTAGTTCTTAGCCTAAACGTTCAAACACTTTTTCTAACTTAGTTTTTAGTGTTCCTGCAGTAAAAGGTTTGACGATATAACCGTTAACCCCAGCTTGCGCTGCTGCTACAATTTGCTCTTTCTTGGCTTCCGCTGTCACCATTAACACTGGGATGTGCTTAAGGTTTTCATCCGCCCTAATTGCTCTGAGCAAATCTATACCTTGCATGCCAGGCATATTCCAATCAGTGACCACAAAATCAAACTCTTGATTTTGTAGCATTGGAAGCGCAGTACTACCATCGTCAGCTTCTTGTACATTGGTAAAGCCTAAATCTCTAAGCAGGTTTTTGATTATTCTCCTCATTGTAGAAAAATCATCAACCACGAGAATTTTCATGTTTTTATCCAAAACATCCTCCAGTGAGGTTTGAACCTATTATTTTTACTCTAATTGACCCAGTCATTGATTTTAGCTCTTAGCCTTATCATTGCCTGCCCATGAATTTGGCTAACACGAGATTCACTTACATCTAGTATTTGCCCGATTTCTTTTAAATTCATTTCATCGTTGTAATAAAGCGACAACACTAGGGCGTCTCTTTCTGGCAAAGATTTTATCGCTGCCACTAACGATTCGTTAAAGCGTTCATTTTTAACGTTATTAAATGGTTTGTCTAGCGATAAATCATTGTCTGCAGGCGAAATGACATCTTCATCTACACCTAAATCTTCTATACCTATGACTTTACTGCAATTAACATCACTAAGAATATGATGGTACTCATCTAGCGTAATATCAAGTTTTTCAGCAATTTCAGTGTCTTTTGGTTCTCTATTAAGGATAGACTCAAGCTCTGCAATGGCTTCGGCAACCATTCTGCTTTTGCGGTGCACTGAGCGGGGAGCCCAGTCTCCTCTGCGAATTTCATCCAACATTGCACCGCGTATCCGGATACCCGCAAATGTTTCAAAACTAGCACCTTTCGAGGCATCAAAATTCTTTGTCGCTTCGATTAGCCCGATCATGCCAGACTGTACCAAATCATCTAGTTGAATATTGGCAGGTAAACGCGCCAATAAATGACACGCCACTTTTTTGACAAGTGATGCATGACGTTCCACCACTTTGTGTATATTATCAGATGTCTGATACCCCATGGCTTTACTCACCGATGATGCCATAATTAACCATTGACAAGTTGTTCAATAAAAAACTCTAAATGACCCGAGGGTTGATGTGGGATAGGCCATTTTACGGCTTTGCTTGCAAGGCCTCTAAAAGCCACCGCTGCTGGTGAGTTAGGAAATAACTCAACAATTGTTTTCTGACGTCTTGAAGACTTTCGCATGTTTTCATCAAACGGTATTGTTGCGACAAGCTCAAGCGCTACATCTAAAAACCTATCCGTCACCTTTGAGAGCTTAGCAAACAATTCTTGTCCTTCGCGTAAACTGCGCACCATATTGGCAACAATTTTAAATTTATAAACCCCGTGCTCTCTACTAAGCACTTTGATTAATGCATAGGCATCAGTAATGGAGGTTGGCTCATCACAAACCACAACAACCACATCTTGGGCGGCACGAGAAAAACTAAGTACCATATCTGAGATGCCCGCAGCGGTGTCTACAATCAGTATGTCAAATTCGGTATTGAGTTCACTGAACGCTCTAATCAATCCTGCGTGCTCAGCTGGTGTTAGCTCAACCATGCTTTGCGAACCAGACGTAGCTGGAACAATTTTGATTCCAGCTGGGCCTTCCACTAAAATTTCATCTAATTCACACTCACCTGAAAGCACATGTGAAAGGTTTTTCTCAACCCTAAGGCCCAACATAACATCACAATTAGCCAAACCCAAATCGGCATCGAGTACCAACACGCGGTTTCCCTGCTGGCCAAGTGCTATTGCGGTGTTCAAAGACACATTGGTTTTGCCAACTCCACCTTTTCCACCTGTTACCGCGATAACTTTAACACCGTGATTACTATTTTGACTCATTTTACGCAGGCCACTTGCTTGATCTAATACTGTATTAATCATACATTCCTACTGTCTGAGACGCTACTGCTACAGGTCTCGAATGTTGTGCTTTTATTCTTTTTAAATACAATTGCTCAGCTTTTTTGACTAACTTTTGAGCATTTGCAACGCGAATATCCTCAGGAACTCGCTGACCATTGGTAAGATACCCTATTGGCAAGCGATTTTGAATCGCTATGCTAATAATCTCACCTAAACTTAGACATTCATCAAGTTTAGTAAAGATACATCCACTTAAATTTACCTTTTGGAAGTGGCGTACAGTTTCTTGCAACACATGCATTTGCGATGTTGCACTTAATACAAGGTAACTGCGAATATCAACCCGAGTACTTCTCATCAAAGTATTTAATTGCTCAGTTAAACGCAAATCTCTTTGGCTCATACCAGCTGTATCTATTAATATTAGTCGTTTATTACGTAAGTGATACAAAACTTCTGCAAGTTCGTTCGCATCTTTAACCTGTTTAACAGGGCACCCTATGATCCGACCATAAGTAGATAGCTGTTCATATGCGCCAATACGGTAGGTATCCGTTGTGATCAAGGCCACTTTATCAGCGCCAAATTTTTGAGCACCTAATGCTGCAAGCTTGGCAACGGTCGTCGTTTTTCCAACACCCGTTGGGCCAACGAACGCGTATACACCACCCTGACGAAGGATATCGTTATTAGTAGTGTGCATTTGATTAATAACCATGTTCAATAGCGCATTCCATGCTTCTTTTCTAGATACATCATCAGGAATAAAACAAGCCATTTGCTGCGCAACTTCTGGGTCAATACCCATGCCTTGTAATCGGTCAATTAAACACGCTCGTGTTGGATCGCGGCGTGCCATTTCCTGCTTCATCAAACCTGATACTTGGTGCTCTAACAGTTGGCGAATCGCGTTCATTTCTTCACGCATAGACACCATCTCATTAGTTTCATCAGCACCATGATGCATTTCATCTCCAAATCCAGATTCAAGCTCATCTTCAAATTGCCAATCTGACTCCATACGAGGTTGCTCATGGCGCGCACCATGCTGTTTATTCATGTTAGGTGAAAACTTAGGGGTTGATTGCTCGCGATGATTATCGCTAGCTGATGCTTGCTGACGCTGTTTGAATACGTGATCTGTATCTATACCAGATTGTGAGAACATTGAAGCCAGCTGGGGAGAGCGTGGACGAGGAGCCTGACGCTCAAGTAATGCTTCTAAGCTATCGGCTACCTGAGCTTGAGGCTCAGGACGCGCTGTTTGGGGTTGAGGGCGAACAAAGCGTGCAGCTGTCGAGTTAGGCTTAGACTGCGGCTCTGGCTGCTCTGACATAGTAGGTTTAGGTGTTGCTGGCGCACGGTCATTATCAATTGCAGCAACAATTTCTACGCCATCAGCCAACTTTTTATTTGACATAATAACCGCATCAACACCCAGTTCTTCTTTCACTTCTTTAAGTGCAGTGCGCATATCTTTGGCAAAAAAACGTTTAATTTTCATGTTACAACCCCTTAAATCCTATTACTGTCCAACTGAGCTCACAATCTTAATTTGTCTTTCATCTGGCACTTCTTGATATGACATCACGCGAAGGCCGGGGATCGTATGTTTAACAAATCTTGAAAGCACACTTCTTAACATACCTGAGGTTAATAAAATGGAAGGATCTCCAAGCATTTCTTGCGTTTGATGAGCTTCTCTTAATGAACTTTGAAGTCGCTCTGCAAGACCTGGTTCGATACCAGCCCCTTCATCACCTGCGTTCTGAAGTGACTGATGCAACATCTGTTCCAACTCAGGCGCCAATGTTATGACAGGGATTTCATCTGCGTTGCCCACAGCATCTTGAACTATTAATCTGCGTAGTGAAATTCTTACTGCAGCCGTTAATACATCAGGGTCTTGGCTACGTGGCCCATATTCAACAAGAGTCTGAACAATGGAGCGCATATCACGAATTGCCACACCTTCATTTAGTAAGTTTTGTAATACTTTTACTACCGTAGTAAGCGGTAAAACATCTGGCACCAACCCTTCAACTAGGCGTGGGTGGCTCTTAGCTAACATATCTAGTAAGTTTTGTACTTCTTCATGACCAAGTAAAAGTGATGCATTATTCGTTAATAGCTGACTGATATGTGTTGCAACCACAGTAGCCGCATCAACAACCGTATAACCTAACGAGTGCGCTTCATCTTTTTGCTCTGGTTTTATCCATACCGCATCTAAACCAAAAGCAGGGTCTTTTGTTTCTATTCCTTTGATAGGACCAAATACTTGCCCTGGATTAATAGCAAGCTCATCGCCATGCTTTAGCTCCCCCTCACCCGAACCAACACCCATCAAAGTAATGTTATAGGCATTTGGGTCTAGCTCTAAATTGTCACGAATGTGTACCGGTGGAATCAAAAAGCCAAGTTCTTGGGATAACTTCTTACGCACCCCTTTGATACGACTAAGTAGCTCGCCACCTTGAGATTGGTCCACTAAAGGTATTAATCGATAACCCACTTCCAAACCAATCACATCCACTGGCTGGACATCATCCCATCCAAGTTCTTTTTGCTCTTGCTTGCTCGCAACATCAACGCCTTTATTACTTTGATCTGCCGTACTTTCAGCAGCTTCTTTCTTCTGTTTTTGAGTGAAATAAGCGAGATAACCAAGCAATGCGCCTAAACTTAAAAATGCAATATGGGGCATACCTGGTACAACTCCCATAACAATCAAGATCCCTGAAGCAATAAATAACGACTTTTCATTACCTAGCTGCGTTTTAAATTGGTCTCCCATGTTGTGAGACTCATTTTGACGCGTAACAACAATCGCAGTACCAATGGATAAAAGTAGCGAAGGAAGCTGAGCAACTAAACCATCACCAATAGTTAGTAAGGTATATACTTCCATCGCTCTGCTGAACGACAAATCATGTTGGATCATACCAACAAATAAACCACCAATGATATTGATGGCTAAAATCACAATACCAGCGATTGCATCGCCCTTAACAAACTTACTGGCACCATCCATTGAACCGTAAAAATCAGCTTCTCTGGTAACTTCCTCACGGCGCGCTCTAGCGTCTTCAGCACTAATAAAGCCTGCATTCAAATCTGCATCTATTGCCATTTGCTTACCGGGCATCGCATCTAACGTAAAACGTGCTGATACTTCTGAAATACGCCCAGCACCCTTAGTAATTACTACAAAATTGATAATAATGAGAATTAAGAAAACCACTAAACCAACAGCATAGTTACCACCAATAACTACCGAGCCAAATGCCTCGATAACTTTACCCGCAGCATCTCCACCATTATGCCCTTCTAAGAGCACCACTCGGGTACTTGCTACGTTCAAAGCAAGACGCATAATAGTTGCAATAAGTAATACAGCTGGAAACATGCCAAACTCTAGCGGTTTCATGGTGTAAACAGTCACCAAAAGAACAACTAATGCCAGAGCAATGTTAAAAGAGAATAGAATGTCTAACAGAAAAGGAGGTAACGGTAAAATAACCATACCTAACGCTGCAAGAACCAGTACCGGCGTACCTACCCCTTTAGCATATTCTTTTTTGTCTCTGTTTAATTGCGATAAAAACGCTTTAAATTCCATAACTTAACAACTGCAAAATATTGACACTATCCTCAAAATGCAAGTTATGAGCCAAAAATCATCGTCTAATGCTTTAAATTATCGGGAATAGGAAGATCTTTATTTAGAGAGGTTGGCCTGCGCCCACGCCCTTTTTTAAATCGTTTAAGCTGAAAAACGTAAGCCAGCACTTGCGCAACCGCAGTAAACAATTGATCAGGAATTTGCTCTCCGACCTCAGTGGTGTGATATAAGGAACGAGTTAAAGCGGGTGATTCTACAATTGGCACTTCATTACCAATCGCAACTTTACGAATTTGCATAGCAAGTTCATCTACACCTTTGGCTATAACCATAGGTGCTCCCGCCTTTTCGGTATCATACTTCAGTGCGACTGAATAGTGAGTAGGGTTCGTAACTACCACATCCGCATCAGGCACATCTTGCATCATTCGCCGTTGTGACATTTCTCTTTGCGTTCGGCGGATCCGAGCTTTAATTTGCGGATCACCCTCTGAATTTTTGTATTCATCTTTTACTTCTTGCAAAGTCATTTTTAACTGTTTGTGATGATTGTAGCTTTGATAAGGCGCATCGATAGCAGAGATAATAATCATGGTGCAACTCAACCCCAAAAACATCCAAGCTAAAATTTCAAGAGCATGAACCACACTGTTAGGTATTGACTCGATACTTAAATGCAGTATTTCATAAAAAAAAGTATTGATCAGGAAAATAGCAAACCCAGCAACAAGGATAAATTTGAGCATGGACTTTAAAAGTTCAATGGCAGCTTGAGGCCCAAGCATGCGCTTTAGCCCTTTCAAAGGCGACATCTTGCTCGCCTTTGGTGCAGCGGCTTGCCAGCTAAAATTAAATCCACCGAGCAATGTATTGCCGATGATCCCAGCCAGTGCAATGATCAACACAAACATAGAAAATGGAAATAACAATTCCGCAAACACAATGTCCCACACTGAAAACATCTTGGTGGTGTCATAGGTTTCATTGCGGTTTAATGTCAACATACGGCCCATAATGTTATACAACCCTTTTCCGAGGGCAGGACCATAAAGTAACAGAGCAATCGCTGAAAAAATCAATACAAAGGTTGTACCCAGTTCTTTAGACCGGGCTATTTGACCTTTTTTACGCGCCTCACTGATTTTTTTCTGCGTGGGCTCCTCGGTGCGTTCTTGACCTGAATCTTCTGCCATACTCTATACCGTGCACCCGATTAAGTTACACATGAGTTCCGTCATCTTTAACCATTGGAATTCAAACTGAACAATAAAATTGCCAAGCGTTGCCCAAATAATAGCTAAACCTGCTATCAACGTAAAAGCAAAGCCCACCGAGAAAATGTTCATTTGTGGAGATGCCCTTGTCATAATACCGAATGAGATATTAATCACCAACATTGCTGTTAAAGGCGCTAGAGATAACGCTAAAGCAGTAGAAAACATCCAGCCTCCCCAGTTGACAATTTGCCAATAATTATCAACAACCCACCATTGGCCATTAATTGGAAATGTCTCAAAGCTAAAAACGATCATCTGTAACATCATTAAATGACCGTTAAAAACAAAAAATAGCAAAGTAGATAAGATAAGGTAAAACTGACCTATTGCAGGAACGCTGAGGCCATTCGCTGGGTCAACAACAGACGCAAAACCCAAACCTGTTTGCATTGCTAAGATTTGGCCCGCAATAATGAACGTATTCAACAGTAGTAACGAGGCAAAGCCAATTGAAACGCCAATGATCATTTGCTGGATCACGACCAACACCATCTCAAACGAAAACAGTGCTGTAAACTCCGCTTTGGGCAGCGCCGGCATAACAGCCAAGGTGATAACCACTGACAACGCCATTTTGACTCGGGCTGGCACTGTTTTTGCTCCAAGACCCGCCATCACCATCAGCATCGAACTGATGCGCACTAAAGGTAGCAACAAATCACTTAGCCACTGAATGACAATAGCGAGAGGAAACTCCATACCTAGCCTGCGATTTCGGGTATGCGCATGACAATACCAGTAAAAAAGTCCATAAGTACTTGTGTAAACCAATGACCGCCAACGATAAGCGCAAGAATTGTAATGATAAGACGAGGCAAAAAGCTCAACGTTTGTTCGTTGATGGATGTTGCGGCTTGGAAAACAGCGACAACTAAACCAACCATTAACCCTGGCAGTACTATCGCAGCCACTAATTTTATTACGATAAATAAAGAGTCACTGAGAATATCGACAAATACCTCTGGCTCCATACTACACCCCTAATCCAAAGCTTCTAGCGAGTGTGCCCATAACCAGTCCCCAACCATCAACCAATACAAACAACATGATCTTAAACGGTAACGATACAATCATTGGCGATAGCATCATCATACCCATCGCCATAAGCACACTTGCTACAACTAAATCAACAATCAAGAATGGGATAAAAAACATAAAACCAATGATAAAAGCGGTTTGCAATTCACTGGTGACAAATGCTGGAATAATAACGATAAAAGGAGTGTCTTGCGGTGTATCTAGTTTATCGTAACCAGCAATCTTTGCGAATGTTTCTAAATCCTTAATTCGCGTTTGTGACAACATAAACGTTTTCAAGGGCTCTTTAGCTTCCTGCAATGCTTGGATTGACGTTAATTGCTCATTTAAATAAGGCTGTACAGCTTTGTCATTTATTTGACTAAATATCGGGGCCATAATAAAAAAAGTCATAAACAAAGACATACCTAACAAAATTTGATTTGACGGTGTTTGTTGCAGTCCTATCGCTTGCCTTAAAATCGCTAGGACAACAATGACACGCGTAAAAGAAGTCATCATTATCACTGCAGCTGGTATAAAACTCAGCGCGGTCATAATTGCAAGGACTTGCAATGTCACTGAATACTCTTGAGAGCCGTCTGGGTTCGTTGTCACACTCAAGGCCTCGATACCTTCAGCACTTGCATACGGGAAAAACCCAAAACCAATCAGCAATACTAGTAATCTAATCATGAACATTATTCTTTTTATTTTGTTTGCCTAAATACCGACTCAACTCTTTTGCAAATGCGGGCATCTGGGCCTGCTCCAGCGGCAGTTCGAGTTGATACAGATAATTTATACTGTGAGGAGTTACGCCAAGCAGGTGTTGCTTGTTATCTATCTCTATAACCATTAGACGTTCTTTGGTACCTAGAGGAAGACTCCTTATCACTTTAAAGTCTTCGTTATTACCAATGTTAGGGTTAAACTTTTTCACTAGAATAGCCAACCCAATAACCAGTAAAACAACCAGCATCAATGATAACCCAACCGACAGCAATTCTGAGCTTAGCCCTACCGCTTGCTGTTTTGCGAGCACTGGCTGTGCGACAAACAAGCACAGCCCTATTAATAACTTTTTCATCGTAGTTTTTTTATGCGCTCGACTTGGCTAATCACATCAGTTAAGCGAATACCAAATTTGTCGTTTACCACAACAACTTCACCGTGCGCAATCAAAGTACCATTAACTAACACATCTAACGGTTCCCCTGCGACACGATCTAACTCTACAACAGAGCCCTGATTTAGCTGTAACAAGTTACGAATATTAATTTTAGAACGACCAACTTCCATTGATATGGTGACCGGTATATCCAAAATCGTATCGAGTTTACGTTTTTCGTCGGGCGACAAGTTAGCAGTAGAATCTTTTAGTTCATCTAACTCTGCTACTTCTGGCTCACCACCTGATGTATCGGACTCTTCAGCTTCGGCCAATGCTGCTGCCCATTCATCCATTGTATCTTGATCATCGCTCATACTATCAAAACCTTAATATAATCAATCTTTACCAATCTAAGTCTACACCTTCAGACAGATGTAAGTCTTCTTCTAATTCTGCCAGTTCAGCATCTGAATCGAGTTTTTTGCCACCTTTGGTGAACACGTGAAGCTCAGACTTAACAGACTCTGGGCGCTTAATCTTCTCACTAATTTGTAAAGCAACATTATCCCTTGAACGTCCCATTTTAGCTCTAAAGGTAGGCAGTTCTTCAACAAACACGGTAATGTATTCAGGCATTTCAACTGGGATAACATCACCTGCTTTTAACTCCATAATTTGAGCAAGCGTTAAGTCGATTTCCAACAACTGTGTTGATAGCTCTACTTCTACATCCATGATCTCATCGCGCAGCGCCTTACTCCATCGCAAGTCAGTGTCTTCGGTATCTGATTGAACCCCTGCATCAAGCAATTCTCTGATAGGCTCTAACATTGAATATGGCAACGAAATATGAAAATCGCCCCCGCCGCCATCTAACTCAATATGGAAGGAGCTAATAACTACAACCTCTGTTGGACTTACAATATTCGCCATTGCAGGGTTAACTTCAGAATCGAGGTACTCAAATGATACGTCCATCACTGGCGCCCAAGCTTCTTTGTAGTCTTCAAAAATGATTTTTAGTAGCATTTGAACGATACGTCGCTCAGTCGGGGTAAACTCTCGACCTTCGATTTTGGCGTGATATCGACCATCGCCACCAAAAAAGTTATCCACAAGTATAAAAACTAGCCGAGCTTCCATGGTGATCAGACCTGTTCCCTTTAGCGGTCTAAAGCGCACCATATTCAAACTGGTGGGTACAAACAACGTGTGAATGTACTCTCCAAATTTCAACATCTGAACACCGTTTATAGATACTTCAGCTGTTCGGCGCATCATGTTAAACAAGCTTATCCGCATATGTCGGGCGAATCGCTCATTAACAATTTCCAAGGTCGGCATGCGACCACGAACGATACGGTCTTGTGAAGAAAAGTCATATTGCAGTGCGTTAGAATCCCCTTCATCACCGTCACTTATCTCTTCTTCTTCGACTTCATCAACACCGTGTAATAGCGCATCAATTTCATCTTGGGATAATAAATCACTCACTTAAGACCTCACTGCATTACAAAGCCGACGAACAGCACTCGCTCAATAACTTTACTGCCTTCAACCCCTTCCATGGCTTGTTGGACTTTATCAACGGCTGACAAGCGCAATGTTTCTTTACCTGCACTAGTACTAAGCTCATCCGCAGTCGTGGTAGAAAATACACTCAATAATGTACCCTCTATTAGAGGGATATGCTTTTTAGCAATCTCTTCATTGACATCTCCCCTAACCAACAACTGCACTTTAATTTGCACTATTCGATCTCGACTGGCTCCGGGAACATTAAACACAAAAGGCCTAGGCATTGCGACATACAGTGCGCTACCAGTTTTTGCTGATGAACTCGATGACTGTATAACCTCGGTCGCGGTTTCTTCTTCTGCCAATGTTTCAACCGGAGTGTCATCAGAAGATGTCAAAAACAATACCCCAGCAACCACCAGTGCAACGGCTACTACTGCAGCAATAATAATAATCTTCTTTTTATTACCACCTGCTTCTTCAATTTCTAAATCGGTTTCTTCTGCCATGTTAATCCTTGTTTAAGCGACAAGCTTAGAGCCTATTTCTATATAATAGCAGTAGTTAGGCGTAATAATCTATTGAAGAGCCATCGTTTAAATCAGGTCGTGTTGCTTGCTGAGCATTTTGCTCATCTTGCGCTTGACTAGCCATATTAGATTTAGCTCCATCGTGCGTATCAGAGTCAAACCCCTGATCACCTTGAGAACTATCACCCTGCTCAATATTACTCTGTCCCAGTTCAATACCTTGTTCAGCGAGCATTTCTTTCAATTTAGGCATAGATTGCTCTAGTAAATCTTTTGCTTGTTGATTTTGCACAACAAAGTTGACTTGAGCCTGCTCTGCATCTGTTCGAATACGTATTTGCATCGCGCCAAGCTCCCTAGGATCTAGGCGGATCTCTGCTTCTTGATTATTCAAATTAAGCATCATGGATACTTTTTCTTGCAATACCTTAGCTGCATCATTTCTGGCGATATTGACTGTTTGCAATACTTGCCCATCAACTTGCACTTTTTGCGTAGTTGATTGGCTCTGCTGGTGTTGAATGTTCTGCGGGGCTTCCTCTAACTGACGCACATATTGAGCAAACTCACTCATTTGAGGTTGAACCAAATTTGCATTGGGTTGCGCAGTGGCTATCGCTTTAAATATTTGCTCTACCTGAGGTGTCGGCATCGTTTGTGTCAAACTGGTGATAGAACTTGTCATATCCTGCTTGCCATGCCCCCCTGCGTTTTTAACAGCATCACCCACTTGTTCAGATTTTGAGTTCAACTTCATATCATTTTTGCGACTGTCTTTATCGACTTTAGTGCTGTTGTAAGCAACTGGTTTGCTTTGCAAATCAGATGCTGCGGCAATAACATTTTCAGTATTTGATAATGGCTTACCTAGTAAAGTTTGCTTTTGCTCTATCGCCTTTAGTTGCTCCAGCGCTTGTTCTATTTTAGGTGTCGTATTACCTTCATCCACCAATTGTTGTAGCCCCTGTTGTAGCGCCCCACGTTCTGAAGGAGTTAGTGCCATTAATTTTTGCTGTAATGTACTTACCTTGTTAAGCTCTTCACTTGTCGTTACTTTAAGGTTTTCTTCTACTACCGAAGTGTTACCCTGTGTCGTTTGAGGGGAAGTGGGCTTAACAAGCTCGCTTATTTGCTTGGCCAGTTCATTCGGTTTACTGATTACCTCTGGATTGCGCTGCTCGGTAATCACTTTTTGATTTTGCAAAAGTGAATTTTCACGAGTGTTTCCTTTTGGCTCATTTAAGTTTCCCCACTCTGAATTGAGCTGTGGCTTTGATTGACCTGGATCAGCCAGACGCTCTTTAGCATCTGTATACTTGCCGCCCTCACCTTTAAGCACATCCACTTTGTCTTGTTGAACAGTTTGAGCCGCGGTTTTTTCTTCTTTTGTTAGTGACTCTTTGTTCGCTTTAACAACGTTCTCATCATTATTGATATCGCTTTTTGCTTCAACACGAGCCTGAGCCGATACAGAATCAATGTTTGATTGATTTGTCTTTACAGTATTTTGCTCAGTTTTATCGTTTACGGTAGTTTCCTGCTTATAACTCTTTTTATTTAACGATTCTAATGCGCTGATATATGATTTCTGCTGCTCAGTAGAATCTGTTTGTGCGTGCACTGTAACACTGGTTTTTTGCTGGTTTGATGCATTAATTTGGGCCAGTAAATCATCTGCAGCTTTAGGGCTAGAAGTTGAGGGCTTTTCGTTATTCTCATTGCTTTGCTGACTCGTATCAACATTTACGTCAGACTCACGCGCCTTATTGGATTGATTGTTTAGAATCGCTCCGTTATCCCGCTGTTGAGCAGACAAATAGGTATCTGACTCAGCTTTTTTTGTCGCAACACTCGCCTCAGACGAACTTTGTTCTGCATTATTAACACCTGCTTGTGCTAACTGTTGTACTGCGTAGTCAGCATTTGAAGATACTTGTTTTTTATCTGCGATGTCAGTATCTGATTGTGCTTGTTTTTCCCTTGAGGTATCAGCATCTAAAAGTGCCTGTTTTTGCTTGGAACTCTGCGCATCAATGAGCGCTGATTCTTCATCTAGATTGGCTTTTTCCTCAAGCTCTTGTAAGGCTTTTAAGAAACTACTTGGCTCATCTGATAAGCTCTCATTTTGAGCACTCATTAAGTCAAAAGTACTCGCATCACTGCTAGAAACTTTCATATTGTTAAACGTTACATTAAGCATATAGATACCTACCAAAGCGGCAATTTTGAACCGCAATTACATCACTCTAAAATTAACAGCAAAAATCAAGCCAGATTAATAAATCAAGCGCGTCGGCGCATAAATTGGTTTGTAGCAAATTCATCTAACATTTTTTGCTCCGCTCTATCTAAACGCTTTTGGAGTTCAATTTCTTTCTTTTCAATCAGCTTAGCGATTGCTTTAGCCTTAACTTGCTGGGCAAGCCAAAGCTTTTTGCGTTGCTCAACGACTTGTTTAGCGGTGTTGACTGTACGTGCTTGCTGCGCAATTGCATCTTCAATTTTTTTAATGAAAGAATGGTACTGACTAAACCCACTACTGGATAAGCCTTGTTTTGCTTTGATGTGCAGCTGTTGGCTGTATTCAAGGTGAAAGTTATTCAGACCAGATAACTTTTGCTGATTGTCATTAAGGTGATGTTGAGCCTGCATGTAGTTTACACGCAAAGACTCCTCTTTTTCAGACTCTAGCTTGTATAACAAATCAAGTTTATTTCTAGCCATTATTCTTGTCCTAATAATTGAGCAAGCTCTTGCAGGCACTGATCATAGTTCAGTACTTCCTTCATGCCTTGTTGAAGAAAAGCGTTAATCGAAGGCATCATATTAATAGCTTGATCTAGCATAGGGTCACTGCCTTTTTGGTAGGCACCTAAAGTGATCATATCTTTGTTTTGCTGATACATCGCATAGACTTGCTTAAGCACTCTGGCCTGTTGTAAGTGTCGCTCAGAGATAACTTGTGGCATGACTCGACTAATTGATTTTTCGATATCAATCGCAGGATAGTGCCCGCTATCTGCCAAGTCTCGAGAAAGAACAATATGCCCATCGAGGATCGCGCGAGCTGAATCAGCAATTGGATCTTGCATATCATCCCCTTCGCTTAAAACAGTAAAAAAAGCCGTAATAGACCCCTGTCCCTCCCCCCCATTACCAGCTCGCTCAACCAAAGCAGGAAGTTTAGCAAATACCGAGGGTGGGTATCCCTTAGTAGCTGGAGGCTCGCCCACGGCAAGTGCTATCTCACGCTGCGCCATGGCATAGCGCGTCACAGAGTCTAGTAATAACAGCACATTAAGGCCTTGATCTCGAAAGTATTCAGCGATAGTGACAGCACTTTCACAGCCCTTCAGTCGCATCAATGGTGAAGCATCAGCTGGGGCGGCCACTACAACAGATCGTTTACGCCCCTCTGCACCAAGAATTTCATCAATAAACTCTTTCACTTCTCTTCCACGCTCACCAACTAAGCCGACAACAATTACATCTGCTTCGCTGCCTCGCGTCATCATGCCAAGTAGTACTGATTTACCCACGCCACTGCCAGCAAATAACCCCATTCGCTGACCTTGCCCGACAGTGATTACAGAGTTTATCGCCCTAACTCCAACATCAAGCGGCTGATTTATTGGTCTTCTAGCTAAAGGATTAATGGTATTTTGCGCAAACTTTAGCGTATGTTCTGCGTTAATTGGTCCCAGCCCATCTAATGGCCTTCCTAGACCATCGACCACTCGGCCCAATAAGCTCATGCCAACAGGCAAACCCGTTTCTTTCATTTGTGGGATAACTCGTGCACCAGGCAGTACACCAGAAATATGATCGTTAGGCATTAAATATAGCGTGTCGTCATTAAAGCCAACCACTTCGGCGTCTACCAGTCCTCTGATGGTTTCAATTTGACATTGACTCCCAACTGGCGCGCTAAGACCTTTGGCTTCAAGCGTTAAACCAACAACCCGTGTAAGGCTGCCGGCAACAGGGACTGAAAACTCATTGATATGTTTTTTATATTGCGACAAACGTTCTGCTAACGGACTTTCAACACTCATTGTGCAGCCAAATTTTACGACTCGATACCACTGTTATGCAAAAAATCGTCCAATATTTCTTTCATGCGTGTTTTTAGGGTCATATCAATAGAAGATTGAGATGTTTTTACCTCAACACTGCCTCTATCTAGTGTTGGCTCTGGCAATAGGTGCCAATGCTGAGAACTGAGCTGCTGTTCACCATACGCTTCTTTGACGACCTCTAAATCGTTGGGGTGTAGGTGAATTTTTACTGTTTGCTCTGCTATTGGCAGTGCATCCATTGCTTTTTTCAAAGCTAACAGAACAAGGTTTTGGTCTTGCTCAACTTCTCGAAATATCACCGCTTGCGCCAATAAATTGGCAAGTTGTATTAGCTGCTTTTCACATTGCTCATCAACCAAACGCAATGGCTCATGTAATTCATTGATAATTAACGTTAAAGATTGTAACTTTTCTTCGATTAAAGGCTTCGCTTCATCATGTCCTTGCTGCTTACCTATCTCGATACCTTCTTTATAGCCTGCCTCTTTACCCTCAGACACCCCTTTATCAAAACCATCAATGTAGCCTTGTTCATGTCCTTGTTTAATGCCCTCATCGTATGCATCTTGGCGGATCTGCTCCAACTCTTCGATTGTCAACGTTGGAAATTCAGGTTCTTGCGTTTCTGGCTCTTGGTGTCTTTTCTCAGGTTTCTGATACAGCTCTTCTAGCGGCTTACCAAAGGCCGTTGAACGTCCAGAATATTTTCGAGGATCCTCTGCAACGTCAGGAATAGGCCAGTTCTTGAGCAATTCATCAAGCGCTTCACCTTCAACCGGGCGGCCTTTATAAAGTTTGGTATTGCTCATAGATTACAAGAACTCCTCACCGCCACCACCACCGAGCATTATTTCACCAGAGTCAGCAAGACGACGCGCTGTCGATAAAATTTCTTTTTGTGCGGCTTCTACTTCACTAATGCGAACTGGTGGCATGGCTTCTAAATCATCGGCAAGCATTTCAGCGGCACGTTTTGACATATTACCCAAGATTTTATCTTTAAGTGCATCATCAGTACCTTTAATCGCCTTCATTAATACATCTTGCTGTACTTCACGCAAGATAGCTTGAATACCCCTATCGTCAACATCCAATAAATTCTCGAATACAAACATAAGATCTTGAATCTGTTGCGACATCTCTTCATCGTGCTCACGAATTGAATCCATAAGCTGACCTTCGACATTGGTATCTAAATAGTTCATAATATCTGCAGCAGCTTTTAAGCCACCCATCTTCGCCGCCTGTGCACCTGCTTGCCCAGCAAACTGCTTCTCCATTATCTCATTCAGTTCTTGCAATGCTGCAGGTTGCACTTCTTCTAGGTTGGCAATACGCATCGTTAGATCAAGTCTGACTTTTTCTGGGAACTGAGACAATATTTCTGCTGATTGCTCAGGCTCTAAATAAGACAAAACAATGGTTTGAATTTGCGGGTGTTCATTACGAATTATGTTGGCTACCTGCTTCGAGTCCATCCATTTCAGTGAGTCTAGGCCTTTAGCACCCGACCCCATAACAATCTGATCAATAAGACTTGCTGCTTTATCCTCGCCAAGAGCTGCTGTTAGGGCCTTTTTAATAAAGTCTTCAGACTGGAACCCAATTGTACTAAAGCTTTGTATTTGTTCAATAAACAAATTATGAACCGCGCTAATTTTAGCCTGTGATAAATCATCTAATGCGGCCATAGCCATACCGACGCGCTGTACTTGTTTGGGCTCTAAATGTTTTAATATCTGCGCAGCATCTTCTTCAGACAAACTGAGTAATAGGATGGCGGCCTTATCGACGCCATCCAATTTATTTACGTCGTATGCGGCGGGTAATTGTTTTTGTTCTTCATCAGTCATCTTCAGTTAACCACGCTTTCACTACTTGTGATGATAATTCAGGTTCATTAGCCACTAATGCTCGAACTGCTTTGAGTAAGTCTTCGTCGCCATGTAAGTCAGGCAATTGTAAAGTACCATCCGATGAGAAGCCAACGGCTGATGAATCAAATTCATGACTTAACATATCTAATGTGCTATCCCCTAAGTCAACTCCCGCAGTCAATGAATCTTCATCGAACTCTTCAAGCGTATCGTCTGGGTAAATTAAGCGTTTTAGCATCGGCCTAACAACCGCTAAGATAAGTACAATGATCACTAACGCACCCAATGCCAAACGCGTTGTCTTCATGAACCAATCTTGTTCCCAAAGCGGCACTTCTGTAACTTCAGCTAAATCTTCACGCACAAACGGCACTGTTACAACTTCTAGTGCGTCCCCGCGTTGCATATCAAAGCCAACACCACCTTGCAATAAACGTCGAATATTCGCTAGTTCCTCTTGTGTGCGAGGTTGTAGTGTCATATTGCCTTCAGCATCAGCTTTAGGAAGATAATCCACGGCTACTGAGACGCTGATGCGACGGATAACCCCTGTTTGCTGACGCTTATGACTAATTGTAGTGTCTAATTCATAATTTCGCGTTGCTTCTTTTTGCGAACGACTTGGTGCAGATCCGCTACCTGCGCTGCCATTACCGGCAATTTCGGGAATATTTGAATTCGTAGGTGGCTGGTTCGTTAAAGCACCAGGAATGCCAACGGCAAGTCCACCTATATTACTTTCTTCAAATGTTGTTTCACTACGAACAGCAGGCAAATCAGGGTTATAACGCTTTTGCGTTTCTTCGACGGCACTAAAGTCCATCGTTAAATCGACCTGTGCGGTAAACTTGCCTAAGCCAACTACGGGGATCAAAATACTATCAATCTTCTCTAGATATTCCTGTTCTCTCTTACGCTCAATTTCATATTCTTTTCTTGAGCGAGCGGCTAGTGAATCCTGAGATCCCGAATTTAGTAAACGCCCATTTTGGTCCGTAACTGTTACGCGTGAAGGCTCTAATCCTTGCACTGCGGATGCGATAATATCAACGATTGAGTCAACTTCTTCGCCATCTAGCGTTCTACCGCGCTTGATTGTTAACACGACGGTAGCTGAGGGCTTCTTCTCGCGACGTGCAAATACATTTTCTTTCGGAATGGCTAACAACACTTTTGCGCGACTAACGTCATCAAGCTCTTCAATCGTGCGCGCTAATTGTTGCTCTCTGCTGTGTTTTAGACGTTCTCGCTCTAATCTTTGACTCACACCAAAGCCCATATCCTGCATTAAAATGTCAGTACCAGAGCTCGGGGCTTGCGAAAAGCCATCTCGCGCCATTTGTAATTTAATGGTTTGATAATCACTTTCTGCCACCATGATGGTGTTACCATCAAGTTCATAGTCAATTTTTTGAGCGTCTAAAAAGTCTAATGTTTGTACTAACTCATCAGTAGGATATTGCCCTAGTGGACGCAAGTCAGGCTGGCGTGCCCAAATGATGATAAATACAGCTATTGCTAAACAAATCGCTAAGGCAATTACTAAAGTAACTTGGCGTAGCATATCAACGCCACTTAGCGCACTCAGATAACCTGATTTTTGCTCTTGCTGTTCATCAGCTTGGCCACCTGATGCGCCATCTGATAAAGCCAGTTCTGTTGATTGATTCGTTGCCACAGTTACTCTCCACTACCTAAGCTTAAACAGGCATGCTCATGATTTCTTTATAAGACTCAACAAGTTTATTTCTTACTTGTACCGTCGCTTCAAACGCCACTGACGATTTTTGAGAAGCAATCATCACTTCAGCCAGCGATACATTGCGATCTCCCATTTCTAGAGCCGTTACTTTTGATTTTGCCTCTTTTTGCAAGCCATTAACAGTGTTGATGGCATCAGAAAGCATTTCTCCAAATTGAGCCGATGAATTTGCAGACGACTGCACCGGCAAACTCTCTTGCGGTTTATTGCGCGTCGCTTCCAGCGCTAGTGATTGCATTTCTTGGTATAAAGCATTGGGTTGAATGTTCATTGTGCTCACCCTTTTTACTAAAGATATCTTAACAAAAGCACAATGCATGCCAACTTTAAACCATTATAAAACAACAGGTTAGAGTGGATTTAAGTGTCGTATTTTTGACAAGAATAAGCCAGTATTAAACTGGCTTATCTAAATAGGAAAGTATTAAGCTGGTAAAGGTATGCCCATATCACGCATTTTGGCCAACTTATATCGCAAAGTTCTTGGGCTCATACCTAACAACTCCGCAACCTCTTTGCGCTTTCCTTGACAGCGAGATAGTGTATCAAGGATCATTTGATGCTCTTTGTCTTGCAGCTCAGCTTTGTAGCTTTGGCCTTCACCGCTATCTGACACATCGCATTGGGTTTTTAACTCAACCTCAATTGGCGCCTGTTGCTTATCATAACGATTGGTTGTTACAGCTTGATGGCTTTCAATAAAGATATCGTCCGCATTCACTTGATTACCATGTTGCAAAATTAAGGCGCGTTGAACAACATTATCTAATTCTCTCACATTTCCAGGCCACTGGTGAGAGAGTAGTTTTTGCTTTGCCTCATGACTTAAAGTTGGCGTGGGTTTTCCTGCTTTAACACAATGTCTAGCAATCAAGTGCTCTGCCAGTACTTCAATATCACCTGGGCGTTCGCAAAGAGGCAACCACATTAATGGAAAAACATTCAGGCGATAGTACAAGTCTTCTCTAAAATCGCCCGCTGCCACAGCTTCTTTAAGATCTCGGTTACTAGTTGCAAGCACTCGCACATCCAGCTCTATGGTCTTACGTCCACCGAGCCTCTCAACCTCACGCTCTTGCAATACCCTTAACAACTTAGCTTGCAAACCGAGATCCATTTCAGTGATCTCGTCAAGCAATATAGTACCTTTTTGAGCTTGTTCAAATTTACCTGGGCAAGCTTGGATGGCTCCTGTAAAAGCGCCTTTTTCATACCCAAATAATGTCGCTTCAAGCATATTTTCAGGGATCGCCGCACAGTTTATTGCAACAAAACTTTCCTCTGCACGCTCTGATTTGTCATGAATATAGCGAGCCAACACTTCCTTTCCTGAACCACTAGGTCCAAGTACCATCACGCTCGCATCTGACTTTGCGACCTTCGCTGCCAATTCAAGCAATTTTAGGCTTTGCGGATCTTTAACAACAGGGCCTTCTGTTTCTTTATCTTTAGGCGGCATATAACGGCTAACCATATTGAGTAAAACTTCAGGCGCAAAAGGCTTAGCCATATAGTCAATGGCACCTAAGCGCATTGCTTCCACCGCATCATCAATCGTTGCATAGGCCGTCATCATTAAAACGGGTAGATCAGGGTAGTTAAGTTTTATGGTTTTAAGTAAATCAATACCACTCATAGCCCCCATCTGTACATCACTCACTACCAAAGAATAGCTATGTTGCTTCAACAACACCACTGCCTGCTCTGCACTAGATGCTTCAACACAATCAAACCCAGATAACTGTAAGGTGTCTATCAAAGCTTCTCTAAGCCCTGCATCATCTTCCACAACTAAAATAGAATGACTCATACAACCTCCAATTGTTCGGTATTGAACGAAATAGGCAAAAGTAAACTAAAACATGCGCCACCATTTGGCAGATTTTTAACTTCAACTTGCCCTTTGTGAGAATTTGCCACCGAGCTAACCACGGCCAAACCTAAGCCCGTGCCCTGACTCTTTGTTGTAAAGAACGGCTCAAAAATTTTGTCTAACAGATTTGAATCGACACCAGGTCCATTGTCACTCACCGAAATACATATTTTGTCTGCTTTTTGCTCAGCACTTACTTTGATCTGTGCACCAGCGCCAATAATTTGAATACTATTATGAATCAAGTTTTGTATTGCACTCGCTAACGCGGTTTTATTGCCTATTACGGCGATATCAGGATCTGGCAACACGACATCAAGAGTACTGTCATTCATCGCCACCATAGCGTCTGCACCAGCTTTGACTTCGTTTAGTAACTGTTGCATAGACACAGTTTCTACAACTTGCTGCTCTCCGCTTTTGGCAAACAACAGCATATCATTCACTTGCGATTCCAAGTCTTTTAATCTCGACATCAGCTTTTCGTGGAACCGAGAGTGTGACGCTTTTGGCAGTGCGCTGCTGCCCAAATTTGCCGCATATAACATTGCAGCAGACAACGGCGTACGAACTTGATGAGCTAAAGATGCCACCATTTTGCCAAGAGCACTGAGCCGTTGCATATGCGCAACCCTCGATTGCAAGCGTCGCGTCTCTGTTAAATCAGTCATCAAAATCAACTGCCCTGGTTCTGGTGCAAGTGCTGTGATATCTAGCTTAATTAATCGACCATCTTTGAGAGATATTTCATGACCATCATCTTGCTGAGGATTGAAAGAGCGTTGGATAATATTAAACCACTTTTCCCCTTCAAGCGGCTCACCAAGCATATCAATGGCTATCTGGTTTGCTTTTGCTATCATGCCTTGCCCGTCAAGTACTATTACCCCGGCGGGCATGGTATGTACAAGGTGACTTAGCCAACTTGCTTGTTGTCTCAGCTCACTCAACTCGCCCACATAAGCCTCTTGCAGAAGCCCAGGGCCAAATGGTGCTGTTGGCACAAATTGTGGATTCAAAACATGTGCTAATGCCATAACATAGCTCTCTAATTAAAACTCTATATTAGTCTATGCAGGATCTAGGCCAAAAATAAACCAAATAAAATCAAACATTTAAAGTCGATGTTTAGTATCATATTTTTGACACTGTATTTTTATACAGTTACATGTACAATCAATATGCTACCAATCAAAAAATAAGAAGGACAATTAAAATGTGTACTCGGTGCCGATGGCTAGACGCCAGTAAAGACGATTATGTTCAATATCATGATGAAGAATGGGGTATACCCGTCATTGACGATAAAACACTGTTTGAATTTATCACACTTGAATCTGCGCAAGCTGGACTTAGTTGGTACACTATTTTAAAAAAGCGCCACGCATATAGAGAGGCCTTTAAGCATTTTGATGTTCAGAAGGTTGCTGCTATGACAGAACATGACGTGACACAGCTAATGCAAAACTCAGGCATTGTTCGCAATGAAAAAAAAATCACGGCCACCATTAACAACGCCCGTGCTTTTATAAAAATTCAACAATCACACGGCAGCTTTGCTAATTATCAATGGCAGTTTGTAGGTTATTCTCCGATTGTCAATCAACTAAAGAGCAAAGCTGATTATGTGGCTCAAAGCGATATAAGCATCGCATTTGCCAAAGATCTAAAAAAGAGAGGATTTAAGTTTCTTGGTCCAACAACCGTATATGCCCACATGCAAGCATGTGGCATGGTAAATGACCATGATGATGAATGTTATAGAAAATCACAGATCATTGAGCAGTACGCCAATATAGATTTAACATCAATTAGAACTACTCGCGATTAAGGTTATACTTTTTCATTTTCTCAACCAAAGTGGTGCGCCTCACACCTAGCACTTCAGCAGCACGTGCCACTACATAATCGTAGCGCTCAAGTGCTTGAGTGATCAAGCTCACTTCTAGATCAGCTAAATATTCTTTAAGCTCAATGCCTTCATCAGGAAGTAAACCTATTTGGGGCGCATCGTTCGTACTCGACGTTGACGTATCGTCTTCCTCATCAAAATCGCTAAAGCCCCCACTGAACAGTTCGTTGAACGCATCTTTTTCTAGTAGTTCTTCTGGATACTCTGGCTGGTATGCATCGACTTCAATATAGCGATACTTATTTGGTAAATCTGTCACATCAACTACTTTATCTGGGAACATGATCACCATTCTTTCCACTAAATTAGCAAGCTCTCGGATATTGCCAGGCCAATCGTGTGCCTTAAGGCTCTCGATAGCACGTTCCGTAAATTTAGCCGTCGTTCCACTTTGTTCATTTACACGGCGCATCAACTCTTTGAGTAACAGCGGAATATCATCTGCACGTTCATTTAATGAAGGATTTTCGATTGGAAACACATTTAAGCGATAGAATAAGTCCTCTCGAAACTTTCCTGAGTCAATCATAGATTCCAGGTTGCGGTGTGTTGCAGCAATGATCCTCACATCAGCCTGAATGGGCTTGGTTCCCCCAACCCGTTCATAGCAACGCTCCTGTAATACCCGAAGCAGCTTTACCTGCATTTGTAATGGCATATCACCAATTTCATCAAGGAATAATGTACCACCTTGAGCCAATTCGAAGCGCCCCTTTCGTGCTGAAATAGCTCCAGTAAATGCGCCTTTTTCATGCCCAAACAGCTCACTTTCTAATAACTCTCCAGGGATCGCTCCGCAGTTCACAGGTACAAATGGCCCTTGATTGCGCTTAGAGAGCAAATGTACATTGCGTGCAACCACTTCTTTACCAGTTCCCGACTCACCTAAAATAAGTACATTCGCATCCGTACCCGCCACTTGAGAAATTAAAAAGCGCACTTGCTTTACAGCATCAGTTTCTCCAACAAGACCATCAAACACTTTGCTGTTTTGGTTATTTGATTTACCAGGAAGCATGCGTTGGTACTGCTGACAATCGTGCAATAACTGCATTGTCACATCGTGACTAAACGGCTCTGAAATCAAGCCTATCACATTTGCAAGTGTTAAAAGTGGCTTTAATGTTTCGCCTATCAGTAAAAATGGTGAGGCTGGTTGAGACTTTATAACTTGCTCATGATCGAGCTCAGCCAACGCCCCCAAAACAATGATTGACTCTTTTGGAAATGCGGTTTCGCTTATGTCAGACTCACTTATCACCTTTGCTCCTTGACCCACAAAGGTCAAAGCACCGCAAAGGCTACTAGCTCGATTATTATTATTGTCTAAGATCAAAACCATTTTTCGAGTCCAACTACATTTGGCGAGAATATATATTATTGATTGTAAGGTAGTTGGGAGGGGATGCAATACCTTGGTGGCAAATTTTTGACACTTTCGCCAAAAAAATGCCACCAAAAGTGACTTAAATCAATACTTTTTTACTAATACTACAACAGTCCAAGCACCGCCGATGCTGACTGGTTCGCTTGTCCTCGTAATGCAATAGAAGCTTGCGATAGGATATCATTGGCGGTTTGCTCTGAGATCACTTTAGCATAATCGGTGTCTTCGATACGACTTTGACTCGCTGCGATATTCTCAGATTGAGTGCCTAAATTACGCACTCTACTGGCTACTGCATTTTCAAACGCACCCAATTCAGAACGCGCAGTGTTTAAGTCTTCGGAGACAGTTTTAGCAACATCAAGTGCTGCTTGAGCCCCAGCTTGAGTCGAGATATCAATTGTAGCAATATCATTAGCAAAACTGCCGTCTGTTACCGTCAGGCTTTGGGTTGTATTCGCATCAGGACCCACTTGAAACTGAGTTTCTTGCCCTGAGAAAACCGCTGCTCCTGCGAATGTTGTATTCTCAAACGTTTCAGCTATTTGTGTCTGCAGTTGTTCAACTTCCCCTTGCAACGCTCTTCTGTCTGAATCACTCAGCGCGCCATTGCCAGCTTGCACTGATAACTCTGCAATGCGGCTAACCGCATCATTCACTCCCGACAATGCACCATCAGCAGTTTGTGAATAAGAAATGCCATCATACGCATTTCTTATTGCTTGCTGGTAACCATCTTGCTGAGAATTTAATCTGTCAATGATTTGTAGCGCTGCCGCGTCATCAGCGGCACTGTTCACTCGCTTAGCTGATGAAAGCTGTTGATTAATTTTACTCGCAGCGTCTTCTGTTCGGTTTAATGTACCGAAATTTGGTGGTGATATTTTCATAACTCCTCCGATAAGGTGTTTACCTTGTGTAAAACACCTACTGTTACTGCTTAAATTTTAGTCTTTCTTGCTAAAAATGTCACCCTAAGCCATGTTTATTAAGTTTACACTGGCATAATTACTGCAAAACACTGGTAAGTATTATAAAGTACTGACAATTATATTGTTTATGATTGGCTGTTGCGGCGGTCAAAATTTCTCCTCTGCTAGATCTGTAAACAAATCATTGCGGAGACTTAGGTGGCACTATGTTTGATAATAAATCTATTCTTATAACTGGCGGTACAGGGTCATTCGGGAAAAAATATACCAAAACACTCTTAGCCCGTTATAAGCCTAAGAAAATAATCATTTTTTCACGAGATGAGCTAAAACAGTTTGAAATGCAACAAGAGTTTGATGATAACTGTATGCGCTACTTTATTGGCGACGTTAGAGACAAAGACCGCCTCAATAGAGCGATGCGAGGCGTTGACTACGTTATTCATGCAGCTGCGCTCAAGCAAGTTCCTGCGGCAGAATACAATCCCATGGAATGTATCAAAACAAATATTACTGGCGCTGAAAACGTCATTGATGCAGCCCTAAATAACGAGGTTAAAAAAGTCATAGCGCTTTCTACAGACAAAGCAGCTAACCCGATAAATTTATACGGCGCAACAAAACTTGCATCAGACAAACTGTTCGTTGCCGCAAACAATATCTCAGGTGGACACCGTACCACTTTTTCAGTCGTGCGTTACGGCAATGTTGTGTGCTCAAGAGGCTCTGTGGTGCCCGTTTTTCAAAAATTTATTGATGAAGGTAAAGATCATATCCCAATTACCCATGAAGACATGACACGGTTTTGGATCACTCTTCAACAAGGCGTAGATTTTGTATTAAAAAACTTTGAACGTATGCTTGGCGGTGAAATATTTGTGCCTAAAATACCGTCCATCCGGATCACTGATTTAGCAAAATCTATGGCACCGAACCTACCACTTAAAGTGATTGGCATTCGGCCTGGAGAAAAGCTGCATGAAATAATGTGTCCTGCAGATCTTTGTTACGATACGTACGAATATAGCGACCACTTCGTTATCGCGCCTGGTATTAAGTTTAGTAGTAGAAGCAACGATTTCACCATTAATGCGCTAGGAGAAAAGGGCAAACCTGTGCAACCTGGGTTTGAGTACAACTCAAGGGATAACGCGCATTTTTTAAGCGCAGACGAAATCAAAAAATTTAATGAGTTAGCACAAAAATGATCCCCTACGGTCGACAAAATATTTGCGAAGAAGATATTCAAGCGGTGGTAGACACACTGCGTTCAGACTTTTTGACTCAAGGACCACAAGTCCCAAAATTTGAACAATCAATCGCTGCATACTGCGGCGCGCGCTATGCTGTTGCCGCGAGCAATGCGACAGCTTGTTTACACATTGCGTGCTTAGCACTTGGTGTAGAGCAAGGCGACCATGTTTGGACGAGCCCAATCTCGTTTGTTGCATCAAGTAACTGCGCACTATATTGCAAAGCCGATGTTGACTTTGTGGACGTGGAGCCAAACACCGGTCTAATGTGTACAGAAGCATTACGAAAAAAACTACAATGGGCAGAACAACAGAACTGCCTACCAAAAGTAGTGATCCCCGTGCATCTGACTGGGCAATCATGCAACATGGAAGAGATTGCCAAATTGGCTAACCAATATGACTTCAATGTAATAGAAGATGCGTCACATGCTATTGGCGCTACATACCAAAAAGCGCCCGTCGGGAACTGCCAATATAGCGACATCTGTATCTTCAGCTTCCACCCTGTCAAAATCATCACCACAGGCGAAGGGGGAATTGCAACCACCAATGATAAAACGCTTGCTCAAAAGCTCGCTCTTTTTAGAAGTCATGGAATAACCAAAGACGCAGATAAAATGTTGCAAAATGATCAAGGTAGTTGGTACTACGAACAACAAGACTTGGGCTTTAACTATCGCCTTACTGACATGCAAGCTGTGCTTGGTAGTAGCCAGTTAAAGCGCCTAGATAGTTTCGTACAACAAAGAAATCTACTTGCGACACGATACAAGGAGCGGCTGAAAGACTTGCCTGTGACGTGCATCGAGGTGCAGCCAAATGCAATGAGTAGCTATCACTTGTTTATCATTTTACTCAATGACCCAGCTAAGCGCATGGATGTATTTGAACACATGAGACAGCAAGGTATCGGTGTGAACGTACATTACATCCCTATTTACTGGCAGCCTTATTATCGGTCTTTAGGATTTAAAAAAGGTTATTGTGAAAATGCAGAGCAATTTTATCAGGCCATTATCACACTGCCACTGTATCCTGATTTAACCCATGCTGAGCAAGACCAAGTTATCGACACTCTGAAAGCCTGTTTATGAAATTAGCACTCGGTACTGTTCAATTCGGTCTCAACTACGGCGTAACTAACTCGTTTGGTCAAGTACCAAAAAGCGAGGTTAAAGACATACTAGATTATGCCCGCCATCAGGGGATCAGCATGCTAGACACCGCCGCAGCGTATGGCAATAGCGAAGAGGTTCTTGGCCAATATGACAAGCTCTGCAACTTTGCGGTTGTCAGTAAGCTCCCAAGCCTTGCAAACAGTTGCGAAAAAATTGAGAACATAGCTAAACAAAGCCTACATCGTTTAGCTAATCACCGTTTATATGCCCTGCTCTTTCACAATGCTGATGATCTATTAAATGAACGTGCAGATGAACACTATGAAAAAGCCTTATCACTGAAAGAGCAAGGTATATGCCAGAAAATTGGCGTTTCTGTTTATTCACCTGAGCAATTGTTACAGATCTGCGAACGGTTCACTATCGATATTGTGCAAGTACCATTAAACTGCTTTGACCAGCGCTTTGCGCAGCCTAACTGTCGACAAATTTACAATAAGTACAACATAGAGGTACATACGCGTTCGTTGTTTTTACAAGGTACTTTACTGAGTGATATAAGTGACTTACCAAGTAGCTTTACCCCATTTCATGCTGCTTTTGAGAAGTTTCATAGGGTATGTGATCAACTCAGTTGCCATCCTATGACACTGGCATTATCCCTCATTCAAAATTTTGATTTTATTGATAAAGCTGTACTGGGCGTCTGTTCCAAACTTCAACTAGAGCAAGTATGTCATCACTACACTAAAGCCCAACAGCTCGACAACTTAACATCTGAGCAATTAAGTGAACTCAAATTTCACGATTTAGCCCTCATCAACCCAGCAAACTGGCCGATAAAATAATATCTGCTTTGTCTATTGAGAACACAATGAAAGTTACTGCGTTTATTCAAGCTAGAATGTCATCAACTCGGTTACCAGGAAAGGTATTGAAAGATATCTTAGGTAAACCCATGCTGTTGCATATTGTTGAACGTTTAAGACATGCCAAAACTCTGAGCAACATTGTTGTTTTGACAAGTGATGGTTCCTCTGATGATGCCATAGCAACATTATGTCAAAACCACAGTATTCATTGTTTTAGAGGGTCGTTAGATGATGTGTTAGGGCGCTTTTTTGCCGCAAGCGAAAAGTATCCATCAGATCATATTGTCAGGATCACTGCCGACTGCCCTTTGGTCGACAGCCTTTTAGTTGATAGCATTGTCACAAAGCACATCCAACAAAACGCCGATTATACGAGTAATTGCCACCCTGCCATGTATCCAGACGGGTTAGATGTAGAGGTTATGCGCACCGCCGCGCTGCAACAGGCAAATAATGAAGCCACATCGCCCCATCAACGAGAGCATGTAACGCCGTATTTTTTAACACATAAAACCATGTTCAAGTGCTGCAACTTCGACGCGCCGAGTAAAATACCGCAGTACAGACTGACTGTAGATCACCCTGAAGACTTTCAGTTAATAAAAAAAATCTATGAAACACTATATAGCGTTGATAATAATTTTAGTTTGAATAGCACACTCTCTTTACTGGCAAAGCACCCAAACTGGCTATCAGTTAACGAACACTTTATTAGAAACGAAGCGTTACAAAGCAACGCAGCAGGAGATAATGAGCAATGAGCCGCTACCAACAATCCAAACAACACTTAGAAAACGCTCAACAATATATTCCTCTGGGCGCACAAACTTTTAGTAAAAGCCAAATGGCTTTCCCAAAAGGCGCAGCGCCATTATTTTTAACTAAAGGTAATGGTTGCTATGTCACCGATGTAGATGGCAATGAGTATATTGACTTTGTAAATGGGCTATTGGCTATTTCTATCGGCTACTGCGATCAAGACATTGACAAAGCCGTATTAGCACAAATGCAATCAGGTGTTTCATTCTCTTTATCTCATCCAATAGAAGCAGAAGTCGCAGAAAAAATCTGTGAGCTCATCCCATGTGCAGAGCAAGTTCGCTTTGCCAAAAACGGCAGCGATGCCACATCAGCTGCGATACGGTTAGCGCGAGCTTACACCGCTAAAGAGCATATCGCAGTGTGCGGCTATCACGGCTGGCAAGATTGGTACATCGGCAGTACCTCTCGAAATTTAGGTGTGCCAAAATCAACGCAAGAACTCACCCATCCGTTTCAATACAACGACCTAGACTCCCTTGAAACTGTGTTACAGCAACATGCTGTCGCAGCGGTAATTATGGAGCCAATGAATGTAACCGCCCCGAAAGCCGGTTACTTGCAACAAGTCAAAGAACTGTGTGAGCAATATGGTGCGGTACTCATTTTTGATGAAACTATTACCGGTTTTCGTTTTCACATTGGTGGCGCCCAAACCTTGTTTGGCGTAACACCACATTTGGCAACTTTTGGTAAAGGGCTTGCCAATGGCTACCCGATTTCTGTGGTGTGTGGTAAGGCCGAGATAATGGCACTGATGAACGATATATTCTTCTCAGGTACCTTTGCCGGAGAAGCGATGTCTTTGGCTGCTACCCTCGCTACCATTAATAAAATTGAACAACATCAAGTCATTGCACACATCGAGCACATGGGTACATTACTTATCAATGGCTTAACTGAGTTAATACAACAATTTGGTGCACAAGCATTGTTCAGTGTATCTGGTCACCCGAGCTGGTCGTTTATTCACATCCATGAGTACAGTGGCTACAGCGCACTGCAACTGCGCTCATTATTTATTCAAGAGATGGCTAAACGGGGCATATTAGTTAATGCCAGTCATAACTTAAGCTTTGCGCATAAGGCGCACCATATCCAAGCCCTGCTAAGTGCATATGAGGAAGTCATTCCTGCTCTGCTCAACTGTGTAGAAACGCACAGTTTCCAAAAGCACTTTGATGGAGAGCTTTTACAGAGCGTATTTAAGGTTAGGTAATGTTTAATATAGCAATTAGAGTTGATGTAGACGCAACAATTGGAGCCGGTCATTTTATGCGTTGCTTAGCCTTGGCTATAGGCGTAAAAAATGATTTAACAAAAGCTGATATTGACCATCAAATTCATTTTATCTGCGCGACTATTAATGATACTTACATAGCCAAGCTTAGCGAATACGAATTTGCGCTGACGACAATTCCTCACCCCGATGATGAGGAGGATTGGTTAAGTAACGATTCAACCAAAACAGCTCAAGCGTTAGAACAACACGTGCATTTGTTGATTGTAGACAGTTATCGTATCAGTACACCTTGGTATAGCTGCGCAATCCAAAAAACCTGTGAAAAGATTTTAGTTATTGACGACCTAGCTGACCGCCCCCATCAATGCGATTTCTTACTCGATCAAACACTCGATGCAAGCGATAAACGCTATACCAAGCTTGTACCAGCGAAGTGCACATTACTCGTTGGTCAACCATTTATGTTGCTGCGCGAAGAATTTGCCCAATGGCGCAATAAAGCCCTCGCTAAGCGCAAAACAACACAGCAAATAGAAAGTGTACTTATTGCACTCGGTGGCTCTGACGCTGTTGAATTGAATTTACAAGCGATAGATGCAGTAATAGATATAAATCAAATGCGCCCTGAACCACTCAAGGTATCTTTAGTGGTTTCTAACAACAGTAGAGCGATTGCACAATATTACCAACTGCAACATCAATATTCTTGGCTTACAGTGCATGCTGATGCAAATAACATGGCCGAGTTAATGTATACAGCAGATATTGCCATCGGAGCCAGTGGCTCTTCGGCTTGGGAGCGCTGTAGTCAAGGGCTACCTACGCTGGCTATTGAACTGGCAGACAATCAATCGCTTGTATTAAAAAAACTTGCAGATCGTGGCGCTGTGGTCAACTTAGGTCGAGTATCTTCAAGTACTGGATTAGACATCAAAAATGCTCTGAACTCCCTTATCAACTCACCCGACACCTACCGAGCTATGTGTAAGCAGTCAGCTATGTGCTGCGATGGTAATGGGGTGAAAAGAGCGGTCACAGCATTAAACCTATCTAGCATATATCTGCGTCCTGCAACAATGGCAGACAAAGCGCTATTGTTTAAATGGCAGTCCCAAAAAAGCGTTAGACAATATGCTAGAACCAACCATCAAATCACTTATGCTGAACACAGTGCTTGGTTTGACACTGTAATGAAAAACTCAGATAGGCATCTATTTATTATTACAGAACGTTGGTCAGAGGAATGTGAAAAACCAGTTGGTATGTTAAGACTTGACCTTCAGCAAACGCAGTACGAAATATCCATCCTCACTTGCCCAACGCAGCAAGGTAGAGGCATAGCAGCAAAGGCTATTGCTGCTATCGAGCCACAATTTAAAACACGACCTATTTTGGCGACCGTACACCCAGACAACCATGCGTCTCAAGCATTATTTTCAAAGGCAGGATTTAAAAAAGTAGCAAAAGACCTTTTTATTTTAGAAAACGAGTAATTACTTACTTTTATTTTCAAGCGCTAATTCAAAATATTTGCAAACGCTGATATCAGCATTATTTACAATTTTCTCAAAACACACTGAAGCGAACGGATATGACTTGCCCGCATAGTTAAGGACAATAAAAGGTGCCGCCGGGTCTGAATCATCCAAAAACCATTCACCACCTCGTTGACCTTTAAACAACTCACCGATGAATGCACCAAACATGGTGCTAACAGTGAACAAAGTTTTATTGTCTAAAGCGCTTTGCTGGTGCTCTTTGGCAAGCTCGTCTAGTGTCAAATCAAGTTGTTTTAAACCTTCAACATTAAGCTCAACTTTTTGCTCACTCACATTTTCAATGTAAGTAATGGCATCTTGAACCGAGTCTGACATTAATTGGTTAAGCTGTTGTATTTGCGTCATAGTATTCAACTTATCAAAATAGTTAGCCTTAATGGCTGTTACTGTAACTAAGCACCCTATTATTAATTTTGGGTCTAAAATTACTATAAAAATAATATGTTACCGTCTAGCATATAGCGTTTTTATAAAACTGGCAAACAGCTTGCGTGGATAAAAAGTTAATAAACCAACGCTTTTATCATACCTAAACATGCTTCAAAAAATGAATCTAATCAAAAAGTAAGATACACTTTAACAGATTGAATTTAGAATATTTAAGTACTATGCCCAAAGACATCACGATAGATAACATATGCATAAGTAATGCCACCGAGCCTTACATTATTGCCGAAATATCAGGAAACCATAACGGTGATATCAACCGCGCCAAGCAGTTAATTCAAGTTGCAAAAGACTCCGGTGCACATGCGGTCAAAATGCAAACATACACAGCCGATACCATGACAATAGATTGCGATAAACCTGATTTTCGCATCGAAGGTGGCCTTTGGGATGGAAAAAACCTATATCAACTTTATGAGTGGGCACATACTCCTTGGGAGTGGCATAAAACGTTGTTTGACTATGCTAAAGCTATTGGGATCACCTTATTTAGCTCTCCATTTGACGAGAGTGCGGTTGACTTACTTGAATCTCTCAATGCCCCAGCATATAAAATCGCCTCTTTTGAACTGGTTGATCACCCTCTAATTGCAAAAGTCGCGAAGACTAAAAAGCCTCTGATCATGTCTACCGGCATGGCAAACTACGAAGATATCGCCAGCGCTATCGACGTAGCAAAGCAACACGGCAACCAAAATATCATTATTCTTCACTGTATAAGTGGCTATCCAACGCCAATTGCCCAATCAAATTTAAGAACAATACAGCAGTTACAAAACGACTTTGATTTGCTGGTAGGATTATCTGACCATACGCTAGGTACTACGGCTGCATCGGTTGCAACGGCACTTGGCGCTGTTGTGATAGAAAAACACTTTACGTTAAAGCGCTCTGATGGCGGCCCCGATGCTGCATTTTCTTTAGAACCAAACGAACTGAAAGATTTATGTGAGACAACCAAGTCCGCTTGGCAAGCGCTAGGGCAAGCCAATTATGAACTTAAAGATGCTGAATCAGCTAACCTCCAGTTCAGACGCTCGATTTATGTTGTCAAAGATATAAAAAAAGGAGAGGTATTCAGTGAAAACAATATTCGACGCATACGCCCAGGGTTTGGACTGCCACCCAAGCACTATAAACATCTACTAGGAAAGCTGGCTGCTGAGAATATTAGTGCTGGTACCCCTATGAGTTGGGAGCTATGCGAGAACTCGAAGACAAAAAAAGGCAATTAAAATGACGATCGGAAGAGAAATTCATAATTTAGCTAGCGAGTTGTGGCCAATCTGCCGCAGCATAACTGGTAATGGGGTGCGACAAACACTAAAGATTATCAAACAGCATTTACCGCAACTTCAGACCTTTGAAGTACCAACAGGTACACAGTGTTTCGACTGGACTGTACCAAAAGAGTGGAATATTAAAGATGCGTATGTTATTGACCCAAATGGAAAAAAAATTATAGATTTTAAAGTCAGTAACTTACATGTTGTTGGCTATTCGATACCTATAGATCAAAAGCTACCCTTGAGCGAGTTGAAAAAACATTTATACACTTTGCCAGATCAACCTAATGCAATTCCTTATATCACTTCATACTACTCACCCCATTGGGGGTTTTGCTTGACCCACTCACAGTTTGAGCAGCTAATTGATGGCGAGTATCACGTTGTTATTGATTCAGAGTTAAAAGAGGGTCATCTAACTTACGCAGAGCTTTTGATCCCAGGGAAGTCTGAAAAAGAGGTCTTTTTGTCTACCTATGTGTGTCACCCCTCTTTAGCTAATAATGAACTTTCCGGACCCACCGTAACCACTTTTTTAGCCAAGTGGTTATTAAGTCAAGAAAATTTAAATTATAGCTACCGCATTATTTTCATTCCTGAAACCATAGGTTCGTTAACTTACCTAAGTCAACATGCTGATACCATGAAGCAGCGAGTTTTTGCAGGCTATAACGTAACATGCGTGGGGGACGAGCGAGATTATTCATATATCCCTTCCCGAGCTGAAAACACCCTCTCCGACATGATTGCGCGACATGTTCTTGGACACATTGCTCCCAACTACAAAACATACCCATTTTTTGAGAGTGGTAGTGACGAACGCAGGTATTGTGCACCAGGAATTGACCTACCCATCGCCAGTATCATGCGAACTAAATATAACCGCTACCCAGAATATCATACGTCTTTAGATGATTTAACTTTGGTTACCCCAAAAGGTCTAGAAGGCGGCTATGAAGCGATTAGAAAATGTCTAGAAATCATTGAACACAATGAAGTACTTAAATTAACAGTGATGTGTGAACCACAATTGGGTAAACGCGGTCTGTATCCTAATTTAAGTACCAAACAAAGTAATCAAATAGTCAGCAATATGATGAACTTCATCAGTTATTGTGATGGCTCATTATCGACACTAGAGATTGCCCAAAAAATTCAGGTCCCAATTTGGGACCTTTATGACATTATTGCTAATCTCAAACAAGAAGGGCTGCTCATTAAAGCTAACTAATTTGAGTTTACAGGCTTTTGCCAACTTACATGAAAGAACAGCTGCGCTTTCGCACCCACGCTATGCTTGAAATAGCCTCGGCTAGGTGAGTTTGCGCCATTAAAATCCATGTACTCAAAGCCTTTATTTGCAGCATATTCCATCATTTGAAAGTATAACAATGTACCACCATACTTTGTCTCTAGCGTACCAACTACTGGTATATGAACAAATCCTGACAGGTCATAAAATAGCAGCCCTGCAGCTTGGGCTGCCCCCGCACCATCTCGTACTACAGCAATTTCACCGAGTTGTTGCGACAAGAGATATGAAGCAAACTGCATTGTTACTTGTAACTCGCTTTCACTGACTTCTAGAGACTGGCGCACAAAAGTTTGTCTATATAGTTCAACTAACTCTTCTGCTGTACCATTCATGAAGAAATGAAGGCCTTCACGTGTTTTAGCATACCCCTCTTCTCGACGACGAGAACTGCGTGCTTGCGCTCTTATATCAGAAAGCGGCTGGAGATTTGAAATGGCTGTGTACTGCGGCGAAATCTTAGCGCGACCATTTTCAGGAGAGTGGTAATTAAACCAATCAAACCCTCTTACATCGCTAATACTATGGTGTAAGCTAAATTCTACACAATCATATACTTTTGACAGCTCATCCATAACGAATTCACTGATTGCGATTTCACATTCAGTTTTTCTATTCTCTTTACCCTTGTAAATATCTTTGTGATACATCAAACCAATATAATAAGAATGCATAGGTAGCCCGTGAGAGGCTCTATTTGAAGTGATCACTGGTACACCTGCAACTATTTGGTTTTTGTTCAATACTAGCCAGTTGTCTACCTCACAGCCTAGTGCATTTATCACTGCAGGTGATGCATATCTCGTCCCTTGTGGTGAGTTCGTCAACAACTCTTCCCACATTGACACGCTATCACATAAAACAAGCTTAAGATCACTAATCAATCTGCAATACTCCTGCCGCAGACAAATCACTCATGATTGATGCTCTCGTTAGTAAATGTGGCGTTAGAATTGTGACGCGAGAACCATATTGCGCCAATACTTTTTCTTGCATGTTAGCTAACACATCTTCGTACCCCTTTAGCACCAAACGATACGTACTTGGCACTTTAAAGGCTTTATAATCTACAACCATTCCGATTCCCATAGCTAAGAGCTCTTTCTTAACTTGAGTAAAGTGTGTGTCTGGGTCAAGCCAAATCGAAGAGTCTTTACTGGCGGGGACTTCTACACAGATAATCGGGTTGCCGTTTTCGCTATCTGCAGTGTAGCCGCTAAAATAGGTAACACGTGCTATGGAGTCATCACTATAATTCATTGTATAGAAGGGCAGATCTTGATGCTGTTTTAACTCGGCATAATAAAAAACCTGAGAAACAGGTTTAATGCACTTAGCCAGCGCATTAGTACCGAGTAATAACTCTTCTGTTGATTCAATTGTGCCAGTAAAGAAAACATTGTCTACCTCAAGCTCAACGCTTCCCTGTTCGCCTTCAATAGTTGCATTTAGTCCCACCTCAGTATTCTTAACCTTAACAAGCCTACTATTAAGTAACGACTTCACACCTAAGTCAGATAATTTTGAGACAAACGCTTCACGAAAATAACCGAGATGCCGGCCCTTTGGGTATAAATTGTGAGTTTGAAAATTAGCACTTATTTTTTCAGCGGCGAGCACATTATCTAATAAAGGCATCGTTTTAAGTTCAAGGCTCAATTCATTATCTAAAAGCAGTTTACGACCAAAAAATGTAACAAAGCTTTTATTAATAGGTGATAACTCACTAGCGTCTGTATTTAAAAACTTACGACACCAATTCTGAAAAAACTCTAGACTATGTGGACTATGCTCTAAAAATTCTTCAGAAATCGTTTCGAACTGTTTATCACTTTGCGATTGTTGGTGCAGAGATTCATACAGCACCAGAGACTTCTGCGCAACTGGCAACGCTCTGTAATCGGGAATAGCGAACCCTTCTGTCAACTTCTCATTCCAATAACTCGCATAAGATGATTCAACCTCACTAAGCGGTTCATAGCCAGACATAATATCATCCAGCACAGTTTTTTGGGGCTCAGTTATACCATTTAATAACTGAGGGCCCTTGTCTAACTCAGCACCTTTCCAAACCAATGGTGATAAAAAGCCACCTAATTCGCTAGTAGCTTCAACTATTGCAACAGATTTTCCTTGTTTGCTCAAACCATAGGCCGCCATCATTCCCTTAAAGCCACCTCCAACAACCAACGCATCATATTGAGCTACTTTTGAGCTACGATTTTCCATACTTCCATACACCCTTTATCTGCAACTAACTCTTTATCGGACTCCAATTTCAAACTCTTTAGCTTGTAGCCAGAAAAAATCTGCTCTATTGCTTCTCGGTCATAAAAGTTTGCAGCTAGTAATGGCTCAAATATCCCATCACTAAAACCAAGCCAAATGTCTTTTTCTTCGTCATAGTATCCAAAATCCTTATGAGTATGACCCTTTGAAAACATGCAGCTTAAAACAATTGCTCCCTCGTTCAAGTAGCCATGCAACTTTTGATAGAGCAAGCGAGCATGTCCCCCTGAAATATTCGTCACACTTAACCTATCAATAACTAGATCAAACTTCATATCGGGTAGAGTAAAATCATCAAAATCCACTTGAGCAGTAGTAATTAAACCATCTAAGTGCCTTTCTTTAGCTCGCGTATTAACCACATCTAATGCGGCTCGTGAATAGTCTGCAGCCAACACTTTCGCACCGTTTTCAGCGCAAAATAAACTATGGTTTCCTCCTCCACATCCTAAATCAAGAACACTTAATTGTTGGTCAGAAGAAAGAGAAGATCGAATATAGAAAAAGTTAGACACAATAAAATCATACGGATAAAGATTTAGTTGCTCTCCTCTGCTATAGATTTGTTGCCAATTTTGTTTGCTCATTCTGTAACCTTTTTGAAGACTTAATAAATTACTGTAACTTTAAATCTAGTATAAATTACAGTAGTAGTGAGAAATGACCCAGTTGATATAAATATTCAATGTACCTGAAAATTCTCTATACGATACGATTCAAATTCTTTTTTATGACTTTGATATTATTATGAAGTGATAGCATTACACAAGACGCGCCCACCGGAAATTTAAAATAAATCAATAGTGTATAGTATTGAAATGCCTTACAACACAGACTAAACTTTGAAAATCGCAGCATCCAAAATAAGATGGCTCACCTGATGACATTAGAGGCACTCTCACCTGATCCAAAAATTATTCGAAAGAACGTAAGCATTGAACTTCGAAATCAAATGCTACCAATTATCAAAACGAGCAGGCTATTATTGAGAGAAATACAGGTTTTGGACATAACGGATGAATATGTCAACTGGTTAAATAACCCAAACATTAATCGATACTTAGAAGTAAGGTTTACACCTCAAACCAAACGCACAGTTACGGAGTATATCGAGTCAAAACTTAAACAGGTGAAAACGTCAATGCACTTTGGGGTATTCGATAAAAACGGCAGCAGACTTGTTGGAACAGTCACCTTAGGTACAATCGATATGCATCACAAGGCTGCCGATATATCTTTTGTGATAGGACATCCGGAGGCCCAAGGGGTTGGTTACGCTACAGAAGCAGTTCATGGAGTAACACACTTTAGTTTTACTCAAGGAGATATCGTTAAGTTATATGCAGGATATTATGATGGCCACGTTGGCTCATCACGAGTACTTGCAAAAAATGGCTATAAAGTGGAGGGCCGTATTAAACAGAAATGTGTAAACAATGAAGGCCATAGAGTCGACCATATCATTGTTGGTATTCTCGCTGATGAATACCAACAATTACGACAAGCCCCTTTAAAAGGTTAATTTCGCTTGATTTCCTCATCTTTGAACATACTAAGAAGTGAACTATCATGCTTGTCTACTTCCTCTAGTACACGTGCATATTTCTTCTTAGCCTCACTCATATATTCTTTAAATATGTCAATCGCTTGCATTGTAACCTCTACGCTCTTTTGCTCGTCCTCGAATCCATATAGCATCATCCTAAAAATTGAGTGCGTATAAGTCATAGTCCCTTCCAAAAGAAAGTAAATGTGTCTTGCAGCTGTTTGTGAATGAGAAAATAGGTATCGGACCTGCTCCTTCAAAGCCTTGGCCAACTCAGCTCGAGATGTAAACTCTTTGTCGACAAATTCAACCATAGTATCCACAATCTCGTTGAATTTACTGTATGCAACCCAAGTTACAAACTCCTCTTCATTAAATTGGCGTTCTACAAAAAGTTCGTTTTTAATAAAGCTGATCATCTCACTTTTTTTAGGTTGAACTGGTGCTAATAAAATATCATAACAACGCAACGGCTGGGTGTTTTCTATCTTTGCACCATCAGAGCAATTAAAACAATTCACCCTTTTAAATGCTGCCAATGCTTTTTCTAAATAAACTCTCCCTGTATTATAAAATACAGGGCTGTAAACTACTCCACCAAAGTTACCTTCAACTTGTAACTCACCCTGTCTGATATAGTTACCCAGAGTTTCTTTTTCGTTACCATCATCTTTATAGTAAACACTGTGCTTTGAATGATGGTGTGTAGGGTCTTTATATCCACCATCAACACCGAATAGATATATTTCCTCAAAGCCCATATAGCATGCAAAAGCCAACGCTGTATTGGCCACCTGCGGATTACAATAGCGCATCTGAGCAAACGTTCTGCCACGATCAATATAGTCGCTTACTATTGTAGTTGAGGGCTCCGCATTCTTTAACGACATACCTGTCCACTCAAACAAGTCGGAGCAATCAGGGTACATTACTGTAGTGGTTAAAAAATTCACCTTTTTCAGTTTTTCTTCATCACAAAACTCTCGAAGGAAGTCAAAGCTTACTTTTGCCCTTTCTAAAGCAACATGGAAATCAGGAATAATATCTTGCTTTAATAGAGTCGTAATTGCTGAACCACAGCTAAAAATAATAGCTTGGCCCTGATAAGATTTAATCGTTTCAAGTGTCTCATCGAGAGACGGTCCATTTGCAACAATAAACACAGGCATATTCGCATAAACTTTAGGCAGTTTAGCGTCTTTACGTAACAGCGGGATCTGTCTTTTAGCATTACCATATTCATGTGCAATGCTGATAACACCATCATCAAAAAATCCCCAACCTGCGGCCAATAAGAAGAAATCTCTTTCAAATCGTTTCAAAAGCTTAGTTAATTTTTCAGATGGATAGTGTTGGTACAATAAAGAGTTAACTGAATTGAACAATCCCTTATCTTTTAACTCATTCAAAAAGTCAATGGTAAACTGCTCATATTCAACACCAATATTGAAAACGACATTCCCATCACGCTCATCTATTGTTTCCAACACATACTTCCAGTCACAACTAAACAAGCTTGCATAAAACATTTCTCGGTTAGGCTCACAAATATAAAGATGATCAATCGTCACATCTTCAAGTAAGGGTCTGAAATGATAACCTAAACCAATACCGAAAATGACAGCAGAACCGAGATGAGAGGGCACTCGTGTCATCGGCTCATACTTTTCCTTAGCATCCAAATACACATTGTACATTTGAGCAACATACTTAGTATGAATAAAGTCGTTAACTTCATTCTTATTTTGGCTAAATGACATTGATGTAAGTTTAGGCTTTTCTTTTACTTTTTGAACTTGATCATATGATTGCTTTCGAGGGTCTTCACCATATAGCGCAGTACCATCTTGAAAGATATTTAAATCTCCAGACTCCGCACAAAATAGTTGAAGATTATTTGGTTTAAAATGATAAAACTCTTCAGCTATCTTGGGTAAATATTTTTCAAAAGCTTGAATATTTTCCTCAAACTTAGCTGGCATTGCTTTAGCTAACTTTTTCTCTAATTCATTTTTCTGAGCTAACTTGTTTACTTGAGCTTCTGCAACAGCAACTATTGCATCGATTTCGGACTGCGTAGACATGAGTGTAATAACCTTTAAAAGAATCTAGTCTGTACGAATAAAATAATCAGGGTAAGGCGCTATTTGTTCATGAGTATAATTTTAATTCAAGCTTGCAAGTTAACAAATTTAAACAAACAATTGTATATACTGGGTACAAACAAACCTTGCCCAACCATGTTAGGCCTAACCAATATTATAAGTTATGAAGCAAATTTCAGGCCAAAATAATGACTAATAAAATATTGCACTAGCTTAGCATGAACTGATGAGCGAAGATTTGTTTGCGAACAAATGAGGTTAAATAGACTAAGCTAAGACAATACGACCGAAACAAAAAGCTCGCTTTATGCTACTAGGTGGCTTTTTTATAAGCTTGAATGCCCTTACCTCTTTTCTTTATTGTCATGAGCTCGTTTTTGACTTCTTCTTTTTTATCTAAAAACAGAGAGATAAAATGCTCGTCCTGCACCATCACCTCTTCTAGAATTGCTTTTTTTTCAACCAACTGTTCTGTGGTCAGTTCGTCACTAATTGACAGTAACTTGTTGATTGTTTTGCTGCGAAGCTGGGAAGTGCTATTTATTTCCTCGAAAATATCAGAGTCATCATTTTGCTCAAAACGCTCTACAACATCGATAAAGGCCTTGTTAAGTTCTTCAATATTCTTTAATAAATGCTCGAAGTTGCTATGAGGCACATTTAGCCCCTTTGCATTTGCATAGACAATGCTTTTTCAACTTCATCGCGTGGAATTGCTTCCCAGGCGCCTTTAATCTCGCTCATTAAAGTCATAACCTCTACAAGAGGTTCAACCGACTTTTCTATACTAGCGTCTGTGATTCTGCCATTCATGTATTCATAAAGACTAGCCAAATTCTGGGTAACCTCTTGACCTTCAGAATGATCCAAAGATTCCATCAACGCCAAAATGATAGAGGACGCTTTAGACAAGTGCTCTGACTTGCCCGCAAGGTCGTTTCTTTCGATACAACCTTTACCACGTGCAAGGCGCTCTAATGCGCCTTGCATTAGCATCGATATAATAGTGTAAGAATCTGCCCCTGCTAGGCGAGATTTAACACTCTCTTTTTGATAAGCTCTTGAATATGCGTTTGCCATATGAAAACCCTACTTACTTTTTACAAAACCAGGTAAATTGCTTAATGATGCTGAGATAGCGTTGCCCTGACTACGAAGCCCCGCAACAAGAACATCTAAAGACGCATACTTCTCTCTGAGCCTCGATTCATAAACTTGCATTCTATATGTATGCCGCTCTCGATCATCAGCCAATGCTCGCTTATCACTCTCCAACGCATCTTTTTGATCGGAGATTAAACCGCCCGCCTTTAAATATAAATCAACAGTCCCACTAAGCGTTTCTGCTACACCTCCAACACCTGCAAAAAGCTTGCCAATATCATCGTATGATTCGTTCAACACCTCATCTAATGTATTCACACCAGAGTTTTTCACTTCAAGCTTACTATTTTTTTCAAGGCTTAAACCAGCGTCAAATATAGTCTGCAGATTGCCTGCTCCAGATACGGAAGAACTAAGTTGGTTAACCAGTGTATCTCTAAGACCCCTCGCGGTAGCATCTACAGTTTTAGCTGTAACCATCGTATTGAGCGTCTTCATAAGGGCGTTGTAACTTTCAACGAACTTGTTCAAAGTTTCTTTTACAAACTCTTTATCCGTATCAATGTTAAGCCCTGCAGTTAGCAGTTTTGTAGCATCATTTGGATCTGCGGGGCTTTTTTTAAGCACCGTAATTGTTGAGTCTTGAATAGCATTTTCAAACGTATTGGTCGCACTACTAACTTCAATACCATCGATTTCTATAATTGCATTTTGAGCCGCATCTTTCGTGGGATCAATAACCATACCGCCAGCCCCACCACCGTTGGCTTGCGTAGACACCTTGTCTAACTCAGCTGTATTGTTCGTAACAACTAAATCGTTGCCAGCACCAGTCTCGGAAGACGTAAAAACAAGCTTAGATTGGCTACCCGTGTTAATGATATTTGCAGAAACGCCAAAATTGTCTCCGCTTTCATTTATTGCAGTTCTTAAATCTGCTAGGGTAGCGCCTGCCGCCAAAGTTATATCGAACGTTTTACCACCCGCAGCAAATGACAATGTCCCACCTGATGCAGTTACAACATCTGTTGTTGCAGTGTATGCACTAGCATCAGACTGAACAGCACGACTTCCTTGCGCCAATTGCTTGACGGCGACGTTAAATGAACCTTCAGTTGCAGTGCTTTGAGAGGTTACAGAAATAATATCTCCGCCTGCAGGCTGTGTTACCGACGTTTTACGCTTATTAAAGTTAGAGATATCTTTGAGAATATCTAACGAAGATTCAAAAGTACTTAAGTCAGACTTAATTTGTCCCAAAGCCGTAAGTTGGACTTTAAGAGTAGATTCTTTTTTATCGAATCTAGCAACTTTAGGTGCATTTTCAGCATCCAGAGTCGCGCTTATAATTGCTTCGAGGTCCAGTCCCGAGCCAACTCCCGCAGATGTAATCGATGCCATATAAACCTCCAAAAACCAAAACTAAAGCCTAACTATTTAAGCTTTTTTATCCAAAAGCACACCTCGTGCTTTTTGCATTTCATCAGACAACGAATCAATTCGTTGTGCCATTTTTATAAATTCCTCAGAAGGAATCTGACGGATGACACTCTTATTTTCCTTGTCAACCACTTTAACAACTGTCTGACCTTCATATTCGCCAACAGAAAACTCTAGAGCGCGTGACTGTAGAAGTGAACCGCCTAATTCATCACCAAAAAGCTTGTTTAAGCTTTCTGACAGTGAAGGTTTATCTAACTCACTCTTTTGGGTAATATCCTTATTGTCTCCAGACAAATCCTTATCGGCATCTTCTCTAAAACCTTGAGTCGCCTTTTCAACAGGCTGCTTTCTTTCCTGCTCCGGCATCGTGCTAAAACTACGTTTCTGTTCGAATACTAAGGCGTCATTTGTACCTATACTAGAAGACATAATACTCTCCTATCTTACTTTCTGAGGAAAGGCGGTAATCAAAACGATTATCGAATACCGCTCTCCCCTTACAAATATAGCATGTCAAGTTTGCTATACCTAGCCAAGTAATGAAAGCGCTGTTTGCGGGCGCTGATTTGCCTGACTCAAAATAGACGAACTTGCTTGTTGCAAGATCTGAGCTTTCGTTAGCTTTGCGGTCTCTGTTGCAAAATCCGCATCTTGGATACGCGAACGAGCAGAAGAAACATTCTCGATGATATTGGTTTGATTTCGAATCGTTGATGAGAAACGGTTTTGAACCGCACCTAACTGCGCTCGCTTCGCATCAATCGCCCCTATCATCGCATCAACAGCAGCTAAAACATCCTGTGCCTCACCTACCGATGTGAATGATAAACCACTGGCTGAGGCAAACGCCGTATCTGCCCCCGCACTCACACCCGAGACATTACTCGCCGCTGCCGCTAAATCACTAACAGCAAAACTGTTTACAGAAATAGAACCACCAGTTGCAGCTTCGATAGCTGTCATTGTCAAGCTAATGGTTTGATTAGCATCGGCACCCACTTGAAACTCAGAACTATAACTGCCGTCTAGTAAGTTTGTGCCACCAAACGTTGTATCCGCAGAGATACGATTCATTTCCTCGCCTAACTGCCTCGCTTCTAACTGCAGCGCTGCACGGTCTGATTGCGTATTTGAACCATTTGCCGCCTGAGCCGCTAAAGTACGAATACGCTGGTACATACCCGTCATCTCATCTAATGCACCCTCTGCAGTTTGAGCAAGAGAAATACCATCATTCGCGTTACGGTTACCCTGCGTTAAGCCATTAATTTGACCTGTCAATCGATTCGAAATTTGCATACCAGCAGCATCATCTTTTGCGCTGTTGATCCGCATACCTGACGATAAACGCTGAAATGCTTCATCGAGCGTATTACCTGATTTGCTTAGCTGTCTTTGAGCATTTAAGCTCGAAACATTAGTATTAACATAAATAGCCATAATAGCCTCCTGTCATTAATTAAGTAATAAACTCTTGGCTTGAACTGAACTCATTTTGTAAACGCCCGAATGAATACAAAAAGATATCAAGCCATTTATTACATTTCTGATAGCAAATGGATTGCCTCATTTGTTGTATCGGCAGAGTAAATACTTTCTTTAGAAAAAAATAACAATTTTTCCAAAGCAAACTATAAACACCTGAAAAATATATATTTTCACTCGAATTTTTCTTTTATCGCACCGAAATAAGGAGAAAATCAGTTTAACAGAAACATAAAAACAGGCTGTAAATGCAACTTGAAAAAAGTCAGTACAGTATGGAAGAAGAAGAAGTAGAAGTAGAAGTAGAAGTAGAAGTAGAAGTTTAAAACAACGCCGAACATCGAGAGGTGACTATTAAAAGCTAAATAGTCACCTTTTCCAAACATTACCCTAGTAGCGATAAAGCTGACTGCGGACGCTGGTTAGCCTGAGACAAAATTGTACTACTGGCCTGCTGTAAAATCTGCGCTTTGGTTAACGTCGCCGTTTCTGTCGCAAAGTCTGCATCTTTAATACGTGAACGCGCTGCCGATACATTTTCAATGATGTTCGTTTGGTTACGGATAGTCGATGAGAATCGGTTTTGAACCGCACCTAACTGAGCACGCTTCGCATCAATCGCCCCTATCATTGCATCAACAGCCGCTAAAACATCCTGCGCCTCACCAACCGATGTAAATGATAGGCCACTGGCTGAGGCAAACGCCGTATCTGCACCCGCACTCACACCCGACACGTTACTCGCCGCTGCTGCCAAGTCACTCACTGCAAAACTGTTTACTGAAATCGCACCACCTGTCGCCGCTTCAATGGCTGTCATCGTCATACTAATTGTTTGGTTTGCATCCGCACCAACCTGAAACTCTGCACTATAACTACCATCCAGTAAGTTTGTGCCACCAAACGTGGTATCTGCCGCAATACGGTTCATTTCTTCACCAAGCTGTCTTGCCTCTAACTGCAAAGCGGCTCGGTCTGACTGCGTATTTGAACCATTCGCCGCTTGCGCCGCCAAAGTACGAATACGCTGATACATGCCCGTCATTTCATCCAACGCACCTTCTGCGGTTTGCGCCAATGAAATGCCGTCGTTCGCATTTCGGTTACCCTGCTCTAAGCCATTTATCTGACTCGTTAAACGGTCTGATATTTGTAAACCTGCCGCATCGTCTTTTGCACTGTTAATACGAAGACCTGATGAAAGACGTTGGAATGCTGTATCAAGGGTATTACCTGAGTTCATCAACTGTCTTTGCGCATTTAAGCTTGATATGTTGGTATTTACATAAAGTGCCATAATGATTCTCCTAAGGTAAACCCTGTGTTTACGCTAAACTTTGTTCTTTGGCTGTTTGAGTGTTTTTTACTCACCAGCTTGGATACTTAAGTTATCGGGCTGCACAGAAAATCCTTTAGCACTTTTTTATAATTAATTTTAATTCGTTGTTTTTAATAATTTAAATTATTAAACAGTTAAAAAGACAGTTTTGGAAGAAAAAAGGAAAGTCGATAGTGACTGGGTTTTATCTTTCTGAATTGAAATGAAAAAAATAACATAACATTGATTTTTTAACGCTATAGCAAAAAAGCACCCTTAGTTAAGAGCGCTCTTTAATTATTTCAAGTTCACGGCCTTTAGCCTTGTAACAATGACAATGCCGCCTGTGGTCTCTGATTCGCCTGACCCAAAATCGTACTGCTGGCCTGCTGTAAAATCTGTGCTTTCGTCAGCGCTGCGGTCTCCGCTGCAAAGTCCGCATCTTTTATCCGTGAGCGTGCCGCCGACACATTCTCTATCGTATTTGTTTGATTTCGAATCGTTGATGAGAAGCGGTTTTGAACCGCACCCAACTCTGCCCGTTTGGCATCAATCGCCCCTATCATCGCATCTACCGCCGCTAAGATATCTTGCGCCTCACCTACCGATGTGAATGACAACCCACTGGCTGAGGCAAACGCCGTATCTGCACCTGCACTTGCCCCTGTTACACTACTCGCTGCTGCTGCTAAGTCACTAACAGTAAAACTATTTAGAGAGATATCTCCCCCTGTTGCTGCCTTTATCGCTGTCATCGTCATGCTAATCGTTTGGTTCGCATCTGCCCCCACCTGAAACTGAGCACTAAATGACCCATCCAGCAAATTCGTTCCACCAAAGGTTGTATCTACAGCAACGCGGTTGATCTCCGTAGCTAGCTGCCTAACTTCCAACTGCAGAGCTGCGCGGTCTGATTGCGTGTTTGAACCATTCGCTGCTTGCGCCGCCAAGGTACGAATACGTTGGAACATACTCGTCATTTCGTCCATCGCACCTTCCGCCGTTTGCGCTAATGAAATACCATCATTCGCGTTTCGGTTACCCTGCGTTAAGCCATTAATTTGACTCGTTAAACGGTCTGATATTTGTAAGCCTGCTGCATCATCCTTAGCACTATTGATACGAAGGCCTGAAGATAAACGTTGAAAAGCGGTATCCAGTTCATTTCCTGAGTTCATTAATTGTCTTTGTGCATTCAGGCTCGACACATTGGTATTTACATATAGGGACATAGCGCACCTCTTTTCTCATTTATCTGTTTAAGCTTGGCTTGATAAATAATTCTCAGCAAAAACTGCGCCAAGAATTAAAAGGTGCAATCTAACAACGAGTTAAGTGTACATAATGTGTTCAAAACAACACTGGAAATGCCCGTGATAATCCAACCGTCAATAATTTTCCTATTGAGCGGAAAATTATTGCCTTATATCACTTTAATCACATAATTGAATACGGAGCTGGTGAGGAAGAGAGAGCCAAAATACTGTCAGTGCATTTTGGCATTGATATTGCTTTATTTACTATTGTTGTGGGTGTCACTAGAACTGCCCGAACTTTTCTAGTGAAGTTAAGTAATAGCCTCCTGTCATATGCTGACTTAATGCTACTCTCAACGATTTCTTACCCTCGGGTTACGCGTAATGTGTAACCCGAGTGCTTATCAAATTATCCTAGTAGCGATAAAGCTGACTGTGGACGCTGGTTAGCCTGAGACAAAATTGTACTACTGGCCTGCTGTAAAATCTGCGCTTTGGTTAACGTCGCCGTTTCTGTCGCAAAGTCTGCATCTTTAATACGTGAACGCGCTGCCGATACATTTTCAATGATGTTCGTTTGGTTACGGATAGTCGATGAGAATCGGTTTTGAACCGCACCTAACTGAGCACGCTTCGCATCAATCGCCCCTATCATTGCATCAACAGCCGCTAAAACATCCTGCGCCTCACCAACCGATGTAAATGATAGGCCACTGGCTGAGGCAAACGCCGTATCTGCACCCGCACTCACACCCGACACGTTACTCGCCGCTGCTGCCAAGTCACTCACTGCAAAACTGTTTACTGAAATCGCACCACCTGTCGCCGCTTCAATGGCTGTCATCGTCATACTAATTGTTTGGTTTGCATCCGCACCAACCTGAAACTCTGCACTATAACTACCATCCAGTAAGTTTGTGCCACCAAACGTGGTATCTGCCGCAATACGGTTCATTTCTTCACCAAGCTGTCTTGCCTCTAACTGCAAAGCGGCTCGGTCTGACTGCGTATTTGAACCATTCGCCGCTTGCGCCGCCAAAGTACGAATACGCTGATACATGCCCGTCATTTCATCCAACGCACCTTCTGCGGTTTGCGCCAATGAAATGCCGTCGTTCGCATTTCGGTTACCCTGCTCTAAGCCATTTATCTGACTCGTTAAACGGTCTGATATTTGTAAACCTGCCGCATCGTCTTTTGCACTGTTAATACGAAGACCTGATGAAAGACGTTGGAATGCTGTATCAAGGGTATTACCTGAGTTCATCAACTGTCTTTGCGCATTTAAGCTTGATATGTTGGTATTTACATAAAGTGCCATAATGATTCTCCTAAGGTAAACCCTGTGTTTACGCTAAACTTTGTTCTTTGGCTGTTTGAGTGTTTTTTACTCACCAGCTTGGATACTTAAGTTATCGGGCTGCACAGAAAATCCTTTAGCACTTTTTTATAATTAATTTTAATTCGTTGTTTTTAATAATTTAAATTATTAAACAGTTAAAAAGACAGTTTTGGAAGAAAAAAGGAAAGTCGATAGTGACTGGGTTTTATCTTTCTGAATTGAAATGAAAAAAATAACATAACATTGATTTTTTAACGCTATAGCAAAAAAGCACCCTTAGTTAAGAGCGCTCTTTAATTATTTCAAGTTCACGGCCTTTAGCCTTGTAACAATGACAATGCCGCCTGTGGTCTCTGATTCGCCTGACCCAAAATCGTACTGCTGGCCTGCTGTAAAATCTGTGCTTTCGTCAGCGCTGCGGTCTCCGCTGCAAAGTCCGCATCTTTTATCCGTGAGCGTGCCGCCGACACATTCTCTATCGTATTTGTTTGATTTCGAATCGTTGATGAGAAGCGGTTTTGAACCGCACCCAACTCTGCCCGTTTGGCATCAATCGCCCCTATCATCGCATCTACCGCCGCTAAGATATCTTGCGCCTCACCTACCGATGTGAATGACAACCCACTGGCTGAGGCAAACGCCGTATCTGCACCTGCACTTGCCCCTGTTACACTACTCGCTGCTGCTGCTAAGTCACTAACAGTAAAACTATTTAGAGAGATATCTCCCCCTGTTGCTGCCTTTATCGCTGTCATCGTCATGCTAATCGTTTGGTTCGCATCTGCCCCCACCTGAAACTGAGCACTAAATGACCCATCCAGCAAATTCGTTCCACCAAAGGTTGTATCTACAGCAACGCGGTTGATCTCCGTAGCTAGCTGCCTAACTTCCAACTGCAGAGCTGCGCGGTCTGATTGCGTGTTTGAACCATTCGCTGCTTGCGCCGCCAAGGTACGAATACGTTGGAACATACTCGTCATTTCGTCCATCGCACCTTCCGCCGTTTGCGCTAATGAAATACCATCATTCGCGTTTCGGTTACCCTGCGTTAAGCCATTAATTTGACTCGTTAAACGGTCTGATATTTGTAAGCCTGCTGCATCATCCTTAGCACTATTGATACGAAGGCCTGAAGATAAACGTTGAAAAGCGGTATCCAGTTCATTTCCTGAGTTCATTAATTGTCTTTGTGCATTCAGGCTCGACACATTGGTATTTACATATAGGGACATAGCGCACCTCTTTTCTCATTTATCTGTTTAAGCTTGGCTTGATAAATAATTCTCAGCAAAAACTGCGCCAAGAATTAAAAGGTGCAATCTAACAACGAGTTAAGTGTACATAATGTGTTCAAAACAACACTGGAAATGCCCGTGATAATCCAACCGTCAATAATTTTCCTATTGAGCGGAAAATTATTGCCTTATATCACTTTAATCACATAATTGAATACGGAGCTGGTGAGGAAGAGAGAGCCAAAATACTGTCAGTGCATTTTGGCATTGATATTGCTTTATTTACTATTGTTGTGGGTGTCACTAGAACTGCCCGAACTTTTCTAGTGAAGTTAAGTAATAGCCTCCTGTCATATGCTGACTTAATGCTACTCTCAACGATTTCTTACCCTCGGGTTACGCGTAATGTGTAACCCGAGTGCTTATCAAATTATCCTAGTAGCGATAAAGCTGACTGTGGACGCTGGTTAGCCTGAGACAAAATTGTACTACTGGCCTGCTGTAAAATCTGCGCTTTGGTTAACGTCGCCGTTTCTGTCGCAAAGTCTGCATCTTTAATACGTGAACGCGCTGCCGATACATTTTCAATGATGTTCGTTTGGTTACGGATAGTCGATGAGAATCGGTTTTGAACCGCACCTAACTGAGCACGCTTCGCATCAATCGCCCCTATCATTGCATCAACAGCCGCTAAAACATCCTGCGCCTCACCAACCGATGTAAATGATAGGCCACTGGCTGAGGCAAACGCCGTATCTGCACCCGCACTCACACCCGACACGTTACTCGCCGCTGCTGCCAAGTCACTCACTGCAAAACTGTTTACTGAAATCGCACCACCTGTCGCCGCTTCAATGGCTGTCATCGTCATACTAATTGTTTGGTTTGCATCCGCACCAACCTGAAACTCTGCACTATAACTACCATCCAGTAAGTTTGTGCCACCAAACGTGGTATCTGCCGCAATACGGTTCATTTCTTCACCAAGCTGTCTTGCCTCTAACTGCAAAGCGGCTCGGTCTGACTGCGTATTTGAACCATTCGCCGCTTGCGCCGCCAAAGTACGAATACGCTGATACATGCCCGTCATTTCATCCAACGCACCTTCTGCGGTTTGCGCCAATGAAATGCCGTCGTTCGCATTTCGGTTACCCTGCTCTAAGCCATTTATCTGACTCGTTAAACGGTCTGATATTTGTAAACCTGCCGCATCGTCTTTTGCACTGTTAATACGAAGACCTGATGAAAGACGTTGGAATGCTGTATCAAGGGTATTACCTGAGTTCATCAACTGTCTTTGCGCATTTAAGCTTGATATGTTGGTATTTACATAAAGTGCCATAATGATTCTCCTAAGGTAAACCCTGTGTTTACGCTAAACTTTGTTCTTTGGCTGTTTGAGTGTTTTTTACTCACCAGCTTGGATACTTAAGTTATCGGGCTGCACAGAAAATCCTTTAGCACTTTTTTATAATTAATTTTAATTCGTTGTTTTTAATAATTTAAATTATTAAACAGTTAAAAAGACAGTTTTGGAAGAAAAAAGGAAAGTCGATAGTGACTGGGTTTTATCTTTCTGAATTGAAATGAAAAAAATAACATAACATTGATTTTTTAACGCTATAGCAAAAAAGCACCCTTAGTTAAGAGCGCTCTTTAATTATTTCAAGTTCACGGCCTTTAGCCTTGTAACAATGACAATGCCGCCTGTGGTCTCTGATTCGCCTGACCCAAAATCGTACTGCTGGCCTGCTGTAAAATCTGTGCTTTCGTCAGCGCTGCGGTCTCCGCTGCAAAGTCCGCATCTTTTATCCGTGAGCGTGCCGCCGACACATTCTCTATCGTATTTGTTTGATTTCGAATCGTTGATGAGAAGCGGTTTTGAACCGCACCCAACTCTGCCCGTTTGGCATCAATCGCCCCTATCATCGCATCTACCGCCGCTAAGATATCTTGCGCCTCACCTACCGATGTGAATGACAACCCACTGGCTGAGGCAAACGCCGTATCTGCACCTGCACTTGCCCCTGTTACACTACTCGCTGCTGCTGCTAAGTCACTAACAGTAAAACTATTTAGAGAGATATCTCCCCCTGTTGCTGCCTTTATCGCTGTCATCGTCATGCTAATCGTTTGGTTCGCATCTGCCCCCACCTGAAACTGAGCACTAAATGACCCATCCAGCAAATTCGTTCCACCAAAGGTTGTATCTACAGCAACGCGGTTGATCTCCGTAGCTAGCTGCCTAACTTCCAACTGCAGAGCTGCGCGGTCTGATTGCGTGTTTGAACCATTCGCTGCTTGCGCCGCCAAGGTACGAATACGTTGGAACATACTCGTCATTTCGTCCATCGCACCTTCCGCCGTTTGCGCTAATGAAATACCATCATTCGCGTTTCGGTTACCCTGCGTTAAGCCATTAATTTGACTCGTTAAACGGTCTGATATTTGTAAGCCTGCTGCATCATCCTTAGCACTATTGATACGAAGGCCTGAAGATAAACGTTGAAAAGCGGTATCCAGTTCATTTCCTGAGTTCATTAATTGTCTTTGTGCATTCAGGCTCGACACATTGGTATTTACATATAGGGACATAGCGCACCTCTTTTCTCATTTATCTGTTTAAGCTTGGCTTGATAAATAATTCTCAGCAAAAACTGCGCCAAGAATTAAAAGGTGCAATCTAACAACGAGTTAAGTGTACATAATGTGTTCAAAACAACACTGGAAATGCCCGTGATAATCCAACCGTCAATAATTTTCCTATTGAGCGGAAAATTATTGCCTTATATCACTTTAATCACATAATTGAATACGGAGCTGGTGAGGAAGAGAGAGCCAAAATACTGTCAGTGCATTTTGGCATTGATATTGCTTTATTTACTATTGTTGTGGGTGTCACTAGAACTGCCCGAACTTTTCTAGTGAAGTTAAGTAATAGCCTCCTGTCATATGCTGACTTAATGCTACTCTCAACGATTTCTTACCCTCGGGTTACGCGTAATGTGTAACCCGAGTGCTTATCAAATTATCCTAGTAGCGATAAAGCTGACTGTGGACGCTGGTTAGCCTGAGACAAAATTGTACTACTGGCCTGCTGTAAAATCTGCGCTTTGGTTAACGTCGCCGTTTCTGTCGCAAAGTCTGCATCTTTAATACGTGAACGCGCTGCCGATACATTTTCAATGATGTTCGTTTGGTTACGGATAGTCGATGAGAATCGGTTTTGAACCGCACCTAACTGAGCACGCTTCGCATCAATCGCCCCTATCATTGCATCAACAGCCGCTAAAACATCCTGCGCCTCACCAACCGATGTAAATGATAGGCCACTGGCTGAGGCAAACGCCGTATCTGCACCCGCACTCACACCCGACACGTTACTCGCCGCTGCTGCCAAGTCACTCACTGCAAAACTGTTTACTGAAATCGCACCACCTGTCGCCGCTTCAATGGCTGTCATCGTCATACTAATTGTTTGGTTTGCATCCGCACCAACCTGAAACTCTGCACTATAACTACCATCCAGTAAGTTTGTGCCACCAAACGTGGTATCTGCCGCAATACGGTTCATTTCTTCACCAAGCTGTCTTGCCTCTAACTGCAAAGCGGCTCGGTCTGACTGCGTATTTGAACCATTCGCCGCTTGCGCCGCCAAAGTACGAATACGCTGATACATGCCCGTCATTTCATCCAACGCACCTTCTGCGGTTTGCGCCAATGAAATGCCATCGTTCGCATTTCGGTTACCCTGCTCTAAGCCATTTATCTGACTCGTTAAACGGTCTGATATTTGTAAACCTGCCGCATCGTCTTTTGCGCTGTTAATACGAAGACCTGATGAAAGACGTTGGAATGCTGTATCAAGGGTATTACCTGAGTTCATCAACTGTCTTTGCGCATTTAAGCTTGATATGTTGGTATTTACATAAAGTGCCATAATGATTCTCCTAAGGTAAACCCTGTGTTTACGCTAAACTTTGTTCTTTGGCTGTTTGAGTGTTTTTTACTCACCAGCTTGGATACTTAAGTTATCGGGCTACGCAGAAAATCCTTTAGCACTTTTTTATAATTTTTTATAACTCACTGTTTTTTATTTTATTTAATTCCCCCTTCCCTTGAATGGGCATAGCCACTTTCTAGTTTGTATAAATCATTTATATTGAAATTTATCGCTATATTTATCAAAAAGATAGAAATTAAACTTAGTGTTTGTAGGTATTTAAGGTAGAAAACTAAAAAAGAGCTCTAAAACAAGAGCCCTTTTTTGCTGGTTATTTAGATATCAACGAATGTAATCTAATAATGACAAGTTCGATAGCCTTCCGAAGGTTGCCTGTGATGCTTGTAAAGCGGTCTCATGCTTTGTTAATTCAGAGATGGCCTCTGCCATATCAATTTCAACTAATTCCGCTTTTGCGGCTTTATTATTGATATCCAAAGATGAATTAGCTGATGCAATTCTATCAACCGTATTAAATCGACCACCTAAACTAGATTGAGTTTGTGAAATCGTATTTTTAGCATTCGCAATACCAACGACCGCATCAGCTAACTCTTGTTGATAATCCGCTGCACTTAACCCAGGGTTCTTAAGTGCTGCCGATAAGTCATCCAACGTGTTTAATATGTTTTTGGTTGTTGGCTTTTCTAAATCGAAACTAAATGAGGTGGGCGCTGCACCTGCAAAACTCATATCCATACCTGCCACATTAATTTCGTTACCAGAAAAAGTACCACTTTGTATTGTTGACCCCCCTTGAACCACATCGAATGTCGTTGCTGAAGTCACATTAATTGTGATGGTATTGGCAGTTGCTGGTGCTGTTGGATCTGCGTTGTAATTGGTTTTATGAAAATTATCAAAAGCACCTTGCTCGTTGACATAGACGGTTGCAGTAGCTGGTGCTATTGATGTTCTATCTATATCCAAGCGTTTGTTTACTTTCTCAAAAACATCAAAACCATTATCACTCGAACGAATTTCAACGCCTTCTGCGACTTTAATTTTGTGCTGTCCCTGATCACCATTATAAACATACTTATTCTGGGTCTGATCAAATGCATAGGTTTGTGTATTGTCTTGATACCCAGAAAAAATGTAACGACCATCTTCTGACTTTGCATTCATCCAGCCAAAAACCGCAGATTTAATACTCTCAACTTCTTCAGCAAGCCCAGCCTTATCTGACTGAGATAATGCACCATTGCCCGCCTGTATCGCTAATTGCTGCGCTTTCAACAAAGAATCATTAATGTTATCCAACATGGTTTCTTGCGTATCAAGTCGACCCTTGAGCATACTTGTATTCTTAGCGTATTGCTCATTGGTCTGTATCTTATCACCATACAACAGCGCTCTGGCCATAGCTGATGGGTCGTCGCTCGCTGTTAATACCCTTTTTTGAGTGCTAACTTGCTGCTGTGCTTTGTTAACCTCTTTTTGGTTATCTAAGATTGAAGCTAAGCTATTTTTATACATTAAATTATTGGATAAACGCATAATTACCTCGCAGCACTCAACAGTGTATCAAAAATCGTTCGCGCAGTTGAGATGATCTGCGCAGATGCTGAGTATGACTGCTGAAACCTTAGCAAATTAGCAGCTTCCTCATCTAAGTTGACGCCAGACATCGATTCAAACCATGCCTCAGACTGGTTTGCTAAAGCCTCAAAAGCCGCGCCATTGGTTTTTGCCTGATTTGATATTACCCCTATTTCTGTTACCAAACCTGCATATGCCTCGTTAAATGTCGCTAAATTATCAGCCGTTGCTGTTGTTATCACATCTTTACGCACCAATTCACTTGATTGTAAGTTGGACAGTGCAGAGCCATTTCTGTTGTCATCGAATCCGCCTGTATTGATATCTAGTGTAAATTGATCGCCTGTTGCTGGCTGCCCCTCGATATCAAAGTCAAATCCATAGGTACTAAATGGCGCCCCGGCTTGATTTAACATATTTTTGCTCGGTGGTGTAATGGTAAACGTACTCGTGCCACTGCCATCTGAAATTTGGTACTCATTTGCCGTTGCCGTCTTCGTAATCGTTATTTGTCCATTAGCCAGTGCTGGCGCATTCCCAGGAGTAGAACCTGCTGTAAATCCGGCACCAATACTGCTCACTGTACCCACGGAAATGCTAGCACTACCAACATTCCCTGCAGCAACGCCCGTACGTATTGGCGAAGCCAAAGCCAAGTGATTAGGGCGCTCAGTAGCAAGCGAAATCGAGCTTGCGGTTGTAGAGTTAAGTTTAACTAAAAAGCTATCGTTTACTGCAGCACCAGGACTCACTGACAACGCTAATCCATACAAATCAGAGCCAGCAGGCACCGCCGTGGTTGAATTAACAACTCCACCCGATACGTTGGCAGTCGCAGGCGTACCTATCACATTGCCTTTTGCATCCACCGCAGCAATTTCAACACTCGTTGCAGTTAAAAATGTCACCCTAAAGTCTGTCGCTGGCACATTTTTACCTAAACCAGCCTCTACAGTGGCTGTTACTCCACCCGTTCCCGTATTATCTTGATACGCGTACCCTTGTACACTAGGAATAGTGAACAGATCTTGTCCCATATTCCCATCAAGGTCCATGCCTAAGCGGTTTTGTTGATTAAACGCATCTGCCAACGCGAGCCCTATTTGCCCTATCTGATTTTGCGCGGGGTGCAAAATTTCATCCCGAAAGGCTAATATTCCGCCAATTTTTCCCTTTAAAGTTGAGATATCGACATCTAATGCAACGGCACTACCGCTGGACACATCCAGTTTAAGATCTTTGACTTCAGGGTCTGGGTCTCCGTTTAAAGATAAGGTGTTAAATGTACCATTCTCCATCACTAAAGACTGACCAGAGCCAAGAAAAACCAACTTCTCCCCATTGGGACCATCTATCGTCTCAATATCCACCAGCTCAGATAGCTGTTTAATCGCTTCATCACGCTCGTTGAACACCGAGTTTGCAACATTTGAACCTTCCTGTCCCTTACTGGCAGTGATTTTATTGTTCAAATTACTGATGTTTTCAATCAGATTATTTGCTTCGCTGGTGTACACATTTAGCTGTTCATTAACAACGCTTCTTTGATCAAAAACAATTCCCGACAGGCGGTGCATCTGATCCACCAAATTCTGAGCATCAGTCATAAACAATGAACGTGTCACAGACGAAGAGGGTTGGTTGGCTGCTTGCTGTAAATTATTAAACAATGAGTTAATACTTGTACTCAAGCTATTAGAGTCTTGCGAAAACAGGGTATCCACTCGAGAAGACTCGGTTGTAAACTGCTGGTAATACGCTTGGCTTGATATATCTCTATTGAGTTGTTTTTGAGCAAATTCATTGAGCATTCGCACAGTCTCACCACGACCTACTTGGTTACCAATCATGGTGGCATGCTCAGTACGCTCTCTAATATACCCCTTGGTATTCATATTAGAGATATTCTTACTGGTTGTTTGCAGTAGTTCGTTACTTGCACGAATGCCATGACTGCCTATATTCATTAAATCATAGGTCATATCAATTTACTCCTTGACGGATCAGCGACGACAGCATCTGCTTAAACTCGCCTCGCTGAAGGACGCTTTTAATCTTTTGCGCATAGTTTGGATCAGTTGCATAACCTGCCTCTTGCAACGCCTCAAGGTATTGAGAAGGCTCTTGTACTTTCTGAAGCGCTTTTTCATAGCGAGGGTTACTTTGTAAGAAGTCAACATAATCACTGATGCTGTCTTTAATCGAGTCGTACACTCTAAACTGTGCCTGCTTTTTAACTGGCAAACCTTGCTCAAACTCGAGCGTCAGCTTTTTGGCACTTTCACCTTGCCACGATTTATCTGATTTGATATTGAATAAGTTATAACTGCTTGAACCATCGGCTTTATTAATCACGTGCTTGCCCCACCCTGTTTCCAGGGCTGCTTGTGCCACCATAACGGCAGGGTTTAAGCCAATTTTTTGTGCTGCGTCTTTTGCGTGTCCCCAAAGCGCCTCAACAAAAGATTCTGGATCTTTAAAATCAGCCTCATCTTCTTCCACCTTATCGGCTAGCGCGCTATTACTCTTAATCACAGCTTCACCATTGGCTATTTTGTCGCTTTGGAAGTTAGCGCCAGTGCGCAAAACCGAAGCAGGCGTGTAACCCTCACCATTTGGCGATAATTGTTGCACAATAAGATCAGCCAGCCCCAAGTTACCTTTGCCTGCAAGCTCAACCGATAATTGTTGATCATGCATCTCTTCAAAGAACTTGACGCTACTTGAATTAAAAGGACTATCTTTATCTTCCATTGCCTCATTGGCTTTACGCATGCTCTTTAACAGCATTTGCGTAAAAATAGACTCAAACTGCTGCGCAGCCTTTTTTAAAGCTTCGTTAGAAGCTGTTTGATCCGTGCCGCTTTTCAAGGCGTCTTGACGCAAGGAGTTAAGATCTCCTAAGTCAAAAAAGTTCTGATTGTCTAACGGATTAGTATTCATCTGCTCAACGACACATAGTAAATATTCATACAAATATGAATGCAAAAAGCGAGCCAAAAAAAAGCCCTGATAATTCAGGGCTAACTCTTTGATTAAAAATAAAACTTTATATGACGACTAATTGACCATTAATCGCCCCAGCTTCTTTAAGGGCTTCTAAAATGGCCATTAAATCACCTGGCGCTGCGCCCACTTGGTTGATAGCTCGAACCAAATCATCAAGACTAACACCGGGGTCAAACACAAAAGCGCGAGAATCATCAGTGTCGACATCAATAATGCTTTGCTGGGTCACAACCGTCTCTCCCTCAGCTAACGCCTGTGGCTGAGAAACATTCTGTTGCTCTGCAATCGTCACCGTTAAGCCTCCATGCGTAATAGCCGCGGGCTGAAGTTTGACATTCTTACCGATTACAATCGTACCAGTTCGCGAGTTAACAATAATTTTAGCGGTTGTGTCAGCAGGCTTGAATTCTAAATTTTCAAGCGTCGATAGATAAGCAACACGCTGTGAGGGATCTCGTGGCGCAATGACGCGTACAGAGGCGGCATCCAATGGTTTTGCACTATCAGGACCAACTAACGCATTTATTGTATCTGCCAAGCGCTTAGCCGTCGTAAAGTCAGGGCTATTCAAATTGAAAGTAATGTGGTCCCCTTGTGTAAATGGACTCTTCACTGCACGCTCAACCATTGCGCCATTAGGGATACGACCAACCGTTGGCGTATTGATCACGACTCGACTACCATCTAATCCTTCAGCACCGAGACCACCTACGATCAAACTACCTTGCGCAATGGCATAAACATTACCATCTACGCCTTTTAGAAAGGTTTGCAGTAATGTGCCGCCCCTTAAACTGCCCGCACTACCGATAGAGGACACTGTAACGTCAATCTGTTGCCCTGGTTTAACAAAAGGGGGTAAGTCAGCATGTACAGCAACTGCTGCGACATTTTTAATTTTAGGTTTTAAATTTGCGGGCATGGTTATGCCAAAGCTACTAAGCATTGCTTTAAAGCTTTGCTCAGTAAATCGGCTTTGCTCACCCGTGCCAGGCAAACCAACCACTAAACCGTAACCAACTAATTGGTTTGACCTTACGCCTTCCACCATGCTGACGTCTTTTATACGCTCAGCTGCTGCTTCTTTAGGCGAAAACAAACTCCCAAGTAATACACATGTAATAAGGAATAATCTCATCATCTTTACCTTTTAAAATGGGAGTAACGTGCTCATAAAGAACCGTGCCAGCCAACCTGGACTTTGTGTCTCTTGATGTTGCCCCTTGCCTGAATATTGGATCCGAGCATTGGCAATACGGTTCGACTCTACCGTGTTATCCGCTTTTACGTCTTGCGCTCTAACTAAGCCTTCTAGGCGAATAAACTCTTCACCCGTATTTAAAGTCAACCACTTTTCACCGCGGATCACTAAATTACCATTAGGAAGCACTCTCATCACATTAACTGAAATATTACCAAACAAACTATTTGATTGATTAGCCTGAGAATCGCCTTTAAAAGAAGAATCAGACTCCAAGCCGAACTGCAGACTTTCCTTGCCAATATTAATGGCTGAGCCGCCTAACCCTGTAATTGGGCTCAATGAAGCATCTGTCTCTTTGTCTGTTTGACTATTGGCAGCTTTTGACGCTGCAGTCGTTTCTCTTAGAATGACCGTTATAATATCGCCCGTTCTCAGCGCTTTTTTGTCTGAATATAAGTCGTTCGATAAATGCTGACTAAACAAAGAGCCTGTCGCAACAACCGTCTGTGCGTCTTGCTCTGGGTACATAGGTGCATAGTATGGATCATCTCTTACCACATCAGCGTTTTGCGTAGATACGCACCCCGAAAGAACAGCGGTTACCACAATCGCTAAGCTAAAATCACGCATACTGCCCCCTAATACCTATAGTTGTTGATTAATGTAACTAAGCATTTCATCAACAGATGAAATAACTTTTGAGTTCATCTCATAAACTCGTTGAGTTTCAATTAAGTTTACAAGCTCTTCCGTTACATTTACGTTAGACGTTTCAAGCGCTCCTTGAACAATCGAGCCAAGTCCGTCAACGCTTGGATTACCCTGAACTGGCGCGCCACTAACAGCGGTTTCGGTATATAGGTTCTGTCCAATGGGCTCTAAGCCTGATGGGTTAATAAAGTCGCTAATCACCAATTGCCCAATCACAACGTTTTCAGCCTGACCAGCCACTGACACAGATACTTCTCCATCTTGTGACACCGTAATTGACTGCGCATCATCAGGGACGTTCATTTGTGGTTGGATCGGAAAACCAGCCCCTGATGTTACAACACGCCCTTCTTCGTCAGTAGTAAACTGACCATTACGAGAATAAGCAGTGGTGCCATCAGGCATTTGGATTTCAAAAAAACCGGGGCCTTGGATCATCCAATCTAGCGAGTTTTCTGTGCTTAGCATGTTGCCTTGAGAAAAATTCTTTTGGTTGGCGACCACCTTAGAGCCGGCACCTAGCATCAAACCAGACGGCAGTTCAGTGTCTTGTGATGAACGACCACCCGGCTGATTAATATTTTGATAAAGTAAATCTTCAAAAATTGCGCGGCTCTTTTTGTATCCAACAGTACTGGCGTTAGCAAGGTTATTGGAGATAACCGCAATGTCAGTCTGTTGGGCATCTAAGCCCGTTTTACTTATCCACAATGCTGGGTTCATAATATCTACCTCATTTGGTTAGATGATGCGCAATAGAGACACATGACGCTCGTCTATCTCTTCTGCGGTTTTCATTAGTTTCATTTGCATTTCAAATTGACGCTGATGATTTATCAAATCAACCATTTCATGCACTGGATTTACATTAGAGCGCTCAAGTGTGCCGCTCATGATCCGGGCAGTTGGAGAGATATCGCAAAAACCACACAGGCCATTAACCAGCGCGTCTTGTTTTGGACGAAATAATCCGTCATTACCTTTTTCCAACTGACTGTTATCAGCTTCTATGATTTTTAACCTATCTACGACTTCCAAAAAATTGGCAGGGGCGCCTTGGGGCCGTACTTGAATGGAGCCATCATCACTAAACACCACTTTCTCAACGGGGATAGGTAAAATTATAGGACCACCTTCGCCAATAACTTGGCGGCCATGACTCGTGACCAGTGAACCATCTGAACGAATATTGAAAGTACCCACTTTGGTATATGCTTCATTACCGCCTTGGTCCATGACACTGATCCACGTTTTTTGCGAAACCGAAATGTCTAAATCTCGCCCAGTTTCAACAACCGCGCCAGCATTCATATTGGTACCAGGACGTTCTTGCATAGCAAAAACACGCGTCGGTAAGCCTTCGCCAAATGCTTGCATAGAACGTGCTTGAGCAAAGTCGGCTTTAAAACCAATGGTATTTGAGTTTGCGAGGTTATTGGCTTTAATCGCAACACCTCGCAAGTTTTGCTTAGCGCCGGACATCGCCACATAGAGCATTTTATCCATCGTTCTGGCCTAAATAATTGTTCATACCTTGTATAAAGCAATTTCAATGCCAACAATAGAAGCGGGTTTAAAAGGTAGACTGTCAAAGATATGGCGTGAAAAAAGCCGCTGTAGATAGCGGCTTTTATAGAAGTGAAAATTCTATCGGATCTGTAGAATATTTTGCTGAATTGTTGAGTTAACTTCCAGTGCCCGCGAGTTTGCTTGGAAGTTTCGCTGAGCGCTAATTAAGTCAACCAGTTCATTAGTTAAATTCACATTTGACTGCTCAAGTGCAGATGAATTAATGGTACCCAATGTGCCTGAACCAGGCTCGCCAGCAATCGGCTCTCCAGAGGTTAAACTTTTCTTCCAAGATGTATTACCCACTTGCTGTAAACCTTGAGAGTTTGAAAAGCGCACCATAGCAACCTGCCCTAAGAAAGTGGAGTCACCATTACTATAAGAGGCTACAATTTTACCATCTGATCCGATATCAATACCCGCAAGTCGACCCACGGTGGCCCCATCTTGCTCTAGCGCTTTAACTTCAAAACGGCTCGCATATTGGGTTGGCAACTTATTGGTGGTGTTGGCCTCATCTCGCCAGTTAACGATAACATCATTTGGGAATGTAGCACCATTACCTAACAGTTCAGATAAGCCTGGAGTAACTGGTGCAGTGCCGGGAACACCAGGAATAGTCAGTGCACCAAATGTGGTGCCCGCCGGCACAGCGTTATAAACAACCGGTGTTGCGGTTGGGTCAGCCGCTGTTCCTGAGGGTAAACCACTTGAATCGAAACGAAACATTGAAATGGGAGTACTTGGAACTGCCGGTGTTGCGGTAGGTTCAACCTTATCACCTTGGTGGTTAAATTGCACACCATCAAGCGTCGCGTACACACTCCAATCGTTGTCTGCTGTTTTTCTGAAGAAGAATTGCATAACATGCGGCTCACCTAAAGAGTCATAAACAGTTGTTGAGGTTGATGCGTTGTAAGACGCTGACTGATTCGGGTCAAAGGCGAGCGTTGGTACTGACTGCCTTGAATCTAAGTTAAATGATGTATAAACGTTATTGGTTGCTCTTGGCGAGCCAGATGCATCAGGTATTTGTAACGCCGTTGATGTACTCAAACTGACTGATGTTGTATCACCAGTACTGGCATCCACAGGGAACCCTTGCAAAAAGTTACCCTTAGAATCAACAATAAAGTTATCTTTATTTAGCTTAAATGCCCCCGCTCGCGTATAGGCATAATCTTGTGAGCTTAAGTCTTCACTGGTTGCAAAGTAACCTTCACCAGTGATCGCTAAATCAAGTGAATTTTGGGTAAATTTTAGCGACCCTTGGTGAAACTGCTGTGCAACCATCGTTGTTTGCGCCCCGTCACCATTTTTAGTTGCGCCTGCACTAAATACCGATGCAGCGTATACATCTGAAAACTCAGCACGTGACTCTTTAAAGCCTGTGGTATTCACGTTAGCAATATTATTCGCCGTGGTATCCAAATCTTTTTGGGCCGCAGCTAGACCTGTTAATGCGATATTGAAACTCATGTTCTCACCTCTTTTACCTAAGGTTAAATTCTGTTACTCAAATACTTATGCTATTTCTGCGACATCAGTGAGTCTCACTGCGCCCGCACTGGTATTAATGATGATGCCATTTGCGCCGTTGATATTGACGCTATCTATATTTTTAAACGTTGCCATGGGCAAGCTAGAAAATTGACCATTAACGCTCCCCTCAGCCTTCACGGAGTACTCGCCTTCAGGCATTAAAGTACCATCGCTATTTTTACCATCCCATTCAAAGCGCACTGCACCCGCGCCTTTACTACCCAAATCAATTTTTCTAACCAGCTGATTGGAGTCGTCATAAATGCTGATGGTTAGCTTTTCAACGGGTTTCTCTGCAATTACAGAGCCTTTTGCTAAACCATCACCGCCATGTTCTATTGTGTCAGACTCTAGCAAAGCTTTTTTACCCACTAGCGTCGACGCCTGCAGTGCTGAATTTGACGTCATTGACGCAGAAAGCTGCTCAAATTTGGTATTTAAGTTAGAAATACCTTCAGCCATAGTAAAGTTGGTCATTTGCGCGATCATCTGATCGTTATCCGCAGGCTTACTCGGGTCTTGAAAAGACAGCTGCTGAGTTAATAATGAAAAGAAATCTTCTTGCGTTAGCTGATCATTCTTTTCTTCAGGCTTATTTTTGTCAGACCAACGAAGAGCATCCAAATATGTGGAAGACGACGCGGCATTGATATCGTTACTCATCAGCTATACTCCCGTTAGCGCTGACCAAGTAGTAAGGTTTTGCTAAGCATTTGCTTAGCGGCATCAGCTACTTGTACGTTAGTTTGATATGAACGTGAAGCCGAGATCATATTCGTCATCTCTTCTACCACATTCACATTAGGCTTATAGATGTAACCATCCTTGTCTGCACTTGGGTGATTTGGATTGTATTCCATTTGTAGCGGCTTATTGCTCTCTACAATGCCTAACACCTTTACCCCAACTGATGCACCTAAACTGGTCGGGTCTTGAACAGAAGAAGCTTTAGTTAATTCTGCTGCAAATACTGGGTGTCGAGCTCGATAGACTTTGTCTTGGCTTGAACTAATACTATTTGCGTTAGAAATATTACTGGCAGTCGTATTAAGGCGAATGTTCTGAGCACTCATACCTGAACCAGCGATGTCAAATACGTTATATAAACTCATGATTATGCCCCTTGACTACCTAATGCTTTCTTAAGACCTTTAAACTTACCAGATAGAAATTGCAAACTAGCTTGGTACTCCATTGAGTTTTGTACATACAAGTTTCGTTCCACCTGCACATCAACCGAGTTACCATCGCCCGTATCTGCTTGATTTGGATTGCGAAAAAGCTCAACACCACCCGTAAGTTTACTACCGCCACCGATGTGTTTTTCATCAGTACGGACCATATTATTGCCGCCTTGTTGACTCGACTTTGCCGCTTTTAACGCCTGAGCAAAGTCAATATCTTTGGCTTTATATCCAGGGGTGTCGGCATTGGCTATGTTGCTCGCTAAAAGCTCAGCACGCTGAGAACGAATAAGCATAGTGTGGGGATGTACGCCCAAAGCTTTATCAAAACTAATTGCCATAACACAACTCCAAAAATTTGACTCTATGGAGATAATGCAAAAGCTGGGCCAAAAAGAAAAGCGGCGGTAAAACCGCCGTATGCTATTGTTTTTTCTGGTAAATAATACCTGGGTTACAGCGGATCATGTCAAATGCATCGCTTAATCCAGCCATTGATTCGGACGCACCAAGAAATAAATACCCTTTAGGATTTAATGCTTGGGCAAATTGAGAAATGATTTTAGCTTTGACCTGCGGTGAGAAGTAAATCAGTACATTGCGGCAGAAAATAACATCAAATTTCCCCATCAATGCATACGAATCTAGTAGGTTCAAATGTCTAAAATTAACCATCTTCTTGATTGGGTCGACAACTTGAGCCATGCCGTTGCCACTATCTTTAAAAAACTTTTTGCGGCGCTCTGCGGACAAACCGCGTGCTAACGCAAGCGCATCATACTCTGCGTTCTTACACATATCGAGCATGGTATTTGATATATCAGTACCAGTAATTTGTACACCCATCTTCAATGAACTTGGACTTTTACTTTGGTACTCACTAGCAGACATCGCTATTGAATACGGCTCTTGTCCAGATGAGCTTGCCGCAGACCAAATTTTCACCGGTCTTCTTAACTCACCAAATTCAGGAAATATCTTTGTCTTTAATAGCTCAAATGGATAAGTATCACGAAACCAAAGTGTTTCGTTTGTTGTCATCGCATCCACCACTGCGGCACGCAATTGCCGCTCATGTGGACTTAAAGTTTTATTAACCAACGCAGACAATGAATCAACACCGAAACGAGACATCAAAGGTGCCAGGCGGCTTTTAACCAAATACAGTTTATTGTCGCCTAGAACTATACCGCACTGCTGTTCGAGAAAAGTTCTGAATTGATCATATTCATTTTGTTGAAGATGCTTATTTTCCAATGTTATACCGCCATTCATCATTAATCGCAGTGAACCCATTTTTTCACAGCAGCCGCTAATTCATCTGGGTTGAATTTTGCGATAAAGTCATCTGCACCGACCTTTTGGATCATTGCCTGATTAAACACACCACTCAAAGAAGTATGTAAGATAACATGCAATGGTGCCAACTTTGGATCCGCTTTAATTTCAGCTGTAAGCGTATATCCATCCATTTCTGGCATTTCTACATCTGATATTAACAACCCAACTCGCTCAGTAATGTTGTTTTGACAGTCCATTTCAGCAATTTCACGAAGTCGAAGTAACGCTTCTTTACCATTTTTAGCTAATTCTGTTTGCACACCTAATGGCTCAAGTGCTCTTTTAACTTGGTTTCGTGCAACAGCCGAGTCATCAGCAATAAATACTATTCTCTCACCCAAGTCTTTTTGCATTTCCCCATCAGAGACTATTTCTTGACTCACTTCTGTATTAACTGGGCAAATTTCATTGAGGATCTTTTCAACATCAAGAATTTCAACCAATTCATTTTCAATCTCGGTAACAGCTGTAAGGTAAGAATATCGCCCCGCACCAGAGGGTGGCGGCATGATCTTTTCCCAGTTCATATTAACAATACGTTCAACCGCGCCGACCAAAAAGCCTTGCACAGAACGATTGTACTCAGCAATGATAATGAAACAATCATGGATATTTTCGATGGGCGGACCACCCACGGCCAAAGACATATCAATCACAGAGATAGTTTGCCCGCGGATATGAGCAACACCTCTAACAAACGGATTTGATTTTGGCATGCTGGTTAACGGTGGGCATTGAAGAACTTCACGCACTTTAAATACGTTTATGCCAAAACGTTGTCGACCCTTAAGCCTAAAAAGCAATAACTCGAGGCGGTTTTGCCCAACCAACTGGGTGCGTTGGTTTACTGAGTCTAAAATACCTGCCATCTCAATCTCCTACCTTTAATAATGCTTAACGGAACGATACTTGCAGACGTTAATCAACCCACAATAGCTCTTGAAGAGGTGACACAATTAACGCAAAATCTTTATACCCTTTTTCAAATGATAAGCATAGTCGAAACATCATGAGTTTGTTAAAAAAAACCAAATCTTTCAGGTTTTTCTGCACAATAGTATATATAATGTTCAGCTGTGGTGTTTATGCTCAACAATACAACAATCAAGCGCTCGAAGAAGCAGCTCGTTTGTATATTGAAAATCTTGTTATCTCTCAGAGTGATTCGAACATAAAAATTCGCGCTCTGCCATTGGATGCAAGACTGCCAGAAAAAGAATGTAAATCACCTTTGGACATCACAACAAATTCTACTGCGCCGTTTAATCGGCAGGTTACAGTACAAATTAAGTGTGATGATCTATCTAGCTGGACTCAGTACGTACATATTCGTATTGAAGAGCTATTTCCTGTTATCGTAAGTACTGAAATGATAGCCAAAGGTGAACTGCTGACCAAAGAGCATTTAAAGTTAGAGTATCGGCCAAAACACTTCGTAAGAGCGTCGTATATAGATGATGAAAGCTTACTTATTGGCAGTCGAAGTAAACGTGTTTTACGCGAGGGTATGCCTATTGGAATGCATCATATTTGCATGGTTTGTAAAGGCGACATAATCAGTATTTTTGCAAAAACGAGTACATTAACGATAAAAACTCAAGGCGTCGCACTGAAGGATGGGAACCTCGGTGAACAAATTCAGGTTAAAAATCAAAAGTCTGGAAAAATAGTATCGGGAAGGGTAAAAGATGTTGATTCAATAGAGGTCAATTTCTAAAAAATTTGCTAAAGTTATACCTATAACAGCCGATAGTCTAGGTAAGAAATTTTATTTGGGTCACAATCATGGTAAATAACGTAAAAGGTCAAGCGCAGTCAAACAGCGTGCTTAATAATATTAAGCAACAAAAAGCTGAGTTGCAAAAAAATGATGCGACTGCGAATAGCGCACCTTCAAAAGCGCCTCAAAAAGCTGCTTCAGATTCAGTTAGTTTGACGCCTCAAGCACGTCAGCTTAAAAACCTGCAAGACAAAGCACAGGATGCACCAGCATTCAACAATGAAAAAGTCGCTGAGCTTAAAAAAGCGATCAGCGAAGGAAAGTATCAAGTAGACGCAGAAAAGCTGGCAAAGAATATCGCGGCGTTTGAGTTTGATATGTATGGATGAACATCTAACTCTTTGTCTTCATAAGTTAGAACAACAGCTCACTCATTTAACAGCTTTGACCCAGCTGTTAGACAGTGAGCTTAATGCGTTGGCAGCAAAAAAAGGCGATGGTCTTAAAGATATAGCCCGAGAAAAGCTGACGTTATTAAATACCATCCAAAAACTTGATAAGGAATTATCAGGCTTCGAAAAATCACTTTTTGCTCATCAAGAGTCGCAGCACATAACCTCTAAAATCAATTCGCTACTGATTGAGTGTAAACAAAAAAATGAAGTGAACGCTCACGCTGCACACCAAGCTAACTTAAGCATTAGAGAGCTTAAAGATATTCTTATCGGTGGGCCGTCTTCTGTAACCTATGGGCAGGATGGCGCTGTAGTATCTCAAAATAACGAACTAGTTAGAAACTTAAAAGCGTAAATGGATTTATAAGTATTCTATTTACGCTTTACAGATATTAAACTCAGAGTGTTTGACAATCGTTGTCTAGTAATAAGTGACCCGCTTTATTTTCCTCGGCTTTACTTGCGTAATATATAAATCGTGTACACGTTTCATATCTAATTCAAGCTCGGTCACATACGTGTCACCTGCTGCATAGCTTTTTACTACCTTCGCACCACGAATAACGCCATTAACTTGACTTTTTAAGCCATCGTTCTGAGCGATAGCACCTTTGATTGTTGTACTTGATGAAATACTCTGACCATAAACTTGCTCGGTTAACTCGCGATACGCTTCAAGTTTTGATACCTTAACTGCCATAAGCATTTTTTGCGAAGGACTACTACCCGGTTGATCACTTAAAGGGGCATACCCAATTGCTTTCAATACAGGATAATGATCAGGTTCAACATATTCATATTCGACATGCTTATCAAACAAACTGCTACAACCGCTCATGACAAACATAGCCGAAAGCAGCCCGACCAAACTAACTCGCTTAAGTTGCTTTTTGATATTCATAATTGACCACCTTATAAAATTTCTAGCTTTACATATGCACAATTCTTGCCAGAAATTGTGGTACACCCCTTGCTACTAACCCTATACTGACACTGTGGGACATATAACATGATTAAGGCTATTATTTTTCTTGTACTGATTTGTAGCAGTACTTTAGTAAAAGCAGAGTGGTTTGAAGTAGTAGGCTATGCAAGCACACAAGGGCGAGATACGGCTCAAGCAAGACAAGCAGCGGTACAAGATGCGATTACTCAAGCACTTATATTTTCAGGGGCAACCATAAGCAGCGTACAAAGCATTGCTGATGGTGTGTTAAATCAAGATGAAATTAAAATCAAATCTCATGGTGAAATACAACAGGTTAACCTTGTTAGCGAAAGCCACGAGGGAGACAATTATAGTGTCACGTTACATCTAGATATTTACGCAACTCACAACCAATGCGCTGAGCAAAAGTTCAATAAACAAATAGCCATCACACAAAGTCAGTTAACTCAGCCTCATCAGGCGCGTTTGGGTCAAATTTTTGACATAGCAAAATCTACATCACAACGCCTCTTCAACACTTTAAATGAGCGGACTAGCACCGTAAAACCTATTCCATATTTAAATACTATTAATGTCAGAGAATATTTTGCACAACAGTTTGACTATAACCCCGCTTTAATCGAAACAATTGCAACAAACAGTAATAGCCAATACGTTCTACTCAGCCAAATAACAGATATTGCAGCAATGGATAAATTAAACAGTGATTACGCATTTTGGCAAAGTGATGAATACGCAAGAAGCTTCAAAATTGATTTTGCTTTATATGACGCTCTGACATACGAAAAAGTGTGGTATCAGCATTATGCTACACGAGGTGTTTGGCCCTTTGAAAAAACTGAGCTAATTGATGTCTATAGCGATAAGTTTTGGAACACACATTACGGCCAGCAGATACAGGAAGTGTTTAACAAGCTTAGCCAAGATCTCAATGCTGCGGTTTCATGTATACCCACTAAAGGAAAGATTTTATATCTTAATGATGATCAAGTTGTTATTAACCTTGGCCGAGTCCATGGTTTAGAGCCTGGCACCGTACTTTCAATCATGCATCAGAGCAGCATCATTACAAACCGAGGCTCTGTCGTGAACTCTACTATACAAACCATTGATCAAGTGAAAGTGATCAGTGTCAATATGCAAAATGCGACAGCAATCAACTTGAACACTCGCCCATTGAGTAACATTCAACTTAACGATATTGTTCAGGTTAAAATAAAAAATGAAGACAACTTTTCGCTTCACAATTAAAATCACATCGACAGAAGCAAATAGCATGCATGGCTATGGATAGGCTTTAGGGCGATGCATGCTATTTAACGCCAGTCAGCCACCAAAATTTTAGATAAAGCTTACCCCGGCAGAGTGCCCATTTACGACTAATAAACGTTACTATTTTTGGAGTTTAAAAATTAATGCTCGCTCTTGCACAAATCAAAGCCCATGATAGAAACATTCCTAAAAGTATAGAGACACATATTCAAGCATTAGTAACAGCTTCTACTTTGAATGCAAAGGTTGTTGTTTTTCCAGAGATGTCACTCACTGGATATGACCTGGCCTATGCAGCTCAACATCCATTTAAAGGCGTAGATGATACAAGACTGAGGCCCCTGCTTAACATGGTAAAAAAATTGGCAATCACAGCCATCGTTGGTTGCGTGTTAAAACAGCAAGATAAGCTCTATATCGCTGCGCTAATATTATGCCCTCAAGGAAAAAATAGCATTTATCTAAAGCAAAACTTACATGACGGTGAAGCAGCTTATGTTAGCTCTGGAACAAAACCGATTTCACATAACGTCGAAGGACTCAAATTTTCATTTGGTATTTGCGCCGATTTTTACCAGCCTGAGCAGCTATTATCAGAAAGCGCATCAAACCCAGATATTCTTATTTTAGCGGTATTAATATCACAGCTCGGGTTCGCAAAAGATATCGAGATACTGAAAAATATCAGTAAGAGCGTGCCGCTCGCTTTTGTAAACTATACAGGCACTACAGGGGGTTGGAATGCCTGTGGCACATCATCAATTGTTTGCAATGGAAAAGTTTCCTTCAGCGCCCCCAAAGAAGTTGAAGGGCTGTTGCTTATGGAGTCAAATGGTAATAGTCGGTTTTTCAAGTTAGACCCCTTTTAAACATGCTACGAATGATTTTTTTGATAAACACGAATAATACCAATTGCATTAAATTGGTGATCAGATATTGCGACAGATAAATGGCTTAGTAACAAGGCAAATATTTCGCTATGTAGTTATTCTACATGAGAAATATTTAACGCAGTTAATGAGTTATTTAGCTCGCTAGAATGATCAATGTATTAATAAAATTGGTATAACTCTTTGAGCTATGAAAAGCACCTTAATTTGCCATTAGGCTTCTTGGAGCGTCAAAACATCGTGTTGTGCCAACACCGCTTGAAACAACGTGAGACAAATATTAAAGGTAGTGGAAAGGCATAGTGAACCGAAATGAGCAACTTTTAGACGATATGTTGGCGGCCCCTGCAGGAATCGAACCTGCAACTATCCCTTAGGAGGGGACTGTTATATCCATTTAACTAAGGGGCCGTAACGCTAAAATTATAGCGGTATGGCCCATACAATTTCAACACTTTTTTATATAAGTCAGCGACTTGAAGTTACCTTTAAGTAACCTACTGTGGCTCAAGTACGGCAACTTCATCACTGTATAACACATAACTTGGTACAATCTTTCGAGAAGTTGCAACCACATGCTTTGTGTCAATATCGATCACTCGCGCGTTAACTTCCACCCCAGAACTTCGATAGATCAAAGTACCGGAAAGCATGTGACTAGCCACCTTTTTGTTCGTCAATGATTTGACCTCACGAGAAAACGAAAAGTCACCATTTTTTGTAACCGATACTGAATTAGTCGCTTTGAAATCTACCACGCCATAACCAAACTTTTGTAGTTGATGGATAAATGTTTCAGCAATTTGATTACCCAGCTGATTTGTCGTTCGCAGATTGTTATCAAAGTCGACAAAGGAAGTGACCGCAATATTAATATCTTGGTCTGCACTCATTGTATCAGCAAGTTCTAACGCCATATGCTCTACGTAATTTGCCAGTTGTAAGTTGTGCGATACTGGACTATATCGACGTGAATTTAGCATATGTTGTGGCTCATCAGCCTGCTGCTGTCGCTGCGCCTGTTCATAAAGCATATCAATTTGGCTGGGCTGTGGTGTATGTGAAACTTGATTGGTGTTGTGATTCACACTGACTAGCTGACAACCAGAAAGAGTCAATAACCCCACTGTCAAAAAGAAGTTTTGCTGTTTCATTTTACACCTCAATTACTCGCTTCTTTCATCAAAATGCCATCCGTTCTATAACTATTGCCCAAAGCATCAACCACGGGCTGGGGAATAAAGCCCTGAGCAGAACCAACGACCGCTTTGCTATTGATCCCCACTATCCGCGCGTTAACTAATACGCCTCCTTGATGGTTAACTAGTGTTCCAGCTAACACATATTGAAAGTTCTGGGTTTCATTTAGCTCCAGATAGTCGCGACTAAAAACAAAATCTCCTTGAGGTGTTACTCTCATATAGTCTGTCGTTTTAAAGTCAACAACTGACACACCAAACTTGTGTAATTCATGCATAAAGCTTTCAGACAATTGATTACCTAATAAGGTTGCCTGCCCATAATCATCATCAAGATAAACAAAGCTCGACACAGCTAAAGGCGTTTTAGCATTAACATATTGTAAATTTTCAACCAAATCTTGCATGATCCCACGTACATAGTGGTTAATGTTTTTACGACTCACATTCGCACGTTGGCTGACAATATTGGGTACCGCATTGCGAGACTGAAAAGCCTCTTTTGTCATGTTAGGAGGTACTATCCCCCTTTGTGTTGTATTACTTTGAACCTGCTTATCTTTCAACGCAAAACTGTCCAACATATTTGCACAGCCAACGCTCAATGGTAAAAGCAAAATATACAAATAATTCTTCATTGTATGTTCCTCATTAATATTCTGTGCGATAGATCAACCCATCGCGTTGCTGTACTTTTTCATCAGACCACATAACGTTAACTGGGATCTCAGTCGTAGCAGCAGACACTACTCGCCCGCTTCTCATGTCAATCAGTCTGGCATTAACAATATACGCATGCTGCTGCTGAGTTAAACTACCAGCAACCACAAAGTCAAGATTTTGTCGCTCACGTAAGTTTGCTATATTTCGACTGAGCATATTGTCAGCGTTATCTAATAAGGTGAGCTGGTTTTCGAGGCGATGTTCAACGGTGTGATAGCCAAGCTGTGTAAACTGAGTGAGGAGGCTTTCTTGGATCTGCTGACTCAAACCTGACGCTTGTTGGCTCGCAAGCGTTTCGCCTAACCCTTCGGCTTTAAAAAAGCTCATTACTGCAATACGCGCATTGCGCTTGCGCACACCTGAGATATTACTGAGCTGAATACTCAAATCACTCACATACTGATGCACCGTATAAGGAGCCATTTTTTTCTCTGGTGTCACGTAAAGAGGATGTTGTTTGCTGCCACCAACAAAACTTTGGCAGCCTGTCAGACCAATACATAACAAAAATAAAAATAACCGCATTATTATCTAACCCAAGCAAATAATTCTGCTTAGTCAAATGCAAAAACTATACCGAAATAACACTAAAGCTTAGTTTTTATAGTCTCACTGTTAAAATGACTGACAATGCAATTAATAGATTGCTCTTTGAGGTTATTGCATACGTCTAGCGCTTTGGCCTTTTCTGCGTACCCTCCCGCCTTGAGTCGATAAAAAGTGACATTATTCACTTGTGCAGCCTCTATGCTTAATTGCTCTTTTAAAGGCTCTGGGAGCTTTGCTTGAAGTGCTGGTATCAAACTCTCTAAACGGCTCTTTTGAGTAACAGCCCCTAGTTGCAATGCATACTTCATGCGCTTTGCTACCTTCTTATCAACAATCGGTTGAACTGCAACAGGTTTACTAACGTTCTGAGGAGGCTTTTTGACTGCTGTTTGAGAATTTACTTGTTCGATAGATGAAGCCACGACTGATCTTGAGTCATTTTTTTGAGAAGACACATACCTCGTCTGATCAGACTCCTGTTGAATTTGTTTTTTCACTAACCCATCAAGCTGCGATATTAAAACGCCCAACTCTTTTTCGATTCTAAGTAATCGATCCACTCCCCCTTTAGCTGCTTGCCATTGTTGGGCTGACTCTCGCAACGTTGCAAGCTCTGACTGTGTAATAGTCGCGGTTTGCTCATGAGCCGACTTAGTATTTGCACAGCCACTCAACATAGATACCGTGCCAAAGGTCACGATTATCAATTTTGTAGCTCTATAGAAAGTAAACATTTTTTTCCTTTTAAAAGATCAATAGTGAATCAACGTTTGTTTAACGCTACATGGCAGGCCCACACTGCTAACACGCTCACACGCGAACGCTTGTTTCTGTCGTGACTCAGCTGAAAAACTAAATGCCAATATATACTGGTTACTTTGAGGTGCTTTGTAATAAAAAGGGCTGTAGCCCTCAAGTGAGCTCAAACGCTCATTAACTAGTGCAAAATAGGTTTTTAAAATAGGCAAAGAAGAGAACACACCCAAGCTTGCGACCAGTCCCTGTATTTTGTCCATTTCTTTTAATGAAAAATCAACATTGGATAAAACACTGCCTTGTGCACTCAACTCAACTTCGAGTTTTGCTGTTGTTTTAAGGTTCTTTCTTTGCACCAGTGTATCGTCGACTTTAGCCGTGTAATTACCAGGCTTTAGATCTGTAAAAAGATAGTACCCGTCATAGGCCGCTTCTGTCTGCGCAACCTGCGCGCCACTGTCATCAAGCAGCTTGATTTGAGCGTACGGCAGAATTTTGCCGCCTTCTATATAGACATTGCCCTCAACTTCACTAGCATTAACCAAAGGAAAATCTATATATTCAACATAACCAGCCCTTGGAGTGATAGACACTCCCTGATGCCTTGGGACAACAAAGGGCTCATTGATACTGGTTTTATCAAGTACAACATCCGTTTTCCTGTTAACGAGTAGCCCAGTTAACTCAGCGCTTCCTTGAGCACTTGTCAGTGTCGTACGGTGAGCTTGCAATGCCCTCACCTTTACGCCCTCTACCGGCTTCTCGCCCTCATCAAGTTGGCCATTATCATTATCGTCTAAAAACACTCTGATCAATGCACTACCGCTTTGTGCTAAGCTACGCCGAGACGTAAAATAGCTGTTGTTCACCGCATCGTAGCCCACACTAAAACGACCAAACACACCAAATTGCCACTCGTCATCATTGTTATATGACATTGATGTATTGATGCTATAGTCCCCCGTTTGCCAACTTAATGCTAATTTGGTGGTATCTAAATCATTTTCGATAGAACTAGTGTAGGTCAGTTGCGCTTGAACATCCGCCAGTAAGTTTGTATATACCTCTGCTGAGTAGCCAGTTATGTCTCTGTCTGGTTTTATCTTATAGTCTACAGAAAAGCGGCTATAAACCTGCCCAAAACGCGCTTGAATTTGCGTACTACCCGTTCCAACCAAAGTACCCAAAGAGGGATTTGTCCATTTTAGCTGATTACCTATTGCGTACTTACCCAACGTATAGTTCAAGCTGTTACCGAATGATTGACTCGAACCACCGCTTTGTTGATTAGTATGCGTTACAATGTTTCGATAACTTAACCGACCATACTGTGAAGACATGAAGTTACCCGAAAACTCAATACCAAGATTTGAGCTCGTATCAATCTCTTGGCTACCCAACTTAAGTAAAGTACGCTTACTTAAACGGTTATACTGTAAACGAACTGCTTGGTTTAAGATTTTGGCTCGAGTTACAAGCTCAAAACGAGACTGAGATAAATCATCTTGTTCATAATTTACGTTCAACAAAAACCGATCGAGCAAAGTCGTATTACTGCCCATAGATAAAACATGCTTAGGACCCGACTCTAAACCTTCCCTTAGAGATGTGGCCCCATAAACAGAGAGGGTATCTGACAGACCCTGTTCATAACGGGTTGACAGTAGCCAGCCTAATGAGCCGATTTGATATTGTTTGTCATCAAATAAACGATGCCCCTGCTCAGAAAGAGAAACCTCATAAACCGCCTCACCGGAGTCAAGTGCGCTACCATCAATAAAATGCTGTTTCGTATGTTTTTCTACTTGGCCCTGCGGCCCGTATAAAATAATCTCAAACTCATTAAGGCCAACAAGAAGGTTTATATTTTCAAACAAATAGCGTCCATCTGTGCTGTCAAATTGTTGTTCAACTAATACCCCATTTTGATATAGTTCAACATCCCATCCATTTTGAACTTCCCCTGAAATTGAAATCCTATTTTGGTCGAGCAAGGTGTTGAGCGGTACATTCGATATTTTAATGCCTCTAGCTAACTGATTGCGGTGTAAGCTTGCGACTCTAGTGGCCACAATATCGCCAAACTCAACTTGCGTTGCTTTAAGCGGTCCAAACAATTTCCCTTGCTCGCTTTCGCGGCTAAAAGTAAGACGCGCTTGATCTAATAAATCCCCCTCATGACCAGCGATATAATACTGGCTACTTAAGTACGCGAAGTCATGAGCACCAAGTATCGAATAGTTTGTCGCATCAATGTCGTGGCTTTTGCGATATCCCAGCTGAACATCAGCCAAAGGGGAAGAAAACAAACTATATGGGCTAGCCTTCCAAGGCTTAGTGGCGTATTGACTACCAACAAATTGTCGTTTTAAGCGCTGAGTTCTATCTATTTTGGCTTCAATAGGTAATACATGTTTTGACGTTACACGCGCTTCCTGTGCACCGTAGTCAATATCCAATTCCAAATTGAACCAAGCCGCCAGTACTTGCCAATCGACATATAAGTCATCTTCCTCTTTATAAATCTCAATAGGCTTTAAGTGATGTACCGCACCCAAAACTTCTGCCTGGCTAAAGGGCTGAACAAAACTAAAATGGTTACTAGGCTCTATGAACCAACCATCAAACCCTTCTGAACTTGTGCGAATTGCAAAATCTAAACTATCAAAAAAGCTAGTCAGCTCCAACCATGCGCCTGTTCTGCTTTTAACCCCAACAACTTCTCCCAAGTAATTGTTGCCAATATAAAAAGAAAGAAATAGCATTTCGCCTTCTGGAATGCTGTTGGCAGAAGGCGCCAACTGGGCATTCACTAAAGTGTTATCTAACTGCTTGAGCAAGTTCAAAATTTTGGCGTAACTATCGTCGACTGCTAAGCTTGAACAAGACATTAAAACACCCAGGGTCAAAGCCTTTTTTTGATGTCGAAAACCCATAGTTGCTAACGGTGTCTATAACTTAACAGCGACAGTATGTTCATCAAAAGTGTGTCCTTTGTACTCTTGTTGACCAACGTAACTGACTCTGATTACACCCTTTTGCTTAAAGTTCAACTCGTCTATGGTTGTCAGCGCAACGCGTGCTTCGCCTAACTCTGCATATATGCTGGTATTCGATTGCACCGCTATTCGCTGCGGCTCATCACCGTTATCAGGAATAAACCACGCTTCAAACTTGCCAAAACTACTGTAACTCCCCTGCTTTTTCATATCGATATTGATAGTATTAGGTTTTTCTAATGCAACGTTCTCAATGTTAACTGTCGGAGCAGTTTGCTTAGCGCGGTACATCACAGGAATTGAGTAACTCATGATCATATTGATGTTGATCCCAAGCTGTTTTTGCGACAACGCTTTTTGATTTGGCAATGCCTTAAATCGCAAATGCGAGCGATACTCTTGCTCTTTCATGTCTTTGGGCTTTCTGATAGCCAACTTAACGACTTGTCGCTCTCCTGGGGCTAGTGAAAGCTGACTTGGACTCATTCTCATCATTGGACTCAAAGATGAATCAGTCAACTCAGGCAAGTCAATGTAGCCGCCCTGAGCTTTAGCTCTTTTTTCTTGCCAGTCCAAACGATACGTTTTTCGTTCATTTGAATTATTAACAATAAACACCTTTGCTGTGCGGGTGCGCTCATCAAAAACTATTCGAGTTGGCGAAATCAACAAATTAGCATGCACATTAAAGCTATAAAAAACGCCAAGTAAAATTAAAGAAGTAAGTGTGAAACAAGAAATGAATGTGTTTTTCATATTAAATTAGTAATCCAAACTAATTTCAACAATAGAGGTATAACGGCCATCAAAATACGGGTTGCCATTCGCTGAAGTTTTTAAAGTGGCACCGATCAGAAGCGTCAGCTCTCCATGCTGATTAACTATATGTGATTGTCGATAGTGTAATTTTTCTATCAAAAAATATTGCCCATCAGACCCGCCTGTTAGGCGAGCGTTACTGACATTGTCTGAGATAAACACTTGGGTACCGGGCGACAATGAGTCAAAAACCATAATCGCAGGGTTTCCACGTTCATAAACATAAAGGCCATTGACTTGAATATGGCTATCTGGGTATATCGTAATAGAAGAGTGCTCGTTATTACGAGGGATCACTAAACTACCGAAGTTTAAAGGCTCAATAACTTGAGCAAAGCCTGTCATTGAGCAACAAGATAGCCAAGTAGCCAATAGCCACTTCATCTGAACTGTTTTCACATTACCTAGTAGTTAACTTGAACGCTAAACGTGCCCGAGTAATCACCGTCTGTATAGTCAGATGTTGTGCCATCAGCTGTATTACTACTAGTCGTTAATGTGGCACCCAGATTGAACGAAATATTACCCTGCGCATCTGCTTTTATCGTAGAGCCCGTAACATCGCCGGTAGGTGCTCCTTGCGTTACATAGTAGGTAAAGTTACTCAGTAAAAACTTAGCTGCAGTTGATTCAGTCCCTGGCAGTACAAGGTCCGTTTCCGTAGGGTTAGTTATATTTAAAGATGCGTACTCTGGCAAGCCTGTGATCTTGAAACTAGCAGGGTTGCTATCACCATTCATAATAGCAATAACGGCTGCGCCATCAGACTTTGCCTCAGGTTCAATATTCGGGTTAGCGGGCATAACTAACGTAGCAACCTTATCGGCAGCCGTATCAGCCTTTGCGCGAATAGTACCAAAAACTAAGTCATTTTCTTTATCAAACTCAAAAGAGTTAGTCACTTTCACCGTTGCATTGAATCGCTGTGTTTCAGCAACTGCGCCAGCGCTCACTAAAACTAGTGACACGATTCCTGAGGTAATTATCGCCTTTGTATTCATAGTAAAATCCTTATATGTGAAATAGCCTTCCTGCAAATTTGGATAGCGGCTTAATTATATCGACACTTTATCGCATCACTTAAGGAATTTGTACCTATTTCTTCCATCTTAACTCACTAAAAGTATCACTGCTATTCAATGAGTTAACAACTGACAACGCTCGTTGATTTGATGCAGAACAAAACAAACCTTCTTAGCATCACTGTGCGTGTTAAATGGTCCAGCCAACACAACAAAATAGTCATTCTCGTTGTTAGATAGGTGCTCAACTTGATAAGACAAAACGGTGTTAAGCTGTGGGTACTTACGTATAAACTTATCAAGGTAGCTAGTGGCAAGCTCTCTTTGAAGAAAAGTACGTAACTTAATAAAAGGCTTAGGCTGAATATCGGAACTTGACTGTTGTGGTTTAACCTTATGCGTGACTTTTTCTACATCACTGCGTAACTGCTCTGGCAGCGCTTCAATATCGGCCTGCGAAGCAACCAGTTTTATCAGCAGCGATAAGTCCTCCTCCATCACTTTTAAACGCTCTAGGCTTTGTTTGCTTTCTTCCCACTGAGAAATATAGGGTTCAATTTCATCGTGGTACACAGGCTGCTTATCATCGCTTGGCTTGTCACTCAATAAAGTGCATGCTGAGGTGAAAATAACCAAGCCGAGCAGTGCCATATTTTTAACTAACATTGCACTTTTTTCCATTAATCAATATTAATCCATTATCAAATAAAGCAAAAAAAGTGCCATAAAAGACACTTTTTCGTTTTACTTTAACAGTGCAGCTTACTCTATAGCAGCGACTTCATATGTGCTTTTAACGGCTCTGCAAATTCAGATCTTCTCAGTGCATATTCAACATTTGCCTGCAAATAGCCTAACTTGCTACCACAATCATGGCTCTTGCCTTTCATTGCGTAAGCCTGCACTTTTTCTTGCTCCATCAGCATTGCAATAGCGTCCGTCAGCTGAATTTCGCCACCCGCACCTAACGGCGTTTTAGCTAACAGTGGCCAAATCTCTTTGCTTAACACGTAGCGACCAACAACAGCAAGATCAGAAGGGGCTTCATCAACAGCAGGCTTTTCGACTAAGGTGTATAAATCTGCACTTTCACCCGCTTTAAGCTTTACGTCACCAATATCTGCAATCCCAAACTTATCGACGTCTTCATGCGCCACTGGTTCTACCATAATTTGGCTCTGACCTTGCTCTTTAAAGCGCTTGATCATCTGCGCTAAATTATCTTTTGATAAGTCGCTGGCAGCTTCATCGATCAGTACATCAGGTAGCATAACGACAAATGGCGCATCGCCAATAATTGGACCTGCACAATTAATTGCATGTCCAAGTCCCTTGGCTTCACCTTGGCGCACGTGGATAATCGTCACATCTTTAGGACAAATTGATTGAACTTCTTCAAGCAATTGGCGCTTTACACGTTTCTCTAAAGTAGCTTCCAGCTCAAAACTTGTGTCAAAATGGTTTTCAATCGAGTTTTTACTTGAGTGGGTCACCAAAACGATTTCTTTTACACCGGCCGCAACGGCTTCATTAACAACGTATTGAATAAGCGGTTTATCTACAATGGGAAGCATTTCCTTAGGGATTGCTTTTGTTGCAGGTAACATGCGAGTGCCTAAACCGGCAACTGGAATAACGGCTTTCATCTTATCTCCTAAATAGCCACTGGCGCTTTGATATGTGGGTGTGCTTGATATCCCTCAAGCTCAAAGTCTTCATAAGTAAACGAAAAAATGTCTTTTACATTTGGATTAATATTCATTTTAGGTTTTGCAAATGGTGTGCGAGATAGTTGCTCATCCACTTGTTCTAAATGGTTTAAATACAAATGTGCATCTCCAAACGTATGGATAAAATCACCGGGTTCTAAATCACACACTTGCGCTACCATCATTGTCAACAAAGCATAACTGGCGATATTAAATGGCACACCCAAAAATATATCGCCACTACGCTGGTACAACTGACACGATAACTTACCGTCGAGTATGTAAAACTGAAACAATGTATGACACGGGGGTAAAGCTTGTTTACCCATTGCTGCGTTTTCTTTCGGAGAGTACTGAGTGTCAGGCAACAACGCGGGGTTCCAAGCACTGACGATCAGTCGACGAGAATCAGGGTTCGTTTTAATTTGCTCTATGAGCACTTTAATTTGATCTACTACTTCGCCATTTTCGCCAGTCCAAGAGCGCCACTGTTTTCCATATACTGGGCCTAGCTCTCCCTCATCCGTCGCCCATTCATCCCAAATTTTCACCCCATTGTCTTGAAGGTAAGCGATGTTTGTTTCACCTTTAAGAAACCACAATAATTCGTGAATGATTGAGCGTAAGTGACATTTTTTAGTCGTCACCAACGGAAAGCCTTCTTGTAGGTTAAAGCGCATTTGATATCCAAATACGCTCAATGTGCCTGTGCCTGTTCGGTCTTCTTTTTTTGTACCATGCTCTTTAACATGACGCATTAAATCTAAATATTGTTTCATAACCGTCGTCTTACTTACTTTTAACTTGTTCTAATACAGGCTGTGTTTTATATGCCCACGCCATAAGCGCAGCCCCCGCAATTACCATAGGTAAAGACAGGATCTGACCTTGGGAGATCACACCACCATACAATCCGATGTGCGCATCGGGCTCTCTAAAGTACTCAATCGCAAAACGAAAAACACCATAACCGAGCAAAAATAACCCCGCAACGCTCCCTGCTGGTCTTGGTTTTTTAGCAAACACGACCAACATAACAAAAAGCACCAACCCTTCAAAAAATGCCTCGTATAACTGCGATGGATGTCTTGGCAATGGTCCGCCTGTAGGAAAAACAAAACCCCACGGCACATCCGTAGTTCTTCCCCAAAGTTCACCATTGATAAAATTACCAATGCGACCCGCCATCAAGCCAACAGGCACCAGCGGTACCACAAAGTCACCCACTGATACGATAGATTTTTTACTGCGCAAAGCAAATACTACAATCGCTGTGATAACTCCCAACGCGCCGCCATGGAATGACATACCGCCTTGGTCAATTCTGAATAGATACAATGGGTTTTCGATAAAATATGAAAACTGATAAAACAGCACATAGCCAATTCTACCACCCAGTATTACACCCAACATGCTGTAAAACAGCAAGTCGCTCACCTGCTCTTTAGTCCAACCTGCATTAGGTTTTTCCGCTTGCCTATTTGCCATCCACATCGCAAACAAAAAGCCAATTAAATACATCACTCCGTACCAACGTACGCTCAATGGCCCTATCGAAAAAATTACTGGGTCAATCTGTGGAAACTGCAAAGCCATCGCCTTCCCTTAACTAATGATCATGTGAGTGGCGATAACAAAAAGTAACGCCGCGAAAATTTTCTTTATCGTCGAAACTGGTAAAAATTGAGTCGACTTAGCGCCAATAGGCGCCATAAACCAAGAAGTTAACACAATACCAAATAATGCTGGCAAATAAATGAATCCAGCAAACCCTTCATCAAGGGTATAGTGCGCGCTTCCAGATGTAATATATCCTAATGAGCCAAACAAGGCGATGACAATGCCACTGGCGGATGCACAGCCAATTGCTTTTCTGATATCTAAGGAGAAGTAACTCAGTAAAGGAACAATCAGTGCACCGCCCCCTATACCTATCATTGCAGACAAACCGCCCATCATCGTGGTGATTGCAGACAACACTAAGCCATTCGGCAAAGGGCGCAACGATACCGTACTTTTTTTTGAACTGCTATAAAGCATCCTAGTTGCTATCAAAACCACACTAACAGCAAAAATACTTCGGATCATCGGCTCTGGTAGTAGCGCCGCTAAAAAGCCACTAATTAGGGCTCCAATCGCAACGCCGCCCATTACAAATGGCGCAATGTCCCACGGTACGTTCCCATTTCTATGGTGTGCCAAAGCTGATGAGGTTGAAGTAAATAAGATAGATGCCAATGACGTCGCGATAGCAACTAATACAATTTGAGATTCTGGTACAACATCAAAGTGTATTAAAATAGCTGATAAGACGGGAACAATCACGAGGCCACCACCAATACCTAATAGCCCGGCTAAAAATCCCACTATACTGCCAAGTAACGCGCAGCTGACTATCAGCAAGATGACGTCGCTCATAAATCAATATCTCTTATTATTTTAAGCGCGTAATGGTAACGCATTCTACTCGTGGGTGCATCTTTGCGTTTAATGTTAGTTCGATTGATAGAATAATTCGCTGAAATTATGATCAATCATAAAGTTACGTAATAAGCGATGGACTTGTTTTGCCGATGACTGGGCCAAACACTCATCCAATAACACTTCCATGTCACTAACATGTAATCGTCTGAGTACCCATTTTACTTTACTCAAAGATGAAATATTCATACTCAGGCGTCGATATCCCATTGCCACAAGTAAAATAGCACCTTCTGGCTCGCCTCCTAATTCACCACATAAGCTAAATGGCAGCTCATAGTCTTGGCAACTCCTCGCGATGCTATTTAATACACGGAGTACGCTAGGATGGTAAGGGTCAAATAATTCCGCCACTTGCGCATTGTTCCTATCTACAGCAAGCAAATACTGAGTCAAATCGTTACTTCCAACTGAGCAGAAGTCTACTTTTTTTGACCACTCAGGTAATAAAAACACACTTGAAGGCACTTCAAGCATGATCCCCACCTCTGGTTTATCTATTTGTAAAAACTGATCGGCCCATTCTTCTTGCAATTCAAAATACGCCTGTTCAAGCAAGGCTAAGGCCTCATCCACCTCTTCAGTGTGGCTAACCATTGGCAACATAATGCGCAAATTACCCAGTCCGGCATTTGCTTTGATCATCGCTTTGAGTTGATCAAGAAATAACTCTGGATGGTCTAGCGATACGCGTATACCACGCCACCCTAGAAACGGATTTTCTTCTTTGATATCAAAGTAATCTAGGACTTTGTCACCCCCGATATCTAAGGTGCGCATAACAACCGGTTCTGGGTGGTAACGTGTTAATACTTCTCTATACCATTGCTCTTGTTCACTTTGCGAAGGAAACTGCCCTTTTTGCATAAACCAAGCTTCGGTACGATATAAGCCAACCCCATCACAGTACTTTGCAGTTAAAGATTCTGTACTTAAGTCTAAGCCAGCATTGAGCAAAAGACTGATACGCTCTCCATCTCTAGTGATTGGAGGCAATGCATGCTCAGCTTCAAATTTATCATGCAGTAAGCTTTCTTGCCTGCGCATTTGTTCATATTCATGACGAAGTGCAGTTGAAGGAGAGATATACACTCGTCCAGCGTAACCGTCTAAAATAATCTCTTTTGCCTCAAGCTGTAACAGCGGAATATCTTCAATACCCCAGATAGCTGGGATCCCCATTGCTCGCGTTAAAATAGAAGCATGTGAATTTGCCGCACCTTGCACACTCACGACCCCTTTTAATTTGTCTTTTGGCACTTCAGCTAACATAGTTGGTGTGAGTGTGTGCGTTACTAAAACGGTGTTATCAGGATAAGACTTTTGAGCATGCTCTGTACTAACCAAGTGATGAAGCACTCGCAAGCCAATATCTTTTACATCAACCGCGCGCTCCTTAATATAGGGATCTGTCATCGCATCAAACTGAGTTACCAAGCTCTCAATAACATGCTTCAAAGCGCTCTTTGCATTCCAGCCTAGTCTTAACTGCGCATCAACTTGCTGCCCCAAACTCTGTGCGTCAAGCAATTGCTGATATACCTCAAAAACTGCTAGCGCCTCTTTAGGTATGTTGTCGCTGAGTGTATTGGCTAAAACATGAAACTCTTGTCTTGTTGCAGCAACAGCGTGCAAAAATAACTGCCTTTGTTGCTCTACATGTTCGGATTTTTGTGATTCAACACTGTCAAAGCTTAACTTAGGGAGTACCACAAATGCAGTGCCCAAAGCAATACCCGGTGCACCTGATACACCTTTGAGAACCGATGTTCTATGGGCGCTTGCTTCTTGTCGTAAAACACTTTGAATTTCAGCATGTGCAAGTTGCGAGGCCAACTGGGCAGAGAGCGTAATTAGAAATGACTCTTCATCATGACTAAACACACGTGCCATTTTTTGCTGTACAACAATAACGCCTAGTACTTTGCGTTGGTGCACCACAGGCACTGACAAAAATGCATTGTAGCCTTCTTCGTTTACTTCTGGAGATAACTTAAAGCGGGGATGCGACTGTGCATGAGCAACGTTAATTGGTTCTTCTCTTTGGGCAACTAATCCTACCAACCCTTCTGTAAAACCAATTCTAAACTGTCCTATCGCCTGAGGGTTTAGACCATCGCTGGCCATTAGTACAAAGTTATCTTGGCTATAGTCAGCAAAATAGATGGAGCAACATTCCGTATTCATAGCTTGCTTCACTAAGGTCACAAACTGAGTCAGTGCATCTTCAAGATTCGCTTGTTGTGAAACCGATTCAACAATTGACCGCAACGTTGCTAACACAATCTACTCCTTTAGCGACGATGCCGCCAATTTGCTGTTTCTTTTGCTTGAGGCTCTTTTCTATTAAAGGGCATTGCAAAAGGCGCAAATTCTTTCATAACTCGCCTGTACACATCCCTTTTAAAAGACACCACTTGGCGAACAGGATACCAATAACTTACCCATCGCCAATCGTCAAACTCTGGATGGTGGGTGTGAAGCAAGTCCACATCCTCGTCTTTACACCTGAGTTTCAATAAAAACCATTTTTGCTTTTGACCAATACAAACCGGACTTGAATCTCTACGGATCAAGCGTTTGGGTAGCTTATAACGAAGCCAATGCTTAGAGCTTGCTACTATTTCTACATCTTCGGGTTTTAGACCCACCTCTTCATGCAGCTCTCTGTACATTGTTTGCTCAGGAGTTTCCCCCTCATCTACGCCGCCTTGTGGAAACTGCCAAGAATGCTGTCCAAAGCGCCGAGCCCAAAATACTTGACCTTGATTATTACAGATCACAATTCCGACATTGGCACGAAAACCTTCGGCATCAATCACCTTAGTGCCTCTTTTATAAGTCGATTTTTAATGATTGTTCCACAACTTCCAAGTCACGGCAAACATTATTCCTGCTTTTACTCAAGTTACCCACAGCTTGTGCATGTTTTTTTATAACTACGTCTAAATTACAAACAAATCCACAATTAATCGCTTTATACAGTACTTTCTCCACAGAAACTGTGGATAATTATGTTTATATTGTTGTATTTATCCAAAGCCTGATACATTTAACAGGTGCCACCCTGTTCAACAAAATTAAAAATATCTTTATTTTCATTGAGATACAAGAAAGTACTGGGTATTTATGCGGGGAATATTTAAACAATTTCAAAGTAGGGTAAAAATCAACCATTTGGATCCAAGTAGTTAATCCCTCATGCAAAGTTTGATAGTAAATGAAAAGCTGAAGCCAGCCTTAGTAAACGCTAAAAAGGTACTGCGTTGCTCAATAACCAACTAACGGATCCTATAAAAATTTAAGATACTGAAAGTTGCGCCTCATTAACTATAACCACTGTTCTTGCAAAACATCTAACTTAAAAAACACAATGTGTGTTTCGGTGAATAAACAACTAAGCAAACATCAAGTTTCCATAACTATGTTTTTAGCTTATTAACCTCAGCTGCGGATAAGAGTTTTGATAGCTCAGAAGAGAGACATTGCAACCCCTTCAATATCTAATAACGATATTTCGCTCACTATCAAGGCATTTTCGTGAAGTAATAGCGAGCTATTACAAATGAAAATAACGAAGAGAGTGAGTGAAATAGCTTTATGGGCAAATTCTCTTATGTGCAGCTGAGGTTTATTACTGAACTTGGGCAACTTGCTCATATTTATCAACAATCGCATTAGAAATATCATTTAGTTTTTCTTGTGTGTTACCAGCGGCAACATTAGTGACAATAAATATACCAAGTCGCTGCTTAGGGTAAAGCGCTAACCAGCTAGACGAACCAATTGAGCCTCCACTATGATAAAACATTGGCTTGTCTGAACCGTATTTATAAGTATTCCAAAAGAATGCATGACCATGGGCACGATGACTACCTGCAAGTATCGTTTGTGACAACGCCACTTCAGCCGATGAGGAGTTGAGTAAATAATGCATATAGCTTGATATTGAACTGACTGTAGATGTTAGTCCACCCTCTGCATAGGAATAAGGGCTAAGCAATGGGGCGAGTTCACCTTGGCTATCTGTTCCTTTGGTAATCTTGCTAATTTCATCTCGAGTGAGGCGAAACTTCGTTTGCGCTTCACCAGATTTATCAGTAATGAACTTAGCAACAAGCATCGAAAAAGGCTGTTTGTAAACGCTCTCTAGTATGTACCTGACAAGTTCAGTACCCACATTTGAATATTGATATCTATCTCCTGGCGATGAAGTAAGTTGATATGATCTTAAATCTTCAAAAAACGTCGCGTCAGAGTAATTCGATAGTAACTCAAAAGCCTTGCCGGCACTTATATCCTCACGAGTAAAAGCAAACTCTTGAGGCAGAGCGCTTCTATGTGTTGCCAAGTGACGCAAAGTAATTGGCGTGCCAGAGTATTGCAGATTTAGATAGTTTTCACCGTCTAAATACACTCTAATATCTTCATCTAATTGCACTTTTCTATCTTTTACCGCCTTTGCAAGGAGTAAACCTGTATATGTTTTAGTAATAGAGGCGATTTCATATACAGTATCGCCATTAGGTTTTGTACCATCTGCAAATTGACCAAAGTGTTTTTGATAATGGTAATTATCACTAACAACAGCTATCGACGCGACTTGGGCATTTTCTGAAATTAACAACTCAGAGAGTTGCTGCTCTACAAATGAGTCAAAGTCTAGCTTGTTTTCATTATTACAGGCAGTCAAAAAAATGATGGAAAAGAACAACAAAAGCACTGCTGATATTTTTAGTGAGTACTTGGTCAAAACTATCTTCCTTGAACTTAGCTCATGTTACAGGTAAAAACTTAACACCTTGGTTGTTTAGAAAACAGTACCTTATTGTAAAAGTTTATTTTATAACTATACGAGTAGAACATATACTCTGCGTGAAGTTGCGACTTTTAATAGTATTCTCACAAGTCATTTCTTTCTTGAGCGCTCTTTCGTTACAATGAACCTATTATGATATTGCAGTATATTTCCAGCTATGAATAAACCACAGCCCCCCAAGTCCATCACAGAACTGATGCAAAGAGTAGAAAGCATAGCTGGGTTGACTTTAGGCGAACTTGCTATGCGCTACCAATTCAAGAGCCCTGAGCATTTACTGCGGGAAAAAGGTTGGCCAGGTCAACTATTAGAATATGTACTAGGCGCAAGTGCAGGTTCAAAACCCGTGCCCGACTTTGAGCATTTAGGTATTGAGCTAAAATCTTTACCTATCGATTATAATGGCAAGCCACTTGAAACCACCTATGTATCTGTCGTTCCACTGACCAATTTAACTGGCATCAAATGGGAAAATAGCACTGTAAAAAAGAAACTCAACCATGTACTTTGGTTACCAGTTCTTGCTGAACGTGATATTCAACCAGTAAATCGTACTATCGGGTGTGGCTTTTTATGGCAACCCTCTCAACCTCAAGAGGCGCTGTTAAAAAGAGATTGGGAAGAACAAATGGAACTCATTACCCTTGGCCGCGTTGATGAAATTTCAGGGCACTTAGGACAAGTGATGCAAATTCGCCCCAAAGCAGCCAACAGCCGAGTAACGACCAACGCTATCGGCCCAAATGGCAAACTCATAAAAACCCTACCAAGAGGCTTTTACTTAAAAACCAGCTTTACCCAAGGCATTTTACGGCAAGAATTTACTGCCTAAGCATTTCGCTAGTATGTCCAAATGGAACCTCGCAACCAGTAGGGTTTATCTCTGAACCATAATGTGCACACCCACTTTTCACCTTCAGTTACTGGAAGCCCAGCATGCACCGAATTCGGGTCTAGTTGACCATTTTCAATACTAAAGAATTGTATCAGTTGACCAACTTTAGCTTTAATATCCACCTGCCATTTTTTGAAGCTAGTTTCACCACCTATAAAGTTATCAGTCAAATTGAGCACTGTCGTAGCTATACGCTGACCAAAAAAGCCCAGTTCTTGCTTAATTTCGGGGGTAGAAGGGATTATATAGTCACAATGCCACTTGTATTGCTGACCATCTCGGTACCGATAAAAAACAGGTGGCTCTGCAAAAGGTAACTGCGCTAAGTTATGCATGCACATCAATCGCTGGCTGACAGACAAAAGCATATTGTTAGATAGAATATCTCCAATAAACTGTTCGTTATCTCTAATACTACTTAACTTTTCACGACTCGCATTTTTACCGTACAGCTCAACAGGGTTAAGACGCGCTTGAGCATATTCCGTCAGCTTCTGTGCTAACTGTTGATGTAGTCGGCTCATATGAACAGTCACTTTTCCTTGCATTACGCACTTATAGTTTTGCTGTTGTACTAAGCTTTTCCATAGGTCTGCAATTTCCTCCAGCTCCACGTTGGCAACACTAAGTGGCGATCGTTGCAGCATACTTAACAAAGTGCTTCGCTCTTGCTTTGATGCTTGTTCTTTGATTGGCCATAATTCAACCAGCTCACTATATGCATCAATTTTTTGTCTGTAGGCTATAACTAACACGACACCCAATTCTTGTACATTGATTGAGCTAGAAACAGCGTGACATAGCCATTGTGTCGTAAGCTCTTTATTAACCAGCGCCTCTTCAACAATCAGTTGTTGAGAGGGTAACTGGTGTTGGTGCTTTGCATCTAAAAGTTCAAAAATTCTACTTGCTTTCATCTTTCTTGTTATTTTTAATTAACATTTAGAGCCTTATATTACCACTTTGTCTTTTTTATGTAACACCTATTGCATTAAATAAAATAATAACGTGAACACAGGGTAAGAACTCAATAACAATACTGATTTAGTGCACTGGCTTTTATGTCATTAACTCTTGTCGCTATTTACCAATTTTCTATCCAAAATATTGGATATTTTTAGCAAGAAATTTTGTCGATAACTCTGTAATAACTTTCTTCTTTATTTGTTTTATACCAATAGCATTAAATTGGTGATCAGATATTGCGACAGATAAATGGCTTAGTAACAAGGCAAATATTTCGCTATGTAGTTATTCTACATGAGAAATATTTAACGCAGTTAATGAGTTATTTAGCTCGCTAGAATGATCAATGTATTAATAAAATTGGTATTAAATAAAATTTTAGCCTTGCTAACATCAGGCTTAGTTTCTCAAAAGATTAACTACTATTGCGGACTGGTATCATTATGGCTGGTAAAAAATAAATTAGCAGACAAAAAAATACCGCTATGTAAAAACACAGCGGCATTTATATCTATGCTACTTGTCAGTTTATGATTACTGACCTTTGATCTCTGAACGACCTTTATATACGGCTTTTTCACCCAAAGCTTCTTCGATACGAAGTAGTTGGTTGTACTTAGCAACACGGTCTGAACGACATAAAGAACCCGTCTTGATTTGGCCAGCAGCAGTACCTACTGCAAGATCTGCAATCGTTGCATCTTCTGTTTCACCAGAGCGGTGTGAAATAACTGCAGTGAAGCCCGCGTCTTGTGCCATCTTGATTGCATCAAGTGTTTCAGACAATGAACCGATTTGGTTGAACTTGATTAAAATTGAGTTACCAATGTTCTCATCGATACCACGCTTTAAGATCTTTGTATTTGTTACGAATAAATCGTCACCAACAAGTTGCACTTTGTCGCCAATCTTGTCTGTTAATACTTTCCAGCCAGCCCAGTCACTTTCGTCTAAACCGTCTTCGATTGAAACAATTGGGTAACGGTCCGCAAGGTCCGCTAGGAAGTCAGCAAAACCAGCTGAGTCGAATGCTTTGCCTTCGCCTTTTAGGTCGTATTTTCCGTCAACGTAGAATTCAGACGCTGCACAGTCTAGTGCTAAGGTGATATCTTTGTTTAGCTCATAACCTGCTTCAGCAACTGCCAGTGCAATAACCTCTAATGCTTCTTCGTTAGACTTCAGATCTGGTGCAAAACCACCTTCGTCACCTACAGCAGTGTTTAGACCGCGTGCGTTTAGCACCTTTTTCAAGCTGTGGAAGATTTCAGCACCCATACGCAATGCTTCACGGAAGCTTTTTGCGCCAACAGGTTGGATCATAAATTCTTGAATATCAACGTTATTGTCAGCATGCTCACCACCATTGATGATGTTCATCATTGGCACTGGCATTGAATATTGGCCAGAGGTGCCGTTGATGTCAGCAATGTGCTCATACAATGCTACACCTTTTTCTTGTGCAGCCGCCTTTGCGTTTGCAAGTGAAACTGCCAAAATCGCGTTTGCACCTAGTTTTTCTTTGTTTTCAGTGCCATCTAAATCAATCATGATTTGGTCGATGTGACGCTGCTCAAGTGCATCTTTACCCTCAAGTGCTTGTGCAATATCCGCATTGATAAAGTTAACCGCTGTAAGAACGCCCTTACCTAAATAGCGAGATTTATCACCATCACGTAGCTCTAATGCTTCACGAGTACCCGTTGATGCACCTGACGGTGCACATGCGCGACCCCATGCGCCTGAAGCTAAGTGAACATCTGCTTCAACCGTCGGGTTACCGCGCGAGTCCATAACTTCACGGCCAATCACTTTTACGATTTTTGACATCTTGATTCCTCTTATTCCCAAAGTGGTGAGTGTAATGTTTATATACTTATAAATAAGCACTGGTTTTCATTTAAAAACTAAATGCAAAGCACTGCTTATTGTTATAAAAAAGCCGCGCATAAGCACGGCTTTTCAAATTTGTTTACGATTCAGCTTTTTGGTGTGTATAAGCTGCCGCTACAAAACCTTCAAATAACGGGTGTCCATCGCGAGGTGTTGAGGTAAATTCCGGGTGGAACTGCGCTGCGATAAACCAAGGGTGATCTTTGTGCTCAATGATCTCCACCAGCTTTTTATCTTCAGATAAGCCAGTAAACTGCAAGCCCGCTTTTTCTAAACGTTCAACATAATGGTTATTCACCTCATAACGGTGACGATGACGCTCAACGATTTCATCACTACCATAGACGTCACGTACTTTAGAACCTTTCTTCAGGTGACACTTTTGCGCTCCTAGGCGCATTGTTCCACCAAGATCTGATTCTTCATCACGTACTTCTACATTACCTTCAGCGTCAAGCCATTCAGTAATCAGGCCAACGACTGGATGCGCAGACTTTGCATCAAACTCTGTTGAGTTCGCCCCTTCAAGACCCGCAACATTGCGTGCATACTCAATCAACGCAACTTGCATACCTAGGCAGATCCCAAGGTATGGAATTTTGTTCTCACGCGCATACTTAGCAGCCAAAATTTTACCTTCAACGCCGCGATTACCAAAACCACCAGGAACCAAAATCGCGTCTAGATGCGATAACCTTTCAACACCTTTGCTTTCGATATCTTGAGAGTCAACATACTCTATATTAACCGTAAGGCGGTTTTTTAAACCTGCATGCTTTAGCGCTTCGTTAACTGACTTATACGCATCTGGCAATTCAATATATTTACCGACCATACCAATGGTCACTTCCCCTGTTGGGTTTGACTCTTGGTACAACACTTGCTCCCACTCAGACAGGTCAGCTTCCGGTGCTTCTAAATAGAAACGACGACATACTAAGTTGTCTAAATCTTGTGATTTAAGCAGTGCTGGAATTTTGTAAATGCTATCAACGTCAGGCAGTGAGATAACCGCTTTTTCTTCTACGTTTGTGAACAAAGCAATTTTTGCACGTTCATTTGCTGGTAGACGACAGCTAGAACGACAAACAAGAATGTCAGGTTGAATACCAATTGAACGCAGCTCTTTTACAGAATGCTGAGTTGGCTTAGTTTTAACTTCACCTGCTGTGCCAAGAAATGGCACTAATGTTAAGTGCATGAATAACGCGTGCTCACGGCCAAGCACCGTACCTAATTGACGTAACGCTTCCAAAAATGGCTGTGACTCAATATCACCCACCGTGCCACCAACTTCTACAATCGCGATATCATAGCCTTCGGCCCCTTCAAGTACACGACGTTTAATATCGTTCGTGATATGAGGGATAACTTGAATAGTTGCGCCTAAGTACTCACCTTTGCGCTCACGACGCAATACATCTTCAAACACGCGACCTTGAGTGAAGTTATTACGGCTAGTCATTTTGGTGCGAATAAAGCGCTCATAGTGACCTAAGTCTAGGTCTGTCTCAGCGCCATCTTCTGTTACAAACACCTCACCATGTTGAATTGGGCTCATTGTGCCCGGATCAACATTGATATAAGGATCCAGCTTAAGAATAGTTACATTCAAGCCACGTGCTTCTAAAATAGCGGCTAAAGATGCAGCTGCAATACCTTTACCCAAGGAGGAAACAACTCCGCCCGTTACGAAGATAAATTTTGTACTCATGCGAACCCTAGAATATCAAGGAAAATTGGAATTTAAATAAGAATCAAGACGGGGCGATAGTATAGCAAAGCCGCACAAATCAATCCAGCTAAAAATCACTATCAAGGGGGCAATGCCCGTTACCCTTTTTGTTTCTTTACTTGTTCCCAAGCACTATCCATCTGCTCAAGCGTAGCATTTTCCAAACTCAAACCTTGCTGACGAAGAGTCTCATCTACTTTTGCAAAACGACGCACAAATTTATCACTGGCTAATCGTAATATTTGTTCTGGGTCATGTTTTGCGTGGCGTGCAACATTCACCGTAGCAAACAGTAAATCACCGAGTTCTTCAGCGCTATGTGCTGAACCTGGGTTCTCAGCCAAGGCCTCACTTACTTCTTGCACTTCTTCGACTACCTTATCAAGCGCACCTCGGTAATCTGGCCAATCAAACCCCAAACCCGCCGCACGCTTTTGAATTTTATGTGCTCTCGATAAAGCTGGTAACATGCTAGGAATGTCACTCCACAGCTCCCTATCGTTGTCTGCGTGTGAAGCCTTCTCTTGTGCTCTTTCCTGTGCTTTGATGGCTTGCCACTGTATTTCGAGTTGCTCATCGGTCAATTTCGTTTTTGCTTCAAACACATGCGGATGACGCCGTACTAATTTTTCATTTAACCCAGCGACCACATCGTTGAAGTCAAAAACACCTTGCTCTTTAGCCAGTTGGGCATAAAACACCACTTGAAACAGCAAGTCTCCCAACTCACTTTTAAGTGCATTCATGTCGCCTTTCTCAATCGTATCTGCAACCTCATATGCTTCTTCTATCGTATGAGGTACGATGGATTTAAACGTTTGTTGTTTGTCCCATTCACACCCTTTTTCGGGATCTCTTAGTGTTGCCATAATCGACAACAGTTTTGTAAGGTGCTCACCCATAATAGTAAATACTCACTATCAATGTTGCCTTTTCGCATCAAACACACCTTCAATTTGGTGTAATTTAGTTAATAAGCGGTTCATAGCCGATAAATCCGACACTTCTATTTTCATCTCAAAAATCGCAACTGCACGCTCATCATTAGTTTGCACATTCATGTTAAGCACATTCACTTTTTCATTCGCTAGTACCGAACTTATATCACGGATCAACCCTTGCCTATCATGGGCTTCAATACGCACAGTTATGGCATACGCTGATTGAATATCTTCAGACCAACTTACCGCTATTTCACGCTCTGGATGAAGCTCGCAAATATGTGCAAATGCATCGCAATCAGTTCTGTGCACTGCAATACCTCGGCCTTGGGTGATGTACCCAACAATTTCATCTCCAGGAACTGGTTGGCAACATTTAGCAACATGGCTCATTAAGCTGCCGACACCATCTACAACGATGCCATTTTTGTCTCCCTTTTGCTTGCGAGGTGTGCCAATTTTAAGTTTAGGCAGCTCTTCAGGCTTATCTTGGACAAAATTTAAAAATTGGTTTAAGCGAATATCACCAGCACCGATGGCCGCCATCAAATCATCTATATGCTTAAAATTAAAACGTTCAATGGCTGGTTCAAGCTGCTTATATGTCAAGTCTAGTTTTGCCAACTGCGTATCTAAGATTTCTTTACCCGCTTGTAAATTCTTATCTCTATCTTGCTGTTTAAACCAGTGATGGATCTTACTGCGCGCGCGTGAGGAATGAATATAGCCCAAAGATGGGTTTAACCAATCGCGGCTTGGCGAGGCATTTTTCTGTGTTAAGATTTCTACTTGATCGCCCGTTGCAAGCTTATAAGTAAATGGCACTATCTTGCCAAACACTTTTGCACCAATACAACGATGGCCGACATTAGAGTGGATATAATAGGCAAAGTCCAACGGCGTCGCACCGAGTGGTAGGTCAAATATATCACCTCTGGGCGTAAACACGTAGACCCTATCCTCAACCACTTGGTTCTTCAGCTCATCAGCTAGATCACTGCCATCAACGACTTCCTCTTGCCACTGCAGAAGTTTTCTCAGCCAACTAATTTTTTGCTCATAGCCTGATCCTCGTCCAGGTAAAGCTCCCTCTTTGTACATCCAATGCGCGGCTACGCCAAGTTCCGCATCTTGATGCATTTCTTCAGTACGTATTTGAATTTCTACCGTTTTACCTTCAGGGCCAAACACAACAGTATGAATTGATTGGTAGCCGTTTTGTTTTGGCGTAGCAACATAGTCATCAAACTCTTTGGGTAAATGCTTCCAGCTGGTGTGTACAATACCCAGCGCCGCATAACAGTCTTGAATTTCATCAACAACAATACGCATCGCTCGGATATCAAAAAGCTGATCAAACTCATAGTTTTTCTGTGACATCTTTTTATAGATACTATAAATATGCTTGGGTCTGCCATAAACGTGCGCATTGATGCCCGCAGCGCTGAGCTTATCGCTTACCAACTTGACCATATTTTCCATGTATGCTTCACGGTCAAGGCGTTTATCAGCCAGTTGTTTGGCGATTGTTTTATACGTTTGTGGGTGCAAATAACGAAATGAAAGGTCTTCAAGCTCCCACTTTAACTGCCCTATCCCCAATCGATTTGCAAGCGGCGCAAAAATATTGGCTGTGGCTTTGGCCGCAATAACGCGCTCGTCTTCATCAGCATCCTTTACCGTCCTCAAATGACAGATCTGCTCAGCCAGTTTAATAACAACTGCACGAACGTCTTCGACCATAGCAAGCAACATGCGGCGTATGTTGTCTATCTGAACATGTCCTTTACCCTGATGTGCTAGCGTACTAATGGTTGCCATTTGTTCAACACCACTTAGTAACATAGCGATATTGTCACCGAGTTCATTTTTTACCTTCTCAGTATCAATTAGGCCTGCAAGAAAGTATGGCGTTAAATATGCCGTTGCTAACGATTCTGCGTCTAAGTTTAAATCGGCAAGGATCTCGACCATTTCAATCGCGTTATTGAGCATCGCGGCTTCGGGCTCCGCTGGGCATAAACCATGCGCTTGCTTAAGGCGTGTCATTTTTTCATCTGACAGTGCAAGCAATGAAAGTCGCGCTGAAAAATCAGCGGGAAGCTGTTGTTGATGCGATTGGCGAGTTGCAACCATTCCTGTTACCTCCTTTGGAACAACGCCATAGTTTCAATATGCCCTGTATGCGGAAACATATTCATTAGCCCTATTTTGTCTAATTCAAAACCGGCTTCAATCAACAATGCGCTATCACGTGCCAGTGTCACTGGATCGCACGACACGTATAAAACTTTTTTAAACTGCGTTAATGGCAATTGCTTGAGTATTTCATATGCCCCTGTTCGAGACGGATCAAGTAGCAATACATTCAGAGACGTCTCAAACCAGTTTGCTTTCGCTAACGGCTGAGTTAAATCAAAGCAATAAAATCGCGCATTGTTAAGTTGATTAGTGTGCGCATTTTGCTTGGCCATTGCAACCGATGACTGTGACCCCTCAACACCAATTACTTCATTTGCTTGTTTTGCCATCAATAATGAGAAATTACCTATCCCGCAAAATAAGTCGAGCACCTTATCTTTTGTAGATAATTCAAGCCAGTTTAGTGCTTGTAACAACATACCTTCATTAACTGCGCGATTTACTTGCACAAAGTTATCAAGCTTAAATTCAAAATTTAGCTTAGCAACCTGATAACTAGGTAGTTGAGGATAAGCCACTTTATCAGAGCCATCATCCCACAAGAGCTGGTAACCTAGCAGTGTTTCGGCAAGCTCTTCTTTAAAACTTTGGGTTATTTTTTTGGTGTGTCTAAATAACACATATTGACCGTTATCAGCGTCACACAACTGGATATGGCTTATGCACGAATAAGCTTTGTGTCTATTCAGTATGTCTCTAAGGTGAGTAAATATGTTAGCAAATGGCGACGTTAATACATCACACCGCTTTATTTCTATGATCTGCTTACTTTTTGCCCCTCTAAAGCCCAACTTTAATTGTTGCGACGCTGTATCAAAAATACAGGCTATGCGAGCCGCTCTGCGATAATGAGTTGGCTCACTTTCAATAGGCAATTGCCAAGGCAGGTCGGTTACTTTGCAAAATTTGTTAAATAACGCATCTAATGCCTTGTGCTTATGACTTAGCTGGTGCTGGTGTTCTAAATGCTGTAACTGACACCCACCACAACGTGCATAGTCTTGACAAAATGCTGTCGTTCTTTGCTCGCTTGGCGTGATGACTTTAACTGTTTTAGCTATGATGAGTTTAGCCTTTTCTTGCTGTATTTGTGCTTTAACGTGTTCATTAGCCAATGCCCCATCAACAAAGCACACTTTGCCTTGATACTTTGCAACACCTCGGCCTTGGTGATCTATCGACTCAATGGTCAGCTCTAAATTTTTACCCTTTGATGATGGTGCTTTAGCTTTAAAAAACTGCGCCATACTCTACCCCTTAAACATTGCTAATCAGCGCCTAACTAGATAATCTATTGACAAATAAAATGACTCTGCGCACTTGCCCTACATGACAAAACTTAGCCTTCGAGACAGTATTCTTGCACTTACAATCATTCCTACAGTGCTAATCGGCTTAATACTTGGTGGGTATTTTACCGTAAATCGTTATGTTGAGCTTGAAGAAATTCTCTATCAACAAGGCAGTAGTATCTCAGAACCATTAGCAATTGCCGCTGAGCAAGCCGTTTTGCAACAAGACCGCGCAGCTTTACACCGAATTATTAGCACAGCACATAATAAACATGCCCCATTGGTAAAAAGTATTGCGTTATTTGATCAAGATAACCAATTGCTTCTTACTAGCAATTATCACGAACAGTTCGAGCAATTGTATTTTTTTGGTGACGTATCACAGCTACATAAAACCGAATTGGTTAAATTAAACGACTCTTTTGTATTTTTCACGCCGATTAAGCACTACTCAAAACAATTAGACAGGTGGCATACCACCCATCCAAAAACACTTGCAGTATTAGCGATTGAAGTCAGTCAAAACCAAGCGCTTATTTCTCAACAACACGCGCTGATCTGGAGTTGCGGTATTATTTTATTCGCATTACTGCTAGCCGGCTTTTTGTCTTTTCGGATCAGTAAAATGTTTACTGTGCCACTTTCTCAGCTACTGCTGGCTACCGACAAGTTAGTAGAAGGTAAGCGAGATATTGATATAGAACAGCAAATGATCGGTGAATTTGAACTGCTGCGCCAGGGCCTTAATACCATTAATGAAAAGATGATCGGCCAGCGTGACGAAATGCAAAAGCATATTGACCAAGCAACGAGTGACTACAAAGAGACACTTGAACAATACGAAACGCAAAATATTCAGCTCAACATTGCAAAACGAGAAGCTCAAGATGCAAACCGAGTTAAATCTGATTTCTTGGCCAAAATGAGTCACGAACTGAGAACACCACTCAATGGGGTGATAGGCTTTACCCGACAACTATACAAAACCCCACTAAATAAGCACCAAAAAGACTATCTTGATACCATCGAGTTATCAGCCAATAGCCTACTGACCATCATAAGCGACATTCTTGATTTCTCGAAACTAGAAGCCGGAGCAATGGATTTGGAAAATATCCAGTTTCAGCTCAGAGACGCCATCAATGAAGTAATGACGTTACTTGCGCCTAGTGCTCATGACAAAAATCTAGAGCTGTCGATTGCCATTAATCGTCAAGTGCCAGACAATTTGGTCGGTGATCCAACTCGATTCAAACAAATATTGATAAACCTAGTCAGCAATGCGATAAAATTCACCGAAAGAGGTTCAGTTAAAGTAGATGTATCCTATCGCTTATTAGATGACTCTCATGCCTCTTTATTAGTTTCAGTGAGTGATACCGGAGTGGGGATCGCCATGGACAAACAAGATGCACTGTTTATTCCTTTTGCCCAAGCAGACTCAAGTATTACACGTAAATTTGGTGGGACAGGACTTGGCCTTATCATCACCAAACACATTGTTGAAGCGATGAAAGGCCGTATTACGCTCAACTCAGCCCCTGGCAATGGTACCTGCTTCACCTTTAATGCAGTTTTTGAACTACCCAACCGCATATATAACGATGATCTGCCAAATAGCTCATTGGCGAACAAACGTATTCTTTACTTTGAGCCTCAAGCTCACACCCATGCTGCCGTCACCTCTTTGCTTGAAGAGTGGGATATGCAGATCACCTCCTGTGAAGATGAACAAGCTTTCTTTGAAGCACTAGAAAAAGGGTTTAGCTTTGACATCTGCTTGATTGGTAATATGGCAAGCGTTGAACATATGCAGCTAGTAAAAAGCTATATTTCAAAGGTACGAGGCGCTGCAGATTATTTATACCTGATGTTAAATACAATCTCGCACAATATGAGAGAATCTTTGATTGGCAGTGGTGCAGATGCCTGCCTAAGTAAACCCCTCAATCATCGAAAGCTATGTGAAGTGCTCGCAGCTCCCTATCGCTTAGATCATCCAAGTATCGCAATGGAAGAAAGTGACACCCAAATATTGCCAATGAAGGTACTTATTGCCGACGACAATGATGCCAACTTAAAGCTACTCTCAACCTTGTTAGAAGAGCAAGTAGAAGCCATTGACACGGCGCACAATGGTGCGCAGGCAGTAGGATTATGTAAAACGCATAAATACGATTTAATATTTATGGATATCCAAATGCCAATCATGGATGGGATCACAGCATGTAAAACCATCTTAGAGTCCTCTTTAAATGAAGACACCCCTATCATAGCAGTTACAGCACACGCCTTAGCAGGTGAAAAAGAGCAGCTGTTAAAAGATGGTTTTAAAGGCTACCTCACTAAACCAATTGATGAGGACATGCTCAGACAAACTATTTGTGATCACAGTACCAGCGCGCCAAAGAGTAAGCAAAAAACAAAAGCACCCCACGAACATAGCACCGCCCCGTTTGAAAGCCCGCTTTTAGATTGGCAGTTAGCATTACAACATGCTGGGGGAAAACCAGACTTGGCATTAGAGATGCTTAATATGCTACTTGATGGGCTGGAAGACTTGCTCAATACACTTGAACAAGCATATGAGCAAAAAGACGCTCAGGCCTTGCTAAGTGTTATTCATAAATTTCATGGCGCATGTTGCTATACCGGCGTTCCAAAGCTAAAAAGCTTAGCCGAAATGATAGAAACTTCATTAAAGCAAAACAATCCTATTAGTGAGTTTGAACCAGAATTATTAGAGCTGATTGATGAACTATCAAACCTACAGCAAGATGCTAGTAACAAAGCCAGTTAAGATGAGCTACCTTTATATGCCTTTAAAACACGACAGTTAGCTCGGTATTAGTCTTGTCATAACAAGTACAATAATTTGTGCCGATACTATTTGCTATCCACATAGAGCTATCCGTCCATATAAAGCGACTTGAAATGGTCAAAAACTCAATAGCGCCTATTCAAAACAAGACATATTTACTGCTTTTTATACATCTCTAATCTATATTTATTTAAGACAATACAATTATTTGGTATGTGAGGTGCACTTGAACGAGCCATTGCCTTCCATGTCGCTTGTTAAAAGGCTAACACGATTAAACTTGTCGGTTATGGCAAGCAGTATGTTATTGGTGTTTACCCTTACCACAATACTGTTATGGCTTGTTGTCAGGGATCGCCAAGCCGAAACGGCAGAAATCAATCTCGCCCAACTCGCTCATAATGTTGTGCCCATGCTCGTTTTTAATGATGTAGATACCGCAAATAAAGAACTGTCATTAGTTGGTAACCGAAAAGAAGTTTTGTTTATTTCACTACGAAAAACAAACAGCGAAGTATTTAGCGAATACGCTGAGCCGAGCTTTGTACCGTCAACAGAACTATACAAGCCTATGAGCAATCAACCACAACGCGTATACGACGGCGTTAGAATGCGTCTTTACTACCCTGTTGCAATCAAAGGAAAAATCGAAGGTGATTTAATCATGGTTCTCGATTTGACCGGCATGTTGTATTGGTTTTTACGCCTAATATTGATGCTGGCTTTGTTAATAACTCTACTTTTCAGCGTTTCTGCCCTTATGCTTTCGCGTGTCCAACGAAGAGCTTTAACCCCCTTGTTATCGCTGTCTAATCTGGCGCAACGAGTATCAAAAGAGCATAACTTTCAATTACGCGCCACTGTTATTCGTGATGATGAAATCGGCATATTAACGCGAAGCTTTAATGAACTCCTCAAACGTGTTGATATCTCTCAATCAGAGCTCAGACAACAACTAGAGCAAGAACAACAGCAAGGCCAGCAACTCAAGCAAATGGTCCGCACAGACCCTTTAACAAAATTACCAAACAGAGTCGCTCTTAACCAGAAACTCAAAGAAATTACTATTGAAAATAGCTACTCAGATACGCTGAGCTGCCTGATGTTTATAGACTTAGATAACTTCAAATATGTAAATGATAACTTTGGTCATGACGCTGGTGACGATACGCTTATAGTAGTGGGACAGCGTATCAGCGCGATTATTCGCAGTGACGACTTGCTATGTAGACTCGGTGGCGACGAGTTTGCTTTATTACTGCCAAATATTGAATGCACAGAAAACGCAGAAAAACTAGCGGCAAGGATAGTCAACAGTATAAACCACCCTATTGTTATCAAAGATACGATTATGCCTATTGGAATAAGTATCGGTTTAGCATACACCCCCACTGATGCGAGCTCCCCCATGGATTTACTTAATTGTGCTGATGATGCCATGTATGCGGCAAAGCGTGCTGGGAAAAACAACTTTCAGGTGTACAGCAAATAGGTGTCCTTATGAAGCTAAAATACCTTTTGGTGATTTTGAGTATCATTTTATCAAGCAATAAACTTGCTCATAGTGCGTCTTTACCTGACTTGGAAGAACTACTAAATCAGCAGCTCAATCAACTTCCAACCAATACACAAATTTCTGCAGCATCTCGCATTGAGCGTTCTAGCAGCGATAGTATGGCCATCACTCACATTATTTCAGATCAAGATATTAAACTATTCAATCTAAAGTCTCTTGCAGATATCTTGACACTTTTCGTTGGTGTAACAACTAAAGATGACAGTGCGTTCACCTACCTCAGTGCCAGAGGCATAGGTCGCCCGGGAGACTTTAACTCAAGATTTTTATTTTTACTTGATGGCACAAGAATGAATGAAAACTTGCTGGATGCAGGGCTTTTAGGTCATGAAAACTTTATTGATGTTGGCCTAATTGAACGCGTTGAGTATAGTCCCGGCGCATCGGCTGCTTTATACGGCAATAATGCACTACTTGGCGTGATAAACATTGTCACCAAAACCACCAGTAAACTAGGCGATATAAATATTGCGACATCCATAACCAACGATGGTGCAAAACACGCAAGAGTAACAGCTGGGTTTCGCTCATCATCAGGCAGTGATAGTTGGCTGTCAGTAAGTAGAACTCAAGTCGACTCTATCCAATATCCTGTACTAAACGTTGATCCAAGGCTGATCGAATGGCAACACCTCAATGAAGAAAACAGTACTCGCTTAATGTTTAGCCACCAAACTGGTAGTCTTCAATTTCAAGCTGCAGCGTCAAAACGCGACAGAAACTTTCCAGATGGTTTTAGCTTGGCGAGTAAAAATAGCCCAGAAATTGAGACCGCACAAAATGAAGCATACTTTCTTTCATTAACATTCGATGACAAAATTGCAAACGATGTGGAAGCCTATTTCCATATTTCAACTCACGGTAATGACTTCGCAAGAAGTATCCCATTTCTGCTACCGAATGGTGATATCGAGTATGAAAGACCAATTAATTCAGGGCGCTGGAGTAACGTAGACGGCCAACTGGTTTTTTTGGGCTTTGATAATCACGAATTAATGGTTGGTGTTGACTTCCAAAAAGATCACCGGCAAGAGTTCCGCTCTGAGTCTAGCATCCCCAGTGAGTTTAACTTTGATCAAAAGAGTAACGAGTCACGTTATGGATTATATGTTCAAGACCTTTGGCGGCTAAATGATAAACTTAAGTTGCAATCAGCACTGAGGTATGACAACTCCGATTTTAGCAGCGCCAGATGGTCACCTAGCGTAACGTTTAAATATCAGTTTTCTCAACACCATAACCTATTGCTTCGCCACAGCCGAGCTTTTAGAGTGACCAACTTTTTAGAACGCAATGCCAATGCCGTGTTTGAGGCACTAGCACCTAGAAACGAAACCCTGAAGTATCATGAGATCAGCCTAATACAACGGTGGAGCCCTTCTTTCTCTTCTTTTGCCACAATTTATCAGTCAAATATTAAAAACCTCATACACCAAGATTTATTCTATCCTATCTACTTTAATACTCCGCCTATTAAAAGTAGAGGCCTGGAACTTGGTGCCGATAAACGCTGGCACAATGGCATGTCTCTTGTTGCCAACATGGCATTTCAACGTACGAAAGTGAAAGGCGGAGTAGATATTAATAACTCTCCTAAATTTATAGGACAGCTTCGTTTTAGTGCTATGCTTGGCAATTCAAATTTCCTTTTCAGCTTACACTCACATGCAGTTAGCAAACGCGAATCTTTTGGCTATACATTACCCAAATTTTCAACTCATGATGTCAGTATCAATTGGAAAAGCGCAAATAACCTGTCTGTCTCTTTAGGGGTTAGAAACATCAGCAATGAGAAAATTTTAGATATTACTGATGATGGTTTTATTCCTTATATACAACGTCGCCGACAAGTACACTTATCAGTGAGTTGGAGTTGGGATAATGATTAAGGTACTGCTAGGGTTATTTCTGCTTATATTCTGCAGTCAAAATCAAGCTAAAGCGCTTAACGAAAATGAATTAAAGGCTGCATTTTTATATCGCTTCAGTCAATTTAGTAAATGGCCACCGCCACCGCCTGATAAGTTAAGCTTCTGTGTTGTGGGAAATAATGCACTATATCAAGCCGTATCCGCACTATTGCAAGCGCAAGATCAAAGCCGCTCAGAAGCAATAGAGTTACCCAATAATGAACAGGTAAAGCTGTGCGATATCTTATTTTTAAGCCAACAAAATAGACAACAAACACAATATTGGCTCTCTGAATTAGAGCAACAGCCAATTTTAATCGTGGCAGATACCAGCGAAGGATTTCGCCAAGGTGCAATGATTGGCCTAATCGCTGATACCAATAACCTCAGCTTTCGGATCAATCTCACTGATGCTAAACGCCGAGGACTTAACTTTAGCGCCCATCTTTTAAAACTAGCTTCTGAAGTGCGTTAAATACTCACAATCACCTTTAGTTTTATCAACCCATTTGATCTGCGTTAAGTCGCAATAAACAAAAAAAGCGCCAGATTGGCGCTTTTTTCCAGCTCTAAAACATTAGTTTTCTTCTGTTACATTAAGCTGTGGTCGACGCACTTCAGCTTGTGCTTTTAGTGCTTCGATGAACGCGGTGTAATTTTTATTTACCTGCGTCATCGTAATATTCTGCTTTTGTTGTTGGTCAACTTCATCATCAATTTGTGGCGTGTTAACCCCTTTAAGCGCTAACAATGCTGCATCGCCATTGTTGAGTTCAACCATTGCCAACTGTGCTTTGTCTTCACTTGGGTGAGGTAGTTGGAAAGCCTCTTTAACGATTGCCGGAGCAACTGAGTAAGACTGACGGTTTAGCTGTGCTTGCGACTTAACTTCTGTTGAATGTTCAGATGCAATATCTGCCAGAGCTTTACCACCTTGCAATTTAGCAAACTCTTCTTGTGCTCGCTCTTTAACCAAAGCCGATGCCTTATCGTTAATCAATGTCGACTCGATCTGTGCACTAACTTCCTCAAGTGGTTTTGTCGAGGCTGCTTTGTGCTCTTTCACACGAACCACAACAATATGTTCACCTGCAACTTCTAAAACTTCCGAATTCACTCTGTCTTCTAAAACTTCAGGGCTAAAGATCGCTGTTGTTACAGTCGGCGTATTTAAAGGAGCCGGCAATGCACCTCTAGCAACCAACTGTGTTGTTTTTAGCTCAACACCGGCAGCGATAGCTGCATCTTGTAGTGAGTCAGCAACTTCAAACGCTAGCTCCGCAACTTCGGTCTGCTTCTGATAAAACGCATCGATTTTTTCAGCTTTTTCCAATTCAGCACGAAGTTCATCTTTAACTTCATCAAACGCTTTAACTTCCTGACGCTGAATGTCTGTTAGTTTAATAATATGAAAGCCAAACTCTGACGTCACAACGCCCGACATATCACCTACGTTTTCCAAAGCAAAAGCAGCCGCTTCAAACTCTGGATCCATCATGTCACGCTCGATCCAATCCAGATCACCACCTAATTCAGCACTCACTATATCATTTGACTTTTCTTCAGCCAGTTGCGCAAAGTCTGCACCACTTTGCAACTGTGCTAATATAGCCTCAGCAGTTTGTTTTGCATCATTATCGTCTAAGTCACCTTCGATTAGAATGTGTGATACGCGACGCTTTTCAGGCTCAAGATATTGGTTTTTACTTTCTTCATAATATGCCAAAACATCTTGGTCGGTGATCGCCTTGGCAGGTTCAATTTCATCAGCTTTTAACTCTAAATACTCTACAGCGACTAATTCGGGTGACAAAAATTGTCCTTGATTTAGCTGGTAGTAGTCCTTAATTTCTTGCTCAGAAACCTCGACTTGAGCTGTAAAAGCGTCTTTGTTCAACACCACGTAGTCCAAATCACGAGTTTGCTGCTGCAAAGCAATTGCTTGTTTAAGCTCAGTTGGCAAGACGAAATCTGAACCTGCAATCGCTGATACTAACTGTGTACGAGTCATTTCTTCACGTAAATATTCACGAAACGTATCGGGTTGAAAGTTCATTTGACGAATAAGCTGCAAGTAACGATCATTATTAAATTGACCGCCAATTTGAAAATAAGACATTTCTAAAATTGCGTCTTTGACCTGCTCGTCACTCACGCGCAGACCAAGCTCTGCTGCTAGTTGATTTTGCAGCTCTTGTTGTACGAGCCTATCTACTACGCCTTGACGAATACGAGCCATATACGCAGGATCGGCAGATATCTGTGTGAAGTACTCACCAAACTGCTGCTCTAAACGTGCACGTTCATTTTGGTATGCACGGGAAAACTCTGTCTGGCTGATTTTAACACCATTGACTTCTGCGACAGGTTGCTCAGTGGTTTGACCTAGGTAACCACCAATCCCTGCTAAAGCAAAAGACAAGATGACAGCACCAAGTATTATTTTGGCTGCGGGGCCCTGAGAGCCCTCTCTGATCTTTTCAAGCATTTGTTCTTCTCTTATCTAAGCCAAAGCACCACTGCACTTTGAATTTATAGCTAATGTAAAAAAAGCGTATCTTATCAGATACGCTTTTTTTCTTGAAGCTGTACACGGCTTTTGTAAAGCAAAAGTTGTGAAGCTACGTAAAGCCGCGCTTATTAATCCTATTTGGATTAGTTTACAGCGTCTTTTAATGCTTTACCCGCTTTGAAAGAAGGGATGTTAGCAGCAGCAATCTGAATTGTTTCACCTGTTTGTGGGTTACGGCCTGAACGTGCAGCACGCTCACGTACTGAGAAAGTACCAAAACCAACAAGCGCTACTGAGTCACCTTCTTTTAGCGCACCAGTTACTGACTCGATGAATGAATCTAGAGCACGACCAGCAGCCGCTTTAGAAATATCAGCATCAGCTGCGATTTGATCGATTAATTGAGATTTATTCACAATATCATCCTCTTACATTGTTATTATCAAAAACAGTACGCATAAAAACCAACACCGTTTTTGTTGTTCATTTAGAGACATCACAGCGACTCTCTAATTCGGAAATCTTTATCAAGCCTAGGCTATATAAGGGCTAGGCTCAAAACCAGTGCTTAAGTTAACATACCTTTTGGATTTGAAAAGCCCTTTCATACACTTTTTTAAAGTTTTTCGTCATTTTTGCTGTTTTCAACAGCAAAACTCTCCAAAGGATTAGCTAAAGCAAGCGATAACACCTCATCAATCCATGTGACTGGGTGAATATCTAGCCCATCAAGCACATTCTGAGGTATCTCTTTTAAGTCTCTTTCGTTTATTTTTGGTATGACAACCGTTTTTATCCCACCACGATGTGCAGCAAGTAACTTCTCTTTTAAACCGCCAATTGGAAGTACCTCACCACGCAGTGTAATTTCACCCGTCATAGCAACATCGGAACGCACTGGGTTACCTGTTAGACTCGATACCAAACAAGTCACCATCGCAATACCTGCACTTGGCCCATCTTTTGGCGTCGCGCCTTCAGGCACATGGACATGAATGTCACGCTTTTCATAAAAGTCACTATTGATGCGAAGCTTGTCAGCTCTATTTCTAACAACCGTCATTGCTGCTTGAATAGATTCTTGCATCACATCGCCCAGCGAGCCTGTATAGGTCAACTTACCTTTACCCGGCACTGCCGCACACTCAATGGTGAGTAAGTCACCGCCAACCTCTGTCCAAGCAAGCCCCGTTACCTGACCGATACGGTCGCCATCTTCGGCCTTACCGTAGTCAAAGCGCTGCACACCTAAATAGGTTTCCAAATTGTCTTGGTTGATTACAACTTGCTTTATTTCTTTATCTAACAATATATTTTTCACAGCTTTGCGACACAATTTAGAAATTTCACGCTCTAAATTACGTACACCCGCTTCTCGGGTGTAATACCGAATAATGCCAATGATCGCACTGTCTTCGATAACCACTTCAGAATCTTTTAAGCCATTGCGCTTGATTTGTTTCGGTATAAGGTGCTGTTTAGAAATATTTAACTTTTCATCTTCGGTATAACCTGACAGGCGGATCACTTCCATACGATCCAATAAAGGGCCCGGAATATTGAAGCTGTTAGATGTAGCAACAAACATCACGTCAGATAAATCGTAGTCCACTTCCAAATAATGGTCTGCAAACGTACTGTTTTGCTCAGGATCTAGTACTTCAAGTAATGCAGAAGCCGGATCACCACGCATATCTGAAGACATCTTATCAATTTCATCTAGCAAGAATAACGGGTTTTTAACCCCTACTTTACTCATGCTTTGAATTAATTTACCAGGCATTGAACCAATATAGGTGCGTCTATGACCACGTATTTCAGCTTCATCGCGCACTCCACCGAGCGCCATACGAACATACTTTCGACCCGTAGAGCGGGCAATAGACTGTCCCAGACTTGTTTTACCAACACCCGGTGGGCCAACTAGACATAAAATAGGCCCTTTTAACTTATTAGTGCGTTGTTGAACGGCTAGATACTCAATAATGCGGTCTTTTACTTTTTCTAGGCCGTAATGGTCCGCATCTAAAATTTTCTGGGCTCCCGCCAAGTCTTTTTTCACTTTAGAGCGCTTTTTCCAAGGCACACCAATCATCGTATCGATATAAGAGCGTACGACTGTTGCCTCAGCAGACATTGGAGACATCATTTTTAGTTTGTTCAGCTCCGCTAACGCCTTTTCTTCTGCTTCTTTTGGCATCTGAGCTTCACTGATACGTTTTTTCAACGCTTCAAACTCATCTGGTACGTCATCCAACTCGCCAAGCTCTTTTTGAATAGCTTTCATTTGCTCATTCAAATAGTACTCGCGTTGCGACTTTTCCATTTGCTTTTTAACGCGAGAACGAATTTTCTTCTCAACTTGCAGTAAGTCTATTTCTCCTTCCATCAATGCCATTAAGTACTCAAGACGCTCAGTAACGCTATCAAGCTCTAATACTTTTTGCTTTTCAGGTACTTTTATTGGCATGTGAGCTGCCATGGTATCAGCTAAGCGAGAAGCTTCATCGATACCAGACACTGAGGTTAATACCTCAGGCGGTATTTTTTTATTCAGTTTCACATAGCCTTCAAATTGGCTAACAGCACTGCGAATAAAAATATCCTGCTCTTGCTCTTCAATATCTTGCGACTCTAAAAACTGCGCTTGAGCTAAAAAGTAATCATCCGTCACCAAGAACTCTTCTATCTTAGCGCGCTGAGTACCTTCAACTAAAACTTTAACCGTACCGTCTGGGAGTTTAAGTAACTGTAAAACGGTCGCAATAGTGCCAACTTCATATATTTCTTCGGTTTTAGGGTCATCAACAGTGGCATCTTTTTGTGCGACTAAAAAGATTTGCTTATCATTTTCCATCGCCGCTTCTAGGCATTTTATCGATTTTTCTCGACCAACAAAAAGCGGGATCACCATATGTGGATACACGACGACATCGCGTAGCGCCAACACTGGAATTTCAACTCGATCCGTTCTCTCAAGCGTCATTTTATTCTCTTCACACTTCGTTAATTTTTATTAATACCAATCTATATGGGGATAGTGGTTATAAAGTTCAACTCATTGATAAAAAAAGGAGCCATTGGCTCCTTTTTACATGATTAGCAAGCTTACTCAGAAACTGCTTTATCCTGAGGGCTATTTTCGTAAATTAGAATGGGATCCGATTCACCTTTAATCACGGTCTCATCCACAACGACTTTGCTTACGTTTTCAATTGATGGCAGCTCATACATGGTGTCTAGCAACACGCCTTCAACAATTGAGCGCAAACCACGGGCACCGGTTTTTCGCTCCATCGCTTTATGCGCAATCGCCTTCAATGCATCTTCTCTAAACTCAAGCTCAACTTCTTCCATTTTAAATAAAGCAGCAAACTGTTTTGTTAATGCATTTTTGGGTTCATTCAAGATTTGGATTAGTGCATCTTCATCCAATTCTGTAAGCGTTGCTACCACTGGCAAGCGACCAATAAATTCTGGAATTAAACCATATTTTACTAAGTCTTCTGGCTCAACGTCTTTAAAGGTTTCACTTAATGAGCGAGTAGAATCAGACGATTTAACATTAGCACCAAAACCGATGCCTGTGTTTTTATGGCTGCGTTGCTCTATCACTTTATCTAAGCCAGCAAATGCACCGCCGCAGATAAACAAGATTTTTGAGGTATCGACCTGTAAAAACTCTTGCTGTGGATGCTTACGACCACCTTGAGGTGGTACAGATGCAACAGTTCCTTCGATGAGTTTCAGCAGTGCTTGCTGAACCCCTTCACCAGAAACATCCCGAGTGATCGATGGGTTGTCTGACTTGCGCGAAATCTTGTCTATTTCATCTATGTACACGATACCACGCTGAGCCTTCTCAACGTCGTAGTCGCATTTTTGTAGCAACTTCTGAATGATGTTTTCAACATCTTCACCAACATAACCTGCTTCAGTGAGCGTTGTTGCATCAGCCATAGTAAATGGCACGTCAAGTAGCCTTGCTAGCGTCTCAGCCAGCAATGTCTTACCACTACCAGTCGGGCCTATTAGCAAAATATTACTCTTACTCAGCTCTACGTCGCTTTTCGCGCCCTGACTACGCAATCGCTTGTAATGATTGTATACCGCTACAGACAACACCTTTTTGGCATGTTCCTGGCCGATAACATAATCATCTAGATGATTTCTAATTTCTTTTGGAACTGGGAGCTTGTCACCTGCATCGTGCTTGGGTGCAATATCCTTGATCTCTTCCCTAATGATGTCGTTACACAGTTCGACGCATTCATCGCAAATATAAACCGATGGGCCGGCAATTAATTTGCGTACTTCATGCTGGCTCTTACCACAAAAAGAGCAGTACAAGAGTTTATTACTTTTGTCGCCGTCTGTTGGAGTGTCTGACATTCAGCTACCTCTTATTTTCGTTGTTACCGTATGCGGTAACCATATACATTATTCTAACTATACCAAATAAAATTCACTTTAGCATAGTTGTAGAGCGAGGTTTAAAGCTCGCTCAAAGAAAGTTTACTTAATTTCTCTGCGTGTATGAACTGCATCTACCAGGCCATACTCTACAGCTTCATGTGCACTCATAAAGTTATCACGATCAGTATCACGCGAAACAATATCATACGGCTGCCCTGTGTGCTCTGCCATAAGTCTGTTTAACTTCTCTTTTATCGACAAAATCTCTTTTGCATGGATCTCAAAATCAGACGCTTGGCCTTGGAACCCACCCAAAGGTTGGTGGATCATTACACGAGAATTAGGCAAACAGTAACGTTTTCCTTTTGCGCCACCAGAAAGTAAAAATGCCCCCATACTTGCAGCTTGGCCTACACACACAGTGCTTACATCTGGCTTGATAAAATTCATAGTGTCATAAATAGACATACCCGCGGTTACTGAACCACCTGGAGAATTTATATAAAGATAAATATCTTTTTCTGGGCTTTCTGATTCTAAAAACAATAACTGCGCTACGATCAAATTTGCCATCTGATCTTCAACTTGCCCTGTTAAGAAAATAATACGCTCTTTTAAAAGGCGCGAATAAATATCGAAAGAGCGCTCACCCTTAGCTGTTTGCTCAACAACCATTGGTACTAATGCATTGAAAGGATCGATCATACCGTCATTCATATTTTTATTCCTTAATCCGCAGCGTTCTAAGCAGGCTGCTTGTGGTTGGTATTCTTGCCTACAAATAAAAATGGCTCGGACAAACTACAAATTTTTGTAGAACATCTCGAGCCATTAAATCGTTAGCTTAGCGTTAAGTCAATGACTTATTATGCACCTTGCTGAGGATTCATGATGTCATCAAATGCTTTCTCAACTTCAGAAACCTGTGCAGCCGCTAAAATAGCTTCTACAGCTTGCTCTTCCATTGCAACATTACGCATCTGTTGCATCATCTGATCGTTACTCTTGTAATAAGCAACAACTTCGCTTGGATCTTCGTATGCTGAAGCAACAGTTTCGATTAACTCATCAACTTTAGCTTCATCAACTTTGATGTCGTTCGCTTTGATCACTTCACCAAGTAAAAGACCTGTTTTAACGCGAGTTACTGCTTGCTCGTGGAAAAGTTCAGCAGGTAGCTCAGGCATGTTTTGTGCGTTACCACCAAAACGTTGTGCAGCTTGTTGGCGAAGCGCATCAATTTCTTGATCAATCAACGCTTTAGGCACGTCTGTTTCGTTATTTTCAAGTAGACCCTTGATTGCTTGATCTTTCACGTTAGCTTTAACCGCTTGTGAAAGCTCACGAGTCATATTCTTTTTAACTTCTTCTTTAAGTGCGTCAACGCCGCCTTCTGCAACACCAAACTTAGTTGCAAACTCGTCATCCAGCTCTGGCAATTCCTGCACTTCTACTTTTTTCACTGTGATAGTGAACTGAGCAGGCTTACCTTTTAAGTTTTCCGCATGGTACTCTTCAGGGAAAGTTACGTCAGCTACAACTTCTTCACCCGCTTTTTTACCTACGATGTTGTCTTCGAAGCCAGGGATCATACGACCTTGACCAAGCTCTAGTGGGAAGTCTTCAGCCTTACCACCTTCGAACTCTTCACCATCAACAGTACCTAAAAAGTCAATAGTCACACGGTCATTTTCACCGGCAGCTGCATCACTTTCAACCCAAGTAGCGTGTTGCTTGCGAAGCGTTTCTAACATGTTTGCTAAATCTTCGTCAGTTACATCAACAACTGGCTTCTCAACTGAGATTTTATCCAAGTCTTTTAATTCAACTTCTGGGTAAACTTCAAAAGTTGCGTCAAACTCAAGATCTTTACCTGCTTCTAGTGATTTAGGCGCGAACGAAGGTGCACCTGCAGGGTTAATTTTCTCAGCAACAATCGCCTCGATATAGTTACGCTGCATTAATTCACCAGCAACTTCTTGACGAACAGCTGCACCAAAACGCTTGTTGATAACAGACACTGGTACTTTACCAGGACGGAAACCATCGATACGCTGGGTTTTAGACAGTTGTTGTAAGCGTTTTTTAACTTCAGTCTCAACGTTCTCTGCAGGAACGGTGATAGTCAGACGGCGCTCAAGGCCTTGAGTCGTCTCAACAGAAACTTGCATGATTTACCTCAATCTTCAATTTTGGCGACAACGCGCCTTCCTTACAAACAAGTTGCACATCATGCCTTAATCAGCGTATCCACGGAAGCCCGTTTTGAGCACCAATTGCATGTGTCACTCTTGTTGCCTGCCCTTCATGGGCCCTATGTTAAACAATAGACGCGGCATTATAACCTATAAAAATGTTTAGTCGAGCTATCAGGATAAATTTATGAAGAAATACGGGCTGAACGGTTAAAAGTTAGTTAATTTTTGATTTTATAAGTAGGTGTGTGATGTGGTGGTCGGCGATGCAGGATTTGAACCTGCGACCCCTTGGACCCAAACCAAGTGCGCTACCAAACTGCGCTAATCGCCGATAACATTGTGCTTTTTATGAAGTGGTCGGCGATGCAGGATTTGAACCTGCGACCCCTTGGACCCAAACCAAGTGCGCTACCAAACTGCGCTAATCGCCGACTGAGTATGTAGATGGGGCGACTGATGGGACTTGAACCCACGACAACCGGAATCACAATCCAGGGCTCTACCAACTGAGCTACAGCCGCCACTACATAAGGACTAAATAAGAATGGCGCACCCTGAAGGATTCGAACCTTCGACCGACGCCTTAGAAGGGCGTTGCTCTATCCAGCTGAGCTAAGGGCGCATACGAACATCTTCATGTTGCTATTCTTATTTTAAAGTGGTCGGCGATGCAGGATTTGAACCTGCGACCCCTTGGACCCAAACCAAGTGCGCTACCAAACTGCGCTAATCGCCGATACTTATTGCGTTGTTTTGAGCAGTGCTCGTTGACAACGGGGTGCATAATAGTGATTTGACCGAACTAGGTCAAACACTTTTTAAAAAAAAGCTTTCAAGTGGCTACTTTTGCTACAAAATGTATAAAAAGCAGATCACTTAGCTGAAATTTATACAATTTTGTCTGCCATATCTAGTTCTTTATGCACTTCAGCATGGTAAAAAGTAGATATCAGCTTGGCGCATGCGCTGTTTTCTGAGAAAATAGCGGCGCTACTAGTTTATATGGTAGTGGCATTTTGAGCTTAACCCCTATACGCTCATGTTCGTTCAAGTTTTTAATCCCAATAAAGGTCACCCATGACGGCAAACATCATCGATGGTAAGGCAATCGCCAAACAAGTACGCACTACAGTAACAAAACGTGTTGCCGAACGCGTTGAACAAGGCTTACGTGCTCCAGGACTTGCAGTAGTATTAGTAGGGCAAGACCCAGCAAGTCAGGTCTATGTCGGCTCAAAGCGCAAAGCTTGTGAAGAGGTCGGCTTTATTTCTAAATCATTTGACTTACCAGGTGATGCAAGTGAACAGCAACTACTTGAACTCGTAGATGCGTTGAATACAGATCCAGAAGTTGACGGAATTCTAGTGCAGTTACCTTTACCTGAGGGGTTAGACGCAGAAAAAATTCTCGAACGTATTCATCCACATAAAGATGTCGACGGCTTCCACCCATATAATATCGGTCGATTGGCGCAGAGAATGCCTGCGCTTAGGCCCTGTACACCAAAAGGTATTATTACACTACTTGATTCAACGGGTGTTCGCTACAAAGGAATGCATGCAGTCGTGGTTGGCGCGTCAAACATTGTGGGGCGTCCAATGTCTTTAGAATTATTACTTGCAGGGTGTACCACAACCGTATGTCACAAATTTACGCAAGACCTAGAAGCGCATGTAAGGCGTGCTGACCTGTTAGTTGTTGCCGTAGGTAAACCTGAATTCATTCCGGGTGATTGGATAAAAGAAGGTGCAATCGTGATAGATGTTGGTATTAACCGTTTAGAGTCTGGCAAACTAGTAGGTGATGTACAATATGGTGTAGCTGAGCAAAAAGCGAGCTTTATAACGCCTGTCCCCGGTGGTGTGGGCCCTATGACAGTAGCTAGCCTAATCGAAAACACCTTAGAAGCGTGTGAGAAATACCATAGCTAAAAAGCCGTTTTGATTTTAAGGAGCTCATATGTGGCTCCTTTTTTATTGCTCAATTTCTTTTGGGAAAGGGTACATATTAATGTACTGCACAATTCTTGGCTTATCCGTCAAATTTGCACGACTCCCATGTGGCAAAAAATGGTGCCAAATTATCATGTCCCCAGCTTTTGCAGGTACAGGTTTTGAACCTAGCTTATGTAAATCAATCTCATGTTGCTGGTTTTTAAATTCATCAACTCTGCTCTTTAGATGAAGATGAAACCCTGGAACTAACGTTAAGGCCCCTTGTTGCGCATCGGTATCAGTTAAATACACAATCCCTTGAGTACCAAACGTAAGTGGCTTTGTTAAATCGACATCCCAATGCAAGTCAGGCCCTGAAAATGGATGATGTTCGGTGTGAGGTGGGTTAAAACCACACCTATCCGCAGATACTATTAAGTTTTCCGTTTGCCACAGCTGGCTAAAGGCCTTATGAATGCGCTTGCTATTTCTCGCCGCTATCAACGCAGCATGATGCGTTAGTTCCACCATGATGCCCTTTCGATTGGCGCAGTTATACCACTGCGTGCGATCCGTTATGTCTATTTGTAAAAAACCAGCAATGGCATTAATAGATGCTTGGCATTGTTGTATATCTAGCGCTTCCTTCAGTATAACGTAGCCATCTCTTTGCCACTGTTGTATTTGAGAGTCATTTAATACGTTATCCATACCCTTTATTTCTTCGAACAGGTTCAGTGCTTCTTGCGGCTGAGCATGCCCCGATAAATACGCCTTTATGCGTTCCAGCGCCAATTTGTTTATATTTGCATAAGGTTTAATATGCTCTAAAAAGTCTTTGTAGGAGTGCGCATGATGATATAAAGCCAAAATAGTGTGTTGCCAGTTCATCCCGAATAGATCAAATACGGCTTTATCTGCATCTGAAATCACCCCTCCACTTGGCATTTGATTACTAAGAATTGCATCTCTAGTGCGCAGCCAAATAGCTTCCAACAACTCTAAGTGAGTATCATCCTCATTAAATAACTCTTGTGAACTATTGCATTCTTTCATAGCTGATTTCCAATTCATGCTTTGCTTTATTTTTAACACATTGGCCTTTGTATCAATCTATAAAAACATTTAGAGAGCTAAACTGCTACTATCTTGTTTAATTACTAGGGTTATAAGGAGTTGATGTGTAGCTTGTTTTTTGTTCGTTAAACTTTACCCTGTGCCCGCTCTTGCTGTTCTCTTCTCTTTTGAGCTTGCTCATATTCTTTCGCTATTTCTTGCTCTATCGATTCTTTTTGTTGCTGATAGTCTTCCTGCGATATTTTTCCTTCTGCCAACAGCTTATCTAGAACCTCGAGCTGCTCTTTAAGCTCCTCAAGTTTTTCCTTGTTCACTCCCAAGCGTTGCAACAGTGCTGCTTCTTGTGCTTTTTCCAAAAAGCTCTGGTTACGCATGTAAGTTGAAACATCTTTATTGCGAAGTTGTTCACTCACAGCTGAAGGTTGAGCTCGTGCCATTTCTTTTTCAAACTGCTGTATGTTTGGGCGAGGCCCTTGCGGGTTTTTGGTTACATTCGTATTTTTCTTTACTGGCTCATAGATACCATTAAAAAGCAGCATGGTTATCTCCTTGATAGATAGCTGGTGTCAACTACATACGCACAGCAATTAGCATGCCTTTAATGAAGTGTTTGAACGATAATCTCAATCTAACTTGTAGACTAGGAAAAATTATGTCAAAGAAGTTTGATTTAATTGAGTATAAAACTGCGCCATACGCTATTTATAGGAATAGTCACTAACGAAAAGTGCAGGTCCCATAAGAAAGCTTCACTAGCAAGAACAATATCACCCATCCTATGTAAATTTATGTAAAGGCAACTTATTGCCACATTTTTTGCACAATTGTCATCCATCTTATAAATCAACACCGCAGCGACCCGTGCATCATATGGTCGGAAACGGTTAGCAAACTTAACCCATGACATAAGAGAGACAAGTTATGAAACGTTCAATTATTAATATCGCAATTATCACAGCAACGTTAACAACACTTACTGTAAGCGCTCAAGCTGAAGCAAGAAAAGGCCGCCATAAAGCCCCTGAAGTTGTGTTTGCAAAATTGGATGCTGATCAAAGTAATACGATTACCATCGATGAATTGCTTGCCAATGTCGATGCCAAAGCACAAAAAAAACTGGACCGTGCAGACACTAATACGAGCTCTGAAATCGAATTAGATGAATATTTAAGTAAAAAGCGCCACAGCATTGACCTATCGGAGTTTGCCTCTGATATTGTGCAGTGTGTGCAAGACACCAAAGACGCGACAGGTAATAGCAATATCATCGTACCTGATGTAACTAAATTTGCTGCACCAGAGACAAAATTTGCCCAACTTGATACCGATAACAGTGGCGGTATTAGCTTAGCTGAAATTACAGCTGCTTTAACGTCACATGAAACAGACGTTTTTTCAATGATGGATGCCGATAGCAGCGGTGATATAACTTTAGAAGAGTTTATTCAACAGGGTGAGCGCAAACGCGCAACCAAAGATACAGTAAAAGCATGTATTGAAAGTATAGTGCCAACTAACGACCCTTTGTAAATATCTTAACCAACGGGCTTTGTGTCAAAAGCAGACTTCAAGGCGTGAATCTGAAACTTTGTTGGGTGGCGCCTTCGACTTAACCAACCTACCCTTTGATGTAGGTCGGCATACGGCGCGTAGCGCCGCCATCCAACAATAATTATGAATTTACTCAGAAACCACTAAAAGTAAAACAGCCAGAATTAATGTTTGTGTGCTTGTTCTTGTAAGCTCCGATAAAACAGCTCTGTGACCCTGCTTTGTGGTAGCCAACCTGAATAATTCAACTTTAACGGTTCAAGAGGTTTATTTTCCAAAACTTCTTCTAAGGTTTTATGTGCCTGTATTGATGTCTGCATGAGCAGCTTGGCGTTTTCTAACAACCGCTTGTATTGCGCCAAACCCTGCTTGTTTGTGACTGGACCGTGACCAGGAATAACTTTAGTATCGTTGTCGATACGTTCCAACGTAGCTCGAACCGCATATATAACCCCATCCAAAGAGCCTCCGCTGTCCACATCAACAAACGGTAAACTATCTAAGTTAAAGAAGATATCGCCCATATGCACAACGTTGGCAGTCTTATAAAAAATAACAGCATCGCCATCTGTATGGGCATGCGCAAAATGCCACAAATGCGCTTGCTCCCCATTAAAATGCAGGGTCAGATCTTTACTAAAACTAATCACGGGTAAGTATTTTGAGTCATCTCCATGCTTCGTTTTCAACCTGTTATAAACATTATTATGTGCAATAACATGACTTCCCGCTTGAGCAAAGTTTTCATTACCACCGGTGTGATCCCCATGATGATGCGTATTTATAACAAACTCGGGAGCACCCGGTTGTAGCTCGTTAATTTGCTTTTTAATATCATCACTCAGTTTTGCAAACTGGTCATCAACAATATAGATGCCATCTTTACCTGTACTAATTGCAATATTTCCACCCTGTCCATAGAGCACATGCAGGTTATTCGATAGCTGCTGTATTTTAAAGTTAACTTCAGCCCAGGCGGTATGCGAGAGAAAGAAAGCACCTAAAACAATGCTCGCTAAATAGCTATTTTTTTTCATTGTTAAACCCCATTTTTTTTCTACCACTACAACCTTTAGCAGCTATTAGATTAAAAAACACCTTTGTTTAGTCAATAATCATTTGAAGCATGGCTTAGCTAGTAGCTTCACCTTGTGAGTTGGCATTGCAAGAAGGGAGATATTAGAAAACATCATGGTGGTTATATTCAGTTACTTTTAAAAAAAATTTTACGATAATAGGCCCACGATGAACGTGAACCTATTGTGATCACCCGTTTATCATTTAGGATCTACTGGGCAAAGTCCTGTGCGCGCATCGCAAAAAATCATTACTGACGTCCAAGATGCTGGATTCACATTAGCGTGACCTGCAGCAATTTTTTGGGTTGCTAGGTTATTAATTTCTTTGCTTGCACTCAAAGTTTTCAACTGCTTTTTATTTAACTGTATTTTCATTTTCATTCCTTAAAATATTCTTGTTAGCGTACCTAATTTACGCCAGATCAGACTAGCACTTAGTGATGCACAATCCTATGCAAAATGACTGTCACTTTTTACAGCTACCCCAGTGTTTAAGTATTCTAGACAATAAAAAAATTTATAAACTGACGTGCTTAATTGAAACTTTCAGCTGAACTTTACAAAGTCATGTTAATTTTTTTCGGCTTGAAATGAGTGCTGTTTTGACAAGAAAACGGTTAATTAATGTTTGATATTATTAGGAAGTAGTATGTGCAGCTAGGTTCAAAGGCTCTTAGCTGCACACTTTTATTTTAGCGCGCTTGTCCTTTAATTGGTCCATGCGGTAAGTTCAAATCAGGGTTCTGCCCCCTTTGACGCAACAAATGATCCATCAAGGTAATCGCCATCATTGCTTCTGCAATTGGAATTGCACGTATACCAACACATGGGTCATGGCGACCTTTAGTAACCATTTCAACAGGTTCATTTGAGGTGTTAATACTTTGCCCTGGGATAGTAATACTTGACGTTGGTTTTAACGCAATAGACGCAACAATATCCTGCCCGGTCGAGATCCCCGCTAGTACACCACCGGCATGGTTACTGGTAAATCCACTTGGTGTTAGTTCATCTCGATGCTCTGAGCCCTTTTGCTCGACTACTGCAAAGCCATCGCCAATCTCAACCCCTTTAACTGCGTTGATACTCATTAAAGAGTGAGCAAGCTCTGCATCAAGGCGATCAAACACAGGCTCACCTAGTCCAACAGGCACACTCTTCGCCACGACCATGACCTTGGCACCAATCGAGTCTCCAGACTTTTTCAAATCTCGCATGTACTCGTCAAGTGCTTCAAGCTTAGTCTCATCAGGGAAAAAGAAGGGGTTGTGTTCAACGGCTGTCCAATCAAATTTTTCCGCTTTAATCGGTCCTAACTGTGATAAACATGCGTTAATCTCTATGCCATGCACTTGACGCAAATATTTTTTAGCTATGCCACCTGCAGCAACACGAATTGCGGTTTCTCGGGCTGATGAGCGGCCACCACCTCGATAGTCTCGATGACCATACTTATGCCAATAAGTGTAGTCACCGTGACCTGGGCGAAAAACATCCGCGATTTTGCCATAATCTTTAGAGCGTTGATCGGTATTTTCTATTAATAAGCCAATACTAGTACCCGTTGTTTTACCCTCAAATACACCAGAGAGAATTTTAATTTCATCCCCCTCTCTGCGTTGAGTGGTGTAGCGGCTTTGCCCCGGCTTTCGTCTATCTAAATCAATTTGTAAGTCTGCTTCACAAAGTTCAAGCCCCGCTGGTACACCGTCAACTACCCCACCGAGCGCAGGACCGTGACTCTCACCAAAGGTACTTACTTTAAAAAGCTGACCTATGCTATTACCTGCCATTATCTTTCCTCATTCCAAATGACCCCACTACCACTGAGCTAGATTTACACCTAAACTTAGTCGTTAAAATAATCTACAAGTTGTTGCTTTGAAACTACAAATACACCTAACCCACCATGTTCAAATTCAACCCATTCAAATGGTGCCCCAGGGTACAGCGCTTCCATATGTACCATAGAGTTGCCAACTTCGACAAATAGCAATCCGCTGTCTGTCAAGTGCTCAGCCGCTTGTTGCAAAATTGTCCTCGTTACATCTAGTCCGTCTTCACCGGAGGCTAAACCTAGCTCTGGTTCATGATGAAACTCATGGGGTAAATCAGCCATGTCCTCTGCATCTACATATGGCGGGTTGGCAACAATTAAGTCGTACTTTTGACCTTCGATGCCACTATACACATCTGACTGAATTGCAAACACTTGGTCCTGTAACATGTAATCTTCAATATTAATTGTCGCCACTTCCAAAGCATCATAAGAGATATCAACCGCATCTACTTGAGCCTCTGGGAAAGCTTGTGCTAAAGCAATAGCTATACATGCCGACCCTGTGCACATATCTAAAATACGAGTGGTTGTTTGTTCTTTGCTGATCCAAGGACTGAACTTTTTGTTAATGAGCTCAGCAAATGGTGAGCGAGGAACCAATACTCTTTCGTCTACATAAAATGGCATACCTGCAAACCATGCCTGGTTTGTTAGATATGCAACCGGTGTGCGCTCTACAATACGCGTTTCGATGTAACTAAGTAGGCGTATTTTCTCTGAACGGGTTAAACGCGAATTCATCAATTCTGTTGGTGTGTCCAACGGTAAGTTTAAGATTGGTAAAACTAAACTGACCGCTTCATCCCACGCATTATCGGTGCCATGTCCAAAAAACACCCCTTCGCTTGCAAATTGACTTGTTGTCCAACGTAGCCAATCCCTTATAGTAAGTAAATCATTTACTGTTTCTTCTGTTAGGGCTTCTGTTATCTGGAATTCGCTCATATTTTTTATCTCAGTCATATTATGCTACTGGCGCTATTGTAGCGGTTTTTAAGCTGGGTTTTTACGCTTTTTTTAATTAGAATGTCACAATGAAAAAACAATCTTCTCCTACACCCATGATTGATGCTGCTGACCTCGATTTATTTCGTCAGTCGATTGCTGGTGCAAAACAGCTTAAACAAGATACAGTACGCTTTGATAAAGCGCCTAGCAAGCCAAAGCTAAACGAACTTGCCACACAAAAAAAACAGCACCAGTCTGAATTTTATTTTTCCGATGAATATATCCCCGATATAGATACTAACGGCACCGTAAATTATGTTAAACCCGGAGCTGACAGGTACCTAGCAAAACAATTACGCCGAGGAGACTTTGCGCCTGAACTAATTTTAGACTTGCATGGACTGAACAAAGACATGGCAAAGGAGGAACTGGCCGCATTGATTCATGCATGTAAGAAACAACACTATTACTGTGCCTGTGTAGTACACGGTATTGGTGAGCATATTTTAAAGCACAAAGTACCTCAGTACTTGGTCCAGCACCCTGACATATTAGCGATGCACCAAGCACCACTAGAATACGGCGGAAAAGGCGCGGTTCTGATACTTATAGATCTACCACAATCACATGAGTTTAGACGCTAACTAATCTTGAAGTCTTTATGAATTTTCTGGCCCAGCGCACCTTGTTTCGTTAATATGCCCTGAATAAAAATTAACATAATACTTGAACAGGGCTATATGAACGAATTACTGAGTGCAGATTTAGCAATTATGCTTATTGAGCCATCTCCTACTCAAAGAAAAATCATTACCAAAGAACTACATGACGAAGGCATTCTCAACATTGATTTTGCAGACTCAATTGCAGATGCAAAAAAACAGTTAGCCAATAATATTCCTGATTTAATCATCTCTTGTTTACATCTTCCGGATGGCAGTGCTGTTGATGTTCAGTACTATATCAACCATGAACTCAGTCAATATTCAATTCCTTTTATGTTGATTTCCAGCGAAACACGTAAAGAACAACTCGAAGTATTTAAACAAGCAGGCGTCATCGCTATTTTGCCAAAACCATTTAACAAACTGCATCTTGGCAAAGCCATCAACGCTACGCTAGATATTTTATCGCCTCAAGAGCTTGAACTAGATTTGTATGACGTCCACGATTTAAGAGTCCTCATTGTTGACGACTCTAGATTAGCGCGAAAACACATTCGCCGAGTTATGACTAACCTAGGAGCACAAAGATTTACAGAGGCCGAAGATGGTGCTCAAGCAATTGACATACTACAAAACGACATGTTTGATTTGATTGTAACCGATTACAACATGCCGCAAGTTAATGGCCAAGAATTAACAGAAACCATACGCAATAGCGATGAGCACGCTCACATCCCTATTCTTATGGTTACATCAGAAGCAAATGACACCCACTTATCCAATATTATGCAATCGGGCGTTAATGCTCTTTGTGATAAACCATTTGAACCTGAAACCGTTAAAAAACTCATTTATCAACTTCTTGAACAAGATTAACTAAAATTTCGCATTTCTCACTAAAACTGGTGGTCAGTTTCACAAAACAGTGATTCTGCCCACTTCAGGAAAAATAAAAAAACCTTTCATATCAATGCGATAAAATTTTTTAATAATATGGCACAACCTTTGTAATACCTATTGCGACTAACTTATTAAACAGGAGCAATATCATGAAAACTTTTACTCAACTAACAGCAATCGTATTACTATGTGGTGCAAGCGTGTCAACTCAAGCAAATGAATTAACTAACGATATTACTAATGAATTGTCTAATGTAATTAGCAACGCTATCGCTAGCAGCATTAGCAATAGTATCGAGGAACTGAAAGCGACCACACTTGAGTCTGTAACTATTTCTTTAGATTCAATCAGTGAGCAAACAGTCGCTACCAACGAGCAAACACCTGAAGAGGTAGCAAACCATGGCGAATGAATGGATGCTAGTGAGCTTGCTTGCGCTACCGGTGATCAGCACATTTGTAGCGTATGCAAGCATCGAAATAGTGCGAATATTAGGTCAAAGGCTAAGTTTGGGGTAACGCGATGGTAACTATGGAAGAAACTAAGGTGCGCAGGCAAAGAAAAACCCGCCTAGCGGCGGGTTTTCAAAAACTTAATGCGGTTTATAGCGCGCCTTCGTTTTCAGATAGGAACTTAGCAACACCCTCAGGGCTTGCATCCATACCTGCTTTACCTTCAGTCCAACCTGCAGGACAAACTTCACCGTGCTCGCTATGGAACGCTAGAGCATCTACCATACGTAGCATTTCGTCGATGTTACGACCTAAAGGAAGATCGTTAACTACTTGGTGACGTACATTACCTTCTTCATCAATTAAGAAAGAACCACGGAACGCAACACCAGCTTCTGGGTGCTCAACATCGTACGCTTAACAAATTTCATGCTTCACGTCTGCAACAAGTGCGTATTTCACCGGACCAATACCACCTTCGTTTACAGGAGTATTACGCCATGCATTGTGTGAGAATTGAGAGTCGATAGAAACACCAATTACTTCTACACCACGTTTTTGAAATTCTTCAAAACGCTTATCAAACGCGATCAACTCAGACGGGCAAACAAAAGTGAAGTCTAGTGGGTAAAAGAAGATAACTGCTTTTTTACCTTTGATGTTTTCATGAAGATTGTAGCTATCTACGATCTCGCCATTACCTAGTACTGCTGCTGCTGTAAAGTCTGGAGCCTGACGGCCAACTAATACACCCATTGTTTTCTCCAAATAGTTAGGTTTTTTGTCCAATTGCTTAGCACATATCCATGCACTTAAGCATTGTTAGCTATATTGAGGCAAACTTAAAAAAAACAACCCCAAAAATTGTGGCATCAGTTTATGCTGCCTCTACCAAAAATAACAATCGAATTAAACGATAACTATAATCTATTTTTTTGATGACCCTGCAATATAGGCAAAAAAAAGCCTCGTAAAACGAGGCTCAAAATAGATATTGCTAATCCATAATGTTATCGGGCATTTCACCACGAAGTTGCTGCCAAATTTCGCCCGTTTTATGACCATACTTACGCATTAATGAAATTGCGCCGTCGTGGTTTCTTTCTTCTGCTAGCGCGGTTAAATCTTTATAAAATTGTCTAGCAAGCTCTCTGGTACGAGGATCTGAAAAGTAATGACCACCGATTTTAGAATACAACCCTTTAAAACCATTCAATACCAGAACATAAATACGGTTGTTGCCCGCAATAGCCAGTTGATGGTGTACCCTATAATCGTATTCAGCAAACGCCTCTGCTGAATCTTCTAATTCATCGCTTTTTGATAAGATGTCTATAACAGACTCAGGATTAAACTTAATTGCAGCACGTGTATAAATAGCACTAATATTAGTACGAGCAGACAATAACTGATCGGTTAATTCAGGCATTTTGTCTTCGTCAAGGCGAGCAAGTGTCTCTAAAATGTTTAATCCTGATGTTTCCCAAAAATTATTCACTCGAGTTGGCTTACCATGCTGAATAGTCAACCAACCATCACGAGCAAGACGTTGAAGTACTTCACGCAAAGTAGTTCTTGTAACGCCAATTAGCTCAGACAATTCTCGCTCTGCGGGTAAAATAGAACCAGGTGGAAATTCTCCATTCCATATAGATTCAACAATATACTCCTCAGCAAATCCGGCTGGGCTTTTGGCTTTGAAAATTCTCATTTAGCACCACTTTTTTAGAATATGTGAACGCACTCTCTGCAATCCACTGATTGTACCAGATGATTTCCAACTAACAAGCAAAGAAGATGATTCAACTAAGCCATTATCTGTAACGAGATTAGTTGCAGTTCAAATAATTTATGGCTCATAATAGCGACCTAAATAACATTGAGGAGTTGATATGAATTGGCTTAGCACCCTGTCATCGTCTAAAAAGGCATGGGCTTTACTTGCTTTGAGCGCAGCATTATTTGAAGTCACAGCACTATATTTTCAATACGTTATGGGGTTAGAGCCATGCATTATGTGCATATATCAACGTACAGCCATGCTTGGGTTGCTGGCAGCAGGTATTGTAGGATATTTCGCTCCATCAAACTGGCTATGCAAAGGCGCTGGTTTTGCGATTTGGGGAGTCAGTAGTATCTGGGGGTGGCTTATCGCTCGTGAACACATTGATATGCAAACCACCACGGATCCTTTCGCCTTCACATGTGACATCGTTCCGAACTTCCCTGCTTTTATGCCATTGCATGAGTGGTTCCCGGCATTTTTTGCAGCAACTGGTGATTGTGGCAATATTGATTGGTCATTTATGGGCTTAAGTATGCCAGGTTGGATGGAAGTAATATTTGGGTTCTACAGTTTAGCCTTTATTGTAGTGATAGCCTCAACCGTGTTGGTGAAATCAAAATGAATTTGCGTTTAAGTACAATAAAAGCGCTTGATGGCTATAAACTCAGAGATAGACAGCAAATACTAGCAATTGCCTTAGAAACATTACCCAGCACAAAGAAAGTGCTCTTACGCATTGCGAAGTTAAGTGTACTCACTCCTTTTTTCATTGCCTTAGCCTATTTTGAGGGCTGGACTTTACTGCCCATTTTATTGGCCGCCGGGCTAAGTTACCCTTTATTGACTACACCTATTGAAATAGCATTCGCAAAAACAAAATTTGAAGAAGCAATCGAGCAATTCAAATCAGACCAAACTTAATGGGGCCAAACGGCCCCTCGTTTTTTAAAAACGTATTTTTCCCTCTAATTTAGCGGCAATATTAGCGCCTATCCCTTTAACTTGTTGTAATGAATCCAAACTATCAAATCTGCCATATTTTTCACGAAAGTCGATAATTGCTTGGGCCTTTTTCGCTCCAACCCCAGGCAATGTTATCAACTGCTCAATATTAGCGGAGTTTATATCGATTATTTGTGAAGCTGGCTCTACCAAGTGAAAAGACTCCGTGTCTTTAACTTCTTGAGCGGCTGAATTAGTGCTAATTCCAACACCAATAATAAGGGTTACAACAAGTAAAATTGTTTGCATCATAGTAGTTCCTTAACTAGTTTCGTCCTTTGAATATTCCAATGTAACGCTCTAAGTTCATCACAATGGACTTTAAATAAAGAAAACCATTCAAGGTTTGTCAAGGATGATTTCACAGCAACCCTATTTATATTGCTTTACATTCGGACATGCTAATTCATGGAATTGTAATTAATTAACGCTTGCATAATACCACACAAACATTTACTGTATAAAAAAACAGTGTTTAGCAGGAGTGATCATGGCTGTTATTGTTAAGTATGTGGTTGAAAGAAACGGAGTCGAGCGCATGACCTTTACCAGTAAAAAAGAGGCTGATGCATACGACAAAATGTTAGATGTAGCTGAGTCTCTTGAACAAATGCTCACTAAAGTGGACGTACCTTTAAGTGAACAACAAGTTGAGTCTTTGGCCCTAGAAATTGCAAAACAAAAAGATGACTTTTTAGCTGTTTTAAAAGGTGCTAAGCCAGCAGCAAAACAGGTAGCCGTAAAAAAAGAGAAGCCCACAGCTGACACAGATAAAGTAGCGAAACTAAAAGAAGCATAACTTTTTAAATGACAATAAAAAAGCCGCATTTTGCGGCTTTTAATATGACTATTACTTATTTCAACACAGCTGCGACTGCATCTGCAAAGTAGTTAATGTTAGCATGGCTCACACCAGCTACATTCACTCGTGAAGAACCAACGATATAAATCGCATACTCTTTTTGTAAACGCTCAATTTGTTCTTTATTAATTCCTAAGAACGAAAACATGCCGTTTTGGCGATCAATAAAAGTGAAGTCTTGAGCAACACCTTTAGCAGCTAAGCTATCTTTAATTAAAGTGCGTAAACCGTTAATACGAGTGCGCATTTCATCAAGTTCTTCGTGCCACATTTGCGTCAGTTCATCACTGCTCAGGATCGTATTTACGATATCTGCACCGTGTGCAGGTGGCATTGAGTAGATACTACGCACCACACTTAGCAATACCGAATTTGAAATATCAGCCGTCACAGCATCTTTTGCTATCAAAGAGCAAGCACCAACGCGCTCGCGGTATAAACCAAAGTTTTTAGAACATGACGAGCAAATAAGCATTTCTTCAACACTGTCAGCCAGCAGACGAAGTCCTTTAGCATCTTCATCTAAACTGCTTCCAAAACCTTGATATGCAATATCGACTAATGGTGTAAATCCGACTTCTTTAGCAAGTTCAGCTACAACTTTCCATTGTTGCTCATTTAAGTCCATACCGCTTGGGTTATGACAACATGCGTGAAGTAATACAACATCGCCTTTTGGCACTTGCTTTAACGTATTAATCATTTCGTCAAATAATAGCCCCTTATTCTCATAATCATAATAAGGGTACTCTTTAACGTTTAAGCCAGCTGCTTCAAATAAGCTAATATGGTTAGCCCAAGTTGGTGTAGTTACCCACACAGTTGCATTCGTGTTACAACGCTTAATAAACTCTGCAGCAACACGCAAAGCGCCAGTGCCACCTGGGGTTTGTGCAGTACGAACCCGGTTTGCCAACAAAGCACTGTGCTCGCCAAGTAGCAATGACTCCATTTTCTGACAAAAATCTAAGTTACCCGCCAACCCAATGTATGACTTGGTTTTCTCATTTTCTAGTCGAAATGCTTCTGCTCGCTTCACCGCACGCAGTACAGGTGTATCACCCTGTTCGTCTTTATAAACCCCAACACCTAAATCAATTTTGTTCGGGTTTGTATCTTGCTTATAAGCTGCCATTAAGCCAAGGATAGGATCTGTAGGTAGTGGTTTTAGTTCACTGAACATGGGTCATCTCTTATTTTATGTTATATCAACAATAGTCATGCTGCTCATGCACTAGAAATTGTCGAACTATGGGGTTTAAACTCGGCTCATATTAACATAAATATTTGCCAAAACGAGCGTAATCACTCAGGTAGATATCGAGGGATTTTAATACATACCGCAATTAGTAAAGCTAATACATTCGGTGTAAAAAAATCTTTGCTAAACACTTCTGCATCGATAATACCAATACAGTTGTTTGTGCTATCAAACAATGGTAAGCAACTCTCAGACTGCACTTTTGGGTCACAAGTATAATACTCTCCACCGCCAGCAACATACTCCTGCACATCATTAATAACTCGTGCTTGAGCGCTCATCACAACTTGCACATTGTTACTCGTTGCTGCGAACTGTTCATTTATTGGAAATAATGGGCGACTGGGTGCCCCACAATAAGCAAGCTTGAGTAATTGCTGACCTTGGGCTGTTTGTCTCGTTTGATAAATGCCAAACCAGTCAACATCAGTAACTTGTTTTACAAATGCGACTATGGATTGTAATCGGCTTAAAGCACCATTTGATTGGTCATTATATGCAAGAAAAGAGCTCAGCTGGAAAGGTTCATCCTGAAGGTGACCAAATAGACTACACGCCCCCCCTTCTCCAAGCTCAGGAATAAGGTATGACCATATCGCGTCATGAGCGTTACGTTCATCATTTAAAAACTCATCAAGTTTACCAAGCGCAAGTTCTACTGTTTGCGGGTCTACCGACAATCCAGTTCGAGAAAGGTATAAAGAAACCATCTAGCCATCCAAACATCTTTTTGGATAGACTAACATGTGAATAGATCTTTTAAAATAGTATTTACTGTAATGAATAAACAATTGTGACTTCATTACCAGAGCTATTGAACCTTATTTGCTGGGCTATTTCATGTAGTAGACTAATGCCACGGCCATGCTCTTGTTTTAAATCAGCATCATATTTTGTTTTTTGCCGAAAACCTTTACCGGAGTCACGAATAGTAAACGAAATAGAGTGCGTTTGGGGAGCGTACTGCACACGTACTACAACGGATGCATGTTTAAGGTTGGTTAATGCTTCTGCTCGCTGTTGATAAAACTCCAAAAAGCCATCATCACTATCTTTTATGTTTGAATCTAAACCCAAAACACCATGATCGACCGCATTATTGTATGCCTCAGAAAGCAACAAAAATATATTTGACCTATGTTCTCCCACTCCCTTAATTTTACTCAAGGTATCAACTAACTCGAGCACAGGATCTGCGCTAACAATATTGGTTTGGTCAACGTCAACTGTTAACTCAAAAGGTAATGTCGAATATTCGATAGGGGCTTTACAAATCGCTTTGTTGGGTAAGCAATTAATAATTGCCACACTTAAATCGTCTTGCTGAGCACTGTGTTCTGAGAATTGTTGTGTGTAGTTAACTATCTGCTCAGTCGAAATATGTACCATGCTTTTTAAAGCATGCTTTAGACGCTCTTCACCAAACATTTCTCCTTGGTTATTCTCGGTTTCAATAATACCATCAGTGGCCATCACCAACCTTTTGGTCGCATCAACTTCTAAATGAATCGTGTTACGTTCAAATTCATCACTATCCAAGATACCCAAAGCCATATGCTGTGATTCAAGGGTTTTAATTACATTGCCTTGTTCATCGATCAAGTACAGATCTGGTATCCCCCCTATCCAAACAGAAAGGCTCTTACCAGACTCACTCAACTCTACTATTGCTGCTGCACAAAACATGTTGCTCGGTAACAAAGAGCTTAAAACCTGGTTTAGCTCAAAAGCGATATCGTTAACAGCCATCCCTTTACTTACCATCGCATAAAAAATACGAGACGCAGGTAATGCGCCGACAGCCGCAGCAAGTCCATGCCCCGTAAAATCCCCAAGCAGGCAATAAAACCCACCCATAGGGCTTTTACCCATTAGAAACATATCACCGTTAAACATCGATGCGGGTGACAAGTGGTAATCGCAGTATTGGTTATATTTTGATGATTGATCTAACGCATTGCTAAAAATATGCTCAACTATCTCATGCTCGCGCTCTATTTGATTGTAATGGTATTCCAACTGTTTTTTTTGTTGATTCGCTTCTTGACTCAACCTTCGCGTACGAGCATGCGCCTTAATTTTGGCTGACAAAATGACTTTATCAAAAGGCTTATGAATGAAGTCATCACCGCCAACCGCTAAACACTTTTCAAAGCTGTTACGATCTTCTAATGTGGTTATAAAAATAACAGGTAAGTAAACATCTCCAGCTAATTCTTTAATTTTTGGAGCTGCCTCAAACCCATCCATAACGGGCATAATTACGTCAAGCAAGACAATGTCTATATCACTGCTTCGCAATACCTCTATGGCTTGTGCTCCATTATTGGCAATCGCGACGTCATATTTTTGCTGTTCCAACATAGTTTTAAGCAAAATACAATTAAGAGGCTGATCATCAACAACTAGTACACGCAAAATTAATAGTCCCGTGGTTTAAGTGATTAATCAATATCAAATTTTTTGTCAAACCTGGAAATTTGTAATATCTTTTTTAGTTGAGGTCGACAATTTGCTATTTGAATTGTAGCTACGCTCTCGGCAAGTGTTTTCTTCATATTGAGTAGCATACCCAAAGCTGAACTATCCATGTAGTCAGTTTCTCTCAAATCAACAACCACTTTTTGCGTTTGTGGGTCTATATCCGCATAAGCCTGACGAAAAGATTGTACCAAGTTAAAATCAAATTTACCTCTAATCTGAATTGTTAGAGTCTTTCCGTCAGCTGACGTATCTTTGCTCAAACTCATGTTAAGCTCCTAATATGGTTTGAATTTGTTATCAACACACTGCTTTAAATATAACTGCTTTGTTAAGTTTAGCCAGAAATTAAACTGACTATTAGCTAATTAACCTCAGCTGAGGTTAATTATTTAATTTCGATTAGATACATTACAATTTAAACAAAGGCTACAAGCCTCCATTACAAAAATGTTATAATCGCGGTATTAAACATATATTATGGTGACAAAAATGTCTGATAATCGTTTAGTTTATTCGACCGAATTTGGAAGAATTGACACTAAAGAGCCTAAAGCAGAAATAGCAGGCAAAACTTTTAAAGATGGCCACATCAGAATTGAAAGACAAACTAAAGGCAGAAAAGGCAAAGGTGTCATGCTCGTTGTAGGTATTGATCCCAAACAGCATGATTTGAAAAAGCTTGCTAAAACTCTAAAAAGCAAGATGGGCCAAGGCGGCGCAGTAAAAGAAGGTATTATTGAAATTCAAGGCGATGACAGAGACAAATTAAAGCTTATTTTAGAAGCCTTAAAGTTCAAAGTAAAAATTGCAGGTGGATAACAATACTTTTCAATATATTCGGTAAGAACTAGCACTTTCAATAGAGTTAGAACCCTGTGTTAGCCTAAACTTGAAAAATCAAGCACTGAAATTTCTATTTAAATACAAGGCGCTCACTGTTTTGAGCGCATTGTATTTAGTTGCCACTATTATACTTACCGGTATGTACAGACTGAAATTACATCAGCGAATTAGTTTTTAGTGGTGCAGCCAAAACGATAAGAACACTGATGAGCTTCTCTTATTCGCAAATTGGGTAGCCAATTTTAAGACGAGAAAGCCACACCAACAGCAAAGCAAAGCAAAACCTCAACATTTAGTTGTTCTAAGTCAGAAGCTTAAGAGCGACTCGCGGTCGGTTTAGCCGCTCAAAACGATTACCTATAGCCTAAGAGCAGGTATACTTCTAACCCTGCCCTTTAAGCTGCGCCTTGAGCGCGTTAGCTTCTTGTTGAACACCATCTGGACCATTACTTAGCACATCTTCAATCACATCATTTGCAGAATCGTAATCTTCGATTTCTATGTAAGCTCTAGCTAAGTCTAGTTTCGCTGAGTATCCTTGTTCTTCTAAATCAACATCTGTCACATTTTCGCCAGCTAACAAGTCGTCAAAATCTTTTAACCCAACATCCATATTTGGATCTACATATGGCTCTTCATCTTGATCTAAATCTTCGCTTTGCGCCAACAAGTCATCAATATCAACAAATTGAGCTTCATTGTCTTCAAGTTCTTCTGCAACTAAACTCTCATCAATTTCTTCTTCTGAAAGTAGCGAGTCAAAGTCAACATCTACCTCGCTGAGTTCATTTGCTTCTATTGGTTCTGGTTCTGCCAGTTCATTGAGCAATGAATCAAAATCCGACTGTGTAAGATCAGACATAAATTCATTTTCAATTGCCGCTTCATCAATAGATACATCACTCGGTGGCGTATCATCACTAAGTTCATCTATGTCAGTTACTGGTAGCTGAGACTCATCATCCTCACTCGCTAATTCAAACTCAGGTAATGAATCTAGGTCAAGCGCTTCTTCGGACTCGTCCTCATCACTGCCTGTTTGTTCTTGCTGTGATTCGTCTAAGTCATCTTCTATGTCATCAGTCAGCGCTGGCTCTTCCTCAATGGCTTCCTCAGCAGCGTGTTCATCAAACTCACCTAAAGCTTCGAGATCAAGCGCTTCTTCTGACTCACCTTCATCACTACCTGCTTGTTCTTGCACTGATTTTTCTAGGTCACCTTCTAAATCATCAGTCAGCGTGAGCTCTTCATCGATGGCTTCCTCGGCAGTGCGTTCATCAAACTCACCTAGTGATTCGAGATCAAGCGCTTCTTCTGAGTCGTCCTCATCACTACCTGTTTGTTCTTGCACTGATTCATTTAAGTCATCTTCTAAATCATCAGTCAGCGCGGGCTCTTCATCGATGGCTTCCTCGGCAGCGTGTTCATCAAACTCACCTAGTGATTCGAGATCAAACGCCTCTTCTGAGTCGTCCTCATCACTACCGGATTGTTCTTGCACTGATTCGTCTAAGTCATCTTCTAAATCATCAGTCAGCGCGAGCTCTTCATCGATGACTTCCTCGGCAGCGCGTTCATCAAACTCATCTAGTGATTCGAGATCAGACGCTTCTTCGGACTCGTCCTCATCACTGCCTGTTTGTTCTTGCACTGATTCTTCTAAGTCATCTTCTAAATCATCAGTCAGCGTGGGCTCTTCATCGATGGCTTCCTCGGCAGCGTGCTCATCACTGCCTGTTTGTTCTTGCAGTGCTTCGTCTAAGTCATCTTCTAAGTCATCAGTCAGCGCAGGCTCTTCATTAGCCTCGGCTGTTGATTCGTCAAGTTCAGCCAAAGACTCTAAATCATCATCTTCAAATTGGTCGAACTCTTTTTCAGAAGGCTCAGCTAATGCGTCTGTCAACTCCTGCTCTGTTTTACTAATCGCAGGCTCATTATTCGTATCGTCTAACTCAAGCTCAGGATAACTATCTAACTCAATACTAGGCTCAACTAGATCTTCGAGCTCATCATCATAACTCTCGTCCAGAAGATCTACGTCGTCAGCTAACGGATCATCTCCTAATGCAATTTCATCTTGTTGCTCTTGATCGCTGTCCCACTCGTCAAGCTCTTCATCGTCTAGCTCATTGAGCAAGTCATCCACGCTTTGCAATTGAGACATATCAAGATCGTTATCTTTTTTATGCTCTGATAAGTCAACTCCGTCATCAATATCATCAAGTGATACATCAAACTGGCTTTTAGCTTGCGTCTGCGGTTCAACATCAAGCTCCTCTTCTAACGCATCGCCATTATCTTGGGCTTCGCTATCATCCGTTTGCGCATCATCAAGTAGCTCATCTACTTCATCTAACTCAGGCTCTGCGTCTAGCTGGTCTGCATCAGTGCTTTCTTCAATAGCCGTTTCGCCATCATCCGTTTGCGCATCATCGGTAAGCTCATCTACTTCATCTAACTCATGCTCAGAATCAGACTGATCTTCGCCCGAGATTTCTTCAATAGCTGCTTCGCTATCAGTCGCTTGCGCATCATCGAGTAACTCATCTGCTTCATCTAACTCAGGCTCTGCATCGAGCTGATCTTCGCCCGCGATTTCTTCAATAGCTGCTTCGCTATCAACCTGCGCGTCATCAAGTAGATCATCTATTTCATCCAACTCAGGCTCTGCGTCGAGCAGGTCTTCGTTGGAAGTTTCTTCTGTTGGTGCTTCGTCGCCATCAGCCTGCGCGTCATCGAGTAAATCATCTATTTCACCCAACTCAGGCTCAGCCTCGAACTGGTCTTCGATGGAGGTTTCTTCAGTTGGCGCTTCGCCGTCATCAACTTGTGCGTCACCATCACTGGTTTGGGTTTCATTTACCTCAATATTAAGTTCGCTTTCAGACTCTTGCTCTGATGGTTCATCAATTAAGTCATCAAGATCAAAGTCATCTACTTCTTCATCTTGTTGCTCACCTAGCAGGCTATCAATATCATCATGGTCTGAGCCTTGCTCTGATGCTTCATCAATTAAATCATCGATATCAAAATCATCATCATCTTGCGTGTCGTTACTACCATCGACTATCGCATCGATATCTATGTCATCTTCTTGTTGACCATCAGCTAGCTCTTCGCTTAAAGCTGCAAGAGCGTCATCACTCACGTCCAGCTCTTCTTCACTCAAGTCTGCGTCTTCTCCAAGCATGTTATCTATGTCTGAAGAGCTCAATAAATCGTCGGGGTCACCGTCCAAGTCCAAAGAAACTTCATCGCCATCCTCGGAATCTTGCTCATCGAAGTTTTGCTGTAAAAAGTCATCTAAGTCTTCGGATACATCACTGTCATCTGTTTCATCATCGAAAACAATATCTTCGTTTAAAAGACTATCTAACTCATCCTGATCTAACTCACTAGCTCCCTCTTCAAACGTATCTTCATCTAAAGTGTCAAACATAATGTCGTCATCTTCAGGTAGAATATCGTCATCTACATCCAACTGAACGCTATCTCCATCGTCAGATTCTTCCATTGATGTTGGCATGCTAGCAGGCGCTTCCGAAGGCATACCCAAATCTAAAGGATCACTCGCGGAAGGTGATTGCGGCAAAAAATCATCTTCATCATTTCCGCCTTGTTGCTCTTGCTTACGTTTTCTTAAAAAGAAGAACCCACCACCAATCGCCAACAGCGCCGGCAAAGTAGCCAGCAATGCCAATACAATTGGATTACTCAATGCTGAGCCGAAATCAAAACTGCTTTGCGCTTCTTGTTTTTGTAACGCTTGTCTTTCTATCAGGGCTGTTTGTAAGTTAATCACTGACTGGAGCTGTTGCTGAATTTCACTGTCTTTGCCAAGCTGCTCGCGAACATTTTGCAGCTCTTCTGAAATGCTACCTAACTGTTTTTTCAGCTTATCGTTTTCAATTAAAATCTCTTCCACATTTTTAACCGAATTACGGAACTGAGATTGCAGATCCATAAGTCTAGAGTCTTGCTCCAGCTGGATTGACTTCAGTTGCTTTGTTAGTGCATCTTGCGCTTCTTCTACGTCGATTTTGCGAGCTTGCGTTACTTTTTTCTGGGCCTCTTCGATAGTTTGATTATCAAGCAGGCCACTTTTTTTAAGCTCCCATAATTCATCATCCTGATCCGAGCGTTGTCTTGCTAAAGTAGGATTCTCTTTGCGTATTTCACCCATTGTTGGAATTTTTAAATAGGCACCATCACGCATATGGTTAAGATTTTGATCTAAAAATGCCTGTGGATTTTTTTTATAAAGCGCACTCATCACCTGATAAATGGTGACTGAATCATCAGGTCTGACTTTTTGAGCGATACGCCACAGGGTATCGGAAGGTTTTATTGGCCCAATTGACCGACCTTGCTGCCCATAGTCAACACCTTTAGGGCCTTTTATTTGAGGCTCTTCTAAACTATTGACAGGCAGAGTGATCAATGTGAAGACAAAGATACAAAAAACGACAAAACCGCGCATGTTGGTCCTTTCAGTACTATGTTCAACATTACTTATTTGCTAAACATCAAAATGTTGCTAATGATTGCTACTGCAAGCTCTATTCCAAGTTCAAACTATAAACCAGTTACCTAGGAATATCCATTGCAACGCATTGAAAATTAACATGCTTATAATGATTTATGATGATAAATTTATCGTTTTAAGCCATCTGAGGAGTCAAGCTTTTGACATTATTACTTTTGTTAAGGGTGATAGAGGCAAAGTGCTGCCACTTGGCAGCACTTTGAATAACCGATTTATAAGTAGTTAGCAACCAGCTCTTCTGCAATTTGCACACTATTAGTGGCAGCGCCTTTACGAGTATTATCTGATACAATCCATAAGTTTAGCCCCATAGGGTGAGAAATATCTTGGCGCAGGCGACCAACATAAACCGTATCATTACCACTTGCATCACTGACTGGTGTTGGATAATCCTGTTCATCTTCGATTAATTCTACACCTGGCGCTTCACTCAATAACTGCTTTATATGCTCAAAATCATAAGGCATACGCGTTTCTAAGTGCACCGCTTCTGCATGACCAAAAAACACAGGAACCCTAACAGCTGTTGGGTTCACCATCACGGTACTGTCACCTAGAATTTTTTGGGTCTCCCAAACCATTTTCATTTCTTCTTTGGTATAACCATTTTCTTGAAATGCATCAATTTGAGGAATGACATTAAAAGCTATTTGCTTGGTGAATATTTGACTATCAACTGGACGAGCATTCATCAAGTTTGCTGTTTGCTTGGCCAATTCGTCAACAGCTTCTTTGCCAGCACCAGACACAGCTTGGTATGTAGACACATTAATACGCTCAATACCATACGCATCATATATTGGCTTCAAAGCCACTAACATTTGAATGGTAGAACAATTTGGGTTGGCTATTATATTTCTGTTGCGAAAATCAGCTAAGCTAGCTGCGTTTACTTCAGGAACTACCAGTGGTACGTCAAAATCGTATCTAAAGTGTGACGTATTATCAATCACAACACATCCAGCGTCTGCAGCAATTGGCGCATACTTTTGCGACACACTGCCACCGGCAGAGAACAAGCCGATATGTGCTTGTGAAAAATCAAATTGTTCTACATCAAGTACTTCAATTTTTTCACCACGAAAATCGATTTCTTCACCAGCACTTCGACTACTGGCCAATGCGAACAGTTGATCTACTGGAAACTTTCTTTCTTCGAGTGTTTCTATAATTTGACGACCAACTAAACCAGTAGCACCCAATACCGCCACATTGAACTTTTGCGACATATCAATCCTCATTGTTTTCAATTACATTAAAACCTAACGTAGCAAGCATATCCCCGTAATCACTCATGTTTTCTATCTTTAGCGTACTAAACTCGCGCCTAGGAGGGTAATTTTTACGTAAGTTATCAAAGCCATAACTGGCCAAATTGGTTCGCATCAGACCATCGTCTCTACGAATATCATAAACTAAATGCACTAAACGCCCTAAATCTTGCTCAGTGAGCGTTTTTTCAGTTCTGCATTTAGTCAGTGCAGGTACGGGCAAAAATGCTTCTAACGATTTATTTGCTGGCTTACCTAAAAGCGCGCACAAACCATCATACAGCATTTGCGTTCCACGTGCTTTTCCTTCCAAACTATGTCCCGCGATGTGGACGCTGGCAAATCGAGTGTATGGCAATAACTCTGTTAGGATATTTGGCTCATTTTCCCATACATCAAGCACTAGCTCAAAACGCTGACCGCTTTGTAAGCATTTAAGTAAAGCAGAGTTGTCTATCACATCACCACGGCTGGCATTAATAATCAAAGTATCATCTTTGAGTTGTTTTAAGCGACTTTCATCCAACAAATGATATGTTTTATGCTCTCCCTCTTTAATTAGAGGGACATGAAAACTCAATATATCAGCTTGGCTCAGTACCGTATCAATATCTATATGCTCATCCAACTCACCCTGTTCATATCTAAGTGGATCGCATAGCAGTAATTTGATACCGGTGCCTGCCAGTTTTTCTTGCAAACATTTACCGATATTTCCAACACCAACAATACCCAATGACTTGCCTTGCAAACACGTGTTAGTTTCTTGTGCATAGGCATAGAGCGCACTAATCACATATTCTGCCACAGCAATGGCATTGCACCCTGGTGCATTTGTAAAAGCGACATCTCGCTGCGCTAAAAGTTGTGTATCAACATGATCGACACCAATCGTTGCTGTTCCCACAAACTTGAGCTGATTAGCATCCGCAAGTAGTTCCTCGTTTACTTTTGTTACTGAACGAATAAGTAACACATCTACATCTTTTAATGATGATGCCTTTAAATTGCGACCATCAAAACGCCTTACTTCACCTAAATCAGAAAAAAACTCTTCTACTAAAGGCATATTTTGGTCTGCAAGGATCTTCATTTACTGTTCCATACTGTGCTCGGGACCGATATTGTATACCCAAGCAACAGTAAAATGCGAGTTTGACCAGATATTCTAGCTCAGTGAGTTATTATGGTTGCACTTTAGTTTTTAACTTATGAACCCCCACCCCAATGCCAGCAAACATGGCCATAAGTAACAATAAAACGGTTAAAGTTGTCGTTTTCTGATCCGGCAAAACTAAAATAGGGCTCATTAGCACTGCTATCACATTAAAAAATGCAAGTATAAGTGCCATATGTAAGTGACCATGGTATCCATACCAAGCGCTTATTAAGAAACAAAACAAATTAAAAAAGATTGCAGGAGTATAAAGATGAACAGACATCCAAGTCGCAAATAGTGAAATACTGAGCATAATAATTGAACTAATCATTTAAGGTTCCTTCCTTAAGTAAAATCCCTCTAAAACAATAGGCACTCTTTGATGAATTGCAACCAAATCACAAAGTTCACTTTCACCTTATTTACATTAAAAAAACATAATGGCAATTAGTCGCTACAATGCGAATTTTCTGACCTAAAACTATTCTTACGTTCGTTCAACCAAATTCACTCGCTTTTACTACAGTAATAGAAGCGTTTTTCTCTTGAAATGATTTGCCTTAAAGGCTAGTCTAACCAAGGTGGTCAGACCTCTTATAAGGAAGAACAACATGACACTCTTATTTACAATCGCTTTGATAGCACTACTTAGTTTAGCAAGCTATCACAGAGCCAGCTGGAACGCCTCAGTGGGCGTTGCTGCTATTACACTTCTAATTGGCACCTTTTTTGGTGCATTTGGAGCACTTTCATGGCTGGTTTTTCTAGCCATTGTAGTACCGCTATCTTTAACCAATATTCGTCAACAGTATATTGTTGCGCCTTTGTTTAAAGCCTTTAAAAAAGTTACCCCAACCATGTCTGATACCGAAAAGTCAGCAATTGACGCTGGTACAACTTGGTGGGAAGCTGACCTATTTTGTGGTAACCCTGACTGGAAAAAGCTTCATCAGTACCCACAGTCAAAACTGACAATTGAAGAACAAGCATTCTTAGATGGCCCTGTTGAAGAAGTGTGTGCCATGTTAGATGATTGGAAAGCAACCCATGAGCTGACCGACCTACCCGAAGATGTATGGCAGTATTTAAAAGACAATAAGTTCTTTGCCATGATCATTAAAAAACAATATGGCGGTTTAGAATTTTCTGCTTACGCTCAGTCTTGTGTGCTTCAAAAGTTGACAAGTAAATCAACTTTGCTTTCTTCAATTGTCGGCGTACCAAATTCATTAGGCCCAGGTGAATTATTACAGCATTATGGAACGCAGGAACAAAAAGACCACTATCTTCCTCGACTTGCAAAAGGCCAAGAAATTCCATGTTTTGCACTCACCTCACCAGAGGCTGGTTCAGACGCTTCAGCAATACCTGACTTCGGTATTGTTTGTAAAGGCGAATGGGAAGGCAAAGAAACGCTCGGTATACGACTAACTTGGAACAAGCGCTATATTACGCTTGCACCTGTTGCCACAGTACTTGGATTAGCTTTCAAACTTCGAGATCCTGATGGATTACTGGGTGATAATAAAGAGCCAGGCATTACCTGTGCCCTGATCCCGACCAACACACCTGGTGTTAAAATTGGTCGTCGCCACTTCCCATTAAATGTGCCATTTCAAAATGGCCCTACCCAAGGAGACGACATTTTTGTACCTATTGACTACATCATAGGTGGTCCAAAAATGGCGGGGCAAGGTTGGCGTATGCTAGTTGAGTGCTTGTCTGTAGGTCGTGTTATCACGCTACCTTCAAATTCAACCGGTGGTATTAAGTCACTGGCCTTAGCGAGTGGCGCATATAGCCGTATACGTCGTCAGTTCAAGTTACCTATTGGTAAAATGGAAGGCATTGAAGAATCGCTAGCGAAACTCGGCGGTTATGCATATAGCACCGATGCGGCAGTAAGCATGTCCACTGGAGCCGTGGATGCAGGTGAGAAACCATCAGTTGTATCAGCGATTTTAAAATATCACCTTACTGAACAAATGCGTACTTCAACTATGCACGCCATGGATATTCATGGCGGGAAAGGCATATGCTTGGGTCCAAACAACTACCTAGGCCGTGGCTATCAAGGTGCCCCTATCGCTATCACTGTTGAAGGTGCAAATATTCTTACTCGTAACATGATCATTTATGGTCAAGGTGCAATTCGCTGTCATCCATTTGTTCTTGCTGAACTTAATGCGGTCGGCATGGAAGATAAGCAAGCTGCACTGGAAAGTTTTGACACATCATTAATGGGACACATAGGGTTCACGATTTCAAACCTAGTTAGAACCAAATGGCTTGCGCTAACGGGCGCTCGTTTTACAAAAGTGCCTTACAACGATGAAACAGCCGTATTTTATCGAAACGCGAGCCGCTACAGTGCCTCATTAGCGCTCATGTCTGACATTTGTATGGCTGTGTTTGGTGGCTCCTTAAAACGCAAAGAACGGATCTCTGCTCGCTTAGGTGATTTGTTAAGTTATCTATATTTGGTTTCTGCGACACTCAAGCGATATAACGATGAAGGTCGTAAAAAAGAAGATTTACCATTTGTACAATGGAGCTGTCAGGAACACTTATACCTTTGTCAGCGCGCATTGGCAGACTTAATAAACAACATGCCATCTGCAGTACTTAGAGGCATGCTCAAAGTCTTGCTATTCCCGTTTGGCCGCCCTGTTCGCAAACCAACAGATAAGCTTGAGCACAAAATTGCACAATTACTGCAAACACCAAATGACTCTCGTGAGAGGTTAGCTGCACATATTTATCTAAAAGATGAGCCTTTAAACATTTTAGGTAAGCAAGAGCAAACATTGCGAGATATTCTCGAGGCCGAGCCATTGTTTGATAAAGTGTGTCGTAGCAAAGGTCAGAAACTACCATTTATGCAACTAGATAAAGTTGCTCAAATGGGCTTAGAGGCTGGGATCCTAAACGAGGATGAAGCTGCAAAACTCAGCGCAGTTGAAGCAAAGCGTTTGGCTGTGATTAATGTTGATGATTTTGACCCAAGCGAGCTTATGGCAGGTCAAGCTGCTAAATCGCAAGGTGCAAAAGGCGCAAGCGCCGCTTAATTCCCTTACATTCGTTAAAATGAATCAAAGCCAGCTTACCAGCTGGCTTTTTTCTATTTAAAGCAAAACTTTAACTAAATACAAAGCCACAGCCAGTAAACCCCAACACGCTGCTAGGAGCTTTGGTTTACTCGCTGCACACCAGCTTATAACAGGTGCAATTAATAATGCCATCAACACATACAAATCCAAGTTGAGTAACATGACACATATTAACCAGGTAAGCAGGTATAGGCATAAAATCAAAAAGTGCTGAATAATATTTGCCTTTCCATATTGCTGAATGCTTAACCAAAACAAGCGATGTTCTTTAAGATATTTAGCCGTTTTCAAGCATAAAGTTCCCCACAATAATAAAGCTATTAATGCAACCGCAGGGCTATACCAATGAAGTAATTCTGGCCTTTCATACCCGACAATGGCTGCTCCCCAAATAAACAAAAAGCTAATAGAAAACCGCCATGCTAAAGACCAAGCATTCGTTATTCCATATAGCAGCCAGAATGCCCAAACATTTACTTTTTGAGGGTGATAAGAGAAATTTACCGGCTTAATGAAGCAGGCTAATAATAACGACATATTCATGCCAACTAAAAAGACCGTCGTAGATAACTCAAACAACAGCAGCATTAGAGCAAATATTAAAGCGTATACAACGCCCTGGGCTCTATAAAGTAACGCTATTGCGAAGCTCACCTGTGTAACAATAAACACGATTAAATGTGGTGCCCTAGCAACCTTATCACCGCCCATACTAATAACTAGAATGAGTGACATCCATAACAGAACATGACTCCATAGTACTAGCGTGATATCTGCAATTCGCTGTTTTTGAGTCCCCCTAAGTAACGAAAGATGAAAACTTCTATGCGAGGAGTCCAAAACTATAGGCCTTAATACAGTAAGGGTGAGCGTCTGCAGTAAAATGTATCCCCAAGCCACTTTGTTTGCCGCTAGCGTTGAGTTATTTTCTACAATCCGACCAAGACCAAAAAACAACGCACCTACAAGACCTGGAAGAAATACATAAAACAAAGTAGAAAGCATCAAAACAAACTGCTGCACTTGCCTAGCAAGCTCTCTAAGCGCATATCGATACGCATAAACACGATATTGAAAGTAACTCATAAGCGTCTACTTCTGACTAAACAGAGGTTGAGAAACGAAGCCAATACTTAAAAATGGCTTAGGCTCGTGACTGCTTATCAAAACATGTCCTTGATAATGACTTAACCATTGACAGATCACGTCAATTCCATGCTTATCGAGCGCGGCACTTGGCTCATCTAAAATAAGATACTCCGTGCCACGCATAATCGCGTTTAATAGTTGTAGCTTTTTGTTATTGCCAGAGGAGAGAGCAGCTACTCGTGTATCCAAAAACGAAGTAAACCCTAGCTCTTCGGCAAAAGACAAAGGCATTTCACACTGCCAAGCTTGATTAGTCATCAACAGCACTTGCCGTGAGGTTAAAAAGCTTGGAAAAGACACCCGATCAGAAGCAAGCGCAACATGCGTTTGTAAGTTTGTCACTCGCTTACCTGATAAAAATATTTGACCCGAGAAATGAGGATCTAACCCCGCGATGATTGCGAATAAGGAGGTCTTACCCAGGCCATTTTCTCCAGTCACGCATGTTTTTTGATGAGTGAATTGACTACAGTAATCGCGAAACACTAACTTATCTGCGTATTGCTTATTCAGCGAATTTATTTCTATCATTTCAACTTCCTGTTTTTTTTAGGAAGTTTATCAATTTAGGAACGCATTTTGGTGCTTTTTTCGTTACAAAGTATGTGTAATATGCAGATGATGAATCTTGAAAATCGCGTATTGAAGCAATTTAAAATAAATTGAATTTTGTAAGATTTATAAGGGAGAGTATCAAAATGGCGGAGTGGACGGGACTCGAACCCGCGACCCCCGGCGTGACAGGCCGGTATTCTAACCAACTGAACTACCACTCCACATTATTCTTGCTACCAGAGTGCTCCCTGACAGCGGCGTGAATAATACGAATCGACCCCATGAGAGTCAACAGTTTTTTTGAAAATAACCCGCTTTTTTAGTCATCTGTCATCGAAAGGTTCAAAATATCACCTGATTTGTCATTTTTTGAGCCATTTTCATCTGGCTTTTTTTGTTCGTCCTTTTCGTCCTCAGTCGCTTTTCCCTTTTTTAAAAATGAAGGCAGCTTAAAATTAAATTTTATGGGCTTATTTTGAATTAACACCCTAAAAGCAAGCCAACCAATTAACAGAACAAATAAATTGCCTATGACAACAACAGTCACCACCAAAGTTGTGTTCACTTCTGGTTCCGGCTCAGGCTCAGGAATTAGTACAGTAGGAATTGGCTTAGCGAGTTCAGGTACTTTTTCTATTGGTCGCTCAATTTCAAATTTATACATTGGTAGCGTCGCCATAAACTCGCGGCCATTAATATTTTCTCCAAATGCTGACAGCTCAATGCTATATCTGCCCCAATCATAGTTCTTAACTGGTAAAATTCGATACAAACGATTTTTTGGTTCTAAGGTAAACGGCTGCTCTTCACCATTTGGATAGAATATTTTACCTTGAAATATCAATGACTCAGGGTTAACTGTTTGATTATCTATTTTAATCATCAACTCATGATCAAACTCTTCGCTCTTTGATACACTAAGCTGATAATCAAACGGAGGTTCCGATAATAAAATTGGTTTTGCAGCAACTTTACGTTTCACTAAAGGCGTTTCGATATGAAACTCAGGACGCCACTCCCCAGCTGGAAAAGTCAGTTTAAACTCGCCAGTAAAAACACCGTCCATTGGGCGCTCGTCAAACTCTCTTCCATCATCTTTGAACTCAGTCACACTTTGTGTGCCCGCACCAAAATTGTCATAGTTTTCGTTATTGGTGCTTACAAAATCAACAACCAAAGATACAACTTCACGAAAGTACCCTATATCAATAGGCTCACCATCATTTGTAACCCTTCCGGTCACCTTCAGTGTTTCACCTCTAAAGATAAGCGGGGGCAATGGTTCAACCTTTAGTTCAATGTCACCAATAACCATAACTCGACTATCTGGTTGAATATTACCTATGACTTGCCAAGGGCCTGGCGTTGGATTATCTATCACAATTAAGTCAAAGCTCACTTCATCATGCCACTGCAAAGAGTCATCGCGTAACGCATGTGTCGCATAGATTTTGCTACCATCTGGCTGCACTAATACAACAGCGGGTGAGCCGGGTTTTCGAAAAAATAGCAACGATATTTTTTCAACTTTGTGGTCAATTCTAAAGCGGTTGTCTAACAATGGCACTTCATTAGAGACACCGTCACGCTCAAGAACCGTGACCGAGGGAGCAGCCATCAAACAAGTTGTTATCACCATTAAGATGACCCCAAACCAAAACCGCCTCATATTGTTACCTCGTTACTTTTGCCACAGCGTATTGCCATCTTTATTAACCAATTGTAATCTAGCTTCGTGGGCTAACAGTTCATCAGAAGACGCTTTTACAACTTTTAGCCTTGCTCTGTCTGGTGCTAATCGACGAATACTACCGCCGTCATCTTGCTCGTTCGATTCATTACCTGATGCCAAGTTCAGTTTAACCTGGCCCCCTGTCATACCAAGATAAACATCAGCTAATATCTCAGAATCCAGTAAAGCGCCGTGTAATGTACGCTTTGAGTTATCAATATCATAGCGTCGACATAGTGCATCTAGGTTATTCTTTTGACCTGGGTGCAAATTACGCGCCATAACGAGCGTGTCTAATACTTGACAGTACTCATGCGTAGCAGGAAAGCCTTGATTAAGCATAGCAAACTCATGGTCCATAAACCCAACGTCAAACGGTGCATTATGAATAATAAGCTCTGCACCTTTTATATAGTCAAAAAACTCCTGCGCAACTTGGTTAAACATTGGCTTATCACGCAAAAATTCATTGGTAATACCGTGTACATCGATGGCTTCTTCTTCAATTTCTCTGTGAGGGTTGATGTATACGTGAAAGTTATTGCCTGTTAAACGGCGATTGATCAATTCTACACACCCGATCTCAATGATCCTATGGCCTGCTTTAGGGTCAATCCCTGTTGTTTCTGTATCTAGGACTATTTGCCTTTTTAACATATCGTCTGAAGCCCAACTTTGTTATGGTTAACCATTAATAATTACATTCTACATAAAAACAGGTCTATTCGTGCAAAAAACAGTAGAGATTTATACCGATGGCTCATGTCTTGGGAATCCGGGCCCAGGCGGCTACGGTGTATACATGAGTTATCAAGGCCATGAAAAGCAGTTAGCACAGGGTTATGAGCTTACGACTAACAACCGAATGGAAATGTTAGCCGCTATAGTCGCACTCGAAACACTGACGCGACCTTGCCAGATTATCTTGTACACTGACAGCCAGTATGTAAAACAAGGCATTGAGTCGTGGCTAGAAAACTGGAAAAAGCGCAACTGGAAAACAGCTGCTAAAGCCCCTGTGAAAAACGTAGACCTATGGAAAAGGCTAGATACAGCATGTCAACGCCATGATATCGAGTGGCGTTGGGTAAAAGGACATAGCGGCAATAAATATAACGAACTTGTCGATGATTTGGCACGCGAAGCTGCATCGTCTAATTCTTTAGAAGTCGATGAGGGCTACCAAGCTTAGTTTACGGTTTTTCATTCGTTGAGCGCGTTTGCGATAAACGCGCACTTTTAACCGCAGGCGCCCATTTTGGCCTTGCATGCCATTTCGGCTTTATGGGAGTCAGAGGCGCAACACGCTTTCTAGCTACCAGTAAGTAACAACTTCCCATTGGCTTCAAGTAGTGCCTACAAAATCGCCGCCATGGCGCGAAACGAGATAAACGACTGCCTCGTGCAAGGGATGAGTGAATGAATCGTTCATCTGCCAAAATCTCAAAACCCAATAAATCTAACCAATCTTTTACCCGTGACGGTGTAAAAAAGCGACCAGACCATGGCAGTTTTTCACGACTAAATGGCAACATGCTGGCCATGCCACACAAACTAAAGGGATTAAAGCCACTGATCACTATGTACCCTCCGGGGATCAAGGTACGGTGTGCCTCACGTAAAATATGATGAGGATCAGAGTGGTATTCGAGGCTTTGACTTAACACACAGACATCAACACTATGCTCTGAAAATGGTAACTCATCAATTTCAGCAATTACACCGACATGGCCAAGCGCATGAGGTGACACACAGACTTGATGCTTAATACTGCTTTTAGATGTATCAATTTGACCGCTTAAACTCCCCAGTTTTAGCATATGATAGCCAAACATTCTCGGAAGCCACTTTCCGATTCTTCTTTCTATGCCGATCCGCAAATAATCCCCATGAGGAAAATCTTGCCATTCAAGGGGCTTTGGGCCTTGTTGAAAACTTAAGGCTGGTTTCATCAAGTTTGCTCGTTATACTAATGCTAACACTCACTTTATAGAGCAATTTACTATGGTGCAAGTAGACCCTATCAAAGCTTTTAACGATAACTACATTTGGGCAATATATAATGAGGCTCAACAAAATGTGTGGGTTGTCGATCCGGGCCAAGCGGAGCCCGTCTTAGAATATCTAAAACAAAAAAATGCCACGTTAAAAGGTATTTTGGTCACACACCACCATTGGGATCATACCAATGGCATAGAAACATTGTTAAAACATGCTCCCTCAATCGCAGTATATGGCCCGACAAACTCACCATTTAAAGGGATTACTCATCCACTCCAAGAAGGTGATCAAGTCGATGTACTGGGCATGCAACTGAATGTTATTGAAACACCAGGCCATACGCTTGACCACATCTGCTACTTCAACGAGGCATTATGCTTTACAGGGGATACTATTTTTAGTGGTGGCTGTGGCCGCCTGATGGAAGGAGATGCCGAGCAAATGTGGCGTTCATTAAGTAAATTTAAGCATTTACATGATAGCACGCTTATGTATTGCACTCATGAATACACTTTAACCAATTTAGCATTTGCAAACGCCGTGGAACCCAACAATGTCGATATTCAAAACTACCAAGAATGGGCTACCACGAAGGTAAGTAGTAACAAGCCTACTCTTCCCAGTACATTTGCGAAAGAGCGTGCAATCAACCCGTTTTTGCGCTCAAGTATAACGTCCATCACGGCAAATATTCCTCAACATTTGTGCAAGGATTTATCGGCGCCTTGGAAAGTATTTGCAGCATTAAGAGCTTGGAAAGACACCTTTTAAACGCTAGGCTACACTAATCACTTTTAATATATTTACTTAAAAGGTAGTATTGGCGGGTTTTTGCGCGAGTAACAGAAAAATATCTATGAATAAATTGTCAATTTCCTTAGTCTTAACAGTGCTTTTGAGTGGCTGTCAAACTGTATCAGATTCAAACCAATCAATGGAGTTGTCGGCATCACAACTAAATAGTGCCAGCCCAGCAGAGATCAGCGATACATTACTCAATGCAATTCAAGAACCTATAGAAGTCGACGAGCCAGCCCCTGTTTTCGATGACGTATGGGAGCGCATCCGTTATCAACTATCAATTGATGTGCCACAAAATCGACCTGTAGTTGCTGAACGTAACTATTACCAACGCCATCAAGCGTATTTAGATCGTATTTCAAAGCGTGCAGAACCCTACTTGTACTTTATTGTTGAGGAAGTAGAAAAGCGCCAAATGCCAATAGAAATAGCACTACTTCCAATCGTTGAAAGTGCTTTTGACCCTTTTGGCTACTCACACCGCAGTGCTTCTGGCATTTGGCAGTTTATGCCAAAAACCGGTGAAAGATTCAATCTAAAGCAAAACTGGTGGTATGACGGGCGTAGAGATATTGTTCAGTCAACCCGAGCTGCCCTTGATTATTTGAGCTATCTTCACAAAACACTAGAAGGCGATTGGCTTAATGCCATTGCAGCCTATAACTCCGGTGAAGGAAGGTTACTAAAAGCAATTAGGAAGAACCGCAAAAAACATTTGCCAACCGACTTTTGGTCTTTGGATTTACCTCGCGAAACCACCGCTTATGTACCTAAGCTACTAGCCTTGTCTGATCTGTTAAAACGACAAGATGAATTTAATGTTCACTGGAAGAAAATTATTAACGCACAAGTTGTTGAGTCCGTTGATGTTGGCTCGCAAATCGACTTGGCACTTGCCGCTGATATGGCTGATATTTCTCTAACAGAACTTTATAGACTTAACCCAGCTTTCAACCGTTGGGCGAGCGATCCAAATGGTCCTCATTCACTCTTACTTCCTGCAGACAAAGTAGATGTATTTAAGGAAAAACTAGCAGCAACGCCTGTTAAAGATCGCTTACGCTGGCAGCACTATGCAGTTAAAAGGGGTGATACGCTTTCAGTCATCGCAGCTAAGTTTTCAACTAGTGCAAGTGCTATTCAATCATTAAATAAGCTAGACTCTCATATTATCCGCATAGGCCAGAATTTACTTGTTCCGCTTAGTGAAGGAGAGTTAAAAAGCGAGCATCTCCCATCAAATGTTAGAAATTCTATTGCCAAAACACAACGCGCTAAAAAGGTTCACGTTGTCACCAACGGGGATACTTTATGGGATATTAGCCGTGAATACGATGTCACAATAAAACAACTCGCCAGCTGGAATAAACTCAAGCCTAGCTCTATTTTGCGATTGGGACAAAAGCTGACAGTTTATCAGCAAGCAAAAAACGAACAGATAAACACGAATACCACCAACCGTACCATTACTTATAAGGTAAGGCGTGGTGACTCATTGGCTAGAATTGCATCAAAGTTCAACCTCACAATAAAAGAAATAGTGAAATGGAACGATTTACAAGGACAGAAGTACCTTTACCCAGGGCAAAAATTAAAACTCCAAGTGGATGTGAAAAGTTCATAAAAAAAGCGCCGAAGGCGCTTTTTTTATAGTATTGCAGCCCAGCGCATAAGCCAAGGTGCGGCTGGCTCCCAAGGCTCAAAGTGCTCACAGGCATCGATGTCTAGTCGTTCAATAGGTAATGTGGCATTAAGCTCTTGCACTAATGCATCGATTTGACGACCACCACCACAGAATGTGTCACCATAGCTGCTGTCTCCAAGTGCAATCACTCCAACTTTTTTATTGGTTAACATCGGAAACTGGCTTTGCATTTGCGAAAACAATGGTTGAATATTATCAGGCAAATCTCCTGCGCCTGTTGTCGAGGTGATAAATAGCAAATTGTCTGCTGCCACCAGCTGCTCAATTGTTCCATCTTCGAATACTGTCGCTTCATGACCAAGGCTTATCAGCTTGTTTTTTACTTCTGCTGCTAAGTTGTCTGCATTACCGTACATACTGCCTACAAATATCGATACTGATGCCATTATTGATAGTCCTTCTCTGTCGCAGGCCAGCCTAATTGCTCACAAATAGACAACATTTGCTCCCCAAGGCGGGCTTTGATTGTTATTGTTTGTTTGGTGTAAGGATGTACAAACTTTAATGTAGTTGCAAACAACATCAATCTTTGCAATCCAAAATGTTCGTAAAAAAAGTGATTGTGTTTATTATCCCCATGATTCACGTCACCAAGAATAGGATACGCCAAATGCTTGAGATGACGACGGATCTGATGCTTTCTACCTGTTTTGGGAAAACACTCCACTAGGCTGTAACGAATACTTGGGTATTTACCAAAAGGAATGGGCAAACTAGCTTGGTGTAAGCAGTTGAACTGTGTTTGCGCCTCTTGCGGCGCTTTATCTTGATCTGCAAACTTATCTGCGATTTTATCCAGCTCTTCTTTGAGCGGTTTATCTAAAAAAACTGACTCTGGCGCAAACCCTCTGACTAGGGCTAAATAACGTTTTTCGATTTGTCCTTCAATAAATAATTGGTTCATATCTCGCGCCGCTTCAGAACTCAGTGCAAATAGTAAAACCCCAGAAGTGGGTCTGTCCAAACGATGAACAGGAAACACATGCTGACCTAGCTGATCTCTGAGCATTTGCATGGCAAATTGCGTTTCTCTTTTATCAAGAAAAGAGCGATGTACGAGCAAACCTGACGGCTTATTAATCGCCACATAATTTTCATCTTGATAGACGATTTCTAGCATACATCACCTGCAGATAAGCTGTTATCTATACGCTCTAAAATACTGTGAATCGCGTTATAGTGGTCATGAGTGCTCAAAGTCATTTGCGCCATTGGTGCTATTGCAATATTTGCTGGTAAAGGTAACCCCTGCTCAATAATGGCGTGTATTTTGGGTATAAACACAAACTGTAACCACTGCTCAAAACGCATCGTATCACAACAAAAAGGCTGAGTTGATTGCAATAATGTCGGCTCTAAGGGAGCCATCTGCCATAGTTTTGCTCTCATCAGCGTTTGCTCTAATGCCTGTAAAAGCATTTGGATATGTTGACTCAAATGGACTTGCACTATTAAAACTCTATCTAACACTTATCTGGCAATTATACCCAAATAATGGTCTGTAACACAGCGCTTGCTTATCAGTAGCCCTAATTATGGTTATAATCGCCATCCAAATTAATCAAGTGGGTGAATCATGACAGCGCAAATTTCTACTTTAGGCGAACTTTTGAGTGCAGCGGGCACACAATGGCGAGTTTATGACATTGGCCGAAGAATAACCAAAATAGACAAGCAACAATTTGCGCAGATAGAAACGGCACAAGTTCCTTATCCCTCCCCCCTAGCAGGCCATGCCCTAGTGGCAATTCAATTTTGGGATAATCAAGCCACTGCTGACCCTTACGTTTGGTTTTTGAAGCTACCTTTGGATGAGCAGAGCAAATTAGTTGTTGCCAGTAGAGATCACTTTGCCAGCATGGTGCTAGAAGCACTCGGCACAGAGTTAACTGGTGAGCAAGCTGATGGCAAGCTTGACAATAACCCTTATGTTTTTACGCCTAACGCCAACAAACTTGCGGCATTTAATGCACTACTGAAAAAAGAGTTAAACCGCCCTGCTTCGCAATATTACGAGTATAGCGAGCTATACTTTGCTGGAAAATTACCACAAGATGCTTGGCAAAACTTGGCTGTTCAAGGTATCGCTGATTTTGCCTTTCGCCTAGACCATGGCCAAAACAATGCAAATCTTCAGCAGGTCTGGTCCTCTTTGCCAATTGAAGTTAAACAGCCATTAAGTGCGATGCTTGAACATATTTCAGTAAGTACTGCATTTTCAGAGCAACTACAAAACGCAATAAATACCTCTATTGAGCAGCATAACCTCAGCGAACTTATTTGTAACTTAAGAGCTATCTCTGGAAGTAAGGCTACTGGATTAGTGGCCCAAAGTGTTGATATTTTGCTACAGAGCCATTATCGCTTTGAAGCGGATGTGCTACTAACCTTGGCAGGGCGTTGCTGGGAAGTATTTTCTGAGCCAGAACGCTTATTTAAATTCTTGGAGTGTGCAGCAAACAACAAACAAGTAGAAGGGTTATTTGCCAGCATTTTTGCAGATCTAGTTGCAATTCCAACACTTCGCCCACATGTTTTAGCTATTCTAAGGGCAGAAAATCGTAGTGATGAGCTGTCACGCGCAATCGGTAGGTTATTTTCATAGATGGCAACACTTTGGCTTTTTATTATTTTCGGTGCGATCATCGCATTGTTTTGGACGAGCAGGCAAGCGGCTGAAGCAGCGAAAGAGCATGCCCAACACCAAACTGAAAAACTGCAAGTTCAGCTAATAAGCGTCGCTTGTGAAAAACGCCGCCTCGGCATTCTACGAAATGGAAAGCCGGGAATAAAAAGCCAATTTACTTTTGAGTTTAGCTCTGATGGCGAGAGTGTTTATCAGGGCACGTTACATTTAGAAAATAGCCGACTTGTTAAAACGGATATTCCGCCTCATAGGATAGCTTAGCTACTTTGTACTTTGCTTTAGCAAAAACCCGTTGGTAACCTTTTAGCAATGACCTATGAAGGATTATAGCCATGATAAAACCAAAACCTCTGCATAAGGGAAGCACACTCGCTATCGTCTCTCCGTCATGGGGTGGCCCTTACTTATTTCCGCACATTTACCAAAAAGGATTACAAAACCTAAAGGCACTAGGCTTTAATATCATTGAATATCCAAGTGCAACAATGGCAGCTACAACGCTATTCCAAAACCCCAAATTAAGGTCTGATGACATAAACTCAGCGTTTAAAAACCCTGATATAGATGGCATCATTGCCACCATTGGCGGCTCCGATTCTGCTCGAATCCTCAAAGACTTAGATATTGAAGCAATAAAAAAGAATCCCAAGTTTTTTATGGGGTTTTCTGATACCACCAGCATAACAACCACGCTTAATCAAGCTGGGTTAGTTACTTTCAATGGCCCTTCGGTGATGGCAGGCTTTGCCCAGTTCCATAACTTTGATAATAACTATCAAAGTTACATTCGCAACTTTTTGACAGGTTGTTCAAATACGCTAGAACTGCCCACATTTAGCCACTATAGCCATGGTTACCCTGATTGGGCAAATATCGAAAATACAGGTAAGCGGGCGATCATACTTCAAAGCAGAGGACCTCAAGTATTACAAGGAAATCACACTGTAACGGGAAGGTTATTCGGTGGGTGTATGGAAGTGTTAGAAATGCTCAAAGGCACCGATTATTGGCCATCTCCAGACTTTTGGCAAAATAAAGTGCTCTTCTTAGAGACCTCAGAAGAAAAGCCCTCAATTGACTCTATTCGTTATTGGCTGCGCAATTATGGTGTGATGGGAGTGTTTGATAAGCTCAGCGCGCTGCTCATTGGCAGACCACGGGACTACAATGAAAAAGAGCAGATCCAGTTAGAAAAAACAATAGTCAGTGTGGTTAAAGAAGAGTTTAGTAACGAGCAACTCGCAATCATTGCCAATTTAGACTTTGGCCATACGGATCCTCAAGTCATTCTACCTTTGGGTATTAAGTGCAAAGTTGATATAAGCTCTGGCCGCCTCACGTTATGTGAAAGCGCATTTATCTAACTATGTGATGGGTCGTATTTTGAAAATACACAACTAGTGAAGCTCAGAAAAAACTAAGGCGCAACATCGGCCGCGCCTAGTTCTGACTACATCCATGATAGGTTATCCATACCTTATGCGTGAAGCCACCTTTTTCTTCATCCCCTGAACGGGTATACATCCTAGCTACACCCGAGCACCACTCCTTGCTTTTTCCTTTGCCACTTCCTGTGACTATCCTCTTGCCATCATGGCCTCCACTTCACTCATCCTGAGCGCTCCCTAACCAGCACTTCCAGCGCCTATCCTACCATCCTTGTGCACATCATCTTGATATGCTCCCACATCCTATGGGTTCCTTAATCGCTCCTTGCTCCTTTCGATTTCCATAATATGCAATTTATCCCTTTGCACCATATCCTATTTGCGATTCCTATTCGCTTTGTCTTCCTGACATGATTAAGTTTACTCGCAATTTATTAATCAAAAAGCGAATAAACTAAATTTCCCGAGTGAAATATTATTGAAAAAAACACAAACCACTTTAAAAACAAAACATTAACAACAAAACAATGACCTATGTCCGCAGCACAAAACACCTTTGCGTACATCTATGTAAGAGAATTCTCACACTGTATTTTCCATTCTGTCTCATTGCCGTTTTTTAAACAGTAACTCCCCTGTTACTTTTTCAAAGGAGAGCGCTTTTATCACTTCGTAATCATGGGACAAGAAAAACGCTTTTTGCGATTCCTGAGTCACAAAAACAGCCATACCAGTCACATCATCATTGCTGGATATGAGATCATCTAACCCAGTCAGTAAATAATGGCCTAACCCTTGTCCTTGAACATGCGGGTCTACTGCTATAAATGCCAGAAAGTAATAATGCCCATACTCTTCTAACGCCGAGCGGATCGTGTTCTCCTTTTCTATTAGCTGCTGGGTTTGTAAATATCCAGCACTGAGCATTAACCTTAACCTCCAGTGCCAATACCTAGATGCTTGTAATTTAGTATCCGACTCTAACACACAAGCGACCGCGTAAAGGTGTTGCTCATTAAACAGCCCGACCATGGGCTGTTGACCCTGCCCAAAACTTGAGAGCTCTTCACGGATAAACGCTCTTAGCTTAGCTTCGTAACTACTGTTGTCTTTAGCCGACAACACGCTGCGCAGCACATCATCATCATGATACGCTTGATACAATAAACTTGCTGTAACCGACATATCCTCAGCTGATAAATACTTAACCGACAGGTTTTGCTTTTCTAGAACATGCATAATGTCCCCTTATGTTGTTGTTATTATGGCGAACTGATTGTTGATAGGAGCACTGTCTACTATAGTTACAGAGTGTTTTTTAGGCAACTTACGGAGTGTATTATGGATACCAGCAAGCACAATCTTGCAAACTTGTTTGCGCAACTGGGGTTAGACAACTCCCCCGATCAAATTGCTAAATTTATTGATAAGCACCGTATCGCTGACGATGTGCTGCTTTGTGACGCGCCTTTTTGGAATGAAGGTCAAAAGCACTTTATTCAAGAGTCGCTGCGTGAAGACGCCGACTGGTGTGAGTTAATTGATGAACTTGATGCCATGCTACGCTAAGGTTTTAAGCTATGTTATGATGCGCTTTATTTTTTTGGAGTAAAGCGCATGCATCCTGCCGTGCAAAAAGCCATTGCCGAACTAGTCAATAGTGGCAAAACCCCAAGTGTCGCTCTTACTAAAGCTTGTTTATCTGAATCTGTTCCTATGCCAGTTATTATTGCGGGGCTCAGCGCCTATAAAAATAATCCAGCAATCATCGAGCAACCCTTAGCCTCAACCTCAGACCAAGATAACTTACAGCAACAAAGTCAACTTGACCGGATTGAGCAAAAACTAGACCGCCTACTTACCCTACTAGAGAAAGGTTAATATGTTTGTTGTCGACTTAACTTTTGATTGCTACCAAGACACTACGTTAGATATGGCCGAAGTTGCAATTAATCGCGTGGTAAACGCGCTACGTTTTAATGGCCAAATTATTGGTGATGAATTTCCAACTGTACTCAAAGACGGATACTTCATTACTCGCGTAATGTGCCCTTTAGAAGATGCCCTTCATCCTCTAAATCATAGTCCGTTCGTAAAACATGCCATTGATGGACTGCAAAAAGCAGGACTGCTTGCCCCAAAAGTGAAGGTTATAGGTCAAGATATTCATGCCAATGGCGCAGATAAGTGCCAAACACCTTCTAGTTATATTATCTACACAACGTATGTACATACATGTAGTCCACTTTATTGTGGGGATGATTTTTTACCTGTGCCACTATATAAGATACCCGCGATTGCCAATGGTGATTATAAAGCGCTGATCAAGTGGCAAGAAGACTGGCAAGCATGTGATCAAATTCAAATCAATGGCGCTACACGTTGCGAATTTGCCGCGCTTGAGGAGATCTCTAGCACCCAAAGTGACCTGTTCCGCCGTGGGATGGACTTATCTAAACGTATTCGATTTTTAACCCAAAAACCGGTCTTTTACTACATTTACCGCGTGGGTGGAGAAAGCTTAGAATCTGAAAAACAAAGAAAATGCCCAAGCTGCAATGGAGATTGGGCTTTGCAAGAGCCATGGTTTGGCATCTTTGACTTTCGCTGTGATAACTGCGAGCTGGTATCCAATATCTCTTGGGATTTCCAGTAATCGGACCGTTAACAAGCCACTTGCTGTAAAAACGTCTCTAGATCAGGCGCTAATACATGGTGTGGTGGCTTTCCTACATATTCGAGGCATACTTCTCCCGTGCTTAACATCACACTCAACAATAAATCATCTTGCTCTGTCAGCCCAATAAATACTGTATCTTTTTGCTTTAGTTTACGCTTCATCAACACGTGCCCAGTTATATTTTGCTGTAACCTAATATAATCCTCTTGGTTCCATGCCTGTAATAACTCAATCTGATGACCCTCAACATTGGCAACAATATTACCCGCATAAAAAGCACTGTAATAGGTATCTAGCGCTGTTGGTATCTCACATTCAAGTGCCTTAGCCAATGCTTGCAAATCATTCTCTGCTGGCTGAGCAACCGCTCGCCATTGGATCTGCTCTTCATCTAAAGGTTCTCCTACCTCACAAGGACTTGGCCACTGTGGATCGTAATACATACAAGGTAATGTTTGATGCAACCGCTGATACGCCGCTGCGTAATTATCGTGTAATTGAGATAAAATCTGCTTTAAAGCCATACTGCTAACCGTCATATGATCCGTTATAATGTCGCCATTGTAACCACAAATGGTGAAACATGACAGATTACTCAAACGCCCCCGAACTAAAAGCCTCGGCACTGGGGAAAACCACACAATACGCGTCTCAATACGATGCATCATTGCTGCACCCTATTGCGCGCAAGCTTAATCGAGACCAGATTTCCGTTGATGAGTCTGCATTGCCTTTTAAAGGTGAGGACACATGGACAGGTTATGAGCTTTCATGGCTCAATAAAAAGGGCAAACCGCAAGTGGCTGTAGCAAGCTTTGTATTCCCATGCCAGAGCACCCATATTATCGAATCTAAGTCATTTAAGTTGTATCTCAATAGCTTTAACCAAAGTCATTTCGAAAGTGAAGAGGCTGTAAGGGAGATACTGCAAAAAGATCTATCTCAAGCTGCCAATACGCAAGTAAACGTTACGCTCTACAAACCTAATGACTTTGCATGCTTACCCTTTACCGACATGCCTGGTTTGTGCATTGATGAGCTAGATATTGAGGTCGATGTATATAGCCCACAAGACAACCTACTGAAAGGCAAAGGGCAAGACCAAGTAAGCGAAACGCTACACAGCCACTTACTTAAGTCAAATTGTCTGATCACATCACAGCCAGACTGGGCGAGTATCGTTATTTCTTACACCGGTCGGCAAGTATGTCACGACTCATTACTGCGCTACCTGATCTCATTTCGCAGTCACAATGAATTTCATGAGCAATGCGTAGAGCGTATTTACTGCGATTTAATGAATACCTTTGGCTTTGAAAAGCTAGAAGTATATGCTCGCTACACTAGACGTGGAGGGCTTGATATCAACCCTTACCGTTCCAGCGAGCAAAATAAAACCCCATACGCAATTCGCACTAATCGACAGTAAAGGCTTTTACTGGCAGCGGTATTGCGCACACATCAGCATAATTAGGCTTGGCAACAAACCAAGCCTCTGGTCTGTTTTTTCTCCCAGCAACAAGTGCTTTAAAAGATGGATGTGCCGTATCTAGTACTTTGAAGCGCTGTTTATCATCTTTTGAAATATCTGAAAGCACGCGAACCGACTTAATTGGGTTGAAAGGCTTTGTTTCACTAGCTTGGCGATGCAGTCTCTGAACATGCTCCATACCCGATAGCACACGCCCAAATACCGTGGTATTTTTATCTAAATATCGTTGCGGCGTTAATGTGATATAAAAATCAGTCCCCCCAGAGTTTAACTCATCGCCGCGAGACATACCTAACGTGCCCGTACAGTGCACCATCCAAGTTTGTTTACCGTCACTACTTTGCGCCACAGCAAAGCTATTCAAAAACCCAGTGCGCGGGGCATAACCATCATTAGTATCAACTTCAATGATGTCAATGGGCGAATCGCTTTGCAAAGTTAACTCAGCTTTAAGCGTTCTTTTACCGTACTTAATCGGTTTCTCGCCACTGTCATCCCCTCCTTGCGCCACAAAATTTTCAACAAAACGATAAAAACTCAGCCCGTCATAAAATTTATCCCGGGCAAGTAACTTTAGGTTATTCGTGTGTCTAGGAGCTAGCAACGGGTTGAGCTCTACATAGGTAGCCCCAGTAGGTAGTTGTATTTTAATTACATTGTTCGTATCAACAACCCGCCAAGCCTCCTCTGGCGCTTGTGCTATTACTTCATGTGGCGCTTTGAGTGGCTTAGCAATTACAGTACTTGCACAAACGGCAAGCATCGCGGTGCATAGAATCTGACGTGGTTTCATCCGTTTTCCTTAATCTTGTTATTATTGTTATTATTGTTGTTATTGATTGAGCTACTGACTCTTGGGCTCCCAATCAAATTTGTACAATAAATCAATACTGTCATATAAGCCACTCGTTGCCTCAACATAAAGTTTAGAAAATACTCGATAGCGAATAGCCACTTCACTCAAAGAGTCAAAAACGCCAACCCGATAGCTTACTTGAACATTTGGTGTCAAATATCCAGACACTTCCACTTTTGTTGACTCACCGCTTCCTCTTGCACTAAGTGAAACGTCTTTAAAACCCAACTTTTCACCCGTTTTGGAAACCAGTCCTTCGCTTCGGTTTAACCCTTGAGCTAATAAAAGTTGTGTCAAAACAGTGCTATTAGCATTATCTCCCTCACCAATAGGTTCTCCATTGAGTAAATATGCAAGCGCCTGAGATTGATCCATTGCAGGTTGAGAGTAAATAGAAAATTTCGGGGAAGAGATACTACCCGATAACTCAATTCCAGCCTCAACATCATTCGCAGTTACTTCTGGGTTACGAATAGCACGAACATTCAAATAAGGCCTGTTTAGAGCCCCATTGAACCCAATTAACCCCGTTTTAATTAATAGATCTTGGCCAAAAGCGCTATAACGACCTTCATTTAACGACAGCTCACCACTTGCCAACAAGGGACTTGCAGGTAATTTGGTCACATCTAATTGACCAGCAATATAGCTATCTAAGCCAAACGCTTTGACTCTAAAATCATCGCCAACCGACACATCCAAGTCAATTGTGTAAGCAATAGGTGAGCGACTTACCTTTTCTTGCTGTGCATCTACAATTACTTGATCCTGCGATACTTGAACCACACCAGCTGGTAATGTTTGTATTTCAATGCGTCCAAAAGGAACTTGTAATTGACCAGTTAAAAAAGCCTTATTCTGTTGATATTTAAGTATTAAATTGGGTGAAATAGATACTTCCACGTTGGGCTGAGGAGCTATTAAAAAATCCTTACCAACGGCAGAGATACTTGCCACAGGTTGACCTTCCCAAGAAACCTGCCCATCTAAAGATAAAGTGCCTCCTTGTAACGCTTGCAGTTCTCCTTTTATATCCGCATTTTTATCATTAAGCGCTATATCCACACTAGAGGAGACGAGAGCAACAGGCGACATCGCACTTTGCATGGCGATATCTCTTGCGCTAATTTGCCCAGAGATAGTCGGACTGCGTAAATTACCGTGTAAATCCAATTGACCACTAATGTCTCCAGAAAGCTCTATCGGCTGTTTTAAACTTTTGCTTAAAATCGCCGACAATGGCGACAGCGACATATGGATAATTTCTACTGAGCCACTAGGCTGGCCTATACCCGTCAATGGCATAGCAACTTGTCCGCTCAACCTCCCTAACATTGAAGAGTTTACTTGCCAATTAATACTAGCAAGCTCACGAGTGCTGCCGAGGGTTGCAGTGAGGTTTTCAATTGGCAGCGTATGCGCGCGCTCTCCCTCTTTGGTCGTTACCTTAGCTTGTTGAAGTTTGAGTTGCCCATCTGCCTGATTAAGCTGCCCAGATCGCCAATCAACAAACAACTCGCCACTTGCAATCCCTTCCAAGGTCGCCACATTTTTTAGCCAAGGGTTAAAGTCTTTCAGCATCAGCTGGCTTAGTTCAATATTGGCAAGACCATCACCTGAACTAAAATTCTGTTTTGCTGATATACACGCTCTGCTATCAAAAACCTTCCAGCATTGTTTATCAAACTGCGCTTCAGATTGTGAAACAATCATACTAGCAGGGGTTACCAGTGACATGCTCTGTTGTAAATAACTGACTGTTGCTGAAGACACTTGCCCTTGCCATTGCTGATTTCGCCAAGCTCCATTGAGATGCACAGCCGCAGCTATATCTCCGTGAGAAGTTATCGCAAACGTATGCTTTGCCAAATCACCTTGCAAAGATGCGTCAATATCTTCGACAATCGTCGTATCATACGAGACTTTGCCAGCCTGTATGCTTGCGTACGTTTGCCAATTAAGCGCACTATTTGAGGTCAAATCGACTATCGCATTGTTAAGCAAAAAATCTTTATAACGTAAACTTTTCACATTGGCGTTTATAGCAATCTCGGGGGTTTGCGAAGAGCCATTTAATACGAACTCAGCATCCATCTTGGCATCAACTGGTAAAAAGGTATCTGCGCTATGCGCTAATATTAGGCGCCCATTAAGTTTGAGTTGCTTACCTAACTTACCGGACATGGTCAGTTTATTGCTGCCATAATCCAACTCTAAACGAGACAGCTCCCCTTCAAGATCTTGATTAATTGAAAATTTTGCTGTTGTGTTGACAGGCTTATCTGATAAGTACCCATTGAGCTCAAAGCGCTGAACATCGGTTTGCCATTGCTCTTCATCTATTGCAACCGTTGCTACTATGTTTGCACCTAGTTGGGTATTTTCATATTTAGGTGATAATAATATCAGTGGAATTTTGTCTATCTGCCCGTTTATCTTCGCTGTAACTCCACTCCTCCAATCCACATGAGCAGATAAATTTGCTTCGGAGTCACGCCATCGAAACTGCGTGTTTTTGATGGCCACCCCAGAAAGAGAGCCTTGTAAGCGACTCTTTATGACAAACACAGAATTTGTTTCACTACTGCCTGTTGTATTCAAGGTGAGCGCATAATCATCTAAAGTGCCTTTTGCCTGCAGTGATAATTGATCCACCGTTAGTCGCTCTAAAGGCGCTGTCAGCACATTTTCAAATTTTAGCTGCTGAGCATTTAGCTTTACGTCAAAAGGCCAGTTATTTTGAGTTAAGTTGAATTCACCGTTAACCGCACTTTGATATGCACCTTTACTGTGAAAACTAACTTGTAACTGAGACAGAGGGCCTGAAGTATTTAAACTCAGCTGGCTATGAGCCACTTCCAAAGCGCTATTACTTTGAATTTGCCAGTTGTTTGACCAATCAATAGAACCATTAGAGTGCAACTGCATCTTTGCTAAGTCGCCATCTAAAATTGCCGAGCTGGAGATCACCGCATCAAAAATTTGCCACTTTGCGCTTGAACTGTTTACTTCTGCATAAGCTGATAAGTTACCAAGCTGTGTTGCTTGTTCCCCTTGTATTACATCAAACTGTTTAACAAACACGCTAGTAACAATCACACTAAGGGGAATATTAGGAACTTCAACTTCGATTGCCGGTATAACTTTAGGCAAAACCATAGGCTTTGAAGGTTGCTCTAACAGTGAGAGTTTACCCGCATGTAACTCAACATTATTGATATGTAGGCGCTCTTTGCGCCAATTCAGTGAGCTTTTAAGTTGTGATAGCTGTATATGCTGCCCATCTATTGACGCGTTAATTTGTGTTACTGAAAAATTTTTAATCCCCAAGTGAATTGGGGCATTTACTTCCCCTTTTTCTTGCTCTGGCACAGGCTCTGTTGGCCTAGTCTTTAGGTGCATATCTATTTTTCGAGCAGATATATCCAAGCACACAGTGGCACAGCTAAGCCATTCCAATGACACTTCCAGCTGTTGCGCTGAAAATGAGGTATGCTCATTTTGATAACTTACATCAATAGGCGTGCCCGATAATAGCCTGCCTTCTCCCAGTTTGATGCTCAAACTCGGTATACTCTTATTTATAGTAAAAACAATCAGTTGATGGCCTGGAGCCGTCGCGAATATACAAAAAACCACAACTAAAAGAGCGAATACCCCAACGAGTACTTTTTTAAAACGCATGCTCAGTAACATTAAATCTCTGGTCCTATTACAATACTCAAACGAGTGCTTTTACTGGCTTTACTGACTCCCCATGCATGGTCCAAACGAATCGGTCCAACAGGTGTTAAGTAGCGAATACCAAATCCGGCACCCACAGACCATTTTTGCGAAAAGTCGTTGGTTGCCGTTCCTGCGTCAATAAACAAGGCAGCTCGCCAACTCGGTAAAAATTGATAATTGTACTCAAGGGACCCGGTGACCAAATACTTACCTCCAATCACCTTTGCGCCTTCTTTTGGTGCAATAGAGCGATACGAAAATCCACGAATACTTTGGTCTCCACCTGCAAAAAAGCGCATATTAAATGGTACAGATTGGATGTCATCAACCACAATAGCGCCTAAATTAATACGACTAATTGCAAAGTGTGTTTGCTCATAACTGCGCAGCCAAGCATTGTTCCAACGCGCCTTAACCAGCGAAGTAGAGGAAACCAACGAATCGCTTGCAACCTCTAAAGAAATAAGACGCTCATTTGCCCAATAAGGCGTTGCTCCGCCTTTATTTTGTTTTTTTGCATAACTGATACCAGGAACAAGCATCTCAGATTTAAATCGCTCACCATCTTGTTCGGTTGTTTCGTGTTCCCTTTTAACAAAAGCGGTACGCACCCAGTTATCGTCCGTTAGCCATTGGCGCTGCAATTGCACATTCCATATTTTACTATCAATACCTTGCTGAACATCATCGTTTATTTGATAGCCCCCTAATACTCGCCAAACATCATTATTAGGATCAGCTACGGGGATTGTATAACTCCCGGTGATGTCTTGACGACGCTCAGAAACAGATAAGTTCCCTTCAAAAAAATGTCCATTTTCAGTTATCCAAGGTCTACTCCATTTAAGCCGGCCTTTAGCCCCCAAGTCCGTACTATATCCACCACCTACTTCAAAACTATTGGCGGGCTTATCAAGCACATCAACCTTAATTGGCAACAAACCGTTTTGTCTGTCTTTTAGCAAAGGGTAAACTTTCGCAGAGCGAAAGTAAGGCGTTGCATTCAAGGCCAAGGTATAGTCAGACAATAAAGCACTATCAAATGCAGCGTTATAATTAAACGTGGCTAATGACTGTATGTACTGACTAGCTTGTGTATGTTTGCTAATAGTTAACTTGCCAAACCGGTAACGAGGCCCTGAGTCTAAATGCCAATTTACTTTAGCGAGTCGCTTACGCTTGTGGATCAACAGCTCATTTTTGACCCACTTGAAATCGAAATACCCTCTTTCTAACAACATACTTTCAAGGGCAGATTTTGATTGTTCATACTGGTCGTGGCGTACTACTTTGTTAGCTTTAATCGACAGCTGAGCCAGTAACTTGTGTAACACTTCATCGCGCTTAGCATCTGACGTAATATCGATATTAATTTCGTTCCAGAGCAATGGCTCGTTAAGTTGAATGTGAATGTCTAATGTTTCATGGTTCGGCTTTTGGGCTACCGTAATGTGGCTGTGGTAATAACCCATCGCCTGAAGTGCTTGCGCCACTGATACTCGGATATTTGCCAGCTGTTGCTTATCAAAAGGTTGAGTAAGATACCCTTGAATAACGCCCTCAACATTATTTTGTGCCTCACTATGCGCACCAGAAATATTAACATGCTTTAATACCCATGGTGTTTGCGCGCGCACATTAAAAGTCAGTGCTATTGAACCTAGCACCAACATAAATAAAACAACCCTCAACACGTGCTAATAATTCCTGCCATTGACCATAAAGTAGATATTATCATATACAAACATAACGCCCTATGAACATTAGATATGCAAATAGTGACTAATTTTCTCTTACCCTCTTTTTATTTGAGCGTTAATCATCGACAATAGCATTAATTGATTTACTTGGATTTAACTATGCAATTCCCAGACGACGATAATGGTCAGCTTCTTCAAGAAATAGCAGAAGCAGGTATTGACCTGACGCAATTACATTCAGTCGACTTTTTCATCTTATTTGAACAAAAGCCACAGGCAGAGTCTTTTCTCAAAGCTATCTCTGAAGATGAGCTTGCACCACTAACGCAGTTGCAGCAATGCAAAGACACTGGAATTTGGGAAGTGATAACCTCAATAAAAATGGTACCCGACCATCAATTACTGAGCCAGACAGAGCAATATCTGGAAAGTATCGCAAATGGCCACGAAGGCTATGGCGATGGCTGGGGAATTATGGCCCCCGAGTAAATACCTATTTCTTGGAGCCCCAAGTAAGGGCTCTAAGATTTATCTGCAACGCGATAATGTCCTTCATAGTCAAATATCTTGTCGCTAACCTGCCAACCATACTTTTTGTGCTGTTTGGCGATGACAAAATCAGGAGCACATAGCACGCCTTGCATTTGCACAACCTGCTGAGCACTTTGCCACCTTATCTGTGAAGTTTTTTGCCGAGTTCTTTTACCGAAATCAGCATTGAACACATATTGACTCTTGGGGTTAGAAAAATCATATATTTCATCACAACTTGCGCCATCTTCATCAAAGTAAGTTACTTTGATTTTTTGCTCATTTAACAAAGTCACACTCAGGCCACTACACCTTAAAACCATTGCGTTTTTGAGATTTAATGCCGCCCGTAGTTTATCATCAGGGTCGACCAAAGTGACATGACACTGCCAACATTGCCTAGCGGCAATATCATTTTCACTGCCACACGCTTCACACTCTTTAAAACGAAAACGGTAGTCACACTGTTGCTGCTCAGCACCTTCACCTAGCAAGCCCTTGCAGCGTCGGCCATAATGTTCGATAACTTGACCTTGATCATTTATTTTACCCCAAAAAATATTGGCAAAACCGCAACCGGGACATAGCACTTGAACCGGCTCAGAATCAGACGTAGGCTTTTTGCTACCCACCTCAGGGTTAAATAAGTTAAAATTATTCCCAGCATAATCAATTATCAAACAGTCTGTTTTATGTTTAGATAAACGTAAGCCTCGTCCAACTATTTGCTGATATAAGCTTACTGATTCTGTAGGTCTTAAAATTGCGATTAGATCCACGTGAGGTGCATCAAAACCAGTGGTTAATACAGAAACATTTACTAAGTATTTTAACTTTTTATTTTTAAAATCATTAATAATATTATCTCTAAGTATATTTTCTGTATCACCAATTATCAGCTGAGCATTGCCACTGGGTAAATAATCCAATATTTCCTTTGCATGCTCCACTGTAGACGCAAAAATCATAACACCTTGGCGCTTTTCACTGAGTTCAATAATATGAGAAACAATACTAAAAGTCGCTCTGGTTTGAGATGCTAACAAGGTATTCATATCTTTTTGAGAATAAGCGCCGAATTGATCTGTTTCTAATTGAGAAAAGTCATAGTGAGAAACTGCAGGGTCAATTTCTTTGGGTGGCGTTAAATACTTATTTTTGATCATATAACGCAGCGGCAACTCATAAATACATGATTTAAATGGGCTGGAGTGCGTTCCTCTTACAAATCCATGGTAGTGACGGTGATATATCCAGCCCATACCCAATCGATAGGGCGTTGCCGTTAAACCTAATACCTTTAAGTTTGTATTATAGGTCTTTAATTTACTGATCACTTTTTCATATTGGCTTTGCGGCTCACCACTCACCCGATGGCACTCATCGATGATTATTAAGGAGTAAAACTCATTTAACTCATCTAAATTGCGCGCAACAGATTGAACACTCGCAAACGTGACCTGCTCAGCAAGCGACTTTTGTTTCAAACCTGCTGAAAATATACTCGCTGTGAGGCCAAAGCTAGCGTATTTTTGAGCATTTTGCTCTACCAACTCTTTAACATGTGCCAAAACAAGGATCTTGTGTCGAGCTAAACGAGCTAGTTCAGCAATAACCAAACTTTTACCAGCTCCTGTTGGTAATACGATTACAGCCGGTTCATTACTGCGCTTAAAGTGAGCTATCGTATTATAAACAGCTTCTTGTTGGTATGGTCTGAGTGTATAAATATGCACCTCTGACTAATGAGATACGGTTAAATTATTATACACATAATAGATGACGTGGCGAAATAAAAGGCTCTGTTAGAGCCTTTAAAAATAAATAAAGTTAGTAACTGGCTCAGTTATATTCTGTAATCGTCCAAATTTACACCAACAAACGCTTTGGGTGTTTTTCCTCGGCCCGTCCATTCAAATACTTGGCCATCTTTTTCGATTCTATACTTTGGTTTAACTTTTGCTCGTTTATCAACTGGGGCTCCAGATACTAAATCGTCAAGCGTTAACCCTTTCTCTTTGATCAGTGCTAATACTTCTTCTTTTACTTGCTGCTGTTCACGCTGAGACTCAATTGCTTCGTTGATTAATTCAGCAGCTTTTTCCAGCTCATTAAAACTCGCAGATTTGATAAAAGACTTAATTTCACGCATTGATAGTACTCTTATATTATTTGGATTAAATACCTAAAAAAGGTAAGTTAGAATTAACTGTAAATAAAATTACTTTATATTCTGATTACTATATTTTTGCATATAAATATAATAAAGCAAATAATATAATTGAAATTTGGTAGGCAAAAAGATTAAAGGAAGGAATAGGAGCAACTTTGCGTCACTCCTCAGGTAAAATGAGCTTTATATAGCCACAACGTTCTCAGCTTCAGGTCCTTTTTTACCTTGCTTGACATCAAACGATACCGCTTGCCCGTCAGTCAAAGTACGAAAGCCTTCACCCGAAATAGCGCTAAAATGCACAAATACATCAGGGCCATTCTCTTGTTCAATAAAGCCAAAGCCTTTTGATTCATTAAAAAACTTTACTTTACCTGTTTTAGCATTAGACATACCTATTATTCCTGTAAGTCAGATCAATTTAACACTTGCCTAAAATGGCGGTCTCCCTGAGCTTGCGCCGCAACTTTTCGGAATAATAAATACAGCAAAAAAAACTTAGTGCTCATTAACACGCTCAATTATAGTAACCGACTGCCAATGAAGCTTCCTTACCGCAACTCTTAAATCCATAGAACAGCAAAAACTCAAAGCCCTTTAAGCGTAACATATAAAATCACAAACGGTACAAATCTCACCCAAATTTCATAATAAAATAATGCTTCTTCGCGCATAAAAAAACGCGCAACTGCGCGTTTTATATCATTTTTCAAGATGTTTGATGTTACTCAACAACTTTCCAATCAATTTGTGCGCCAGCTTTAATTGGCACCACGTGGCTATCACCAAGCGGGTAACTCTGCGGGACAGTCCAGCTATCTCTCTTTAAAGTGATGGTATCTGTGTTTCTTGGCAGGCCATAAAAGTCAGCTCCAAAGTGACTCGCAAACCCTTCCAACTTGTCTAACGCATTTGCTTCTTCAAATGCCTCTGCGTACAGCTCTATCGCCGCATGTGCAGTGTAAGCACCAGCGCACCCACATGCAGCTTCTTTTTTATCCTTCGCATGCGGTGCAGAGTCAGTACCTAAAAAGAACTTCTTACTGCCGCTTGTTGCAGCTTCAATGAGTGCTTGTTGATGCGTGTTACGCTTAAGGATTGGTAAGCAATAATAGTGAGGACGTATGCCCCCTGCTAACATATGATTACGGTTATACAATAAATGGTGAGCTGTAATCGTCGCAGCTACATTATCTGGGGCATTTTTAACGAATTCAACGGCATCCTGTGTCGTTATATGCTCAAGCACAATTTTAAGTTCAGGGAATGACGCTACGATTTTGGATAATTTTGTCTCAATAAATACTTTTTCTCTATCAAAAATATCAATCGAAGAATCTGTTACTTCCCCATGCACTAATAGCAACATGCCTACCTCTTGCATTGCTTGTAAGGCAGGAAATATATTTTCGATACTTGTCACACCAGAATCTGAGTTGGTGGTTGCACCAGCAGGATACAGTTTTGCAGCAACAATGTGTCCACTTGCTTTGGCTTTTTTTATCTCTTCAGGTGTCGTGTTATCAGTAAGGTAAAGTACCATCAAAGGTTCAAAGTTTCCCTGAGGTTTAGCTGCCAATATACGATCGCGATAGGATAGTGCCGTCTCTGTACAGGTCGCTGGTGGTACAAGATTTGGCATTATAATAGCGCGCCCCATATAGCGGCTAATATCTCTAACGGTATCTTTAAGCTGCACGCCATCACGTAAATGCACATGCCAGTCATCAGGTCGAGTGATAGTGAGGGTTTCTACTTTACTTGTCATTGCTTTTTTCCACGGCTGAATTTGCTCGATCATAGGCAGTTAAGCATAGAGAGTAAAGTTTTTGAGCTTATCAAAAGAGCAAAATTGGCTCTTGAGTGGTATTTGTGTATAAAATGCTTTTTTTTTCGCAATAATGTGTCGTTTATCTTGCAAGTAAGTTAAATTGTCCCTAATTGTATCGGTGAGCGATGTAAATGCTTTCAAATAACAAATTAGAATCAAAAACAGAGCAGCTTAGCATCATTAATCAATTTTCTTCGTCTTTGTTACAGATAACGCAATTAGATGAACTTTTTGATTATGTAACGTCTCAAGTGGTTAGTCGCTTAGGATTTGTAGATTGTGTTATCTATCTTGCTGATGAAAACAGCGAATTTTTAGAAGAAGTCGCCAGCATGGGAGTGGCTCACCAAAGTGCTGATTACAAGGTTGCGCAAACTAAAATCCCCATACAACAAGGGATCACAGGGCATGTAGCACGCACAAGGCAAGCATTTGTTTCTGGCGATGTATCTGTCGAGCCTATGTATATTGCCGATAGTCGCCCTGCGTTATCTGAGATCTGTGTTCCTCTCGTTTATGAGGATAAGCTTCTTGGGGTTATCGATTGCGAACACCCGCAAAGAGATTACTTTACTGAAGGTCACTTACAGATACTCTCAACGGTTGCACACTTGTTAAGTTCAAAAATCAATCAGGTCAATACGCTTAACAATCTAACAAAAACCGTTGAGCAACTAAATCAGGCTCAACAACTGGAGCAATGCTTATTAAAAATTGCCAATATCACCTATCGCTCCCTCGATTTAGAAGCGTTTTATGACGAGCTATACCAAATAATCAATAGCCAATTGCCCGCAGATAACTTTTTTATCGGACTGTATGATCGTTACAGCGATATCCTAGAAATCGACTACCTAATTGAAGGTAAAATAAAGTGCAATGCGCACCAGCGTGTCTCTAAATCTCAAATAAAACACACCGCTTCGTATTACACACTCGCGTCAGGAAGACCTCTGCTGTGTAACAGTAGGGAATTTGAACACCATATTGAAATAGGCCATTTTCAAATGGTTGGCCAATCTCCAAAATCCTGGCTAGGTGTTCCCTTTGCTGTTAATGAACAGTACCAAGGGGTCATCGTTATTCAAAGCTACACACAAGATAAAGCCTTTAATCATCATCATTTGTCTATTTTGACTTATATTAGCCGGCAAGTGAGTATGGCTATTGACCGGCAACTATCTCGTCAAGCACTTGAACATCGAGCATTACACGATGAACTAACAGGGCTTGCTAATCGTTACTTGCTATTGGAGCGCGTAAAACACGCAATCCTTTCGTTGGATAGAGTTGAAGACGATAACTTGCATTGCTTGCTTTATCTCGATTTTGATAGGTTTAAAAGTATTAATGACGCATTGGGTCATGATGTTGGCGATCGCTTTTTAGTTGCGATTGTTGATTTAATAAAAGAGTGTATTCGCCGAACGGATACGTTTGCGCGCTTGGGCGGTGATGAGTTTGCGATTTTCATTGAAAATGTCAAAGATAAAGAGCAGGTTGCTTTAGCATTAGAAAGAATTAATGAAGCTATTGCCAAACCATTATTGATAGAAGGGCATAAACTGCAAGCATCTAGCAGCATAGGTGTTGCGTTTACCGGTAGTGCGACTGACAACGCAATAACGCTATTACAGCAAGCTGATGCCGCCATGTATGAGGCAAAGTCTCGTGGTAGAGGGCAAGTGTGTTATTTCAACAACGCAATGCGTAAAAAGTTAAAACGCCAAGCCGATATTGAAAATGATTTGCAGCATGGCATATTAAACAATGAATTTGAGCTGTATTTTCAACCTATATTCTCGTTACATGACCCACATATCGTGAGCTTTGAAGCCCTAGTTCGCTGGCATCATCCAAAAAATGGATTAGTGCCGCCTAACGACTTTATCCCAATAGCAGAGCAAACAGGTCAAATTATTGATTTAGACTTACATTTGCTAAGTTTAGCTGCCCAGCAACTACAGTCTTGGCGACAATCAGATCAACCAATGACACGGATCACTGTCAATGTCTCATCTAGGCATTTTGCAAGTTTAGATTTTGTGACTTACATGCAACAGCTATATATAGATTATCAGCTACCAAATGGTGCTTTGTGCTTAGAGATCACAGAGTCTGGTCTGATTGAAAATCTAAAACTCGCGACCAAAATCATTCGTGGGTTAGAGCCATTAGGGGTTAAATTATATCTGGATGATTTTGGCACTGGCTACTCTGCGCTTGGCTATTTGCATCAACTTCCTATCCATGTTTTAAAGCTAGATAAAACTTTTGTCGATAAACTCACCAGCAAAGAAAATCCTTTAATTGATGCAATTCTATCTTTAGCACGTTCACTGGATTTAAAGGTGGTTGCTGAGGGTATCGAAAACCCCAAACAGTGGGCATTATTAAAGCGCAAAGGCTGCCAATTTGGACAGGGGTTTGTAGTATCAAAGCCATTGCCTGCTGATCAAGCAATGCAATTTTTGATAAGCAATACAGACATGGCCTTATCTATTTAAAAGCCCCCCAAAGGGCTTTTTAAACACTTGAAAGTCTTCTCATCGCACAGAGCATGCTCACTTATAAGAAAAACGAGTGAGGACAGTTAGGTAATTGACCCGTTGTTTGCATTAGTCACACATCAAGTAGCTCAACTTTTTGGTAAATATTGTTCAAAAATCATCTAACATAAGCTGCTTAAGCTCGATGTACGTCAATCCTTAACCCCTTTCAAAACAAGATGAATAAAATTAATTTGTTTTTTTTGTAAAAAAGTTAAATAAACAATGACAACGCTGTCAAAAATAGTGTTATAGTGATTTTGTTAAAAACTAATCATCGATTGCTGGTTTTATAGACGTCTAGACGTTACTATTAGGTAATGACAGAGGTTCAGGGAAAGCAATCTGAATTTAACTCGCACTAGTAATGAGATTTATTAAAGATGATCGACATAAAGCACCTGAAAACTATCGCCACCCTCAAAGACACCGGTTCTCTTGTTAACACGGCCCGTGAGTTGTTCTTGACGCAATCAGCTTTATCACATCAAATTAAAGACTTAGAAAATAAATTAGATTGCCAATTATTCGAACGAAAAACTCAGCCGGTGCGTTTTACGCCGCAAGGTATGCTTTTGCTAGAGCTTGCTAATGATATTTTACCACGCGTCGAAGCAACAAAATGTAGATTAAAAGAAAGCCTCAACCAACCTATTTCACAACTAAAACTGAGCGTTGAATGCCATGCGTGCTTCCACTGGTTGTTGCCAACAATTAAAGAGTTTAATAATTTCTGGCCAGACATCAAAGTAGATTATGAGCAAGGTTTCAGCTATGACGCGATACCTGACCTTCTTGATGATGACTTAGACTTAGTATTGACTTCTGATATACGTGAACAAGACCGACTTGAATACGCTCATTTATTCGACTTTAAGTTAAAGCTCATTGTTGCACCCGATCATGAGTTGGCCAAAAAAGCTTACGTCACCGCCCTTGACCTTAAAAATGAAACCATTATTTCCTACCCAATCCCCAAAGAGCGGCAAGATATTTTCAAACACTTCATTCAAAATGCTCGCTTTGATGGTACCTTAAAAACAGTCGATCAGGGTCTGTTGATTTTCCAACTGGTCAGTGCAGGCATGGGTGTAGCAGCGCTGCCCGATTGGTTGGTAACACCATACGAAAGCCAAGGTCTCATTAAATCAATCCCTTTAGGGGCGCTTGGGCTCAATAGGCCAATGTACCTTGCCATGAAAAAGTCCATGAAAGATAACCCCGTATATCGCCATTTCTTAAACACTTGTAAACAGAACAACAATCGTTAAGCTATTATTTTAATGATGATTTAACTACACTAGGACCCAATCTAACTGATTGGGTTTTATATGTTTGTAATAAAAAAAGTGCTTGGCAGCTTACTGATGCCACTCCCTCTATCGCTTATTGCTATCGCTATTTGTTTATTGTTTATTAGTAAGAACAATAAAAAGTCATATGGATTAACCTGGCTAATAATAGTCAGCACCTGGCTTATTAGTACGCCCTTTATTGCAGATAAGGTTATTTCACCCGTGGAGATGCACCTTGCAACCTTCAACACACAAAAAAAAACTAGGGTCGATAAAATCGTTGTATTAGGGTGTGATGTTTATGCCAACAGTCGACTAAACGCAAATGCACAACTCGGCGGTTGCGCTTTGTCACGATTGACCGAGGGGGTGCGCTTGGCCCATTACTATAAATCAGCTCAACTCGTCGTATCAGGACAAACAAGTGCCAACTTGATGAAGCAAACAGCGATAGAGCTTGGAATAAGTGCGTCACGCATTAAAACTAATCCTAATGCTCTGGATACCAAAGACGAAGCAAAGCAGCTAGCTCCTTATTTAGTAGATACAAAGGTAGCGCTCGTAACATCAGCAAGTCATATGGCACGAGCTAAAGATTTGTTCATCGCCCAAGGTATTGATGTATTCGAGGCACCAACCCAATTTTACAACTTTGCGAGCCAGCCCCCTTACCGACAATTTATCGCTCAAGTGACGGCTCTAAAAGCAGTAACAGCACATTTTTATGAACTACTGGGTAAATCTTGGATCCAAATTAGACGTTGGCTAGATCCTGAGGCGCTCTAACGTGCCTCCTATAACGCAAACTTTATACGGGGTTATCGATGTCAATAAAAGTGACATCAAAATCATATTGTTCAGCTAAATACTCGCCTAGCGCTTTTACCCCATACCGCTCGGTTGCGTGATGGCCTGCAGCAAAAAAGTCAATTTCCTGCTCATTGGCACTATGGATAGTTTGCTCTGATGCTTCACCAGTTAGATAAGCATCTAAACCTTGACTCGCAGCCAAGTCTATATAACCTTGGCCCCCACCTGTACACCATGCAATTGTTTCAATCGGTTTATTACGGACACTATTAACCAAGGGCTTTCTATTCAAAGTGGTTGCAATTTTTTCAGCAAAGACTTCTGCTGATAGTGGGGTCTTAAGCCTTCCATATACCGGCACACTGGTTGGCGAGGCCTCTAAACCGCCCAATAACTCCATATCAAGCATTTTCGCCAATTGCGCATTATTGCCAAGTTCAGGGTGAATATCCAACGGCAGATGATAGCCATATAAATTAATATCATTTGCTAACAAAGAAGCAATTCTTCTTTTTTTCATACCGGTTATCACCTGCGCCTCTCCCTTCCAGAAGTAACCATGATGAACCAAAATAGTATCTGCTTGCAGTTCAATTGCTGCATTAATTAATGCTTGGCTGGCAGTCACTCCTGTGACAATTCTGTTCACAACATCAGCACCTTCCACTTGTAATCCATTTGGTGCAAAATCTCTCACGGCATCTGGTTTTAATAACGAATTTAGTAAATGTGTAAAATCTGAACGCTTCATGACTTAGCCATTATTAATTATGAAATAATCGTCAAATTTTGGCGTTTATAGATACAAATTGGAAGCAAAACCCTTAAAAAATTGAAAAATAGCACAAATATGGGTATAAATACTCTTTAATCTTAAATCCCGCGTATCCGCGTATAAAACGACTAGGATCTACGATGAGTAAACTAGATAAAACTGAAGTATTAAGCGCTTTTGAAGCTGCTTACGAAGCTGCCCATGGCAAGAAGCCAGAAATTACTACCAAGCCAGGCTGGTATAGTATTGATGGCGGAAAAAATCTACGCCTTGCAGACGTAGCTGCATTAACAGAAGAGCTAACTTCTGGTTCAGCGGCACCTAGCGAAGCACCGAAAGCAGCACCAGCTAAAAAAGCAAAAACAAGCAAAGCTGTGCCTGCTAAAGCAAATAAAACAGCACCTTTCAAAGTCATTAAAGAAAACACTGATGGCTACACTGCTGAAGAGCTATGGATTGTAGAGCTAGCGAGTAAAGACCATGATTGTCGCTTACCTCGTGGTGTAGTTTAAACAACCGCGCTTTTAAAGAAATAAAAAAACCGCATAATTGCGGTTTTTTTATTTCTTCGCTTCTGACACCCTATTTAACCTCAGCTGTGGATAAGAGTTTTGATAGTTCACAAGAGAGACATTGCAACCCCTTCAATATCCAATGACGATATTTCGCTCACTATCAAGGCATTTTCGTGAAGTAATAGCGAGCTATTACAAATGAAAATAACGAAGAGAGTGAGCGAAATAGCTTTATTGGGCAAATTCTCTTATGTGCAGCTGAGGTTATTTAACCTCAGCTGCACATAAGAGTTTTGATAGTTCACAAGAGAGACATTGCAACCCCTTCAATATCCAATGACGATATTTCGCTCACTATCAAGGCAGTTTCGTGAAGTAATAGCGAGCTATTACAAATGAAAATAACGAAGGGAGTGAGCGAAATAGCTTTATTGGGCAAATCCTCTTATGTGCAGCTGAGGTTATTTACATGCACACTAAATTTAAAAAGTTAGTTTAATTTTTTTGGCCTTCTAAAACCTCTTTTAAATTATTCAAGCCGACTTGTAAGTCATCGCCAAGCGCTTGTTCAAAATCCATAATAAACAGCATGAAGTTTATAGGATAGTCCATCTTGCCATGAAAACCCCAAGTGACCTTGGTCCCCTGTGAGACTCTCTCCGTTGTCATGTACGCGGGATCCGTAGACTGAAATGGTTCCATAAAACGTAATTCAAAATCGATGCGTTTGTTTTCATCAATTTTAATGATCTCTTGTTCCCCTGCACCAACTTCGGGGTTATCACTATGCCAAGTAGATATAAACCCAACAGTGCCATCTTCACCGGTATAGGTCTTTTTCATGTTTGGATCCATTTGTTCCCATGTACTATAATTCCCTTGATTTTTAAGGTGTTTTATATAGGAAAAAACAGGCTCAACAGGCTGCTCAATAACAACATGCCGCTCAACGTGGTAACTGTCTGATATAAATAACGCAATGATAAAAGGGAGTGCTATCACCAATAACAATGCAATAATAACTTTTTTCAACATCCTTCTGCCTCTTATAAATAACTAGGTAACTAAACCAATCTTATTGAAAACTAATCAAATAAACTCTTATTCCACTTTCGCTAATAAAGCTGCGCTAATAGCACCAACTAAACCTAGCAAACTATATATTACAATAAGATCTGCAGTAGTTAACCAGTTATCTAAAAAACCTATACTCCCTAATAGTAACAACAGCAACCCTATCACGGTGTTACTTACAGCGACGTAATCAGTTCGCTGATTACCTTGAGCTAAGTTAACTAAATACGTTTTCCGTCCAAGCCTAACCCCCTGATGTGCAACACTTAACAAAAAGTACATAGAGGGCAAAAACCAAATACTTGTCAGTAAATGCTCATAATATTGCACCACGAGATAAACTAATAAGCCGTTTAAAGTTACCAAAAAAGCGCTAAGCATCAGCACATGTTGACTCGATAGATCACTTAAGCGCCCCCAGATAGGTGCAGATAGCAAACTCGCGCCCCCTGATACAGCCATAAATACTGCTAAGAGTGGTAAGTTAAGTTGATGCTGAGATGCCAGCACAATATAAAATGGTGCACTCAACGCAGAACACAGCAAAAATGCACGAGTCATCACAAAATGACCGAAAGCTTTGTCTTTATATAATAATTTAAGCTTCTTTAGGGCCAATATAAGCCCATTTTTACTTCCTTGCGTTGCACCTCTATACTCATTTATTTGGCTGTAAAACCCAGCGGCAAACAGCCACATAGCGAAACCCAGAATGAGAGCCACTAATACAGCTTGGTACTGGGTACTTTCAGGTATCACCAACAAACTTAACGCAAACAATATTGTGGCCAACCCAGACATACTTGCAGCCAAGCCACTAATATTCCCACGCTGTGGCTTTGGGATCACCTTCCCTAATACATCTTTCGCAGCAATTGAATTAAAGCCTCTTGCTAAGCTGAATACACTCAACACCCCAAGTAAAGCCCAGCCAGCTTGGCTACCGGTGAGTGTTAAAGCAATAACCGCCATCAAGGCAATACAAATAGCCTGTACCAAAGCACCCGCTACCCAGACCCATTTTCTGACTGTAAGAGTGCGAACATAACTAGCGATCGCCAGTTGAGGGAGTAAAGAACCAGATTCTCGAATAGGCACTAACCAAGCAACAAATGCACTGGAAACACCAAGCCCTTGCATGAGCCAAGGAAGTGTTACTTTTGGGTTTAATAACGCATCCGCAAACTTACTGAATATTTGGCTAACCAGCATCAAAACGAAGTTGCCAGGAACATGCTTGCAAGCGTCATCGTCTATCGCTTCACATGCTCTGGCATCTTCAATATTCGCTAAGCGTTCATATATCTCTTCTTTGGTAAGTTTTGCCATACCAACCTTCGATTAAATATTTTAGCCAACAGCGTTTTAATAGAACTGTCGCTTATCTGCAGTCGTCATAGCATTCTATATACAGGCTAAATAACCGACTATTAGCCAAACAACCGTTCAAACCAGCTTTTATCTAACTCGTCTTCACAACGCTTTAACTGTGCACCATAGCGACTGGCTCTATGTTTAACTTTGTTCGCCACAGACATCAGCCACTTTTTCTTTCGGTAGGTACCACGCTTATAACCGCCCCATCCTTCGTGGTAGTTCAAATACTGAGCATAAGCATCCCACTTTGAGACACCGTTCACTTTATGAGTTTTATAAACAAACCACGCCATAAAGTCGATGGCATCTTCGAAGTCATCACGGTCAGCCCCTGAATTACCCGTTTCTCGAATATAATCACTCCATGTAGGGGTCTTAGCTTGAGAGTAACCATATGCAGAGCTTGCTCTACCTATTGGGATCACCCATAAAAAATATTCCATAGGTGGTGCTGCGTCATGTCGAAAAGAACTTTCTTGATACATCATTGCCATAAGCACGTGTTTGGGGGACCCCCACTTTTCTTGCGCATCTCGGGCATCGTAATACCAGTCTTCTTTTTCTTTAAAAATCTTACAGATATCATGAGGTTGCTTTGGAGGAGCAGTGGCGCAACCGGCTAAAAATAACAATAAGGGTAATAAAGTTATAAATTTTTGCATTTTTTTTCAAACCCATTGAACTTTTCTAAATAGTGCCGGTCTTAACTTATGAATGCAGCAGTTTAGCATTGTTTCATCCCTGAAATTTATTTGCGCAGTTTATTAAACTGCGCTTTTTTTTGCCTACGCCTTAGCAAAGTACTCATCTAGGAAAACTACAAAATCTTTATCATCATTCTCTTTTATTGATGAAGCTGCTACCTGTGACTCAACAGCTGCTTCACTTAAGATTTTATCGCTGTATTGTTGGTAATCAACATCTTGGTAAAATGCTTTGTACTGCTCAGCTAACTCTAGTGCCATACAGCCGCTATCTTGCTGCCTCTCTATTAGCTGTGCAACTAAGCGACCTGAGTATGTTTGCTCTGGGTGTTTCACCCACTGGCTTAGGCTATTAATAGTATTAGTATATTTGGTACTATCATTTGCCTCATCCATCCACTTTGCAACAGCAACTAGATCAGAAAAAATGCTCTCAGCCCATCTTTGTAACAATACGTGCTCGTTATATTTAAGCAAAGTAACGGCAGGATCACGCCCTTGATTAACCACTGAAGTTAAATTGTCTTGCGTTACCTTTTGCTCTTCCCAACTCATTTCTGGGGAAGGTTTTAATAAACAGTAAGTTAAAAACACATCCAAAAAGTTAATCTGCTCTATGCTGATGCCCGTATCAACAAATGGGTTAACATCTAGTGCACGAATTTCAATATACTCAATTCCCCCACGCTCTAATGCATGAGTCGGTGCTTCACCACTGAGAGCATTGCGTTTAGGCCTGATCGGAGAGTAAAACTCATTTTCAATCTGCAAAATGTTTTTATTAAGCTGTTTTGGTGACGTGCTCTTATAGTCGTCCAACGCACCATATAAGTCTGAGTGGCAACGAATGGCTTGTCGAAGTCCAGCAATGTATTCATCTAACGAGTTATACATAACCCGTAATGAAGACTGAGCACTGTTGGTATAACCCAAATCCCCTAACCTCAAAGCAGTACCATGTTCAAGATACAAGGTGCCTTTACCTATCTTGTTAAACGGTAAACGGCTGTCTTTACCTTGCAAAAACGAAGAGCACAAAGCAGGAGATGCGCCAAACAAATAACTTACTAGCCATAATTCGCGTTTAAAGTTGCGAATTAGTCCAAGATATTTATCAGAAATAAAGCTCTGTAATGGTTGAGTATTATTTTCCAATTCATGCAAACTTTGCCAAAGCGTATCTGGAAAAGAAATATTAAAATGCACCCCGGCAATGGCCTGCATCATACTGCCATAGCGATTTTTAAGTCCTTGGCGATAAAGCGTTTTCATCTGACCGATGTTTGAGTCACCAAATTGCGCTAACGCAATTTCATCTTGATGCTCAATAAAACAAGGCATACTCATAGGCCAAAGTAGCTCTTCACCCATTTTGGAGAGCGTAAACTTTTGTAGATCTCTAAGCTGTGACAGAGTTTGCTGAGGGTCATCACTAACCGGCGTAATAAACTCAAGCAGAGACTCAGAAAAATCAGTAGTGATGCTACTATGCGTTAATGGATGGCCTGTCTCTTTGGGGTGAGGAGTTTGTGCAATCGTTCCATTTCTATTGATACGTAACGCTTCTCGCTCAATTCCACGTTTTATGCCCTTTATGGCGTACTTATGATTGGGCGTCGATAGCGCTGCCAATCGAGTCTGTAAATCTGTCGTTATCAAAAAAATATCCTCGGCCAACAAATAGGGCAATGCAAAACGTTATGGGGTCGCAATAATCAATATCAAGTTACAATAATAACTTTTCCACAATGCTCTGCTTTTTGCATATAATGATGCGCTTGAGCAACATCATGCATAACAAACTGTTTATCCATGTGTATCATCAGTTTGCCACTTCTATACGCTTGATACAATTCATTGAGATCATCGTTATTTACTTCTACCACCATGCCTTGCGCATTAATATCATTGTTCTTCGCAAATTCAACAACTTGCTCTTTGCTGATAGTAGGAACGCTAACCACTGCGCTGGGCTTATCTAAATTACCAAGCAGTTTTAGCGCAACCTCCCCGCCAACTAAGTCTAATAATTGAGCATGGTAACGTTGTTGATAAAACGCTTCATACCCCATTATTTTTACGTTCAACTCTTTTAGTAACGGGTGTTCAGGTCGGCTGCTTAAAGCTATAACTCGTCTACCTTGCAACTTGGCTAATTGCACCGCAATATGCCCAACGCCCCCTGTTGGCGCATTAATAAAAAGCGGTATGTCTTTAACAATAGGCAAACGCTTGAGCGCTTGCAGCGCAGTTAAGCCACTCAAACATAGACCCGCTATGGCCAAGTTTTCTTTCTTATCTAATATGATTAATTGGCTCATGTGCGCATCAACCTGATGCGAGTAACATCCAGGATTAAAGGCAAAACCAACCATGCCTATCACGTATTGGCCTTTACGAAAGCGTGTAACTTGCTCGCCCACATCTGTTATTTGACCATAAAGATCATATCCTAGACCCATAAAACACTCAGGCTTTTTATGTGCAGCCACAAAGCCGAGTCCCATTCTTGTTTTAATATCAATAGGGTTTACACTGCTTGCCAGTACGTTTACTCGTACAGACTCTTTTTTAAGGGGGGTATCTTCAATTTGTTTGGAGAGAATATTAGCGACATCACCAAAATGCTCAATCCCATACATTAACTTTGATTCTGCCATTGCAATACGCTCTGTCGTGATGCTAGATAACTCGCTATAATCTAACACAATTAGAATTAATCTGCCGTATAGAAGCAGGAAAATCACCAGTAATGTACTAGAACGTACGGTGACAGTAATAACAAGCAGGAATACAAACCTACAGCTATGTATTCGTGACCCAATGGAGAAAGCTATGCGTCGTGGGCAAAAAACGATAGATGAAGAAGTCACATTTGACGACAGTCAACAACTGGTTTCAACAACCGACCTTCGGGGTGTAACGACCTATGCGAACGATGCATTTTGTCACGTTTCGGGGTTTTCACGAGAAGAACTTGTAGGGAAAAACCATAATATTGTCCGCCATCCTGACATGCCAAAAGCCGCTTTCAAAGAGTTATGGGATAAGCTAAAAGATGGCCACTCGTGGCGCGGCGTTGTTAAGAATCGTTGTAAAGATGGTCGGTATTATTGGGTAGATGCATTTGTAACCCCCATTTTTGAGCACGGTCAACTTACCGGTTACCAATCCGTTCGAGTTCGCCCCAGTAATACACTAAAGCAGCGAGCCCAAACACTGTACGACGCTATCAATCAAGGAAAGCGTATTTGGCATTGGAGTGAACAAGTCACCCTGCGCCAATTAGTCAGTGCCAGCATAGTGATAGCCAGTGTTGCTTTGATAGGTTGGTTTGCGGGCCTTACAGCAGCAATTTTATTGCTCGGTGCTTTTATTAGTTTGATTATGGTCAATTTTGAAGAACTGATCGCCACCCCTAGAGCGTTGCAAGCACAACAGGCGCAGTTTGATTCAGTATCTCGCTATATTTACGATGGGCATAGCGCCTTTAGCGTCGCCAAGTACAATCAAGGAATGTTACAGGCAAAATTGCGAACAGTGCTTGGCAGAATGAGAGATTCAACCGTCACATTTAAGGATATAGCGACCAGCTTAGATGATAAGTCCAGCCAAACAGAACAAGGGATACAAGCTCAAAGCCAACGTCTTAGCTCTATTGCAACAGCTATGTCTCAGATGAGCAGTACTATCGGAGAGATATCTCATAATACAGCTGAAACAGCACAAAAAGTCGATGTTACTCAACAGCACTGTCAAGACATCAAGTCGTCCATGTCAGACAATGTCGACATGGTCACCAGCTTAGCCAGTCAGGTTGATGAAGCGGCACAAACGGCAAACTCACTGGCCAGTGAAGCTGAAAAGATTGGCAAGGTAATGACCGAAATTGAAGGCATTGCTGAGCAAACCAACTTACTAGCATTAAATGCCGCGATTGAAGCTGCAAGAGCAGGCGAACATGGTCGAGGCTTTGCTGTTGTTGCAGATGAAGTTCGAGCGCTTTCTTCTAGAACTCAAAATGCCACTAGCCACATTTATGCCTCTATAAAAGAAATCCAAGATACGTTATTTAGCTGGTCAAATGTGATGCAAAGTACCAAAGATAGAGCCGACTCTTGTGCCCAAGCTAGTCAAAACAGTCAACAAGCACTTGAAACCATTTTCGTGCAAATAAGTGAAATCGCCCAATCAGCTCAGGAAATCTCTGCGGCGGCAGAGCAGCAGCAAGTAGTGAGCGTTGAAATAAACAATAATATTGGCAACATTAAAGAGCACGGTAATGATAATTTGCAGCTAAGTTATCAAGTCGCTGAAGATGCGGCAAAATTAGTCGAAAGCGCAAATAAAATCTCAGGACTACTACTAACATTTAAGGCTTAAGCCACGTACACCTAAGCGCGCTGAAAGGGGATTATTTTGAGTAAAAGTACCAGAGCAGTTAACTCAAGCTACTCTCCCCCGGCGCTTTTTGAAATGAGGACAAACAACTCATTTGCTTACTAATTATCTTGAATGAGCTTATTATCACTTTCACCTATCGCTTTTAACAGGTAGCTTAGCTTACTTTTCACCGCCTCATGGAGCATCTCAACGCTAAAATGTATGCCAACCTGGCAAACCTTAGAGCCCCCTACTTTGCTATCCAGTGCAATCAAGCGCACAGGCACACCATAAATTGGCTCTATCAGCATGTTGCCCTCTTGATTCAAATCAAAGATATCTAACTCAATACTGTAATTATTAAATAGGTGTAATTCACGGCTGTATGTAAGCTCTATCAGCATGCCTGTGTGACTAATATTTTTTACTGTTCCCGCTATCTTTCGATTGCTTGTTTGAATTCTCACCCTATGCTCTGGCAAACTAGATAAGCGAACCGCACCACGACGATTTGCAGAATTCCAGGACTTGTGGATTGCATCTTCTAACTTTTCTGCCGTAAATGGTTTCATTACATATTGAGACACGCCATTTTGAATGGCTGACAACACATGTTCTTTGTCACCCAAAGAGCTCATCATAATGAATGGCATAGCTTTAAGCTTGGCTGACTGCCTAACTTTGCGCAGCAGCTCATCGCCATCCATTTTCGGCATTTGCCAATCAGCAATAATAATGTCAATTTTTCTTGTGTTTAGTAGTTCAAGCGCTTCTTTGCCATCAACCGCAACATAAACATTATCTGAACCCAAACGATTCTCTATGGTATTTCGCACCAAGTTACGTACCAGCTGGCAATCGTCCACAACCAAAAAGCTCACATCTTGCATTTAATGCCTCGTTAAAATTTGAATCTATGAAATACACTAAACGAGCAAACGCCAACATAAAACAACAACGTAAGCGACTCCTGTCACGTCTAGTTTTAGCATACCGAGCTAATCACAACAAATTACTGCTTGATAAGACTATGGGCATAAGTGTATTCGAGGAAAGCTGTGGCCTATTGATAGACATGTTCCTTTGCAGGATACAAAAAAGTCCAACCAAGTGGCTGTTTTTCAACCGCAGCCAAGACGCATTATACTCGGTTGTAATAAGATTGAAATGATCAGTGAAAAAACGAGCATAAAAACTGCGCTGCTCATTGCATTGTCTAACGTAAAAGCTGTCTTTTGCCAACTCACAGCTTCTTAAATTTGAGTAAACCTAACGCTGATTAGGTTTACTCAATAAAAAAGCAGGAATTACTTCACAAAGGTTATTTCATCATCACTAACATCAACTGTGATATGGTCACCGCTGACAAACTCACCCGAAAGCAAGCGCTGCGCAAGCGGGTTTTCAATGTACTGCTGCACGGCTCTTTTCAGTGGCCTTGCTCCAAATACCGGATCAAAACCACTTGCTGCGATCTTATCTAAAGCACCAGCGGTCAATGTAAACTCATAGCCTTTATCACGTAGCCGAGACTCAAGTTTCTCTAATTGAATACTCGCTATTTGCTTAATGTGCTCATTAATAAGTGGATGGAATACGACAGTTTCGTCGATACGGTTAATAAACTCAGGCCTAAACTGGCTCGCTAACACGCCCATCACTCGCTCTTTTAACGTTACATAATCATTGCTACCCGCCTGCTCTTGGATAATATCCGAGCCAAGGTTAGAGGTCATAATGATCACTGTATTTTTAAAATCGACCGTACGGCCTTGGCCATCTGTTAGACGCCCATCGTCCAATACTTGCAGCAAGATGTTAAACACATCTGGATGTGCCTTTTCTACTTCATCTAACAGCACCACTGAGTAGGGTCTGCGCCTAACAGCTTCTGTTAAGTAACCGCCTTCTTCGTAACCAACATAGCCTGGAGGTGCGCCAACAAGTCGAGCTACCGAGTGTTTTTCCATGAATTCTGACATATCAATGCGCACCATGGCATCTTCAGTGTCAAACATGAAATGCGCCAGTGCTTTTGTCAGCTCTGTTTTACCAACACCCGTTGGGCCTAAAAATAGGAAGGAGCCTATCGGACGGTTTGGATCGGCCAATCCAGCACGAGAACGCCTAATGGCATTTGCAACCGCATTAACGGCTTCATCTTGACCAATCACTTTTTTGTGTAGCTCATCTTCCATTTGCAGTAGCTTTTCTCTTTCGCCTTGTAGCATTTTTGCCACCGGGATCCCCGTCCAACGAGATAAAATTTCCGCAATTTCATCTTCGCCAACTTGGTTTTTCAGTAAGCTCATTTCTTGCATCTCCGCTTGAGATGCAAGATCTAACTTTCTTTCAAGTTCTGGGATCCGGCCATACTGGAGTTCTGACATACGCTGTAAATCACTTGCTCGACGCGCAACTTCTAAATCTAGTCTAGCCTGCTCAAGCTCTGCCTTGATCACTTGCGTACCTTGAAGAGATGCTTTTTCTGCATTCCAAACTTCGTCTAACTCTTTATATTCCGTTTCTAGTTCACCTATCAGTGATTGCATCTCGCTGCGACGCTTTTGGCTCGCTTCATCCTTTTCTTTTGCCAATGCATTATCTTCAAGCTTTAACTGAATAATGCGACGCTCAAGTTTATCTAACTGCTCAGGTTTAGAGTCAATTTGTAAACGAATTGAGCTACCCGCTTCGTCAATTAAGTCAATGGCTTTGTCTGGTAATTGACGGTCGCTAATATATCGATGAGATAAATTGGCTGCAGCAACTATCGCTGGGTCGGTAATGTCAACCGAGTGATGTAGTTCATATCGCTCTTTTAAACCACGTAAGATTGCAATGGTGTCTTCGACACTGGGTTCGCTAACAAACACTTTTTGAAAACGTCGCTCAAGCGCAGCGTCTTTTTCAATATATTGTCGGTACTCATCCAACGTTGTGGCACCAACACAGTGTAGCTCTCCTCGTGCCAATGCCGGTTTAAGCATATTACCCGCATCCATTGCCCCATCGGTTTTACCGGCCCCCACCATTGTATGAATCTCGTCAATAAAGAGAATGACTTGGCCTTCTTCTTTTGCCAGCTCATTAAGCACCGATTTGAGCCGTTCTTCAAACTCACCACGGTATTTGGCACCCGCTACCAATGCACCTAAATCTAACGATAATACGCGCTTATTTTTTAAACCTTCTGGTACTTCCCCGTTAATAATGCGCTGCGCCAACCCTTCAACAATTGCTGTTTTACCGACGCCGGGTTCACCAATCAGTACCGGGTTATTTTTAGTACGACGTTGCAACACTTGAATAGTGCGACGGATCTCATCGTCTCGACCTATTACTGGGTCTAACTTACCTTGCTCCGCGCGCTCGGTTAAGTCTATTGTAAATTTTTCCAACGATTGTCGGGTATCTTCAGCATTAGGGCTATCTACCTTTTGCCCGCCACGTATAGCCTTTATAGCGGCCTCTATTTTTGTCTGAGTAATATTGAGTGATCTAAATATATCTCCCAATGGCCCTTTGTCTTCACATGCAGCAAATACAAACAACTCGCTGGAAATATACTGATCCTTGCGCTTTTGAGCGTATTTATCACATAAATTTATCAACGAAACCAAATTATTAGAAAGCTGGACATCACCACCAATACCTTCTACTTTAAAAATCTTTTCAATTGCTTGTGACAGTTTGCTGTTTAGCTCATCGGCACTGACCCCCACCTGCGCAAGTAAAGCTCGAACACTCGACCCATCTTGCTGTAACAAGGAGTACATTAAGTGCACTGGCTCTATAAACTGGTGATCTCGCCCAAGTGCTAATGACTGGGCATCTGAAAGCGCGGCTTGAAACTTACTGGTAAATCTATCTAAACGCATCTGTATCTACCTTAATAAAAAACTATATCTAGTTAATTAATGGGTATTATGAGCAGATTGTTCAAGTAATAAATGTCAGGAGAATGGAATTAATTGCGCCAGATCAAGCTCGCCATACGCCCTGTAGTCCCATCACGACGGTACGAGAAAAATAATGCTGGTTGAGATACAGTACAATACTGTCCACCAAATACCTGTGTGACACCACATTGAGCTAATTGACGTTTTGCTATCGCGTAAATATTAGCGAGAAATTTTCCATCACCATACGCATTAAAATCACGTTGGTGTGCTAGATTGAGAGCACAAAACTGCTCTTTAACCTCTTTACCTACTTCAAATTTTTGCGGGCCTATTGCAGGTCCTAACCAAACAAAAAGGTGCTCAGGTTTTGAGTCAAATTTAGCGAGCGTATTTGCAATAATATCTTTTGAAAGCGGCTTCCACCCGCCATGAATGGCAGCGACCTCAGTCCCGTTAAGATCACTTATCAAAATAGGCAAACAATCTGCCGTCATGATTGCTAAAGGTTGCTGGCGTAACTTGGTATAGTGCGCATCTGCCTCTGGTAGTAAAGAAGTCTGTGTCATCTCATCAACAACCAATACATCTGCACCATGTACTTGAGTGAGCCATTGTGCAGGACGAGGCAAATAATCAAGCAGCCGTTTATGATTTGTATCTACATCTTTGGACGTATCACTTACATGGTAGCCCAAATTAAAACTTTCAAAAGGCCCACAGGAGACGCCACCTACTCGAGTTGTAGATAACGCACCAACACAATGTTGTATGGGCCAATTGGGTAATATCATAGGCTAAAAGCTATAGCGCCAGATCGGGATTTGCTTTGGTGTCTTCGCGCAGCGCTTGCGTGAGTATTTGCATATCTTCGGGGATTGGAGCTTCCCATGTCATCATTTCACCCGTAATTGGATGAGCAATACTTAGCTTAGCTGCATGCAGTGCTTGGCGTTTAAAGTCACGTAATTGCGCAAATAGCTCAGGCGTTGCATTACGCGGAGGCCGAGGTCGACCACCATATAATTGGTCGCCAATTAATGGGTGATTTAAATAAGCCATGTGTACGCGGATCTGGTGGGTACGACCCGTTTCTAGACGCAAGCGCAAACGAGTGTGGGCTCTAAATTTTTCAGCAACACGATAATGCGTAATAGCGGGTTTGCCCATTTCATGAATAGCCATGTGCGTACGTTTTGTTGCATGGCGGCCAATTGGCTTTTCGACCATACCTCCCGCAGTCATGGTGCCATTACAAATCGCTTCATACTCTCGAGTAAAATTTTCTCGTGCTTGTAAGTTTTTTACTAAGTGTGTTTGCGCTTGTATCGTTTTAGCCACAACCATAAGCCCGGTCGTGTCTTTATCTAAACGATGCACAATACCCGCGCGTGGCACATTAATAATATCTGGGTGGTGATATAACAAGGCATTGAGTACCGTGCCATCTGGGTTACCTGCACCTGGGTGCACAACTAATCCCATTGGTTTATTGATCACCAAAATATCGTCATCTTCATATACGATGTCTAAGGCAATATCTTGAGCCTCGTATTCTCGAGGCGCTTCAATGTGTGTTTCAATCGCAACCGTTTCACCCCCCAATAGCTTTTCACGAGGCGTGTTTAATACACTCCCGTCAACCGTGACCTTGTCGTCTAAAATCCAAGTTTTTATTCTCGAACGAGAAAAATCTGGGAACAATTGCGCCAAAATCTGGTCTAGACGTTTGCCGCCTAACTCAGTAGGGACTTCAGCTTGAAGAGAAATTTGCTCTGACATCTGTAACTTTACCTAATTTACCAGTGCAAGCTGTGCTCGACTGGGTTAGAATCGCATAAATGCATAGTTTACTCGGTTTTACCCACTTGGCCTAGCCGAAGACAACAAAGGTAGTAAAATAAAATGATAAAATACTTAGGGAAGCGCGCCTTTGCCATCGTACTTAGCGCCTCATTTTTAGGCTTAGCAGCCTGCTCTTCTGCACCAGAACAAGATGAAATAGAACGCGTACCAAACAAATCAGCGCAAGCACTTTATGAAGATGCCAAAGAAACGCTCGATTCAGGGCTTTATGCAAGGGCAATTGAGTTATTAAGTGCCATTAACTCTCGCTACCCATTCGGGCCATATTCACGTCAGGTACAAATGGACTTAGTATTTGCCCATTATCAAACTGGCAACACTGAGCAAGCACTCGCTCATATTGACCGTTTTATTCGTTTAAATCCAAACCATAAAAACTTAGATTATATGTACTACATGCGTGGTTTGGTAAATATTAAAGCGGATGAAAATGCATTCCAAGATTATTTTGGTGTTGACCGAGCTGACCGCGATGCCAATCGTACACGAGTGGCATTTCAAGATTTATCAACCCTGGTAAACAGTTATCCAGATAGCACTTATGTGCCTGAAGCAAAAAAGCGACTTGCATGGCTATTAAACAAAATGGCCCGCTATGAGTTAAAAGTAGCGCAATACTATTTTGAACGTGAAGCTTATCTTGCTGCTGCAAACCGTGGTAAATATGTGGTAGAGCATTACTCACAAAGCAGTTACCTTAATGCGGCCTTAGAAATCATGGAAAAGAGTTATAAAAAACTAGGATTAGCCGAGCTGGCGGAGAATGCTAAACTCACAAGGCAGTTAAATAAGCGCTGATCCCGTATTAGCACATTTGGGTTGTAGCGAATAACAACTCAAAAAGTAATAAACATTAAGCCCCACATTCGGCGTGGGGCTTAAAAATTCGCAATTTGTTTAACTCAAGTTTGAATAAGTTATTTAGATTGCTTCTTCATCTTCTTCACCCGTACGGATACGTACAACACGCTCAACCTCAGTAACAAAGATTTTACCATCGCCAATTTTACCCGTTTGAGCGGTTTTCAAGATCACATCGATGGCTCTATCTACATCTTCGTCTGCTAATACGATATCTAGTTTCACTTTTGGCAAAAAATCCACCATATATTCCGCACCGCGATATAGCTCGGTATGGCCTTTTTGACGACCAAAGCCTTTTACTTCACAGACAGTCATACCGGTTATACCAACATCCGATAAAGCTTCTCTTACATCATCTAATTTAAATGGTTTAATTATCGCTTCTATTTTCTTCATGGCTCTGCACTTTCCTATGATGGTGCGTCGATTTTAATCAATACTAAAAATGTTAGCAAACAAAGTCATTGCCTTAGTTGTAAAAAGCACGCGATAATGAGTGCAGCTAATAATAAAAACTTATGTTGACTTATGTATGCTCTCCACCCGTTTTAGGCACACAGGTTTCACGCTTGTAGAATTATTAATCGCTCTGGCTATTCTGGCTGTACTGGCATCTATAGCTTTATATAGCAATAATAATTTACTCAGTAGCAACAGGGCTGAAACCTACTTGTTGGAGTTAAAGCGCACTATTAACTTCGCCAGAGCCAAAGCAACATCAAGCGACGAAATTGCTATTCTTTGCCCTGTAGATGAAGCTCAATTTAACCGTGGTGGAGATGCAACTTGCTTATCTAACTGGTCGTCAAGTGCAAAAATTGTATTTGTTGACAAAAACAACAATGGTAGTTTTGATAGCGCTAATGAGCCTGTTTTAAGAGTGATAGACCCAATACCTAATGCAGACAAGCTAAGCTTTGCAAGCGCATTTATCCGCTTTGACGGCAGTGGCCAAATCACCAGCACATTAGGCCAATTTGTTTATTGTCCAAGCAGCAGTGACTCGCCAAACCAAATGCTAACTATCACACAATCAGGCAATGCATTGTTCAACGGAAAAACCTCGTTAGACTGTAACTAACTGCTCATAATACTGTAAGCAAATTCACCTTCGGCTGTAATCGATGACCATACTTCGGACCTCTCATAGATAAAAGCATTTGTTTTAAAAGCGCTTTATTTTTATATCTTTACAGTCAACAGCCATAGGATCACATTATAAGATTGCAACTCCCCTCTCATGAGCTAAATTTCAAACACGCTTCTGTAATTAGGGCTATCCAAGGATGGATAAACAACGACGTGCAGTATATGTGGGGCTCACCTTAATCGAGGTGCTCGTTACACTCACCATACTAAGCTCTCTAATGAGTTTGGCATTATCAAGTTACGGTGAAATCATTTCCGACTACAGGCCTGAGCTTGCACTTAAACAACTAAAACGTGCATTGGCGCTGGCAAGAACACAAGCAGCCTCCACGGGGAATGAAACCACAATCTGCCACTTAGATAACAACCGCTGTATCCCAAATACTTGGCATAAAGAAATAACGGTGTTTATAGATAAGGGAGACTTAAGAGTATTTGATAAAGAGGATGTTCGATTATATGAAATCTCGGCAATACCCAGTACAGACTCCATAGACTACCCAAGACCCGCTATTATTTTTAACTACGATGCGTCAATTCGAGGCTTTACAAATGGCACTTTTGTATATTGCTTACCTGAGAAAAATGGCGAATCGCTAGGCCTAGAAATGAGTGTAAGTAACACAGGAAGAGCTCGTATAAGGGACACTGATAAATGCCCCTTATAATTTGGTCTTAGCGTTGCCAACAATACTCTTTTGTTTCACTTCCTTCGCTAAGCTTTTGACCCAGCTCATTGATCATCAAAGCTGAACACTCTTTATCTCCAGAGACAGGGCCTGCTATTGGCTTAGCGACCACTTCAAATGTTGCTTCATCGACAGTAACCGACAGGGAGTAATAGCCATTTTCTGTTTTTTCTGGAACCCCAATATCTGATAATTTATCGGTATAGCTACGATTGTCGACATAATACTGCTCTTGCTTATTCGCAGCATCTAGCAAAACCACCATGGCTTCTGAGCGAGCAGCCTTGACTAAAAAGTTTCTGTAACTGGGATAAGCTACCGAAGCCACGATCCCCAGAATAACCAAAACAATTAACGCTTCCAAAAGCGTAAATCCTTTACCCTTAATATTATTATTTCTCATCATTTTCTTCTTTTTTATAAATAAACATTTGTCTTGTTTTTAAGCCAAAGTCTACCTGCTCTCTTGTCAACTTTACCTTGCCATTAATAACCACAGGTTGTGCTTCTGTGACAATTCCTGCCGCTTTCCAAGGTGTCCCAGCCACAGGTCCTTTTCCTCCACCCGACGCTTCGCTTTTCTTGATTGCAGGCCCTACCATTCTTACCACAGTCTCACAATCTGTACCGCTTGTGCCCTCACAGCTAACATACTTTTTAGGCGTATCAGGCACAACAGGAGTCGTCTCGTATTTTAGCTTTTCATATACCTGTGTCCCGTAATGTAAGTGAAATGCATAGAGGTTGCCCTTACCTGCTGACGCTTCACAACGGCTAACACTCGCAGGTGGAGTAAATGATGTAAAATAAGCAACCCCCCCAGCTACCGTTGGAGAGGCAAGTGACTTCTCATTGGCTGAGAGGGCATATTTCCAGCCATTAAAGCCCCCTAATGTAACTTCAACATCAGTAAAGCCATCAATGTCATTGAGCTTTGCTGCAAAAGGGTCGCTACTAATATCCATTAAATCGGCAACTTTTATTGGCTCAGGAACGTTCGTTTGAAAAGACTGTGTCACCGTATTTTCATCTCGGATCATAAACAAGTAATCTTTTACCCCATTAAGCGTTGGCCTAGAGCGATTGCCCGAGCCCAATAATATCGCCTCATAAGGCGTGTCTTTGCGTGTTTTCAGTGCAGTGCCTGATACTGTTGTGCGAGTTACCTTACTAAAGTAAGTATTTGCCACAGCTGGTTTGTAAAAAAAACGTCGATCACCGCTGGTACCTGCACCTGCTAATTCAGCAAGTTTAAAATGAGTCCACTTGGTGTCTGAATCATTAGGGTTATCTCCTGGCATGTCTACCCGCCAAACATCGCCTCCAGTATCAGCAAAATACAGCCTATCGGTATAACCATCATAGTTTGAGTCGAGTATTTCAACGTCTGCGGGTATACTGTGTTTTCCTTGAAATCCTGATGCAGGTGTTAATGACCACACCAAAGCCCCTGTTTTTGCATCCACAATAAATATACCTCTGCCCGCACTGTCCGACGACTTTCCATTGCTATCTTTATTTGTGTCGTAACCCGCAGCAAAAATCAAAACGGGTGAATCACCTTGCTTTTCAATAAAGGTAACTTGAGGCTTCGACCAAGTCTGCGCTAGCTCTTTGAAGTCATCTTTGCCACCGATGATTGGTCCTCCCCACAGCATTGTGGGTTCATCTGGGTTAGTTATATCAAAGGCATAGTAGTGCTTGCCACCTCGTCGCATGCCAGCAAAGAGCCAAACTTTATCTTCACCATTAACTTTTTTATCTTGGTCAACATCATGAAAATAGACCGTTAAAGGGCCATCCATGCCATATAGCTTGGTATCTGCCTGAGCCATTCGAGTACTGTGCAATATGTCAAATAAAGCCTCTGGAATAAATGCCCAACTTTCTGATACTGTATTCCCTTCATCTTTGAACATATGTAAAAGGCCAGCATTTGTTCCAACTATGACTCTAATATCACCATTACCGTAATCCATAGTTACAGGCTTAGAATGTAATGGGTCGCCGAAAATTGTATCTCTGCGTTCACTGGAGTTACCATCTTTATCTTCATCATCCACATCTTGCCCATAAACCCAATTAATTAGTTGCTCTACATTTTTTTTCTTCCGCCCGGGTATATTTGCTATTTTTAACTTATCAGCAAAGGTCTTCCATTTTCGGTACTGTCGCTTACCCTCTGTCGCTGTAAACTCTCTTAGCTGCCCTGCGCCATAGTCTGAATAGATGGTCCGTTGACTTTGCTTTTGTAGACTTTCATTCACACCACCACGCTTTACACTATTGCCATCTTGAGAGCCGGGTTCTGACCAGAATGTCGTTGCGCTCGCTTTTATCAAACCATTTTCGTCTAACGCTGCTGCACCATGCATATCAACCACGTTATTATTTGCAAACTCCAGCTTTTTCAAGTTGCCCTGCCAGCGTGCATTTGGCGATGCCAAAAACATCGTGTAATAAAGAGATTTCCCACTTTCCGTTTGATTTGAGTTACTGGTTGAAATAGACGGAGAAGTAAAGCTGTCATTTAGCTCTCGTATGTTATCTAGCTGATTTTTTAGCGCTTCGGATAGCTCATTTGCCGTGTTGGCCTGCGTGTAAACCCCACCACCTAGTTCAGCGGTTTTTTCTAGTATAGCGATACCTTCATCATCCATCCCTGTACCAAAGCCAATGGTATACACTCTACCTCTATCCTTTACACTGCCCCCAAGCAATGTATATAGGTCTTCACGCTGATGTATAACTTCTGCAAGCGCAGGTAAGTAACTGCCATGAAGCGCGGTTGGAAGCGTCGAAAATGTTGCCAGATATTCACTTGTAATACTCAGGTCACTATCACTATCATTGGATGGCTCTCCGTCAGTTACGACAATCACATTGGCAGAGCTACCACAAACATTGGGGTCATTCGCAATGGCTTCAAACGGTGAAATGTAATGACCGTATCGCTGCACACTGGCATCCTGATCAGACGATGGCCAAAACCACGAGTAGTAGCGTGTGCGTCCGCTTAAATATAAATAAGCTTCCCAAAGTGTCTCACTTAGTGGTGTGGCACCATTGGCTTCTAACGAGTTAACTTGAGTTAATATCGTTGAGCGGTTTGCACCCAGTCCCGCTAAAATATAACCACCGTTGCTACCATTAAAGCGCATTAAACCGAAGTCAATATCCGCGTTGTCATTGAGCAACTTGGTGACGGCATTTTTTGCAACCCCCAAACGATTATTAGGGCAGAGGATATAGCGCTCAAGCGCATAATCGTAACCACATGAGTTACCATCAATACTTGAAAATGCCATACTGCCCGATGTATCAAAAATGACCATCACTTTGGGGGTTTGCTGAACATTAACGTTACGTTTTAAATAGAGCTCTATATCGTCAGCCAAGGCTGTTTTAGCAATGAGAAGCAAAAAACAAGCAAGTAATTTTCTCATTGTGTTTATCGCCCCTCTTCTAAGCTAATCATTTCCTGACCTATTCCGGTTACAACCGTGAGGGTATGTTTCGCTTTGCTGCCATAAGTAATTGTTGTTTCCAACTGGGTCATGTTACAAATCACTCCCGATGTATAAGAAAACGATCTAGGACAATTTAATTCTAGTGGCCCATTATTTAGACTTGTCACTGTATTCACCGCGCCATTTGAGCCGTCAAAGCTGTTTCCCACGGCTAGTTGGGCTTTATTTCGAGTAAATAAACTTTCAGCCCCTAAGGCAGTTTGCGAAGCAATAGCTCTTTGCACTTCTCCCATCAATAAACTATCTGCTTCTTCGCGCTCTTGAGACGCATTGGTGATTTTTAAGTCTAAACTGCTAGTGCTCATTAAAGTGACCGCAATCGCGCTCACAGCCACAATCATGATCATGGCACTGATCAACACAATGCCTTGCTGGTTCTTCATAAACGCCATGCAATCGTTCCCATATTGTTTAATCTTACGGTGGTAGAGAATACCGTACGACGAAAATTATCACTTACAGTATGTACTCTCTTGTCAGGATCAGAGCCTAATGTGTAGTTGCGGTTTTTCAGCTCTAAATCAGCATCGGGTTCCAAGGCGCGCACTAAAACAAAAATTTGCACGGTCAAAATGCCATTCAATCGTTCCCAATCTGATGCAGTCATATCCTGTGTACTACGATAACTATCGACTCGATAATCCGCATCCGTATCTAAACCGAACACAAAACGAATATCCTCTACACCTTCCATCACCACTTCGGCACGCATTCCACCACCTACGTTTAAGCGCTTTCGGGATAACACTGGTACTTTAAGTTTTTGATCTCTCAGAGTGATATCTTGCTCTGTCACATAGTAAACATGGTGGCTGTATGGCCAAAGTGTAGAGTTAACTGTCGGCAGAGCAGTTTGTTGCACGCCAGATGTGAAAATTGCCTGTTCTTGATCTGCAATAAAATAGTATCGATTTCTAGCCATATCGTCGCTCCTAGCTAGTCGCCTACCTTCCAGAAACTTAAGCTGCAAAATATCAGTGTTCTTCTTTACATTTGAGATACAGTTGAGCGCATTATTGCTAGTTGCGGTTGTTGCAAAAACAGAACGAAAGTTGGTCGGGTCAATACTTGGGAAACTGCCATTGTTAATACCACCAAAACAGTCTCCTTGAGGATTTGCAATACCATCCGCCATCGTGACATTCGTTTCACTAAAACCTTGCTCGTAAAAAGTCCCCCAAAAGCCCACCTGCTCTATATCTCGCTTCAATATATCTAACGCTAGCCGTCCCGTTTCTTGCATCTCGCCTATCACCATTGTATCGCGAGTCGTCACTTTCATACTGACATAAGTTGCCCCAACTCCGCCTAATATCAATACTCCAATAAACAAAGCAATGAGCAACTCAACTATAGAAAAACCCTTACTAAACATCTGTTAAGCCCTCAACAGGATATAACTGTTTAGCACCACCAAACGACGCTTATCGTTTTTCACACCACAGTTTATTGATTGATTGTCAGCGCTGGCTTTCATAGCCTGCCTACCTTGCCAAGCTACCACGACTTCTACATTAAAACCTCGGTTACGCGTACCACCTACGGCCGTTGGGGTAATACAGACCGTTGTATTATCTAACGACCCTGTATTTTCTCTGGCTCGTATCGCCTGGCGCCAATGCTCAATATCCGTTGCAGCAATTGCTGCTGCATTACATTGCCCGCTAAAGCAACGCGTAACAGGATTTAATGCTGTTTGGCTATTAAAAACCACTTTGTAATGAGCTGTAATTGCTTGAGTATCATTTACTCTTAGGCGCTGCATTATATCGTTGGCCAACGCAATTGCTGCAGCACGCTGCATGGCATCAAAACTTGCCTGCTTTGCCTTTGCTTGCAGTGCCACAGCACCAAGCAACCCAAAACTAAGTACCATAAATGCGATTAATACTTCAATTAAAGTAAAGCCTTTGGTTTTAGCCGCTGTTATAGGCATATCTTAGTTAGCCTTCATCAGATAAAGGAGTATAAAGTTAGCGTACAAAATGACATAAAATAAACAAGCCTATTTACCCATGAGTGGTAAATATTACCGATAAGCGGTTATTGGGTAGATTTTAATGCCTGAGCAGCACGGCGACTGACGGTAATTAGCTCTGGATAACCTTCAACTGAAACAAAGTAACCCCCTTCATTTTGCACTAAGGCTGTCATCGCACTCCGTTTTACCAAAGTATTTCGGTGTACTTGCACAAAATGCTCTGGGTAGCACTCAGATAATTGCTTGAGACTGGTTTCGACAATGGCTTGCCCCGTATGGAAGTAAAGCTGTGTGTATTTATCCTCAGCCCTAGCAACGAGTATATCACTCACCTCAACCCAGCGAGTTTGATTGCCCAGAGTATATTGGATTTTTGCGGGAAATAAGTGTTGTACTATCTGGTATAATTCGTTTTGACTAATTGGCTTAACCAAGTAACCGCTCGCAAATACGCCAAACGCATCCAACGCATATTGAGGATATGCGCTGATAAATACAACTTTGGGCTTCGCTGGCAAGGCATTGATCTGCTTTGCTAACTCTAAACCATTTATGCCCGGCATGCTGATATCTAAAAATATCAATTGCGGACAGTGTTGCTGTATTAACGCAATGACATCGTCGGGTTTGCCTGTATCTGCTACACACTCAAAGCTTGGTCGTGAACATAGCAAGCGCTTAATTCGCTGACGAGCAAGAGGTTCATCATCAACAACTATGTACTTCATAGCAGCTCTCCTCTTGGTAATTCTAAACGAGCAATGTATTGCCCATTAATGATCTGAGTGCGTAACGTTGCTCTATCGCCAAAATATCGCGATAATCGAGCCCGAATATTCGCTTGTGCAACACCTTGACCTTGGCGACTACTTACGTGAGAGGCTAGATAGCTATTACTAATTTCAAGTACAGCAAACCGCTCATTTTGCGTGAGCTTAACGGTTATATAGCTTATACCTGACACGCCTTCAACACCATGTATTATCGCATTTTCTAATAGAGGCTGAATGGTTAAAACGGGTATTTTGATATCAGCAATGTCTTCGGGTACTTGCCAATCAACCACCAAACGCTCAGCGAACCTCCATCGTTCAAGTTCTAAATACTGTTTAGCTAATTGAAGCTCAGCAACTAAAGCGTTAAGCTGCTGTACATGCATAGTCGCTTTACACAGCCGAGCAAGCGTGATGATTGCGTGCTCTGCCGCATCCGCATCTATTTGAGTAAGCTCAGCCACCGTATTTAGGCTATTGTACAAAAAATGGGGCCTAATTCTGGCACTCAGAGCATCTAACTCGACTTTTGCAAGCACTTCTGCGGCTTGTAGCTTGTCCAAAAAAATCGTCATTGTGTGGATAAACAATAATGATACGAATAAGCAAATTGCCATATTTTTCAATAAAAAAGACCACTGCGCTGGTGATGTCTGCTCAGGGAATAGCACAATGACCGTTAGGCTTAGTAGGCAAGTAATCGTTTCAAAGATAAAGACAATTAAAGCGGCTTGCTTATGCAAACTAAAGCGGCTTAAGAATGATTGCAGAAAGTAGAGAATGCTGAACCCTGCAGTGCTCACAATGTGAATAAACAAACTAAACATGCCTAGGCGAACCCAAACATCTTCATAACTCATTGGCGCAAATGCTAGTACAAAAGAAAGGATTTGTGAGGTGACTAGCATAGCAAGTACACCTCTTGAAGTAACAATGGTTGGCAGCAACTGAGAGGTTAAGTCACCTGACTTAAACATATTATGCTGCCAGTAACATTATCTTAGCTCAACAGGTACCGCGAAGACGACATTCTCTTCTTCTCCGGGGTTTTCTGTGACTGTTTGGCCACCTAATTCTTTGAGCTTCGCGATCACTTGCTGCACCAAAACCTCAGGTGCAGATGCGCCAGCCGTAACACCAACCGACTTAACGTCGCTAAACCACTGCGCATCAACACTTTGAGCATCATCGATTAGATAAGCTTGGGTTCCCATTTTATCCGCAAGCTCCCTCAAGCGATTTGAGTTTGAGCTATTCTTGGCACCAACAACAAGCAACACATCAACTTTATCAGCTAAATCTCTCACCGCATCTTGTCGATTCTGTGTGGCGTAGCAAATATCATCTTTACGAGGGCCATGAATATGGGGAAATTTAGCACGCAACGCGTCGATGACATCTGCAGTATCATCAACCGATAATGTGGTTTGGCTACAGTAGAACAGATTCTCTGCATCCTTAACCTGCAAATTAGCGACATCATCAGGGGTTTCAACTAAGTAGATACCACCATTAGGATTATCGTATTGCCCCATGGTGCCTTCTACTTCTGGGTGGCCATGATGTCCAATCAGCACACATTCTGTTCCCTTGCGACTCGCACGTGTTACTTCCATGTGTACTTTGGTGACCAGTGGGCAGGTCGCATCGAATACTTTGAGCTCGCGACGCTTAGCTTCTTGACGCACTTGTTGAGATACACCATGTGCGCTAAAAATAACGATGCTATCGTCAGGCACTTGATGCAACTCTTCAACAAACACAGCACCACGTTTGCGCAAACCATCCACCACATATTTGTTATGAACAACCTCATGGCGAACATAAATAGGCTTTTCAAAAATATCTAAGGCTCGTTCAACAATGCTAATCGCACGGTCAACACCAGCGCAAAAACCTCTTGGGTTTGCTAGCAAAATATCCATTAGTTCTTAACCTCTAGAATTTCAACTTCAAAGGTCACTGGCTGACCAGCTAAAGGGTGGTTAAAATCGACAGTCACCGAGTCGCCAGCCACCTCTCTGATCAGTCCCGGCAGTTCAGTGCCATCTGGTTGTGTAAACGCGATGATACTGCCTACTTTTGCAGGTGCATCGGAACCGAATTTACTTCGGTCAACATAATAAATGTTGTCAGGATTTGGCTGACCAAACGCATCTTCTGGCTGCAAATCAAACGACTTTTGTTGCCCGGCTTTTAGACCCAACAGACACTTTTCAAAGTTTTCCGTTAGACTGCCATCACCCATAAACAATTTTGCCGGCTTGTTATGAACCTTGGTTGAATCTGCAGCAGAGCCATCTTCCAATTTAATAGAAAAGTGAAACACGACTTCAGATTGTGGACCAATCACTTGCTCACTCATGCTTGTTTCTCCTGCGCTTTATCGCCTTTGAATGCATCAAAAATTAATAAACCAGCGCCACCAACTATGGCCATATCTGCAACGTTAAATGCGGGGTAATGCCAATTTTGATAATAAAAGTGCAAAAAATCGATAACGTACCCGTGGATAAGCCTGTCTATCAAGTTACCCAACGCGCCAGCTAAGACCATAGAATAAGCACAGCATAATACCCAGCTACGTGCTGGTAATTTTTTTAACCAAAATAACAATAGTGCACTAATGGCAATTGCTACCACACTTAAAAACCAACGTTGCCAGCCTCCTGCTTCACTTAAAAAGCTGAAAGCTGCACCATAGTTATGCATGTACGTAAAGTTGAAAAATGGTAATAACTCTATTGACTCATAAAGCTCCATATTAGCAACTACAACGGCTTTAGTTACGTAGTCTACTGCAAACAGCAGTAGACTTAACCATAACCAGACTAAACCACTTTTTTGAGTTGTATTAGTCACGTATTGCTCCTATGCAAACTGACGCTTTTCACCATCACCTTCAACGTTGCTCACACAACGTCCGCACAGGTCGTCATGCTCTTCATGCTGACCTACATCATCACAATAGTGCCAACAGCGCTCACACTTCGCAGCTTGAGTTGCTTTAATGGCAATGAATAAACCGTCAATTTCTGTTGCAATCGCACCTTCAGGCCTCGCGTTTACAACTTCAACAACCGCTTTTGATGTAAGTAGTACAAAGCGCAGTTCGTCACCGATTTTCTGTAGTGACTCAGCCAACTCGCCGCCAGTGTATAGTGTTACTTCAGCTTGCAGTGTTGCGCCTATCAATTCTTCTTTACGTGCACTCTCTAGTACACGGTTCACTTCATCACGTACTTCTAGCAGATTTTGCCAGTATGCATTGCTCAATGCGCCTTCGCTGACGCTTTCTAGGCCTGCATACCACACATCTGTAAATACGAACTCACCACGCTCACCCGGCAATACCTCCCAGATCTCTTGCGCTGTAAAGCTCATGATAGGTGCCATCCAACGTGTCATCGCTTCAGCAATATGATAAAGCGCAGACTGACACGAACGACGCGCGTGGCTATCGCTCTTAGCCGTATACTGACGGTCTTTAATAACATCGAGGTAGAATGAACCTAGCTCACCTGTACAGAAGTTCATCAGCTTTTGCGTAACCACTAACATTTGATAGTTGTCATAGGCATTAATAATTTCACTTTGTAATGCCGCGGCACGTGCCACAATCCAGCGGTCAAGCTCTACCATGTCTTCTATCGCAACTAAGTCACTCGCAGGATTAAAGCCACTTAGGTTTGCTAGCAAGTAACGACTAGTGTTACGAATACGGCGGTAACGGTCTGCCGAACGCTTAAAGATTTCATCCGATACAGTCATCTCTGCCGTATAATCAGTCGACGCTACCCACAAACGTAAAATATCTGCACCCAGTTTATTCATTACATTTTGCGGCGAGATCACGTTACCTAAAGACTTTGACATCTTGCGGCCGTTTTCATCTACCGTAAAACCATGGGTTAATACTTGACGATAAGGAGCGTGACCGTTAATTGCCACAGAGGTCATCATTGAAGACATAAACCAACCACGGTGCTGATCAGAGCCTTCTAGGTAAAGATCTGCAGGTCCCGTTAGCTCTTCACGTGCATCAACTACACAGGCATGAGTAACACCAGAATCAAACCATACATCTAAAGTATCTTGTACTTTTACATACTGCTCGGCGTCATCGCCAAGCAAAGTTGCAGGCTCTAAGTCATACCATGCTTGAATACCTTTTTGTTCAACCAGCTTCGCAGCTTGCTCTATCAATTCTTTGGTATTTGGGTGAAGTGCACCGGTATCTTTATCAACAAATAATGCAATTGGCACCCCCCACGTACGCTGACGCGAAATACACCAATCTGGACGGCCTTCAACCATGTTGGCAATACGGTTTTCACCCCACTCAGGGATCCATTGCGTTTTGCCAATTTCAGCTAACGAGTCTTTGCGTAAATTAGCTTGATCCATGCTGACAAACCACTGTGGTGTTGCACGGAAAATAATCGGCGTTTTATGTCGCCAGCAGTGAGGGTAACTATGCTGAAGCGCATGATGGTGCATCAACACACCTTTTTCAGCTAGTAAATCAACAATACTCGCGTTTGCTTTGAATACGTGTTGTCCTGCAAAAATTGGCGTATCGGGCAAAAATACCCCATTTGCTCCAACTGGGTTTGCAACTTCAAGCCCATAAGCAAGGCCTGCCGAGAAATCTTCAGGACCATGACCCGGTGCGGTATGAACAATACCAGTACCAGAATCAGTGGTGACATGGTCGCCCAGAATGACTGGCACGTCCATTTCTAGAAATGGATGCGCCACTCTTAAATTTTCAAGAGCCTGACCTTTTACATAACCAAGTACATGAAAGTGATTAAAGCCAAAGCGGTCCATAGCATCTTTTACAAGCTCTGAACCTAAAATAATACGTTGTTCTTTACCTTCATCTTCTACTTGTACAAGCGCATACTCTAAACGCTCATGAACTGCTACAGCGCGGTTTGCAGGCAGTGTCCAAGGCGTTGTCGTCCAGATAACCGTGCTTACTAAACCTGTACCTTCGTGACCTTCAGCTAGTTCAAAAGCTTTTACTACAGCTTGCTGGTCAACAAAGTCAAAACGCACATCAATCGCTGGTGATTGCTTATCTTGATATTCCACTTCTGCTTCAGCAAGTGCCGAACCACAGTCAGTACACCAGTGAACAGGCTTAGCCCCCTTATGCAAATGACCATTTTCGATAATGCGGCCAAGCACGCGGATCGCATTGGCTTCAAAGTCAAAGTTCATGGTCAGGTATGGTTTATCCCAATCACCAAGCACACCTAAGCGTTTAAAATCAGTTTTTTGACCTTCTACTTGCTTAGCGGCATACGCACGACACTTTTCTCGAAACTCTGCAGCAGACACTTTATGACCCGGCTTGCCGACCTTTTTCTCAACCTGTAGCTCGATAGGCAAACCATGACAGTCCCAACCAGGCACATAGGGCGCATCAAAATCAGACAGTGTCTTAGATTTAATAATAATGTCTTTTAGGATCTTGTTTACTGAGTGACCAAGGTGAATATCGCCGTTCGCGTATGGAGGACCATCGTGCAAAATAAATGGCTTCTTACCTTTTTTCGCGTCACGAATTCGACCGTATAAATCTTTTTCATACCAAGCATTAAGCATTTTTGGTTCGCGTTGCGCCAAATTTCCGCGCATTGGAAACTCAGTTTCCGGTAGATTTAAAGTATGTTTGTAGTCGCTCATTTATCCTAGTTTCCGTATCGGCTACTTAAAATTAAAACATTGTTTTGCAGCAGCAACATCGTGAGCGATTTGCGCTGTTAGTTGTTCCAATGTATCGAATTTTTGCTCATCGCGAAGCTTCTTTATCAGCTCCACTTGCATAAAATGCCCGTAGACATCTTGGTTAAAATTAAATAAATGTACTTCAAGCAATGCTTTTGTACCATTCAATGTAGGCTTATTTCCTACGTTAGCAACACCTGCATAGTGTTTATCATCAAGCGTTACCATAACGGCAAACACCCCTTTAACGGGGTTTACCTGCCGCTTAAGTGCAATATTTGCAGTGCGAAAGCCAAGCTCTCTGCCTTTTTTCCAACCGTGAATGACACGACCAGAAATTGCATAAGTATGGCCTAACATTTCGTGTGCTTTATCAAGCTCACCATCCGCCAAAGCACGTCTGATCAAAGTGCTACTCACGCGGTGGTCGTCGCGACGCAAGCTGGCAGTGCTTTTGACTTGCATATTATGCACATCCCCCACCCGCTTGAGCATTTCAAAATCGCCCTGTCGCGCTTTACCAAAACGAAAGTCATCTCCGACCGTTAAGGCTTTAACACCCAGCTTATCTATCAAAACATCTTTGATAAACGTTTCAGCATCTTGACCTGCAAACCTAGCGTTAAAGCTCACGCAAATAACACGTTCTATACCCAACTTAGAAAGCAGCACTAACTTATCTCTTAGACGCGTTAGCCTCGCGGGCGCATTGGCTTTGGCAAAAAATTCTTGAGGCTGCGGTTCAAACAGCATAACAGTACTGGGTAAACCATACTGTTTAGCGTCTTGTTTTAAGCCTTTTAGCACTTCAACATGGCCAAGATGCACACCATCAAAGTTACCAATAGTCAGCACACAACCAAAATGATGCGCTCGAATATTGTGAATACCTCTGATCAGCTGCATAGTATCAATGCCTTATTTACGCAATGGTTGAAAGTGAGCGATTATACCCAAGTTCCCCAAAAATGCGAACCTCAGATACGTTAACCCCTTAGCTCTTTTATCGTGGCAAATCGAACACCAAGTGCAAACATAACGCCAAAATACACCACCATGGCTTGAATGAGCAAACCACTGAGTAACACAATCTGCTCTATCAAAGCCCACGATTGCCAATTATATAGCGATATAACATAGTAAACACTTACTGACATCAACAAAGCGGCCAACATACATTTAGCCGCAAAGCGCACAGAAAATGTAGAAAAGTGATACACATTATCTTTATTTAGCTGACGATATAATAAATAAACATTACAAGAGGCTGATAACGAAGTGGCTAAAGCCAGTCCGATGTAGCCTATAAATGGCGCTAACGCGATGTTAAAAATCATGTTTAGTCCCATCGTCAAAATTCCAATACGTACCGGAGTCTTGGTATCTTGTCGGGCATAGAAGCCTGGAGCCAGCACTTTAATGAGCATAAAGCTTACTAGGCCAACACTGTACGCTGCAACGCCATAGCTAACAGCTTCAACATGGTTTACCTCGGATGTCGCAAAGGCACCATGATCAAACAATACTGAAATAATTAATGGACTAATCGCAATGAGCCCCATCATGGCAGGAAAACCTAAAAACAATACAAACCGCACACCCCAATCTAATGTGCTTTGAAAGTCCTTTAGATTATCGCCTGCGTGTAGCTTTGAAAGAGCCGGTAAAATAACCGTTGCGATACCGATACCGAATAAGCCCAGCGGGAATTCGATTAGGCGGTCTGAATAATACAACCAAGAAATGGACCCCGTTACTAGCACTGAAGCAATCACGGTATCAAGCAGCAAGTTAATCTGACTAACCGACACGCCAAACATTGCGGGCAACATAAGCTTGCGCACTTTGGTTACTTGTGGCGCTCGCCAAGCAAATTGAGGTCTGCTTAGCACTTTTAAGCGATACAAAAATGGTAATTGAAAGGCAAACTGCACCACGCCGCCAACGAACACACCCACCGCCAATGCATATGCACTTACAGAAAATGAGTCATGTAATAAAATTGCACAACTGATTATCGATACATTTAAAAGCACAGGTGTAAACGCTGCAACAGCAAAACGGTTGTAAACATTCAACACCGCTGCGCTTAACGCGACCAGACTAACAAAGAATAAATAAGGGAAGGTCAGTTTTAGCAAACCACTTGCTAGCACAAATTTTTCTGCATCAGCACCACCTTGCCACCAATCTATGAACCACCCTGTTCCAAACAATGCAGCAATCACCGGGGAGCCAATCACCCCCATAATTGTCACTATCATTAGTATAGTACCAAGCGTTCCTGCAGCCTGTGCGACAAATATTCTGACTTCGTCGTCACCATGCTTTTCTTTTATTTCAGATAAGACTGGCACAAAAGCCTGTGCAAATGCTCCCTCTGCGAACAAACGACGCAGAAAGTTAGGGATCCGGTTTGCAAACAAAAATACGTCGGCGGCAAGCCCCGCACCGAGTAAGTTTGCTACAACGGCATCACGCACCAAGCCCATAACCCTTGACACCATCGTCATTGCGCTGACAATCATACCTGATTTAAACAACCCTTTAGCCACCCTTTTCCCCTATTGATTGATAGCAATGCTTTTTGTAAAACCAGGCAAATTATGCCACAAGATAGGTAAGCAATAACCATGCAATTGGGTTCAGCAACACACAAATTAAAATTTCTTTGCCTAATACTATGTGAACGAAGTAAGGTTTGTTACAATACGCGCCATTAATCGCAACAGCCGAGGAATTTCTTTGGCATTGATGTGATTCTAATGCCTGAGATTACTGAATTGAGCAAGCAATTGCTGTTGTTTTGGTGTGAACAGGCCACCGATGATAAAGAAACAAAGGCCGCAGTTGTCAAATTATAATTGACTTTTGCGATTAAAACAGGCATATTCCTCGGCCTTTAAATTAAGCTTATTTTAAGATTGTTAGGAGCAAACCTTGGCTAACATCAAGTCTGCAAAAAAACGCGCTATTACTAGCGAAAAACGCCGCCAGCACAACGCAAGCCGTCGTTCAATGATGCGTACTTACTTCAAAAAAGTAATCGCTGCAATTGAAGCTGGTGACAAAGAAGCTGCAACTCAAGCATTTGCTGTTGCAACACCTATTTTAGACCGTTACGCAACTAAAGGTCTTATCCACAAAAACAAAGCTGCTCGCCATAAGAGCCGTTTAGCTGCTAAAATTAAAGCACTATAATTTGTTTTTGATTGAAAAAACCGACGAAAGTCGGTTTTTTTATGCATGTCAGTTAGGTATGGCCTAACTTATTTCCAATTCTGGATAAAACTTCTTCAACATAGCTGCAATTTTCTTTGGCGAGAATGGCTTAACCACAAACCCCTTAGCACCGAGTTCAATTGCGTCTTTCACATTTTCAACCGTCGAGTGAGCCGAGACCATCACTACATTAAGGTCTGGGTTGATTTCATTTAACTGGCAGATAATTTCTTTACCATCTCCGTCCGGTAACTCAATGTCTAAAAATACAATATCAAAATGCTGCTCTTCACATGCACTAATACACTGACGAACTGTTGATGCTTCCTTAACGCGATCAATGCCTAGGTGCATTAAGGTTTGGTGTAAAAAACTGCGAACCGTACCGACATCATCGACGATTAGTATTGAGATTTGCTGATCCATAATCCTTTCCCATAGGCTGCGACATAAAAATACGCTATCATTTAGATAATAGAACTATTATAGAGTGCTGCAACTAAAAGGCTACATCTAAGCATGTCAAACAATCCAAATAAACAGAAAAAGCAAAAAAAACAAGCGTTACTTGGTCAAGTCCAAGGCAAACACCAAGCACGTATAAAAAGAGCACCACAACCCAGTCAGGTGCCACTTGAACAAGTTGCAGCGCAAACAGCCACAGCTATAGAGCAGCAACCGGGCAGTAAAAAGCCACTTGGTAAATGGATAACACTAGCAATTATTACAATGCTTATTTTGATATTCCCTAAACCTAAATTAATCACCTATGAAAAACTTGGTCTGGTCTCACAAAGTGTGTACTGGGATGGGCTACCAGGCATCGACCCTATTTTATTCGATTCACATTTGCACCCTAGGCCAGCATTAGAGCGAAACACCTTGTATTTATGTGCTGATCAAACAAACCCCGATAGCTGTCAGAGGTACCAAATACTAGAACAAGCTGGTTTTATTTCTGCACTTAAAAAGCTAATTTTGGATTAAAAAAACTAATCTGAAAAATACAAAAATACTCGCTTGAAGCATGGTTAAATGATCACCATAATGGCGCTCCTTTAATCAACAGCGGAAGACCAAACAGACCATGCTCAACGAGTTCAACTGGCTCATCAATATAGTATTGCTTACTTTAGGCTTAGGAGCCTTTTTTATTAACCAAATTACTCTTTTACGTGCCGCTGCAATCGCCGCATGTAGCTTATTGTTTTTATCGTTCAGTTTGGATCTAGTCAATACGAGTGTGGTGTCTAATTTAAGCCTTATTCTTATTAATACATTTTATTTATTTAAGGTTTATACTTTTGGGCAAATAGAACTGAGTTAGTAGTCATCTCAGTTCGACTAGGCTAAAATCTCAGCCATACTCTCAGTTGCATTTTTCAGGTGTAGTATGGCTATGACAGATGAAGAATTATTCCTAGCATCAATGGGGGACGTCACCCCATTAGCGCAAACCAATCAAGTTGAACTGACAAACCTTAAACACTCCCCCACTATTGCACAGTTGGAAAAGCGGCGTGCAGCTCAACAAGAAATTGATTTTGACGCTAACTTCTTGTCGACAGAGTATGTTGACCTAGTCGATCCACACGATCTACTTGCGTATAAAAAGTCAGGTGTGCAAGAAGGCGTATACAAAAATTTGCGCTTAGGTAAGTATCAAATCGATGCGACACTCGACTTACATGGCAAATCATTTCACCAAGCTAGAGGGGCAATTTTTGAGTTTGTGCTAGATTGCCAACAACGAAACATCAGAGTGCTACTGATTCGACACGGAAATGGCCTTAAAAGTAAACCATTTCCTGCAATACTCAAAAGTTACATCAACAAGTGGCTGAAAGAAATGCCTCAAGTTTTAGCCTACCATAGTGCATTGAGTTGCCATGGTGGCAGCGCATCAACATACGTTCTTCTAAAAAAGAGTCAGGAAAAGAAGTTAGAGAACAGAGAGTTACACGCTAAACGTTAACATTTACTGTAACAGTAGGCTCTAGTGATTCGCTTGCTTGAGCCTTTGTAAACCAAGCTGAAACCCCCAATAAAATGACCGAAAAAAGGACAATTGAAAACTTCACACCGCTTTGTTTACTCTTCATTTTATAGCCTCCTGTTTTTATTATTTTTTTATTAATCTACTGAATATTCAATGAACAAACAAGGTGTTTTTATATACAGGAAAATGAATATAAAGTGAACTTTTTGTGATTTAGCAGGTACAAACTGAATTACAATTTGCAAGAATAACTCATTCGCACCTTACTAGCGTTAGCGTTCTCTAGCAGTATTAACAAAAGCCGCCACTCAATACCCTTTGGCTCTATCAATGGTATTTGCAAGGCTTTGATTGTTCATCAATGATAAATAATTATGTGCAATTTGCTCACATGCCGTTGCTACACTCGTCAAAGCTGCGCAATGTGGTGTAACAGTAATATTCGGGTGTAACCAAAAAGGGTGCTCATCATCAAGTGGCTCATTTGTGAATACATCTAAGCATGCTGCGGCTAATTCGTTATTGTCCAGCGCCCATATTAAATCACTTGCTATAACATGCTGACCTCTCGCAACATTAATTAGGACACAATGACTCGGTAGCTGTGAAAATAAGCTTTTGTTTAAAATACCTTTTGTGCTGGGGGTTAAAGGCAACAAGCAAACTAAATAGTCTAAATTACCCAAAAAACTCGCCAACTGTTCTTTGCCAAAGTAAGTATCAATCTCTGCAAAGCTCTTTGGCGATGCTGACCACCCACTTACGGTAAAGTTATTATCAGTTAATCTACCTGCCACTGCTCGCCCCAGCTCTCCGAGCCCCATTATCCCAACATGACTTCCTGCATGTGCCCGCTTTGGTTTCCAGATTCCTTGCTGTTGTTGCAAAAAATACTGCTTAAGTCTGAGTTTGTAAGCCAAAATATGGGTCAAAACATACTCAGCCATATCATTCGTCAAGTGTTCATCTACAATACGGGTTATTTGAACGTGCTCTGGTAATAAGTGCTGTGCAATGCCATCCACTCCAGCGCCAAAAGATTGCACAACTTGCAAATTCGGTAATTGTGCCCACAGTTCATCAGGTGCATTCCAAGCCAACACAAACTCAACTTGAGTCAGATCAGGACAATGAGGCCATTCAAATATGTCTACCCCTGGTAATTGTGCCCTTAATTCTTCTAATAGCTTTGTATTGTCTCTTCGAGATACGCAAACCAATAACGACATTATCTTCATCCAACTTGGTAATCATTAAGCAATGCTAACTAAATCACAGCTAAAAGCCCAGTACTAAGAAAAACACATGAGTGACCTGTCATACAAATGACAAAATTGTGCAACATGGATGTCACTAGATATTTTTAATCTAATGTTAATGATATTCAATAGGACCGTTTTATGATCAGTGTCGATAAAGTGATCGAAGCTAACTTGCCACAGTTAGAGCACTCCCCAAAGGTTAAGGGGTTGGTTAAAAAAGGACTTGGCTATTTGCTACATGAGCAAGAGTTTGTTGCGTTTGCTGACACTTACCCCCACTTGCAAGGTATAGAGTTTGTTGAACAAGTATTAGATGAACTAGACTTTGATGCACGCTACAAACCAAAACAAATTGAGCATATTCCCAGTGAAGGCAATGTTGTTATTGTGGCCAACCACCCGATAGGCTCGTTAGATGCTTTAGCCTTAATTCGTGTTATCGCTAAAGTGCGTCCGGATCTGAAGGTGGTTGCAAATCGTATGTTGATGTCACTCACACCAATGCACTCGTTGTTGCTACCAGTTGATAACCTCTCTGGTACTAGCCGTAAACAGGAGCTTGCCAACATTCAAGCACACTTAAGAAACGAAGGTGCTTTATTAATCTTTCCTGCCGGTGAAGTATCCCGCTTAGGACCTACTGGTATAAAGGATTGCAAGTGGAACTCTGGCTTTTTGCGAATGGCCAAAAAAGCCAACTGCCCAATTTTACCTATTCATATTAAAGCCAAAAATAGCCCTCTATTTTACGGCACCTCTATGATCTACAAACCACTAGCCAGCTTATTACTGGTCAAAGAGATGTTTAAACAGCGGCAGAAATCTCTCGAATTTGAAATTGGTGCTTGTATTCCTCCTGAATCCTATATTATTGAGAACTTAAAAGATAAAGAAATTGTCGGGCTGATCCGAAAACAGCTTTATCGACTCAGTAGCAAAAAAACACTGCCCCTTAAAACACAAACCCCAATCGCCGTACCTGAGTGTAAAAAGGAACTAAAAAAAGCACTCGAAGAGTGCGAACTTCTGGGCCAAACTCAAGATGGTATGCAAATTTACCTATATCACTATCAAGGTAGTTCCGTTATTTTTAGGGAGTTAGGCCGATTGCGAGAGATTGCATTTCGTGCTGTAGGTGAAGGCAGCGGTAAACGTCGTGATATTGATAAATACGATATGCATTATCATCATTTGGTACTTTGGGATCCTCGCCAATTAGAGCTCGTGGGTGCTTATCGTATGGCCAGTGCCAAACAAGTCATTGAAGAATATGGGCAACAAGGCTTATATACTGATAGTTTGTTCGAGTACAGTGATAAAATGGCCCCCTACTTTGAACATGGTCTAGAGCTTGGCAGAAGCTTTGTGCAACCTAAATATTGGGGAAGAAAAAGCTTAGACTACCTTTGGTATGGTATTGGAGCCTTTGTAAAACGATACCCAGAACATAGATATTTATTTGGCGCTGTAAGTTTATCTAACAGCCTACCGGATGAAGCTAAAGCCATGTTGGTGTATCATTACCAACACTACTTTTCTCGTCTTGCTAATCATGCTCAGCCTAAAAATGAGTTTAAGATATCCAATCAGCAAATCGAGCAATATCGCGAACTTTTCCACGGCGATGATATCAAAGAAGACTTTGCAGAGCTAAAACATGTTTTAGCCAATTTAGGCGCTCAAGTACCAACATTGTTTAAACAATATACTGAGGTATGCGATGAAGATGGCGCAAACTTCCTATGTTTTAGTATTGACCCCGATTTCAATAATTGTATCGATGGGTTAGTCCTTGTGGATTTAACCAAAATCAAGCCACAAAAAGCAAAACGTTACTTGGGCTAACAATGCAGTGTGATGCACATCTGCTATGTGCATCACACATTCCACTTCACAGTAAATCGTAGTAAGCTGCCGTTACCAGTTATCACAACTAAATTAAAGCTGTATGATTAAAATTTTGATCCAAATAGCTGTCGCTGTTGCAGTATTTTTTTTATTCAGCGCCTACCAACAAAAAGACATGCTCTCAACCAGTGGCACTCAACCCGCCCCTTATTTTTCACTACCACAACTCGGTAATGGCGAACGGGTTAGTTTAACCTCATTCCAAGGGCGCAAATTAGTCGTTTATTTTTTTGCTCCTTGGTGCAGTGTATGCCGATATAGCATGCCAAACTTGAATAAGCTCTACGAAACGCAGCAACTAAATGCGGTTGCTATTGCGCTGGATTTTGAAAACGAAGAACAGATAAAAAACTTTGCTCGCGACCTCGACCTGTCGTTCCCCATCCTACTTGGAAATAGTAACATTGCCGCCAACTATAAAGTAAGCGCCTACCCAAGCTACTATGTTGTTGACGAAAACAGTAATATAATCCAGCGAGATATGGGTTACTCTAGCGAGCTGGGATTACGTCTGAGAATGTAAGTATATGTAAGGTTTATCAGACACTTTATTACCCAAATCTAAAACACTTCTACAAGTAAGCAAAGTACACTTCTGCTATCACAATACACTCAAAGCAGGAATGAACCATGCGCGCTCATACTCACAAGCTTCCCTTTTTACTGTCCCCTATCATGTTATGTGTTGCGCTCACGACACATGCATCAGATAAGGCCAATAATATTGAACATATCGAAGTGCACTACAAACGCAGTAGCATCACCAGCTCTATTACCGAAGATACAGAAAAGTTAGTAGAGATGCCCGGTGCAATGGGCGACCCACTGCGGGCTGTCTATGCGCTACCTGGAGTAGTTGCCGCAGGTGGCTCTATGAGTGAGCCGGCGGTGCGAGGTTCTTCGCCGAGTGATAATATTTTTGAAGTTGATTTTATGCCAGCAGGCTACATTTTCCACGATTTTGGCAGCTCTATTTTCAACCGTCATATTATCCAAGATTTTCAACTTTATTCCGCAGGTTATGGTGCGGCATATAGCAATGCAACTGGCGCTGTATTTGACGTCACCTTGCGCAACCCCAAATATCAGCCAATTACCACAACGCTCGATTTCACCATGTTTAACGCTGGTGTGTTTGTTGAAGGACAAACAACTGAAAACACTGCCTTTTACTTTTCAGCACGCAAAAGTACTTTACCGCTATTTTTCTCAGAAGGTGAGGAGCTAGAAGACGACGATGGCGATAAAAATGGCATTGTTGTTAATGACGCACCTGATGACCATGATTATCAAGGAAAATGGCTGTGGGATATTAACAACAACAATACCCTTACTTTTAATTTCACTGGCGCGGAAGACTCGGCCGCCGCCGGATTTAACGAGCGCGCTGAGCTTGCCAAGAAAACCCCAGAATTTCAAGGTGATGCTAGATACCTTCGCGAATTTAACAGCCAAAGTGTACTGTGGGATCATTTTAGCAAAAACTATCATTTTAGACTGGGTGTAGGCGCATTGGATCACTCTGGAAGGCTTGAATATGGTAAACAAGCAACGTTAAGCTCTGGTTACTTTGAACAAGAGCAACAAAAGCAATACAGCTATAAAGCACAGCTAAATTACCGACTTAACCAAGCGCATAGGATCATTACCGATCTGGCTTATTTTGATAATGAAACCACATATCGCTACGACACTTTCCAGTACTTATGTACTGAATTAGACCCCGATTGCGACTTGAAAAAAGGTGAGCGTATTAATGGCAAGCAGCAAATTGATATCGACTCAGGATTTATCGGTGTCACACATGTATGGCAAGTCACTGAACAATTACAGTCAGAGCTTGGCGTGCAACTTCAGCATAATGACTATACAAATGAGGACTTTATTTCCCCACGTTTAGCATTAAATTATTATTTGAGCGACGACATGACTGTCAGCGTCAAGTACGGGCAGTATAACCGTATGCAAGATGTGGATTACATTATGCCCAAAGTAGGTAATCCAAAGTTAAAATCACAAACCTCTGATCATTTTACTCTCGGGTTTGAGCAACAACTTGACAACGAGTGGTCGTGGTCAATTGAAGGTTACTATAAAACTATGGATGATTTACCACTGGCCATTGACTCAAATGCAGCAGATGCTCAGAGACTCTATAGCAACCAAGTAGACGGTGAGGCCTATGGTGTTGACCTACTACTAAGTAAAAACAAAACTGACAACTGGTATGGCTGGGTGTCACTTAGCTACGCTAAAAGTGAACGTACAGACACAAGAGCGAATATTACTCGTGACTATTATGCGGATACGCCTTTCGTATTTAACGCCGTATTCCACTATGAAATAAACGAGCTATGGGAAGGTGGTTTTAACTTTACGGCGCGCAGCGGACAAGCCTACACACCGATTATTGCAGTAAAGGAAAACCCTGATTATGCAAACCATTTTTTACCTGTATATGGAGAGCCATTCTCAAAACGTCACGATATATATCACCGACTCGACATACGCTTTGAGCGAAAAACCCAACTTTTTGGGCTTGACGGCAAGCTCATCCTGGAGCTAATGAATGCCTACGCTCAAGACAATATCAGCTATATCGATTTAGACTATAAGAAAGTGAAATCGGTTGATGATTTATACATCAAAGAAGAAGAGGATGACTTTGAAATGCGCCCTTCTATCGGATTCAGCGTTACTTTTTAACAACGATTTCCCCATCCTAGGGCTTGTGTTTTAAAACCAAGCCCTTCATGATCTCTTCTTAGTATTAATCCTAAGGAGCCCTTATGCCAAAAGCATGCGCGTATCACATCCTAGTGAAAACTGAAAAAGAATGCCTTGCCATTAAAGCAAAACTAGCCAAAGGTGGCGACTTTAACAAACTAGCAAAACAGCACTCAATTTGTCCTTCAAAAAAACGTGGGGGTGATTTAGGCGAATTTAATAAAGGCGATATGGTCAAAGCATTTGATGACGTGGTATTTAAAAAACCGCTATTTGAAGTACATGGTCCTGTAAAAACAAAGTTTGGTTATCACCTAATCAAAACGGTTTATAGAACATAATCGATATTTCCGATTGTTTTGATTGTTTTTTGTTGCTTTTACTTCATTAAAAATCCTCTACACTGAACAAAGTTAAATAAATTCAAATAAAGAGGATAGATTATGTTTACAGTAATTTTTGGTCGAGAAGGATGCCCTTACTGCGTACGTGCTAAAGAAGTCGCGGAGCGCTTAGCCAGTCAACGTGATGACTTTAGTTTCCGCTATGTGGACATAATCAAAGAGGGTGTGAGCAAGGCTGACTTAGAAAAATCAGCAGGCAAACCTTGTCCAACTGTGCCACAAGTATTTATCGATCAAAACCATATTGGTGGCTTTACCGAGTTTGAGGCATATGCCAAAGAGAATTTAGCGCTCTATAACTAAACATCGCAGGCAAATTTATTTTAAAGCGGAAATTAGCAACTTAGTAAACGCCATGTTAATTACCCATTTTAAAAACGATTAAAAAACGCACAACTTCAACCACATATAAATTAGTTCTAATTAGTACAAGCATTTGATTCGCTTTTCCTATACAATGCGCGCCTCTTTAAATTCGTTGAGGCGCATTAATGTCAGAACCAGTCACGTTTAAATCTTTAGATCTTTCTCCTGCAATTTTAAAAGCAGTCGAAGAGCAAGGATACAAGACACCATCTGAGATCCAAGCTCAATGTATACCGTTATTGCTAGAAAGAAAGGACGTACTGGGACTAGCGCAGACGGGTACAGGTAAAACAGCAGCATTTGCTTTACCACTATTGAACAATATTGACTCGGCTACTAAACAGCCACAAATTTTGGTGTTAACACCAACTCGTGAACTTGCCATTCAGGTGGCAGAAGCATTTGAACAATATGCTAAATACACTAAGGGCGTAGAAGTACTTGCTCTTTATGGTGGACAAAGCTATGGCATCCAGTTAAGCGCATTGCGCCGTGGTGCACAAATTATTGTTGCTACGCCGGGCCGCTTAATTGACCACATCAACCGTAAAACGATTGATTTGTCTAACCTAAGTGCACTTGTACTAGATGAAGCAGACGAAATGTTACGCATGGGTTTCATTGATGATGTTGAAAGCATCATGGAAAAAACCCCAGAAAATAAGCAAACTTGCTTGTTCTCTGCAACAATGCCGAAGCAGATCCAGTCTATTTGTGCAAAGTACTTAGACAATGCTCAACAAGTTCACATCTCTGCACGTAACTCTACCGTTTCGACAGTAGAACAAGTGTTTTGGCGTGCAAGTGTTCACAAAAACAAAGCAATTGTGCGCTTCTTAGAAGCAGAAGAGTACGATGGCGCGATTGTATTTGTTCGTACACGTAACGACACTGTACAGTTAGCAGAGTTACTTGAGCATGAAGGCTTTTCAGCAGCGCCGCTTAATGGTGATATGAACCAGCAAGCTCGTGAGCGTACAGTAGAACGTTTGAAAAATGGCCTTCTGGATATTGTTATCGCAACCGATGTTGCTGCTCGTGGTCTTGATGTTGACCGCTTAAGCTTGGTTATCAACTACGATATTCCACAAGACAGTGAAGCATATGTACACCGTATTGGCCGTACTGGCCGTGCTGGTCGTACTGGTAAAGCTATCTTGTTCGTGAAGCACAATGAACGTTATTTATTACGTAACATTGTACGTCACACTAAATCTGAAATTGCTGAAGTTGAGCTTCCATCTGCGAAAGTAGTTGAAGCAAAACGTATCGCAAGTTTGCAAACTAAACTTTCTACCGCATTGGAAAACAAAGACATCACGTTCTTCAATGAGGTAGCAAAAGATTTAGCCCAAAAACTTGAGTTAAGTGCTGAAGATTTAGCTGGTGCGTTGCTGTGTTTAGCACAACAACAATCACCGTTAAAAGTGGAAGAAATCAAATTCCAGCGTGAGCGTCGTGAGCGTGATGATCGTCGTGAAGGTCGCGGCCGTGATGGTGCTCGTGGTGCTGAACGCGGTGAACGCAAGGGTCGTGAACGTTCAGGTGAGCGCGCAGATCGCGGTCCACGCAACAGCTCGCAAGGCCCTATGGATACATACCGTATCGAAGTGGGTCGTGACCATGGTGTTCAAGTTAAGAACATTGTAGGTGCGATTGCAAACGAAGCCGATATTTCAAGCAAATTTATTGGTGACATACGTCTGTTCAATGAGCACAGTACGGTACAGTTACCACAAAATATGCCGGCGGATGTTGTGTCACACTTCCAAAACGTATTTATCTGTAAACGTCCAATGAAGCTAACCAAGAGTTCACACCCAGCAGATGCGGGTAACTCAGAGCCTCGTGGTGACAAAAAGCGTAGCTTTAAAGAACCACGTAACGATGGTAAGCGTCCACCTCGCCGTGACGGTGAGCGTAAGGAACGACGCCCTGTTAGCTTTACAGCCTAATAGCTAGTCTCTACAAAGCCGCTTTTTAGCGGCTTTGTTCTATCTGAGTATTGATCCCAAAATACTGAATCGACCCCCTCTTAACACACTACAACACTCTTTTTTCATTAAACCTTCCACCCATTAGCACAATAACATCTGATACGTTTAGCCTTATGATACCAATTTTATTAATACATAGATCATTCTAGCGAGCTAAATAACTCATTAACTGCGTTAAATATTTCTCATGTAGAATAACTACATAGCGAAATATTTGCCTTGTTACTAAGCCATTTATCTGTCGCAATATCTGATCACCAATTTAATGCAATTGGTATGATTCGAGCCCTTACACTATAGCCGCTTTATTGATTAACGCAGTGCTCAGAACTGCCTCCCAGTATTAGATGAATAAATTACTTTATGCTACATTTTCTTCTTGAATAAAAATTGAGTATAAACATGGCGCTACTGTATCGTTGTTATCACTTCATTTTAAAATGCATTGTTCTTATTATCGGTGTGCCGAATCCAAAGTTACATCGAGGCCCTCATGCACTGGCAAACGCTGTCCATGCACTTGATCTTAGTGAGGGCAGTCATGTACTGCTTGTCACAGACAAAACGCTAATTACACTTCCTGTCATCAATCAACAAATTGAGTTAGTTACAACGCTTGGCCTACAGCCAATTATTTTTACCGACGTTCATGCCAATCCGAGTATTGATAATGTAGAGCAAGGCTTTGCGTGTTATCGGCAACACAACTGTAAAGGGATTATCGCAATTGGCGGAGGCTCTGTGATCGACTGTGCTAAATTGATCGGTGCCAAAGCAGTCAAGCCACACAAAGCGGTGAGTGAGTTTAAAGGGCTTTTCAAAGTGCTCAAGCACCTACCCCCTAATATTGCCATTCCAACCACTGCAGGAACGGGTGCAGAGACGACGGTCGCGGCGGTTGTTAATGATCCCAAAGCACAATTAAAGTATGCGGCAACTGATTTTACTTTGGTGCCACATCATGCAGTGCTACTCCCGGAATTAACGGCAAGCCTGCCCGCTCACTTAACTGCAACCACAGCCATTGACGCGTTAACGCATGCAATCGAAGCGCTATTGAGTATCAATAGCCTCGCGTTTAGTAGACAACGTGCATTGCAGGCCTGTGATATTATTTTTACTCATTTACCAAATGCATATTCAAATGGAGCTGATTTGCATGCCAGAGAGCAATTACTATTGGCGTCATTTTATGCTGGTCAAGCATTTACCCGCACGTCTGTTGGTTATGTACACGCCATCTCACATCAATTAAGTGCAAACTATGGTACTGCCCACGGTTTATCTAATGCGGTACTACTACTGCCTGTTTTACGCTGGTACGGGCGAAGAATTGATGAGTCGTTGGCTATGATTGCTCGTGAATGTCGACTAACTTCTTTAGACTATCCAATAGCCAAGCAGGCTGAAGACCTGCTCTTACATATTGAGCAACTCCTCAGCAGTATGAATATCCAAACTCACTTTACGGAGCTGCGCAATGAAGATATTGATACTCTAGCTAGAGAAGCATTAAACGAGGCTCACCCTGATTACCCAGTCCCTTTTTTTATGAACCTCAATGAGTGTCGCAGTATTTTGCATGCCGTAAGTGTTACAGCTTAAAGCGGCGAACCAACTCAGTTAAAGAGTTAGCAAAACGGCTAAGTGATTCGCTTGCCTGGGCCATGTGCTGCATTTCACTCGCATTTTCTTTTGCGGTTTGCTGCGCGTTCGCCATCACGCTTTCTATTTTCTCACAGTGAGAGACCTGATCATTGGCAACGCCACTAGCGCGCTCGCTCAATTCATTTACCTGTAACAATACCTCTTCAATTTGCTCAATTGCTTCGGATAACGACTCACTGCGCTGAGCACAGGTTTGCGTCCCGCTTTGGCCATCAACGATAGCGCTGTTCGCTAATTTAGTGTCTTGTTGTAATGACTCAATCATCGTATTGATTTCATTCGTCGAGGACTGAGTGCGTGCGGCAAGCGTTCTAACTTCATCAGCAACTACCGCAAACCCTCGCCCCTGCTCTCCAGCACGCGCGGCTTCTATCGCAGCATTTAGCGCCAGTAAGTTCGTCTGCTCAGCAATTGATAAAATAGTATCTAAAATTGACTCAATATTTTCGCTGTGTTGAGTTAGCTTATCCATCACCTCCACTGCGTTGGCCATTTTCGTGTTAAGCGATAACATATGTTGTTTATTATCATTGGCGATTTGATTAACACTCAAGCTTTGCTGTTGTGCTTGTTTAATACTGCTAAGTGTGGTCGCCGACTCCTCACTGACTTGCTGTGCGCTACTGGCTATTTCAGAAGCCAAATGCGCTGCGCTGTCTATCCGTTTCAGTTGTTGTTGTGAGTTCTGTGCTAATAGATGACTACGCTGTTGCGTTGACTCTGACATTTGCTCCAGTTCATGTACTTTCGTATTAATGTCCTCTAACAACACTCTCAGGCTGTCTTTAACACGATTAATATTATCGATTAGCATGCCAAATTCATCATCGGTGCGCTTTTGCATCTCTCGAGAAAAGTCACCCTGCGCGAGATAACCCAGCATTTTATTAACAGCAGCCAAGGGCCCTAACATCGCGCGACTAGTTGATATTGCGATAGAGATAGCCAACACAATAAATACAACTGCCATAATTAATGCCGCTTGCTGAGCTTGTTGAATTTTTTGCTCGGCAATATTTTCATAAAAATTAAACTGCTCATCAGAGGCTTGTTGTAACTTCAAAAGCACATTCTGTACTTTCTCAGTAGCCTGTTCAGCCTCTTTATATGCCACCTGTGCTTGCTCTATTGCTGCTAGTTTTTGCTCAACACTTTGATACAAGTAGCCAGGTCCATCCAAAAGCTGGCTCATTGCCCTCAGCTGTTCATTAAATTCATTCAACAATACCGCGACATCTAACCCTTCAGATTGGCGCTTTAAAAACTCAAAGTTATCTTGAATATTACCTAAAAGAAAACGCACATCTTCTTGCTGTGCTTGCCAGTTCTCAGCTTCAAGTTGATTAATTACCTTCACATTATCGCTTAAGGTATACATCATATCGTCGATGCGTATACCCGTTCCGGCTACCTCGGCAAGCTGACGGGCATTATCAGTTTTGACAAGTTCCAAGTTTAACATAGCATCACTGGCCAAACTGCGGTGCTGCTCAAACGCTTGCATGTTCTTTTTGATTGCCATACGCGCTTCAAAAGTCGTCTGCTTGGCAGATAAAAGCCTCTTTGTTTGCTGCTCTATCTCTTTGCTAACAGTGACAATCTGGGTTAATAGGGCCGCAAACTGTGGCTTATTCGCCGTGATATCATCTAGCTGAGATAGCTTTTTTTGGTAACTTTGTTGTCCTTCAGAAAAGCGCAGACTGAGGTTTTGGAGGTTTTCTTTTTCCCTTTCACTAAACGCTTTAGAAACTAATTTGCTCAACGCACTTTGCTGCATCTGTAAAGCATTGGCTGTTTTTAAAATGGGCAAAGCGACACTTTTCACCTCGGTATTCGCATGGTGTATTTGTTTTAGTGCAGTGTAAGCCATGCCACTAGAGATAAGTAATAAGGCTCCCAAACTAGAAAACCCCAATATTATCTTTTGTTTGATAGAAAATTGTTTGAGCATTTAACTAATAGCGCAGCGCGCATACTCCTAAATACAAATCAAAAGGTTAATATTTCATACATGCCCAGAAATTAGAATAAAAACTTTAAAATTGTTTGTTATATCAAACTTCTAAAATTGCAAAAACAGTAAAAATCTTTTTAAACATGGCACAACCAAGCTCACTCAACAACTTTAAAAGCCAGTTTTGTTTCTAAAAGCTAAGGTCCCCCTCTTGAACCCTCTAAAATCAGCGGTAGCGTATTGTCAACGACATCCACAGCAAAGCTTGAGTAAGACAACTACCGCTGTGCAGCACGCATACGAACTTAAATTGAAGAAACCGACTATTTTGATGGCAGCACTTTAAACACATCAAATGAGCACAAATGGGCAAAGCTGAGCTAATCTGTTAATGTGGGATTCGCAGTGATAGTAGCTTTACTATAAAAATCAACGTACTCGTAAGGAATACTCGGCTATGAAAATGACTAAATATTACCTCATGATACTGACGGCTTGCCTATACTTAACATGGCTAAGTTATGGAGGTTGGTTTTTATTTCCTATCGTCTGGTTAACCATTTCCGTTGCCTGCGTCACCTTTGCTTACGCAACCAACTACCCCAGTTTGTTTCGTAAATCAGCAACCGGTGCGATCCCCTTTTGGGTTAAAGCACTATTTCTGCCCTATTTACTCGCAACACAACTTTACAACGCACTAATGCGCCACAACGATAAAGTGCCGGCTATTCAAGAGATCACACCCAACTTGTTTCTCGCATGTCGGCTGTTCCCCACTGATATTGAGACGCTCGAATCGCAAGGTATTAATGCTATCTTAGACGTTACCGCCGAATTTGATGGTTTAAATTGGTCAGCAGAACAAGAGCACTTGTATTATCTGAATTTACCCGTGCTAGATCATTACTCACCAAGCGAAACGCAGTTATTACATGCAATTAATTGGATCAAAGCTCAACATCAACTTGGCAATAAAGTAGTAGTTCATTGTGCATTAGGCAGAGGGCGCTCTTTCTTTATGCTCTGCGCCTACCTTTTAGCCACCGAGCCAACACTTTCTGAAAGACAAGTTATTGAAAAAGTGCAGTCTATTCGCAATACAGCAAGACTGAATAAAAAGCAGTTGAAACGTTTACTGATCCTAAGCAATTATATTAAAGAACACCAAGCCCCCAATATCTCATTGATTGTTAATCCCGTTTCAGGAGGGGGCAAATGGCAACAATACGCAAACCAAATCCTTGGCTTACTTTCGCAGCGCTATATGATTAATTGTCACTTCACGGACAAAGAAACGGATGTAACCAAGCTGGTACAATCGATTGCGCCATGCGATGCGCATACTTTCGTTGCTTGTGGTGGTGATGGCACAGTGGCTGAAGTCGCCGCAGCAATAAAAAATACGCACCACAGATTAGCAATACTGCCAATGGGTACCGCCAATGCACTGGCACATGTTATTTTTGGTATAGGGAGCAAAGTAAACCCGTTTAGTTATGCATGCAATGCATTGCTTGAACATCATATCGTTCAGATGGACACCCTTTTGTGTAACGACAAAACTGCATTACTCGTTGTTGCATTAGGCATAGAAGAAAAAATGATCACCTATGCTGATCGGGAGTTAAAAAACCAGCATGGCCAACTAGCTTATATTCAAGGCTTTATGGATGCGCTTTTAGATAGTAAGCCACTCAATGTTGAGATGCAGGTTGACAGTAAAGATATACAAAAAATAACTAGCTCAAGTTTAGCTATAGCCAATGCAGCACCAATGACAACCTTATTAGCACAAGGCGGTGGGGCGCCTGATTGGCAAGACGGAATGTTTGATATCACACAATTAGAATACCAAAGCGATACGAGCGATAAGCTGCTTAGCCTTACTGAGCTACTAAATCGCTCTGTGTCTGAGCAACCAAAAAATGCTAACGTAAAACATCAACAAGGAAAGTCACTACAGATCAGCGCATCAAAACCTTTCCATTATTGTATTGATGGCGAGATAGAAAAAGCTCAAAAGCTACATATAAAAGTATTACCCAAAAGCTTATCTGTTGTTGCACCGCCACTTTAAAACCTCGTAGATACCATTGCACATAAACTAAAAATTAGCCGTAATTACAAACTCCCAATTACGGCCAACTTGCGGCAGTACAGAGTTATAGAAACCTTGAGTACGCAGCAAGTTACCGCCATCATCAGTAAAAGTACTACCAGAATCTGCTGTACCAACCCCTGGGTGATAAATCTGACTATCAAACACGTTATTCACTTTAATGTGAGCGCTTAATTTACCACTGCGCCAAACCACACTTAGGTTCGTTGTTAGATAATCACCAAGTTTGATCCCCTCATCCCTAAGCGGATTTCTTAAATATAACTGCCTAGAAGAGATGTAATTAACCCGAGCATTGATACTCCACTTTTGGCTCACCGGTATATTTGCACCAACATTAAGCTTATGTGGTGCAATGTCCCCAAGTGCTACACGATAATCACCGCATAAACTGTCATCTTGCTCACAAGCGGCACTACCATTACCCACCCAGCGTGCACGTTGATGATCGTAATAAATATAACTGGTGACATCGGTATAGCTGTAATTAAAATAACTGCTTATCTGAGCTGCATCAAACCAGTGATTATCCATTTCATATTTCACTCTCCACTCAACCCCTTTAACGTCTCTTTTACCGGCATTATCTGCTTCTTCTTTAATCACGTTTTTATATTTACTATAAAAAGCAGACAAATCGCTAAATAGTGCGCCACGTTGATACATCCATATCAAGGAGAGATCTCTCACTTCTTCTGGCAATAAATTTGGGTTGGCGTTTCTGCCATTCCACCCTCCGTACAGCTGTATTGGAGCCGGCTCTTGAAACGCTGTTGCATAGATCAGCTTAACGGTATTGCTTTCATCATAATCATAAGTAGCTGCAAACCGAGGTTTTACAAACGTGCCATAAATTGAATTGTTATCCCATCTAACTGCACCACTGAGCGACCAATCATCTTCTTGTAATGTTGCTCTAAAGTACGCTCCTCTATCTGTTGTATTAATTAAGTTAGAGTCTGGCATGTCACCTAAGCCACCTAGCGATACCGGCATCGATTGGTCAGTAGAGTAATATACGCCTTTACCGAGCCCATACGGTCCTAACTCATCATCACGTTCTAATGAGCAAAATGCAGATGCCCAATAGCCACAAATTTCATACGCTTTTGTTAACTCTTTGCGCTCGTATTTTAGGCCTAATGCGTAATGCAATACATCAGAGTACTGATATTCATAATCTTGCCGCGCTTTAAAAGATGAACTGCGTGAGTTCCAGTCAGATATGGTTACATAAGATAGTTTGGCACGCTCACTTTGCTCGTCGGGGCTGGCCTCTGCCCAATCACCGTATCTTTGCTCTTTGCGAAAACTCACAAAGCTCTTAATGCCTATACCATTTTGCAATGTGTTTTGATGCTCAAGATAGTACATTGTTGTTTTTCGGCTCCAAGCTGCATTAGGTTGACCTCTGTCAAAACTAAATTGCACGCCGTACCCATTATGCGTGATCCAATGATTTAATCCTAAAGTAAAGTTATCTAAACTCACTTCTCCAAAAACACCACTTTCTCTGTCTTTTGAGACATACCGACCATATGGCACACCATCATGTCCGTGAGTGAGCACAGGGCCCCAAATTCCCTTGTCAGATAAATATTTTTCATCGACAAACCCCCAACTTGCCATATCGTCAAGCTGTGGGCCATCGCTTTCAAACGCCTTTGCACTTAGCCAATAACTCCATCGTTCATATTTGCCTTGGGCGCTCATATCGAGCCCTTTGGAGTTGAAGTCAGCCAACTGAGCTTGCATAGTAAAGTCGCTGCCGTCTTGCTCTAAATCTTTGCCTTTTTTAGTGATAATATTAACGATCCCTAGAAAGGCATTTGGGCCATACACCGCGCCTGCTGGCCCCGATAACACCTCAATACGTTCAACACCTGTTAGCGGAATTTGCCTATTGGCAGGAAAGTCGTGACTCCAAAGGTGGTTATTAATGATGCCGTTAACCATGATCAAAGAGCGCTGCACACTGGGCGTACGATAGCCACGCTGATAAAAAGTAACCCTATCGGGGCTATTTGTTATATTGATATCGAACCCCGACAAATCTGAAAGCACTTCACTAATATTAGTATAACCACGTTGTCGGATCTGAGCTGCTGTAACTACTTGGATAGAAGCCGGTGTATTTCGCAGTTTTTCTTCTCTGTCTGAACCTGAAGTAACCGATAAATCCAATAGGTCGTCTAAAGTCAGCTCAAACAACTCATCAGAGGATTGAGAATAGGCAGAAAAGCTGACAGAAAAACAATACAACATGCAGCTAAAACTAAACAAAGCTTTCATTATGAACATCGACCTGAAATAAAATCAGCTAGTTATAGGTATAGTTTAATCTGCCTAAATCGCAATATTTCAAACAGCCTGTGAGTGTATGTTTATGGCATAATTTACAACCGCTTGAGCATGCAAATAAGTGGTATCAAATAGCGGTAATGCACTATCTTTCTGGGAAATCAATAAGCCAATTTCAGTACATCCGAGTATGACCCCTTTTGCTCCTCGCTGACTTAACAAATCAATCACGTTAATATATTGAGCTTTTGAACTTGTGCATATTGTACCCACACACAGCTCTTGATAAATAATGTTATGTACAGTGTCTTGCTGCGACTCGCTAGGTACTACGATTTTTAATCCATGACTCTTCAATCGCTCGATGTAAAACGATTCTTGCATGGTAAAACGGGTCCCCAGAAGTGCAGCACATTCAATACTTTGTGCCTTTAGCGCATTGGCAACCACATCTGCAACATGTAACACAGGCAATGACGTATATTGCCTGATCTGCTCAACAACCTTATGCATTGTGTTGGTACAGATCACTAGGCACTGTGCGCCAGCAAGCTCCAATCCTTTGGCCGCTTCACCCAATATTTGGCCACACTGCTCCCAATCACCAGCGCGCTGCAAAACTTCAATATCTGCAAAATTAACACTATTCATTATTATTTTTGCACTATTAAGCCCCCCTAAATGAGACTTAATACCTTCATTAATCAAACGATAATAACTGAGCGTAGACTCCCAACTCATGCCCCCGAGTAATCCTATTGTTTTCATACCGACTCCTATACAATTTCTTCGCCAGCTTCATCAATGGCAACAATATCATGCTCAAGTAGCGCCGCCTCTACCCAACTTTTCATTGCAGGGCAACTGAGCGCCGTTTCCATGTAAATTCTGGCCTGTGGGTTTAACTCGATGCCGTAAGTTTTAAATCTCAATACTACTGGAGCAAACATGGCATCCGCTATCGACCACTGGCCAAATAGCCATCCACCATTATCTGCAAAGTGCGCCATTTGCTCAGTCCAAATTTGCTCTATGCGAGCAATATCTTTTTTACACGCATCGGACGTCGTTAAACGACGTTTAGCGCGAATATTCATTGGCATTTCATTACGCAGCGCGTTAAACCCAGAGTGCATTTCACATGCTATGGCACGCGCTTTTGCTTTAGTTGCGCCACTCCTAGGCCATGCGTCACCAGACAAATAAGTATCATTGATGTATTCACAAATTGCGAGTGAATCCCAAACGTGTGTATTCTGGTCAACTAAAGTAGGCACTTTCATGCTTGGTGTAATCCCTTTTAAGCGCTCATAAAAGACAGAAGTATCGAGTGGAAGTTTTACTTCTTCGAACGGAATATTATATTTTTCAAGTATTAGCCAAGCCCTCAATGACCATGTGGAATAGTTCTTGTTGCCTATATATAACTGCATTTTATTGTTCCTTGATAAGTAATGTTCGCTTATTAAAGCGAATAATATCGGCCATGACTAACGGATAATTTTGATATAACCTATCAGCATTACTGATAGGTTTGGACGCAAAATGGATATCGATGCATTGAGAAGCTTTTTGGCATTTGTTGAAACGGGTAGTTTTACCCGCGCGGCAAAACAAGTCAGTCGTACTCAATCTGCCATCAGCATGCAGATGAAAAAGCTAGAGCAAGATTTAGGCAAGTCTTTATTTATAAAACAAGGCAGAACGCTTAACTTATCTTTGGATGGGCAAATTTTTGCGCGCTATGCCAAACAGTTAGTGCAACTTCATGATGACACACTGCAACAAATGAATGCCGCCCAGCCAAGTACGCTATTGCGATTAGGTTGCCCTGATGATTACGCAGAATCTGTGTTGCCCATATTAGTGCAGCTCCTCCACCAGCATTGGCCAAATCTTGATTTACAAATAACCTGTACACCTAGTAACCGAGTAAAAATCATGATTGATAGTGGTCACCTTGATTTAGCTGTCATCACGCGATCTTCTGACTCAGAAGAAGGCTATTTACTCGAATCAACGCCTGGTGTTTGGGTTCATTATCCAAAAAAACAAATAGCGCTAAACTCTCCTATTCCCATCGCTATTTTTCAGCGGGATTGTCGCTTCCATCAAGCAGCCATTGAAGGGTTACATAAACAAAATCAAGCTTATAAAATTGTTGCCTGCAGCGGCAGTGCAAGCGCTCTGAGGGGGATTGTGAAAAGTGGCTTAGCAGTTAGTGCTATGGGTAAACTCAGTGTTGGTGATTTAACGATATTAGATGATAAATCTTTGCCAAGCCTGCCTGTTGCAGACGTTGTGTTAGTTCGCTCTAATAGTCAGCAAAACCCAGTATCGGACAATTTTTGTTCAACCTTGGCGCAGCAATACGCTGTACAAGCACAAAGTATCGACATCGCTAGTTGACAGTACACATGCCGCTGTGAAACAACGGCATGTTTTGTTTAGCTCGTTTGCGCCTCAAACTTATAACCCGCACCATAAATTGAATGAATAAACTCATGTTCAGGTGCAATACCGTGTAACTTTTTGCGGATTTTTTTAATGTGGCTGTCGATAGTTCTATCGCTGACAATGTGACTGTCGTCATAAATATGGTCCATCAGTGCATCTCTGCTATAGATCCGCCCGGGATGACCATACATAGCTTTGAGCAGCATAAACTCAACATGCGTTAAAGACACTCGAGCACTCAAAAATGATGCAAACAAGGTTTCTTCATCGAGTTTTAGCTTGCTTTCAACATCTGTTACCTGGCCATGCTCATTCAACGCCACACGTCGTAAAATAGCTTTAACTCGGGCAACCACTTCTTTTGGGCTGTAGGGTTTACAAATATAATCGTCGGCACCAATTTCTAGACCAAGTAATCTATCAACCTCTTCTACCTTGGCGGTGATCATCACGATTGGTACATTTGAGTATGCTCGGATCCGCCTACAAATTTCAATGCCATCGACATTTGGTAGCATTAAATCGAGTAAAATGAGTGCTGGCTGCTGGCTTTTATAAGCAGGTTCTGCATCGGCGCCATCAATTACAATATGTGAGGTAAACTCTGCTTGCGCCAAATACTTATTTAAAATATCGGCAAGTTTAGGCTCATCTTCTACGATAAGAATATGTTTGTTCGACACACAGGCTGTCCGTTTAATGTCTCAGTTCAATCATAATAGCGACACCACCGAGTTCACTCAAGCACGCTTTTATTTCACCGTTATGTGCCTGCACAATACTTTGGCATATCGCTAAACCTAAGCCAGACCCTCCAGCGGCTCTACTTCGCGCTCCTTCCACTCGATAGAGCCTGTCAAATAACTTATCTAACTGACTCTGCGGCACGCTAGGAGCACTATCTTGCCAGCAAATACTCGTAACACCATCTTGTTGCAATACCTTAACGTCTAACGTACCTGGTTGTTGTTCTGATGAGTCTGTGTAACGCAAAGTATTTTGTAATAAATTATCAAATAACTGCCCTAAACGTTGCTCATCACATTCAATCTCAAGATGTTCATTACACTGCAACGAAAAAGCGAGATGTTTGGCGTCGATAAGGTGTCGACTTTTAGCAAAGGTACGAGACAGTAAGTCGTATAAATTATGCTGGGCCATATTGTAAGTTAGTGCCCCCTTATCTGATAACGATAATTGGTGTAAATCATCCACTAGACGAGTTAAGCGCTGAATTTCTTCATTCAATGACATTAACTGCTCGGTTTGTGTGGGTATAACTCCATCAATCATTCCTTCTATCTCAGCACGGATCACCGCAATTGGTGTGCGCAGTTCATGCGAGATATCGGCAATCCATTGTTGCCGAGCACTTTGGTTTTGCGCCAAGGTATCTGCTAGGCGATTCATATCCCGCGCAAGTAGCCCCAATTCATCCTTACTATGAATATCAACTTGCGCGTCATAGTTACCTTGTGCCAACACTTTGGCATTTTTTCTAAGCAGAACAATCGGTTTTACTAAGTATTTACTAAATGGTACGGCCAATATGATGGTCACCAATAACGCTATCAACGCGATTAAAATAAACTGCTGCTGTTGCTGTTTAGCAAATAGCGTATCAAACTCGTTTCTGATCAGGCCACTGCCTTCAACACCTAGAAATGCAATCATTCGCTGTTGTTTAGGCTCAGCTAAATGGTCAGTTTTGTATACTGGGAACCAAAATGTATTTTTAGTGTTTTTTGTATTACCCATCAACAACTTGCCGTGTGCATCTTTGAGTAAAAGTCGTCGTTCTACTGCTCTTCTTGGCGGAGGCGGCCGGCGTTCTCTCTGTGACCGAACTTGGTCCTCTGCGCGCCGCCTTTGAGGGCGGTGTCTGGGTTCATCATTTTGCCTTTGCTCATACCGGCGCAGTGGTTGACGCGGCGCTATACGCCTGCGTGGCGTGCCTTCATCGCTCAAATCATAATATATGCGAACCACTTCCTCCCACGCGTCAGAACCTTTATCTACCCAATCAAGTGATTGGTGTTGCTCATAGGTTTGGGCTACTTTTGCTATTACTTCTTGCAACTGCACACGTGAGGTATTTTCTATGTACTGGGAAAAACTTTTTTCAAAAGCCAGTTTATTTGCAACGTAAATGGCCAGCACCAAGGCGGTATTGGCCAATAAAATAATGAGCAGTAATTTGACGCGAATGGTCATTTTCATAAAATTTGGTTATCCACCTACCGGTCGTGGCGAACGTAGGCGCAAATTGTCAGGATCTGGCAGTCTGCGACTAGGTACCCACCTTCTAATACATTCTTTATCTTTAGCACAACGGTCTGTAAGCGCATGCAAAAACGCAACGAGATCTTGCTGTTGTCCTGCATCTAAGTTTGCTGCAACAAAAGGCGACTGACGCAATAATTGTAGCGCTGCTTCAGTGTTTTGACGTGCATTTTGGTTAAGTGTCTCACACTGGGCGCTGGTGGCAAACTGCTTTAAACCACATGCACCACCACGTTGAAAAAACGCCTCAACAGTTTGCTCTGGGTTGGCGTAATGACTCACTACTTGCTCTAAGCTTTCGTAAGCACCGGCATGACTATATGGCGCAGTTAATGCAACATTCAGCAAGCTTGGAACACGAAACGCAAATTGATTTCGTGCTTGTGGGTCAATCGCTGCTCGACCTATATCGGCATGGGCTTCATCTGTACCAATACCATATTGTGGAAAAGCTAAGTTAAAAAAGCCATCATTGGTAAAGCGCTCACCACTGTGACAGTTAACACACCCCGCTCCGCCATCAGCAATTTGTGTAAAGAACAGCTTTGCTCCTTGTTTTTGTTGCTCACTCAGCGCACTCAAATCACCTCGTACATAGCGATGCCAGTCTGTGTTTATCATCACAAAAGAAGCTTGATATTGGCCCAGTGCAAACGCAATATTATCAAAAGTCACAAGCGATGCGGCATCAGCTTGAGAGTCAAACGCTTCACGAAACATTTGTAGCCAATCATTGGTTTCAAGCGACCCTTGCTCTGCCCCGTAATCACCGATACGCTGTGCAAGGTGTGTTCTGAGCGCTTCATTCGTTGTTACATCTGGAAATGCCTCGCCGCGCATTTCTTCTTTTGAAGTCACAGGAAAACGCGCCAAAGTACTCACTAAAGTGTCACCAGCATTATCGTCAGGCACACCAAAGCCCGAGTCTGGCGTACTAATAAAACTTGTTTCGTTGCCTTGCTCATCAGTCATAGTGACACGCTCTATACGCCCATCCCAAAATAATGAATTAGTTGCTAAACCGGTATTAAAAATCGTTGGCGAATTACGAGGTATGTTGATCTCATCGTTGATCGCTCTGCGGTTTGGGCCAACAACATTTTCTGCCACAGCATTGGTGCCTATAGGGAAGGATAGACCATCCGCGCCGCCCAAACGTGGGTCATGACAGCTTGCACAGGCAACGGATTTTTCACCCCCGAGTGCTTTGGTAAAGAATAGTTGCATCCCCAAACGGGCGATGGGATCAGAAATTTTTGGTAACTGCCTGGCACCCGCTACGCGACCAGTCAAGCCATTTTGCGAGATCAAAACGCTAAGCGCTTGATCTAGTGGTGTAGCGGGTTGTGCACCAGGAGGCTGACGTGGTGGCGGCGTTCTTGGTTTTGCATGTAATGTTGCTACATGAATTGTACTTAGCACAGCAACTAACATTGCAGCGTGCTTGAGAGGTGCTTTGTTCATAGTCACTCCAAACCAATTGTGTTTTGAAGTTTAACCATGGCAAGCAAAAGTGCAGCAAATGTGAAAGCACCAGTGTAATAACGACATCAAGTGACATTTTATGCGCCATGACAGGTAAACATTGTTAGGTGGCCACAAATGTTTACAGTGGGAAATGTAAACTCACACGTCTCGCCCAGTGTTTCGACGATACTTTTCTTTATTCTTGGCACCAATTCGATAAAGTAGCCCTCGGACTGCGCGGCGAAAGCTCGGAAATAAATAACTAAAGGTGGCTAATTTACCACTGGCACTTGGCATTGCTATTTCAGCCTTGGTTGATTGACTGAGCGACACGATAGCATCAGCGACTTGCTCTGCACTACTCATCGGCTGCGAATAAACAATGTCTTCAACTTGATCAATTTCATCCATAATGAAACCCGTATCAATGGGTCCTGGTGATACAACCGCAACGTTGATTTTGCTCGTTATAAGTTCATCATGAAGCGCATAAGTGAATGCTCTTAAACCAGCCTTTGTACCGCTATAAGTCGCAGCACCTTGCAAAGGTGTTAACCCCGCTAAAGAGCCTACCATTACAATGGCATTGTGTTCGCTACTAGGCATATGCTTTATTGCCAAAGCACTGAGCACCATTGGCGCTCTCATATTTACATCCACCATGGCTGCGACATGCTGTGCCGATAACTTACAAAAATCACCTCGATAGTGCAGCCCAGCGTTATTGACCAACACATTAATAAAGCCAAACTGTTCAACAGTTTGAGCGACGATTCGCTCACAATCACTTAACGATGCGACATCAGCTTGAACCAATAAAACATGGCATTGCGGGTAACAGGCTAACTGCGCTTGCATGTTTTCAAGGGGAGCCAGATTTCTTGCCACCAGCACCATATTAATACCATTTGGATAAGCTTTCGCGTAAGCAAGTGCCGACGCCGCCCCAACGCCTTTTGAGGCACCAGTTATGATGATTGTGGGATTGTTCTTATGCTCCATTGTATTGCTCTGTGTTAGTCTTATTATGTGTGAATATCACTATAAATGCTGTTGTTCAACATACTCAACTAAAAAGGACTATTTAACCATGCCAAAGGTTGTTAAAGGCTTATTATTGTTCTGTACTCTAATGGCGATAATTACCGCGATAGCACACACCAGCTGTATCGTTTTGGGAGAGCAATGCTACAGAGCGCAGCTTGCACCACGGTTTATTATTGATTCAGCCAATGCAGGCACTTTGCTTGCACCTGTAACAACACTTTTTTTGAGTACTTTATTCTTAGTTTGCGGCGCATATGCATTTGCTGCAACAGGTCTTATTCGCTCGCTTCCCCTGCAACGAGTCGCACTAGCGGTGTTAGCTGTGATGTGTTTACTTAGGGGGTTGGCAGCCATTCCCCTAAGTATTATATTTTGGCAGCAAACCAGCGTGTTTTCGATTATTGCCAGCACTATCTGGTTTTTATGTGGTTGTGGGTACGCTTTAGGCTGGCACTATAGTAAACGTGCCGCCCCTTAAGATAACTTTGCAATTGCAATAGCAGCACGCAGGCGGTTTTTACCAAATGTTGCCATTTTAGAAAACTCTTCCAGACCAATGGGCACATGTTGGCAGTCTATCGCCTGTTGCGATGCATCCAAATCTGGGTCATGCACGTAAACACAGTGCTCATCTATAGCGGTTACACAGACCCAGTGAGGTGCTTTTTTACCATCGAGACGATAGGTACTAATAAGCATTAAAACACCATACCCGGCTTTGAGCAGCTCATATAGTCGCTCTAATTCCAGTGGTGTTTCATTGAGCTCACATCCCAAGTTATAAGCCTGAGCAATAAACTCATCATGCACTGTACACATCACTTGCTTTTTCTCTTCGCTTCTAACCCCATTCAAAAATAGTGCGCTGAGTTGTGTTAAAAATACACGCGCTTTAAAACCTCGCTTAATGGCTGATAGAGCAAGCCCGACAGGGTGGCAACCGCCATGTCCGCTAGTCATGAAAATCGTGGTCGCTTCTCGCCAAATAGCTAACTCATCGATTTGTCTAAGCATTGTGCTTTTCTCTAAGCTATGCATTGCCATTAATAGAGCTGCGGGCCCACAAGTAAACTCAGTGGTTTGTTTATACCAAGGCACTTGAAGCTGCACTCCCTTGCCATCAAAGCGTGCTACACGCTTTTGCATGCGTAAAGCTTCACTACCATCGCCATAGTAATCACTATATGCACCGAACACTTGATAACCCAAGCTCCTGTAAAGCGATATGGCGGCGTGGTTAAGGGCTGAAACTTCTAGACGAAGATATGCTCGTCCTTTACGCTGCGTAAGTTGCTCAAGCTCACTTAGCAACAACTGCGCAATCCCCTGACCACGATAGGCTGGCATTACCGCTAAAGAATACAACCGGGCTAGCCGCGTGCCTTTGAGACACCACACAAGACCATAGCCCACGATTTCTTTTTGGCTGCTTGCAACTAAAAACAAAGCATGCTTTGCGCTTAACCAGTGCTTTAAACTGCGTTTACTTAAACGGTCACTACTAAAGCAAGTTTGCTCAACTTTTGATAACTGTGTTAAATCCCCTAGCTGAGCCAAACGCAATGTAATGGCACTGTTATTCATACTTGCCTCTAGCCTCAAGCCGCCTGACAAACTCAGCCATGATCAGCATGTACAGCTCATTACCCAAATAGGCATCTTCAACTTTATGGTCGATACTGGGGTTGTCATTCACCTCTATTACATAGGCCTTACCATTAAGCTCTTTGATATCTACACCATACAAGCCATTTCCAATTACTTTGCAAGCTTTTAGCGCTGCAGATAACACTGCTCTTGGCACTTCAAATGTAGGTAAGGTTTCAAAGCCACCTGAGTTGAAGCGTTTGGAATTGTGGTTGTATATTTGCCAATGATTTCTAGCCATATGATAACGACAAGCATAAATTGCTCTGCCGTTCAGCACTCCGACTCGCCAGTCAAAGTCCGTGTATAAATATTCTTGCACAAGCACCAGTGCACTTTCAGCCAATAACGCCTCTAAATGTGCCAAAAGCTCTTTTCTATCGGCGACCTTATACACACCGCGTGAAAATGACCCTTCTGGCATTTTTAGCACCATTGGGTAGCTAAATAGAGACTCTAAAACGCTGAGTGTATTATCTGAGGCATCACTGACTACGTGCGTTTTTAAGGTTGGTACTTTGGAATAACTAAACGCATCATGTAGATATACCTTATTGCAACAACGAAGAATGGATGTTGCATCGTCAATGACCACTACCCCAGCACTTTCAGCTTTGCTAGCCAAGCGATACGTCTGATGATCTATTGCGGTTGTTTGGCGAATAAACAGCGCATCATATTGGTTAATGTCTTCAAGTGTATTGATAGTTTTGACTTGCGCATGGATCCCATTTTTACGTGCAGCTTTAACAAACTTCGCAATTGCATCCTCATCACTAGGAGGTGATGGTTCTTGAGGGTCGACTAAAATAGCCATTTCCCAGCGCGCATGTTGCTGCTTTACGCCAACACGCCAAGATGACTCGCTGAGCTTTGCGACAACTCTAAGAAACTGTGATTTTTGTTGCTCATCTAACTGTGTAATTGAGCCCTGCTCTACCAATAAACGACTATCATCAACCGCACGTACACGCAGCAAAGGCGCCGCAAAACGCTTGTATAAAGTAGTTGCCAAGGGGTGCAAAGCCTGGTTGTCTGTTTGACCAAAGAACACCCATTGAGACTGATTTTCCAAAGCTCTACGCTCCGCATTACTTAGGCTCAGCTCAATATGCTCGGTTCGTAACGCGTTAATTGTTTTAACTGTCGGTAATACAACGTGCTTTCGGGCTTCTGCAAGCAATGAGCAATAGTAACCTTTACTTAGGTACTGGCCAGTATCGCATAAGTTTATAATGCGTGTTTTTGGTTCATCGCGTTTGGGGTAATCTTGTAAGTATTGTTCAAAACTCAGCACATTCGCTAAATCAAACTCAGCTGCGGTTTTTTCCGATTCAACCACAATCAAAGTTTTTAACATGGTCATTCCTAATCATTAAAGACATACATCACTAAAAAAATTCTCAAGTGAATAGCTGCTTTGTACTACTAAGCATTGAGCGATTTATAAAGCGAAAGTACCTTACTGACTAGCAAGTTATTTTTATCTATACGATAAGAGATTTATTTAAGAGAATTAAACGAACTTACACATTCCCAAACCCAGCGGCTCTCCCGTACGAACAATGTAATCGTATTGCTCATAAAACGCTTCTTTGCCTTTTGCGGATAACAAAGCAACCGTCGCACCGAGTTTGGCATTTTTAGCTACATATCTTTCAATTTCATACATTACAGCATGCCCAAGCCCTTCACCTTGATAATCGGGCGCAACTACCACATCTTGAATGTAAAAGAATAAGCCACCATCGCCTATCACTCGCCCCATCGCGATAAGCGCATCTTGATGACGGATAGTAACGTGAAATAAAGAGTTATTGAGGCTAGTTTGAGCCAAAATTTCATCGGTTTCGCCCCAGCCGACTTGTTTCCTAAGCAGTGCAAACTCTCGAACTGTTGGTGCTTTATTACTAATTTGATAGGCCATATTAATCCATACAATCCCGATTGGTGACGTTGCTTATCACTTTACACAATAAAGCAACGAAGCTCACCAATTATCAAACTGAGTCAGCCTGCTCTGACGTTGTATTAGCATGCTGTGGAAAAGTAATGCAAAATTCAGTGCCTTTCCCAAGTTGACTCGTTACTTCAACACTACCTTGTAAACTGTTTTCTACAAGGTTTTTTACGATATATAACCCAAGCCCACTGCCGCCTGAGCCTAACCGTGTTGAATAATATTTATCAAATACCTTTGGTAATTTTTCACTATCGATGCCTTTACCATCATCCATTACTTTTAAAGTAATTGACTGCTCTAGTTCAGACACTTCAATGTTAATATGCCCACTCGTGTTATCATCAAAAGCATGTATTAGCGCATTATTAATCAAGTTAATAAGGATCTGTGAAAGCACGCCTACGTCCGCCGTCACCTGCAAAAGGTCTGGGCAGGTAATATTTACGGTATGTGGTGAACGTTTCAGCTTTGGTTGTAATACTCGTTGAATGTCATATAGATAATCGGTCAAATTACATTCAGTAACCGCGCCGCTAAATTCCCCGACAACAATATGCTTAAAGCTATTAATTAGATTGGTCGCATTATTTAGGTTAGACAAAATAATATCGTAGCTCTGGGCAGAATTTTCTATAAAGCTCTGAAGCTCGCTTTTGGCTAAGCTTTGATGCTGTACCTTTTGATTAATTTGCTTCTGTTTATCATCAAGATGACTGATAGCAGTACCGATCACACTCAAAGGTGTTCCAAGCTCATGGGTTAATTCGCCTACCATTTCACCTATATGACTAAATTGCTGAGAAGTTTCTAACTGCTGATCTTTCAACTTAGACAACTTTTCAAGCTCAAGCGTTTTGTCTCGTAACGTGCCTATCAGCTCATCTCGCAAATTGATTAATGCCTGTAACTGAAGGTGAGTTGACACTCTAGCCAACAACTCCTCTTGGCGGATTGGCTTGGTTACATAATCAACCGCACCAACACTAAACGCCTCTACGATGTCACTTAGCTCAGCCTTACCTGTTACAAATATCACAGGTACATCTTTTACTTTATCTAAAGATTTCAAGCGTCGACATGTTTCAAAGCCGTCTATACCCGGCATCATGACATCTAGAAGAATTAAGTGGGGTAAGAAAATAGTAGCGATATTTATCGCTTCTTTTCCCGACGTCGCGAACGCCACTTCGTAGCCCTCAGCTTCTAAAAAGCTAGTCAACAGCTCTAAATTCTCAGCTTTATCATCAACTATCAATATTCTACAATTGTTGAGTGACACCAGATCATCATTCATCTTGCACCTCATCTAGCGCAGCTACAAAGCCTGCCATATCAAATCTACTTATAAACTTAGCCAAATATTGTGCAAGTTGCTTGTTGTCTGGCTGCTCTTGCTCAATTTTTTGTAAGATTTGCTTAATTTTTGACGTGCCATTAATTTTTGCTGATAGCTTTAACTGTTCAAGCTGTTCATGCGCCAATGAAAAGCTTGATAAATCTATGCTATCTTGCTCACTGGCGGCTTCACTGTCTTCTTGCTGGAGTTCTTCTGCTTCAAAATGGTCAGGGAAAAAAGACACCAATGAGTCAAATATTTGACCTATTGTGTAAGGTTTACCTATAAACTGATCAAAGCCAATGCTTAAATAATGTTGCACCTCATGATGTAGGCTAAATGCCGAGATAGCCACGCATTTCAACTCATCAAGGCCCAGTTCACCACGGATAATTTGTACCGCTTCATCGCCACGCATTATGGGCATGAGCAAGTCCAAAAATACGATATCGAACTTCTTGAGTTTAATTTTATCAATCGCCTGTTGCCCATCTTCGGCATAGTCGACACTGATACCACATGATTCGAGCGTCTGCCCTAGTATTTCTCGGTTGTAAGCAACATCGTCCACACATAAAGCATGTAGTGTTTTGCCGCGACGAAGGCTAAGTTGAGTATGCTCAGATGACTTTAGCTGCTCAAAATCTTGTTCAGCTTGAGGCAGGGTTAAACTAAATGAAAAACAGCTTCCTTCTCCTAAAGTAGACTCAACATGAAGTGCTCCGCCCATCATCTCTACTTGTTTGCTGGATATACACAAACCCAATCCAGTTCCGCCTTTTTCTAAGCCTGCGCTTCCTTGTGTGAAGCTACTAAATAAACTTTCCAATTCCTGTTTTGAAATACCAGGGCCGGTATCATGCACTTCAAAATGATAAGTATTTTCATCAACTTTAGAGTGAATGAGTTTTACTTCACCACTATCGGTGAATTTAACGGCGTTACCAAGTAAATTAATCAATACCTGTCGGATCTTGCCCTGATCACCATGCACGCCAATTTTGCCACTAACGTTATTCTGCAAACTCCACGATAACTGCTTTTGCTCGCATTTGAGCTTAAACATACTACCAAGGTCATCAAGCAAGCTACTTAGCTCAAAGTCGGTTAAGTTCAACTTACTCGAACCGGCTTCAATTTTTGATATATCTAGTACGTCGTTAATAATGTCGAGCAAGTGATTGCCTGCTCGAATGATTTTGTTCATGGTCTGTTTGTGGTTTTGAGAAAGATCTTTTGCTCTTTCCATTAACTGAGCAAACCCCAAAATAGCATTAAGTGGCGTGCGGATCTCATGACTCATGTTAGACAAAAACATACTTTTCGCTAAATTAGCTTGCTCAGCACGTTCTCTTGCCGCATTTAGCTCTTGCGTGCGCTCGCTAACTTGATTCTCAAGGTCAACGTTGTTGTCACTGAGCTTGGCTTGTAATTGATTGTTTTGCCATGCAATTTCAATGCTCTGCCCCAAATTCAAAAGCAGTAATTCCTCTTGCTCTTCAATATGATTAGCATACTGAGCAATCGCAAACAGCGGCCCTTTTGATTGCCGTTCACCGATATACAATAATGCAAAATTTTCCATTACAGCACTGTGATAAAACCTAGCATCATATTTATTTACAAATGGCTCTAGGACCGAGTTAGGGATCTCCAGCTGTGCGCCTTCAGGCAACCTAACCTCAAACCGATTCAATTCAAGGTTAAGCTCAGCGATATAAGAAGCAACAGGACTTGGTTCAAATTGTTGGCTAAGCGGCAACGTTTCTGCCAAAGATTGAAATGCTTTTATCTCAAATTCAACCAGTTCAGACTCACTTAGTAAAGCATTGGTACACTTTATTATTTTATCTAAGCCAAGCTGGACACACTCGGTTTTTTCCAAATGTTGATAGGTGCGTAATGCAACTAAAACCGCAGCCTTTAACTTGCTACTTGTCAGCTCCGTTTTAGTTTTGTAGTCATTAACATCATAGTCGCGAGTTATTTCTGACTCTGGTGCCATACCTGGTTGCCCGGTCCGCAATATAATGCGAACTTTACTATTTAACTCTACTTCTCGCACATACTTTGCAAAATCTAACCCTGCTTCTGCGGTTTCCATCACCACATCGAGCAAAATCAAGGCAATATCTTTATGTTCAGCAATTACTTCCCGCGCTTGCTCGCCACTGTGCGCATGCAAAAACGTAACACCTCTTTGGTCAAACTGCATTTGGGCAAGCACTAACTTGGATATTTGGTGGATGTCTTCTTCATCATCCACAATCAATATTTTCCAAGGTGGTTTCGCCTCTTGTTCTTCAGGTTCTTCATCCGAGCTAAATAAGATTGAATCATCGTCAAACATAGGACATCTCATTTTGTGATCCAAGTTTTAAGTGTAGTGAAAGAATCACAAAACTGGATATCAAAATTACGAATATCTTGATATTTTTGAACGTATTATTTTACCAGTCTTGGCACAAATACTTCGCAATATAAATAGTCAATGTTGGAGGGCAATTAAATCAATGGCTCTCTAATCTACGCTCTTAGCCCTATGATAACATTACCTTTTTAGGACAAACTGTTCTACACTGTTGATAACTTGATTAAACTCACTTTGGCGTAAATATGAACCTAAAAGAGTCAACAAACACTCTAATTGATTTTATAAAACAACAAGATATAAAAGGACTAGTAGACTTTTATGTACAAAGCAGCGCCAATGAAAACATTGCACATCTTAAATACCTGTATCAACAAGCCATGCAGGAGCAAGCTTATTATCAATTCTGTCAAGACATAGTCATCTCTCTTTTAGCGAAGAAACCGCTTCCAAAAGCGCTCATTGCGGGGATTAATAACATTGATAAGTTAACATTTTTTACGCCTGCGCTGAGCGAGAGTGAAGGGTTTGTGTTGCAAAATGAACAACAAAATACCATTTTACATGTTTTGTTGAGTGAGCCTAACGACCCCCCTCCTTTTAACTACATTCGCTCGTTACTGCTGTTTGAACGAAATGAATCGTTAGCGCCTGCATTAGCAACACGAAACGAACAACAACTGTTGCCAATGGAGTGCTACCTAGCCTTTAACCGATGCTTTGAACCTTTGCAGCCCCACGAGCTTAGTGCTGCACTTGCGCTACTAGAAGCTCAAGTTAAGCAAGTTCCCAGTGCAATTAATACACTAAGACTGATTTGCAACCATTTAAAAATCAACATGAAAGGTAATAATTTAACAAGCAGTCATCACCGCATTATATTGCTCGGTGCAGCCTTTGAGTGTTCAAGTGAAGATGTGATGACTTTGTTGCACTAAAGAGTAATATAGTCTTTAGCCAACATTTTGTGATAACACACTTTATCATACAAAATATGCGCAGGGTTAGGGTCAACAACCTCTACTTCAATGTTGTTCCTCCTTGCAATTTCAAGTGCTATTTGTGTTATGTTGACACTAAATGATGTACCAATAAATACCATCTTGGTCGCGTTTTCCATCATTGTGTATGCTTTATTTATTTGATAAAGCTCTGTGTAATATTCATCAAATAATAATACATAAGGCTTTAGAGAGTGATTGAATTCGGGCCCCTTGCTTGGAATTTTAAATACCTCAAGCAGCGACTGCTTTAGGTTATTTTCGTCTATACCTTCCCAAGGTGCAGGCTCCACCCTAACAGGTTGCCCTTGTCTGTGATACAAAGTAACTTTGTCAATACGCCCATGAATTGACACATAATTTTTATTCCCTGCTTTTCCATCCAAACCATCAATATTTTGTGTAATAAGCGATTTATCGTTTAGCCAAACATGCACTTCATTTGGACCATGATGCTGATATGTAACAAATCGCTTATAGTACCAACACAAAAACTCCCCAGGATTGTGCTCGTACATAGCCCTTGTCGCCATTTCTTGCGGCGTGTAGTTTTGACTGCCTATTGTCCAAAAACCATCTTCCCCCCTAAAAGTAGGAATACCGCTTTGCGCACTCACGCCCGCACCTGTGATGTATAATGTTTCCAAAGTTTAACACTCCACTTTGCTCTTTTTTAGCAATAAGCTTACCCGCTCACCAAATTGAAATAATGCCAAACTCGCGATAATAATAGCAGCACCAGTTAACAGGCTTGCTGTTAGTTGCTCATTGTTCAACCATGCGCCAAAAGTGATCGCAAAACCCGGCGTGATCAACGTCGTCAATGCGACGGTACTCGCTGATAGCTTTTGCAACACATGAAAATAGGCTAAAAATCCAAGCAAAGAGCCGATTACTCCCAAATAGAGTGTTGCCCAAATAGATTTCGCTTGCCAAGTATCAATCGCTACAGTGCCATCAAATATCATCCAAAGCACAGCAAACATAGGTGTTACAAACAATAAGGCTCCAAATGTAGTGGCCATAGGGTGAATGGCAACTTTTATTCGCTTTATCAACACGCCGCTGAGGCTAAAGCAGCACACCGCCAGTAAAACGTAACCAAGCCCTATGGGAGCTAAGTTAAGTTGTTGAATTTGCGAAGAGCAAATCAGGTATAAGCCAAACAAAGCGAGCAACAATGCAATTAATTTTACTGGTGTGAATTTAGCCTCCCCCAGAAGTTTTTGTGCAAGTAGCCCAGATAGGATCGGTGCCAAACCAAAAATTAAAGAAATAACGCCTGAGGGGACTGTCTGCGCGGCTAGATAACTCAGTGACATACCCCCTAAGATACCCAATGCGGAATACAGGTAAAGTTTACAAGCGCGCCGATTCCAAGGCACACGTGTATTACTAATCGCTATCACTAACCCAGCCAAAAGCAAAGCAATCATCATGCGCAGCAATACACTCAATAACGGCGGCATGCTCTCGCTGCTCCATACTATTGAGAGCGGTGTTGTTGACCAAACAAAAATAACAAACAAATACGATGCCTGAACGGGCATGGCCTAAATCCTTGCTCTAGGATGATAAAAGAGGAGAGAAGAACTAACACTAACCGCTTTTATCATCGCGGTTAGAGAAAAAGCAATTAACCGCAGCGCACACAAAAGACCATAACTGCCAAGTTATGCAGCCATGATGTTTTATTGAGTACATGCGTTAATTGATTCATAAATACACTAAGTTGAAAGTGAACTCTATCAGTTTTACCAAACCTAAAAAATATGTCAATTTAAAATTCACGAACAATGATTTCTTTTTATAAGTGACTAAAGACTCTCATTCTAGGTAGCATTTTTTGAGCATGTATCTATATAACACGACATAGCGTTGATGCCTTACTAGCGACAAAAAATCATGACACTTTTATTTACTGCTAAGAAACGCCTCTATTGTCAAAGAAACAAATACTTACATTATCTGACATACTCCTACACCCACTCACAAAGGCTAAACAGACTCATACATGCGCAAAGCTATACACTGCCAAGCAAAATAAGCTAACAGGAACAATTGAATATGAAACATCTCTCGCTCATTGCCTTCGCTGTCGTATGTACCACTAGCTTTGCAACCCAAGCGCAGCAAAATAGCGAACCTCATCGAGTTGGCGCTCAGCTAAATGCAGGCGGAGCCTCTTATAAGAGTTCAAAGCAGGATGGTGATGGTGTTATGTCTCTTTATTTGTATTACAACTATCAATTTAACGAAACATGGGCACTAGAGATAGGCCTCAACGGTGGTACTGAAATAGATGACTGGAATTGCAAAGAATTAAATAATAAAAAGTTCATATGTGATAGAAATGATGAACTGCTATTTGGTATCGGCGCAGATGAGCTTAACTACAATAACTTGGTTGTTGCTACTAAAGGACAGTTTCAACTGACCAAAAACAGCTATCTTTATGGCAAGATAGGAGGTCAATATTATGATTACGAGATCGCAAAAAACAATAGCAAAATTTTAAATCAAGATGGGCTTGGTATGTTCGCTGAAGGCGGCTGGCAGTACGATTGGGACAACGGCTTTGCGTTCAATGCGGGGATACAGTATTTGACCATGGGAGATCTAGATATAAGCTCACTCAATGTTGGAATGAGTTATCGTTTTTAAGCGAATTTATTAAGAGTATAAAAAAACCGGCCATTAGCCGGTTTTTTAAATAAAGCAGTCGCTTAGAATGCAACGCCTAGAGACAAGTATACATGACGACCCGTCGTGTTGTATGTACGAGGATCCGTATTGTCGTTGAAACCAGTCGCAGCGTACGGTGGATCTTCGTCAAATACGTTATCTACACCGATAGTAGTTGTGAAGTTATCGAAGAAATAACTAAAACGAACATCGTGGATAACCTGCGAGTCAACCATACGTGAGGCTGGTTCACCCTCAGCTGGATCTCCAAATGGTTCTTCTGATTCGCCGATATAACGAATCGCGTAACCAGCTGACCAGTCATCTTTAGCTAGACGAATATCAACATTGGTTTTCCATTCAGGGAAGTTACCATCACCACCATTTTCATAATACCAACCCGCATTTTCTACGACTGAACCATCCGCCTGAGTGATGTCATACGTGTCGTAGCGTGTTGAATCTAGATTAAACGTTAACGCACCAAATGCTGTGTCGGTCGCATAACGTAGGTTGAAGTCAATACCTGATGAGTCAATTCCACCCACGTTTACAGTACGGTTATCAATGTCACTAGAGTTACCTAAAAGCGGTCCAGATGTGTAGCGCGAGATCTTGTCACAGTATGTACCTTCACTAGCACATTTATTTAGGATAAGTTGCTCACCAATTTGTGTAATTGCATTAGTTAGCTCAATATCCCAATAGTCAACCGTGAATGACAAGCCTTCAACAAATTCTGGGCTATAAACTAAGCCAAAAGTCACAATGTCAGCTTCTTCAGGCTGTAACTCTGTATTACCACCTAGTGTAGAAGATAGCTGATCGCCAATAGGCGTGAAGCCACTTGCAGGAACACCATCGGCAAGACAGAACTGTGTTGGATTAGATGCACATGGATCTGTTACCTCTGGACTGCTCGCAGAAGCACCAAGGAATAAGTCGGAAGTTGATGGTGCGCGGAATGCCGTTGATGATGTACCACGGAACATTAAACCATCAATTGGAGACCAACGAATACCGACTTTGTGATTAGTCGTATCACCAAACGTATCATAGTCAGAGTAACGAACCGCTAGGTCAAGCTCTAATACTTCTGCTAGTGGCGCGCCAGAAAGTAGTGGAATATTCGTTTCCATGTAGATTTCATCTACTGAGTACGCACCAAGCGTCTTCTCACGCGGGTTACCTGAAGTAATACCTAATGCGATTAGTGCATCAGGAAGGTCTGCACCTTTTTCTTCACGGTGCTCAACACCGACCGCTACACCAACCGTCCCAGCTGGCAATTCAAATGCATCACCGAATACACTTGCAGAAAGTATTTGTTGTTCGTTATAACCAAGATCATGAGCTTCAAATGAAATGAAATCTAACATTTCTTTTGAAATTTCAGAGTCTGTACCTGGAATACCAAATGTGTTTAATGATACACAACCTTCGATTACATTATCAGGTGTACCGCAAAGCACTTGTCCAGATGTCGCATCTAAGAATGAAGGACCGACTGCTTCAGATACTTTTTCAAAGTTTACACCACCGGCACGGTTGATTGCGCCATCGTTACGACCGAATATGTAAGAAACTTCATAGCCCCATGTGTCGCTAATATCACCTTCAAAACCAAATACAGCGCGTACCGTTTCAACACGGAAAGTCGTGTCACGACCTCCAGTTTCAACTACACGACGACGCCAGTCCGCGATATCCACCGACTCACCATTGGCGCTTTTAGGGCCAAACTGTTGATTATAGTAGTTATCTTTAGAGTACGTTGCGTCTGTCCAACCAAAGAATGCAAGTGGTCCAAGAGGTAGTGGAGCAAGTTTGGTATCTGATGAACGGCGGTTAAAGTTCATCTCAGTAAAGAAACGCAAGCTATCCGAGAACTCATAATTTGCTTGTGCAAATAGGCCATAACGCTCAGACGGTGTTAGGTGGAAGTTAGCTGGCGCGAAGTTGTATAAATCTTTACCTGCATCAAAACAATCGTAACCTGTAGGGTTTGTGAATTGAGTTGGATCTGATTGACCCGGGCCATTTGCGGCACCATGAGTAAATGCTTGACACAAATCGTCGTCTTGAGAGTTTATACCGTTATAAAAACCCCAAGGAATAGCTGAAGAGCCACCTTTATTCATGTCACCAGTTGAAGGGCTCAGGTTGTATTTGAATTTTGACCAATCACGGTCACCCGACATCTGTGCGCCATACTCAGAGTAGTAAGCACTAACTACAACATTACCTTTGTCGCCTGAAAAACCAACCGTAAAGTCATAGCTCTTAGTTTCACCATCACCACCGTGAGTAGATGCATCGTACATTGCATTTGCTTCAAAGCCTTCAAAGTCATTACGTGTGATGATGTTAACTACACCACCTACCGCATCTGAACCGTAAATTGCTGATGCACCATCTTTTAATACTTCAACACGCTTAATAATTGCGGTTGGAATTGTACTTAAGTCCACAGACGAATCGGCGCCTGAACCTGACGCTACAACACGACGGCCATTAAGAAGTACAAGTGTGCGCTCTGAGCCTAAACCACGTAAAGAAACACGTACAGCACCAGTACCACCATTATTTACCGCAGTGTTTGTAGCAGCACCCGCGACTGACGGAATTTCTTGAAGAATATCACCGACATTACTGATACCCGATGCAATTAAATCATCACGTGTGATTAACTGTACCGGGTTTGCACCTTCCATATCGGCACGTTTGATGCGTGAGCCTGTAACTTGAATTTTTTCGAAGCTCTCTGCAGATTCTTCTGCTGCAATTGCAGAACTTGCAGTAAATGCTGCCGTCGAAGTTGCACCAAAAGCGATCGCTAAGCGTACCGCTTTTGAAACTCTATTATTTAACATTTGTATCTCCCTGGACTACTTGTTAGTAGCTTGTAATTTTTTATGGGCTTTGCCCTTATGGGAAGTTGCACTGATGCAACATTCACCATGAATATTAAACAAGCATTGACGTTAGCGTCAACCGTAAATTATTTAATTTTCATCAATTACCCATCAAAGGTACAACAATAAATACATATCTCGTAAACAATCCAATGATCTTAAAAGGAAAACTTTTTTTGTTTGGTTAACTGAAAAAGAACATTTTCGTAATCAGGTAGCATCATAAGTATTGGATATATTTGCTTTTCAATGTAGTGTTCGTAATCAAGCTCTACAAAGTTTGGACTTATTTTAGGTCCTGATTTAGTTATATAATAACGCACCAAGCTTCCCTTTTTGAAACAAGCGGATTTGTCTTCACGCATTTTTTCTTTTGCAGCTCTAACATGTGGGGGGATATTTTTGACATACTGCTCTAATCCTTTTCCTAAGCGTTTCGAATAAAGCAACAATGAGTTCACTTCTCCAGAATATATTTTATCGCTATACGCTTTTGTTATTGCAAACACATCAGCATCATTAAAAAGTGCTTTTATAACATCTCGTTGATATCTTTTTGCGATTTCAGTCCAGTCACTTCGCACACTTTCCATTCCTTTAAATATCAATTCGCATTTTTTATTAACATATGTTTCGCCCACATAGCGCTTTTTCGAGCCCACTGTCTGACCGCGGATCGTTGGCATGAAAAAATTGTGATATAGCGTCTCAAATTCAATTTCTAAATAACTAGGTAACTTATAGTTGTCATGACAGTATTGCAGCCAGTGCTGGTTTACCACCTTAACTAAACACTCAGCTTCGTTATGACATTTTTGTAGACTCCAAGATTTTGGAAACCTAACAAAAGTAGAGTCCGTATCCCCATAGATCACTTCAAACCCCCTACTCTCAATGACCTTTTTTGTTGCTTGCATAATTTCATGACCACGCAGCGTAATAGAGCTTGATAAACGAGGATCATAAAATCGGCAGCCTTTTGAGCCCAATACACCGTATAGACTGTTCATGATGATCTTAATTGCTTGAGACAGCATTTTGTCATTTGCCTGCTTAGCTAACTGACGTGCTTCTGTCAGCTGAGCGACGATACTTGGCAGGTGGTGTGCGGTACGTGAAAAGTATCCTTGATTAAAGCCTTCAATAGCTTCATCACGGTTCTTTAGCCCCTCGATAAGACCCAGAGGATCAATACAAAAGGTTCGAATTATTGAGGGGTACAAACTCTTGAAGTCAAGCACAACTACATTTTTATACAAACCAGGTTTAGACTCCATCACATAGCCACCTGGACTTTCAAAACTCAACCCATGCTCAGACAAATTTGGCGCAATATAGCCACTTCTATGCAACAGCGGCAGATAAAGATTAGTAAATGCCGCGACCGAGCCTCCCATTCGCTCCAACTCAAGACCGGTTAATTGACTACGAGCAATAGCAAAATCAATAAGATTAAGCTTAGAAAAAATAGCAAGTACCAGCTCACAGTCTTTTAAGTTGTACGCCGCCAAAGTTAGCTTGTCTTCATTAAACTGCCTGATAATTTCTTCTAAACGGTCTTCCTGATCTATTAATTTTGTTTGCCCTAAGACCTTTTGAGCAACATTGGACAAGCGAAAGCTATCAAAATGATAAGTGGCATTTTTTAGTGTATCTATGCCATCAATAACAACTCTGCCTGAAATTAATACGCGAACATAATTGCCTTTATAAATACTGATAGGTTGATCATCTTTGCCTAAAATAAGCCTAACACCCAGCATATGTGCCCGCTCTGCCAGCACAACAAAGTCAAATTCGATGACGTTCCAACCAACAATTACATCTGGGTCAAAAAACGCGATTTTTTGCATTAGTACCTGCAATAAATCATATTCATCGCTTACCCACTCAATGTACGAGTCGTCATTTAATTTATCTGCCTCTACTGGTGGTTCCCCTATCATAATGACACAACGTTGCTGGTAGGTTGCTAATCCAACACAAAAGAGTACGCCATCACCATCACACTCAATATCCAATGAAAGAACGCTAAACTTAGGCCTAAATGAAGAGTTTTCTTTAAACTTTGCTCCTTTAAGTAAGGTATATCCATCACATTCAACGGCTTCACCTTGTACCCAAGCACTACCGCGTATGAAGCGCTCCATCAAAAAGCGATCACAATGACGAATATCCTCTTCATAGAGCGTAACTTCTGAGCCTAATAACTGCTTTGCTAAATGATAACTACGACTACTTTCACTGTAACACGCCACCATACTTTGCTGATCAAAGTGCTTTAATCTAACTGCCTCAAAATGAATATGTGCGTCTGCGTTATTTATCATTGCTTTAGCCTTGGGCAATTCATTTGCTTTGATAAAAAATACAGCTCGCTCACCTTGTACTATTGCCTTTACAGGGCCTTGAGGAGTTTTGAGCCAATAACACAGCCCAAGCCTACCCTGATGATTCATTTGTTGGCGTGATAATATAAAGCCTTCATACACTGCTTGTGCCAAACTAATTACCCATCTAAAATAGCTATCGTTACTGTAATTATATACATATAGAACTCTATTAGGCGATCCCATGCTTTCAGACGCGCTCAAAAAAACAATACGTACCACACACCAAAATATCGCTGAAAGCTTAGAAGGCTATCGTCATCGCAGTAGTCAAAATTACCTAGTTGCAGAAATAGCTAAAACTCTTGCTGGCGAATATCATAAAACCCAAAGAATTTGCGTTATTGAAGCAGGCACAGGCACTGGTAAATCATTAGCCTATTGTTTGGGTGCTTTACCTATGGCGCTTGCGAAAAAAAAGAAGTTAGTCATATCTACAGCAACAGTGGCTTTGCAAGAGCAACTGATCAATAAAGAGCTCCCCTTTTTTCTAAGCCACTGTGGTTTTGAGTTTAAGTTTGATCTGGTAAAAGGCCGTCAACGCTATATTTGTGTACAAAAGCTCAATGCAGCGTTAGATGAAGACAGTATGCAACTATCGATGATGCCAACACTACCATCTCCTCTGTCCGATATGGAACAAAAGTGTTTAAAAGAATTACATAGCGCATATCAAGATAAACGTTGGCAAGGCGACCGAGACAGCTGGGCGGATACCATTCCCGATAAAGTGTGGAATCTAATCGCGTGTGATAAGCACGCTTGCCAGCGGCAAATGAAATCACATCATTTGTGTCCATTTCACTTAGCACGACAAAAAATGGGGCAAATGGATGTATTGGTTATTAATCATGCCTTACTGTTAGCCGATTTAGAGCTTGGGGGAGGGAAAATTTTACCCGAGCCAGATGATACCTTTTATGTTATTGATGAAGCACACCACTTGCCTCACATAACCAGAGACTTTTCATCTGCTGCAGCAACAATAAAAGGCACCATAGACTGGCTAGAAAAGTTACTGAAATTTAGTGGAAAAATGGCTGCAACTATCGTGTCACAAAAAGCCATTGGCCAGAATTTTAAACTCAATGATGCGGCTAATGACGCAAGTAAAGACCTTAAAGTCGTACGAGATATACTAGATACTGCCGATTTTAGTTACAACCAAGAGGATACGTTTCGCTTTGAACATGGCGTTGTACCTGACTCACTCAACGCAAAAGCAAAAGACATAAGCGATGCCACTTGGGATGTATTGCGCGCTTTAAACAAGATGCATGACGCCTTAACCTTAGATGTCAGTGATGGGGATGTAAAACCATTTTTAGCCGATCCATTGCTAGCAGAAAGCGGGCAATACATTAATCGATTAGAGCAGCTGCATAAACTTTGGCATAGCTACGCCAACAAAGGAGAACACACACCTCATGCTCGTTGGATAAAGCGCCTAGAATACAAACACCACCACGACCACCTATTATGCGATTGCCCCATTGAAGTAGGCTATTACCTCAAGGATAAACTTTGGAAAGAATGTGCAGGAGCAGTCTTATGCTCAGCGACTTTAAGCGCATTGGGAACATTTGACCACTTTGCCAAAGAAAGTGGTTTAACTAACGAACCCGGCGTCAAATTTATCAAAGCAAATTCTCCGTTCGAATACTCTAGGCAGGCTACACTGCACTTACCCACGTCAGATATAGACCCAACAGATAAAGCATTCAGTGATCATCTTGCTAAAATACTTCCTAGTTACTTGGATAAATCCAAAGCAAATTTGGTGCTTTTTGCATCATATTGGCAAATGGATCACGTAGTAAGACTGCTCAGGAAAAATCATTGGCAAATATTAGTGCAAGGTGAGCAATCTCGTGAAAGCTTACTAAAAACACACAAAAGCAACATCGACAATGGTAAAGGTAGCATTTTATTTGGTACACAAAGCTTATCTGAAGGGCTTGACTTACCAGGTGTATATCTTGAAAACCTAATAATTACCAAAATTCCTTTTGCCGTTCCCACCTCCCCCATTGAGGAAGCACAGGCAGAGTTTGTGCAAAGCAAAGGAGGAAATCCTTTTTTATCTATCACAGTACCAGATGCTGCCAAGAAATTAGTGCAAAGCTGTGGTAGACTGCTTCGTAAAGAAACAGATAGCGGCCGTATAATAATATTAGACAGGCGCCTGGTAACAAAACGTTACGGCAAAGCCATGCTTGATACTCTGCCACCCTTTAAAAGACAAATAGATTATTAAATGTTTGAATTAGCGCTCGACCCAATGACTTGGGGGTTACTTTGTGTAGTTGCTCTTGCAGCTGGCTTTATTGATGCCATTGCCGGAGGTGGCGGTATGCTTACGGTACCAGCACTACTAACAGCCGGACTTCCTCCTCATGTAACACTCGCAACAAACAAACTGGCTGCAAGCTTTGGCTCACTAACAGCAAGTATAACTTACTATCGCAAACGCCTTTTCGATCCTTCTTTTTGGGCTGCGTCCATTCTAGCAACCGCTATCGGTGCCATACTTGGCACTTTAACGGTAGATTATCTAAGTACTGATTTTTTAAACAAGTTACTTCCGATCATCATTATTTGCGTGGCATGCTATAGTTTATTTGGCAAATTAAGTCCTACAGAATCTCATACGTTACCAGTAAAAAAAACTATTTTTAAAGTAAAACAATGGATACAAGGCCTATCTCTAGGGTTCTTCGATGGTATAGCAGGTCCAGGTGCCGGCACGTTTTGGACGGCATCAAATAGTTTACTCTACAAAATGAGTTTGCTGCTCAATTGTGGACTTGCTCGTTCAATGAACTTTGTGTCTAACTTTGTCTCGCTCATTACTTTTGTCGCGTTAGGACACGTTAACTTTTTACTTGGTATTTCAATGGGAATGTTTTTGATGCTCGGTGCTTGGATTGGCGCTCACTCAGCCATTAAGTTTGGTAGTAAATTAATTAAGCCACTATTTAATACGGTAGTCATCGTGTTAGCAATAAAACTCATTGCCGAGGCCTATTTTTCATGACACATGCGCTTGAACGTTTAAACCAGCAAGTAGCCAGATTAGCCGAACAAGCAAAACAATTCGACAATGCCAAATGGTTTGATAAAAATAGATATATTCAAGCCCAACCTAGCCTATTTGACCGCACCGTGTTTGCGACTAAAAGTTTAGTTTTAAGCGACTACATTGATGAGATCACGGCTCAAATCAGACACCTCCCTCCGATGGAGAACCGCCATGCGTACGGCTTTGCTTTACAACGAGTAGCAACACAAATAGAAGCGGTCATAAAAGTATTAAAATCGACCCCTGTTTGGGCAAAAGAGAACAAAACAAACTATACGAAAAAAAATAAAGTTTACAAAAAAGCAGTACAAAAGATCATGCAAAGCTCCCATGAGCTTTATCAAGAGCTATCACAAAATCACGAATTTGAAAGACGCTTGATGGAAATGATCGATTTACGAAAAATACAGCTTGATAAAGCCTCACCAGAGCAAGCAAAACAGCTCAACCAAGAAATTCTAGCACTACACGCACGCCTTGGAAGGTGTCGAAAAGCGATTTCATCAACCGAAGTAAAAATTCAACACGTTGAAAAGCAGCAGAACCGCTAATGTTTTTTTACCACCCTTTGTACTCACAATTGCGCTTAGCGGAACACCACCGCTTTCCAATCAAAAAATATGCGCTACTCAAACAAAGGCTCCTAAAGCGACAGTTAGATCAATATATAGTTGCTCCGCAAAAGGCGGCTATCGGATCAATCATCTTATGTCATGATAGCAAGTATGTGCGCAGCTTTATCGATGGAACTTTAGATAACAAAGCAATCCGAAAAATGGGCTTTCCTTGGTCAGCGGCACTAGTAGAGCGAACCCTCTTTTCTGTTGGTGCTAGCATCGCCGCTGCAACATACGCACTTGAGCACGGCATTGCTGTAAACCTTAGCGGAGGTTACCACCATGCTCATCACGATTTTGGCGCTGGTTTTTGTATCTTTAATGACCTAGCGATCGCAGCATGCGAGCTTATCCAGCAGGAAAAAGTAGAAAAGGTGGTGATTTTTGACTGTGACGTGCATCAAGGCGATGGCACTGCAACAATACTTGAGCAGCGTTCTGACATCATTACATGTTCGATTCATTGCGAACGTAACTACCCTCGCACTAAAGCGTGCTCTGACTATGACTTTGCTTTGCCAAATAACGTACAAGATCAAGCCTATCTCGAAACGGTAGAGCAAGCACTTAAGTTTGTCTGTCGAGTGCACCAACCCGATCTGCTTCTTTATAACGCTGGGGCAGACATCTATGCCAAAGATGAACTTGGCATGTTCAATGTGAGTCTTGAAGGAGTGCAATTGCGAGATAAGATGGTTATTGACTACTGCCAAAGCAAGGCATTGCCCCTCATGGCTGCAATGGGTGGCGGGTACCAACGCGATGTATCTCAACTTGTTGATGTTCATGAACAGTTTTTTATTGCTCTGCTAAATAAGCCAGCTATTATTGTATAGAGCAAACGAATACAGTTTTTTGGTGCGCAAAATGAAATTACATGATGATGTACACAACTACTATGAAAGAATCGTATTAGAGAAAATTATCGAGCACAACTTAGATAAAAAGTACGACGAAGAAGTGATGGCTGATTTCTGCTGCACGGTACTTAATCAATTACCAGCGCGTTATATTCGCAACGATGTAGATATGGTATTTTACCTACCAGGACATGAGAGGGAGCTTATGGAGCAGCGAGTTGAAACTGCCATAGAAGTCGCTGTAGCACAAGTAGCCAAAAAAGGCTCAACCCGAAATGAGTAATTCTCTTGAGAAAGCCCCGCAACATGTAAAACTAGCTGTAGATCTCATCCTACTCTTAGAGCAAAATAATGTATCAGCTGAAGACGTACTCGCAGCTTTAGAGATTGTAAAAAGCGACTTTGAGCAAAAAGTAACATCTAAAAAGCAAGATCAAAACATTAAAAATTAACTTTTTTGAATCATTTTATTCACATAGAATATTTACTCACTTTTTAAATTTAAGCAATTGAGTAAATTATTATGACAAAAAGCCCTTTCTTAATTATTGCCTGTACTCTCTCTATATTTAGTAGCCGTGCAGCACTATCGAGCGACTTTACAGCTCTTGATCAAGCGTTACCTGCAAATTATGTGATCAATGGTACTGAACCTGTTTTTGACTTTGATAACGACGGATGCTTACCAAGTGCAGGAATTAGCAGAACCGGTGAACAAAACTCTGGACTTAAAACATCAGGTTCATTGGGCGGTAACTGTCGTGATAACTATTTTTTAGATACTTCAAATACAATACACCGGTATGCGTGCAAAGAGACTCTACAAGGTCGATATTGCGCCCATTTTTATGCTTTATACTTTAAAAAAGATCAGATTTTCCCTTATTTAGGTGGAGGGCACCGTCATGACTGGGAATATGCTGCAATATGGACACATGATGGCATAGTTACCCATGGAAGTTATAGCGCGCATGGAGACTTATATACAAAGGAAGCATCAGAACTACCGTTTGAAAATGGACATTTAAAGATTGTATATCACAAGGATGGATTATTAACCCACGCCCTGCGTTTCGCCAAAACGCAAGAGATCGCCGAAAATAGTTACAATCGATTTGTAACACCTAAGATCATTAGTTGGTTTGAAATGCAAGGAGATGGTCTGAGCAACCAAGTTTTAAGAGAGCGATTAAATCAATTTGACTATGGCTCAGCGACCTTGCCAGTAAAAGATAATCGCTTTTTGTATAATATCAATCGCTTCAAACCATCCAACTACCCTACTTTTGATGAAGTAGACACTCAGCCATAACTAAACTATTTGTGCAGCCCTAAAAGCTGCACTGCACCGCTGTAAAAGCCCTTTAGTAGGGCTTTAAAAATGTAAATTGTGCTTCAAAGAATATTGCAAATTATCCTAATTCGTTACAAATTGTTGCCATTCGGCGATTTATCTCAAATTTGCGGCCATTTGTCGCTAACTACCGAACTTGCGAATATTTCTACGCTAGCAGATTGTTTCAATTTGCTTAATACTAGAGCGATATAGACTAAAATTGGATACAGTCATGAACCTAACACGCAGTTCGCTAAAAAATCCCGCGAGTGTATTAGTGATCTTAACGTTAATTATGCTGTTTGGGGTTATCAGCATTTTTAAACTTCCGATACAGTTAACACCAGATATTGAACAACCACAGATCACTATATTTTCAGGTTGGCGGCAAGCTGCCCCCGAAGAAATTGAATCAATGATCATTGAGCCACTTGAAAATGCAGTCAAGAACACCCCAGGAGCCTTGGAAGTAAATACCAATATCAACCAAGGTAACGGTTTTATTTCTTTAACTTTTGCTGTTGACGCTGATATGCAACAAGCAATGCTTGATGTCTTAACCAGCTTAAATCAAGCTCCTCCATTGCCCTTAGATGCAACTGACCCCATTGTAACGGCTGGAGGCGGAGGAGGACCGGGCTCTGGAGGACCAACAGCAGCAAGCTTATTGGTTGTGCCCCTGAATGTCGACAGTGAAAAATTCGATATGGCGAACTACCAAAAGCAAATCGAAGATTTTATTGAGCCAAGATTGGCAAAAATTCCAGGTGTGTCGCGTGTAAACCTTAATAGTCAACGTCAAAGGGAGCTTCGTGTTACCTTCGATCCACACAAGGCAGCAGCTCTTGGCATTAGCTTAGGACAAATAAGACGCACCATTTCAAACTCTACTGATGTTTCAGGCGGCTTAGCAGACGTAGGGCGGCGTCAGTACACAGTTAGATTTACAGGAAAGTATGATGTTGACAGCCTTACTCAAATGCGTGTCGGCTATTCAGGATCACGCCCGATTTATTTAGGAGATATTGCTACCGTTACTGATACCGTTACTGATAGACGCTCTATGACATTACGTAACGGCAAACCAGCATACTACATCACTATCTCGCGTAGTAATGATTCAAATACTGTTGCGGTACTTGACGGCTTAAATCAAGCAATACATGAACTCAATAACGGCATCTTAAAAGAAGCAGGCTTAGCAATTGAGCTAAGTTATGATGCATCAGTTCACATCCGTAATGCGTTGCAGCTGGTAAAAAGTAACCTAGGACTCGGTGTACTGATGGCTTGTGGTATTTTATGGCTGTTTTTTAGGGGAATGCGTGCGACTTTAGTTATCGCGGCAACAATCCCTGTATCGCTAATGGTGGCCTTTTTAGCTTTAAATATTTTCGAGCGTAGCCTTAATGTTGTTTCGTTGGCGGGGCTTGCATTTGCCGTTGGATTAGTGCTCGATGCAGCGATTATTGTACAAGAAAATATAGCTCGGCTTAAGAGCGAAGGCCTTGCAAGTAGCAAAGCAGCATTAAAAGGTGCAACTCAGGTAGCAGGCGCGTTATTCGCTTCAACAGCAACAAGTGTCGCAATTTTCTTACCCATTATGTTCATGGCTGGTATTGAAGGACAGTTGTTCTCAGATCTGGCACTTACGCTATCTATTGCGGTCATAGCTTCTTTAATCTGTGCTCTGACTATTATACCGATTGCAAACACATATCTTCCTGAGCCAAAAAACTCTGAAGACCCGTATAAAGCTTATTGGACAAAGCTAACCAAGTTAGTCATGTCATTAACGAACAGCCGCACAAAACAAGTAATATGGGTTTCCTCTTTATTAGGCAGTTCACTACTTGTAACACTCACACTACTGCCACAAACAGATTTTATGCCCAGAGCACCAACTGACGGTTTCTTCTATAGCTTAAACTCTCCCCCGGGAGCCAACATAAGCTATATGGAAGAAGAAATTGCTCTGCGCGTTAAAGAGCGTTTAATGCCCTACTACAATGGGGAGAAAACACCAAAGATAAAAGATTTCAACTTTTACGTATTTGGCGCAAATGCGGGTGGTTTTATTTACTCTGACGATCCACAACGAGTTGAAGAGCTAATGAAAGTAGCCAGAGAGGAAATATTTCAAGACTTACCTGATACACAAGTATTTCTATTCAGAGGCTCGATGATCCAAGTATCAAACGGAGGTGATGGCAGGGCGATTAACATCGACCTTACTGGTCCAAATATGGATGATTTAATAGCTGGAGCCAAAATAGCTTTAGATGAAGTGAAAAAAGTCTTACCAGAAGCTACTGCACAACCACAACCAAGCTTAGATATGGCTGAGCCAGAACTTAGGTTAAATCCAAATGATAGACGCATTACACAAGCAGGGTTAACACGCAATGATGTTGCTCAAGCCGTACAAGCATTTACTGGAGGGCTGTTCATCAATGAATATTTCAATGGTAACGAACGTATGAATGTCATTCTAAGAGCAAACGCATGGCAAACACCTGAAGAGCTAAATGCATTGCCGTTGGTTACTCCCAACTCTGGTATTCAAACCCTAGGAGAACTTGCTGACATTGAACGCACTGTCGGGCCTACTCAATTACGTCGCGTAAATGGCAAGCGTACCGTATCTGTTGTAGTTACTCCCCCAGCCAATATGAGTCTTCAACAAGCGCAAACGTTGCTCGCTGAACATGTCATGCCTAAAATTCGCCAAGGTATTCCTTCTAGCTCTAGCGTTATTTTAGGAGGGAATGCCCAAAAAATGAACTCAGCAATTGAGGAGATGACGATTAATTTTGCGCTTGCTCTGTTTATACTATTCTTGCTGATGACTGCATTATTTAAATCGGCAAAAGACAGCTTCTTGGTGCTACTAGTAATGCCGCTCGCTATTGCTGGCGGAGTGCTGGCGCTATATATATTAAACCTCTTTACGTTTCAGTCGCTAGACTTGCTAACAATGATAGGGTTTATCATTTTACTCGGCTTAGTAGTGAACAATGCGATTTTACTTGTCGACCAAACGAGATACTGTGAACAACAAGGTATGACACGAGCTTTGGCCGTAAAACAAGCTGTCCTCATGCGCGCTCGACCTGTATACCTTAGTACGCTGACCAGTTTATTTGGTATGTTGCCTCTTATGCTTATGCCCGGAGTGGGCTCTGAAATATATCGTGGGCTTGCTACTGTTATTGTTGGAGGTATGGCCATCAGCGCAATCTTTACTCTCGTGTTAATGCCAAGCCTTTTACAACTCGGTAAACAGCGCCCACCAAAAGCAACACCATCTTCAGACGCAAACAAACCTGCGTTAAATTTAGTCGCCAACCAGTAAGAGAATTATTATGTTGTTATTCAGAAAAATGTTTAATTCGCACCCAGTTAGAATAAGTACTTTGTTACTTGCGCTAAACATTACTTTTGCCCCCTTGGCTTATTCTAAAGTGCCAGTTACTGTCGAGACATTAACAAATGCCCCTCTTAATAGTGAACTTTCTGTGCATGGTACACTTTACGGAAAGCAAGATGTAAAACTAACAGCTGCTGTTGGCGGGTTACTTACCTATGTGGCTGAACCTGGTAAAGTTGTATCCAAAGGTGAAGTATTAGCTAGAATGGATACACTGCCGCTTGAGCTTGAGCAAGCTAGGCAACAAGAAATGCTAAACAGAGCAAAAATTAATTTACGATTCCAAAAACAAGAACTAGAGCGACTCAAACAGTTGGCAAAAACAAGTAGTGCAGCGGCAAGTCAAGTGGATAAAGTTCAACAGCAACATGATCTAGCTAAGTCAGACATTGCACTTGCACAGATTGAGCTCAAAGTCATTGCTGACAAGCTCAATCGCTCTATATTAAAAGCACCTTTTGCAGGTGTTGTAAGTGAGCGTTATAGCCGTTCAGGCAAAGATGTGAATAGATCTGATGAGCTATTGAGCCTTATTGATATAAACAACCTTGAAGCAAGGCTGTTTATTCCAGTTAAGTACCTAAAGTACATAACTAATGGTATGAATCTACCAATTTCAGCAGGGAGTATAGGAAATAAGCTCACAGCCAATACTACGGTAACTGCCGTGATCCCTACAACAGATCCACGTTCACAATCATTTGAAGTCAGAGCTACGCTACCCAAGCAAAGTAATCATAGCTGGGCTGCTGGACAACTAGTTGATGTGATAGTTCCCTTAACAAGCAATAGAGCGGAATTACTTGTAGATCGCGATGCCCTTATATTACGAAAGCAAGGGGTACATATTGTACGAATAAATAAAGATAATAAAGCTGAGCAAATTCCTGTTTCGGTTGGCAAAGGCCAAGGCAAACTTGTGGCAATAAAACCATTGAACGAAGGCGCGATATCAGTGGGAGACACAATTGCTGTTAGAGGTGCAGAGCGGCTGTCTACGGGACAAGAGGTCGATGTGCAAATGCAAAAAAGAATAAACGCATCTTAATGATTTGATACTGATTACTAGCCCAATGAGCAGGTTCACAACAGTGGGCCTCGCTCATTTTTCATGCTGGAGTTAAGCCTTTTAGCCATACCGAACTAATAAACGCAAACTAAACACTTATCACTCTTCAGAGCAAATTTACTCATTTATCCTTTTATTATTCAAAAATTTTTCAACAACGAGCTGATGCAGGCGATGAGCAGGGTAAGAGATGAATATTAGAGTTATAAATAAATTCGATAAAGCGACGACTTGGCTATAGATACCTCTAAGAATATCAGTATCAAAAATTACTCTGTCTACGTACCTAAATAAAAAAAGCATCATTATCGTTGCTGAAATATAAAATCCGTACGTGGTGATACGAGCAAACTCACATCGTTTTAAATTGTGCCAGTGCAGAACGGTTACCATGAACAAAGCTTCATGGATACTGAAATAAATATAAAAAACTTGTCGCGTTGCTTGCACCCCCATGCCCAAACCAAGAATTAAATCACCAATAAAAGTGCCTGACACATTAAAAAATAAAGCGACACAGATATAAATAAAAAATGAGTGCTCAAACTCAATTTTAGGTATATTCTTAGGCCGCCCAAAAATAAGCGACCTAAGAGGGTCATTCGCGAGCCAAACAAATAGCAAGATCGCTAAAACTTTCATTAAGATTAATATCCATCCAATATGGATTAAAACTTCATTCATCAAATATCCTTTTAAAACAACCTTGTACCTTTCCTAATATGGAGTTGGATTATTATTCTTTCTCGGTGGCTCAATGCCATTTGCACCACCTCCCCCACTGCCCCCTACTACGTGTTCTAGCACGTCTTGAGGAAGCTCTCTTTTATTTTTCATTTTGTTACACATTAACTTACTCCATTTATCAATTTTTAACAACCAAGAACATAACGCTACTCTCTAAATGCAAAACCAAAGCATTCATACAACCCCAAGCGCTACATAAATAAAGCTAGTCTCTAACTTAAAAAATGTAAAATAACTGTGAGACAATAAACATTTTTTTTACTTATTTGAATAGCTTAAAATATGAAATAATTCATATTTAGACTAAGCGAAACCCCCTATTAATTGCAACTATTGAAATACATTTTTTAATAAACCTTGACGCTACAAGCACCTAGAGCTATGGGTGGCCGCGTAAAGCTTCGGAATTTATTATGTATCAGACACGCTTAGCTTGTTAAAATTTTTACAAGTTAGCTAATGAAAAATATGTAATGGCGAAATAGATTAGCATCACCTGATTAGAGTTGTTTCTCTATTGGGAAAATAGGCATCAACTGGAAATGAACCAAACAGTTATGAGAGTTAGTGAAAATGGCTACTAGCCAACCACTAAAGAAGTTTATGCTCAACCGTATTGGGTTTTTGCTAAAAACTGTATTTGGGTTAATATAAAGCAGTGGCAATATGTTCTGAATGTGCGGCTCGGTAGCTTGGAAACAACGATAAATTGGCAAACATACCTCCTATCTATGTAAACCTCACAGGGTTGCAGCATACAATAGAGGAAGACTCCCGTGGGCAATTAAGAACCCGATATTTAGCTTTGTTCCATTTCAAACGAGGTCAAACCCGCACCCAGATTGCAATGAACCTCGGTGCTGCTAGAGACAGTGTTAATGCTTGGGTCTCCAACTACCTTGCATATGGCCTTGACGGTTTGCAAGATAAGCCCAGACCAGGCAGAACCCATCAGCTTTGTGCAAACCAACAAAAACAACTCAGAAGTTCATCCTAGATAACGCAGTGAAACCTGACGGAGGTCGCCTAATCGCAGAGGATGTACGCTGCTATATTCGCGATACCTTGCAGGTCGATTACGAATTGAGAAATGTCTATCGCATCATGCATTCACTGGGGTTTAGCTGGATAACCAGTCGCTCGCAACACCCAAAGCAATCTCCTGAGGCGCAAGACGCTTTTAAAAAACTTTCAGCGGGAAACGATCCTTCACACCCCAAGTCACCTACCACTTGAACGAGTTGATGTCTGGTTTCAGGATGAAGCACGATTTGGGCAACAAAACCAGACAACCAGAATATGGGCTACTAAAGGCAGCAGGCCGAGGGTAGTTAAGCAACAACAGTTTGAGTATGGCTATTTGTTCGGTGCGGTGTGCCCGGGAATGGAAAAACGGAGGCATTCATTAGTCCGTTTGTGAACAAAGCTGCCATGAGACAACTCTTGAAACAGATCAGCGATGCAACGGAGGCGGGACGACATGGGGTGGTTATTATTGATGGTGTTCGCTGGCATACACAGGATACGGCCTCATCCTTTAACAATGTCACCCTTATCAAGCTGCCGCCGTATTCGCCGGAGCTAAATCCGATAGAGCAAGTATGGCTGAGGCAACATAGCCTTTCAAACAAGGTTTTTAAAGGCTATGACGATATTGTGGAGCAGATATCCGTGGCATGGAATACGTTTATCTCGAATATTGAGCGGGTAAAGTCGGTGTGTTCCAGAGAGTGGATTGAATTGGTCAATTAATTGAATTAGTCTCGACTTGATCTGACATTTCGATTTGAAAAATTGAGAGTTACCCGTTTTGATAAAGGTGTCGAATCTTTTAATCAAAACAACCTAAAAGGTGGTAACTCTCATGTTGCATACTAACAACCCAATTATAAAACACAAAACTGGATTACTTAATCTTGCAGAAGAACTAGGTAACGTTTCAAAAGCCTGTAAAGTCATGGGCGTTTCAAGAGATACATTTTATCGATACCAAGAGCTAGTAGAGGACGGTGGCTTGGATGCGTTAATTGATAAAAGTCGTAGATCGCCAAACATTAAAAACCGTGTAGATGAAGTTACTGAGAACGCAGTGGTTCAATACGCTATCGATTACCCAGCTCATGGCCAGCACAGAACTAGCAATGAGTTGCGTAAACAAGGCGTCTTTGTTTCAGGCAGTGGCGTTCGCTCAATCTGGTTACGCCACGATTTAGAGAACTTCAAGAAACGCTTAAAAGCTCTAGAAGGTAAAGTTGCTGACGAAGGTATTATCCTCACCGATAGCCAAATCGCTGCGCTTGAGAAAAAGAAAAGCGATGACGAAGCTTGCGGTGAAATTGAAACAGCACATCCGGGTTACCTAGGCTCACAAGATACCTTCTATGTTGGCAATCTCAAGGGTGTTGGGCGTATCTACCAACAGACGTTTGTCGATACCTACAGCAAAGTAGCCTTCGCAAAGCTGTATACGACCAAAACACCAATTACTGCGGCTGACATACTCAATGACAAGGTTCTGCCTTACTTCGAGCAACACGAGTTGCCAATGTTACGCATTTTGACTGACCGAGGCACCGAATATTGCGGTAAGGTAGAGCACCATGATTATCAGCTCTATCTGGCAATTAATGATATCGACCATACGAAAACTAAGGCAATGTCGCCTCAAACCAATGGTATCTGCGAGCGATTCCACAAGACGATACTTAACGAGTTCTATCAGGTTACGTTCCGTAAAAAGCTTTACGGTTCGCTAGAGGAACTTCAAAAAGATCTGGACGAATGGATGGCTTATTACAATAATGAGCGAACTCATCAGGGAAAAATGTGTTGTGGCAGAACGCCATTTGAAACATTGCTTGATGGAAAATCGATTTGGGCTGAGAAGAATTTAGCTCAAATCTAAACTGACAGTCACCGATTGAAAAACGGGTAACTGTCAGATCAAGTCTGAGCTAGTACAAATTAATTAATACAATTGGTGTAAAAAATCATACTTTCGCAGTTTTCGCACGCGCCATCAGGCATACCATAGTCTTTTACACATAAAAAAGCCCGACTTTTATAAGTCGGGCTACATTATGTTTGGTGCTTGACGATGTTCTACTTTCACATGGCAGCTGCCACACTATCATCGACGCTGTTTCGTTTCACTTCTGAGTTCGGCATGGGGTCAGGTGGTTCCAAAACGCTATGGTCATCAAGCAAATTCTGCTATTTTTTATTCTTATATTATAAAATTAGGTGCTTGGCGATGTTCTACTTTCACATGGCAGCTGCCACACTATCATCGACGCTGTTTCGTTTCACTTCTGAGTTCGGCATGGGGTCAGGTGGTTCCAAAACGCTATGTTCACCAAGCAAATTCTTAGTGCAAATGTTTAATGACATCGTGCATCGCACGAGCATTCCATTTGCGCAAGGTGAATTGATTTCGCGATACCGCTTAGTCGCTCACCTTGTTTAATTCTAAAATTCGGAAAATTATGATAATTCGTAAAACACTACTTTAGTAATACTAACTTCTAACGTGTAAAACCACTTTGGCGTTGTATGGTTAAGCCTCACGGGTAATTAGTACTGGTTAGCTTAACATGTCACCATGCTTCCACACCCAGCCTATCAACGTTGTAGTCTTCAACGGCCCTTCAGTTAACTTAAAGTTAAAGTGAGAACTCATCTCGAGGCTCGCTTCCCGCTTAGATGCTTTCAGCGGTTATCGATTCCGAACGTAGCTACCGGGCAATGCAATTGGCATCACAACCCGAACACCAGCGGTTCGTCCACTCCGGTCCTCTCGTACTAGGAGCAGCCCCTCTCAATTCTCAAACGCCCACGGCAGATAGGGACCGAACTGTCTCACGACGTTCTAAACCCAGCTCGCGTACCACTTTAAATGGCGAACAGCCATACCCTTGGGACCGACTTCAGCCCCAGGATGTGATGAGCCGACATCGAGGTGCCAAACACCGCCGTCGATATGAACTCTTGGGCGGTATCAGCCTGTTATCCCCGGAGTACCTTTTATCCGTTGAGCGATGGCCCTTCCATTCAGAACCACCGGATCACTATGACCTACTTTCGTACCTGCTCGACGTGTCTGTCTCGCAGTTAAGCTGGCTTCTACCATTACACTAACCGTACGATGTCCGACCGTACTTAGCCAACCTTCGTGCTCCTCCGTTACTCTTTGGGAGGAGACCGCCCCAGTCAAACTACCCACCAGGCACTGTCCTCAATCCCGATAAGGGACCTAAGTTAGAACATCAACACTACAAGGGTGGTATTTCAAGGTCGGCTCCACACAAACTAGCGTCTGTGCTTCAAAGCCTCCCACCTATCCTACACATGTAGGGTCAATGTTCAGTGCCAAGCTGTAGTAAAGGTTCACGGGGTCTTTCCGTCTAGCCGCGGGTACACAGCATCTTCACTGCGATTTCAATTTCACTGAGTCTCGGGTGGAGACAGCGTGGCCATGGTTACACCATTCGTGCAGGTCGGAACTTACCCGACAAGGAATTTCGCTACCTTAGGACCGTTATAGTTACGGCCGCCGTTTACCGGGGCTTCGATCAAGAGCTTCGACCTAAGTCTAACCCCATCAATTAACCTTCCGGCACCGGGCAGGTGTCACACCGTATACGTCATCTTACGATTTTGCACAGTGCTGTGTTTTTAATAAACAGTCCCAGCCACCTGGTCACTGCGGCTGACTTCAGCTCCAAGCGCGAAGCTCTTCACCTAATGTCAGCGTACCTTCTCCCGAAGTTACGGTACGATTTTGCCTAGTTCCTTCACCCGAGTTCTCTCAAGCGCCTTAGTATTCTCTACCTGACCACCTGTGTCGGTTTGGGGTACGATTCGAAATAATCTGAAGCTTAGAGGCTTTTCCTGGAAGTAGGGCATCAGTAACTTCACCACCGTAGTGGCTCGTCTCGTGTCTCAGCCTTAGCAACCCGGATTTTCCTAAGTCGCCAGCCTACACACTTTCACATGGACAACCAACGCCATGCTTACTTAGCCTGCTCCGTCCCCCCATCGCAATTATTCCAAGTACGGGAATATTAACCCGTTTCCCATCGACTACGCTCTTCAGCCTCGCCTTAGGGGTCGACTTACCCTACCCTGATTAACATGGGATAGGAACCCTTGGTCTTCCGGCGTGCGGGTTTTTCACCCGCATTATCGTTACTCATGTCAGCATTCGCACTTCTGATACGTCCAGCATACCTCCCGGTACACCTTCAACCGCTTACAGAACGCTCCCCTACCCCGCGAACAAAGTTCGCAGCCGCAGCTTCGGTGGTATGTTTAGCCCCGTTACATCTTCCGCGCAGGCCGACTCGACTAGTGAGCTATTACGCTTTCTTTAAAGGGTGGCTGCTTCTAAGCCAACCTCCTAGCTGTTTTAGCCTTCCCACATCGTTTCCCACTTAACATACACTTTGGGACCTTAGCTGGCGGTCTGGGTTGTTTCCCTCTTCACGACGGACGTTAGCACCCGCCGTGTGTCTCCCGGATATTACTTTACGGTATTCGGAGTTTGCAAAGGGTTGGTAAGTCGGGATGACCCCCTAGCCTTAACAGTGCTCTACCCCCGTAAGTATTCGTCCGAGGCTCTACCTAAATAGATTTCGGGGAGAACCAGCTATCTCCCGGTTTGATTAGCCTTTCACTCCTAGCCACAGGTCATCCCCTAACTTTTCAACGTTAGTGGGTTCGGTCCTCCAGTTGATGTTACTCAACCTTCAACCTGCCCATGGCTAGATCACCGGGTTTCGGGTCTATACCTTGCAACTAAGCGCCCAGTTAAGACTCGCTTTCGCTACGGCTACCCTATACGGTTAACCTCGCTACAAAATATAAGTCGCTGACCCATTATACAAAAGGTACGCAGTCACCCAACAAGTGGGCTCCTACTGCTTGTACGTACACGGTTTCAGGTTCTATTTCACTCCCCTCACAGGGGTTCTTTTCGCCTTTCCCTCACGGTACTGGTTCACTATCGGTCAGTTGGGAGTATTTAGCCTTGGAGGATGGTCCCCCCATATTCAGTCAAAGTTTCACGTGCTCCGACCTACTCGATTTCACTTTAGATAAGTTTTTGTGTACGGGACTATCACCCTGTGTCGTCAAACTTTCCAGAATGTTCCACTAACTACACTAAAGCTTAAGGGCTGGTCCGATTTCGCTCGCCGCTACTTTCGGAATCTCGGTTGATTTCTTTTCCTACGGGTACTTAGATGTTTCAGTTCTCCGCGTTCGCTTCATACAGCTATGTATTCACTGCATGATGACCCAAAGGGCCGGGTTTCCCCATTCGGAAATCCTAGTCTCAAGCGCCTCTTACTGGCTCAACTAGGCTTATCGCAAGTTAGTACGTCCTTCATCGCCTCCAACTGCCAAGGCATCCACCGTGTACGCTTAGTCACTTAACCATACAACCCAAAATAGTTTTAGGTTGATAATCAAAGACTGATTTCAACTTCGCCAGAAGTTAATATTGAATACTAAAGTAGATGCTAACTAATCAAATGAATGATTAATTGGCATTGTTTTACTTTTGAAAACTCTTTATAGATACGAATATCTATAAGAATTTAATTATCAGCTTTTCCAAATTTTTAAAGAGCAATATTAATCAGTAAGTTACCTTACCAACTAACAATCATCTGTGTGGACACTTCGAACAAATAAGTTCTAAATCGTATAAGGAGGTGATCCAGCCCCAGGTTCCCCTAGGGCTACCTTGTTACGACTTCACCCCAGTCATGAATCACTCCGTGGTGAACGTCCTCCCGAAGGTTAGACTATCCACTTCTGGAGCAACCCACTCCCATGGTGTGACGGGCGGTGTGTACAAGGCCCGGGAACGTATTCACCGCGGCATTCTGATCCGCGATTACTAGCGATTCCGACTTCATGGAGTCGAGTTGCAGACTCCAATCCGGACTACGACGTACTTTAAGTGATTCGCTTACTCTCGCAAGTTCGCAGCACTCTGTATACGCCATTGTAGCACGTGTGTAGCCCTACACGTAAGGGCCATGATGACTTGACGTCGTCCCCACCTTCCTCCGGTTTATCACCGGCAGTCTCCTTAGAGTTCCCGACCGAATCGCTGGCAACTAAGGATAGGGGTTGCGCTCGTTGCGGGACTTAACCCAACATCTCACAACACGAGCTGACGACAGCCATGCAGCACCTGTATCAGAGTTCCCGAAGGCACCAATCCATCTCTGGAAAGTTCTCTGTATGTCAAGTGTAGGTAAGGTTCTTCGCGTTGCATCGAATTAAACCACATGCTCCACCGCTTGTGCGGGCCCCCGTCAATTCATTTGAGTTTTAACCTTGCGGCCGTACTCCCCAGGCGGTCTACTTAATGCGTTAGCTTTGAAAAAGTTGTCCGAGGACCCCAGCTTCTAGTAGACATCGTTTACGGCGTGGACTACCAGGGTATCTAATCCTGTTTGCTCCCCACGCTTTCGTACATGAGCGTCAGTGTTGACCCAGGTGGCTGCCTTCGCCATCGGTATTCCTTCAGATCTCTACGCATTTCACCGCTACACCTGAAATTCTACCACCCTCTATCACACTCTAGTTTGCCAGTTCGAAATGCAGTTCCCAGGTTAAGCCCGGGGCTTTCACATCTCGCTTAACAAACCGCCTGCGTACGCTTTACGCCCAGTAATTCCGATTAACGCTCGCACCCTCCGTATTACCGCGGCTGCTGGCACGGAGTTAGCCGGTGCTTCTTCTGTCAGTAACGTCACAGCTAGCAGGTATTAACTACTAACCTTTCCTCCTGACTGAAAGTGCTTTACAACCCGAAGGCCTTCTTCACACACGCGGCATGGCTGCATCAGGCTTGCGCCCATTGTGCAATATTCCCCACTGCTGCCTCCCGTAGGAGTCTGGACCGTGTCTCAGTTCCAGTGTGGCTGATCATCCTCTCAAACCAGCTAGGGATCGTCGCCTTGGTGAGCCATTACCTCACCAACTAGCTAATCCCACTTGGGCCAATCTAAAGGCGAGAGCCGAAGCCCCCTTTGGTCCGTAGACATCATGCGGTATTAGCCGTCGTTTCCAACGGTTGTCCCCCACCTCAAGGCATGTTCCCAAGCATTACTCACCCGTCCGCCGCTCGTCATCTTCTAGCAAGCTAGAAATGTTACCGCTCGACTTGCATGTGTTAGGCCTGCCGCCAGCGTTCAATCTGAGCCATGATCAAACTCTTCAATTAAAAGTTTTTTTGAAACGCGTTCGCAATGGAACTAAGTTTCGTGCTCATTGAATTCTGATTTTGATTTCCTAAGAAATCGAATTGACTGTGTTGAAACAAGTAAACTTGTTTCCGTTGGTCACTCAGTTCAATTGAGACTCTAAATTTGTTTGCGTCCCTACCGAGGTAGTTCTGCTGTTAGAACTCAATCTGTACGAGTGCCCACACAGATGATTGCTTCATATTTTTAAAGAACGTTTCGAAACACTTTAGCGTCTCGAGGGGTGTGCATTCTAAGCATTCCCATTTTTTTGTCAACACTTAATTTTAAGTTTTAAAATTAAGTTTTACTCGACTCTAACCCGTTGTTGCTTTGCTTAAGTTGCTCAGCGCTCCGTGTCAGTGGGTGCGCATTATAGGCAGCCAAAATATTTCCGCAAGCGTTTTTTTACTAAAACTTGAAAAAAAAACACACTTCGGATAAGAAACACACAAAAGCACCTAAAAATGAACGTTTAATAGTATCTACAAAGTTTCTTTTGTATGACTTTTATCCAGCGGGGAATTAAGTATTGTTGAAATATACCAAGATGCAAATTATTTTTGAAAAAAGTACACTGCTATCATTTGAGTGTACTTTTACATATTTTGATTAGTACAGAAGACTGTATAGTTTCCGTCTGTAAGAAACAGCTAAAGTATCACCACTTGGCAGTGACGATATTATTTCTAAAAAGTCCTGCTTAGCAGACATGAAGTTCATATCTCTTTTCAGAATACTCAACAAAAGCGCTAGCGCTTCTTCTTTCTTGCCTGCCTCTGCAAGCACATTTGCCAACTTCAGTTTTATATCATCATTTTCTGGTTCTGATTCTAACGCTGCACTAAGCATTTTTATTTCTGGAGACTCTTGAGCCTGCTTTGCTTGTTCTAACTTTGCATGTAGATTTTGGAAATATGCATCTTGCTCTGTCTCTGTTACTGAGTCTAAGAGGGCTTGTGCATCATCCAACTTTTGGATCTGAATACATATATTGGCCAATACGAGCTTGACTCGCGTGTTATTAGCATCGATATCATATGCTTGCTTTGCAAAAGCAAACGCTGTGTTCAAATCTTCATCTGCAAGCGCTTGTTTAGCTTGATCTAGAAGCAATATTTCTGGCTTTGGTAAGTGCTCAGCTAACGCCTTTTTTATATCATCTTCACTTTGAGCGCCTGGCAACATATCAACCGGCGCACCATTTTTGAGTAAGACTAGGGTTGGCAATGCTTGCAAACCTATTTGCTGAGCGAGTTGCGACGCTAGAGCTTGCTGCATATCACAATCTACAGTTGCTACCAAAATATGCGACTCATAGCTAGAAGCTAAACTTTTCAGTATATCTGCTTGCGCCATGCAGTCAGGATTTTGCGCACTAAAAAAAGTAAGCAAAATTAGTTTATCTTGGTTCTGCTCTGCGAGCACTTGCTGTATGTTTTCGCTCGTTAATTGAATTTGGTTACTCATACTCTGCTTAAATATCTGTTTGCTGGTTTTAGTTTTATATTGAGGCAAAGACACTAATTACAAGTTCAATTTTGTGTCTTCGTGATATTTTTCCTACGTTTTTTGAAACGAGGTTTGTTTCGTGGCTTTGAGAGCCCTTTGAAACTGATACCTTGTGTTATGTTCGCTGTTGAGATAACTTCTCCAATTTGAACAATAAGTGGCTCCATAAAGTTTTGATAGTTACACTCTTTATTCGCTATTTTGGCTAAATGCGATTCCCATAATGCGGTTCTATCAGGTAAGGTCAAGGCTTCGGGTAGCATATTAATCATCGCTTGCCCAATATCACTGCTTTTTATTAGTTTACCTTCACGCTTTAAAAAGCCACGCTTAAAAAGCAATTCAATGATCCCTGCGCGGGTTGCTTCTGTTCCTAATCCGTCAGTCTCTTTTAGAATTTTTTTTATTTGTACGTCTTTTACATATCTGCTGATACCTGTCATCGCTGCCAGCAATGACGCATCGGTGTAGTATTGAGGTGGCTGTGTATGCTTTTCTTGTACTTGTGCATCCTGGCAAAGTAATGGCTGACCTTCAGCTAAGGGGGGCAAAAAAACGGACTCTTGCTCATCACTTAGCCTTTTCCTTCCAAACAATGTTTTAAACCCTTCATTGGTTACTTGTTTAGCTTTAGCAATAAACAGCCCGCCAGAAATCAAAATTTCAGCCACCGTTTCATTATAAGTATATGCTGGGTAAAACTGGGCAAGATACATTGTACAAATGAGTTGATAAACCTGTTGCTCGTTGTGTCCAAGTTGAGCCGATTTTAATTTTTTACTCGTCGGGATTATCGCATGATGTGCAGCAACTTTATTATCGTTCCAACATTTAGACTTAATCGACAAATCAGCATTATTCAGTTGGTTTTTTTCACATCCCTGATTATTTTCCACAGCCGATAGTACTTGTTCTTTTTCGTGATAATGCGCGCTTGGCAAATAACGATTATCAGAGCGTGGATAAGTGATCAACTTATGTTTTTCGTAAAGACTTTGGCATACGTCTAGCACCTGCTTTGCCGACATACCAAAACGTTTATTCGCATCTATTTGCAGCGCAGACAAATTATAAGGTAGAGGCGCAAACTGTTTTTTTGGTTTTTTAGTTAATTTAACAACTTCAGCTGGCTGCCCTGTTATTCTTGAAGCTACATTTTCAGCCAGCCCTTTAACTAACACCCGCTTTTCATCATCCATATATGGGCTGCAAGCGTCACTAGGTTGCCACTTAGCCATTAGAGGCTCATTCTTGTCAGTGATTAGATGCGCCGAGACTTCGTAAAAAGGCTTTGAGATAAACCCTGCTATTTCTTTGTCTCTTTTAACCACAAGCCCTAATACTGGCGTTTGCACTCTTCCCACCGATAACACACCTTGATAGCCTGTTTTTTGTCCTGCTAACGTATATGCCCGGGTGAGATTCATACCATACAACCAATCAGCTCTCGCTCTAGCAAGAGCTGACACACTCAAAGGTACAAATGACTGATTAGACTGTATTCCTGTCATGGCACGCTTTACCGCGTTCACGTTAAGGTCACTTATTAATAATCTCTGGACGTTCTGTTTTTGTGCGTTTGTTAAACCAACATGCTGGAGTACTTCATCGACGAGCAACTGCCCTTCTCTGTCGGGGTCGCCAGCGTGAACAATCGTGCTTGCACGTTTAATTAACTTTTTGAGTACACCAAGTTGCTTTTTAGTTTTAGTCTTTGCTTTGAATTGCCAAGTATCAGGCACAATTGGTAGGTCTTGAAACTGCCATTTTTTATATTTCGGATCATAATCTTCTGGTTCGGCTTGCTCCAGTAAATGTCCTATACACCAAGAAACAATACTGCCATCACCTACCTCGATAAAGCCGTCTTGCTTTTTGTGTGGCTTGGGTAAAGCATCTGCAATTGCCCTACCCAAAGAAGGTTTTTCAGCGATATAAAGTTTCATGGATAAATCGAGCCCAATAACTGTATGAATAAACAGTTATCATAAATTATACCGTTCAATAATGCCAGTATGTATAAGCACAACGGCACTGCGTCTCTCATAGGCACGCAGTGTCTGATTTATCTGGTTTTGAGAAGATTTAATTGCGTATGCTTTTGCTCAACAATTTGGGTCATCTTACTCGCAGCCTGTTCTACTTGATCTGCTAATTGCGAAAGCTCCACTGCAGCATCAGCAATCCCTGTTGTGTTAGTATTAATTTCTTCAGTTACAACACTTTGCTCCTCTGCCGCTGTTGCTATTTGAGTTACTTCATTTGAGATATTCGACAACATCGCTACCATGCTTCCCATCGCATCTGCAGACTCCTTACAATAAGAGACAGCTTGTTCACCTTGAGCAACTGAACTCTCTATAATGTTCTCTGATTGATGAACTTCATGCGTTAAGTTATCTATCAACTTACTAATGTCATTAGTTGAGTCATGTGTCTTAGAAGCCAACGCTCTTACCTCATCAGCAACCACTGCGAAACCACGACCTTGCTCTCCGGCTCTTGCAGCTTCAATGGCAGCATTAAGTGCCAGTAAATTAGTCTGCTCAGCGATTGCTCTGATCACGTCTAATATCTGTGAGATATCTGCGCTTCGCTCTACTACTTTTGTGATTGCGTGCTTTGCATCTGACACTTGAGACGCCATTGCCTGTACCGTCTCTGTGGTTTTTACAATACTAGACTCACTCATTTGTACTTGATTAGCAGCTTCGTTAACGCTTTGCGCAGCTTGTTCTGAGGAGCGGGCAACTTCGGATGCAGTTGCACTTAGCTCATTGATGGCTGCCACAACGCTATCAATCTCATTATGTTGGTTTGCCACTTTGTTTTTAATATTTATGGCCAACTCGGTCGTTTCAAATGACTGTTGATAAGATTGCTCCGCAAGTTTTTTAAGATCATCAATCATATTACGAAGCTTGTAGGTAAATGAGTTAAACCCATTCGCCAACGCTATCAACTCACCGTGACGACTAACCTCTAGCTCATGAGTTAAATCGCCCTCACTACTTGCTAGGTTTTCTATTCGCTGCTGAATATGTGTCAACGGTTTAATAATTGTATTGATTAATATCATTGCGACTAAAATACCGATAGCCGCAATGATAACACCAACCACTAACATAGTTTGACTCAGCGAGTCAGCTGATTCTTCAAGCTCAGTAGCCAAAGACGTTGCACGCTCAAGTACCACTTCCTTTGGCACTTCTATTAACAATGACCAAGTAGTATTTGCCAACTTAATCTTAATTGGAACGGCTACTGCTATATCATCGCCAATTTCAATAGGATCTTCAGAATTGTGCAGTCCCATTAGTTTTTGAGCACGCGCCTGTGGCATTGACTCTTTGAGTGGTCTTGCTAACTTATCATAGTGGCTAGCACCAACAACGAGACCCAATTCACTAAGCAGTGTTACCTTAGCCGCACCTTGATAAAGAGAGCCTGATAGCTCTTCTACTTGCTGCTGGAAAATCGGCAGGTTAACATCTACACCAACCAAACCCACAAACCGTCCACTCGCTTGCACTGGTACTGTTAATGAAGTCATTAACGTCCCATCATATAAGTATGGCTCCATGATGCAGGGCGAATTTTTATCACGTGCGCATAAATACCATTCAGCTTCTCTCAGCCCAAACTCGTTTCTAGAGTCCAAATACTTATCTGCAGCTGAAGCTACTGTTTGTTGGGTAACACCAGCAGAATCTCGGGTAAAGTAAATCTCTAAAGTTCCATCTTTGGCGACTGAATGACTTGCTCCAGTACTGTACTGGTTATCTAGGTTATCATATCCATTTGCCTCAAACTGGGCATACATAGAAGAAACAAATTGGTTTTGCTTCAAAGCACCAGCAACTGCTTTTTGCACAACTTCACGCGGCAGAGGCTGAGATTGTGCGCTATCGTTTAAAACCCCCGCAAATGTATAAGGCACTCGGTATGCTTCATTAACAAAGCCTGCGATACGCTGAGCATAAAAGTTACCTTGAGCAGTTAAACTTCGTTGCGCCTCATCATATATTGCACGTTGCACTTGTCTATTTTGCTTTTCATTTTGGGCACCTAAATTTAGCCACATATATAGTGTAAGCAGCATGACCAACGTGGTAACTAAAACACCGACAAACACAAGTAGCTTGCTTTTTATAGATGTATGATTCATGAGTTTCCTTGTAAAAATGAAAACAAACAGCTTGATCTAAATGCTCTAGGTAGAACAGGGCAAGTTTGTCATAGCAAAACATTTGCCTCAGATAATGCAAGATCACCCTTACCTAGCTTGAATAGCATCTGCTTATTAAACAACACGCTGATTGTATATATTAGACAGCACAACATAAAGATAGCGAATGTTCAACCGTGTGCTTTCGATAAAAGCAAAAAAGGCACGACTTGTTGTTGTGCCTTTTTATTCTACTTTGCAATGTTAAACATCATCTTCAATGTTATCTTTTCCAGAAGTACGCTCAATACTTTTTAGTTTGTGATGAATAGCAGACTTGATGAGCATGTAACCACTGATTGGCGCGGTCAAAAGCAGGAAAATTGAAATAAGTATCTCTTTAGCACTGATCCCATCTTGTAATTGACTAAAGTAAATCATAGCCGCAGTCAACAAGCTGGCCATACCCAGAGTAGTTGCCTTAGTGGGCCCATGTAAACGCATAAAAAAATCTGGCATTTTTACCAAGCCAATAGACCCTACGAGTACAAAAAAACCACCAATTAATAATAATATTGAAATTACCCATTCAGACATACAGCCTCCTACTCAATGATATCGCCACGTAGTAAGTATTTACATACCGCAACTGTACTTACAAAACCTAACATTGCGATCAGCAGCGCTGCTTCGAAATATAACCCTGTTCCCATACTCATTCCATATAGAATGATCAAGGCGATACTATTAATGTACATGGTATCAAGAGCCAAAATACGATCAGGCACCGATGGACCCACGACTAAACGCCATAGGTTGAGCATCAATGACAGACCAATCATTGCAAATACAATGAGAATTACTGTCTCTAACATTCAAAAATCTCCTTAAGCGGTGCTTCATATCGTTGTTTTATGGTTTTAATTAGCTGAGCTTCATCTTCTAGGTTGAGTACGTGTATCAGTAAGTAACGTTTTTCTGGCTTGTCTCCATCAGGTAAAGATTCTCTCCACGGATAAACCTCAGCACTTACAGTTCCGGGCGTCAAAGAAACTGTACTGGCTAAGATAGTGATGGGCATACTATGCGACAAGTCTAAAGGTACTTTTATAAAACCAGGGTTTAGCCTTTTAGTAGGGCCTAATATTAATAAAGCCACTTGAACGTTCGCGGTAATAATGTCGTATAAAACCAAAAATAAATGCCGCACAGCGAGACCAGGTTTTAATATGAGTGGTTGTTTCGTGCGAAATGGTTGAGTAGCTAACGGGATCACAATCGCCAATATAAGTCCAAGCAGAATATGTCCCGCAGACAAACTATTATTGAGCAACAGCCAAACACAAAATAGCAAAAGGCTTCTAAATGGCGTAGGTAGCCAAGCAAAACGAGCATCTAACCGCATTACTGTCCTCCTTCTAGAATTACACTGAGGTTGTTTGCGAAATTGTGCAACTCAGTTGCGGTCATTAAAGCATATTCACTGAGAGGCCCGGCAAACACAACCATCACAGGCGACGCAAGTAACAACATGATTAAAGCGCAGTACTGTGCTGGGTGTGCTAAATTTTGCTCTGATACATCAGCGGTTTTGGCGGTTGTGTGGTGCCAAAACAGCGTACTACCCGTTTTTGAAACAGACAACAGAACAGCTAAGCTTGCGAGTAGGTATACAGGCCAAAACACCAGAGCGTGCTCAGTTTCAAAAGTTGCCCGCAGTAGCCATATTTTAGCAACAAAGCCAGACAATGGCGGCATGCCGATAACTGTAACAGCAGCAACTAAAAAGCCCCCGCCTAATAAAAGCGGTTGAGCAACAGGCCGCCCAGCTGTGATCCTATCACTCACTTTTCCCCTTTGCCGTGCAATAAGATCAGCTAATAAAAATAACGCAGCACTTACCAAGGTCGAATGAACGAGATAATATATCGCCGCGGCACTTGCTTGAATTGATTGCACGGCCACAAGAGCGACCAGTGTACCTACCGATACAATCACTAAGTTAGCAGTAAGCTTACGTAAATCTTGACTTGCTAACACCCCAATTGAGCCAGCTATAATTGTTGCTATGGCAAGCCACCAGAGCCAACCTTGAGCCATTAAACTTAACTCACCAGCATGTTCTCCAAACACTAAAGTATAGACGCGCATCATTGAATAAACGCCCACCTTAGTCATGATGGCAAATAATGCGGCAACAACAGGCATCGCGGTCGCATATGTATTAGGTAACCATAAATGTAGTGGTAACAGTGCCCCTTTTAGAGCAAACACAACCAGTAATAATAATCCACCTATCTTTGCTAAATATATGTCATCACCTTGCAAGGTCGTCACTTTATTTGCCATATCAGCCATGTTAAGTGTTCCTAGCACGCCATACAGAGTGCCTAATGCAATCAAGAAAATTGCCGACCCTACTAAGTTCATAATAACGTATTGCAAAGCTGCACGCGTATTATGCTTATCACCACCGTGCATTAATAATGAGTATGACGCTATCAATAGCACTTCAAAAAATACAAAGAGGTTAAACATATCCCCTGTTAAAAAGGCACCATTTACACCTAAAATCAAAAAGTGCAACAATGGGTGAAAAAATGCCCCTTTAGCATCATCACCCGCACAGGCGTAAAGTGCACAAGCTAATCCCAAAAATGCAGTAAGACTCACGAGTAATACTGATAGTGGATCAGCGACCATTACAATACCAAATGGCGCTGACCAGTCGCCTATAGCATAAACTTGCGTTCCATTGGACTTAACGTTTGCCAATAAGGCAAGCGATGCGATTAAGGTAATGGATGAAAAAATTACAGACGCAACTCTTCTGATCGGCAAGCTCTTACCACATGGAGGCATGAGTAAAATAACCCCTGCTAACATTGGCAGAAGAATTGGTAAAGAAGTCAAATGCTGGATCATGCTTTACCCTTTTTGTCGTTTCTTATTGTTTCTTGCCCATTCACATGGTCGTTACCTAAGTCAGCTCGACCGCGTATAGCTAATATCACTACAAATGCAGTCATCGCAAACCCAATCACTATCGCAGTAAGTACTAATGCCTGAGGCAATGGATCTGCGTATTCACTTGAATAGCCAAGTACGGCAGCTTTGTTTAACGCTAAACGCCCTGAGGAGAATAAAAATAGGTTAACCGCATAAGATAACATGGTTAAACCAAGCACCACGGGAAAGGTGCGCGCGCGTAAAATTAAAAACACGCCACAAGTCACTAATAGCCCAACACAAGATGCATATAGTAATTCCATTAAAAGTTTACCTCTTCTTTTGGCGCATCTGCGGTTACTTTACCCAAACTCGCTAATATCATTAAGGTGGCTCCTACAACGGTAATATAAACACCTAAATCAAATACCAATGCACTTGCCAGTTCTATCTTACCCACCAGTGGGATGTCAAAATAGTCAAACCATGACGTTAAAAATGGCCGTTCAAATACCCAGCTTCCGACGCCTGTGAGTAGCGCTATAGCAATGCCTGAAGCAATGATTTTGCGATAATTAATTGTTAAGCGCTCGGCTATCCAGTGAGAGCCATGCGCAATATACTGCAAGATAAAGGCGATTGCGGTAATGAGGCCCGCGATAAAACCACCACCGGGCAGGTTATGTCCGCGTAAGAAAATATAAAACGATACCAGTAACGCAAGTGGTAGCAAACTTTGAGAAATACTAGCGAGCAGTAATGGATAACGCTCTTTGGCCCAAGGCCGACCTTCACTGTCACTTGCAGGCATAAATAATGGTAAATTAATGAGTAACTTATAAATGCCTAAGGCAGCAATACCCAATACAGTGATTTCTCCTAGCGTATCAAAACCACGAAAATCAACCAAAATAACGTTAACCACATTGGTGCCGCCTCCCCCAACCTTTGCATTAGCAACAAAGAACTCTGAAATTGAGTCTAATGGTCTCGTTATCATTGCGTAGCAGATACTACCCACAACTACACCAATAGCAGAGGAAATACCAATATCACGAAGAACTCGAATAGAACTCGACTCTTTTGGCGTTCTTTGCGGTAAGAAAAATAACGCCAGCATGAGTAAAATGATGGTGACCACTTCAACTGTAAGCTGAGTTAGCGCTAAGTCAGGTGCTGAGAAACGCGTAAAGGCAACGGATACCATAAGTCCAACAACCGAAACCATCAATAGTGAGACCATACGCACATGGTGCCAGATAACTGTGCCGATCGCGCCAATCATCAATAACACAGCGCCGATTCCATTATGAATGTCGATCTCTGTTGGTTTTTTACCTCCTACTAATTGCGCCATTTCAAACAGTGGCCAACCGGCACTGATCAATACAACAACAAACATTAGCATGAGATAGCGTTGCAAGGAGCCATTCTCTATCGCCGTAACTTTGCGCTGACTCCACTTCACAATGCCATAAACACTGTTATCAAATACTTTTTTAGCATTAAATGGCGGCAATGAAGCCTGGAACTGGAACAAATAACGACGTTGCGTGTAAATAAATAGGCCGCCACACACTGCAATGCCGCTCATAAGCAGTGGTAAATTAAAGCCATGCCATATCGATATTTTAAAATCAGGTGGCGACGACCCCAGTACTGCCGCAGATGCCACATTCAGTATCCCGTCTATGATTAAATCTGGAAACATCCCTACTAACAAACAAATTGCTACCAGGATTTCGATTGGAACTCGCATGTATCTTGGTGGCTCATGCGGCTCTCTTGGTAATCCAATCGGATCGCCATTGAAAAACACATCATGAATAAAGCGAGCTGAGTAGGCCACTGAAAATGCCCCCGCAACTGTCGCCAGTACCGGGATCAACCAAGACATAGAACCTAATAACTGCTGATATAATGTTTCAGCAAAAAACATTTCTTTTGATAAGAACCCATTTAGTAATGGTACTCCTGCCATTGCCGCAGCAGCAACCATTGCAAGAGTTGCGGTATAAGGCATAAAACGCCACATACCGTTTAGCTTTCGCATATCTCTGGTGCCAGTTTCATGATCAATTATACCCGTCGCCATGAATAGCGATGCTTTAAATGTAGCGTGATTGATAATATGAAAAATAGCGGCCACAGTGGCAAGCTCAGTATCAAGCCCAAGCAATAACGTGATTAAGCCTAGATGACTAATGGTTGAATAAGCTAGAAGCCCTTTAAGATCATGTTTAAACAACGCAACATAAGCTGCAAACAACAATGTTGTTAAGCCGGTTAAACCAACCATCACGAACCACAAATCGGTGCCAGCTAACGCGGGATAAAAACGTGCAAGTAAGAATATCCCCGCCTTTACCATTGTGGCTGAGTGTAAATAAGCACTTACAGGAGTGGGGGCCGCCATCGCGTGAGGGAGCCAAAAATGAAATGGAAATTGAGCTGACTTTGTAAACGCTCCCAACAAAATCAACACTAAAATTACTTCGTACAGAGCGTGTGCCTGGATCAAAGCTTTGCTCTGTAGGATTACGTCTAGGTCATAACTGCCAACCACATTACCTAGCATTAATAAACCGGCTAATAGCGCTAAACCACCACCACCTGTGACGGCTAAAGCCATACGAGCACCTTTTCGCGCCTCAGATTTATGGCCCCAATAGCTAATAAGTAGAAATGAACTAATACTGGTCAGTTCCCAAAACACCCATAGTTGCAAGACATTATTCGACATAACAATACCGAGCATTGCCGTCATAAATAGCATCAAGTAGGAGTAAAGTTTAGGCATTGAATCTTTCTCGCTTAAATAATAGCGAGCATAAAAGATAACGAGTATGCCAATACCCAGTATCATAAACACAAACAGCAACGCGAGCCCATCTAAACGAAAGGCTATTTCAATTCCCAAAAGCGGGATCCAGGTAGTACTCTCTCTTAATGTATCCCCTGCAAACACTGCCGGAGATAAATGTATGGCCAAAATCAGCGCAGCAAATGGGGCAATTAAGGTCAACGCAGTTGATTTATTGCGTGATAACTTACCCAATAGTGAAGAAAAAATACTGCCGATAAAGGATAGCAAGGGTATCCAAAGCAAAGTCATAGATTAAACCTTTTTGTTTCAGCGTCGTAAGCGCACGACATACACTGAGCATGAGCGTACTCTAACAATGTTTTAGTGATTCTAAATTACATGCTTTGAGCACACAAAACTTTCCCAGTTATACTGCATTAGTGTTTGAGTTGTCTATAGTTATACAGACTAGCTGATGTCATTTTAGACAACTTTAACAAACAATTCAGATTAAATTCATATCTCGCTTGCACGCTCGTTCAACGCAGCTTTCTTTAAACTAGTTTTCCAACTTGAAAATGTTGGTAACTGGTAACGCTTTGAGTTAATAGCATTTTGCCAAAGTTGTCGATATTTATGCGATAAGGGGCGCTCTTGAAACTGCATAATGCTCCAGTTTTTACTTGGCTTGAAGGCTTGTAAAGCCCCATTTTTACAAGTATTACTTTTGTACCACCCCTGTTCTGGTGAATGTTTTGAAACAACTAGGTTAGGTGCATGTTGACCTGCAATACTGCATAACCAACGAGCTTTGCTCGGTGCAACTGCATACTCATCTTCAAAGCCACTAAAATGCATTAGTTCATGCAAAAATACCTGATAATCACTGCTCGAGGTCAACGTCATCATGCCGTTACTTACATTAGCAAGGCCACTTTTAGTCATCATAATAAGGTAATCAATATTGTCCAAAAAGCCTTCATATTGCGCTATAAAATACTCAGCATTGCACTTTGCAAACTGGTTCTGCTCACCTTTACACATCATAATATTACCAATATAAAAAACCTCGGTGAAACAATAGCTATAGGCTTGGGGCTCTGGCTTTTTAAGATACTGCGCTTTTAATGCATTTAGTTTTTTCATTCCTCGATAATGATCACTTACCAACAAAATGCTATTTTTACATTGCTCAGAAAAAGACTGAGGAGAAGATAAAATAGGTAAGTTCCACGTTGCTAGAGAACGATGAGATAGCATAGAGGGGAGAGCGCCATGTTCACTGGCTAATAACGTATACAACGGCTCTTTTAATGTAAACTGGTTTTTTAGCCTTTCGAGCTCGCTAAAAGCCTCCTGTTCAACAAATACTTTTTTCAAACGCTCACGCTGCTGCGCTGTCGCTTTATTATAGTATTTCAACCAGTACAATCTGCTCGCTTTAAAGCGCGATTGCTGCGCGAGCCGGATAGCCCATTCGAACTTAACCTCATTTACATCTAATGCCAAAAGGGCTTTTATAACATGAACCGGAAGCGCTGATAACTCGATCTGAGACTCTAGTTGATAATAAACTTGTGGAGTTTGGAGTAGTAGCGCATTTTGCTCGAGTGAAGCATGAGCATAAGGTTGATGGTGACTTTTTACCACCATCAGCAATAAACTTAGTATTACTAGGTTTTTAACCAGGCTCATCAGTCGCGAGTAAGTCCAGTTCTAAGCGCGCATATTTGTGCTCAACAAATTCATATACATTGGTTGCTAACACCAGCTTGAAAAAATCGATAGCAACTTGTGTCTCACCTCGTGCCTGATAGCGCTTTGCAAGGTAAAAGTATGCTTCACATAACCTTTGTGCATACTCTTGCTGGTTGGAAATTCCCTCCCCCAGTTGCGCTAAGAACTGCGCTTCGCTCATTTCCCCTAGATAGAGTTGCACTAGCTGACTGGCCCACTCCTCTTTATCCAAAGCACTGCTGTTTTCTTTTAGCTGCACAAACGCTTGTTCTGGGTTCACCTGAACTTGAGCTAGATATAGCCACATCACACGATAAGCATCTTGAGGTGAACGCGCTAAAAAGGCAGTTAAATCCTGAGTTGCTAAACGGGGGCGCTCACCATAATAAAGCGCTATACCTCGGTTTAAATAAGCATATTCATGCTGTTCATCCAGCTCCAATACAGTATCGAACATCTCATAAGCTTGTCCGTATTCTTGGGAAAGTGTGTGATGGATCCCCAAAAAGTTATACACCTCAGCAAGATCAGGTTTCATCTTCACGGCACGATTGAAATCAATGCGAGCTAGTGTGCTCAAGCCTAAGCTATCGTATAACATACCTCGGTTATAATATAACTGCGCTTTTTGCTCTGTTTGTAAATCACTGGCATTTAATAGTTCAGAATAACGCGCTATTGCAATTTCATTTCTAAAATTAGCGGCCAAAGGCACACTTAATGGCACATTCACAACGTGCTGAGTACTGTTGCTAGGACTCGTTTGGCAGCCAGTCAATCCTAAGAGCACAAGCGGTAAAATAAATAGGGATGTTAACTTCATATCCTTCCTAGTAGTTGCATAACTTGCACAGTTACGGCCATTAAAACACAAAAAAAGGGGCCATACAGCCCCTTTTCGTTACTAACTTAGTTATTTACACAAGGTTACTCTGCTGGCGCTTCAGGCGCTTTGTCTGCAGGTTGCTCTTGTGCTTCTTTAATACTCAAACGTACACGTCCTTGACGGTCAACTTCAAGTACTTTTACTTTTACTTCTTGTCCTACAGATAAGTGGTCTGTCACGTTGTTAACGCGCTCTGCACTGATCTGAGAAATGTGAACAAGACCATCTTTGCCTGGTAACACGTTTACGAATGCACCAAAGTCAACGATACGTACAACTTTACCGTTGTAAATAGTGCCAACTTCAAGCTCAGCAGTTAATGCCTCGATGCGTGAGATAGCATCTTTAGCACTCATGCCGTCAGTTGCAGCAATCTTGATAGTACCGTCGTCTTCAATTTCAATCGTCGTGCCAGTTTCTTCAGTTAGCTGACGAATAGTTGCGCCACCTTTACCGATAACTTCTGCGATTTTCTTCGGTGGAATGCTCATCGTGTAAATACGAGGTGCAAACTCAGATAACTCTTCAGAAGGTGCTGAAATCGCTTCATCCATTACAGATAGAATGTGCAAACGCGCTGCTTTAGCTTGTTTAAGTGCGATTTGCATGATCTCTTTGTTGATACCTTCGATCTTAATGTCCATCTGAAGGGCTGTAACACCCGCACTCGTACCAGCAACTTTAAAGTCCATGTCGCCTAAGTGATCTTCATCACCTAAAATATCTGATAGGACAACGAAGTTTTCATCTTCTTTAACAAGACCCATCGCGATACCAGCAACAGATGCCTTGATTGGTACACCAGCGTTCATTAGCGCAAGTGATGAACCACATACTGATGCCATTGAAGATGAACCATTTGATTCTGTGATTTCAGACACGACACGTACTGAGTATGGGAATTCTTCAAGGGTTGGTAATACCGCTTGAACACCACGCTTAGCTAAGTTGCCGTGACCGATCTCACGACGCTTTGGAGAACCGATGAAACCAGTTTCACCTACGCAGAACGGAGGGAAGTTGTAGTTCAACATGAAGTGGTTTTTATGGGTACCAGTTAAGTCATCAATCAGCTGTGAGTCACGCTCAGTACCTAGCGTCGCTGTTACTAACGCCTGAGTCTCACCACGTGTGAAAATAGCTGAGCCGTGAGTACGAGGTAACACACCTGTCATTACGTCTAGCGCACGAACCATATCAGGTTCACGACCATCGATACGCTTCTCACCCGCAATAATACGGCCGCGAACAATTTTCTTCTCTAATGAACCAAACAGTTTTGAAACTTCTTGCGTATCTAACTCTTCGCCTTCAGCAAGCTCAGCCGTTAAAGCCGCAACAACCGCTTCTTTAGCAACCGTTAGAGCTTCCTTACGCGCTACTTTATCAGTAATACGGTAAGCTTCACCTACTTTTTCAGATGCCAATTCAGCAATTTTGTCTGCTAATGAAACATTCTTCTCAGGCGCTGCCCAGTCCCAAGTTGGTTTACCGGCCTCAGCCTTAAACTCAGTTATCGCTTTGATAATAGCTTGAGATTGCTCGTGACCGTATACAACCGCACCTAGCATTTCTTCTTCAGATAGAATGTCTGCTTCTGACTCAACCATTAATACCGCGTTTTCTGTACCCGCTACAACTAGGTCAAGCTTACTTTCTTCAAGCTCTTTTAGCGTTGGGTTAAGTACGTACTGACCATCGATATAACCTACGCGTGCTGCGCCAATTGGACCATTAAATGGAATACCTGAAATAGCTAACGCCGCAGAAGTACCAATCATAGCAACCATGTCTGGCTGAATTTCAGGGTTAACTGAAACCACGGTGGCGATAACTTGTACTTCGTTTACGAAACCATCTGGGAATAAAGGACGAATAGGACGGTCAATAAGACGCGCAATCAGTGTTTCACCGTCGTTTGGACGACCTTCACGCTTTAAGAAACCACCCGGAATACGACCTGCAGCGTACATACGCTCTTGGTAGTTAACCGTTAATGGGAAGAAATCTTGACCTGGTTGAGCATCACGCTTACCTACAACAGTTACTAAAACTGAAGTATCGCCAATGCTTGCTAGTACTGCGCCGTCTGCTTGACGTGCGATAGCACCTGTTTCTAGAGTCACTGTATGTTGACCTAGTTGAAATTCTTTAATAATTGCTTGCACAAATATTTCCTTCAATAAAACAAATATAAACGCCAACAACTACCAATTACAGTCTTAAGTAGACTCATCAATCCACTTAAGCACTACAATTGGCAAATGATGTCGGCGCAATTTCGACCCTATGTCGAAGTAACTTAGTATACTTGGACATAAGCCACAAAAAAAGGGGCGATTAAGCCCCTTTTTTGATGTTGACTAAAAAGCCAACAAGTAATCAAATGATTAGCGACGTAGGCCAAGCTCTTTGATTAGTGCTGAGTAACGCTCAACGCTCTTACCTTTAAGGTAATCAAGTAAGTTACGACGTTGGCTAACTTTGCGAAGAAGACCACGACGTGAGTGGAAGTCATGCTTGTGGTTAGCAAAGTGACCTTGTAACTTGTTGATGTCAGCAGTTAAAAGTGCAACTTGAACTTCTGGTGAACCAGTGTCGCCTTCAGCACGTGCGAATTTTGCTACGATTTCTGCTTTTTCTTGATTGCTTAGTGACATAATAACTCCAAAATAGAATTTAAATTGTGCTTTAGCCGATCACTAATTCAGCCAAAGCGAGTAAGAGGCGCGAATTGTACCAGCAAGTCCTATTCAACGCCACTAAAACTTATTGATTACTCGATAAAGCCCGTTTAGCCTTTAAATGGCCATCAGCGTTACGCTCACCAATGCCAATAAACTGACCATCAGCCACCACCTTGATAATACCGTCTGGTACTTCACCACATACCACAACCTGACCATGACTGAATGCCTTGCCTTGCTCTTGTGATATCTCCACAATAGGTAAATCCACTAAAGCGGTATCCATTGGCAACAGCAGCTCATCCAAATATGTTGATGGCTCAACACCTTCTGACTTTGCTTGCTGAAGCTTTTCTTCAAGCTGCTCTATTGTCACCATTTTTTCACTTGGGTAATGGCCAACCTTTGAGCGGTGCAACATAATAACGTGCGCACCACAACCAAGCTTCTCGCCAAGATCATCAACGATTGTACGGATATAGGTGCCTTTTGACACATGTGCCGTCATTTGAATTTCTTCATTTTGCGCATCATATTCGTCAAGCGTTAGGCTATAAACGTTAATTTTCCGGCATTTGCGCGGTACTTCAATGCCTTCACGCGCATACTTATATAAAGGCTGACCTTGATATTTTAACGCCGAATACATCGAAGGATACTGATCAGATTCACCTAAAAAGCTGTTGACCGCGTGTTGTAATGTATCCCTGTCGATAGAGACTTCTCTGGTTTCAACTACTTCACCGTCTGAGTCAGAAGTCGTTGTGCGCTCGCCTAGTTTGGCACGGACAACGTAAGTTTTATCCGTGTCTAACAAAAACTGGGTAAACTTGGTCGCTTCCCCAAAACAAATTGGCAACATACCAGTGGCCAGTGGGTCAAGCGCGCCGGTATGCCCAGCTTTTTGTGCAAAATATATACCTTTTGCTTGTTGCAACGCCTTATTTGACGAGATCCCTTGTGGCTTGTGCAGCAGCACAATACCATCGACTGGACGGCCTTTTGAACGTCTAGCCATTACTTTTGCTCATCTCCAGATGGATCCTCTGAAGCATCCTCTGATGATTCAGGGCCACGCTTTTGGTTGTCTTCTCGGATCACGGAGTCAACCAAGTTTGAAATACGCATACCTTCGAGCAACGAGTTATCTACTACAAAGCGCAACTCAGGCATAATGCGGGCACGAATACGCTTGCCTAATACGGAGCGGATATAGCCCGTTGCATCATTTAAAATAGCAACACTTTGCTTAGTCTTATCCTCATCTGTGGTATTTAAAACCGTAATAAAGATTTTTGCATACGACAGATCTCTAGACACTTCCACAGCCGACACCGTTACAAAGCCCAAACGGGGGTCTTTAATTTCACGTTGTAGAATGACTGCAATTTCTTTTTGAATTTGCTGAGCCACTCTGTCTGTGCGAGAAAATTCTCTCATTTTCACCACTTATAAAATTAACTTATTGAAAAATATAAACAAGTTTTATTTCTACACAATAGACAAAATGGGGGCTAATGCCCCCATTTTAACCACTCTTTATGAAGTCGGATTATAAAGTACGTTGTACTTCAACCGTTTCGAATACCTCGATTTGGTCGCCAACTTTAACATCATTGTAGTTCTTAACGCCGATACCACATTCCATACCATTACGTACTTCTTGTACATCATCTTTAAAGCGACGTAGTGATTCTAGTTCACCTTCGTAGATAACGACGTTGTCACGAAGTACGCGGATAGGCGCACTACGTTTAACAATACCTTCCGTAACCATACAGCCGGCAATCGCACCGATTTTTGGTGATTTAAATACATCACGCACTTCGGCAAGGCCAATGATCTCTTGCTTGAATTCAGGTGCAAGCATACCAGACATCGCCTGTTTCACTTCTTCAATCAAGCTATAGATAACGCTGTAATAACGTAGGTCTAAGTTTTCAGCTTCAATCACTTTACGAGCAGATGCATCTGCACGTACGTTAAAGCCAACAATAATCGCATTAGATGCTGCAGCTAAAGTTGCGTCAGTTTCTGTAATACCACCAACACCTGAGCCTACAATCTTCACTTTAACTTCATCTGTTGAAAGCTTAGTCAGTGAATCTGCAATTGCTTCAATAGAGCCTTGTACGTCAGCTTTAAGTACAACGTTTACTTCAGACACATTACCTTCAGTCATGTTGCTGAACATGTTCTCAAGTTTCGCTTTTTGCTGACGAGCAAGCTTAACATCACGGTATTTGCCTTGACGATATAAAGCAACTTCACGTGCTTTACGCTCATCTTTTACAACAGTCGCTTCATCACCTGCTGCTGGTACACCTGATAGGCCTAAGATCTCAACAGGAATTGATGGGCCCGCAGTTTTAATGTCTTTACCGTTTTCATCGCGCATCGCACGAACTCGACCGTACTCTAAACCACAAAGAACGATGTCGCCTTGACTTAACTGACCAGACTGAACAAGTACGGTAGCCACTGGGCCACGACCTTTATCAAGACGTGATTCAATCACCACACCCGCAGCCATACCTTTAGTAGGTGCGGTTAACTCTAGTAACTCTGCCTGCATCAGTACGGCTTCTAGTAACTCATCAACACCAGTACCCGCTTTTGCTGAAATATGTACAAACTGGACGTCACCGCCCCATTCTTCAGGAATCACATCAAGCTGCGCCAACTCGTTTTTAACACGGTCAGGATCCGCACCTTCTTTATCCATTTTGTTAACAGCAACAATAAGAGGTACGCCAGCCGCTTTAGCGTGTTGTACCGCTTCTTTAGTTTGTGGCATTACGCCATCATCTGCTGCAACAACAAGAATTACGATATCTGTCGCTTTTGCACCACGCGCACGCATTGAAGTAAACGCTGCGTGTCCCGGAGTATCTAAGAAAGTGATCATGCCACCTTCAGTTTCAACATGATATGCACCGATATGCTGAGTAATCCCACCCGCTTCGCCTGAAGCAACTTTTGCACTACGAATATAGTCAAGTGTCGATGTTTTACCATGGTCAACGTGACCCATTACAGTTACTACTGGTGCGCGAGATTCCGTAGAGTCAACTTCTGCGCGGTCACTTAATACTTGCTCTTCAAGCTCGTTTTCTTTTACCAGAATAACCTTGTGGCCCATTTCTTCTGCCACTAACTGAGCTGTTTCTTGGTCAATAACTTGGTTAATAGTAACCATATCGCCCATTTTCATCATAGTCTTAACAACTTCAGCACCTTTAACCGCCATACGAGACGCAAGCTCAGCAACAGTGATTGTTTCACTAATGCGTACTTCTTGTTTTACATCAGTAACTGGCTTTTGGAAGCCATGCTGTAGTGACGTTGGTGCTTTAAGTTTACCTTTACGACCCCTAACCGGAGCTTCTACTTTCGCAGGGCCTTTTTTCTTTTTCTTGCGACGAGCGCTTTTCTCTTCACGCGCATCTGACTCATCTTCCGCTTCACGAGCGTAAGTTGACGTCGTCAAATGGTGGTCAGCCGTTTCTTCACGACGACGACGTTCCTCTTCTTCTTTTTTCCAACGAGCTTCATTTTCTTCAGCTAGTTTACGCGCCTCTTCAGCTTGGCGCTTCGCTTCTTCTTCAGCTTTTCTCAATGCTGCCTCTTCTGCTTCTTTTTGCAGACGCTCAGCTTCTAGGCGGTCTTTTTCAACTTGTGCACTATCCACTTTTTTGTCCTGCTGTCCGTTCGCTTTGCGCTCAGCCTCAGCTTTACGCTTAGCTTCTTCTTTGGCTTTACGTTCAGCTTCTTCTTTTGCCTTACGCTCAGCTTCTTCTTTAGCTCTTTGCTGCGCTTCTTGTTGCGCTTTTAACTCAGCTTCTTTACGTGCAGCTTCTTCTGCCGCTAAACGCTCTTGCTCTTTTTGCTGATCAATCGCGCTCTTTTTAACATATGTACGCTTTTTGCGCACTTCAACAGAGACTGACTTCTCTTTACCTGTAGAGCCTTTTACACTCAACGTGCTTTTGCTCTTACGCTGTAACGTCATACGCTCTGGACCTTCAGCGCCTTTACCACCATGCTGCTTGCTTAGATGGTCAAGTAGCTGTGCTTTCTCAGATTCAGTTACGCTATCATCTTTGCCTTTGGTGATCCCTGCATCATTCAACTGCTGCAGTAATTTATCAACAGTTGTATCAATAGTCTCGGCTAGTTTCTCAATGCTCACTTCTGCCATAGTGTGTGTTACCTCCGTTAATATATTATGCGTCTTCACCAAACCAACAAATATTTCGCGCAGCCATAATCAACTGCCCAGCTTCTTGCTCTGATAATTCTGTAATTTCTACTAGCTCGTCAATGCCTTGCTCAGCTAAGTCTTCAAGCGTTACAACGCCCTTACTAGCCATAACAAATGCAAGATGACGCTCTAGACCTTCTAAAGCTAATAAATCTTCAGCAGGCTCGGCACCTTCAAGACTCTCTTCAGTCTTAAGTGCTTTAGTCGTTAATGCGTCTTTCGCACGGTTACGTAGCTCTTCAACCGTGTCTTCATCCAGCCCATCAATTTCTAAAAATTCTGCAACTGGCACATAAGCAACTTCTTCTAAAGTTGAGAAGCCTTCGTTGATTAGCAACGTTGCAAAATCATCATCGATGTCTAGATTTTCTGTGAATAGGTTAACTAACTTGTCAGACTCTTCAGCATTCTTTGCTTCCATGTCTTCAACCGTCATAACATTCAACTCCCAGCCTGTTAGCTGGCTAGCAAGACGAATATTTTGACCATTACGGCCAATGGCTTGCGCTAGATTATCCGCTTCAACAGCGATATCCATTGAACGTGAATCTTCATCCATTACAATTGATGCAACTTCAGCCGGTGCCATTGCGTTAATGACGAACTGAGCTGGATTATCATCGTATAAAACGATATCAACACGCTCGCCACCCAACTCGGTAGATACAGCTTGAACACGCGCACCGCGCATGCCCACACAAGCACCGACAGGGTCTATACGTTTATCATTTGACTTAACCGCAATTTTAGCTCGAGAGCCCGGATCACGAGCCGCACCGCGCAACTCAATCATTTCTTCGCCAATCTCAGGCACTTCGATACGAAATAGTTCCATCAACATTTCAGGCTTAGAACGAGTAACAAATAATTGTGCTCCACGCGCTTCAGGTTTTACTTCGTATAATAAACCACGAACACGATCTCCTGGACGGAAACTTTCGCGTGGCAACATATCTTCGCGGTAAATAACAGCTTCTGCATTATTGCCAAGGTCAATAACTATCGCATCACGAGTTGCTTTTTTAACAACCCCAGTTACTAACTCACCTTGTTGGTCTTTATATGCTTCAACAACCAATGCACGCTCAGCTTCACGCACTTTTTGGACGATGACTTGCTTCGCCATCTGTGTTGTAATTCGGTCAAATTTAATTGACTCAATTTGTTCCTCAACAAAATCACCTAATTGGAGCTCAGGCTCATCTACTTGAGCCGCTTCAATGGTAATTTCAGCATACGGGTTTTCCAGTGAACCATCTTCTTGTGGCTCAACAACTTTCCAACGGCGGAAAGTATCATATTCACCAGTCTTGCGGTCAATTGATACGCGAACTTCAATTTCGCCAGTATGCTTTTTCTTTGTTGCAGTCGCTAGTGCGAACTCTAATGCTTCAAAAATCTTTTCTCTTGGGACTGCCTTCTCATTGGAAACGGCTTCTGCCACCAATAATATCTCTTTTGCCATAGGTAATGCCTCGCTTGCCCTTGTCCTTCGCACTTACTATCTAAAACTTTGCGATAATGTTCGCACGCTCAATGTTACTCAGCATAATTAAATGCTCAACACCATCTGCGCTCACTGTGATCATGTCACCACTTACAGCAACTAGGTCTCCCTTAAAGTTACGGCGACCGTCTTGTGGAAGCTTAGTACGAACACGTACTTCTTCTCCTTGCGCCTTCTCATAATGTGCTGGCTTAAAAAGCGGTCTATCAACACCTGGAGAAGACACTTCTAAATCATATTCATTTGTAATGGGGTCTTCGACATCTAAAATTGCACTTACTTGTCGACTAACATCTGCACAATTATCTACAGTGATACCATTTTCATGCTCAATGTAAACGCGTAACGTAGAGTGACGACCTGCTTGCACAAACTCAAGACCCAATAATTCAAACCCTAGAGCTTCCACCGCGGGGTTTAACATTGCTGTCAATTCTTGCTCGAGTTTTGTCACAAAATTCCTCCATACAAACAAAAAAAGGGCTATAGCCCCAATAACTTAGATGTTTCATACCAAAGCTTTGGGTCAGAAACCTAAGCTGCAGATACGACAACGCCCCGAACCAAGCGGGGCGTCACACCTAAAGCAAAACTGTGTGGCCAAAGGCCTTGCTTGGTTGCGTAAGACTGCAGCTAAATAAGCTGATGCTTAAACGCAAAACGCGCATTACAAAGAATGCGCGAAACCATTCAAGAGTAGCAAACTACTCTAGGATTGGTTGCGGGAGCCGGATTTGAACCGACGACCTTCGGGTTATGAGCCCGACGAGCTACCAGGCTGCTCCATCCCGCGCCAATGGCAGTGCAAGCACTGCAAAATATGGGCTGTATTATAAGGACAGTTCCATTAATAAGCAACCATAGACTGAAATAATTCCATGACCGCGAAGCATGAGAATACTCACAAAAAGTCTTTATTTACATTCAGCCCAGATAAAGTTACATTTATTTAACGTGAGATATTTCTTACACCTTTCAATTTTTTCTCACAATTTTAATCGAACTTCTCGCATCTTCTTTGATACCCACTATACTGAATTTATCAGGCTGCCTCTGGCTGCCAATAACAAATTATGTAGTTTTGTTTGGTTTAATTTAGTTCGAGCAAACGGATGCGCTCTTAATCGACAGTGAGGCGATTATGAGTATTTCTCCATATCAATATCAGTTATTGACCCAATCTTTTTCTATGCTGCAGCCAAACTTTCATTGTTTTTGTGTGAGTTTGAGAAGCCAGTTCAATAGGTATGAAATGCAATTACAGTTGCCAAACAACAATGAGCAACTGATCACCATAGAACATAGGGTAAGCAAATTTATACAAGAAGCACTTTACCTATTGCCCCAACAGGAGCAACTTGCCCAGTTTATTGGTATACATGCGCGCAATCTTACACTATTAAAACCCAGCGAGAGCGACATCAGTATTATATGTAACGCAATGATAGCAACACTGCAGCTGCATCTAGGTGCTCAGTTCACGCTTGCAATGCGTAATGCGTGGCGCAAGGCTTTACATATTTTTGCAAACATAATCAAAAATGTACTGTTTCACTCTAGTAACGTCGTATGTCTTGAACAGTTTAGAGCTAACAAACAGCAACTAACGTTGACGATCAGATGACTCAGCAATAGCTACACTGTTTTTGTTTAAAATTAGCACTCATTTGATAACCGCCAGATTTGATATATTGAATGGCTAAACGTCGCGTAGCGGCATTGTTTGCCATTCAATATGCTGTTTAAATTTGGGGGGTAAGCAACCCTTCTTAATCTAACTGTGGAGCTAAGCCTAGCCTAGTCGCGGCGTTCATCTCTATATTAGTTTTTTTGTTCTACAATAGGCTGTGACAATAGCTAATAAGAGATACACCTACGCACTAGAAAAGACGCCAACGGCGTTTTTTCACCTGAACCTTGTGCACCCAATTTACCTCAATTGTCGTCACTGCGAGTACGTCTCTATCAACTTGAGATATTAACTCATAACTCAAGCTTTCTGCAGAGCCAAAATTAAGGGTAAATACAAAAGCACGTGTATTAGCCCAACATTGTAAGATTTTTTTTGATTGACTCTGGCGTATACAGTAATCACCAACCGCGGGGGTATTTACTTTAAACTTCACATCGGCATAGCAAGTTCTTCCTTGGTTTAGTGCGACACACTTGTTTGGCGTTGCTTGTAAGATTTGGCTCGATACTTGTTCCTCGGCAGACAAACCTGACACCGCTAATCCTAAAGTTGCTCCTAGCAAATACTTTGCTGACATGGCTTTAAAATACATATTTCACTCCAGCAAAAACAGCAGTTGCATAGCGTGAGCCTATTAAAGGACTGTTTGTAACGTTAGAGGAGCCAATTAACACTGATGCTCCTGTACTAAATACCCAGTCGACAGCAATCGGGTAGTTAGCTTGGGTCTGAACAAAAACTGAAGACGCACCATTAACTTCATATGCAGGCAAATATGATGATTGCTCGTCGACATCAATCCCATAAAAATAGTCAATAAAGTTGCCTGAATAATAATTAGCACCAAAATTAAGCCAAAGATCCCAGTTTCTCAGTTCAAACGTTCGTGTTGCTTCAGCATGCATCACCCAACCATTACTGCCACCAAATGCGTCATATACGACTTCAAATACAGCTTCATACTGATCGAAAGTTCTGTAATATGCTAAACCAAATGATTGATCTTGGTGACGCGTTTTAATTCCCTCTAGCTCCGGTACGACATTATCATCCGTCATATAGCCGGTTTGTGAAAACCCTATTTGATAATGACCATAGATAAGGTCAACGCCCTGCTCGCCATCATTCCAGACTTGATAGCCAATATCAGCACCACCAAAAAAATCTCCAGACTTAACCCGCAAGTAAAAGTTTTTATACTCAATACGAGCATCAGCTAGAATGTTAACGCCACTAAAGTCAGAATCAGCCCCTTTCAATTCAGGTAAAGAATAATCCACCCAATAGGCACCGACACTAAGCTGCCAAAAAAGCTCATCACTATCGTCAGGCTCAGATTGAGCATTCGCATGTATCGGTATACACAGCAACAGAGCAGTTAACAGTATTTTTATATTATTTATCATCATTAGGCATTCTTGTTCTAATTTATATTTGTGCCGAATTTATTACCTAATCATACCTGACCAGAGCACGACCAACAATCACATATTGCTTCCACGTTAAAAATCTAAAAATTAACTCAAGTGAAATCAAAAAGTAACATTTTAGGTGTGAAATACTGCAGCTCAAACTAGAGTGATTACTTTACCCATAGGATAAAAAATGAAAAAAATAATTCTCTGCTCGTTGCTCTGTGTCGCATCGCTTAATACACACGCGTTTAGTCAAGAAACCCATAAGCGAATTGTCATAGATGCTGTTAACTATATGGCTCAAAATCCCGCTTCTACCGAGTACCAAAAACTTGTTCAGTATGCCCAAACTAACAACATGAGTGTGACAGCCCTAGCACAATTGTTAGGCCAAGCGGCCTATGATGTAGATGATTTTGAAGACACTTTTTTTTGCGGTGCCATTACAGGTGATTGTGTTCAAGCGCCACTTTGGGGGGCAGCACAAAGCATAGTAAAGTATACGAGTTACTGGCACTTTCAAAACCACACGCAAGGAGCTGATGTGCATGGTAACGATTTTGGTGGCTACAACTGGGAAAAACTGACCGTTTGGGGCACCGTCGACTCTATTGCGTCCACGTGGTTAAAAGGAGATTATCTTGATGATGGCCGTGGCGGCGAAACAGGTTGGTTTAAAGCCGACGACACAAAATATAACAGCTATGGGATCACCGAAGCGAATTACCGCATTGATAGTCACTCTACTTATAATATGTATGATGACTTTGAAGAAATGCCATTTCAACCTATCGATAATCTCGGCCAATATTGGTATCAAAAATATCTTCAAAGTGGTAACCCACAAATTCTTGGCTTTGTGTTTCATACCACCGATCTTTTACAACCTCACCACACTTGGACGACTTCAGACTTAAACCACTCAAGCTGGGAGTCTTGGGTAAAAGATTATTACGATAGAGAAAACCTGAACAATACCCAACTCGTTCGTGAAGCATTAAATAGCTTTGCTCCTATAGCAACTAACAGCCAAGATATTCGCCCGCTGTTAACCCAAGGTGGTGCATTATCTTACGCTCAAGGAGGCATCGTACTTAATTCAAAAGATCACTACGACCGTTTAAATACCGCAAAGCTTGTGATCCCACATGCCATCGCAATGGTCGTACACTTACTAAATCACGCAATGGTGGCCCGTTAATGCGTGTTTTACTACTCTTTTTGGCAAGCTTTATCTGCTTGCCTACTTTTGCTCAGGCGCTGTTTAATAGCGCAGAGGTCAAACTCGTGCAGCAATTGCTTAAAAAGAAAAACCCAGCTATTACACTGGTACAAACCGAATCTCGTTTACTCGAAAATGCCTTTTTATTAGACCAAGCCAAACAACGTATCCCTAAAGTTCTTACCAAACAATCGCCCGTAGGTTTTAGTAGTGATTATCATGCAAGAAGATACACTTTATCATTACTTACTAGCCAATTTACTTTGCCAAGCATTCCAGAGCTAGATACTAATGCATGGCGTTCCTATTCTTCAAAATGGCTAACAACACATTTACCCAGCTACCCTAGCAACAATACCTATACACAAGCGCAGCTAAAAAAGTTGGAAACTATCAACTTAAGTCACCTCGTTAGCGGACCGCTCACTCTGGCGACATTAATGGCTGAGCAATCTATGCAAAACCGCTATAAGCTACACCAAGGTGACATAGCGCTATTTAAGACACTTATTGGCCAGCACCGTCGGTTTAACCTAATCATACACAAACTTACAGACAAGCTAACTGCACAAAACCTATCTAGCAAAAAGCTAAAAGAAATAGCTAAAGCAGAGCTGCTGCGGCCAGTGATGCTAACCTATTTTGGCGTTGCGCATAGCTTGCACGGCGAGCGTAGTGACTATTTAGAGGCCATACAAATACGTATAGAAGAACAAGCGATACACCGTTTTTATGAGAACAATAAGCACAACTTTAAATACATACAAAAAGTTCAGGCAAGTGGCGCATTGTTCAAAGACAAGGTAAAGGCTGAGCAATTCCATAAATATGCGTCTGACCATGATTTTAACCAGGCGCTGCTTCATTTTAAGCAAGTTGACCTATTTGCAAATGAAAAGGGGCTGGTACAACGTCAAAAGCACAACGCTTGGACGCAACAGGTTGTGTTTAGTTTGCCAACTAACCAATTGTCAAAACCCATTCGCTCACCTAATGGCTTATGGTTTGTGGCACAAACAACACGACGCTTTTATGAATACTACGATAAAGATAGTGAAACGGTAAAATACCAAGCAAGACTTGCTCTAACCGACGCGATGGCGAAAGCAGCCTATCATGAATTAAAAACTAACTGGTTGAAAAGCAAAATATAAACTATGAAAATTAAATATATCTTACTCTTAATCAGTGCTACGTTGATACTTTTGAGCACACAACTTTTACACAGTGAGTCAAAATCAAGCCTCACAAGTGGAAAAGAGAAAACGCCGTATCATCAGCATGCGATTACACAGCCACCCGAGGCTCTAAAAACGACTAACAGCCCCCCTGAAAAACAACAAAGCGCAGTTGAACCTAACTCCACTAGTACAACAATACCAGCAGCGAGCCCCCAGCAAATCGATGATGTATACATTCCACCCATCGGTAAGCACACAACCTCAACGTCTTATCAAGGAGATCTCAGTGATTACGAAAGCTACCAAGCCTATGGTGATCAACAAGAAAGAGAACTAAAACAAGCGTTCATTATTGCCGCAAAAGATAAAGTTAAACGCCTACAGGCACTGATAGAGCGTGGCCGCGAGCAAGGGATCAGTGAAGAAGAACTTAAGTTTGCTGAAAGTAAAGTAAATGGAATTATGCAGATGAGCGAAAAGCTAGAACAAGAGCTGGCCAATACAAAGTAACAATGTCGGGGTCAGGTATCATTCAAAAGTCATTTTAACGATCTAGATCAATAAAACCCAACAAAGTAAACCAATTGTAAGTATATTGTTTGTTTTAGCTTTTCTTACCCTATAACCTCCTGCCTTGAGGGTGTTTTATTCACCCAAGGATCAAATTAAGCAATAAATTATTCGAGGAAAGTATGAAAAGTTTAAAGCGAACAAAGGATATAACCCCTATTCTTGGCGCATCGTTTAATATCACCATCAATAATCAGCAAGTAAGAGCAGCAGCTGGAGAAACGTTGCTATCGGTGTTACTCGCTACTGACCATAAACGTATTATGAACAATGATCATCACCGCCACTGTGGCGCTTATTGTGGTATGGGTGTCTGCCACTGTTGCCAAGTTAAAGTTAATGATCAATTTAAACAGCGAGCATGTCAAACCCTAGTGCAGCCCAATATGACTGTTGAAACACTGAGCAACCGCTTTTGTGAGGAGGGAATAAAATGACAACACCCCATCCGGTTGTAATTGTCGGGGCTGGCCCCTCTGGTACTGCTGCCGCCGCTCAGCTAGGTAAACTTGGGATTAATAGCGTGGTTGTTGAAGAAGCATCGAAAATAGGAGGCGTGATTTATCGTGGTCCGCTAAGAGATAGCGACGACTTACCTCATTTAGACGACAATTTAAAACGTGCAATGGACGCGCTCAGAACACGCTATAGTGCACAACAACACCATATTGAATTCCTCACTCAAACACGTGTGCTAGGTCCTGAAGGGCAAAACAAACTGCTACTTAACAAGGAGAATACCCTCTCTAGCATTGAATATCAGGAATTAATACTCGCAACAGGCTGTCACGAACGTAGTGTGCCATTTCCTGGTTGGCAACTTCCCGGCGTAATGCTTTTAGGCGGCGTACAACTGCAAATAAAAAGTGGCTTAGTTAAACCTGGCACCCGCATGGCTTTAGTTGGAACAGGGCCACTACTGCCCCTTGTTGCCTGCCAGCTACATAAAGCGGGCGTAGACGTTGCCGGTGTCTACGAGGCGAGTCAATTTAATAAGTTGGCAAAAGAAGCTATTGCCTTACTTAATAAGCCGAAGTTAACACTCTCAGGTCTGAGTATGATGGCCTACCTCAAAAAGCATGATATCCCTTTTTATTATGGCTGGGGTATCGTTCAGGCCCAAGGCAATGAAACGTTGCAACGCATGGCTGTTGCGCCATACAACGAGTGTTGGCAAGCAAACTTAAAACACACAAAAACGATTGATGTTGACGCAATCGGCGTAGGCTATGGGTTTGTTTCTCGTAGCCAACTTGCAATGTTGCTAGGTGCCAAACATCAATACAGCCAAGTCTGCGGCTACGTGCCAACGTTAGATCAATGGCAAAAAAGTAGCTTAGAAAACACGTATATCGTTGGCGATGCAAATGGCTTACTAGGTGCCGATGCGGCCATTTTTGAAGGGCAAATTGCAGCAATTCATATTGCTCAAAAACGCAATAAAATATCACCTAAAGAAGCTGAACAACTGGCAGGGAAAGTTCATAGAAAGCTTGAGCGAATAAAACGATTTCGCTGTGGCTTTGACCGTTTCAGCGCAAGGCAATTTGGACTTCTTGAGCTACCTAAAGAGGATACCGTTGTTTGTCGTTGTGAGCAGGCTACTCGCGGTCAAATTGATCAGGCAATCGAACAAGGTGCAAAAGACATCACTAGTTTAAAAATGAGAACTCGTATCGGCATGGGCGACTGCCAAGGAAAAACATGTACAAGTTACGCTATCGACCGCCTTCACCACGCCGGTTTTATAGATAACATTGGTACTGTCAAACCTCGATTCCCGCTTGACCCCATTCCATTTACCCTGCTGGAGGATACCCATGAAGCACTATGATGTAATCATCGCCGGCGGCGGCGCCATTGGTGCCGCCTGTGCCTATTTTCTTAGCCGCGATACCGACCTAACCATCGCACTTATTGACATCAAAAAACCCGGCAATGCCTCTCGAGCATCCGCAGGGGGACTTTGGGCAATTGGTGAGTCTGTGGGCCTTGGCTGTGGTGTTATATTTTTCAAAACCTTATCAAAATTGCAAAGTGAAGCAAAAGGCAAAGATGTGCCAGTAATGCGACCACATCAACTTCCAGATTGCTTTTTTGAATTTGCTTTAACCTCCAACAATATGTACCCAGAGCTACATAAAGAACTGCTAAACAAACATGGTGTTGATTTTAAATTTGAGCGCACCGGACTGAAATTTGTGATGTATAACCAAGATGATAAAGTCTATGCAGATCAAATTTTAAGTGGTATTCCACATTTATCTGATCAGGTAAGGTGGCTAAGCGAAGAAGAGCTCAAAGCCGAAGAACCTTATATTACTGAAGATGCTATTGGTGCCATTGATTTTACTTGCGATCACCAAGTAAACCCATACCGTTTGGTTGACGCCTATCTGGAAGGTGCTCGACAAAATGGAGTACAGCTTATACTCAATACACAAATCGATGAAGTACTACGCGATGGTAATCGAGTAGTTGGTGTGCAAACTGCCGATGATACCTACCACTGTAACACGCTTATCAACGCAACAGGCGCATGGGCAAATGAGTTGTTCCAAAAGGCTACCGACAAGGAAATGCCAGTTTATCCGGTTAAGGGCCAAATCGTTTTATCAGAGCGTTTACCAAAAGTCTTAAGAGGCTGTATTAGCACTAGTGATTGCTATGTTGCGCAAAAAGACAACGGAGAAATTCTAATTGGCTCATCCACAGAAGAAAAAGGCTTTGATACGACTAACAGTCTAGATAAAATTACCGAACTATCTCAAGGCGCAACTAAATGCCTACCGATACTCAAACAAAGTAATATAAAACGCTGTTGGGCAGGACTTCGCCCTGGTACGCCTGACGAACTGCCAGTATTGGGAAAAACCCCAGGTATTGAAGGTTACCTAAATGCCTGCGGCCATTTTCGCACTGGCATTTTAACATCGGCCATTACCGGCAAACTAATAACAGAGCTTGTAATGGGTAAACCAACGTCACTCGACCTTGCTCCCTTTAGTGTAGAGCGCTTTTACTCTTAAAATTACTGTATGTATAAAAGCAGCAATGCCGCTCACTAAGCGGCATTGCTGCAAAATTAGTCGTTAACAACAGTCAGGGAAATCTGTTTTAACTTACTTACTCTCAAGCACTTTTCCAGTTCCAATTGCAATTTTTCGTGGCTTTAACGCTTCTGGGATCTCTCGTTCGAGATTAATCACCAATAAGCCATGCTCTAATTCAGCACCAATCACTTTAACGTGATCACCTAATTGAAACTTGCGCTCAAAGCTGCGCTCTGCAATGCCCTGATGAATAAACTTTCGCTGCGACTGGGCGCTTTTTTCAGCTTTGATGCCTGATACTTTTAATGTATTGTTTTCAGACTCAATACTGAGCTCTTGCTCACTAAAACCAGCGACTGCCATGGTAATTTGGTACTTATCTTGATCCAACAGCTCGATATTATAAGGCGGAAAGCTAGGTTGTTTATCTGTTCTTGCGGCTGCATCCATTAAAGATGCTAGGTGATCAAAACCAATAAATGAACGATATAGTGGAGATAGGTCTACTGTGCGCATAATGATATCCTCAATTTAAGCGATATTAGCTACAGACTCTTCTTCTAGAACCAGTCATAAGCTATTTTAATTATTTTAAAATCAATTTGTTATTTATAATGAAGACCCATTACGGCGTCTTCACTTTTATATCTATGGCCACTAAATTTGTTTTCAAGTAAAAAATAACAAATTTTTTAGCTGACCAATCAATCTTTTTTAAAAAACTCTTTTAAAACATTAAAGTAGATCTTTTCAATCACATGCAGATCGGCAATAGAGACATGCTCATTGACCTGATGAATAGTATGATTACGAACACCACATTCAATCACTTGGGTGTGAGGTGAAGCAAAGAAGCGTCCATCTGATGTTCCACCAGAAGTACTCAACGACGGATATTGCCCAATTGCTTGATAGATAGCTTTCTCAGTCAAAGATAAAAAACAGTTCTGTTTTTTTGCACCCGTGTAATAAGGCTCACAAGGCCTTTCCCAAACACACTGCAAGTTAGATTGCCACTTTTCTAAAACCGACCCAATTAGCTCGCATACATCATCACTACGATAAGCGTGGCTATAACGCACATTAAAGGTGATTTCACATTCACTCGGCACTAAATTATCTACAATATTAGGTACCGTGATCCCTGTCACTTGTAAATGTGTTTTAGAGCCTGGTTCATCTTTCCACCATACTAACTGCGTCAGCGCAGAGACGATTTCTCCAGCTATATGTGCAGCGTTAATAGTATTATCGGGATAAGCAACGTGACCTGCTTTACCATTGACTTGCAAACGTCCAGAAAGTGCGCCACGTCGGCCATTTTTAATCGTATCACCAACATTTTTATCTGACGTAGGCTCGCCAACTAAACAGGCATCCAGCTTAATGTCTTGTTCATCCAAAAAGCCTGCAATTCGCTTTGAGCCGAACTCTGCTTCACCTTCCTCATCAGAGGTAAGCAGCCAGTAGAATGTGCCCTTTGCCTCCATATCAAGAGCACATAACTGCTCGGTTGCGCTGAGCATTGCTGCAATATCGCCTTTCATGTCTGCAGCACCACGGCCAATAATACAGCCATCGATAATATCGCCGCTAAAAGGCGATGCCAACCACCCTTTACTTGTCGCTGGAACCACATCGACATGGCCAGCAAAAGCAAAATGAGGTCCGTGTGTAAAGCAGCGCCTTGCTACTAAATTTCTAACCCCTTGAGTTTCTTCTAATAGTAAAATCTCAAAGCCTAGTTCATGCAATCGAGTCGCAAGCCAGCTCAATGTACCAGCGTCTTCAGGAGTAATTGAAGGTGCTTGAATAAGTTTTTGTAGCTTCTCTACAGTGGTTAAAGGAAAGTCTGCGATACTCGCTAAGTGTTGCGCCATAATTATAAGCTCTGTACTTAAACATGATTGTTAATTACAGCGATTAGATATTGCGATTTCATGGCGGCTATGCGTCATGTTTATGACAGCTATCACCTACATACGAAAAAGCGACCTTTTTAAGTATTAAAACTTAATCTAAATCAAACTTTCAAAAATTTCTGAAACATCCAATGATAAATATTGATCTAGAACAGCTTTTTAATTCTGGTTGCTCTTATTATGAACCCAACAAAAAGATATACCTCGTATAGGTTCAGGAGATGACAATGAAAACACTTAGCACAGCCTTAATTTCTGCTTTACTCGTAGCTGCACCTTTTGCACAAGCACAGTTTAGCGTCAACGTTGGTGCAATTAACGTAAACCCGAGTAACACAGCGTCTCATATTGATCAAAATAAAGCACTGGGATTAGTTGCAGACTCTGATACTCAGTTAGGCCTAACGTTTGACTACCAATATTCAGAAAACATTACTTTTGAACTTATCGCTGCAACGCCATTCTCACATACCGTTAATGGCGCGGGTGGCCTACAAGGCGCGGAGATCGCTAAAGTTAAACACTTACCACCAACATTACTAGCGCAATACCACTTTTTTGGTGCTGATGCCGCGTTTCGCCCATTTGTTGGTGCAGGTTTAAATTACACGGTATTTTTTGACGAAGAAGCGACTCAGGCCCTGCGCACAACGCTTGGCACTAATGATGTAAAAGTAGATTTAGACAGCTCGTTTGGCGTTGCGTTGCAAGTTGGTTTTAACTACGACTTGAGCGACAAGTGGGGTCTTCACGGTATGATTTCAAAAATGGATATCAACACCGATGCTACTGTATATGCAAACGGTGCGAAGGCACTTACATCTGATGTTGAACTAGACCCTATTGTGGCAATGTTCGGTGTTAAATATAAGTTCTAATTTTTTAATACAGTTACTTTACTCAGCCTTAAAGGCCGCTCTAACCGAGCGGCCTTTTTTATAAATTACTATTCTTTTTTTCTTCCAACATGGCTTTCCAATGCTGTATCTCAGCAGGTAACGTCGGGTTAGGCCCATCAAACCCTGCCACCTCAAGCATCTCTTCTACGCTTACTATACCGCCCTTTTTTCGAAATACGCCTCGTACATAAGCGATTGCATGCAAACCTCGAGCTGAATGAAATTTTTGCTCGATATAAAAATACTTGTGATCCCACCCAACCAAGCGAGTAGACACAGTAAATGATTCAAAAGGCTTTATATCGCGGATATAGGTGATCGCTGTAGCATTAACAATTGGAAACCAACGTCTTTTCATGACGGCTTTAAACAACCCAATACGTTCTGTCATCCATGTCCTAGCCAAATCCATAAAAGCCAAGTATCGCGAATTAGTTAAGTGTAAATTAACATCACAGTCACTTGGCAATACTTTAAAATCGCATGTCACAGATTCTAAAAGTGATTGATATTGCTTATTCTTTTTGATTTTCCAAAACAGCAATAGTAGTCGAAAGTACAAATTCATTTTAATTGGTCCAACCAGTTTGCAATTAGTTTTGAGTCTAACAATAGAACATCAAATGAACAACAAATACTTGCCATCTAATACGCACTCAACTAGGCTTCAAATTAAAGTCTAACGAATTGATAGCAATGAAAAACACATATAACTTAATGCCTTTTTTAGGTTGTTTTTGTCTCCTGTTTGCAAACGCTAGTTTTGCAGATTTTGACTTGCCTGGAGAAGGCACTTTACGCTACCCAACTGGCGTAGAAAAAGAGTTCAAATTCGGTTTTGGCTGGCAAGCAAGTACGCAAAAGTTTCGTATCGGAGACAAAAGCTACGAGATGTCTGAGCTGCCAGAATCATATTCAATCGCCATCACGCTAAGCAAAGACGAGAGCAAAATTTGGGTGCAAGAATTTAATAAAGGGTTTATTGAAGGATTTGAGTGGCAATTAGGCAAATACAAAATCTGGCTCAGAAAGCAAGACTTTAACGACAATGTAATAGGTGGTTACTTGCTGACATTTAATAAAGTTGATTACTTTTTGGCGCGACCAAATATAAGCATTGAAGTATCATTTACTGAAGATGGTATCGACAATATAAAACTCGACGGTGTAACAAAAGATATGGGCATCAAAAACTGATACCCATATCTTGCAGTATTTACACGTTATACCTTTACCGTTTTACGGTTGATACCATACTCTCTTAACTTATTGGCCACTGCGGTATGGCTCAGCCCTAAACGTTTGGCAAGTTGCCTAGAGCTTGGGTAAGCGGGATATAGCTTTCTCAAAAGCGTCGCCTCAAAGCGCTTCACCGCTTGCTCTAAAGACCCTTCAAAATCCGACTCTAAATAGCCCAGATCATGGGTAAAAGTAGGGAGTTGCATATGCTCTGTACGCAACTCTTGGTCGTCTAGTAAAGAAACGGCTCTATAAATTGAGTTTTCTAACTGACGAACATTTCCCGGCCATGGGTATTGCTCTAAAAACTCCAAGCATTCCAGTGATAACTTAGGTGCGGGCTGTCCATTTTGTTGCGCGTACTTTTGAATGAAGTGCTCAGCCAACGGACCAATATCTGCTTTTCTATCTCTTAAGGGAGCGATTTCAAGGGTTAATACATTTATGCGATAGTATAAATCTTCTCTAAAGCTGCCTTCTTGAACCATTGCAGGTAAATCTTTTTGGGTCGCTGCAACAATACGCACATTAACTTTTACTTCGTTCTCATCACCGACTTTACGGAATGTGCCATCTTGTAAAAATCGAAGCAGCTTAGTTTGCAGTTGTTTAGACATTTCACCGACTTCGTCTAAAAAGACAGTACCGCCATCTGCTTGCTCCAACACACCTCGTTTTGGTGCTGAATTTTCCTCATAGCCCGCATAGCCGAATAACTCAGATTCAGCAACATCGTCCGGTAAAGAAGCACAAGACAAAGCAATAAAAGGTTTTAAAGAACGATTGGATGCATAATGACATGCTCTAGCCAATAGCTCTTTGCCGGTTCCTGTTTCACCGGTGATCAAAATAGGCGCTTCTAGCTGTGCCATTTTGCGAGCTTCTCTTACCACACGTCGCATCGCGGTGCTTTGATTATGGATTGTCGCAAAACTTTCTTGACCATAACGACGAAATGCACTGACCTGTTGCCCTAGTCGACTTTGCGATTTAATATTGATTACAGCTCCAGCAAGCACATCTTGTTCATTTCCTTGTGGCACAGAAATTGGCAGAATATCAGCGATGTAGTCTTCACCAGCCACTTCAACGCGAGTTGTTTGGCCTAAAACTTCTTTCCCCTCTAACCAACGAGTAAAATTAAAACCCTTTAGTAAATTATTAATATTCGCACCAATAATTTCTGACTCTGGTTGATTCAAATCTTTACTCGCAGCATCATTGCAGTGGCGAACCCATCCTTTAGCATCGATCGATATCACGCCATCAGGCAAGGCACTCAATAGAGTATAAAGTTCGTTATGTTCTCTTTCTGAGGGCAAAAATGCCGTTGTCCTTACGTCTTCAACACCATCGATTAACCTAATTTCGGGCATTATTTTTTGAAATTGTTCAAATTCAATAGGCGGAAAGCTGACATACATTCGACAATTGACCGAGTCAACTTCAATGCCTTTTAAATCAACTTGGTAACTAACCAGTATATTCAGTATTTCTTGGGCAATACCAATTCGGTCTGCACAATGAATTTCAAGACGCATTTGTTCCTCAAAAGGGGGTAGCACAACTTAGTGGGATCATACTCTAAGAATAGCCACTGGACTAGAATAATGTAAACTATTTTGCACAAATCAGCCGATTTAATCAGTAAAAAAGCTGTTCATTTAAAGATTATTAATAAATAAGACTGAGTTTTAACCAGGCTAACCTGCCTGACTTCATGAGCAGCTCCAGAACAAATCACCGCCTATCACTCATTGCTACCACATAGGTGTTAGCACTTGCTTACAAGTTAATACTTAATCTGATTGCACTCACAAATAATGATTTAAATTTCCTTTTAGCACTATGATTTTTTTGACTTTTTATTCTACACTTAGAGTAAAGTTAGAATAAATTACAATCAAAATAGACTCTCTACTTTGACGATGGAATTACCTTTATCACAATAACAGTAAAAATGAGGTAGTGTGTGTCAGCCATTCAGCAACTTAAAACCATTCAGAAAAGCACAGCCTTTTGGCTGCTGGTTTTCTTAGCGTCTATGGCTCTCGCGTTACAATACTTTGGTATGCTCCAGCCTCTTAATGCAATAACTTACACTGCATTTAATCAACAAAATAATAATCAGCAAAGTAATATTGTACTGATTGAGAGCGAACAGCTAAGCATTGAGCACCAAAAGCTAATTAAGCGTATCGCTCAATTACAGCCCAAAGCGATTGTCACTTTTGCTCACGATGCCTCCATTGAGGCTACCACAAATGATGGCTTTTACTATGTTGGATATAACGAACAAGCTTGCCAAAGCCCCATTTCTAATTGGCTAGGGCTGAGTATTGTATTCACACCAACAAACATACAGTGTCATGATTGGCTAGATGCGCTATTCAAACTCCAAATTACTGATGAGCAACTTATTAATTTCAGCCTGCCAGCTGCTAGCTTACCGAAATTTAAAAGTAGTAGAGTGCTTTCTGGTGATTTATTTTCTAACCAAATCAAAGATAAAATCGTGCTGATAAGTCAACAAGCTAGTAACTATGTAGATGATATTAATGCACCAAATTTAAACGATGTATCTAATCCCGTTTACCTTTATGCTTATCTCGCACACAGCCTTGATAAACAATTGATGGTTAACCAGCTTTCAAACTATCTCAGTATTATGCTTCAACTAACCACACTCATAATACTGGTGTTTATCAATCAAAAATACAGCCTAAGCTTTAATCTCAAGCTCGCTTTGTTTCTCAGTGGTCTATGGCTATTAATTGGTTTTTTAGCAGTACAGTACTTTCGACTATTAATGCCCATAGCTCAGTTAATGATCCATACATGGCTCGCATTTATCTGGGTTTTCTTTCATAGCAAGTGGGTAGAGGATAAGCATTTAGCTCGGCTCGTCGATGAGGTCAAGCAACGTATGTTTGGCCGCTATTTACCCAAATCGATTATCGAAAGTTCATCACCATGGGATGCGATTCTAGAGCTTGTAAACCAACAACTTAGCCTAGATAAAAGTATATTCCTTGCTCGTGTGGAGGGCGATCACCGGCTACAAGAGATCCATGCAATTAATTGCCAATTAGATGATATCAAAGAACTGCGACGTGACTACGAACGAGCACCATATAGTGATGCAATAAAAGAGCTGGGCGTCATTAAAGTATCTAGGCCCTTTTTTAAAACGCTGGCAGCCAATGAACAACAATACATAACACCTTTAATGTACGCCGGTGATATACGCGGGTTTTGGGCTCTAACAATTATTCAAGACTCAGAATTTAACGAAATCGCATTTAAGCGCAATGTTACGCGTTTTGCTAGCCAAATTGGGGAGTTGCTGTATCACTTTAGAATGTATACCGCACAACAAAATGCCAGCAAACAAACTTTTGCCCGTGCTTTAACTTTTAACTTAGCCGAACCGTTAAGTAAGCAAATATCTTCATCAATGGCGGCAATGGAACAAAAACTATCGACTCTTGAACATATTGTTAATAGACAAAGTACCGCTAGTGTCGTATTTAACCTGTTTGGTCAAATCATGCAGCTTAATCAATCCTTTGAGAAACTATCTCAGCAACAAAATTTGCTGATTTTTGATATGAATTCACTTGAACTATTAAGAGCTGTCAGCCAGCTCTCTGTCACTGAGGCGAGAGGAAAGTTACGCTATCTGACCCTTAATAAAAGTGAGTTCAAAATGATTGTTGTCCTATCTGAACACCACTACGTTTTGCGCGTATCAAGTATCGATAAAACATCCGAAAACAGTGCATCTGACACCCCTTTTTCAATATCAGGTATTTTGTTTGAATTTATCGATATAACAGGGCTGCTGAGCGACCTACAAATACCTCAGTTGCTATTTGAACAACTCTCTAATAAGCATACCGACACAGATTTACTTGACGATAAATGGGATGCGCATTAATGGACTGGGTCCTTCCTCTTTTTCCAAATGGCAGCGGGTTAGGCCAATCCGTTATTACTACCGTTTGGGTTGGTATCGCCATTGTTTGTTTTTTTAACCTACGTTTTGGTTTTCCATTAACAGGCTTAGTTGTGCCCGGCTACTTAGTGCCGCTACTCATTGTCAGCCCAACTTCAGCAGCTGTCATTTTAATTGAAGCCATCGTAGTTTATTGGCTCATGCGCTTTTGTGCACAAACACTGCTAGAGAGGTTTGGCTATGCTGAAATGTTTGGTAGAGATCGCTTCTTCGCTATCATTTTACTGAGTATTTTTATACGGGTTATAATGGACAGCCTGTTTTGGCCTATGATTGCGAATGAGTTGAAGTTGTGGGATATCAGCTTCGACTATGCCTCTGACTTGCATAGCCTTGGACTGGTTATTATCGCATTAGCTGCCAATGTGATGTGGAACCATGGCTTTAAATACGGCGTAAAAACCACGGTGATACAACTACTTTGTACATACATTGTAGTGCGCTTTGTCCTTATGCCATTTACCAATTTTAGTATTGCTAACCTGGCTATTATGTACGAAGCAGTTGCATCTTCAATTGTTGCTGCGCCTAAAGCGTATATTATTCTGGTATTAACAGCATTTATCGCATCAAGGGCTAATTTGCGTTATGGGTGGGAGTTTAATGGCATTTTGCTACCCGCGTTACTTGCCCTGCAATTACTCCAACCGAGTAAATTACTTACTTCATTTATTGAAACAGCGGTGATACTGATTGCCGGTGGCGCATTATTACGCTTTACAAAGCTTAAGAACGCCAATTTAGAAGGCGCAAGACTGCTGTTCTTTTTCTTCAACATTGGCTTTATTTATAAGCTATCGCTGAATTACCTCCTCATAAATTATTACCCAACCGTTAAAGTGACCGACACCTTTGCCTTTGGTTATATGCTATCTACATTATTAGCGCTAAAAATTTATCAAAAAAGTGCGCTAGGTTTAATTATACGGGCAACTTTTCAAACCTCTATTTTAGGCGGAGCACTAGCAATCTTAATTGGCTTTCTTATTATGTTTGTACCCGGTTTATTCAATAAGCAAACGCAAAATTTCCCGGCCATTTCACCAGATCATTTATCAATACCCGCGTTGGTCAGTGATTATAAAGGCGCTCTTTATACAGCGAGTCAAACACAATTTACCATTGGCCAATATCAACAAAATTTAAATATAAACCGCTTTAAATCTGCAGTTACTAAACTTGTTGAGAATCCTAAAGAGCAGTTTAAAATTGCGCAAAATATATTTAATGAGCTGGGTTTTGAATTACAACAAGATACACGGTACTTATACATCCATGACCGCTCACAAGACACTCTTAGGGGGTTGTTTATCATCACTAAACAACCGCACGCACAGCACATTGTTACAGTACCCTATCCTACCAATGAGCGATTAGCGAGCGACAGCGCAACGCTACTTTTTGAACATTTAAACAGTTACGCTTTAGCAATGGGGACCGCTAAAAACTCATTGCAAAGTGGCATTAATATTCCACAGAGCCCCTATTATCAAGCTTTTATAGAAGCACTGCCATTAACGGAAGTACTGCAAATCAGAGAACTAAACAAACGCAGTAGAAAAACGTTGCCGACAGGGTACGATAGAAATGACTGTCAAGCCTGGGCATATAATCAACTTCCTCACTCTCTTAATCAAAGTGAACTCAGCACGTTATTAGCCTGTAACAAGTTTGCTTTTGGTTTGAGTGACAAGGCAAATTTACCCCACCCGAACTATACATTTAGTATGTTAGAGATTTACGTCAATAATTATAGCTATACTCAATTACTTGCAAAAGTTTCTCTAACACAAAACTCAGAGCAGCAATTTCCTATCGAACATCGTAAGCTTACGCTAAATAAGGCCATTGATGAATTTGCACCTCACATTAGTGCTAAAGGGAGTGAGCACTTTTCTGCCTTATCTCATAAAGAAGCGGCGCTTTGGGAGTTTGAGATACTCAGACCGCTTTATCGGCTTACTGATGAACTAAAAAATCGCAGTTTAGACCAAGACATATTCAATCGCTTAGCAAATATTAATAAAATAGCCCATTTTCATGGCTATAAAATCACCCACTTTAGTGATGGGTTATATGACTTTTTAATGCTTTCACCCAGAGCAGGCACACAATATTACCAACAAGGTCAAGGTTTATATATCATTCGAATAGGAAATGCGCAGTTACTAAATATTCAAGTACCCAGACCTCTTTTTGAAAGCTTAACACTAAAATTTGCGGGATCGTTGTACAAGTCTACCAATGCCAAAATATTGCTTGTAGCTGGTGCTCACCCACTTGCGTCTACTGAAGCAAATGTAATGAAGCCCACTAACACGACCTCGTTATTTAATGTTGTGCATCAAAGCTTGCTTAGATATTACTACGCAAAACCGGTGCTAAATTTACAAATACGCAGCCATGGAGCGCCGTCAGCAATTCGGCCAACTGCACTTTCATTTGCCAACACCACTCCGAGTGACGACCACGAGGAGTTGCTAATGAGTCTGCATCGGGGGCTTTCTCAATTAGGGGTAAGTTATGAAAGAGTGGCCGGTCAGTCAAAAACACGGGGGCTGGAGCTTGGCTCTTCTGCACAAACTGGTTATGAGGTTTTTTCAACGCGCAGTGAGCTTGCAGCACTTTGGTTAGCTTCCGATTATAAGCAAGTGTTTGCGGTATCCAACTCAGCACTTCAGCAGCGCTTTGTTGCGATATCCACAAATACCTCTGTGCAACAACTGCAGCTCGATGAGCTTAGGCTTAGACAGTGGCACGCACTAACATCAGCACAGCTCACTGCAATCAATCAATTGACAGAGCAATACACAACAACTCAGCACTTGCCGGCTCTCAGTCAAATCTGTGAGGTTCTATCTCAATGCACACTCAACACAGGTGTCATTACTGAGCTCAATGAGCTAGTACTGCTGATAAAGCAAAATAATCATTTAGTAGCCTTGTTTATGCCAACCAGAAATATACTTTTGAATAAGCAAAACTACACGGAAATCCTAAAAGGAGAATACCGTGTACTGGATTAAAAGGTTATTGCAAGCGTTTATATTATTTACGCTAACAGTGTGGATTGTGTTACAACTGATTGAGTTCATTCGCTGGCTCGATAGCGCAAAACCTTTAGTGGAAAAGCAAAGTTCAGAAACCCGCTCCAAGGTTCATTGGTTATCACCCGAACGCCCGCTCATTTATACTTTTAATACAGCACAAACTGCGTCTATAAGAGTATTATCGAATGCTATTTTTAAAAACGCGGAGTATTTACAAACTGCTAATTACGCAATTGAATACACTTTGTTTGACGAAAATCAACAAGTCATCTCACGTTCAACTTATCACCACACCGCTAAATTGGCTCGTGATGAACACCAACAACAAGTAAAACAAATTATCGAAGAGCGCCAAAGCTTAGCCGTATCGACGGGTCAATCTTTTTATCTTAATCACAGCCAGTTCAAAAATGCATCATCGGTTGCTTTTAAACTAATTGAAGAGGATAGCGCACTTCAAGGAGTTGTAGTGCGCATACATGGGAAGCAAAAAAATAATCCGCAAGATATTGATACTGTTTGGCTTAAGTACCCTCTTGCATGGCGTGCTCGCATAAGCAACTACCATACACTGGGTCCCAACGCACTCAGTGAACAAGAAATAACAAACGCCGTACAATTTGATTGGAAAAAACTTGCGCCACAAGGAGTGCCAAACGTTGATTTTCAAATGGATACACTCTACGAAACCTTGCCTTACAATATTCGAAGTTATGATTTTTCTGGCTCACAGCTAAATTTAGACGCATTTTTTACCAATGCGCATTTATCAGCCTCTATTGAAGTTGAATATCAACAAGATATGTTTGTCTCAACAATGAGCCCTGACGCCCTTTCTTTCACTTGGTACGATAGCAATCAATTGCATCCTCCTAAAGCTTTGCAATTAATTAAAACTGATCAAGCTAATCTTTATAAATTACCTCAAGTGGCTCGTGGACTAGTCACTATAAATTCGTCAACAGCGGTTATATCGCAGTGGTTTGATGAAACGATGCAGCCGGTTGACCCTTTGCACAGTCAGTATTATCAAGTGTCTGAGAGTGATGCTTTACACTATCGTGTGAATCAAGGCAGTGATATTAAACTAGACGTTAGACCATCTACTGCAACACAAATAAATATTGATGTTTTTGATAAACATGACGCATTAATTGAGAAAGTAAACGCTCCTTTAACCTATCAAAGTTCCCAATATGATCGCATTCTTAACGAAGATACTGAGCGTTCAGTTATTGCCTCTAGTGAGCTACTTTTTATTCGTAATTTACCCGACGATACGGCGTATATAAAAGTGACGGGTAATGGTGCCATGAATGTAAAGCTACAAGCACGGCTTGCAACTTATCAATACCAAACGACATTATGTGACGATGTATGCGAACCACACAATGGGTTTATGCATATTCCTGCATGGTATCCACAACAGGCCAACAATGATTATGAGTTTGCTGCACACGGTAAGGTTACGAAAGTACGGCTTTTCAAAGCCCCTCCTCTCAATGAAATTAAAGAAACGTATTACACAAGTAAAGACTTAATAGATACTTTGCCTATCTCAAATACTGCGCTGGTAAAAGCGCCAAAACGCTACTACCTTCCAACACCGCCATTACAAACGTTTCATTACAGGGCACTGATTGGCAATTCAGATACTGACACACTGCTGACTCTAGATTCAGCTCGCAAAGACCAGCACAGCCTTATAATAAAAAATCCTACTCAACCATTTGTACAGGAATTGGATTTAAGCAAAAAATTACAAGTGCATAGCGAGGTGCAAAACAAAGACAAGCAAATATTTATCAATAGTGGCGCCTCCAGACCTTGGGCAAAGCAGCGCGTATTCAAGTTAAATGGTAATACACCACTAAAATTAAGCTTCGATAAACAACCTCTGAGTGTAACGATAAAAGTATATTCTCAGGTAGGCGAGCACCAACCGATCGAATTATTTAGTCAGCTATCAGCAAAGTTTGAAAACCGACTGAATCAACAGTACAGCATACAAACTAAGCGAATTCAGATACATCCAAGTACTATTGCAGAAGCTTTTATGCTCCACCCAACCATTGGAGAGCTAAACACTTATCCCAGTATGACACTCCTGATTGGTTCAGATATTAGCCAACTTAATAGCTTGATATTACAATCAAATAAAGATATCTGGCTCAGTATTGTTGAAGAGCACCTAGAGCAGCCAAAAAAAGTGAATTGGTGGTTAAATGAAGAAAGTTAATATAATCTGCGCGTTCGCCTTATTGCTGTTTGGGCAATGCTATGCTCAAGCCCATCTTCCGTCCGTAACGACGCTAAAAGCGTGGTTTGATAATCCAAAACCGTTGCCCCCCTGGGCATATCAACACGAACAAGATATGCACCAATTAATCGCCACAAGCGCTCAACTTGGCGGCTCTAACTTGTGGTTTCGACCTAAGGGGCAACACTGCATAGTGTCTATCCCTCATCAATTTTTTGACATGCATACCTTATCAATAGGTGAAAAGGTCTTTACTCATCTGTGCCAAATCATGGTAAGCAACTCGCACCATAGACACGACGATGATATAGATGAACAACCGATGGACTTGTCAAAACGCTCAAGTAGTTTGCACAATAATGCAATATTGGCTTATCAATCACTCTTTAACGATGCCAATATTTTCCAGCTCCACGGTTTCAGTCAAAGTAAACGCAACACAGTCATTGCACAACAGGCTGACTTTATTATTAGCCAAGGTGCTACAAGTACCTTAAAAGTACAACAATTAGCGACATGCCTTCGTAAGCTAGCACCACATAGTTATGACTACCCAAGAGAGGTTATTGAACTTGGAGGAACGCAAAATGTATTACATCAGCTCCCGATCAGCACAGGGACATTTTTCCATATAGAGATAAGTTACCCAATGAGGAAAAAACTCATCACACATAGTCAAACCATGGACCGATTTACAGAATGCTTACGCTACGTTTTATAATCATTGCTTCGTTTTTGTGCGCACTTACAGCACAAGCTCTGCCACATACGGTGAATACAACGCCACACTGGATAGAGCAACAAGAAGACTATCGCTTACAGCATCACGACTCGGCGCACGTCACGCTTGATGCAGCGCAGCAAAAAAGATTATTTTTGCCCGCGGGGAGTGGTTTAACATTCTCTAAAATAGATGAGAAGATGATCCAGGTTTGGCAAGCACAAACACTCAATAATGAAGTGGCGTTGCAACTAAACACCCTACCCTGCAAGCAAGATACTTGTCAGATCAGGGCTCTTGATTTTAACCGAATTATCACGTTTTCAAATCAGAGCGAAAAGCAACATAAGTTGACAATTTGGCAGAATCGACATCAGTATCATCCCGACCCTTACAATGAGTTTGTACCCTTACCACTAGAAAAGACGCTTTTATATCAAGCACATCAATATGATACATATTACTCAATCGCCGCAGGCCAGCAGATATCCATACCAATAAAAGACGCTGCCAAACTAAAAATTTCTGTTAAAAATCGCTTAGATAATGCAGTCACAAACATCAATAACAAAATATATGTATTTAATGATGTTAAACCTGTGAGTATTCTGCCTTTGAGTCACATTCAAGCGCATGAGTACGAGCATCAGAACGTCAGTATCACCCACCAAGATTACATAGCAGTAAGCGCAAATTCACGGCTGATACTAAAAAGCTTTGGTGATGCGCTCGTTAAAGTTGAGCGCTCAGAGCGCGCTTTTCTTGATCATGACAGTGCACGAAAACAGCAGGAGTCTTTTCTTAATCCATATTGGATAAACCACTTAGACCCATATTTGAAGGATATTTACACTCAACAGGGAAGTCAGTTAGCAACGCAGTTGGCAAAGTACGATACCTCACCACTTGCTCAAAAGCGCCACCAGCAGCTGTTTGATATGGTGACAAAACCGCGCTTTTTAGTCCCGCAGGTCAACTCAAGTGATATTTTATCACAACGCAGCACGCACTCGGCGTTACTGGGAGTACGCGAAGCTAACGACCACCTTTATACAATGCAAGGCCCTGTTAATTTACAAACGCACAGATTGAAGCATCAACTGCACTTTAGTTTGAGCGATATTGTTACAAGCAAGAACTCGCTGACTCTTTATATTAAAGCTGCAAAAGAAGGTGTCTTAACCGGTATAATTGGCGAGCAAACTCTGACCATTAAGTATCGTGCGAGTGAGCAGTTTAGTCGCATTGAAATAAACAATATAACGCTAAGTGATTCGCTAACCTTAACCTTGGAAAAAACAAGCGAGGCGATAGAGGTTGCAGTTCAAGTACCGGAGCTTGCACCGCTAATAAGCAATGAGTTGCTATATATGCAACCGGGCTCACTGACAGATAAGTCACAGGTGCTTGCTCAGCAATTACTTACGCTTCAACAACAGACAGCCCGCAGTTACATGCATGCATTGCCAACACTTAATTTAGAAAGCAGTCAAACAAGCAACCCGCCACATGCACAACAATTGCAAATACTCACTCAAGCACAACATAGCCTGTATAAAGACCCCCTTGAAGCTCTTCGCTTAATCAAAGGCATTATCAACAGTACACATATTGATATCCTATTAAAAGCTTGGGCGCTTCGTATCAAAGCGCTTGATAAACTAGAGCAACAGCCCCTAGCCCAGCGCTACCTTGAAGGACTTTTAAAGCAAAGTAATGCACCACTGCAAGAATTCGCTGCTAATGCGTTATTACTGCGATATCAGCAGGCGTACTCTGATCACAAAACCCAAGGGCTCTGTGCTAACTTTTCAACGCTGTTGGTTGCTTGTCACAAACTCATACCGCGTATTTACCATGCGCAAAAAAAACAATTGTTAGCATTATGGCATGACCATGATAACGATAACTCTAGTTTGCGCGAGCAGGATTTTCCCCACTCACTCAACTACCAATATCTAAGCACTAAGGTTGCACCTCGCACCTCTAATGTAATATCTATCAGTCATTTTGGTTATACCCAGTTACGCTCAGACACGGCTCAATATCAAGCCATAAAGTTAGACCCTTCAAAGCCGTTAACGCTCGCAACAAAGCTAGATACCGTGGTCCAAATAAAAGCACGTGTCAAAGCCAGCGATAAATCGCAACGCCAAACTCACTGGCTTACGGCTCAAACTTCTGATGCGCAATATTTACTTCCCATTTTTGCTGATATTGCCTCACAAACTGTGAATGAACAAAACCAGCGATTATCTATCACAGCCAGCGGCCATGTTGAATTAAAGGCCAATCAAACATTGCGTATTAGCAGTGATATTACAAGCTATCTTGATATTACATTTGAAGAAGAGGGACTAACAGAGGCACAAACTAGCAAAAATAGTCTCAGCCGTTTTGCACCGCAGCTTACATTTTCAACCTTGCTTAACGACCCTAAAATCGATGTAAAAACCTTGCTAAACAATGCGTTATATAGATTAGAAAACAAGGCATTAAACAAGGCTCAGTTCAATATCCTATTTGCCAAACTTAAAACAACGTTACGCAATCACACCGACATGACCATATTTAAGCGTATAGAGCAATTTGGCCATTGGCAAATAATAGATAACTATGAAGACTACTTAGGCACACAACTAATTGCACTGCAAAATAGCCAACAACTAAGCCAGGCTGAGCAAATCGCTCGGCACTCATCTAAGCGTGCAGATATTCCCGGTATTTTATTACGTCCTTATCAGTCGATGTCGTTAGATATTAGTCAGTTTACCCCGTTTAAAAATAAACTGCGTATCTCCTTTTCTCCCTCTGAGTTAGGGTCTGAGCAAAAGGCAAAAGTCACGCTTGAGTTTGGTCAAGCCATGCAAACATACACAATCGAAGCTAATCGCTATATCGAGCATATAATTACCGACGATAACATTCAAAATCAAACTGTTTCAATTCGTTGGCAACAACCATTTGTATCGCAACTAGTGAGTGTTGAACTGCTAGAGGGCCCCCCTCAGTGGCAAAATGTACAACTAGAATCAAAGGTTAGATTTTACTTAGCCTCTAAACAGCAACCACTGCGCCTAAAGCTCAAGCAGGATACACTTATTAAGACCGAGTACTTTGTGAATAACCAACGCAAGCAAACTGAACATTTTTACCCAGCAGGGGTTCATACGCTGTTTCATCCAGATTCGAATTTAGTACGCGCATTCGCATGGACATTAAACCCTCAAAACAGCAAATTGCCGGTGTATACCAATGAGCAACCCAAAGAACACGAAAAGGTATTGACGTCTTTAGTAACCAAACCCAGTCAGCATACAGAAACAATAAACACAACGACGCCAGGTGCAACACACATCGAAGCATATATAGATCACTCTAAACGCGGGCGAAGTGATTTTGAAGCGCGGTTACAGGCGCAGCAAACAACCGAAGTGGGTGCGCTATTTCGCTTTAAATCTCATGATGGTTGGTACAAATTTGGCGTTGCCAAAGCATTGAGTGATATTTACTATGATACCTATCACGCTTTTGGACGCTATGATTGGCTATCGCCAAACAGCGACTGGTATGCAAACGGGCAACTACACGCTTATTGGCAACCAAGCTCAACAGTTCTTGACGATAAGCTCTCGAGTCGCTTATCAATATCCATAGGTCAACGTTGGAAGAGAAACACACAACATACTCACCAATGGTGGTGGCAGCCCCATTATTTTTACAGCCAAGCAAATAATGAGACGCTAGTATTCGACAAACTCAATCCAGATATTCTAAGTCAATATAAAGTCGATCATAAACATGGATGGCGTGCTGGATACCAATACTGGTATCAAAACTATGTCGATCAAAGCTTTAGCGCAAAAGCACAAATAAGCAGCAACCAACGCTGGCAAGAGCTTGATAATGCGAGGTTAACATTAAGTGCTCGCCAGTTTTACCAAGGCCATATATTGGAGCTTCAACTGGTTGGTCGTTATGCTTTTGAAGATGAGCATCGAGAAAAAGCACAGTTTCAACCATTATCACGCCTTGATTGGTATAAGCGATTTGCTATCAATCATCACTACGCAGCTAAACTATCGGTAAGCTTCGAGAAAAACTGGGAAAATAACGAACACACACTAGCGCTGCAAATTGGAATAGGAAACCTCTCAATCACAGGGTTTGATGTATTTAGCTACGCGGAGCAGCCTTTCAAAACTTTGTCGACACTACAATTAAATGAACAGGTAGAAAATGAATAAACAGCAACTAAAACGACAATTAGAAGAGCTGCTGTTTGCCAATACAGAGCGCTTTTGGATCAACCTCTATCACCATAAGTATCAGCAACTTATTGATGAGCTATGTGACTGGCCCTTGTTTATGAACAAACCTGAACATGAGTCGTTAGAGTCTTGGTTGCTGCTGCACTCAATCACGTTCATACGCCATAAGATAGAAACGCAACAAGCTGAAATTGCAGCGAAGCGCGATGAATACCAACTTTTCGTAACTCGGCTATCAAAAAGTGAAGTGGAGTACGAGAAGCAACAACATATTTTAAGTTATTCACGAAAACTTGGCGCAACCACCAAGCAGCTCAAAGCAGATAAAGCAGCCTTTACTCGCTGGTTTGATGAGGGCGGCATGCGTGACCGATACCTAAGCCGTGTTGCAGAAATAGAACAAGGCATTAAGTTCTTGGTAGCTAAATTAGGCACACTCAGCTCTCGTTACTTGGCTCTTAATAAGACCCAGATAGAGGGAATATGGCAAGCGCTCGATTTACAGCCGTTTTTTCTTAAACTGCTAGAGCAAAATCAAACCCCATTTATTCGCCATAGTATTATTCGAGCACTGGTAAACCAAGTAGCGTTGCTTCAAGAGTACAATGCTGACTCTCAACTCAGTTCAGAACTCATTGCGCGATTAGTTGAATTTCTTGATGACGAGCAAACTCCATACACTGCGATCATCGATATCCTCGAAATACTGATACATCAGCGTCCTACCTTTGTACGCGGCCATATGTGGGCGGCACTGTTCATTGACGATCAACAAGTTAACAACGACCAATTATTTATACTCGCAGCTCTACCGCGCGTATTGATACAACAGGCAACACTCACCGACAAAGACTTTGTGCTGTTAGAGCAACTTTCTCAACATGAATACCCTAGAGTAAGACAAGCACTGTTAGAGCAAACACCGTATATGCCCGAGTCATTTGCAAAAACAATTATTTTTTCGCGGTTCTACGCAGAAGATATAGATGCTGTGCGTTATACACTAATGAAATTATTTACCAGTGAACGGTACGCCGAAGATATGTTTGCCTTCGAATGTTGGCAAAAAACCGTGCTCGGCAAGTATAGCTTACCTATAAAGCGCATCACTTTAGAAATAAGTGCTCGCGTAATGCTTAATATGCAGCTTAACCACCGTGCTCAAGAGCAAGTGTTTGCACTGTTTATCGACACCCTCAATCAAGCTTTGATGCAAGCACACCCTATCGCTATCAAACGCTATATCACCAGGACAAGAGAGCAGTTAGTCAGTTTTTACAACCAAGAATTAATTGCCAATATCAACGACCAACTTACCAACTCTCATGTCATAAAACTAGATTGCGAAAGCATCGAGCCGCATGTTCTTGGCCGTACTTTGAGTTTTTTAGCACAGAGGCGGGTGGGCTTTAACGGTAAAATATCGAAAGGAAAATGGCATATTAAGGAAGGCTATAGAGTTGCCAGGAGATTATGGCGAGTTATTCATGAATTACGTCATAGTAGCACAGATAAACGCCCCGGATTTAGTCACACAACCGCCAGAAAACCAAGTGCCCAACTACATATAGCCAGTTGTAGTATCGCAGAGATCAGCGAGACGAATGTACCAGGAGAACCGCTTTATCATCTAAGTGAGCACAGTGCTCGTGTGCACTTACCTTTGTTGGATTATATACTTTCAATATTGAGCCAAGATAATGTCTCTTCCCCTGTTTTTAGCTACACACCTGATGGAATTTTAGAAATAGCAAAGCCGAGCTCATTATTACGCAGAATTTACGCTTATAGCTATATTACTTTGCACTTTCAACAGCTTGATAATTTGCGAAAAGGCGGTGAATTTGAACAACAAAAATACTTAGAAGAGCTCAAAAAGTTGGGGTTCACCATTCAATTTAAAGCATACGGAGATGTGCTTAATTGCACATTCCCAGTTGAAGACAGTATAAAAAACCTGTTTGCAAACCTCAGTATCGCCCCTAGCGTTATTGCTATTTGGTCTAGCTTTAAAGAATATTCCTATTCCGTTTATCAAAACACCCTCTCTCAACTGATATTCTTCGTAGTCACTTTTAGTGCTTACTTTTGGGGCAGGCATTTATATGTTAGCCGAAAGATAATTCGTAACAGAGAAGCTATCGCAGTTAGTATCGGTGGCTGGGGCACTCGCGGAAAGTCCGGTACCGAACGATTGAAAGCCGCGCTTTTTAGTGCATTAGCACTGCGCTGCATTACCAAGACTACGGGTTGTGAGGCTATGATGATCTACTGCAAAATCACCGGAGAGCAGTATGAGGTGCCTATATTTAGACCATTCAATAAAGCGACAATCTGGGAACAAAGTGATATTTTAGAGTTTGCAAAGTCAGTAAAAGCAGACGTTTTTTTATGGGAGTGCATGGGGCTGACTCCTCGCTACGTAAGGATCTTGAGGCGCTGGATGAAAGACAACTTCGTTACTATCACCAATGCTTATCCTGATCATGAAGATATACTCGGGCCAAGCGGCGTTGATGTAGCAAAAGAAATGTCAATTTTTGTTGGTGAAAACTCACAGGTATTTACCAGTGAACAAACCATGGCACCATTTCTTGAAAGCGCAGCCAAAGAGCAGAACTCAACTCTTATTCAAGTGCATTGGGGAGATGGCTTTCAAATTACACCTGAAATTAAAGCCCTCTATCCTTATGATGAACACCCAGATAACATCGCCCTTGTGTGCAAAATGGCCCAATATATTGGGATTAATAAAGACTTTGTTTTTAAAGCGACCGCTGAGCGTATCGTGCCAGACATTGGCGTACTTTTGCATTTCCCTATCGCTCACGTCGATAAGTTACAGCAATCTTTTGTAAACAGTATGTCTGCTAATGAGCGCCTTGCTACGATAGAGAATTGGCAACGTTTAGAACTATTTAAACTCGGTGAACAAGACCATGTACAAACTATCGCACTGATCAACAACCGCGAAGACCGAGTTGCTCGATCTAAAGTATTTGCCAACATCATGGCCGAAGATTTATGTTTTGACTATATCGTGGTAGTAGGCACCAATGTCAGTGGGTTTGCAAGTTACCTAAAAACTGCTGTGATTGAGAAACTAGAGAAAACGATAGAAAACAATGATAAAGAGTCGCTCGCACATTTTATCTATCAGCTCAAATTACAAGACGACAAATTACAGCTCGCTAGGTCGTTAAACGTGTCTTTAGCGGAAAGTCCATTGACTATCGAGCAATTAGATAACTGCGAGTGTTTAGAAGCTGCGCTAAAAAACAATGATGCTCTGTGTGAGAGACAACAGCAGCTCTTTTTAAAGCGCTACCAAAACTGGCGCATGGCTAATACACTTTTAGGCTTTGATGACTTAGCAAAACATGCAAAAGAAATCATGCACAGTTGCCTTACATTATTAGATGAAAAACTTATCGTAGTAGACAATGCCCATATTAGCGCCGATGAACTCACTCAATTAATTTCACAGCTTGGCTGTCAAAACCAACACCAGTTAATTGTTGGGATGCAAAATATTAAAGGTGTTGGATTAAATTATGTGCAGAGCTGGCAGCAGTGGCAAAAAACACAAAAGCTATGCGAACGATTAACATCTTCCAAATCAACAAGCGGAGAGTTTAAGCAGGCATTAAACATCTTAGCCCATCAGAGCAACTTTAATGCCTTAGAAATCGACTTGGTAGAAAAAACAGTTCGCAGTTTGATGAAAGCCCCTCAAGCTCAGAGTGAGTTAAGTCAGGCTGAATTGCAAATACTGATCAATAAGGTTGAGAATCAAGATGCAAATTCACAAAAGGGCAGTGAAACACACAATACAAAAAATCCAATAAAGCGCTTTGTCTATCAGGTAATGGAATCGTTCTTAGAGGCTGGAGCTGCCGTAAAACGGAAAAAACTTGCCCAGCAAGTTTACCAAGATATTGCCTCACAACACATCACCATTGAGCGCGCAACAGACGTACTTTCTAAATTAAGTCAAAGCCAAAAGACGGGGTGGTTACTCGCAAAAGATAAAAAAAGCTAGCCTATAAATGCACGTTGTATAAGTAATTTGCCTTTTTTGGCAAGGTAAAAACACCGTGTGCTGGCTAAACTAAGCATAGGTAAACAACAGCACTTGCATACTTTATAAAATATACGCAAAGCACTTTTTTTTAACATTCAAACCAAGCGTTAAAGGCTAACCACTTCCCCAAACGTTTTCATATGGGTATACTGACGCGCTATGAATGCATAGTTAGTCGCTATATAAGCGCCCAATACTGCGTAATTACTTACATTGGCCACCATGCAAATTTCATAACTATTTGCATGTAATGATTATTATAAGGCCTTACAACACATTTGATTTAATTAGGAAGTAAATATGAGTTCATCTTCAAATGGGGGATTTTTTGGTCACCCTAAAGGGCTGTCGACACTCTTTTTCACTGAAATGTGGGAACGAATGAGCTATTACGGCATGCGCGCCCTGTTAGTATTGTTCATGACCGCAAGCTTACAAGAAGAAGGCCTTGGCTTTACAGTTGCCTCAGCTGCCGCTATTTATGGTTTATACACTGGTGCGGTATATTTTCTAGGTCTTCCTGGAGGTTGGCTTGCTGACCGCCTATTCGGGGGACAAAAAGCGGTATGGTATGGCGGCATTATTATTATGATTGGCCACATCATTCTAGCAATCCCCCATGAACATTCATTTTTTATTGGCTTAATTTTTGTTGCCTCAGGTACTGGTTTATTGAAACCAAACATCAGTGCAATGGTTGGACAACTATATTCAAGCGATGACGAACGCCGCGATAGTGGTTATGCCATTTATTATATGGGTATCAACCTAGGCTCTATTATTGGTTACTACGTATGTGGTTACTTTATGGAAAATGTTGGCTGGCACTGGGCATTTGGTGCAGCAGCTGTTGGTATGGGTATTGGCTTAATCCAATATTACTTAACAACAAGGCATCTACCAAGCCACAGCGCTCAACCGGCTAACCCGTTATCTGCGCAAGGTGTTAAAAAAGCTTGGCTGGGTATAGTAACGTTTGTTGCTGTTGTAGCGGCAGTTGTGGTTGGTGCGACAACGGGCGCAATCACGATTGACCCAATAGTGATTGCTGGTTATGTTGCAATCGCATTCACACTTATCTTCTTTTTGTACTTTGGCATTATTTACTTTAAGGGCCAATTAACAGAAGAAGAAAAACGCCGCATGTGGGCATTGTTTTTAGTCTGTGTTGCATCAGCCTGTTTCTGGTCTGGCTTTGAACAAGCTGGTTCATCGCTTAACCTTTTTGCGCGAGACTATACCGACCGTCTAGTGGGCAGCTTTGAAATTCCAACAGCTTGGTTCCAATCACTTAACGCCATTTTCATTATTGTTCTATCGCCATTTTTTGCTGCACTTTGGATCAACCTCTCTAAAAAGATGATCACACCTTCTTACAGCGTAAAATGTGCATTCGGTCTCATTATCATGGCTTCTGGTTTCTTAGTGATGTTTATGGCGGCTCAATACGCGGCTGAAGGCTTGAAAGTAGCACCTTACTGGCTTGTTACTACTTACTTCCTGCATACGGTGGGTGAGCTGTGTCTAAGCCCGGTTGCACTTAGTGCGGTAAGTCGTTTATCGCCACAACGCTTTTCTGGCCAAATGATGGGCGTATTCGTACTTACCTATTCTATTGGTAATATCATCGCTGGCTTATTGGCCGGTGGCTTCGATCCTAATAATGTTGAAGACATCCCGAACTTATACTTACAAATTGCGTTATTTAGTATCGGAATTGGTATTGTGTTAGTGCTAATGAGCTTCAAAGCAAAAATCTGGGAAAAACAAGGCCTGACAGATACAGCAACAGCCTAACAAACAAAGTTAATCAAAAAGCAAGGTACATGTGGCCTTGCTTTTTTTATGCTCAAAATTCACAAGCAACCCCTTTCAACACTATAATTGTAAACTTATCAGTACAAACATACATGGTTAACACGACAGCTTAATTACGCCTCCCCGCTTAACGACAGACACATAACCAAATGAAAAGTATAACTTTTTACACGTTTATATTGGTGTTTTAACGACAAGTAAAAATGTATCGTTACCCTGCTGTTCACTCTCAACGTGAGATAGCGACGTTTGTGCAACTAAATTTACAACTGACCTGTCAGTTAAATAGAGGTCGACTCTTCCTCTTTGCGCGTTTTTGATTAATCATCCACCTACTGAAAAACATAATCTAACAAGCAACCCAATTTGCTTAATTGCGGGAGTATGACAATGAGTGAAGTAAATAACCCACTAGGTTTAGTTGGTATCGAATTTACCGAGTACGCAACACCAGATGCGGACTATATGGATAAAGTGTTCACCGATTTTGGTTTCTCAAAACTGAAAAAGTTTAAAGATAAAGACATCGTCTACTACAACCAGAACGACATTCACTTTTTACTAAATAACGAGCGCGAAGGTTTCTCTGCAGCATTTGCAAAAAGCCATGGCCCTGCAATTTGCTCTATGGGTTGGCGCGTAGAAAACGCACAAAAAGCGTTTGAAATTGCTGTTGAGCGCGGTGCAAAACCTGCAACCGACTCTGCAAATAAAGATTTACCTTACCCAGCAATTTACGGTATTGGCGATAGCTTAATTTACTTCATTGAAGAGTTTGGCGAAAAAGGTTCAATCTACGACAAAGACTTTGTTGATCTTGAAGAGCAAAACATTGTTAAAGACAAGGGCTTTATCCGTATCGACCACTTAACCAATAACGTATACAAAGGCACCATGGAAACATGGGCTAACTTCTACAAAGACGTATTTGGTTTTGAAGAAGTGCGCTATTTTGACATTAAAGGTCAGAAAACTGCGTTATTGTCTTACGCGCTTAAGTCACCTTGTGGCACCTTCTCTATTCCAATTAACGAAGGTAAAGACGACAACAACAACCAGATCGATGAGTACCTTGATGAGTACAATGGTCCAGGTGTACAGCATTTAGCATTTTTAACTAACGACCTAGTAGGTTCACTCGATCAGTTAGACAAAAGTACAATCGCTACACTAGATATCGTTGACCACTACTACGATACTATCTTTGATCGTGTTCCTTGGGTTAAAGAAGACAAAGACAAAATTAGAGAGCACCAAATCTTAGTAGATAGCCAAAGCGAGAACTGTTACTTACTACAGATCTTTACCAAAAACCTATTTGGCCCAATCTTTATTGAGATGATCCAACGCGTTGACGACGGTGGCTTCGGTGAAGGTAACTTCCAAGCGCTATTCGAATCTATCGAACGTGACCAAGAGCGTCGCGGCGTGATCTAAACTTTATTAAAGTTATTATTTTCACAAGCAGCTTTTTAAAAGCTGCTTTTTCCATTTTAGTTAGGGCAAAATAGCACTAACCAAAAGTAAAAAGGAACGGCAATGTCTTTTATTAACGAAACTCATGATATTAATCTAAAAAGCTGGGTTGCGAGTGCAAACCTAGCTGGTACAGATTTTCCAATCCAGAACTTACCATTTGCGGTATTCCGCCGCAAAGGCAGCAATGAAGAGTTCCGTGGCGGTGTTGCTATCGGTGATCAAGTACTCGATCTTGCTGTTGTTGCTGAGGCAGCGATTTTCTCTGGTGAAGCACAAGTCGCTGTCGAGGCAGCAAACGCGCAAGCCTTGAATGAATTTATGGGATTAGGTCAGACATATTGGTCTTCTCTACGTTTAGCATTATCTCGCGCTTTACGTGAAGGTTCAGAGCATCAAGCCGCGCTTGAGAACGCCCTAGTTGCACAAGCTGACGTAGAGTACTCAATGCCTTGCCACATTGGTGATTACACAGATTTTTATACGTCAATCTACCATGCAACCGCAGTTGGAAAGTTATTCCGCCCTGATAACCCTCTACTTCCAAACTACAAGTGGGTGCCAATTGGCTATCATGGTCGTTCATCTTCAATTGATGTATCTGGTCAAGCTTTTCATCGCCCTAAAGGTCAAACCAAAGCACCTGATGCAGATACTCCTTCATTTGGCCCATGTAAGCGTCTTGACTATGAATTAGAACTAGGTATTTACTTGGGTAACGGTAATGAACTAGGTGATCAAATTGCCATTGAAAACGCTGAAAACCATGTGTTTGGTTTCTGTCTATTCAATGACTGGTCTGCTCGTGATTTACAAGCATGGGAATACCAGCCGTTGGGCCCATTCCTTGCGAAAAACTTTGCTTCTACAGTATCGCCTTGGATTGTAACAACTGAAGCATTAGCACCGTATCGCACTCAGTGGCACCGTGATGAGAACGATCCGCAGCCGATGGCATACTTAGAGTCTTCACATAACCGTGAAGCGGGTGCGTTTGATATCCAAATGGATGTGCTGCTTGAAACTGCAAAAATGCGTGAAGCACAGCAAAGTGCCGCTAAATTGTCTGAGTCTAGCTTCAAACACAGCTATTGGACTGTAGCACAAATGGTAACGCACCATACCGTTAACGGCTGTAACTTTTTACCAGGCGACATGTTAGGTTCAGGGACTCAATCTGGTCCAGAGCATGAAGAAGCAGGGTCTCTACTAGAGCTATCACGTGGTGGCAAAGAGAGCATTACGCTTGAAAATGGTGAAGAACGTAAATTCCTAGAAGATGGTGACAAAGTAATTATGCGTGGCTGGTGTGAAGCAGACGGCTTCAACCGTATAGGCTTTGGCTCTGTTGAAGGCACAGTTCTACCTGCTAAATAATCCCAAATTAAAAGCAGATAAAAATCAAAGGTGTGCATTTGCACACCTTTTTAATATATAAATTAGCTGGATTTTTGTATTAATCTTGTTATTGTGAAGTGTTGTTTGAGAATTTTTATAAATATGTTGAAGCTAATCAATCGCCTAATTAAGACATTATTCCAGCCAAGGCAAATTTTAATACGCCAAAATGGTGAGATTTATATGTTCACCTTGCCGAGTTGGCTCCAGCCTTTGCTGTTGATCATAGCAACGGGGGCTATAGCTTGGGCTGTCGTTAATGCGCAATCAGTCACTCGGCAACAATCGACGATTACTGAGTTACGCGCGCAAACAAGTGAAGAAGCACAGCGCTTTGCAAATGAAAAGCAACAGATGCAAACGCAACTTGAACAACAACAGCGAACACTCAATGAATTAAGCGAAAAGCAGCTCATGCTACAAAGCTTAGTTGATGCTTTGCCAAGTTCATTGGTTGAGACAATCAACGATACTACTGAACCGTCCACACCAAGCAGCATTAAAAAGCCAGCCACAGAGCAACAAGATGTCCTGACAACAACAGAGAAAGTTAGCTCTGGTCACTTGCCAGAAAAAGTCGATGTATCACAGCATAACCAAGCATCTAATTTTACCAAGCAAGCGCAGCAACTACTCGCAAGTCAGCAACAGTTTCTGAGTTTTATCTCAGGCTCTATACAAAATCGTGCAGCAACGCTCACAAATAGCTTGGCGGAGGTGGGCATTGCACCAAAATATAATTCTCAGCTCGCTCAAGGTGGTCCCTATCACCAACTAGAGCTTGAGCAACTTCCCCCTGATTACCTCAAAGCTATCGACAACCTAGTCGCTCTAAATAATTTGGAACAGGTGCTCACAACCTTGCCTGACTCAATGCCTGTTGCTAAAGAAGATTACTATGTTTCGAGCCAATTTGGCTTTCGTAAAGACCCTATCACTGGCCGTCGCGCGTATCACAAGGGCGTTGATTTAGCCGGATGGCATAAAACTGAAATCCTCGCCCCTGCTGCAGGTACAGTTGTAAAAGCCGGACGCAATGGAGGTTATGGTAAGTTTATCGAAATTAAACATGAACACGGCTTAGTGTCTCGATTTGGCCATTTGCACACTATCAAAGTGAAAAAAGGTCAACAGATAAAAAAATCAGAAGTCATTGCTTTAATGGGCAGTACTGGACGAAGTACGAGCACTCATTTACATTATGAAGTATTGCAAAATGGCAAGCATATTAATCCAATCAAGTTAACCAAGGTAGTCAATCGTGTTCAGTAATCTATTAGGCAACGATAAACCGGTATCAGGCGTTCCAGCTTTGATCTCTCCCAATACCGTCGTAGAGGGTCACATTCGCTGTGAAGGAGAGTTACAAATTGATGGTAAGGTAATTGGTGATCTGGTTGTAAATACTCTAATTGTTGGCCTAAATGGTGTCATTGAGGGCGATGTTAAAGCCCACCGAATAAGAATAAAAGGAACGGTTAACGGTAATATAGATGCTGATAAAGTGATGTTAGAACCAACGGCTAAAGTGCATGGCGACGTTACTCACGATACCTTGAGCATTGAAGCCGGAGCCTTAATTGAAGGTAAACTCACACATAAGACTGAGGTGACAAATATCACCCCATTAAAAGATAAGGGAAATACTAACGCGCTGTAATATACATATTGATATCTGCGTGAAAGACTTTATTTCCTTGTTTATCAAAAATCTCAACTGGTACAATTAAATCTTCTTTGTCTTGCCATTGCCTCGGCAACACTATTTTTGCTTGCGCATTTAAGTCGGTTTCTGCCTTTTTAAGATATTGAACTGTCATTCCCTTTGGGATCCAGCGGTGTGTTTTATGTGGCACTGTTGCATCCACCATTACGCCCGCGCACAATTCAGCTAAATTACACTGCGCTATCGCATGAATAGTACCAATATGGTTAAACACCGCTTTACGCTTTGGAATTGTCGCACAGCATAACCCTGGTTCAAGCTGAGTAATGGTTGGTTTTATTGAGCCAAAATACGGTGCCTTCCGGCATACGGCTTTGCTAAAAAGCCACTGACCAAAGGGAAGCCACTGCATTCTTTTATAAATTTTCAGTAATGGGGCTGACACAGTTTATACCTCTAAAAAACGAATTATTTAAATCAAATTAACACATCCGACCTGTTGAGAAAATACACTCTAGATAGCTTTTACATTTTTATTTAAACGATCCGGCGCTTTGTCCTGTTATTTTTAATTTCGCGCATTAAAATAGCCGCCAAAAGGAGACCTCATGCCACATTCTGATTTAACTAGCAAAACGCTTATTTTTATCCTTGCCCTATTGGTTATTTTTTGCCCACTCGGAATCGACTTATATTTGCCTGCTTTTCAAGCGATGCAAAATGGTCTCGCCGTCTCAGAGTCCAAAATTCAACAAACGATCAGTATCTATATGCTCACTGTGGGTTTAGGTCAGCTTATTGCTGGGCCGTTGGCTGATAAGTACGGTAGAAAACCCGTCGCCTGTGTAGGGATTACGCTATTTATGATTGGTGCAATTATGGCGTCGGTAGCAGAGAGTTGGACTTGGATGATGATTGCCAGAGCATTACAGGGCTTTGGTGCATGTGCAACGTTCGTCGCGGCATTTGCTATTGTTAGAGACTGTTTTGGACACAAAGGCAGTGGTCAAATGATCACCTACCTCAATGGTATAGTATGCTTTATACCTGCATTGGCGCCTTTACTGGGAGCATGGCTGACGCTAGAGTTCGGTTGGCGCAGTAACTTTACCTTCCTATCTGGCTTTGCAGTCATCGGGCTAGTCCTTCTAATGTGTTTATATCGGGAAACAAAACCCGCCGATAGTCTCTATGAGGGACACATCCTTAACCTAAGTCGCTTTAATCCTATGCTCAAAAGCGGTGAGTTCATGTTTAATGCCAGTATTACCATGCTCGGTATGGCTGCCATGCTTGTTTTTGTTACAACTGCACCTGGATGGATCATGAATCAATTGCACGGCTCGGTTTCTGTATTTACAGCCTGGTTTACCGGCAATGCCGCTTTAAGCATCGTAGCCAGCTTTACCGCACCGCTTCTAATCAAACGTCACAGCCGCCTCGCATTAATTGTTGGCTTAACGCTCTTCACTGTAGGTGGCTTGATTATGCTTTGGGCCACCCGTTTTGAGCACCCTAGCGCATTTATGCTACCAATGTATATTGCATCTATCGGTTTTGCTTTCTCGTTGGGTGCAGCCGCCGGAAAAGCACTCTCTGGATTTGCCAAGCAAGCAGGTACAGCCTCTGCACTTATTGGCGTAATGCAAATGAGCGGAGCTGGCGCTTTGGTATTATTAACACAATTATTACACTTGGACGCGCCCTATCAACTAGCATTACACCTCTTACTGCTACTGCCATTTTTGCTCGTATTGTTAGGAAAAAATAAACAAGCTTTACATAGTGCGGTTTAGACCGCACTTAGGTACTCAAATAGATATACTTATCATTTTCCTTGTATATCATGTATCTATAATAGTAAACCATGTAACCCGCTAGACTTCCACTAATACAAAAATCGTATATACACATAATTAAATACTCTAAATTTAACCAAAAAAAGCAATAAATTATTCTTTACGTTCCTAAGGGTTTCGATCTAACCTGTCCACCGTTAACCAATTGTTATTTATTTAGCAATTGAATTTAACAATCGCTTTACTCATTTTAACGAACTAGAGATAATAATAATGAAACTAAATAAGTTCACTTCAGCACTCATGTTTGCTGGTATGTGTGCAGCAGCAAGCGCACAGGCTTCAGATGACCGTTACATCATTCAAGTTGAAAATAATAACAAAGGCATTGTAAAGGCATTAGCAAAGCAGTTAGGTGCGCAACTTCATGTCGATGGCGACGGATTCATCGCAGCAACATTTTCTGGTAAAGACTTATCTCAAGTTAAAGGTCTGCTAAACAACCCCCATGTTAAGCTTGTTGAACAAGACTTTAAACGTGTACCTCTTGGCATTTATAACGATGATGCTGGGGATGCTATGACACAGCAACTGACTCCGTATGCAGTTTATCAATCTCAAGCTAACCAAGTTACTTTTAATGCTAATGCAGGCATGAAGGTATGTGTTATCGACTCAGGTCTTGATAACTCAAACCCTGATTTCATCTGGGGTAACATCACTGGTGATAACGACTCAGGTACTGGCAACTGGTATGAACATGGCGGACCTCACGGTACTCACGTAGCAGGTACTATTGGCGCTGCTGATAACAACGTTGGCGTTGTTGGCATGGCACCTGGCGTGGCGATGCATATCATCAAGGTATTTAACGCAGAAGGTTGGGGTTACTCTTCTGACTTAGCGCATGCTGCAAATCTGTGTTCACAAGCAGGCGCAAACATCATCAGCATGAGTTTAGGTGGCGGTGGTTCAAACAGCACTGAATCTAATGCGTTTGCAAACTTTAATGCCGCGGGTGGTCTAGTAGTGGCTGCGGCAGGTAACGACGGAAATGACGTGCGCTCATACCCTGCAGGTTACCCATCGGTTATGATGATTGGTGCAAACGACGCAAACAACGAAATTGCTGACTTTTCACAATTTCCAAGCTGTGCAAGCGGCCGTGGTAAAAACGCAACAGAAGATGAAACCATCTGCGTAGAAGTAACTGCAGGTGGCGTTGACACACTTTCAACTTACCCAGCAGGTATGGCTACATCAGCCAGCCTTTCAGCTGATGGTAATGTTATGGCCAGTTCAGCGATGGAAAACTCAGGCACAGTTTCGGGTAGCTTATTTTTCATGGGTACGGCTGAAGCAATCGACTCTAGCGCATCCGGTAAAGTTTGTTTAATTGACCGTGGTAATATTTCATTCCATGACAAAGTAGCAAACTGTGAAGCATCTGGCGGCATTGGCGCAATCATTGTAAATAATGAAGCAGGCATGCTGTATGGCACATTAGGCGACACCAATACAACAACTATCCCAGCTGTTGGCGCAGCATTTGAAGACCGCTCAGCTTTGGTTTCAGCAACTAATGCGACCATCAATATTGGTACTAGCGACTATGGCTTCATGAGCGGCACTTCAATGGCAACACCTGCTGTTTCAGGTATTGCGGCACTTGTATGGTCAAACCATCCAGAGTGTACAGGTCAAGAGATCCGTGCAGCACTTAAAGCAACGGCGGAAGATGCTGGCGCTGCTGGTAAAGATGTGTATTTTGGCTATGGTATTGTTAAAGCAGCTGACGCTGATGCTTACCTAACAGCAAATGGTTGCGCTGGTGGTGATAATGGAACAAACCCAGGCACAGGTAGCATTGAACTTACAGCATCAGGCTACAAGCAACGAGGTAGTAAATATGTTGATCTTAATTGGCAAGGTGCAAGCACGAGCCAAGTAGATATTTATCGAAATGGTAGTAATATTGTCACAACTAGCAATGATAATAGCTACACGGACGGCATCAGTGGCAAGGGCGGTGGTAGTTACATCTACCAAGTGTGTGAACAAGGCAGTACAACTGTTTGTTCTGATACTCAAACTGTTGTGTTCTAAAAACCCAACCTAATTTTAAGCGGGCTTCTCAGCCCGCTTTTTGTTACCCATATCTTTTCTTCTCAAAACCACTTAAACTATTTTTTATTGTTGATCTTTATGTAATTTTAAATGCTCAATCCTGAATCTGTAATTTCCTTTTTAGTTGCCAGTTCTATTATTGCCATCGCTCCGGGCCCGTCAAACGCATTTTTAATGGCACAAACTTTCACCCATGGTCGGCAGGCAGGAATGAAAAGTGCACTTGGATTTGCAGCTGGTGGGGTAATACATACAATTTTTGCGGTTATTGGCCTGACGGCCATTTTGAAAGCTTCACAAACCGCATACAACACAGTGCTTTATGTTGGTGCGGCCTACTTAGTTTACTTAGGTGTAATGACATTAAAGGACACATTCAAAAAGCAAGTAGCATGTGCAGACAAACCACATGTGAGTACAAAAAAGTCGAAGAATGTGTTTCTTCAAGCCATGATGACAGAAGTTCTAAACCCAAAAGTTGCGTTATTTTTTATTGCATTCATTCCACAGTTTGTAGATCCAAGCCGTTCCTCAGCCACTCTACAGCTTGCAATTTTTGGTCTACTTTACCCCATACTCGCCTTTCCTATTGATTGTGCATATATTTATGGTGGAGACAAAATAGCTGGTTATTTTCGTCGCCATCCAAGTGCACCATTATGGATAGATAGAATATCTGGACTTATTTTTATTGCCCTAGCGGTTAATTTAATAGTGTGAGAACAATGCAAACAACTGAACAAACTCTACCAATAACCAAAAACATAGCGCTGGTTGCTCACGATGGCAAAAAAGCCGCATTGAAACATTGGTGCCTAACTCATAAAGCAGTTTTACAAAACCACCAGCTTTATGCGACGGGAACAACAGGTCATGTAATTGAGAAATCCACTGGCCTGAAAGTAGAAAAGCTACTCAGTGGCCCTATGGGTGGCGATCAACAGATCGGCGCTAAGATTGCCGAGCACCAAATTCATATGCTGATATTTTTCTGGGATCCGTTAGCTTCACAGCCTCATGACCCAGATGTCAAAGCTCTGTTACGGCTTGCTGCCGTGTGGAACATTCCTGTGGCCTGTAACGAAGTGACCGCCGATTTACTCATAAGCTCATCGAGTATGAGCCAAGTAATAACGCGCAACCTCCCAGACTACCAGGGCTATTTAGCCACGCGACTTGACTAGCTAACCTGCCCTCAGGTGCAGGTTATAGTTAGTTATAGATTTGATGTGCCCATTTGGTTAATCCTGCGGTGACACTGCCAAAGTTGTCACCATTGAGCATGGGAATATCACCCAACGCCTGATTTAACGCAGCTTTTAAAAGTGGCGATTGCGCACTTCCACCCGTTAAATAAATAACGTCTGGTTGCGTTTGCGCACTCGTTATCGCATCCTGCGCTAAGTCACATATTTGCTTTAAACTATCAGCAACAGCCTCCTGAAAGTCTGCCTGAGTGACTTTTTGAGATAGCGCCGATTCAATGCAATTAAGCGCTGCGATATGTTGAGTGTCACTCGATAATGAGATTTTACTCAGCTCTCCTTGGCGCACAACTTGATGGCTCAATTTACTACTTTGGATTTTTAACAATCTTTCTAATTTATTGGGTTCACTCACATCTCTGACCATCGATGTAAGATAGCGACCGTTTGATGGCGAATAGAATTCACTTTGCAGATGAAGATCATTAATTTTACATGCTTGCCAATATAACTGGTTTGGCATCGGCAAGCCTGACTTAAGTGTCGAGCCCAGACCGCACAATGGCATGAAGTTATGATAGGCCATAGCGATATCTAAATCATTACCACCTAGGCGCTTACCTGTATGAGATAAAAAGTCCTGCTCGCGTGCACTTCGCCCACGAAAGCTTGGACCCATCTGCACAAATGAGCAATCACTTGTACCACCGCCAATGTCTACCACAAGGACCTTTTGGTCCTCATGCAGCCTAGATTCGTAATCAATGCCAGCCGCTAAGGGTTCAAATAAGAATTCAACTTCTTTGAATCCAGCACGTTTAGCAGCCGTTGTTAAAATGTCTATCGCTTGCTGATTACTTTGCTCCCCTCCAATTGCCTGAAAGTTCACAGGTCGACCAATTACAGTCTGTGTGATGACTTGCTGAAGTTTGTGCTCTGCTCGCGCTTTAATGTGCATGATCATTGCTGTTGCAATATCTTCAAAAAATGCAATTTGCTGTGGCTTAAGCCCTACTGCACCAAAGAATGATTTTGGAGACTTAACAAAGTAGCCTTCTTCAGGAAAGTCGATGTACTCTTCTATCGCTGCAGTACCAATTTGTAATCCAGTTTCATCACTAGATAAATCCAAATCATTGCGTATTGCAGGTATCCCTTTTAGTAAAGAAGTTCGAGACTGCATATAATCATCCGCAAACTCGGTTTCTTTAAGTTTGCTTGCAACAAAATCAACAACGAGTGCGTTATGTTGAGCGTACAAGGCGGAGGGTAAGTAATAACGTTCAGCTTCAAGCTCAACAAGCTGAACTCGCTGTTCTGATGTCAATGTGCCTATCGCACAATTCGAACTTCCATAATCAAAACCAACAATCATAGCCACCTCACATAGCGAAAAAGGTCGCGCAGATTACCATAGCCAGCAATTAAAATTCAATATAAATCCCCTGACACACAATCCCTTTAGAGCTTATCCCTGACCCGTAAAAAACGAGCAAAGCGCGGTTTTCCGTACTTAGTAAACCCTTGATGACGATATGTAACTTGAGTACCTATTGGTGGCGGGTTACTACGAAGTTCATCACTAAAGCCTGTACCAATTTTAAAATTGATACCTTGCTCATTTACGACTTTAAGTGCGCCCATCATGCCTTGGTATTTTCCACGCCCAGGTGAGTAGCCTAGAACAATAGCCTCCGCATCTTGATATGGTTTATATTTAAGCACTCGGTCTGAACGCCCTGCAATATGCAATGCCTCTTTTTGATGCAACATCACCCCCTCCCCTTGACGAGAAAGCACGTGCTGATAAAAATCATTTAGCTGCTGATCGTTATAAAACTGCCATTGTGTGATGGCTTTTACATGTTCAACCCCCATATTGGCAACGTTTCGCTTATATGACTGATAGCGCTGAAAAAATGACTGCGTTTTATTAGGTGAGTCAAAAACTAGGTATTTGATCTTTCTCCAATCCGAGTCTCGGCTTTGTGATGAACGCACTACCTGACTAACAAATGCAAATTCTCCATAGCCTGACCATAACTCCCCCTCAAGTGGTAATCGACCAAAAGAGGCTACAAACCACTGTGGTACTGCTATGTTATTCCCACTTTTAGTTAATAATTGCTGGCCGTCCCAAATAGCCCTAACACCATCAAACTTTTCACTAACTAGGTAATCTGAAATTGGAATATTTGCGTGGTATTTATTTGCTAACTCTATTTGTGGGGAGGTTTGTGCATTTGCGAGCGACATCACGCAAATACAGGTAAACATGTACATTATCCATCGTTTCATAATAAGGCTCCTTGCATCATTAGTTAGCCTTAAAATGTAGTCTAAAAGCGACATTATGCGAGTTGGTTAATGACGCCCCAAGCCGTCTGCAGGTTGTCTACATTATACGAAGCATGTGACATATTTTGTTGCTTAGAGTGGTGGTTTGGCACAACAATGGTTCTTAAACCCGCTGATGTAGCAGAGCTTAATCCAGTATGAGTATCTTCAATTGCGACTGCTTCACAGGCTTTAACACCCAGTAGCGAGAGCGCTTTGTTATATGGTTCAGGGTGGGGCTTTGGGTTTAACACATCATCTTTGCAAACTATACAAGAGAACAAGCCATCAAGCTCATAGTGTTTTAACACCGGAAGCGCTTCGTTTCTCGTACTCCCCGTAACCAAAGCGATAATGTATTGTTCACAGGCTTTATGAAGCACCTCTTTGGCATAAGGCATCAGTTTTGGTGACATGGTTGCTGCAACATCAATAAATAAACGGTTTTTATGCTCAGCCAACAACTGGGGCTCTGTATTCAGGCTGTGACGCTGATTAAGAATATTGGCAGCCTTCAAGGTTGGTACCCCCGAGAATTCATCGCAAAAGGTTAACTCATCATAGCTAACCTGCCATGGTGCTAACACTTGCATCCAACTTTGAAAATGGAGCGCTTCTGAATCCACCAAAGTTCCATCAAAATCAAATAAAATGGCTCGTAAACTCATCTTTCGCTCCTTTTTCGGGTTTAAGTTATTCGCTTAGCCCTGCAGGTGGCTCTGCACTTGCTTCTAAGCCGCTTTCCACCTCAACAAGCTCATAGCCTCTTGGTTTTCTAACCACTTTCAAAATGGGCTTATCGAATGCCGACTTTAAACGCTCAGTATCGGCTTGTAGCTCATCTATCGATCGTCCAAAAGGCGCTGCGCCCGTTTCAGACCAGTTGGTAACCTTACCATTTAGGTTATATTCAACCTCATGAATTTGATAAAGCGCTTCTTCATCTTTCGTTGCTTCACAAAAGATCACACGATAATTCCAAAATCCAGACATAGTTTTTCTCTTCATAATTTGATTTGTATGACTTTATCAGCTCTTGCTATGCTTTTCATTACAGGCAATAAAAAACCCGCATTAAACGCGGGTTTTTTCAACATGTATGTTCATTAAGGCTTCTTTAGAAGAAACGCACTTTGAACTCGGCTCCTATGTAGCGCTCTTCATTCAACATACCAGTGTTATTGTTGAAATCTACACCACCAATAACCACTTGTTCATCGAACAAATTACGTACAAACGCGGATACTTCATATTCATTGTCGCCTGATGCCCACATATAACCTGTGCGGATACCCGTTTCGAATAATGCTTCACCTTCAAACTCAACTGACTTATACAAGAAAAAGTCAATTTCACTGCGATATGACATATCACCGTATACGAAGAAGTCTCCCCCTTCTAACTCTTTGGTATAGCGAAGCGTAGCGTTAGCGATCCACTCTGGCGCGTGTGGTAAGCTATTGCCATTCAAAATTGCTCTTTTCTCAGGACCAAAAGGACCTTGAACTTCATAGGTTGGATCTGTCACTGTACACTGACCACAAATAGCAACTGCTAGATCATTGTCTTTCAGTTCTGTTTTGTTGTAGCTTAAGTTAACCGTGGCGTTCAACTCATCAGTTAATACCCACTCAGTGTCTAACTCAAAACCATAGCCAGTTGTTTTATCTGCATTAACTAAACGGTTAAAGTTAGCGCCGCCCCCTACAGCTGTCAGTTGCTGATCATTCATTTGGTAGTAAAATACAGTTGCATTGACGCGACCTTGACCGTCAAGCACATCTGACTTAATACCTGCTTCAATCGAGTTCGTCGTTTCCGACTCAGCAACGGTCACTTCATCACCAAACAAGATACGTCCTTGAATACTCGGTGCTCTAAAGCCATTGGCAATACGTGCAAACAAATTAATGTCATCGCTGTACTTGTATGCTGCGCTTAAGTCCCAGCTTACATGACTGTCACTTGGGTTTGCCGTTTTAGCGAGAGTATCAGCGGCACCTACCGGGCTCTTTGTACGCTTTGCGTCAAACTGTTTGTCATCATCAGAATAACGAATACCTGCGGTTAATTTAAGATCATCCGTTACAGTGAAATCAAATGAGCCAAATAACGCCCACGCTGAAGTATCTTGGTTTTGTACTGCATAGCCATTTTGTAGGCCATAGTTATTTGCCGCAGCATCGTAACTCAAAGTATCGTAAGAGAAGCTCTCAATTGTTAGGTCTTCTTCAAATAAAAACACACCCACTTGATAATTGAAGTCACCCGAGAAGTTACTTGATAAGCGTAATTCTTGTGTGTACTGGTCGTGATCAGGAATTGCATCCGCTGTTTCAGATGGGAATGGAATAATTCCAGGCCCTTGAAAACCAATAAATGCCGCACCATAACCGCCATCAACATCTGCTCGAGAGTATATTTCTGCACTCTCCCAAGCTGAAATTGATGTGATCGTATGCTCTTTTAAGTCCCACTCTAGCTTAAGGTTTAGACCTTTAGAGTCCACCTGCTGGGTTGAGCGAGATGCCGCATCATGATAGACCACATCATTATCGTAGATAGGGTTAATGTTGTTGCTACCCTTTTCGATTAAATTAGCACGAAATGCAATTGGACGGCCATCTAAGTCACGCACGTGATAATTTAAAAGACCTGTAAAGTCGTCACCTTCATATAAAAACTGAACACGCGCGGCTTTTTCACTGTAGCCACCTAATGAGTTTTCTTTCTCAAAACCTGGCGCTTTAACATCAATATAGTCTTCTTTATCTTGCCAAAGTACAGATACACGCGCAGAAAGACGGTCTGTTAAACCTGTACCAGCTGCACCTTCAAAGTCCACAGCACCTTTACTACCATAAGAAACAGCACCGTAAGCATCAAACGACTGACTCGGCTTAACTGAGTCGAACTTCACAAGACCCGCAGGAGTATTACGACCAAACAAGGTACCTTGTGGACCACGAAGTACTTCAATTCGTGCGATATCAAATACAGGGAAGCCTTTTAAAATTGGGTTTTCTTGCACAACTTCATCAACAACCAGCGATACAGGTTGCGACGCATTCAAATCAAAGTCCGTGTTACCAAGTCCACGAACATAAAAGCGTGGAAATGTACGGCCAAAAGAAGACTCTACTGATAAGCTTGGAATTTTCGCATTCATAAAGCGAATATCCATACCCGCAGAGCTGTATGCATCAAGGCTGTCTCCTTGAAGTGCAGATACACTCACCGGTACTTCCTGCGCATTCTCAACACGTTTACGAGCTGTGATTTGTATCACTTCAAGTTGATTGCTTTTCGCATCAGGGGTTTGTTCAGCAGCGAGAGTAGAAAATGAAGTACCTGCTACGGCAGAGAACAACGTTGCATTAATTAGAGTAGCTAACGTAGATCTTTTCATTGCTTTCATGTTGGGATTTAACCTTTTGTGTGCACTCTTTTTGTTCAACGGTAGTATGGTCGCCGTATCACGTTGGCGTGGTACGTTCAATTTTTCGCGTGTGACTTTTATTTTACGCGGACCTTACAACCGAGAGTGCAAAGCGAATTTGTAAGGCTGAACGTGACGCCGTCATTATAGCAGCAAATTAAAATATTACTGCCAAGCCAACAACAAAAAATAATATTTTTTGAATTTTTAGCAACAAGAAGCCCGACGTTTGCAGCTTTTAGCAACAAAAAAACCAAAAAAATGCGGACATATGTCCTTGCGGTAGGATGGTTAAAATGAAAGTAAATTAATGACGTCCCAACTTATGAAACATCGATGTAAACAATTTAGAAACACAGTGAAAGCTGCGTAAACGTGAAGTGCTGTAATTTTAAAGAGAGGGCGAATTCATACTTTTGAATACCCCTTTTTGAACTGCTTCATCATATTCAATTACAGCCACAGCTGCAGTATTAAAAATAGGTAATTGCTCAGGGCACAGCTGTTCAACCAAATAACTCACTATTGGCATATGCGCAACCAGTAACCACACATCCAACTGGTTATTGAGGCTTATCAGTGTTTCGAGATAATCAATTGCAAACGCGGCATTACCAGTAGGCACAATATCCTTGCAAATTTCAACATAAGCCACATCATTAATCGCCAACACCTGCTGTGCTGTCTGCTGCGCTCTTGTATATGGGCTAACAAGTAGAGCCTGCGGCTGATAATGACCTTTTAGCCACCAAGCCATTTCTTTTGCTTGATTCACCCCCCTATCTGTCAGAGGTCGTGATTCGTCACTTACCTTTGCTGGTGCAGCCTCGCCATGACGCATAATTAGAATAGTTTTCATCACACTCTCGAATATTCTTGTTAAACTTTGCCAGATAACCAGTAGCTAATTACCGTGTTTGTTCGCTATATTAAAACAAACGACTCTTAAACCTAAAGCAATTTGACACTCTATAGATAGCTCACCTAGAGTCCCTTTGCTTACATTTTCTTTATCGGCGGCAACAATTTGAAAGTTAGTAATAATGATAATCGCACATATCACCAGCTCAAACTCGACAATGGTCTACAAGTTTTGCTTGTCAGTGATTATTCAAGCGATAAATCAGCCGCTGCACTTACCGTCAATGCAGGTCATTTCGATGATCCTATTGATCGTCAAGGAATGGCCCATTTCCTAGAACATATGTTATTTTTGGGTACTAAGCAACACCCACAACCAGGACACTTCTCGCAATTTATCAGCCAATCTGGTGGGCAAAGCAATGCATGGACGGGAACCGAGCACAGTTGCTACTTTTTCGATTGTGCACAACAGCAGTTTTTTACTGCATTAGAACTATTTGCCGAGTTTTTTATTGATCCGCTTTTAGAGGCTTCTCAAACTGAAAATGAGCGAAATGCCATCGATGCGGAGTTTAAAATGAAAATAAAAGATGATGGCAGACGAATTTATCAAGTTCACAAAGAAACGGTGAACCCATTACACCCGTTTTCAAAATTTTCGGTTGGTAATCGACAAACACTAGCAAACCGCGACGTTTGTATAGCCGAGGAGGTCAGGAACTTTTTTTCAGAGCACTATCAGGCGCAATGGATGACTTTAGTCGTTGCTGGTCCACACTCTTTAGATGAGCTAGAAAACACAACACGCGCTTTATTCAGTGCCATAAAAGGCACTCATCAACCCAAGGCACAAATTAAAGTGCCATTGTATAGAAAGCAAGACTTAGGACTACTGCTGCATATCGCACCAAGAAAGCATATGCAAAAACTCATAGTCAGTTTTGCTATGGATGGTATCGATGCGATGTATAAACATAAGTGCGTCAGTTTTTTAGCCCATCTACTGGGTTATGAAGGTGAAGGATCACTGTACTCAATTTTAAAAGAGCAAGGATGGATCAATGCATTATCCGCCGGAGGGGGGATAAGTGGTAGTAACTTCAAAGACTTTAATATCAGTTTTGCGTTGACCGATGAAGGCATTGATTACTACGAAGACATCATTGAGATGCTGTTTGAATATGTTGCGTTGATCAAAGAAAATACTGCGTTGCTCCCACAACTATACAAAGATAAGAAAACATTATTGGATATTGCCTTTAATAACCAAGAGCCGAGTCGGTTATTAGAATGGGTCAGCAACATAAGTGTTAACATGCATCATTATGAGAGTGAAGATTACCTATACGGCGACTACATCATGCAAGGGTTTGACGAAGCACTCCATACACGTCTGTGTCGTTATTTAACACCAAAAAATATGCGTATTGTCCTCATCCATCCAAATGTCGAAGCACAACTCAAAGCGAAGTGGTACCACACACCATATCAAGTTGAGCAACTAAATAATGAATGGTTAGATGCATTGAGTAACATCGACACACCGCTGCCTGAAATGCAGTTACCAAAGATGAACCCCTATTTACAAGTTGAAAATGAGCTCTACGACGTCACCCAACATAGTCGAACACCTACTTTGCTCAAAGATAAACCCGGTTTTGCTTTTTGGTTTAAACAAGACACGACATTTCGCGTCACAAAGGGCCACTTTTATATCGAAATAGACTCATTGCTGAGTATCAAAAATACCAAACACATGGCGCTTACGCGTTTATTCGCAGATTTACTCATGGACAGCATGGCAGAGCAATATTACCCAGCTGAGCTGGCAGGGCTTAACTATCACATAAACTCGCACCAAGGCGGCCTTACGTTACACACAGCTGGCCTTTCAGGCAACCAAATTACCTTAGCGCTGCAACTACTAGAGCATATGCTTCATGCAGTGATCAGTGCACCTCGTTTTGCAGAGTATAAAAAGCAGCTGATCAGACACTGGAAAAACCACAACCACAATAAACCTGTGAGCGAACTTTTTAGTGTTTTAGGCGCTAAGCTAATGCCTTGGAACCCTGAACCATCCGCTTTAGCAAAAGCTTTAAAAAACATTAGCTTCAATGAGTTCTGTCAATTTAGGAACCAGTTTTTTGATTCAGTCCATATCAAAGCTTTTTTACACGGTAATTGGCAACACCACCATGCCCAAGGAATGCAAAAACAGCTACGAAAACTGTTTACCAACAGTGAAATTTTGGAAGACCTAAAACGTCCCTTAACAATATTAGATAGCCACCAAACACATATTATTGAAAAGGCTAACTGCGAGCATGCATTGGTTTACTATATTCAAGCGCAAACGGCAGATGTTTTTGAAAAAGTGTCTCTGATGGCTCTAAATCAGCTGATCAGTCAACAATATTTCGAAACATTGAGAACTCAACAGCAACTCGGCTACTTGGTCGGCGCAGGCTATGCGCCCTTTAATACCAGAGCTGGTGTTGCTTTTTACATTCAATCACCTAACGTCAGCACCGAGCAGCTCAAAATAAAACATGATGCATTTATTGAGCATTTTCTTGAACAGCTTGACTCTCTCAGTGAAGAAGCATGGTGGGATGCAAAACAAGCATTACGCTTACAAATTGCCGAAAAAGATAAAAATCTAAGATTAAGAGCACAAAGGTTTTGGATTGCTATTACCAATGATGACCATCAATTTAATATGCAGAAAAGACTAGTTAAACAGCTAGACGCTTTAGAAAAAAAGGAACTTATCCATTATATAAAAGAGGTTTTCTCACACGCACATCCAAAAGCAGTGCTACTTTGCAACTAAATATACACCCCGTTGTAAATACTACAGCGGGCTCACATTGCTCCCTCAGAACACTCATTAAGACTGAGCTGTGATAACTTTGGCTATTCTAATTTTGAAATCGATATCATCGCAGAATTACCGATGCGGCAAACTTCTTAAATAATCGCTATTTGAGACCCCTAACCCAACCTAAAAAAGATAAGTGCTCAGTTAATATAATTATGAAGCATTACCAAACAGCCTTTCAAACCGCATGAGGACCTAAAACAAGCACATATTACATAAATCTCTTTGACTCATTCACTCGCTTCATTTAGATTAGAGCTGCGAAGAAAGAAATATGCATCTATGATAAAACAAACAATAAAAGCAATAATCATCATGATGCTGTTGAACTTAGTGCTTACTCCTTCATCATTAGCACTCAATTTAAATCAACAGCTAAACCACCTAGATCCTCTCTGGGGCGGGTTTTGTATGGCTTTTTTTCTCTTCTCTATCTATTTACTTTATAGCAACACTAAACTCAAACGTACACAAGTAGCCTTACAACTTTCAGAGCAAAGGTTAAAAAGCACCGTTGAAGGCAGTGGCGATACTTTATGGGATTGGAACATTGCCACTGGAGAGGTGGTTCGTATAAACGATAGGTATATGATGCCTATTGGTGAAAAAGCGCATTTTATTCCAAATGCACATCTTATACACCCACAAGACTTGGTGCTTGTTGATAGGCTTCTAAAACAACACTTTTCTGAGAAAACAGCTTTTTTTGAAGCCAGTTATCGACTCAAAGATAGTTTAAACCAATATCATTGGGTGCTCGACAGAGGCAAAATAATAGAAAAAGATAATAATCTTAACCCTCTGAGAATGACCGGCACGATAAGAGATATTAGCCATCTAAAAAGTACCGAAGAGCGTCTCAACTTATTCGCCAAGTGTGTTGAATCTCTAACTGACGCCATCGCAATTTACGACAAGCAATTTCGACTCGTTGACTTAAACCCAAGTTACCTCGTACTGTTTGGTGGTAGAAGAGAGCAATATATTGGTAATATGTTCAGCTTACCCGGCTATGACGAGCGCTATATTAACCAAGTAAAAGTAAGCTTAAAGGAAACCGAGCACTGGCAAGAAGAGTTAAGGCTTCGCAACCATAAAAATACGTTACTGCCAATTGAAGTCACAATTGATGAAATTAAGAATAATCACGGACAAATTACCAACTATGTCGTCGTCTATTCAGATTTAACCGAGCGCAAAAAAGCAGAATCTCAGCTTCATAACCTTTCAAACAGAGATCGAACGACAGGCTTACCAAATCGTAACCTATTTTTTACCAATTTAAAGAAGCTAGCCCACCAAGATACTCACCATGCCCTACTCGTTTTTGACCTAGATAACTTCAAAAAAATTAACGATTCGTTAGGCCATCAACTCGGAGACAGTCTACTCGCAAAACTGGCTATGCGTTTGAGTAAACTGGTACGCCAGAAAGATACTTTGTATAGACTGGGTGGAGATGAATTTGCGCTGGTTATGGCCGGCACCAATGACATTCATACTATCACTCGGGCTGCAAAACAGTTTCTAGCCGCAATTGCGACACCATTTAAAATGGCAAACCATGAGCTAGTCATTACCTCATCTGTCGGTATTGTATTATTCCCAGATGATGGCTCTACGCCCGAGATACTGCTAAAAAATGCGGATACAGCAATGTATCACGCCAAACAAAAAGGTAACCACTATTTATTCTTCAACGATTCAATGAATGAGCAAGCAGTGAAAAGGCTACAAATTGAAAATTTAATGCGGTTTGGCCTAAAAGAAGATCATTTTGTTGTGTATTACCAACCCAAGATGGATATTAAAACTGGGCGACTAGTAGGAATGGAAGCATTGGTGCGCTTTATCACCCCTAAAAAAGGCATAATTAGCCCTGGCGTATTTATACCCATAGCCGAAGAAACTGGGCAAATTATCGATATTGGTGAAGTTGTTCTGGACAAAGCTTGCAAAGATGTAAAACGCTGGATAGATCAAGACCTTTTTGACGGTCGAGTCGCAGTCAACTTGTCAGCCAAGCAGTTCAGTTTACCGGACCTCACGACTCGAATTGATATTATCTTGCAAAAAAATCAACTTCCTTCGTATTTTTTAGAGCTAGAGATCACCGAAGGTACAATTATGGATGATCCAAAAGAAGCAATTTCAATTATGCGCTCACTCACTGCTCGCGGCATACACTTGGCGATAGATGACTTTGGTACAGGTTACTCTTCTTTAGCTTATTTAAAGCAATTCCCATTAAATACACTTAAAGTAGATAAAGCATTCGTGGATGATATGGTATCAGAACGCGGCCGAAACATGGTTGATTCTATCGTTACGATTGCACACAACTTAGACCTACACGTGGTTGCAGAAGGCGTAGAAAAGGCTGAGCAGCTAGCCGCGTTAGAGCAACTTAATTGTCAAACTATCCAAGGGTACTTTTATTCTAAACCACTTTCAGCTCATGAATTCACGGCATTTTTAAAAGCTCAAAAGCAACGTGAAAATGAAAATCAGCCACACTTGAAGGTGGTCAACTAAACCTAAGCTCGCCACACACAATAAGCACTTATTTGGCAACGATGCCAAGCTCTGCGGTGATGCACCTTTAGCAAGTACCAAGCGCCGGGTCCGCACATTAGGCCAGCAAATACCCACCGCTTAATTGGCATCCCTTTACGGATAGCTTCAATGTACAGAACAATAGCGCCTAGCAAAGATAGCAAAAACCACATCATAGATAGCGTAAACCAATAATTTAATAAAACGGCTGCGGATCATATCAAAGCGCATGTTTTTTGTACAATCAAACATTAATTGTTGCAAAATATCGCATTATTTAATTTAATAGCACCACAATTCAGTACCAATTAAGTGAATAAATTCAGAGTTACTTGATAATCGATTGATTATTAAATTATTTATTTAATAATCATCTAAACTGTGTTGTAAATTGAAACTACGAGGTATGGTTTTTTCATAGCCAATCACTTTTTTTGCACTATCAGCTCAGTTGCACTGTACTGGAAACTGCAAAGAAACTACATATTGCTCATACTTAAGACAAAGTTGATGAATGTTTAGCGCGACGATTAATGCTAGGTCACAAACAAGTTGAAGGTTTATAAGCTTCGCAACCTAATTTGGCTCGACAGATTAACCACAAGTGCTGACTTCTAGTCACTTTTGCACCGCTTTTACAGCTCGGTGATTACAGTATTTTTGCAATAGCTGCTAGAATTAAACCATGTTGTTTTAAATTATTTAGTTACGTCAAGGATACGATCAATGGATCATAAAAGCGTACATGACTATTTGCAGAGTAAGCCTGCAACGTTTATTACACAGCCATTTGCACAAGATACTGACGTATACAAAGTGCAACATAAAATGTTTGCTACCCTTGCTGAGGGTAAAGAAGGTCAAGTTGATGCGAACGGTGAGCCAGTATGGTGGCTAAATCTGAAGTGCGATCCTGATGAAGCATTGTTACTTCGAGATGAGTTCCCCGCTATCGTTCCTGGTTACCATATGAATAAGCGTTTATGGAATACGGTTATCTTAGACGGCTCAGTGCCAGAAGATAAAATCAAAGAAATGATCGATAAATCATATGATATTGTTGTCGATAACTTACCAACTGCACAAAAAGAAGAGCTGGCTAAAATTGCTGGTACATTGAACAAGTAAATTGATAACGTTTGGCTCCCCCCACTAATCAGTGGGGGCCATTCATTTTGACCGCTTTCAAGTGCAACTCAATAACCTACCCTATAATCCCCAAAACTTATTAAAATAACTTAACTCATAAGTGGTTTTATCTATAATCAAAATAACGAACAAAGTGAGGGAATATCATGAAACGAATCGCAGTGCTAACCAGTGGTGGAGACTCACCAGCGATGAATGCCGCCATCAGAGCAATTGTATTAAGTTGTGACTATCACCAATTGCAATGTATCGGCTTTTACAACGGTTACAACGGACTTATTAATGATCAGCATATAGACATGCACCAGTTCGATATCAATTCAACCTTGCAGCAAGGTGGCACCATTTTAAAAAGTGCACGCTGCCAAGCCATGTTATCAGATAAGGGGGTAATGCAAGCATGCAATACACTAAGAAAACATGATATCGATGCCCTCATTGTTATTGGTGGGGATGGGTCTTTAAAAGGTTTAATGGCGATTAAACAGCACTGGGAGAAGCCCGTTATTGGTCTACCAGGTACCATTGATAACGATTTAAGTGGCACCGACGCAACCATCGGTTTTGCGACGGCCGTAACGACAGCAACACACGCAATAGACAAAATTCGCGATACCGCCAACGCATTTGAGCGCATATTCATAGTTGAAGTAATGGGTCGGCACAGCGGCCATATTGCTTTTAACGTTGGCCTAGCCACTGGGGCAGAAGCCATTATTTCTTTTGAAAACTTTACGCCTGAACAAGCCAATAACAAAGTTAAAGAAATTTTAGTGGGTGTAGAAAAGCAAAAGCTGACACATGGCAGTTTTTTGATAGTACTTGCGGAAAATCTGTGGCCAGGGGGCGCCCAAGCATTAAAAGAGAGCCTCAGTGAACAAGGCCAAGTTGACAGTGCGTTATGTATTTTAGGCCATATTCAGCGAGGAGGAAGCCCTGTTCCTGAAGATAGAAATCTCGCCACAGAACTTGGGATTGCATCAGTTGACGCTATATTAAATGGGCAAGACAATGTCATGGTAGGTAAGCTGTCGGGCTCACTCGCAGCAACACCACTGCAACAAGTGATCCACCAGCCAAAACCAGTGAGCGCTCACTGGGTAGAGGCCCATAAAAAGCAGCTCACACATTATTTAAAATAACTCCGCGTTTATCCAAATATGCGTTAGGACACTGGCTACATAACCTAACGCTATCACTGGAGCCCACTTTAAATGACCAAAAAAAGTATAATACCCTCTAGCTTGACCCATCAGCGCCACGCCGGCCGCAGAGCCAATAGACAAGAGGCTTCCGCCAACACCTGCAGTTAGTGTGATCAGTAACCACTGGCCATGCGACATATCTGGCTGCATCGATAGCACAGCAAACATCACTGGAATGTTATCAATAACCGATGACAAGATACCCAAGAATATATTCGCCGCCGTAGCACTCCATTGCCCATAGAGCACTTCTGACAATAAACCCAAATAACCAAGGAAGCCTAAACCACCTACACACATTACAATTCCGTAAAAGAACAACAGGGTGTCCCACTCAGCACGCGCGACTTTATGGAAAATATCAAATGGCACCATGCTCCCTAATAAATCAATGCGTTTGCGATCGCCTTCGCGTTGCGCTTTTGTCTTTCGCCTTTTTAAAGTGATCCTCAAGTAATAACCAAAAAATTGCAGGTAACCTAAGCCCATCATCATACCCATTACAGGGGGCATATGGAGCATGCTGTGGCATAGCACTGCTGTGAACACAGTCAATAAAAACAACACTAGGATGCGTCGAGCCCCTCGTTCCATAGTGACGGTTGCAGACACCGTTGCAGGCTTTTTTTTCTCAACAAACAAGCTCATCACAATCGCAGGGACAATATAATTCACAAGTGATGGCAAAAATAAGCAAAGAAACTCATCAAACCTTACCAACCCTGCTTGCCACACCATCAACGTTGTTATGTCACCAAAGGGGCTAAAAGCCCCGCCTGCGTTTGCTGCAATCACAATATTGACACAACTGATGTTGATAAAACGCTTATCCCCTTCAGCCACTTTCATCACAACAGCACACATCAATAGTGCTGTCGTTAAATTATCTGCAATTGGAGAAATAAAAAATGCTAAAAACCCACTGATCCAAAAAAGGCTCTGATAGCTGAAACCTTTGTGGATCATCCACGCTCTCAATCTATCAAAGACTTTGCGCTCTTCAAGTGCATTAATGTAAGTCATTGCCACTAATAAAAAGAGCATCAGCTCTGAAAATTCGAGCAGATTGTGCCGAAATGCGTCTTCTGTGACATGAGGGATATCATGGGTAACATAATAGGCACTGATCAGCATCCATATTAACCCCGCAGCCACTAGGACAGGTTTGGACTTACGCAGGTGCAACTTTTCTTCTAGCATCACCAAAGCATACGCAACAACAAAAATGGCTATGCAAACAACCCCCAGTATGGAAGCCGTTAAATCTATTGGCGTACTTTTAGCCCATGCAGGTCCAGAAATCCCAGCTAAGACCAAAGTGCTCAAGACAAGCTTGCCGTTAAGTACGCCCATTTTTTTACCTTTCATTTGTGTGTAAACGCTTAAGTAGCTTAAAAATACTTTGCAGCAACAACCCTCGTATGACTCACTGCTAGCAATACCGGAGAGTAGAGCGCAAAATCAGTCGATAGATTTATATGTCGAGTTGGTTTGAAAAGAAATAATGCTTTGGTATTAGAGGTGGTGGCTGTCGCGATAAACCGGCGCTAAAAAACAGCTATATGAAATAATTTCAATGATTGACATCTTGTGCAACCAAGCCAATTTGCATGGCTGCACAGTTGGTAATGTTGCTGGCGATATTTATTTTTCTTCAGTGAGCTTTTCGACCGCTAGAATGAGGAGCAAACCAGCCACAGCTAAAGCTATACATAGGCCTGTTTGAGGCGATAACCCCGTAACACTGGCGAATTCCATCGGGCTCACGTTTTGCTGTAAAAGCGGCTTTTCAATGCCCTTGGAATTGGTATAGGTTGAGACCACCGTTTTCCATGGCCAAAGTAAATTCAAAGATCCAATCAAAAAACCAGCCAGAAGCGAAAATGTTAATTGTTCATAGTTATCCAGCAACCAAGATAAAAAACGAGAAAATATCATTAACCCAAACACACAACCAATCAAAAACAAACCTATCAGAGAGACCTCCTTTGCTGTTATCGCGCCCAGAACATGCCCATACATGCCCATCAACAATAGAATAAAGCTGCCTGAAATGCCCGGTAAGATCATCGCACATACTGCGATGGCGCCCGCAACAAAAAACATCCACCAATGAGGCACAGCTTCAGATGGTGCAATCGTTGTGATAACAAATGCGATAAGCGCCCCGATCATACAACTGAGCACTGTCTGCCATTGCCATTGACTGACTTGCTTAGCAACATGAATAAATGACGCAACAATCAAACCGAAGAAAAAAGACCACACCAAAATTTGATGATGTGCCAATAAGTAAGTAATTACTTTTGCCAATGAGGCCGCACTCGTAACTAAACCTGCAAATACGGATAATAAAAAAGCCCCATCGACATGACGCCAGAACGCTTTAACGCCACTCTTTTTTAATACAGCTAAAGCATTTAAATCGAAGCTTTTTAAGGCATGTAAAAAACGTCCATAAATCCCTGTTATAAAGGCTATAGTTCCCCCTGAAACGCCAGGCACAACGTCGGCTGCGCCCATCCCTGCTCCTTTTAAAAAGAACCACATGTAGTCTCGTTTTGAATCACACTGGTGTGTCACTATTTTTACTCCACATATAATTTGTCGCTAGTCTATCGCAAATATATTAAACCAAACAGCACCACACGCACCTTCAAGTAAACTCAAGCAAGTTTTTATTAAAAAAAAGACGTGTGGTGCCGATATACAGATATTGTATTGTTTGAAGATTTTATCGCTATGCGTTTTTCGACTTGTGCTCTGTTCTTTGTTGCCATACTCATTAGCCAAAATAATTCGGCTAATGCTGCGCAATTCATTATGCCTGAGCCGCGCACAAAGATAGAACAGCAGGATTTAGTCAAATACTTTTCCGATAAGCTTATCGAGCTCGAAACGGAAAGTGGAAAAGTTGCCACACTCTTTTCCCCTTATATGAGCGCAAGTAAAAGAGGTATTGTTATCCTTCTTCCCGGTGCAGGCCATGGCCCACTATCCGTGCATGGTCTGAGTTATTTATCTGAGGCACTCACCGATGATGGTTTTGATACTTACGCACTCCAAACTCCCGAATTAAATTGGCAAGCTGATTTATTGAACATTGAACAGCCCAGCGTGGAGCAAGAATACGCGTATGAAGGACCTTGGTCAGAGGCTATGTTAGATGATTATAAAGAGCAATTATTATCAAGCTTTGACGCGGTATATCAGCAACTACGCGTTACAAGTGAGGATCAAATTGTTGTTGTAGCACAGGGCGTAAGTGCAGGTGTATTTTCTGAGTATTTGGCTTCTTTACCCAATATCAATATTGATGCCTTTATCGCGATTAGCGCTCAGTTGCCAAATATAAATCGAAATAAAAACTTACCAGCAGCTCTCTCACTGGTAAGCCCTCCGCTGCTTGACATTATCTATTCACAAGACAACCAAACACTTCACGAAAACGCCAAACAGCGAAAGCGCTGGGTACAACGAAATAACAAATATGACTATCGTCAAAGAGAGTTGTTTGGCTTAAGTACTGAGCACAGACAGCACCAACGACTACGAAAAGAGCTAGATGGTTTTTTAAGGCAACTCTAAATACACTGCTAATAAATTCAAACTGTTATAGCAGATATAGACATAACACAGAGCAAAATATTAGCTGGCTCTTTTCAAAAACTCATAAGCAGATTGAATATCCTGGCTTTTACGCTTAGCCACTTCCATCATATGTTCAGGTAACCCCTGTGAGACAAGTTTATCTGGGTGGTGCTGAGCCATTAACTTTCGATAAGCGCGCTTTACATCTTTATCACTAGCATCGCTAGATAAACCTAACACAGCGAGCGCTTGCGATTTTGAGAACGCAGGCTCTGGCTGTGCAAACTCTTTTTGTCGATAGTTTTGCTGGCCCTGTTCAAAACGCTGTTGCTGCTGACGGAAGCTAAATTCAGCTTGATAACGCTTTAAAATAAAACGAAAGTGAGTCGCCGAGATGCCTAAATACTGACTCACTTTTTGCAGTAACTGTTTCTCCTGGACCGCCAAGTGCCCATCAGAAAATGCCATCTGAATTTGAATTTCTAAAAATAGCTGTAGTAAGTCGTATCGCCTTGCAAACACTTCTTTAAAGTCTGTTATTGCTTCTTTAAGCTGAAACTCAGGATTTTTTCCAGAACGAAAGGCATTCTGAGCTTCTTGCCTATTCTCGCCGTGTAACCCCATCTCATCCATAAATGCAGTGGCGGCTTGAATATGTATTTCGCTTACCCGACCATTAGATTTTGCGATGTGCCCCATTACGGCAAAGCAACTTGAAAAAAATAGCGCTTGGCGCTGATGCAAATCATCTCCGCTAAAAAAGCCTTGGAAACCACCCACTCTATCAAAGTTTTGTTTTAGGCTCTTATCGAACATATGACCAAGCCAGAACCCTAGGATTGCGCCAATCCAACGCCCAAACATAAACCCAAAGCACGTTCCTAGCAGCTTTCCCCACATATTTATTGCTCCTGAATACGATTTATTTCCATCAGGCGCTCGGGCGTGCCTATATCACTCCACACTCCCAAGTAAAGTTCAGTAGAGACGACTCCCTGCTGTAAACCTGCTTTGAGCATAGGTCCTAATGGAATGAACCCTGCTTCATAAGGTTCAAAGAAATGTTTATGATACAATCCAATGCCTGCAAAAGTATAACGTTGCTCGTTAATAGTTTGATGTGCCAGGCAAAAATCTCCATCTGGGTTATGAGATGGATTTTCCACTAGAACAATATGCGCTTCGCCAGAGTTAAGCACTAATTGGGTTAACGCACTGGCATCATAATCAGTAAAAATATCGCCATTTATAACAATGAACACGTCATCACTGTTGCACAAATGATCTATTGCGTGAATGATACCACCTGCGGTTTCTAAACCACCCGCAGGCTCACGGCTGTAGTATATATTAACGCCATATTGCGCACCGTTACCAAAATACTCTGCTATTTTATCCCCTTGCCAGGCAAGGTTAATAACAATGTCCTTTATCCCTGCATTTTTTAGTCTAAGAATGTGATATTCAAGAAGAGGGCGCTGTGCAACTTTAAGCATCGGTTTGGGTAAATTAGCGGTCAGTGGCATCATTCGCTTTCCTCTGCCAGCCGCAAGGATCATAGCTTTCATAATGTACTGCAACTCAACTTAGCTTCTACTTTTGGCATTATGTCATGCCTTAACCAAGTTGCAAGCCACTGAAATGGCTCGTAACAATTTGCCACATCCTCAATATAATGCAATGTTGGCATGATATTTTGCAAATAACCTGTTTTATTATCTCGAAGTAACAATCGACAAAAAATACCTGCGGCCTTAAGGTGGCGTTGCAACCCTGTTAAATCAAAATAATAGCAATATGTGTCGTATGACATCTTTGGTAGCTGCTGTGCTTCAGTCAAAACGTTAAAACTGTGCAAGCGTAGCGCATCAAATTCTTCACTTGGCAGATGAAAGTAACAATCGCGCAGCAGCGACACAGCATCATAGGTTACCGGCCCTTGTACTGCATCTTGATAATCAATTAACGCCCACTGCCCATCAACACGCATTATATTGCGGCTATGAAAGTCTCGGTGCATCGTTACTTGCGGTTGACAAATCATCACTTCACAAAGCAATGATTTGGTTGTTTGCCACTGCTCTGACGGCAAGCACTCTTCTTTCACGTCAAGCCAGTTACAGACTAACCATTGCCAAAATATATCCATTTCCATCGCAATAAAATCAGCGTCGTAAGGTTTCATGAATGGTGATACCGGTATTTTAGCGACTTGCGGTAGCAGCGTTAGCACTTCTTTGTAGTCTTGACACCTTGAATCCAAATGCAGCCTATCAGCTAAATGCTCCCCTCCCAGATCTTCTAATAACCCTAACCCTTGTGAGGTATCAAATTTTAAAATACTAGGCACCCTTAACCCTTGCTCTGCAAAACAGCGATTAAGCTCTATAAAGGGCCGGTTATCTAGCTTACTTGGGTCGGAGTCCATCAAAATAGTTGCTCTCCCCTCAACCACCACCCTATAGTAGCGACGGAAGCTTGCATCGCTCGTGATAGCATTGTATGAGATATCTTCTTCACCGAAATGCGATCGCAAAAAGCCCTCGAATAAGCTTTCTCTATTTTGCTCGTTTGTCACAAAATTCCACTCTTAATTACTGTATTTCACTAAGTTTTACTTTATCATGTCTTGCTTATATATAAACAACGGTGTCAAGGTTAATAAATGAGCAAAGCATGGGGGGTTATCGCTGCCGCATTAGTCAGCTGCAATGCGATAGCTGGATCAGAGTCTACACCTAAACTGTGTAGCCAATACCTAAAACCTACATTATGGCAACCGCTCAGCTCATTACCGAAAAACGCCATCGATATCACCGCTGATGATGTAGAGATGCAAGGCAAAGTCAGTGCTGAGTTTTCGGGTAATGTTGTTATCAATACCCAGAAAATGTCACTGTTTGCAAGTAGCGCACTGATTGACAAAAAACAAAGTTTACTCAACGCAACAGGCCCATTACGCTATCAAGACCAATTTACAGATGTAAAAGCCAATGCTTTATATGCCGATTTAGATAATACCGAAATAAGCTTACTCGGCGCTGACTATCAATTGACCCAACAACTTGGTCATGGTGGCGCTGAAAAACTTTCAGTATCGGCCAACCAATTGTCGCTTCTAAATTCAAGCTTTACAACATGCCCTTCCGAGCAGCCGTTTTGGGCGCTAGAAGCCGATAATATCACATTATCTAAGCACGAAGGCTGGGGGGAAACCCACAATGCAGTCTTAAAGATCCTCAATACCCCCGTGTTATATATTCCTTATTTTACGTTTCCTATCGACGATAGACGCAAATCAGGTCTATTAATGCCTAGAATTGAGCCTTCTAGCCGCTATGGCCTAGAAGTTGTGCTGCCTTACTACTGGAATATTGCTCCAAACTACGATGCAACGCTGTCACCACGCTACATGTCAAATCAAGGCGTACAATTGATCAGTGAGTTTCGTTATTTAACGGCACAACATGCAGGCTTGTTAGGTGTTGAGTTTTTAGAAAAGGATGATTCAGAGCCGCAGCTTGAAGAGCGTTATCTCGTGCACTGGAACCAGCAAAGTTATCTTAGCGATCACTGGCGTTTACATTTTGATGTAACCAATGTTAGTGATGATAACTACTTAACGGATCTGAATTCTAACTACGCCAACGAAACAGGCACTCAGCTTGATAGGACTGCAATTCTAAGTTATCTCGGCGAGTACTGGACAACGGATATTAAACTACAAAACTTTGAGGTGCTCGGCGACCATACTGAATCTTATGCAGCACTGCCACAGATCACTTGGCGCAATAGCAAAGCCTACCAAGCATTCGGTATCGATTTTAACTTGCTAGGCGAATTCAGTCATTTCAGTAATGATGAGTTACTTATAACCGACGCAACTCGCTTCCATATTGAACCAAAAGCCAGTTTTAGCGTAAACCAATACGCATGGTCGTTTTTGAGTGAAATAAGCTTATTGCACACCCGCTACGAGCAAAAAGGCGATTTTGAAAATACCGACTATCAACGTAATGTATCGCGTACGCTCCCTAAAGTTCGCATGCATGGCCAACTCAACTTTGAGCGAGATACACAATTTTTTGCTCTCGGTGGGACACAAACGTTAGAGCCGCAAGTTCAATATTTATATACACCAGAACGTGAGCAAAAGAGTATTGGTTTGTTTGATACCACAAAAATGCAAGATGACTTTTATGGCTTATTTCGGGAGCAACGTTTTTCTGGCGTTGATAGAATTGCCCAAGCAAACCAAATAACGTTGGGAGCAACAACGCGACTTTTTGATAGTAAAAATCTAGAGCGCTTTAATTTTAGCGCTGGGCAAATTATTTATCTTGAGGATGATGTAAAGCCCAGTGCACAGAGTCTTGATAACAGAACCAATTATAATGCATTGTTTGCTGCGCAAACCATGATACATTGGCACAGGCGCTGGTATTTCTCTGCTGGCATTCAATATGATGCAGATGCAAAGGAACTCATTGAATCGCATACAACGCTTGATTACAAAGGTGATAACAATAAACTTGTTCAATTGAACCATCGCTACGCTAACGATGTCTCAGGCTATGAAATAGATCAAATCGGCTTATTTAGTAGTTTACCTATTAACGATCGATGGCAAATGGTTGCGAGTTATCACCGCGATTTAACAACAGGGCGAAGTGTAGAAATATTTGCAGGCGTACGCTACGAAAGTTGCTGTTGGGCCGTCCAGTTAACTGGTAAAAGACAGATTGAGACTGATTTAAATCGCACAATACATCAAGATGACGCGCAATTTGACTCAAGCATAGGCATTAGTTTTGTATTAAAAGGCCTTGGCGGAAAGTCAAATTATGATATTGAGCAAGTACTACAACAAGGCTTGTTTAATTATCGTCGACCTTATTTTTTGAATAATTAATAAATATTAGAACATTATGAATTTTAAAAAGCTGTTATGGGTTGCCCTACTAGGGCTAAGTATCCACCAAAACGCCTTCGCTGAGCGAATGCTAATTGATAAAGTAGTTGCCACAGTAAATGATGGCGTTATTTTGCAAAGTGAAGTTGACCAAATTATTACCCGTGTGAAAGAGCAAGCTAAGCAACAAAGTACTGAACTGCCGTCAGACAGAACGTTACGTATTCAAGCTATAGACCGCTTAGTTGATCAGACATTAATGTTGCAACTAGCTGGGCGCATGGGTATGGAAATTTCCGACGCACAGCTTGATCAGACCTTGGCTAATATTGCTGCTGAGCAAGGTGGTACCATCGCCGACTTACGAAGAACCGTTGAAGCAAGTGGTGAAAACTTTCAAGAGTATCGTGAGCAAATTCGTAAAGAGATCACCATCAGCCAAGTTAGACGTGTAAATGTCGACCGTCGTGTTTACATTAGTACTCGAGAAATAACTAACTTACAAAAAATCCTTGTTGAACAAACTGGTAGCGCGGAAGAATTCGATTTAGGGCATATATTGGTCAAAATACCAAGCAAAGCCACACCTGAAGAAATAGAAGATGCACGCACCAGAGCAAATAAAGTCATTGAATTTTTAAATGAAGGCAAAGAGTTTAAACGTATCGCAATTGCCTCTTCAAGTGGCCCTAAAGCTTTGGAAGGTGGGCAATTAGGCTGGATGAGTATCAACGAAATGCCATCATTATTTGCCGAAGCCGTAAAAGGCAAGAAAAAGGACGAAATTATTGGTCCTGTGCGCTCTGGCGCTGGTTTCCATATTCTAAAAGTTCAAGATATCCGCGGTCGCCAAGTGGTAGAAACCACAGAAGTTCGCTCAAGACATATCTTGATTAAACCTTCTATCATTCTCAGTGAGGAAAAGGCCAAAGACATGCTGGCTGGCTTTGCTGAGGACTTACGCGCTGGCAAAGCAGATTTCGCTGAATTAGCGAAAGAACACTCTGAAGATCCTGGTTCTGCACTGAAAGGGGGTGAGTATGATTGGACTGACCCAACAACTTATGTACCAGCTTTTAGAGATACGCTTATGTCTCTAGAAATGAATGAAATCAGTGAGCCATTTAGAACAACATATGGCTGGCATATTGTGCAATTGCTAGAAAAACGCGTAGCAGATAAAACAGAACAAGCGAAACTGAATCGTGCTCACGGCCTGCTTTACAACCGCAAATTTAAAGAAGAAGCTTTTAAATGGCAAAGTGAGATCAGAGAACAAGCTCACATCGATATTTTTGCAACTGAATAAGTAGACAAATTATGAGTTTAAGAATTGCAATAACCCCGGGTGAACCGGCAGGCATAGGCCCAGATCTCGTCTTAAAGTTGGCGCAAAAAAGTTGGCCCGTGCAGCTCGTCGCGGTTGTTGATAAAGCCTTAATGGAACAACGGGCCAAAGAGCTTGGACTCAATATCACCTTATTGGCATTTGATGCCAATAAGGCACCACAGCCAGCTCCTGCCGGGTGCTTATATTACATGCAAGTTGACAAAGGTGCTGATGTAACACCTGGGGTATTAGATGAAAAAAATGGCCTTTATGTGCTAGAAACACTGCGTTTGGCGTCTGAAAAGAATATGGATGGGACGTTTGATGCTGTCGTAACTGGCCCTGTTCATAAAGGTATTATCAACCGAGCCGGTATCTCTTTTAGTGGACACACTGAATATTTTGCTCAGCAATCTGGCACATCAGATGTCGTCATGATGCTTGCCACCGAGGGGTTACGTGTTGCATTGGTAACTACACACATACCGCTTGAATATGTGTCAAGAGCAGTGACTAAAGAGCGCCTGAGCAAAGTTGCCTCTATCTTACACGATGATTTAAAAAATAAGTTTGGCATTGATAAACCGCGCGTTTTGGTTTGCGGGCTTAACCCCCATGCTGGTGAAGATGGGCACTTAGGTAGAGAAGAAATAGACACGATTACTCCTACCCTAAACGCTCTTAATCAGCAAGGTATGAACTTTGTGGGCCCATTGCCTGCCGACACGCTATTTCAAGCAAAATATTTAGATAATGCTGATGCCGTGCTTGCTATGTATCACGATCAGGGCTTACCTGTGTTAAAATATAAAGGATTTGGTAATTCGGTTAATATCACCCTCGGATTACCCTTTATTCGCACCTCAGTAGATCATGGTACAGCGCTAGATTTGGCTGCTACAAATGATATTGAGGTGGGTAGTTTTGATTTAGCGATACGCGAGGCCATCAAGCTCGCCACTGAAAAAGCACAGAGTTCATGACAGATAAAGTACACTTAGGGCACCGCGCCCGAAAACGTTTTGGCCAAAACTTTTTAAACGATGAGATGATCATCGATAAAATAGTCACCGCCATCGACCCAAAACCAAGCGACAATCTAGTAGAGATTGGCCCGGGCCTTGGTGCAATCACAGAACCTGTTGTTGATTTAAGTGGTCATCTGACGGTCGTTGAGCTAGACAAAGATCTTGCTGAACGACTTATACATCACCCTTTTATGGGTCCAAAGCTCACTGTGCATCAGGGCGATGCTATGAAATTTGACTTTGCAAGTCTGATCAAAAGTGATGAGAAACTAAAAATATTCGGAAATTTACCGTATAACGTTTCAACTCCCCTACTGTTTCATTTATTTGAGTTTGCCGATCATGTCGAGCACATGCACTTTATGCTACAAAAAGAAGTTGTAAAGCGTATGGTCGCAGGACCCGACTCGAAAGCATTTGGTCGTTTAAGCGTCATGACACAGTACTACTGTCATGCAATGCCGGTGATTGATGTACCACCAGAGTGTTTTAAACCGGCTCCAAAAGTAGACTCTGCCGTTATTCGTTTGATCCCCAAAAAGCCGGAACAACGCAGTGCGAAAAGCACTAAAATATTAAATACGGTGTGTTTGGAAGCATTTAATCAACGCCGTAAAACCTTGCGTAATAGCCTATCGAATCTACTCAATGTAGACGAACTTACGCAGCTGGGCATTGACCCTTCTAAACGCGCTGAAAACTTATCCCTTGCACAATTTATAGAAATAGCTAACTGGATTTATGACAACAAGCAGTAACATAGGCTCTCCAATTAAGGTTTCTGTTGAAACCTTTTATGTTGAAGCCCAATCTCAGCCAGAGAAAGATAAATATGTTTTTGCCTACACTGTGACAATTAAAAATCACAGTTTATGTAGCGCGAAACTTCATAGCCGCTACTGGCTCATTACTGACGCCAATGGCAAAGAAACGGAAGTCGAAGGCGAAGGCGTTGTAGGTGAAAAGCCAACCATTGGACCTGGAGAAAGTTATAAGTATACCAGTGGTGCGGTGCTTGATACGCCAATTGGTACAATGCAAGGACATTACATTATGCGAAACGAATTTGGTAATGAATTTAAAGCGCCTATTGACGTATTTCGCTTAGCTTGTCCTAATATTTTGCATTAAGCCGTTATGGCCAAGTACGCAATAGGAGATCTACAAGGCTGCTTTAAACCATTCATGCAGCTTTTAGATATCGTAGACTTTAACCCCAGCCAAGACCACTTGTACTTAGTTGGGGATGTTTTGGCACGAGGACCTGACTCTCAAGCTTGCTTGGAGTTTTTGTGCCAAAACCAAGGTGCGATAAGTATTACACTTGGTAATCATGATTTACACTTCTTAGCCTGTGCGCTTCTTGGGAAACCACCTAACCCTAAAGACAAGCTAGACAATGTTTTTGCCAGCAGTAAATTAGACAAATATATTGCACTCTTACAAGCACAACCATTAGCGCTCTTTCTGCCGCAATTAAAAACTTTTGTATCTCACGCAGGCATTCATCCTGATTGGGATATCAAAAGCGCCTTAAACTATGCACAATTTGCTCAGCAATGTTACCAATCATCTGACGCTGTGCACTACTTTGCTAACATGTACGGCGCTGGTGTGGTTAAAGATGTCGAGAATCTCAATGACCAAGACAAGTTCAAAGCAATTGTTAATGTCTTTACTCGCATGCGATTTTTAGACAATAACGGACAGTTAGAACTTAAGCACAAAGGCCCTGCGGAAATATCAAATAACCTGATGCCTTGGTTTACTCATGCGCGCTTTCAACAAGATGATAATCGATATATTTTTGGCCATTGGGCTGCGCTTGAAGGTAAAACAAACTTAAATAATGTTATAGCATTGGACACTGGATGTGTGTGGGGTGGCCCAATGACTTTGATGAACTTAACATCAGGTGAGCGTTTTTCAAGCAAATAAGGTAAACTTAACTCGTTTTACTGAATTATTTACACGTATCTGCTATAAAATACTTAACTTATCGTCGTAACAACCGATAAGTTATTCAATCCTATTAGTAAATTTATGGAAACTGTATGAACTTGACTGTTAGCCAAAGAATTTGGGGTGGTTTTATTTTTATCACTCTCTTACTGCTGTTAATTGGCGGAAACTCACTGCTAAGGATTGCAAATATCGACAGCTCAACACAGCTGGTAAATCGACTGTCATTGCCAGCGCTCGATAAAAGCTCTGAGTTACAAGTTGAATTTACGCTGATGAGCAAAATGGCCCAAGGGACTTTCTATTCACAAGCCCCAAATGAACTTAATAGTTTAAGAGCACAGTTTGAGAAAAAACGAAAAACATTTGAAAGTACATACACACAGTTACAGCAAGTTGTACAAGACAGCCCTAAATTGGCAAAGAGTGCGCGTGATGTAGGTAAAACGTTTGAGACTTTCTCTAAAGCGGTTGCCAGTTTAGAGAAAGACAAAACCCTTGAGCTTGAATTAAGAAAAACACTCAAATCTCAACTAGAAGATATAGAAATGAGTGCTGAAGATGCCACTACTGTGGTACTCGATATTATCGACTTAGATGGTTTAAAAGAGCAGCATGCTCGGGCTTACCAAGCAGCAACGAGCCTTGAAAACAACTTCTCTTCTGTCGTCACTAATAGTACTGACATGCTCACCATTACAAACTTAAGCACCCTTGAGATCGTAAAAAAAGACCAAGAATATTTGGTTGGTGAATTGACACGGAATATGGGCTTAATGAAAGGGCCAGTTCAAGCACTTGACGATGGATTATTTTCAGACTTGCAGTCCTATTACTCTAGCTTAGAAAAACAAGTGACAGGTACACAGAGTTTATTTGAGAACAAGAAACGCCTCATAAACGCTATTGATATGACACGCAAAGAGCTACAAGACGCCGAACAAGCTACACAAGCAGCACTGAAGCAACTCGATGAATTATTAGATGAGGCTAATAAAGTGGCCTTTAATCTGCAACAAGAGGTACGCCAAGACGTTAGTGCTGCAAACTTATGGACCTGGGTGGGGATGATCGTTGCAACCTTAATTGCCATTTTAGTAGCTTACATAACAGTCAACTTAATCACGAAACCACTTTCAGAGGTCAACCGAGTGCTTACTATCGTTGCACGCGGAGATATGACTCAAAAGTTAGATGATTCTGCACAAGATGAGTTTGGTGAACTTTCTCGTAGCTGTAACACATTAATTAGTAGCCTTCGAGAATTAATCACAGGGATCATTTCTCGCTCTACTCAATTAGCTGCCGCATCAGAACAAACGTCAACGATTACCACTGAATCAAGCCAAGCTATTCGTAATCAACAAGCGCAGGTTGAGCAAGCCGCCACTGCGACCACTGAAATGAGCAGTACATCACACGGTGTGAGCAATAGCGCACACCAAGCTTTACTTGAAATTAAAAATGCAGATAAAGAAGCTGAGCGAGTAAAAGGTATCTCTTATGAAAATAAACATACCATTGAGCAGCTTGCACGAGAAGTTGAAGAAGCATCAGGAGTTATCAACAAACTTCATCAAGATAGCGCTTCAATAGGTAGTATCCTCGATGTGATTAGAGGTATCGCAGAGCAGACTAACTTACTTGCTTTAAACGCTGCTATTGAAGCCGCACGTGCTGGTGAACAAGGCAGAGGCTTTGCTGTGGTGGCGGATGAAGTTCGCTCATTAGCGAGCAAAACGCAAGAGTCTACACAAGAGATCCAATCTATGATTGAATCATTGCAGGCAGGCGCAGAGGAAGCCGTAAGAGCGATGTCTAAAGGCAAGCAACAAGCTGAGTCTTGTGTGGAACAAAGCGACTTAGCAAATGAAGCTTTAAACTCGATTACCCAGGCTGTATCACAAGCGCATGACGTAAGTGAAGAAATTTCAAATGCAGCGAATGAGCAGCAGCAAGTTGCACAAGAGATCAGTGAGCGCTTAGAGTCAATTGTTTCGATTGCTGAGCAAACTGCAGAAGGCGCAAATCAAACCTCTATCTCAAGTAGCGAAGTGGCCAAGTTGGCAGAAGAGTTACGTCAATCTGTAGAGCAGTTTAAGGTCTAAGATTTAAGTCTTACCACTAATACATTTGAAGCGCCCGTTGGGCGCTTTTTTTATGAAAAAGAATAAGCCCAATATTGAGCACAAAAAAACCCGCTAACTGCGGGCTCTTTTCTTTAAATTAGCTAATTAAAACAAGTTGTTTGCTTTAGCAACTACGTTTTCAACCGTAAAACCAAAGTGCGCAAATAGCTCGTTAGCAGGTGCCGATTCGCCAAAAGTACTCATACCTACTACCGCACCATTTAGGCCTACATATTTGTACCAGTAGTCTTCAATACCTGCTTCAACAGCAACTCGGCGCGTTACCGAGCTTGGTAACACACTTTCTTTATAATCAGCTGACTGTGCGTCGAATACATCCGTCGACGGCATGGATACAACACGTACCTTTTTGCCTGACTCTCGTAATTGAGTTGCAGCATCAACAGCCAATTGCACTTCAGAGCCGGTTGCAATAAGGATCAGATCTGGGTTGCCATCACAGCTTAGTACATAGCCACCTTTTTTGATTGCCTGCACTTGCTGATCATCACGAGCTTGTTGCTCTAACCCTTGACGAGTGAAGATCAAAGATGTTGGCCCATCTTTACGCTCAATCGCTTGTTGCCAAGCAACCGCAGACTCTACTTGGTCACATGGACGCCAGTTCACTAAGTTTGGTGTTAAACGCATGCTTGCAATTTGTTCAACCGGCTGGTGCGTTGGACCATCTTCACCAAGACCAATTGAGTCATGCGTGTAGACAAAAATACTAGGTTGCTTCATTAGTGCAGCCATACGCACAGCATTACGCGCATATTCCATAAACATCAAGAACGTCGCGCCGTAAGGCACAAACCCTTTATGAAGGGCAATACCATTCATAATGGCCGACATACCAAACTCACGTACACCGTAGAAGATATAATTACCTGATGCGTCTTCTGCCGTTAGGCCTTTAGACCCATCCCACAATGTTAAGTTTGAGCCTGCTAAGTCCGCAGAGCCGCCCATAAATTCTGGCAAGATAGGTCCATAAGCATTCAGCGCATTTTGAGACGCTTTACGTGTCGCTGGATTCGCTGGGTTCGCTTGTAATTGTGCGATGTAAGCTTCAGTATGCGCTTGCCAATTTGCCGGTAAATCACCGTTCATGCGACGCTCAAACTCAGCTGCAAGCTCTGGGTATTCTATTTGATACTCAGTAAACTTAATCGTCCACTCACTTTGCTGCTGCTGGCCTCGCGCAGTTGCATCCCACTTAGCATAAATGTCTTCTGGCACTTCAAACGCGTCATGCTGCCAACCTAAAAACTCACGTGCAGCTTTAATTTCATCATCACCTAACGGTGCACCATGACAATCATGGCTACCAGATTTATTTGGAGAACCATAGCCAATAACCGTTTTACAACAAATTAAAGTTGGTTTGTCTGATTCTGCTCTTGCCGCTTCAATCGCCGCTTTAATCGCTTCACTATCATGGCCGTCAACATCTGCAATTACATGCCAGCCGTATGACTCAAAGCGTTTTGGTGTATCATCGCTAAACCAGCCTTCCACTTCACCATCAATAGAAATTCCATTGTCGTCCCAAAACGCAATAAGCTTGCCTAGACCAAGCGTCCCCGCTAAAGAACAAGCTTCATGAGAGATCCCTTCCATTAAACAGCCGTCACCTAAAAATGTATAAGTGTAGTGATCAACAATATTGTGCTCACCCCGGTTGAACTGTGCGGCAAGAGATTTCTCGGCAATCGCCATACCTACGGCGTTAGTGATACCTTGGCCTAGAGGGCCTGTGGTCGTTTCGATGCCAGGAGCATAGCCATATTCTGGGTGGCCAGGCGTTTTGGAATGCATTTGACGAAAGTTTTTCAAATCATCAATGGATAAATCATAACCACTTAGATGTAGCAAAGAATAAATGAGCATTGAGCCATGGCCATTTGACAGTACAAAGCGATCTCTGTCAGCCCATTGTGGGTTACTTGGGTTATGCTTTAGATAATCGCGCCAAAGCACTTCAGCGATGTCCGCCATGCCCATAGGGGCTCCAGGGTGACCAGATTTGGCCTTTTGAACCGCATCCATTGACAGAACACGGATTGCATTAGCAAGTTCTTTGCGAGATGGCATGAATTCTCCTACCTTGTAATCATTTATTTTTTGCGCGGGTCTTGAAAGTGCCCATTCTTACTTATTTTTGCTCTAAACTGCAATGATAAATGACCGAAAAGCTCGCTTAAAGCCAAGTTTTTCGGGCCTTCCAACACATTCCAACTAATTTAGACGTCTAGGCGTAAAAAAACTATGCATATGCTTTACTTTTCGTTAAAATACGCCTCTTAATTTTTTAGCGCTGTTCCGTAGTTTGTGAAGCGCAATATTTGTGAGCATAAATATAATGGCAAAACATTTATTTACTTCTGAATCTGTTTCTGAAGGTCATCCGGATAAAATCGCCGATCAGATCTCTGATGCGGTACTAGATGCAATTTTAGAGCAAGATCCAAAAGCACGTGTTGCGTGTGAAACTTACGTAAAAACCGGTATGGTTATGGTTGGTGGTGAAGTTACTACCAGCGCATGGGTAGATATCGAAGAATTAACACGTAAAACTGTACGCGAAATCGGTTATACACACTCAGATATGGGTTTTGATGCTGATTCATGTGCAATCTTAAATACCATAGGTAAGCAATCTCCAGACATCAACCAAGGCGTTGACCGTGCACGTCCTGAAGATCAAGGCGCTGGTGACCAAGGTCTAATGTTTGGTTACGCTTGTAACGAAACAGACGTTTTAATGCCTGCACCAATTACCTATTCACACCGTTTAGTTCAGCGTCAAGCTGAGGTTCGTAAAAGTGGTGAACTAGCTTGGTTACGCCCTGATGCTAAATCTCAGGTTACCTTTGCTTATGAAAATGGTAAAGCAGTTGGTATCGATGCAGTTGTATTATCAACTCAGCACTGTGACACTATTTCACAAGATGATTTAGTAGAAGCTGTGATGGAAACTATCATCAAGCCTGTACTACCAGCTGAGCTTGTAACTTCAGCCACTAAATTCTTCATCAACCCAACTGGGCGTTTTGTGATCGGTGGTCCTATGGGTGACTGTGGTCTAACTGGTCGTAAAATCATCGTTGATACCTACGGTGGTATGGCACGTCACGGTGGTGGCGCATTCTCTGGTAAAGATCCTTCAAAAGTTGACCGTTCAGCAGCTTATGCAGCACGTTATGTTGCTAAGAATATTGTTGCGGCTGGCCTTGCTGATAAGTGTGAGATCCAAGTATCTTACGCAATCGGTGTTGCAGAGCCTACATCAATCAGCGTTGAAACATTTGGCACAGGTAAGTTAGAAGAAGCACGTTTAATCGAAATCATTCGTGAGCACTTCGACCTACGTCCATACGGCATCTTAACTATGCTTGACCTTGAGCGTCCAATTTATCAGCCTACAGCTGCATACGGTCACTTCGGTCGTGATGAATTCCCTTGGGAAAAAACAGACAAAGCTGAAGCTTTAAAGGCATCTGCAGGTCTGTAAGCCGATACGCTTTAAATATATAAAAAGGTGCCGAGTGCACCTTTTTTAATGTCCTTCTTTATTTTTTCGCTGGCGAACATATTCGCTTGGCGATACCCCATACCAGCGCTTCACCGCACGGTTTAAAGACGCTTGCTCTGCATATCCTAATAATTCACTCAATGCATGTTTATGCAAGACTTGACAGAACTGTGTAAAGCGTCTTTTTCGTTCTTGCTCAAGCAACTGAGAAAAGCTCACGCCATGACGCTTAAGCTGTCTTTGTAACGTACGAGTAGAAGTACCTAATAACTGAGCAAGCCTAGACAAAGACATATCCTGCAGATCACAGCGATGTAAACTTGGCTGTAACTTGGCAAACCAGCTTTGGTCACTCTCGTACGCTCTTTGCAGATCCCGAATTGCAGGATATAAATTAGCATTGACTAACTCATTACGCGTTAATATGGGCATATTTAACAGCTGAGCAGTAAAATGAATGGTGTTGCTAATGGCGTTAGCTATCACTTCACAGCCATACCAATCGTGCAACCTTGCTCTTTGACTGTCCGTCAATACAAGATTGAACTCAACACGACAAGGTGACAATTCCTGACCCGTCATATGCCTAACCATCGCCACCCAAGCAGTCATGTTACGTAAAATAGCATGCTGATTATTTTCATAAGGCTGCCAAGTAATACTGGCCACCTTTTTCTGAGCAACAAACTGGCAAATGCCAATGTCAGCAACCGTTTTGTCAAAAGCCAACAAAGCATCTAAAGCCTGCTGCAACGTGGCTGATGATTCAGCCAGATACCCCAACAAGCCATATTGTGCACTATTTATTTGTTTGCCTAGTTCAAACCCCCAAAGTGGATCTTGATTTAACTTTGCACCCTGTTCGAGCGCTGCAAAATAATGCTGCATGGGAATGCGACTCAAACCGGCACTTTCGCGAGGTAAATACTCGGCCAACGCTTGGCAATATTGCGGACAGATATCGAACATAATGGCGCGAAAAGACAAAATAATGACTCATATGGCCAAGTATGCCGCGCTATTAAACGATATGCTAGTTTAAAAGTGCCCTTACACAAAACCTATGCAATTACTCAATTTATTAATTTCACTGCCAAAATCATGTGGTTTTACACTCGAAGTTTTAACAGATTGCGCCCAGCTTAGGCGTATTTTTAAAGCACAGTTTAATGAGTTGCCCGCACAAGAAGGACTTCGCAGACGCCACGTTACAATGCGAGGTCATCAATTTATTGAGGTTATCACGCAGCAATCACCGCAATCTTTATGCTATCGCATACAAGGCTCTGGCCCGATTAAACATCACCGTGGCGAAATTACGCTTACTACAACAGCAACTAATTTACAGGTGCATTATCAAATTTTTGGCCATAGCAACACGTGGATACCCAGTTGGTTGCTCAAAGTAGTGCTACTTGTGGATTTTAGCTTGGCAGCGCGCAGATTAAGGAAGATATATCATGAACGTTGAGTTTATTTTACTGGCACTCAGTCCATTATTCGGCTTAGCAATGCTATTCGAATACAAACGCGCCAAAAGCAGTTATAACTTAAAAGAGTTCATCCTAAACGCCGGGCTGGCATTATCTCACCAAATAAGCGATTTGCTTGCCCTACTACTGCTTATGCCTTTTTTTCATTGGTTACACGTTCACTTTTCGCTGTTATCTGTCGAGCTCAACGTACTGACAATAACCTTAGCATTTGTACTTCAGGACTTTTGCTATTATTGGTTTCATCGTGCTAGTCATCGCTGTAATTGGTTATGGTGTGCGCACATTGTTCATCACAGCTCTGTAAACATGAATTTTTCAACAGCCATGCGACAAAGCCTTTTTTATCCTGTCGTTGGTATGTGGCTATTTTGGCTACCACTGGTTATTTTAGGTTATCCACCTAAGCTTGTTTTTACCATCGTCGCCATAAACTTGGCCTATCAATTCTTTGTTCATACAGAGCAAGCTCCTACACTCAAGTGGTTTGGTATGCTTTTTAATACGCCAGCACACCACTGCTTGCATCATGCTCGCAACGTCCATTACATAGATAAAAACTATGCGGGAGTGTTGATAATCTGGGATAAATTATTCGGTACATTTGTAGAGCCAATTAATGGTAACGCGCCTAAGTATGGCGTAGCTCAAAGAACCTATGCTGTTTCATTTGCAGATGTTTTATTGACCCCTTGGACAATCTTATTTCAAAATTTAAAAAGGCAAGAATCTTGGAAAAAAAAGTTGCTTCTACTCATAGATAAACCCGAAAAGTTAAAGCAACTAGACTTTCGTTAACAACCGTCATTATACATTACTTTATGAACGCTTATTATTGATCAAGTATACGGCACACAACGCTAAAAGCGCGCCACAAGCTACTGGCACTGACAAAGGCTCAGAGAAATACCAAGCAGAAAGTCCCATTGCAGAGGCTGGTACCACAAATATAAAAGAACTTGAACGACTGGAGCCTAACTGCTGATTAGCTAAAAAGAATAAGCTAGTAGCAATACTAACAACCACGACCGATAAAAACACCATGTGCTGCCAGTAAAAACTCGAATACTGATTCATCGTACTCAGTGGAGAGTGTTCATAGGCAAAGCCATAACTAACAACTGTGGCACAAGCATACATCAAGGTACTAAATAGCAAAAAGTCGGCAAAGCGCGTGCCTTGTTGGCTCACCAAAGTGAGTACTGCCCATGTTAAAGAGGCCATGATGAAATAGGCATTACCGGTGGCCATTAGCTGAGCATAATCGAACTGCCAAACCTGTATCATAAACAGTCCGCCGGTGAGCCCTAATACCAACCCTAATGCCTGGCGCTTCGCTATCGTTTGTTTAAAAAGGATCGTCGCTAATATGAAAGTAAATACTGGATTTGTGGTCGTGACCAACATACCACCTTTACCGGGTAACCCATCGTGAAGGCCTAAAAAAAACAACTGATTATACAATGCTAAGATCACACCAGCTGGTAGTGACCAAAGTAACGCTTTTCTCGAAAAGCGTAATGTTACAACCTTAAAACGATGCACCAACAATAGAATCGGTAACATACCTAAAGTTGCCATGGCTAAACGATAAAAAACGGTTACAGGCGCTGGCGCAAGATCTGCGATTAACTTGCCAGATATCCAGCTTGCTCCCCACAGCAACATGGCTAATATTAGCGAAATGATCAACGGCGAATCCGAAGCTCGCTCTGTTTCAACATAGGTTGTCATGCGATCCCTTAAAAGCAAAGAACGGTTTGAAAAAACACAAAAATGAAGTGCTGCTAATCATACAGCTAATTTCTATTAGGAAAAGTGTTTTAGTTTTTTCTTCTAACTTTAGCTATGGTGATACAACATGCAACGCCTCAAAGGCAGAGCAGTCTCCCGCCGAAAACGCGCTTTTTGTATTGTGGTATTTTGGTGTTTTTAGTATTTTTTCAAGCGATTTAAAGCTTTTGAAGATATTATTAAGGGCTGTATTGTTGACTAACCAGATAGGTAGCGCCCCATTTGGATCTGCATATATTCGATGCTTTATTTGCAAGCCTTTACGTGTTTGCGTCAAGAGCCAAAAGCCTCTCACCGGCGTTATACGCAATGCTCTACTCTGCGGTGTTTCATAAGCCGTGGTACTTAAAATATCTAAGCGATACTGACTGCCACCCAATTGCGACAAACATGAATGAGTGAGCATATCTCTATCACTCACAGGCCAGGGCGAATCAAAATATGTATAAACCACAGCCTCTGCTGGTGTTGGACGGGCAATCACTTTTACGCTTTTGCTGCTACTGAGCCATTTGGGTGCACTTTTTGTATCACTCATGACATTAAGTAATGCATTCACAGTCACACCCGCAAAAAATGCCTCAACGTCAATGTAATTTATCCCGCTGCTATGAGGTAAAGTAGCTATCTTTATATTGGCCGTTTCTCGCCATGTTTGCCATTGCGAAGCAACACTTGGTGCAATGCTCATTGCCACCCCAAAAGCAACAACGAGCCTAAACATCCTCTTTAACGCCAGTACGGAAAGCTTTTAAAAGAGGCACTGCGACTTTGCTCCATTGCGCCAACCAAAAACTCAGCCTTGGCTTGCAACCAAGATTGAATATCGGCGAGCCCTTCAGAGTCTTGTCCCTGACAAAGCTGCATCAAGTAAGCCAGCGTATCTAATTCGTAAATGCCATATACGATATCTATCCATGGAGTTCTAAACTCTTGCCTTGCCTCTTTATCATAAAGGGCACCTAGGCAGTTACCATTTAATAACGTATTTTCTAACCTCGACTTCAATTGTAAATAGTCTTCTTTTGTCAACACTTTGCCTTCAGGAAGCAACTGGTGAAGCTCTTCCCAGTCTCTATCAAATAGTTGACGAGCAACATCACTCAAAGGCATTTGTGCTGCATTCAGTGCGCTCTGATCCCAGTTCTGTCGCCACCCTTTGTCAACTAGCCATCGAGTCAAAGACAAAATCAATCGGTTATAGCGAGCACAATGAAATAAATCTTCGATGTCGGTTGGCGTAGGTTGAACATCTTTGAGATCATCGATCACTTGAGCGAGTTCTGGCGCATTATTGATTTTCTTGTAATACGCATGTCGCTTAGATGTATATGTTTTTAAATGAATAGCATTTTCAACCCACTCAAGTTCACTAAGCAACCACTTAAGCTCTGAACGCAAATGTTCAGTGGATGACTTATCTACAATCGCGCAGAATAGCCTAAAGCTATGACGAATAAGCGTAATGCCATCGATCACACGCTTGAGTGTTTTCAAGCTTGGCTTGTCGAAGTAACACTGCTCATGTTTTTGCACAAATTGGATACTATAATTAATTGTGGCTATAAACGCTTGCTCTTGTGTGATCCCTAATTGCAGAGGCACAAAACCAATAAACTTATTTGGCTTCAAGGGTTGTGAATCTGCAAGTCGATAGCCTCTAGCGGCCTTCGAGTACAAACCTAATCGCATCCCAGAGAGGTTAATCAAGTGATCGGCTAGCAAAAATAAGTCACTGCGCTGACCTTCGACGAGTTCTATCTCTAACTCAGAGATCGCTTCCACTTGCCCTTGTGCAACTATTTCGCCCTTGTCTAAAACAACTTCGATTTTACTGCCTTGCTCGGTTTCAATTAACCAAGTGCGACGGATGAAGTTCGTACTGAAGATCGGGAATAAATTTTCGTTGATAGCGTCAACTTGCATACCGTGTGGCCAAATACTCGCATCAAAGGCCAATAAATTTGGCCGACCGGATTCAGTTGGCAAGTTAAACTCTGGACGTTGATGCAATCCTCCTACAACTTCCCCTGCAAGCTTGATGGTTTGCTCGCATTCATCATCACAACAACGCGTGCGCAAACCTATGTCTAAAGCTCTAAGTTCTCGGCTCGGGGTATCAAAGTATGCATTTTGAAGGTTTTTTGCAGGCTTATTTACTACTGTTTTAGCAAACTGCGTGATAAGTCCAGGGATAAGAGGAACTTCATTGTCTGAAAGTAAAAACTTCAGTTCTATCTCAGTGTCCATTTTGGCAAGCTAATACCTATATTGTTATCGAACGCTCAAAATATACAATGATACGTCGGTTTGCAAACTTTTTACTCTAAGATCAGTTAAGTTTTCGGCTTAACTTGCTATTACTCAGTTAAATCCATACTATTTCTAAAAATTATCAAAAACTTGGTTCACCCTATGTTAAACAGAATTGTTTTGCCAACACTGCTTGTCCTGTGCTCACAGTTCGCTGTGGCCGAAACAGAATTGGATAATGAACAAAGCTCTGCAGTAGCTTCTCAGTCTAATGAACAATCAGAGAACACCGGTTATATTATTGATAACCTGTTCATTTACATGCATGCAGGACCCGGCAAAAATTACCGAATTCTCGGCTCTGTTGATGCAGGTACCCCAATTTCTATCATCTCAGAAATACAAGAAGACTTTATTCAAATTATTGATGATAAAGGACGAGAAGCTTGGGTTGAAGCCAAGTTTGTCACCACCCAGCCGGGACTGAATCAACAGCTCCAGCAAGTCAGTGAAGCACTGCAAAGCAGTCAAACTGAAATAGACTCAATGCGTAGTGAATTACCCACGCTCCAGCAAGCAAATAACGACTTACGTGCTGAGAACCAAAGCCTGCAACAGACTATTACAGAACTACAAACGAGTCTAAACGAGCAACAGCAGGCAAGTGCAGCTAAAAAACAAAAAGAGCAACATTTAATGCTTACTTATGGCGGTGGCGTGGCTTTAAGTGGCTTATTGTTTGGCGTGATACTAACCTTGCTACTATCTCGTCGCAAACGTTATGATGGTTGGTAAGTACCAAGTAAAAAGGGCCACAATTGCGGCCTTTTTTATAAATTTAATACTTCAACACCCATGTCTGATTTAATATGCTCTATCACCATATAGGTATGATTCGTTCCTACACCGGGTATCTCTACCACCTGCCCCAATACTTCTCTGTACTGTCGCATATCTTGCACACGAATCTTCAACAAATAGTCAAACCCACCCGCCACCATATCGCATGAAACCACATTAGGTAATGCCAGAATGTGTTTTTTGAACGTCTCAAACACCGATTCTGTTGAGCTTTTAAGGGTGATTTCAATATGTGCAACTAGATGTTGACCTAACTTCATCGGATTTAAACGTGCAGTATACCCCTCAATATAACCCTCAGACTCCAGCTTTTTTACTCTATCGAGGCATGGACTTGGGCTTAAGTTGACGGCTTTTGCTAAGTTTACATTCGAAATTCGGCCATTTTTCTGTAATACATCTAAAATAGCTAAATCAATGCGATCAAGTACACGAGTTTTAATTGAAGTAGTCATTCAGCATTTTATTCTGTGAGAGTTCATAATCTCCCGCTAATTTACCGTAATCGGAAAAAATAAGACAGCATATACTGCTGTATTTTGGATAGAATGCTCCCGAAAATTGATATTAAACCGAATGCGTAGTGATGCTATTTTAAACACTCAAATCATTATGATATGGTGGTTAAACACACTGCATTTAATTTGTCGTAATTGAAAGAAGGCCTTATGCCTCCTACACGAATACCAAGGGTGTAGGCGATAATTACATGTATTTTTGACTCTACTCTTATTGAGGGTTGCTTATGCTTTATAACGGCGATTTGACAACTAACTGTCCTATCCGACAAAAAATCCGTGACTTCTACCGCATTGATGAAAATGAAGTTATCGATCATATTTTGCCGCTTGCTGAAGTTGGCGTTACGGCTAGAAGCCGAGCATGGGAACGTGCACGTCAATTGGTTTTAAATATTCGTAAAGACCAAGATGGCCAAAATGGTGTTGACGCCCTATTAAACGAATTTTCGCTTTCGACAGAAGAAGGCGTTGTACTGATGTGTTTAGCTGAAGCATTATTACGCGTTCCAGATAAAGAAACACAAGATAACCTTATCCGTGACAAATTAGCGAATGGTGACTGGAGTTCTCACTTGGGCAGCAGCGACTCTTTATTCGTCAATGCATCAAGCTGGGGTCTATTAGTAACCGGCAAAATGGTTAACTACACAGATAAAAATAAAGAGCAGCAATTTGGTGTTCTGAAAAAGACCATCGGTCGCTTAGGTGAACCTGTGATCCGTAAATCTGTGAACTTTGCAATGAAGATCATGGGTAAGCAGTTCGTAATGGGTCAAAATATTGATGAAGCCATCGAGCGCGCCGCTGAGAAAGAGAAAAAAGGTTACGTTTACTCGTACGATATGCTAGGTGAAGGTGCCCGCACCATGGCCGATGCAGAACGCTATTTCAATAGCTACATGACTGCAATCCATGCAATTGGTAAAGCGGCTAATGGTCGTGGTCCAATCAAAAGCCCTGGTATATCAGTAAAGTTATCAGCTATTCACCCTCGTTATGAATTTAGCCACCGCGACCGCGTGATGGAAGAGATCGTTCCAAAGCTAAAAGAGTTAGCGTTGGTTGCAAAAAAATACGACATTGGTTTTACAGTAGACGCTGAAGAAGCTGACCGCTTAGATATCTCGCTAGATATCATTGAAGCCGTGTTCTCAGATGATGACCTAGGCGATTGGCAAGGCTTTGGTTTAGCCGTTCAAGCTTACCAAAAGCGCGCTATTTTTGTGGTCGAGTGGCTATCAGAGCTAGCTCGACGCGTTGGACGCAAGTTGATGGTTCGCCTTGTTAAAGGTGCTTACTGGGATACCGAAATTAAAACCACACAACAAGATGGTTTAAATCACTTCCCTGTATTTACACGTAAGGCAACTACAGACGTATCTTACAAGGCATGTGCGATTAAATTGTTAGAGGCACGTGATGTACTCTTCCCACAATTTGCAACACACAATGCCTACACAGCAGCAACTATTCTGGAAGTAGCCAAAGGTGACAACCAAGGTTTTGAATTCCAACGCCTACATGGAATGGGTGAGTCGCTATTCGACCAAATAGTTGAAAAAGAAAAGATCCAATGCCGTGTTTATGCTCCGGTTGGTCAACATGAAGACTTACTTGCATATCTTGTGCGTCGTCTATTAGAAAACGGCGCAAACTCATCGTTTGTAAACGCCATTGTAGATACGACAAAGCCTGTAGAGTCACTGTTACCAGATCCAGTTGAAACGCTACAAGGTTTACGTAACAAGTTTAATAAACAAATTAAGTTACCAATTGAGCTTTACGGTGATGAGCGTCCTAACTCAAAGGGAATGGATCTCACTGACATCAACGCACTCACCCCGTTTAAAGAAAACCTAGATAACTGGTTTAACGAACACTTAATTGATGAAAGCCAAGTGAAAGAAGGTCACCTGGCGGTGCGTAACCCTGCAAACCATAAAGAGGTTGTCGGTCAGGTTCGTGTTCACCAAAGTGACGAAATGCAGTCTATGCTAGAAAATGCCGATAAGGCATTTGAGAGTTGGTCACAAACTCCTGTGAAAGAGCGTGCTGACTTACTTCGCCGCGTTGGTGACATTCTAGAGCGTCACCACGACGAACTTGTTGCTATTTGTATCAAAGAAGCGGGTAAGGTTACTCAAGACAGTATTGATGAAGTACGCGAAGCCGTTGACTTTTGTCGTTACTACGCGGCCCGAGCTGAGGAACTTGCGCAAGATGAGCGCTTTGAAGCACGCGGCGTTATTTTGTGTATCAGCCCTTGGAACTTCCCACTTGCAATTTTCTTGGGTCAAGTTGCTGCAGCAATCGTTACCGGTAACACCGTAATAGCCAAGCCTGCAGAACAAACAAGCTATATCGCACTGCGTTGTATTGAGCTCATGCACACTGTTGGTTTACCTGAGCATGTGGTTCAGCCAGTCATCGCTAGAGGCAGTGAAGTTGGCAAACACATAGTGCCAGATGAGCGTATATCAGCTGTAATGTTCACAGGTTCAACAGAAACAGGTACTTTGATTTCTCAAATTCTTGCAGAGCGTAACGACATTCAAGTACCTTTGATTGCCGAAACAGGTGGCCAAAACTGTATGATCGTTGACTCAACAGCACTTCCGGAGCAAGTAGTAGACGATGTTATTTCATCAGGTTTCCAAAGTGCCGGTCAACGTTGTTCAGCGCTTCGCGTATTGTTCTTACAAGACGATGTTGCTGATGGCATCATCACGATGCTAAAAGGTGCGCTGCAAGAGTTACATGTTGGCGACCCTTCGTTATTGTCTACAGATGTAGGCCCAGTGATTGATGAAAAAGCACTGAACACGCTCACTGCGCATGTTGAGTACTTAAAGAGTAATGGTAAATTACTGTTTGAATCTAAGATCCCAGATAATAACGAAAATGGCGCTTACTTCTTTGCACCACGTTTATATGAAATTGCAGATTTATCTGTACTTAAACGTGAAGTATTTGGTCCTATCGTGCATGTTGTCCGTTACAAAGCGGAAGACTTAGACAAAGTGATCGATCAAATTAACGGCACAGGCTATGGCCTAACCATGGGTGTTCATTCACGTATTGAGGAGCGCTGCCAATACCTAGCGAAAATGTCGCGTGCTGGTAACGTGTATGTAAATCGTAACATGATTGGTGCAATTGTTGGTGTGCAACCATTTGGTGGTCGTGGTTTATCAGGTACGGGTCCAAAAGCAGGTGGTCCAAATTACTTGTACCGTTTGGTAAAAGAAAAAGCCTCTCCAGAGAACGTACAAATGACCAACTTGACTGCTGATCAGTTAGAAACGCACGATTTTCCGGGCGCTGCTGAGCAAGTTGATCAACTTATGCGTAACTCTATGCGCGATGAGAAGATCTGGCGTAATACACCACTCAATGACCGTGTTTCTTCTGTCCGTCAGCTACTCGCGAAAGTTGCAACCGTTGAGATCATTGATGACCTCGCTGATGACTTAGCGAAAACACTGGCCGATGCCCGCGCACAATTAAATCGCCTTGAAAAGCGTATGCGCTCTTACACCACACTACCGGGTCCAACGGGTGAGTCTAATACCTTACACCTTGAGCCTCGTGGCTGTGTTGTATGCTATGCCGATAAGAGTACCTCATTTAACTTCTGGGCAATTTCTATTATCACAGCGCTTGCTGCTGGTAATACTGTCATTACAGTAGCATCTGAGTTGTTCTATGAAGAAGCGCAAGCTTTTAGAGATAAGTTTATCTCGACCGGAATTGCCGAAGGTGTATTCCAAGTAGCTAAGCCAAACCAACTACAAGCAATCTTGGCGCATCCTCACCTATCAGGTGCAGTTGTTGCCGCTCGCTCATCAAGGCTTGGCTACTTTAGTCAACAGCTTGCCGCACGCTCTGGTGCTATCTTGCCAGTAATAAGCGCAGAATACTACGACACGCTGATCAACCGCCTGATCACAGAGAAAACGATTAGTATTGATACCACTGCATCTGGTGGTAATACATCGCTAATGACTCTTGTGGAAGATGAAGAGTAAATAGGTAAAATAACGTTTTGAAAAGCCAGCTTTTGCTGGCTTTTTTATTGCGTAGTACTATGAAATCTTAGAATTTGTGCCTGTTCTGATTCATTTTAAGTGATCCTTTGCTAACCTTTATAGTAACAATGTGAATTTAGGTATATAGAGTGAAGACAATTGACATCAGTGAGCTAAAACCAGGAATGTTTGTGGTTGGTGTGACAAAACAAACGGGTCATGTCAAAGTGAAAAACCAAGGCTGGGTGAAAACTCAAGGAGGCATTGATAACCTAATAAAAGCGGGTGTGATGGCGGTAGAAATTGATCCAGACAAAACGCTGCAACCAACCACAAGTACACCTAGCAATGCTGATAAGCAGCAAGAAAAAAACACTTCAAATATCAAAGTAGACGCAAAAGCAACAACGGCACAAAAAAAACACGACCCATTTCATAAATCAGCTTCTATTGAAAGCGAGCTCGATAAAGCGAATCTACTTTACCAACAAGCCAAAGAGCTACAACAAAAAACCTTTGATGATTTAAAGAACGGCAAACAGCTGGATCTGACCCCTTTTCAAGAGACCGCCAGTGGTTTGATCGACTCAATATTTAGAAATCAAGATGCCTTGGCTTGCATCGCACAAATCAAAGACAAGGATGCTTACTTGCTCGAGCACTCTGTTAACGTCGCTATTCTAATGGGCATTTTTGCCAAACATTTGTCTTTAGAAAGAGAGATCATAGAACAAGTTACCACTGGGGCATTACTGCATGACATTGGCAAGATTCATATCCCCGACGACATTCTCAACAAGCCAGGTGCACTCAGTGATGAAGAATATGACATTATGAAACAGCATGCACGTTACAGTTATGAAGTGGTCAAAAATGCCAACTTAGGTGACATAGCCACTGAAATAGCGGGTTTTCATCATGAACGCTTAGATGGCAGCGGCTACCCCTATGGGAAAAAGAGCGACGAGTTATCACAATATGTACGCATGGCTGCTATTGTCGACAGCTATGATGCCATTACAGCTGACAGAGTGTATAAAAGTAGTAAAACGCCTGTCGTAGCCTTTAAAATATTACGAGAGCATGCGCCACATCAATATGACAGCATTTTGCTCAATGCCTTTATTCACTGTATCGGAGTTTATCCTGTAGGGACTTTAGTGAAGCTAAAAAGTCAGCGGGTCGGCGTTATTAGCCAGAGTAATCCGCAAACGCCGCTGCAACCTGTAGTGAAAATATTTTACCACGCCAAACATATGCACTATAGCGAAGTGAAAGACATCGACTTATCAAGCAAACGAGCCAATGATGAAATTGAAGCGGCGATAAAGCCTGAAGAGTTTAATCTCAACTTATTAAAGTTCTTCAAACACTCTATGCTGCCATAATATTATGGCAGCCAATCTTGCATCGCTTTCATACTAAACTCATAACCATCATAGTTAAATAGTGCTTGTTCCGGTGTGATCTCAACAAGTTGTAATGCACCAATGCTATCCCCCTCATAGAGTTCGCGATTATTTAGCTTTATCCAACGCTTGTCGGCGTCTGTGGCATAGATATGAGCTTGATAACGCAGAGGTGGTAAACTGTTTTGCAGCGCATTAGGTAATAGTTCAATCGGTGTAGCACGAGCTGAATCTCGGCTACTCGCTGTAACATGGTGAGTAGGTTGCGTTTCAGTTTGCGCAACGGCTTGTGCAAAGGCTTCTTTGAGCTCATCAGAGACGCCAGCAAGTGCCGAATCTTCTTGCTCTTTATCGTCTTTAGCAGGCTTGGCTAAAGGTTTACCAAGCACGCGATATTGACTTAAGTCTTCCTGCGGCATTTGTTGACTATTTTGAGGTTGTACAAATGGTTGCGACATTGGCTGTTGCTGTGTTTGCACCACATTCATCACCTGCCCATTTGCTACTGGTACCAATTGCTGTCGGTATAAAGCTTGTCCGTTAGCATCAAAGCCAACTTGTACTGACATCCATTGGTATTGCATCCCATTCATCATATTGTTAGAAAGCTGTGGCTGTTGAGCTACCGTATTAACAGGCACTGCGGATAGTTGCATTGCCGCTTGCTGCTGCGGTTTTGCCGTTGACAAGTTTGTCTTGTTAACCTGCTCTACTACAGCATTGTCATTTTCTTTTACTAACTCAGCGGTTTGTTGAACTGTTTGCTGTTGTTTAGTTTTTATAGGTTGGGTCATGGATGCTTGTAGATAGTTACCAGTCACAAAACCGGCAAAAGTGAACCCTCCAATTAAAACCACGCTTGCTAACCCTAGCGTCGCAAGCCGATACAGCTTGAGTTGTTTTTGGTGTTGATAAGCCAAGTGATCTTGCTCACTGTGAGCAGACTGCTGCGCTTGTTTCAATGCATTAACTAAATACGACATAACTCACCACTAAAAAACAAATGAAAGTGCAAAGCCAAAAATAAAACTGGCAAATGCTGCTGATGAAACCCACCACACGTTAGACTTTTTTGCTCCTGATTGCTTAGGAACCAAATTCAATGGCAGTGCCTCTTTAGCTGCTTGCACTACAATTTTTTTATCAATACTCTGTTGTTGCGCAGAGTAAGCACCTAGCAAACTACGATCTGCCAATAAGTTTAATAACCTAGGGATACCTGCTGTAACTTTGTGCATATAAGCAATCGCATCGTGGTTAAACAACATGCTATCGCAGCCAGCTTTTTGCAGTCTATGCTGAATATACGCATAAACTTGAGACTCTGTTAATGGCAACAAGTGATAGCGTGCGGTTATTCGCTGAGCAAGTTGGCGTAATTCATTTCGCTGTAATAAGTGCTGTAACTCAGGCTGACCGACTAATACAATTTGCAACAACTTCTTGTGATCAGTTTCTAAATTAGTTAAAAGGCGAAGTTGCTCGAGGACTTCTGCCGCCAAGTGCTGAGCCTCATCAATGATCAACATGGTATGCCCACCCGCCGCATGGTTCTCGAGCAAACGTGCTTTTATCAAATCTGTTAACACTTTCAAACTGGCCTGCTCACTCGGATAAGCAATTTTTAATTCATCACAAATGCTCGCAAGTAATTCAACCTCAGACAATGCAGGGTTCAAAATAAACGCAACCTGCGTAGACTCTGGCAACTGAGCTAACATACTGCGAGTCACAGTCGTTTTCCCAGTCCCCACTTCTCCTGTTAACAATACAAAGCCGCCAGCATCACCAAGTCCATAAGTTAAATGGGCTAAAGCCTCTTTATGTCTGTCACTTAAAAATAAATACTCAGGGTTGGGAGCAATAGAAAACGGTTTTTCGCTCAGTCCAAAATAGCGTAAATACACGATACGTCTCTTTATTGTTATGATGGTGCCTATAATGGCAAAAAAACTCGATAAGTTAAAACCTTGTTTCTAATTTTGCGTAAATTGTTTTGTTGAGGATGTTATGCAAGTGTACTTAGTTGGCGGCGCAGTCAGAGATGAACTGCTAAATCGCCCTGTTATTGACAAAGACTATGTGGTCGTAGGTGCCACCATTGAACAAATGCTTTCACTGGGCTACACGCAAGTTGGCAAAGATTTTCCGGTATTTTTGCACCCAACAAGCAAAGCTGAGTATGCACTCGCCAGAACAGAGCGCAAACAAGGCCAAGGTTATGGCGGTTTTATTTGTGACTTTTCACCGGATATTTCTTTAGAGCAAGATTTATATCGTCGAGACCTTACAATTAACGCCATCGCCAAAAACGAACAAGGTGAGCTCATTGACCCATTCAATGGCCAACAAGACATAAAAAACAGACTACTTCGTCATGTTAGCCCAGCTTTTAGCGAAGATCCTCTGCGGATATTACGTGTTGCTCGTTTTGCAGCTCGTTACCATTACCTCGGTTTTACTATTGCACCTGAAACGCTAAAGTTAATGAGCGAAATGGTACAAAAAGGAGAACTATTTACCTTAACCAAAGAACGCATTTGGATGGAAGTTGAAAAAAGCTTGGCGGATGGCTGTATCGCCACATTTAGTGATGTATTAAAAAGTATCGGGGCACTAGAACGGGTATTTCCTATGTTTAAAAAGTGGCATGGCTCACTAAGTACCTCACTTAATGACAAAGTTAGTCAGCTGTCTAAAGATAACTATAACTTTAAACTGATCCAGTTTTGTTTATGGTTAGCACCGTGCCAATTGGAAGACTTACACAACATCGAGCAAACGCTAAAAGTTCCCAATAAATACGCATTGTGCGCTAGAGATTTTTGCCAATATCGCGCTCTATTTGACGCTCAACCACTCAGTGCCACTGTCATCTTAAAACTGTTTAATGCCCTTGATATTTGGCGCAGGCCAGAGCGTTTTGAGATATTTTGTGACGCCATACAAGCAGACAAACCAAATGATTTAGAAGCGGTTAACACGCTCAAAAAAGCGGCACAAAATGCCATCGCTGTTGATGTACAAAGCATTATCGCGCAAGGCTACAAAGGGGCGCAAATTAAAGAACAGCTAGGTCAGGCTCGTCAACAAGCAATACAGGCGCAGCTTTAGTGTCGGTAAAAAGTATGTTTGTAAGACCACAAGCATACTTTTCACTAACCAATAAAAAGCCTTCTTTAGCGCAAGGTCAGTGCCACATTAGTGCGATTCTGCGTCACTTTTATCGCCAACTGCTCAAAGTTAGGAGGCCCCATAAGGCGCGGATCATTACTAAAACCATAAGGCTCATTTGGGATACCAATGAAATTTCTTCCCAACTTACCATTACTATCAACATCATGATAAACCATAAAACCATACTCTCCGTCGGGAACATCCGGCAAAACAACAGAGACACTGCGAGCAGTTGCTGGGATGGTCATAGTGCGCCAAGCTTGGTACCTTTTCAAGCTTTGTGCTGAGTTATACACAGCAACATTGACTGCTCCTTTTATCTCATTTATTCCTGAAACTGTGACGGTAAGATCTTTTGCTGCCACATGACCGACATTCAATATTGCCACACAGATCAATAACTTTGTTACATTACCTAACGCTTTCATAATTGCTCACCTCTCTTGTTGGATTAATAACAATCATACGAAAAGCATTTACACATTCCCTGTGTGAAATGTCATAAGCAGCAATGACAAATGTCATCATAGGTAACATATTGAGATAAAAGCGGTAAGACGAGAGGCAAGCCATTAAATTGAGCAACACAGCCTGAGCTTGAATGAAACCATGTGCGGAAAACAGAGCACCGAGTGGCTACTGGTGCCCTGTATGAACAACTACCAAAGTAAAAAAGCGAACAATCCAGCGCCGAGTAATAATCGGTATACGACAAATGGGAACATTCCCATTCTCTCAATAACTTTTAAGAAAAAGTGAATACACACATAGGCTGCCAAAAAAGACAAAACGGCACCCAACAAAATTGCATTCCAATTTATCACTTCGTCACTGCTAGATAATTTATAAATGTAGTAAGAACCTGCCGCTGCAATGACCGGGATCGACATCAAAAACGAAAAGCGTGCAGCACTTTGTTTGTTCAACCCCAACAACAAGCCAACTGTCATCGTGATCCCAGAACGAGATGTACCCGGAAAAACCATCGCTACAACTTGAGATAAACCAATCAACAAAGCACTTAGCCAGTTGATTTGGTATATTGTTTTCATTTGCTTGGCCTTCGCGTCTGCATACCAAAGCAATACACCAAATACCACCGTTGTTGTTGCTATGATCCAAGCATTTCGGGAATAGACTTCAACATAATCTTTGACCAAATAACCTATCACCAACGATGGCAACGTCGCGATAATTATCCACCAGCCAAGTTGGCTGTCATCGGTTTTGCCTTGTTGGCCAAAAGACTTAAACCACGCTCCCAAAATATCACCCACTTCTTTACGAAAATAGATAACAACCGCAAGTAAAGTACCAACATGCACTGCCACATCAAATGCCGTGCCTTGATCAACCCACCCTAGTATTTGAGACGGTAAAATTAAATGTGCAGAGCTAGAAATAGGCAAAAACTCAGTTAACCCTTGTACCAAGGCTAAAACAATGATTTCAATAATACTCATGATAAAAAGAACTCCACTTTCCATAGTTTTTGTTGCGGATTATTATAAGCGCTCCAAATACTCGATATGCTTCGATTACACACAGGATGAATATGATCAGGTGCAATCTCGTACAAAGGTAATAGTACAAAGGCATTTTTCGTAATTTCATCACGTGGTAACTGAGCGGGTTGTTCACAGATAACATCGTCATAAAATAATAAATCTAAATCTAACGTCCGTGGGCTAAATTTTTTATCGTTACGAGTTCGACCATTTTCAAGCTCTATTTGCTTTAACAAACGACATACTTCTGACAATGACAGGTCTGTTGTTGCACCTAGCACTGAGTTATAAAAATTGTTACCGTCAAACCCGACAGCTTCACTTTCGTAGATATTTGAATGCTGATAATTAGGGAAATACTTGATAAGCGCGTTAAAACCGGCTCGCAAATTGTGTTCACGATTAACATTCGAGCCAAGGCTAATGAATATTTTTGCCATAATTAACGCTTCGCTCTGGTGATCTCAACACCTACTGTTTGCGCCTCTCTAACCGCAGCAGGTTTACTGACTCTAATAGTGACTTGCTCAACATTAAACTCTCCAAGTATCAACGCTGCAAGCTGTTCTAATAATGTTTCTAATAGCTCAACAGGTTTGGCTGTGGTGTGCGCAATAACACGCTCACTCACTTTCGCATAATCAACTGCTAGGTTAATATCGTCAGTCTGTGCTGCAGCCGAAATATCGGTCAACATATCAATGTCAAAGTATAAGCTTTGTTTACTTTCCTTTTCAAAGTCGTAAACTCCTATTATAGTTTCGACGTGTAGTTGTGATATATAAACCTTATCCATTGATACTCCACTAGTTACTTAACACAGCTCGCTTGACAGGCGGTTGAGTAACCGACCGTCGGCATTGAAGCGCCGATCATAGCCGAAAACGCCACAAGACAAAATAAGGAAACACGTGTTAGTTAGTTTAATCTGTCTCTGCGCATACTTAGTTGGCTCAATCTCCTCTGCAGTTTTAGTCTGTAGAGTGTTTGCTTTACCCGATCCCCGCTTCTCTGGCTCTCAAAACCCGGGAGCTACTAATGTACTGCGTTTAGGTGGAAAACTACCCGCTATATTGGTTTTAGTGTTTGATATACTCAAAGGCACCATCCCTGTTTGGGGTGCATATTTTCTGCAAATTGAGCCAATCTGGCTAGGTGCAGTGGCCGTAGCAGCATGCTTAGGACACATCTACCCTATTTTCTTCCATTTTAATGGCGGTAAAGCGGTTGCAACAGCATTTGGGGCGTTGTTACCTATTGGTTTGTCGTTAGGAGGGTTATTGATCAGCACCTGGTTGCTCGTACTTTGGCTTACTCGCTATTCATCACTTGCCGCAATTACGGCGGTGAGTCTCGCACCGTTATATACTTGGTGGATTAAACCTATCTATACGCTACCAGTGAGCTTTTTGACTGTGCTAATAATTTTCAGGCATCGAGAAAATATTAAAAGGCTCCTCAAAGGTAAAGAGCCTAAGGTAGGGAATAAAAACCGCTAGATTGGCTTTAGGCTATCCAGTGGCCAGCGTGGCTGCGTCTTCATATCAAGAGGAGCGTATTGTTGCGCTTTTAAACGCTGCATACCCGCAAAAGCAATCATAGCACCGTTATCTGTACAAAACTCAGTGCGAGGATAATATACTTTGCCCTGCATACCTTGCATTACCCGCTCCAATTTGGCTCGCAACTCAGTATTAGCACTCACGCCGCCAGCAATTACTAAACGTTTTATTTTGGTTTGTTTTAGCGCACGTTTACACTTAATTGCTAAAGTATCAATAACCGCAGTTTGAAACGCGTGTGCAATATCCGCTTTAGTTTGCGGGTCATCTCCCGCTGCGCGTATGGTATTTGCTGCTGCCGTTTTTAAGCCACTAAAGCTAAAATCTAAACCCGGTCTGTCGGTCATAGGTCTTGGAAAAACAAAGCGTTCAGCAACACCTTGTTGCGCCATTTTAGCAAGTAACGGACCACCTGGGTAATCTAAACCCAGCAATTTAGCTGTTTTATCAAACGCTTCTCCGGCAGCGTCATCTACAGATTCACCCAATACTTCATACTGACCTATTCCTTCTACTTTAACCATCATGGTATGACCACCCGATACGAGCAGCGCGACAAAAGGAAAGTCTGGACGGTCTTCTTCAAGCATCGGCGCTAGCAAATGCCCTTCCATATGATGAACTGCTACAGCTGGAATATTCCAACCAAAAGCCAATGAACGTCCAATTGATGTTCCTACCAGCAAAGCACCAACAAGCCCAGGTCCTGCCGTATAAGCAACACCATCTAATGACTCTGGACCACATCCTGCTTGCTCAAATGCAGCTTCAATTAAAGGTATAGTTTTGCGCACATGGTCACGAGATGCTAACTCTGGCACAACTCCACCGTAATCAGCATGCACTTTAACTTGACTATATAGCTGATGAGCTAGCAGGCCTTGCTCATCGTCATAAATAGCGATACCGGTTTCGTCACACGATGATTCTATGCCTAAAATTCGCACGCACTCACTCCCAAAATAGGTGATTCAAAAGGCGGGTATTTTACCTTTAGAGGCTTTTAATGGGCAAGTAAAAGCCCCACTATCAAGTTAAATAGCTAAGCCTATATTCGTTTGGCCATCAGCCAAAGCTTGTTGCTTCAATGCTTTTACGTTATCAGCTTCAATACGACCCATGTTTTGCACAAAGTCGATAAGTTCTGATAGAACTTCAATTTCATACTGCATCAGAGGATGCTCACGAACTGACTTATTATCAGGTTCTATTTCTTCATTCTCTAGTAAAAACTCAACATAACGTGCAACTGTTGCTTGAGATATTTTTGCAATGCTGACAAATTCCTGCTCATCTTTTGTCATTAAGCCGTTCATCAGCCCCAATAATGCTGTCGCAGCATCAATAGCAGGGTATGTACCAAACATATCAAATTGCGCTAACTCTGGTACGTTTGGCTCAACTTTTTCAATTTGTTTCTCAAAGCTAATTTTACTTTTTGGGAGCAGGATTTTTTCCCAACATACATTTAATGCATTACGAAGCACAGATTCATCGCCAAACTGCGTTGCTTCACTAAACAATCCGTAATTGGGCAACATTCTTTCAAGAATTGCAGCGGCCAGAACAGCTTGTTGTAAATAATTAAGCTCTCTAATCCTCTGAAAGTTATTCGCTTTTGTCATTATGTTTTCCACATTGCCAGCAATATTGAAAAGCTGGTCCATTAATTTCTGTACAATTGTTACAACGCCAGTCTGAGCTAGGTTGCTTTTTCGCGTAGTCTACCAATATTTTTTGTGCTGCGCGCTCTTTTATCTCGTAAACAAGTAAACTCAATCTAGCTTGCTCTGCTGGGATCTCACCAATTCCGCCAGCTAACGGCTCACCACTAATGCGAGTTTCGATATGTGCCTGTGATAACAAGCCTTGCACAATATGTGCTTCTAGCAAGTTTTCTGTGGTAAATACACATCGCCACTTAAAGCTATTATCTGTCATAATAAGTTTGTTCCGCGATTATTTGAGAGGCAATAATGACACTGACCACTCCCGGGCTTTTATTTCCCGCTATTTCTTTACTTTTATTGGCCTATACCAATCGGTTCTTGGTTTTAGCTCAACTTATTCGTGAGCTAAATGCACGAGAAGGAGAAAGCATTCGCCCGCTCGTTCGAGCACAAATTCATAACCTTAGAAAGCGTATAAAATTAATACGGTTTATGCAGGTCTGGGGCGTCGTTGCATTTTTGCTCTGTACGCTATCTATGTTTGCCCTATTCATTGAACTTGCGTTAACTGGGGTTATTTTATTTGGCGCCAGTTTGTGCTGTTTAACCCTATCGTTAATTATCTCTTTATATGAAATCCATATCTCTTGCGATGCCATAGAAATAGAATTGCAAAATATTGAGAAAAAGCCAACTTCATGATTAAGCAGCCCTTCGCATTAATGACTATACTGACAAAGTTAACCGTCATTAAAGGGGCAGCGAGTGAGCAGTTTTCTTTTCTCTGATGAATCAATAGAAGAACCAAATAACCCTGAACTCAATTCTGAGTATTGGGATATTCTAATCGTTGATGATGAAGAAGATATCCATCAAGTCACCAAGTTAGTGTTGTCTGGCTTTGAATTTGAGAAGAAGCCACTGCGTTTTCATCATGCCTACTCCGCCAGACAAGCAAAAGAGATTCTTGAAAAGGAAGCGTTAATTTCTGTCGGTTTAGTTGATGTTGTTATGGAAACAAATCATGCCGGCCTTGACCTGATCAAATACATCCGCAATGACCTAGAAAATCATGATGTTCGTTTGATCTTAAGAACGGGCCAACCAGGAGAAGCGCCCGAAGAGTCAGTGATCAGAGATTATGATATCAATGATTATAAAAATAAAACCGAACTAACCGCCGTAAAGCTAAAAACATTGCTCTACTCTGCTTTGCGAGCCCACCGAGATATTCAAACTATTGAGCGACACAAAAGAGGCTTAGAGCAAATCATTAATGCTTCATCTTCATTTTTGCAATGCAATAGTGTCCGCGAATTTGCCTCTACTATATTAGAACACGTCTCAAATGTGATGGGGCTAAGCGATAACGACATTTATTGTGCCGCTGCAATTAATAATGCTAACGAATCGGGTGCGAAATTTAGATTACTGGCAGCATCAGGCCTAGGTGTAGAGCCCAAGTCATCCTCTATACCCGAACATGTAAAAACACTATTTATTGAATCTCATAACTTAAGAGCTTCACGCTCAACGGAAACAGAGTATGTAGGCTATTTCCCTTCTGCTGGTGAGGGAGAAACAATGCTCTATGTTGGTAAAGACTCAAAGATGAAAAGTACTGACCGACAGTTACTTGAGTTTTTTGCAAACAATATTGCACTTGCTTATGACAATATTAAATTACGAGAAACAGTCAAAGAGTCTCAAAAGGAACTATCGTATATTTTGGGGGAAGCGGTTGAACGCCGGTCAAAAGAAACTGGCTCTCATGTTAAACGCGTTGCGCATTACAGCATGTTATTGGCACAACTATATGGACTTTCAACTTACCGAGCTGAAATCATAAAGCTCGCTTCACCGTTACATGATATTGGAAAAATCAGTATTCCAGATAACATTTTAAATAAGCCGGGTAAGCTCACTGAAAGCGAATGGGAAGTTATGATGACTCATGCGCAAACTGGTTACGAAATCTTACAACATTCTTCTAACGAAATATTGCAATGTGGGGCTACAATAGCACATCAACACCATGAAAAGTGGGATGGTACGGGGTACCCTAGAGGCCTAAAAGGTGAGAAAATAGATATTGTTGGGCGGATCACAGCATTGGCTGATGTATTTGATGCGCTGGGTAGTGATAGATGTTACAAACCTGCTTGGCCTTTAGAAAAAGTACTGGCACTGATAGAATCCGAAAAAGGGAAACAATTTGACCCTAAACTCGTTGATTTATTTATAAACAACTTAAGCCAGTTTATCGCAATTAGAGATAGTTACCCCGACTAAAAATGTAAGCAGAATGTAAAATATTCACTTTCAATCTCCTGATACTTGTATTAGTATTAGGAAAACACATTAATGTTATGTGATAAGTAGAAATTAAAAGGAATTTCGAATGAGATTTGAACAACTAGAACAGTTTGTCGCCTTAGGCAATTTGCGTCATTTCAGACAAGCTGCGGAACAAACACAAATAAGCACTTCAGCATTAACTAGAAGCATTCAAACCCTGGAAGATGAAATAGGCTGTGAGCTTGTCAAACGCTCAACCCGTTCTGTCAGGCTCACAGAGCAGGGAGAAATGTTCTTAAGCTATTGTAAAACAACACTTTCAGAACTAGAACTTACTAAAAAGACCATAAAGCAGAGCTTATTTGGTAGGGATCAACAAAAGCTTGTCATAGGCTATACCAGCGAAGCTAGCTCTATTGTTCCTATGTCATGCGGGCAGTTTCTTGCTGATTACCCAAATATTAAAATTGAGATGCAACTGCAAGATGAGCATGAACTAACACGCAAATTACAACTTGGTGAAATAGACATCAGCGTCTATTTGCAAACGGCAAGCAATGTAATCAGTGATATTTATCTTCCTGATCAACTCATCTTGTTTGTAGCCAAACATCATCCACTTGCCAGCAGAGATTCGCTTCGCAAAGAAGAGCTATACGATTTCCCAATGTATGGTTGCTTTTCACAATCAAAGCAAGTTCAATCAATGCTTAACGAAGCGGTTGAGGGGCTGAACAAAAGTAGCAGTATGAAGATAGGTAATATTGACCAAGTGATGGATGGCCTAAAGCAATCTAACCACTTTGCAATAGCCAGTATCGAGCATGCAAATACCATCGCACAAGATCCGAATTTGGTTATTTTAAAAACCAACAAAGACATAAACCATGAACAGTTGGTTGTGCAAACCAATCATCATGTTAGTCGAGACAACCACATTAAGCACCTGCTTAGCTTGATAGAAACTTCAGCAAAAGCCAAAACCTGTGCTTCAAATGTATGATTGATGCAGTAAAGCATTTAAAAGAAGGCGGTAAACCGCCTTCTTTTATGAATTTTTTTATAAAATATAACTAAAAGCCACACCAATAAAAACAACCATCCCAACTCGGTTATTATTTAAAAATGACTGAAAACACCGCATTCTATCGCGACTATGTATCGATATTTGCAGCATAATTAGCAATATTGCAGCTGCTGCTAAACCTATGAAATAGGGCCATGACATTGTTTGGGTTATACCAACAAAAACCATAATTGCAACAAAAGCACTATTGAGCATTGCAATGAAGTGCCTGTCGTACTTACCAAATAAAATGGCTGTAGATTTAACCCCAATTTTGAGATCATCGTCTCTGTCTACCATTGCATACATAGTATCGTACGCGATGGTCCAAAATACATTGGCAATGAAGATTAACCACGCATAACCAGGCACAGTCTCGATACTGGCCATAAATGCCATTGGAATAGAAAAGCTATAAGCCATTCCCAGAACCACCTGAGGTAGGTGGGTATAACGTTTCATAAATGGGTATGACGCAGCCAACATCAGTGCAGCAATAGATAATAATACAGTTTGCCAGTTAAGCATTAGCACCAGAAAAAATGCAGCTACAATAAGCAAACAAAAGAGACTTAATGCTTCGCCAGGTTTTATTTCACCTATAGCTAAAGGACGTTGTGCAGTGCGCTTTACGCCACCGTCTATCTTTCTATCTGCAAAATCATTAATCACGCAACCCGCACTGCGCATGATAAAAACGCCGCAGCTAAAAATAACCAACAAATCAAGTGATGGCACGCCTGAATTAGCTAACCAAAGAGCCCAATAAGTAGGCCATAGTAGTAGTAGCGTACCTATGGGCCTATCCGTTCGCATCAGACGCTTGTAGGCAGGTATATGTTCTTTATGAAGCAAATTGAGTCGCATGTTTAACCTTAGGCAAAAATACTTCGCAAACCATTATATTGGCGTCTTGGTATGTAAACACTCTTCGGCGCGCAAACATACCTTGTTCGGGTAAGAGTAAATCTTTCAGTAATGGCACAAACCCTACCGGCTCATTGACTTGTGCCACTTCAAGCGCTGAGCGTTGCCAAGATTTATCTTGAAACAACACTTCGCCAAGCGGCTTATTTCCTAGTTGACGAACACCCAAATCAGAGGCTTGCGTACTAATCCAGCTTTGCGCATAAACCCTAGCCACATCGTCACACACCAACAGCACTTCTCGGCATTGCAATTGAGTGCAGTTGGGGCCGAGTAGCTTTTTATGTTCATCTGAAGCTGCAATCCATTGCTCTTGCAACACATCTACTCTGAAGTGTTTGCTGTGTTGTTTTAATCGTGATGTCAAAGACCCACTGTCTAAAATAATTGCTGCGTCTTCGCTGGGTAAATGGGAATACTCTGGTGCTGAATGCCACTCAAAGTCAATGGAAAAAGGTGCCATCAACAAAACTCTTCCTGCTCTTTAAAAATCTCCCGTATCATAGCATTACCCTAAGCTTCAAAAAAGTTTGCTGATCTTTTAATAAGATATGGATCACAAATGTGTAAAAGTATGTAATTTAAGTATACACTTAGCACAGTCAGCTTCGCTATTGAACCAATGGGATTTCAAATTGTTATGAATAAACCATACTACATACTTGCAGTTGTTGTACTCGTCGTTACTAGTTTTGGCGCACGCGCAAACTCCAATGTAGGCTACTTTGGTTTTGAGCCTGATATCATTACAAATTATATTGGCCAATCAAATAAAAAGCTTGGTTATGTTCGCGTTACCGTTGACTTAATGTTAAATGATGTTGGCAATATCAGTGTTGTAGAGCACCATACGCCTTTGCTCAGAGACGCCATCGTACAAATATTAAGCAAGGAGCCTGAAGAAACAATAAAATCTCTTACAGGGAGAGAAGAAATTAGGCTTAGGTGCGCTGATAAACTAAAGAGCCTGCTTAAAGAAGAAACTGGTGAAGAAATAATTCGAGATGTCCTATTTACTAAGTACTTGTATCATTGATTTGTTTATTCGGTTGTAACAGCGCAACCGATATCCCACTTAGAAGACCAAACAAATGCGCCCAGTTTGCCATACTTATAAAAAATAAGTCCGTAAAGCCAAATATCATCCATAGCAGCATAAAGCCTACAACGCCTTTGCTCACAATCGCTGGCTTTTCAGGCTGTTTAACACCATAAATCCATGCATAGCCAAGTAACGCGTATACCACACCACTGAGCCCGCCAAAGCGACTATCAACCATGATAAACTGTGCCCAGTTACTCACAATGGCACTCAAAATGAACAGCATATAAATGTAAATTGCTCCAGAGCGTTCTACGATTTGATTTCCTAAATGTAACCACCAACTTAGGTTAAATACCAAATGTAACGCCCCGAAATGCAAAAGTACTGGGGTAAGCCAGCTAATTGGATCATGTGCTTTAAACTGTAGATAACTAAAAATAGTATTTGGGTCAAACAAATAAAAGCTAATAAATACGCCTAGGCAGAGTATAAAAATAAGCTTTAAAAACCCATGCAGTGCCGAAAAGCGCTTAACTAAATTTAATTCATTAGCGCCGTAATTTAGTGGCGACTTTGCTTCACCACTGTGCCAAGAAGCGGCTAAATATTTGTCATGATGAGGGTTTTCTAAAAAGTCTTGCCAAAGCAAGTAAGCTTTAGATTCAAACTCACTGGGTACCCAAACCTCAACATGTATACCATCATCAGAGCGCAAACTTACTGGTACACCTTGTGTTTTAAAGTAGTCTGCCGCGCCTTGCACAGCTCGAGGATTGTTATAAGTACCCAGTAAAATCATTTGGCTACACTACCCGGTAATTCGCTTGCCCACTGTGTAAAGCCACCATCCATGCTATATACATCCTCGAAACCTTGTTCAATTAAGTAGTTTGCCGCACCTTGAGAACTGATCCCATGATAACAAACCACAATAATGGGCTGATCAAACTCTTTTTCCTGCATAAAGTGACCAATATTCGCGTTTGATAAATGCTCCGCACCTGGAATATGGCCTTGTGAAAAGCTGTTCTCATCACGGATATCCGCAATAACCACATCATCACGACCGAGTAACTCTTTGGTCTGAGCAACAGAAATGTGTTTCATTGACATAAAAATACGACTCTATAATGAAAAAGGCGACCTATGCCGCCTTTAAAAATTTACAAATGACGGGGTTTAATCCCAGTTTAAGATCACTTTACCTGATTGACCAGAAATCATGGTATCAAAACCTTCTTGGAACTGGTCAATATGAAATTGATGAGTAATGATAGGCTCAAGATTAAGACCTGATTGGATCAAACTTGCCATTTTGTACCAGGTTTCGAACATTTCTCGACCATAGATACCTTTGATCACTAGCCCCTTGAAAATCACCTGATTCCAATCAACCGCCATATCTGATGGCGGAATACCTAACATCGCAATTTTACCACCATGATTCATGTTATTCAGCATGCTATTAAATGCCACCGGAACTCCTGACATTTCTAGGCCAATATCAAAGCCTTCAGTCATACCAAGCTCTTTCATGGTATCTTCGAGCTTATCATTAGCCACATTAACCGCTCTGGTTGCGCCCATTTTACGCGCGAGCTCTAAACGGTATTCATTCACATCAGTAATAACAACATGGCGTGCGCCAACATGCTTAGCAACCGCTGCCGCCATAATACCAATTGGGCCGGCACCGGTGATCAACACATCTTCGCCAACTAAGTCAAAAGATAAAGCGGTGTGAACAGCATTACCAAACGGGTCAAAAATTGATGCTAAGTCGTCTGAAATATTGTCAGGAATTTTAAAGGCATTAAATGCTGGGATCACTAGATATTCTGCGAATGACCCCTCACGGTTCACACCCACTCCAGTCGTGTTGCGACATAAATGTACACGCCCTGCACGACAGTTTCGACAATGACCACAGGTAATGTGGCCTTCGCCAGAGACCCTATCACCGACGTTGAAACCACGTACTTCCTGGCCCATATCGACCACTTCACCTACGTACTCATGTCCCACAACCATAGGGGTTGGAATGGTATTTTGCGCCCACTCGTCCCATTTGTAGATATGTACATCAGTACCACAAATCGCGGTTTTGCGGATCTTAATCAACAGATCGTTATGCCCTACTTCCGGTTTAGGCGCATCTGTCATCCATATCCCTGGCTCGGCTTTTAATTTAGATAAAGCTTTCATACTCGTTACTCGATGACAAGCAAGCACGATGCTTGCTTTGAAATTAAATGATGCCTAACTCTTTACCAATACGGGTAAAAGCTTCAATGGCCTTCTCTAACTGCTCGCGTGTGTGGGCAGCCGAAATCTGTGTACGGATACGAGCTTGCCCTTTTGGTACTACAGGAAAAGAGAAACCAGTCACGTAAATACCTTCTGCAAGCAATTTGTCCGCCATTTGCGCTGCTACTTTAGCGTCACCTAACATAACCGGAATGATGGCATGATCTTTACCTGCACACGTAAAGCCAGCTGCTTCCATTTTCTCGCGGAAGTAAGCTGCATTGCTCCAAAGCTTATCACGTAACGCTTTACCATCTTTAAGCATATCAAGCACAGCAATAGACGCTGTCACAATAGACGGAGCCAATGAGTTTGAGAATAAGTATGGACGAGAACGCTGACGTAGCCAGTCAATGACTTCTTTTTTACCTGATGTATAACCACCCGATGCACCGCCAAGTGCTTTACCTAAAGTGCCAGTTATAATGTCTACACGGTCCATAACACCACAGTACTCAGGTGTACCACGACCGTTTTCACCAACAAAACCAACCGCATGCGAGTCATCGACCATCACAAGCGCGTCGTACTTATCCGCTAAATCGCAAAGCGCTTCTAGGTTGCAAATAACGCCATCCATTGAGAATACGCCGTCAGTGGCAATCAACTTGTTTTTTACGCCCGCTTCGTCAGCGGCGATAAGTTGTTTCTCAAGATCAGCCATGTCGTTGTTCGCATAGCGAAAGCGCTTAGCTTTACAAAGTCGAACACCATCAATGATTGAAGCATGGTTTAGTGCATCAGAAATAATTGCATCATCTGGGCCTAAAATAGTTTCAAAAAGACCCGCATTTGCGTCAAAACATGAAGAGTAAAGAATCGTATCTTCAGTTTGTAAGAATTCACTGATCTTGGCTTCTAATGTTTTATGAATATCCTGCGTACCACAAATAAAACGCACTGAAGCGACACCAAAACCATGAGCATCTAAACCTTGCTTGGCAGCAGCAATCAAAGTTGGATGATTGGCAAGTCCCAAATAGTTGTTAGCACAAAAGTTAATGACTGAATCGCCACTAGAAACTGCAATTTCTGCTTGTTGAGAAGAGGTAATAACACGTTCATTTTTGTATAAACCTTCAGCTTTAACTTCTTCAAGCTGATTTTGAATCTGGCTATAAAAGGCCGATGCTCTCATTTGGAGTCTCCATTATTTGCACGGGTCCCTAGGTACACAGTTCTTAACCGCTGCATACCGGGCAAATCATATTGGGCCGCTATTGTAAAAGGTTCAAAGCGCAATTGCACGAATTGTCATTATCCCGTGCAACCTGCTTGAGTAAAATACGTATGAGATGAGTTACAGTAAGGTTGGTACGTGCTTTAAAGAGGCACACACGTGATCAGCTTGGTCTTTTATGTCATCGGAAAATGCTTGCCCCGATTCAACTAAAATTGCCTTACTTAGGCCAACAGCACGGGCTGCTTTAATGTCTGAAATTTTATCTCCCACCATCACGCTTTGCGATACATCAATATCAAACTCGGCAATCGCTTGCGTTAACATTCCAGGGCTCGGTTTTCTGCAATCACAATCGCGCTTAAACTCAGGTAGCGCTTTTTCTGGGTGATGCGGACAATAATATACTTTCGAAATATTCACCTGGTGCTTGGCAAACTCCTCACACATCCACTCACTCAGCTTGGCAAATTGCAGTTCGTCATAGTAGCCACGCCCAATTCCTGATTGATTGGTCACCACCACTATAATGTAACCCATTGCTGTAAATTGCTGACATGCCTCAAATACACCATCAATAAATTCAAAGTCTTCAATTTTGTGCACATAGGCATGATCAATATTTATAACGCCATCCCTATCTAGGAATATTGCTTTTTGCTTTGTACTCATAACTTCTCTGCCTCAACAACACGCTCAAACATAGTGATCACTTGCTCTGTGCTTATCTGTGCCATCAAATCACTACCTTTTACACGCGTCCCCCAAGGTAGTTGCTGCGCTGTTTTGCCTTTTTGCGTAAGCAGGTTTTGATGATACACCTCTACCACATAGTCTTGGTACAAATAAGGCCCCGTTCTTGCGGGGTTTGAATGCGCGTACAAACCAATTACAGGCGTGCCAACTGTTACTGCCATGTGAGCTGGCCCCGTATCAGGAGCTAGTACCAACGATGCTCTCTCAAGCACGCATAGTAAGGTTTTAAGCTGTGTTTTACCCACTAAGTTTTTGATCTCGCATTGAGCATGTTGGATAATATCCGCAGCCAGCGCTTCTTCTAAAGGCGTTGGCCCTCCTGTGATCACCACTGAAAACCCTTGCACGGCAGCATGCTCCGCAAGTGCCGCATAGCGCTCAGGCAACCAATTGCGCTCTGCTTTACTTGCAGCAGGGGAGATCACGAATATTCGTTGCTTTAAATCAGCTAAAAGTGTTTTGGCTTGCTCTTTGTCTTGCTCCGCAACGGGCATATTCCACGTAGGTTTGCCACAATTAGCACCTATAGCTCGGGCAAAGTTTTGGAATCCCTCAAGCACATGAGGCTCGCTTTGTGGCTCAATTCTGCGATTGATAAACAAAGAATGCAGCTCTTTACTGCGGCCTTTGTCAAAGCCAATTTTTAATTTGGCAGGAATACAACGCGCTGCAAGGTTTGCTCTCAGTGCCACTTGCATATGTAACAACACATCAAACTGTTGACCTTTAAAGGTTTGCTTCAGTGTCTTATAAGCCGCTTTACCTTGTTTTTTGTCAAAAATAACAAACTTCACGCCGGGTAAGTCCGCTAATAACATAGCTTCTACTTTGCCAATCACCCATGTGATAGAAGCGTTAGGGTGTGTTGCTTGTATGGCTTGCACGGCAGCGACTGCATGGCACACATCGCCGATCGCTGACAGCCTGAGAATACAAATAGAACGAGGAGAAAAAGACACCAAACTTCCTGCAATTAAAACTTGTTAGGGGTGCGATCTTAAATTAATCAATATGCTTTGCAAGTTTAAGGTAAATAAAAAACGCGGTACACTTGTTCAATCACTTGCTATCCACTTATGTTTGATGATCATTACCAAAATAAATCACCATTATTTACTCTGCAAAGAAAACGTCAGTTGTGACGTTTCCCTTGATTGGTTTGACCCCACTTATTGGCAACAATTAAATGCCATTGTGGCCACCAAAGAAGGCAGAGCAACCGCTTGGTTTTATGAGCATAAAAAACAAGTTAATGTACTAAAACACTATTGGCGTGGCGGCCTGGTTGGTAAGCTATTATCAGACCAATATTTGTATCTGGGATTAGCCAAAACACGCGTTTATCAAGAATTTGACCTGTTATGTAAACTTGATGAATTGCGCTTGCCCGTGCCCAAGCCTGTAGCGGCAAAAGTCACTCAACAAGGGCTTATTTATCGAGGCGATTTGATAACGGGCGCCATTAGTGGTGCAACAAGCTTATGTGAGCGATTACAAGCTCGACAAGCCACGGAGCAAGAGCTCACACTTGTTGGTAGCACAATTGCGCAGTTTCATAACCAAGGGGTGTATCACGCTGATTTAAACATCAACAATATTTTGTTCAGCGATGATGGCAAGGTGTACTTGATTGACTTTGACCGTGGACAACTTCGCCAGACGCACGCCAGTTGGCAACAAGCTAATATGGCGCGTTTACAACGCTCATTTAATAAAGAGGCCGGCAAGTGGCCGACCTTTTATTTTTCAGAGCAAGATTGGCTAACCCTAATGCAGGCCTACAAAGCTGCCATCGGGTAAATCACGACTTTTGCGATTTACCCATTTTTGCTTTTTCGATAATGCCCGAAGTAGAGCAACCATCAACAAAAGCCAGCACTTCTACTTGCCCACCTTGGCTAAGTACATAATCAGCACCTGCGATGTCTTCTATTTTGTAGTCGCCACCTTTGACTAAAATATCTGGGCTGATTGTTTCAATTAACTTAGCGGGCGTGTCGTCTTCATCCTCAGAGCCAAATGGAATAACCCAATCGACAGAGGCTAACGCGCTGAGCACCATTGCACGCTCATTAAGCCCATTAATTGGTCTTTGTGGGCCCTTCAGGCGTGAAATTGACTCATCGTTATTTAAACCGACAACCAGTCTATCTCCCATGCTTTTTGCTTGTGCTAAGTAGCGCACATGACCAGCATGTAGAATATCGAAACAGCCATTGGTGAATACAATTTTTTCACCGTTCTTTTTGGCAAAAGTAATGTGTTTTAACACATCATCAAACGGCGTTTGATAATGCTCGCCCGTCTCACGTAGATACTGACCCATTTTGCGGCTCAATTCTTCTGGCGATACGGTTGCAGCACCAAGCTTACTCACCGCAATACCTGCAGCAATGTTGGCTACTTCTACCGCATCTTTAGGCGCCATACCTGCGCCAAGCATGGTCGTGAGTGTTGCAATAACGGTGTCGCCTGCGCCTGTTACATCGCTTACTTCTAACACCTGTGCTGGAAAATCATATTTTTCGTTCGCAGAAATAAGTGACATACCTTGCTCAGAGCGTGTCAAAAGCATAGCACCGATACCATTATCAGCGATGAGCTTTCTGGCGCTTTCTGTTAGCACTTGCTCGCTATCTGCTTTACCACCAGCTAATTTAAATTCATTCAGATTAGGGGTTATGTAATCAGCGCCACGATACAAGGATAAGTCGCTTGATTTGGGGTCGATAAGCACTGTTTTACCCGCCGCTTTAGCAAGGCTTATCATTTCTTTAATAGCGCTTAATGCGCCTTTGTTGTAATCAGAAAACAAAACGAAGTCATAATCGTCTAGCACTTGTTCTAAACGTGCTAATAATAAACGGCTATGCTGTTGCGTGAAGGTTTCTTCAAGGTCTAAGCGCACCACTTGCTGATGACGGCTAATAACACGCATTTTAGCGATGGTAGGCAGTTCCTCGATGGTTACCAACTGAGAGGCTATTTTCTCGCTTTCTAGAATACGCAGTAGTGACTGACCATTGTCGTCTTCACCTATCAAACCGAGTAGACCTACTTGCCCATCCAAGTGAGCAATGTTTTTGGCCACGTTTGCTGCGCCACCAGCTTTGTCTTCAAGACTACTTACTTTAACAACTGGCACTGGAGCCTCGGGCGAAATACGCCCTGTGTCGCCATGCCAGTAGCGATCTAGCATTACATCACCAACGACCAATACTCGCGCTTGGTTTAGTTTTTGTAACCGTGAAAAATCCATTACTGCTGCTCCGCCACCAGCATGTCCACCGCTTCACATAACCAGTGACCAATAAACATATGTGCTTCTTGAATACGTGCCGTTTCGTCATTTTTAACAATAATAGGTAGCTGAGCAATACTCTTAACCTCTGCGCCATCGCGACCTGTTAACGCCACAGTATATGCACCGATGTCATTGGCAGCAGCCAACGCCAAATTAATATTTTTACTTGTACCAGAGGTTGTTAAACCAATAACTAAATCCTCGGGTTTACACAATGCTTGAACTTGACGTTCAAACACGGTGTCAAAATGATAGTCGTTGCTATGAGCCGTAAGAATAGAAGTGTCTGTTGTTAACGCGATTGACGCCAATGGACCACGCTCTAGTTTATAGCGCACCACAAACTCTGCCGCCAAATGCTGAGCATCAGCAGCACTCCCACCATTGCCAAACCAAATGACCTTACCGCCTTGCGCTAACGTACTTTGGCACGCCTCTAATAAACTCAAACACTCTTGGTGGTAGTTTGCCATAGTTTCAAACAAAGCTTTATGACGTTCTAGACTTTCTAGATAGCTTTGCTCGATTTTTTCGTTTTGCGACATGTTTGTTCCTATATCCCCTACTTCGGGTATGATTTCTTTAGCTATATCGTATAACTACCAGTATACATTGAGCGATAGCCAAGTATAGCTTTGCCCAAAAACATCTTTACCCACAGTCAAAGTGGTCTCTACTTGACGTTTATCAATCATGCGACTGTTACTTATTTGCAGTGCTTGCGCCTTTTCGTAGTCTTTGCCCACTTCGTTAAATTCGTTCAGATAACCGCTTTTATTGTCTACCTGCGTGTATTTTGCTCGCCACATTGAATTCACGTTGTCACTTAGCGTCATTTCTAGAGTATGAATTTGGCTTGGCGCTGAGTCGCCAAACTCACGCATATCTCCTGCAAAATGACCAACGACAGCGCCTTTGATGGTGTTACCTGCTGCTGGATAAATTTCATTTTCGTACCAAAGGCTGTGCATATTGGTATATTCATAACGCAGTGTGGTGTTACTCGTTAACTGCGGCAAATATAAACCAAAACTTGCTACCGTGTTACCAAATTGGTAGTTCTTATGACCTTTGGTATCCTCACCACCATATTCAAAGTACCACTCGGCTGGTGTGTAAAAATTAGTTTGTACGGTGCTGGTGATGGTTGCCCATTGGTCACCTAACTCAGCATCTTGACTTAATTGCGCTGTTTTATTGTCACTACCAGCGGGGTCAAAGTAAGCTTTAATAATATCACTTGTGCTAACCTTTCTTGGCCCCCCGCCAAATTGCATCATGCGGTTTAACCCTATGGTCCAACCTTCAATTGGTTCGATGCTAATATGTGTACCCGCAAGTTTTGGTTTGCCTGAATGCAATTTACCCTGATAAACAATACCCTGCTCTACATGCTCAAGTTCTGAGTAAAACAATTCAAAGTCAAAATTCCACCAATTTGTCAAAGGCGCGATAAGTCCTAATGATACTGAGGGCGAAGGCTGGGCATTGGTCGAGTATACTTGTGCAAAGCTCTTAAAAGGAGAAAACCAATGCTCCTTGTAGCCTAAATTTAGTTGAAACGTGTCACCACCGAGTGCATAAAAGGTATTATAGGGCACGAGATCCCCTTGTCGTACCCGGTAATCCATACCCAGTTGCAGTAAAGAACTGTCACTGCCTCGCCACACACCTTCTAGTGAGATTTCTGCATATTCGTTAGATTGGTTGCTTCTGTCGTTGGCTAGCCGCACCACTTCACCGGAATCATAGCGCAACTTAACGCCTTGGCGTGTCACGTCATCTTTACTAAAATAAGACGTGAGGCGCTTGCGAATACTGTTGTACAGAGGGCGGTTAACGCTATGTAACTTTCTCAGCGCCATATTAATTTCACTTATCCGGTAGGGCTTTGCCATTGGCACGCCATCGGTAAGTGCAAACATACGATCTATCTGATATTCAAGTAACTTATCTTTACCGACAGGTAAGTAAGCGGTTGGCGAACTATAGCTATAACTTGAAAAAAACAGTACAACGCCTGCAATACATGCTGAGAGTTTTAACGACATAAATTTACATACAACGAATGACAAAAGTGCCGCCATACTAGCAAATAACCCAGCAAGGCGCACACCCACAAATGTGTAATTTTGTTACTCTATTCCAATTTAATGCGTGAACACGTTAAAATAGCATTTTCAACTACTGTATGGTGTCATGGCCCGATTATTCTACTCACTACTGCTAGCACTACTTTCACCGGTTATTTTCATTTACTTGTATGGTGTTCGTGGTAAAAAAAATGCGGGGTATCGGCAACATTTTTTGGAGCGATTTGGCTTTTGTAACACTCACCTACCAAAACAGGCTGTGCTCTTTCATTGCGCCTCTGTGGGTGAGGTACTCGCTGCCACACCATTAATAAAAGCATTTCGCAAAAAGTACCCAGACGAAGCTGTTATTGTTTCGTGCAATACGCCCACAGGCCGAAAGCAAATTCAGCAAAGCTTAGGTGATGATATTGCACTTTGTTACTTACCCATTGATTTTTACTTTGCCAGCAAACGCTTTATCAAACGCCTTAAGCCCAAGCTTTTGCTGGTACTTGAAACCGAGCTTTGGCCTAACTTGTTCTCCCATGCAAAAAACAACGACTGTCATGTACAAATAATCAATGCCCGTTTATCTGAAAAGTCCTTTCAAGGTTATAAAAAAGTGGCGGCTTTGAGCAAAACTATCATGGCAAATATCGATGTGTTAGCAAGCCACAACAAACAAGATGCACAGCGTTTTATTGCGTTAGGGTTAGCGCAAAGCAAAGTCACAGTAACCGGCTCTATTAAGTTTGATATTCAATTAAGCCTCGAAGAAAGAGCGTCGGCCGCCAAACTAAAAGCGCAGTTTAAAGGCCGGCCTGTCTGGGTTGCAGGCTCTACACACCCAACTGAGCATGAGCAAGTACTCAGTGCCCACCAGCAAGTATTGCGCGCGCATGCCAATGCCCTACTTATCATTGCACCAAGACACCCAGAGCAATTCTCTAGAGTAGATGAATTACTTGCTGATTCGCCTTTAACACATTGCTGTCGCAGCACATCCTTTGATGATAATTGCCAAGTGTTATTAGCAGACACATTAGGCGAGCTAAAAATGCTCTTTGGTAGTGGCGACGTCGCATACATTGGTGGTAGCTTAATTGAGCGAGGCGGACATAACCCGCTAGAAGCGGCAGCCTACTCAGTGCCTATTTTGACAGGGGCACACACTTACAACTTTGCCCATGTTTACCCAGAATTGATTTCACAAGGGGGCGCTCAAGTTGTTAAAAATAGCACTGAACTTTCGGAGTCTGTGATTGAGTTGTTCAATGACGCACACAAGCGTGAGTTACAAGGGCAGCAAGCGCTTGATTGCTTAGCGCGTAACCAAGGCGCAATAGATAAAACGCTGGCATTAATTAGTCAACACTTGCAAAGGTAAAAACATTCATGAGCATCACTTCCCTCTTAACTCCCGCACAAATCATGCAAAACTGGGTTAGCGCAGTAATCGTCAAATACAACTTTTGCCCATTTGCACGCAAAGAGGTAGAGCAAAACACCATTCACTATCAAGTGTCAGACTCAACCAGTCATGACGACGCTGTGATGGACATGTTAGAAGAATGCGCAGCTTTGGATAATCACCCTGAGCGAGAAACCACCTTACTTATCTTCAAGGACGGTTTTAGTGATTTCGCCGATTTTTTAGATTTGGTTGATTTAGCCAACGCTATGCTTGTGGTACAAGGTTATGAAGGGCGCTATCAAATTGCCAACTTTCACCCTGATTATGTGTTTGCCGACAGTGATGACGATGATGCGGCTAATTACACTAATCGTGCGCCGTTTCCTACTTTACATTTAATTCGCGAACAAAGCATGGCGGCAGCGCTGGAGAACTACGACGACCCCGAGAGCATTCCCGAGAATAATATTCGCTTAGCGCGCAGAAAAGGCGAAGCGTTTTGGCAGCAACTGTTAAAACAATGCCATAAACACTAGGAGACACATTTGTATCTCCTTAATTTGGCAAAGTTACTTCTTCACCCAACGGCCATTGACTTGCACAAAATGGCCTGCACTGGTTTTCTCAATCGCTTTTTTGCCTGCCAACGCTTCAACTTGCGATAAGCTAATACCGTTTTTCTTGGCTAACTGTTGATACTTTGCTTTTCGTTTAGCGTTAATATCTGAAATAAGCGCTTGCACTTGTGCGTTGCTGCTTACCGCTGCTAGATAGCCCGACTCTGTTTCTCCGACTAAGCCTTGCTCTTTGGCACCATCAAGCGTCAGTGCCAACGCCGAAAAAGCCATACCTAGCGCCGCTACTGCAATAATCAATTTGTTTGCTTTCATTGTGCTCTCCTTAAAATAGTTCGCTGTCATCGCTAAATAGGTCATCAAGTTCTTTATCTACTTTTACCCGAATTTCGTGGTCAACTTTTACATTTAAATTAATTGTGATCGGCTCTTTGGTTTCGACTTGCACTTTATGCGTACAAGCACTGAGAGCCAGTAAGCTTATTAAAACTAAGGTCCATTTCATGGGCTTTGCTCCTGTTTAGTTAATGCATCTTCTACTTTTTGGGTTATTTCGTCACTTAAACGCAAAGCCCTAAAAAGTGTAAATATGTTTTCTTGGTGTGTGTAATTAAAGTTTACCGGCTGCGATTGCTGCTTATTCTCTCCCACAATCTGCACCCCAAGTGTTAACCATCCATCAGGTGTGAGTGCCACATCACTACTTAAGTTATCAATCGTCAAATCATCCAATACGCCGATAACTGACTTTAGGCTAGGCTGTTGTGCTTTCAACGCTTCTATAGAGGCATTTTGAGCAACCTGTAATTTACCCTGTCCCACACTCAATAATTTACCCTGCTCAATACTGACGTTTGTATCTACGATACGCATAGGAAACGTACCAGATATTTTTCCTCTAAGTTCAACCCCCGCATCTCTGCCAGCTTGAGCAATCAAACCTAAATCTAAAGACTCTGCGTTAACCTGCACCAGCTGTGGCTCTGAAGATAAGTTCAGCCTATCAATGTTTACACTCCCAGCAAAGACCGAAGCATCGAGCTCACTCACATACGCTAAGCCATTATCAACATGCAACAAAGTTGATAGGTTAGATAATACAACCCCCGAACGTATCTGCCCTATCATCACTTTAGAGCTAGGAATATTAATCGTACCTGAATTATATTGCCCGGTTATGGCAGTGTTAATTTCATCTACGTAATGGGTGCCATACAGCAACGACACGTCATTTACCTGAGCCAAAAAATCAGCTGTTTGCAGGTTGAAATCTCCTTCAGACTCAAATGAGATATCCCCTTGAACCAGTTTTAGTTTAGGCACATAAGCATTGATCAAAGGTTGTATCGACATAATGGGCTTAGCTGTTGCCACCAATTGATAAGGGTGTGCTAACGGTGAATATTGGTGTTTAAGCACAGCCTCAATGCCAGCCCCCGTAATAAAATGCTCAAACATGCCTGTGCGACTTTGCAGACCTTGGCTATCAATGTTGATATTATTAAGCGTTATATTGGGTGCCTTTACCGTATCAAGGCGTGTTTGCGCTGACAGTGTAGTAAAAATTTCACCGCTACCAATGTTACCTGCAACTGAAAATTGCGACCCTATACCGTTAACTTGCACCGACTGACTTTGCAACAGTTGATTAGACAAGCGTCCAGACAACGCTAATTGCTGTTTGCTGGAGATATCTACTTCGAGTTCTAGCTGACTGTTTTTGACTTTTACCTGTTGGTAACTGAGTGTATCTGCTTGGATTGTCAGCTTCGCAAAAGTTGCAACATCACCGGCCACTGTAATTTCAGCATTCATGTTGGCTTTGCCATTGTTCACTTTCACGCCGTTGTAATATGCTTGCTCAACTTCTCCGCTCGCCTCTACCTTATAAAGTGCGCGCTGCGTTGAAGCCTCAAACTCAACCTGTCCTTGCAGCTCAATACCTTGCACTTGTTCCGATAGCCAAAGCAATCGTTCACCATGATAATGCAATTTACCCATGCCATTTACATGGCCATCACTAAACTCAATTGGCGATTTAATTTCTAGCTTTCCTATGCTATCACTGTGATGAGCAATCGATACAACCCCGCTGCCATACAAAGTTTTGCTATCTGCATTGAGCACTTTAACTTCAGCGACACTGTTGCCATCGGCGCTACTAAACTGCACATGCTCTGTCGTGATACGACTATTGTGAAGAGCAAGACCATTGGGCAAGCTAACACGCCATGGCTGCAACAACACTCTATTTAGCTCTTCGCGCAGTTGCTCTGTTTGTATTAGATCGCACTCATTTGGCGTTAATAAAACTTCAGCCTCAGATAGGTCAGCGTCAAGCTTTTGCAGGTTAATATCAAATGAAGCTTTGATATGCCCTTGACTTGTCACCAATCCATTACATTGCGAGGATTCTAAATTGGCGGCTAGTGCATGTTGAACATTTAAATCGACCTTATCACCAAAGTAGTCGATATGAGCGGTGCCATGCAGTGAAGTTATATAAATTGGCAATAATTGCTGTAAAGCTGGGCTATCAAGCTCAACATCTAACTTAACGGCCTGCTCAGATAAAAAAATATCAGACGAAATATCACCCGTAACTGAAAAACTGTTCAGCTTATGCTCTTGTAACGACAACCTTAAAACTTGCGGTAACTGACGCAAGCTCAACTTGTCAGTTTCAATCGTAACATCATCGATATTCAACAAAGGTCTCGTGGGTAAAGCCAGTTGCAGCGGCTGCCACAATGTTTGCGCCTGACTTTGCTCTTGCGTGTTAGAATTGAGTAGTTTTGCATGTAACGCATTAACATGGATATGCTCTTTGGTTACCTTCACCTGCTCCAAACGCAATGACACATGCTCACTATCCAGGCATAGTTCTTCAACATTAACCTTATGCCAACCACCCAATGACCAACGCAAACAGCTCAATGACATGTTATATGGAGCCAAATAACGCTCAGCAGTCATCACTGTCAGCGGCTCACGGAAAACGTATAACCCCAAAAAAAGGCAACATAGGATAATAACAAGCCATTTAAAAAACTTAACTATCATATGCTTGATGTCCTTAACCTATTAGAGCGATAGGCCAATGATAAATTAAAATGAGGTCGCTGTGACAACGTAATTGTAATAAGTTGTAGTTTTGATCTTTGTAGGCAAGCAAACACAGCAATTAACGCGACAATGCTTTATACTTTCGCTAGAGCTTCAGTTTAAAGTAGCTCGATTTTAGTGGCTCCCCTCCAAATAATGGCAACAGGCTTTTGATATGAAGTTAATAAAAATTACATTAACAACAATATTTTGCGCATTCGCTTCTCTTGTTATTGCTAAAGAAGAAAAACAAGACCCCCCACCTTTAAACCCCGCTTATCATGGCGACCATCCTATGGTGTTAATAAATCAAGGCGCCAGCATTTATGCTGCTAATTTACCTGCATACAATTATCCTAATAATGTGCAAGTGGTCTATAAAATTGAAAACCCAGGTGTGTCGTTTTTAAGCTTAGTGCGCGATGCAGAATTAGTAACTATTAAGCCAAAGCCTTTTAATATTGAACGCCTCATGCGCGGTGAAGAATTAGAAATTAAAGCAGACGTATACAGTGGCCATTATGCTCAAGGTGGCAGCCAACTGCTAAGCGATACGCCTATTGTGTTTAGTAAAAAGCTCTATTCTCGCGCACTTAATGATTTAACGCCGGCCTCTCAGTGGCAAGAATATGACATGATCCCGGTTTCCAAAAATGGCCGAATTTATATCCATAAAATTCAGCAAGCACCTAGCTTTAACCATCTGATCTATGTCGACTTAACAAGTGCTTGTATGCAAAAGTTCCGCACATCAAAACGTGTTCCTCCAGCCAGCGAGCTTACACTCAAATTCGTTAACTGTGGCTCATTAAAACCGCTGTATTACGATACTCAAAACTTAGAGTAACCATATTTATGAATCGCTTAGCCATCTAAGCGCTTCAGCTTTAATTGTTTTAACACGATTTAGCCCTCTCATGCTTTTGTTGGTACAAAGATAAATTGGCTCACTAATAGGCACTTTTAAATCATGTATTTTAATCGTCTCAGGTTTATGAAAAGCAGCGACAGCGTATGCTGGCAACACAGTAAACCCAAGCCCTTTGCTCACAGGTTCTAAAATTAGACCTATTTGATTTGAAAAGCCTTTCTTTTTTAGCACTTCGCGATGTTGAAACTGCTTGAAGTTAGCGCTTAATAATAGCCCACAGTGATGAGCCCCATCAGGGTGGTCGATAAAACCAAGCTGTTGGAGTATCTCCCAAGAAACAGAGTCGATATGGCTAGACGTAACCAATAACAAGGGCTCATTCGCAACTAGTTCATAGTGTATATCTGGCGAGGTCGGTCTAATACTCATAAAGCCAATTTCAATTGCACTGTCGCATAAAGCTTTTTGAATATCTTCATTGGGAGCAAAACGATAGTCAACAATTAGCTGTGGATGACGTTCTTGCAGCTTCAACAGTTGTGGATATAGCCTCAACCCAACACTACCAGAAGACATTACCCTCACATTGCCTTCATACGGTGGATCTGAGGATATATCCTGCGCTATGGCAGCTAATGATCCCAGCAAAGGCTTTCCTTGCTCATAAAGCCGCTTTCCACAATCTGACAAAGAAAACTGTTTACCTTGACGGATGAGTAACTGCGTACCCAATTGCTCTTCTAGTTTTCGAATATGCTGGCTGACACCCGATTGCGTCATAAATAATCGTTGAGCTGTGTGAGTAAAATGGCCCACCTCAACCAACGTACAAAATGTATTCAACCATACTGTATTAATCATTACAAACAATACTCAAATTAATTATTTATGATAATTTTACTTAATGATGATTGGTTTGTAACCTGTACCAACAAACTAATTAGGAGTTCAGGCAATGAATAATACTTATCCTCGCAGCTTTTCACATATTGGCATCTCCGTACCAGACGTAAATAAGGCTGTTCAGTTTTACACAGAAGTATTAGGCTGGTACTTGATCATGGAGCCAACTGATATTACTGAAGACGATAGTGCAATAGGACAAATGTGTACTGATGTATTTGGTGCAGACTGGGAGCGTTTTCGGATAGCGCACTTATCAACGGGAGATAGAATAGGCGTTGAGCTGTTCCAATTTAAAAATCAAACCAATCCAGATGATAATTTTGAGTACTGGAAAACAGGTATCTTCCACTTTTGCGTTCAAGACCCAAATGTAGAAGAGTTAGCAGAGCGTATCGTTGCTGCCGGTGGTAAAAAACGTATGGCCGAGCCGCGTTACTACTATCCGGGTAAAAAGCCCTACCGTATGATTTATATGGAAGATCCATTTGGAAATATTTTAGAGATCTATAGCCATAGCTATGAATTAATTTACAGTGAAGGCGCTTACTGAGCACCATTTAAGTTATAGAGGTGAGTGTTTCTCCGCTCACCTTTTTTACAGTAATATACTCAAACACTGCCTTGAGTTTCTATTACTAAAATACGTGCTTCTCCTTGTGGATGTGCAACGTGCTCAGTCCCTACTGACGCATAAAAGATATCGCCTACATTCAAGGTTGCTACTCTTTCTGTTCCATCTTCTTTATAGTGCATATCGACTATGCCATCTAAAACCACGAATACCTCCTCACCATCGTTAACATGCCATTTATACGGCTGGTCGGTCCAATGTAGGCGGGTAGTAATACCATTCATATTCGCAATATCCATTGCCCCCCAAGCACGCTGAGCAGTGAACTCTTTGGTTCTTATTATTTTCATATGTTATTTCCCTAAAAATCGATAAATCTATAAATCGATAAATCTATAAATCTATAAATCGATAAATCTATAAATCTATAAATCTATAAATCTATAAATCTATAATAAAAAATTTATGCAAAGACAAAAAAGGTCACCAATGTGACCTTTTTTATCAAACGAACTGCGTATTGTTATTAACCCACGTTCTCGCGAGCATTACGGAACATACGCATCCACGGGCTGTCTTCTTTCCAATCATCAGGGTGCCAAGAGTTAGCCACTGCACGGAATACACGCTCTGGGTGTGGCATCATGACTGTTGCACGACCATCCATAGAGGTAATACTTGTAATACCTTCCGGTGAGCCATTCGGGTTGTTCGGGTATTGCGTTGTTGGGTTACCGTAGTTATCAACAAACTTAATTGCCACCGTACCAGAATCAAGTGCCGCTTTCACCGCTGCGTCGTTTGCAAACTCAGCATGACCTTCACCGTGAGATACCGCGATAGGCATACGAGAGCCTGCCATACCTTGGAAGAATACTGATGGGCTTTCTTGTACTTCAACAAGGCTGAAACGTGCTTCGAAACGCTCTGACTTGTTGGTTACAAAACGTGGCCAATGCTCAGTACCTGGGATAAGCTCTTTCAATGTCGACATCATCTGACAGCCGTTACATACACCTAAGCTGAACGTGTCTTGACGCTCAAAGAATGTTTGGAACTGGTCGCGTGCCATATCATTGAATAGAATTGACTTAGCCCAACCTTCACCGGCACCGAGTACGTCACCGTAAGAGAAGCCACCACACGCCACAAGACCTTTGAACTGTTCTAGCGTCAAGCGGCCTTCTAAGATGTCACTCATATGTACATCGATTGCTGCAAAGCCTGCACGGTTAAATGCCGCTGCCATTTCAACGTGTGAGTTAACACCTTGCTCACGCAAGATGGCGATTTGTGGCTTAGCACCTGTTGCAATGTAAGGCGCTGCGATATCTTCATTGATGTCAAAGCCAAGTTTTACGTTAAGGCCAGGGTCTTTTTCGTCAAATTTGGCATCAAATTCTTGCTGCGCACACTCTGGGTTATCACGCAGTGCCTGCATCTTATACGTAGTTTCAGCCCAGATAGTACGAAGTTCAGTACGTGTATTGGCAAGTACTGCTTCGCCACCACGGTTGAAGATAACTTTATCTTCCGTGTTTAGTGCACCGATAGTGTGACTGATTGCCGCAAGGCCATTGTCAGCAAGAATTGCTTCAACTGCTGCAAGGTCAGAGTTTCGAACCTGAATAACGGCACCTAGCTCTTCGTTGTAAAGCGCTTCGATGTCAGAACCCGTTAGGCTATCAAGATTTACCGTTACACCTGTGCGCCCTGCGAATGCCATTTCAGCTACAGTTGTAAATAAACCACCGTCTGAACGGTCATGGTAAGCAAGTAGCTTCTCATCTGCTACTAGTGCTTGCATCGCGTTGTAGAAGCCTTTTAATAGTTCAGGGCTATCAACGTCAGGCGTCTTATCACCAAGTTGCTTATAAACTTGTGCAAGGCTTGATGCACCCATGCGGTTTTGACCTGCACCTAAATCAACTAAGATTAGGCTTGAGTCACCTTTATCAGTGCGAAGCTGAGGTGTGACTGTTTTACGAATGTCTTCTACGCGGCCAAATGCAGTGATCACAAGAGAAAGTGGTGCAGTAACCGCCTTGTCTTCACCGTTATCGTTCCATGTGGTCTTCATTGACATTGAGTCTTTACCAACTGGAATAGTTAGGCCAAGTGCAGGACATAACTCTTCACCTACAGCTTTTACTGCTTCGTAAAGACCTGCGTCTTCACCTGGGTGACCCGCTGCCGCCATCCAGTTTGCAGATAGCTTGATGTTCTCAAGACCACCAATATTTGCGCCTGCAATGTTAGTTAACGCTTCTGCTACTGCTAAACGTGCAGATGCACCATAGTTTAGAAGTGCCGCAGGTGTACGCTCACCCATTGACATGGCTTCACCGTGATACGTATCAAACGCAGCTGCCGTTACAGCACAGTTTGCTACTGGTACCTGCCAAGGGCCAACCATTTGGTCACGAGCAACTAAACCCGTTACCGTACGGTCACCAATGGTGATAAGGAATGTTTTTTCAGCGATAGTTGGCAGACGAAGTAAACGCTTAGCGGCATCAAGTACGTCGATGCTATCAGTGTTAAGTGCTTCACCTTCAACTTGCTTTGACTCAACGTCACGGTGCATCTTAGGTGCTTTACCTAGTAATACTTCAAGAGGAAGATCTACTGGGTTGTTTTCAAAGTGGCTATCAGCAACCGTTAGGTGACGCTCTTCGGTCGCTTCACCAATAACAGCGTATTGTGCGCGCTCACGCTTACAGATCTCTTCAAAACGTGCAAAGTCTTCTGCCGCAACAGCAAGTACATAGCGCTCTTGTGATTCGTTACACCAGATCTCGTGTGGTGCCATGCCCGGTTCATCATTCGGGATATTACGTAGTTGGAATTTACCACCACGACCACCATCGTCTACAAGCTCTGGGAATGCGTTAGAAAGACCACCCGCGCCCACATCGTGGATAAACGCGATTGGGTTTTCGTCACCTAGCTGCCAACATTTGTCGATTACTTCCTGACAACGACGTTCCATCTCAGGGTTTTCACGCTGTACAGAAGCAAAGTCTAAGTCTTCGTTTGACTGACCAGATGCCATTGATGATGCAGCACCACCACCCAGACCGATGTTCATCGCAGGGCCACCCAGTGCGATTAGCTTAGCGCCTACTGGGATTTCGCCTTTTTGTACGTGTTCAGTACGAATGTTACCCAGACCACCTGCAAGCATAATTGGTTTGTGGTAACCACGCACTTCCTCGCCATTATGGCTGTTAACTTTTTCTTCGTAAGTACGGAAGTAACCCAATAAGTTAGGGCGACCAAATTCGTTGTTGAACGCCGCGCCACCTAGTGGACCGTCGATCATAATGTCTAATGCATCAACAATGCGACCCGGCTTTCCGTAGTTGGTTTCCCACGGCTGCTCAAATCCAGGGATACGAAGGTTAGATACCGTAAAACCAACAAGGCCCGCTTTTGGCTTAGAGCCTCGACCTGTTGCACCTTCATCGCGAATTTCTCCACCAGAACCGGTTGATGCGCCTGAGAACGGTGCAATCGCCGTTGGGTGGTTATGGGTTTCAACCTTCATCAAGATTTCGATGTTTTCTTGATTGTAGCTGTACTCGCCGTCTTTATTTGGGAAGAAACGACCCGCTTTAGAACCCTTCATTACCGCTGCGTTATCTTTATATGCAGACAATACGTTTTCTGGGTGCGTCTCGTAAGTATTTTTGATCATTTTGAACAGCGATTTTGGCTGCTCTTTGCCGTCGATTGTCCAATCAGCGTTAAAGATTTTGTGTCGACAGTGCTCAGAGTTCGCCTGTGCGAACATGAATAGCTCGATGTCGTTCGGGTTACGACCCAGTTTTTGGAAGTTTTCAACTAGGTAATCAATTTCATCATCTGCTAGTGCAAAGCCTTGCTCAACATTTGCTTCAACCAACGCTTCACGTCCACCACCTAAAATATCAACCGATGACATTGGACGCGGTTCTTCAACGCGGAATAACTGACCAGCATCTTCAAGGCTACCGTGTACTGACTCAGTCATGCGGTCATGTACTAGCTTTGCAACGTCATTTAGCTGCTCAGCACTTAGCTCACCCTCAACATAATAAGCAATACCACGCTCTACGCGGTGAACCTTGTCAAGGCCACAGTTGTTCGCAATATCTGTTGCTTTTGATGCCCACGGAGAAATGGTACCGATACGTGGTGTCACTAAAATAAGAGCACCTTGTGGCTCATGTTCGGCAATGGTTGGACCGTACTTGAGTAGTTTGTTTAGTTTGTCTAGTTCGGAGTCGCTTAACTGAGCAGTGACGTCTGCAAAGTGCATAAATTCAGCATAAATACCAGTTACAGGTAAATTTGCATCAGTGCAAGTTTTAAGGATTTTTTGAACTTTGAAATCAGAAAGTGCTGGCGCACCACGTAAGATCAACATAGGTATTTTCATCCGGGGTTAGGGATTGAACGATATTTAGGGCCGCTATTATAGTAGAAATGTTGCTTGGGTTTAACACTAATAATGCCAAAACTCGCAAAAATCCCACTTTTTAATTTAAAACCAAACTTTTACACAAGCCAAAAGTGCAATAATTGTTTTTATTTTGCGTTCATGCGCAAAGTTAGCTACCGTGAAACCATGCTCAAAGCAATATAGAGGAAAGCATGCGTATCGTTAAATTTGTTTTAATTGCAGCCTTTTTTTGCATGCTACTCGGCTGTGAGCAAGCCTCAACCAACCAACTAGAAAGAATAAAACATAAACAAGTGATCCGAGTCGGCACCCTTGCGGGGCCCGGTAATTACTTTCAAGCTAGGCACGGCGAGCAAGGCTATGAGTATGAGCTGAGTGCCGAATTTGCAGATTTTCTTGGGGTTGAGCTGCAAATGGTACCTTTTTTCAGCTTGTCAGAGTTATTTGAGCGACTCGATAATGGTGATTTAGACATGATTGCCTCAGGTATAAGCTACCACCCTAAAAGAGCAGCGCGATATAAATTTGGCCCAAGCTATCGTTCAATCAGCCAAAAGCTTGTTTTTAAGCAAGGTAGAACACGACCAAGAAGCTTCGATGATATTGATAAACCAATTACGGTATTAGCTAATTCCAGCCACATACTGACACTACAAGAGTTCAAGCCGCAATATCCTGATCTGACATGGCAAGCGGTCACAGACAAAGACGAAGAAGAGCTACTACTGGGTATCATTGACGAGCAAATCGACTATACCATCGCTGACTCTCATACGCTGGCGCTCTTTCGCCGCTACCATCCGACTGTCAGTATCGGGTTTTCGGTTACTCGAGACGATCCGGTTTCTTGGGTGCTACGTAATGACGATGACGATTCACTATACGCGCTACTGCTACCGTTCTTTAATGAACTAAAGCATACAGATGTACTCTATACATTAGAGGAGAAATATTATGGTCATGTTTCTACCTTTAACTATGTCAATGCACTGGCGTTTGTCGAAGCGGCGCACGAGGTTTTACCAACCTATGCAGCTTGGTTTAAGCAATATGCCAAAAATATTGATTGGCGTTTATTAGCAGCTCTAAGCTACCAAGAGTCGATGTGGGATCCTCGCGCCAAATCCCCCACCGGGGTTCGTGGCATTATGATGTTAACACTGCCAACAGCAAAGCAGGTAGGTGTTACTAATCGTTTAAAGCCTGAGCAAAACATTAGAGGAGGTGCCAAATATTTAGCCAAATTACTCAAACGTATTCCAGCGCGAATACCGCAGCCAGATAGAACTTGGTTTGCGCTGGCGTCGTACAATGTTGGTTGGGGACATGTCAATGATGCAAGAATCATTACCCAACAACAAGGTGCAGATCCAGACAGTTGGGCAGACGTTAAAAAACGACTACCGCTGCTAATAAAAAAACGCTACTATCGAAAAACCAAATATGGATATGCACGTGGGGATGTTGCAGTCCAGTATGTAGATAACATACGCCGCTATTACGATGCATTGGTCTGGTTAGATGAAAATAATGCGCTGAGCATAAGTTCTGGCAAATAGATTGCATAATAAAGACGATTGTCATTCTTATGCAATAAAGACCTGTAAAGCTCCACGCGTGCTTTCTCTCACACATATAAGGAGGTTCAGATGCTTAAAAGACGTCGAACTCATCAATTTAAACGTAACACACGACATACGTCACCAAACAGACGTCGTGTCATGCTTAAAAACGCACACAAAAAAGTGCTACTAAGAAGAAAATTATTTGCACTACTACAAATGGAAGAAATGGCGGCTCAACCTTGAGCCGCTTTTTGTTTCTTTTTAGCTTCTTTTATTTCTTTTCGACGACGCCTAAAAAACGCGGATAGCTTTTCAGCGCATTCATCTGCTAATACACCTTCAGTCACTTCTAATTGGTGATTAAGTTGAGGCTCTCTGACAATATTCATGATTGAACCAGCGGCCCCTGTTTTTGCATCTTTGGCACCAAAGACCACTCGTTTTAAACGGCTATGGACAAGCAAACCTGCACACATAGGGCAAGGCTCTAATGTGACATATAAAGTACAATCGACCAATCGATAATTTTCCAACGCTTGCCCCGCTTTGCGAATGGCCTGCATTTCAGCATGTGCTGAAGGATCGTGATTACAAATAGACTGGTTCCAACCAGCGGCAATCAGCTGATCGTCTTTAACAACAACTGCACCAACTGGAATTTCATTTTGCAGCTCAGCTTTATCAGCATACATTAATGCTTGGGACATCCAGTATTGATCTTGCTCTATTTCGCTCATATGGTCATTAGTCATTTTTAAAGTCACTCGTTATTATATCTTTAACGACGCCAACGAGAAAGCAACCCGCAATACTTCCAGCCAGAACCTGAAAAAGGTAAACCTCCTAAAAAACTCACGGTTTTTCGCTAATTTAGTGTAATCATCCTAGAAAATAGCAAAATCACATGGCTCTCAAGGCTACACTTAAGCTATAATTCTCCGCTTTTTTTATTTCTTGAGCTCAACACACACGGGTAAAACATGAAATTTCCGGGACGCCGCAGGCATAAACATTATTTTCCAGTCGAAGATAAAGACCCACTAATCAACCAACTAGGTAACGATAATGGTTTAAAGCGCAGTTATATTTGTGGTATTGACCAAATCGTTGTAGATATAGAGGCAAAAGTCGATCAGGCTTTTTTGGATGAATTTGGTTTGCAGCGCGGCATGTCGCAAGTAATTGCGAGCGATATAACCAACGCACTCTATGAACGTTTAAAACGTGACGACATGATAGAGTATGAGTTTGCAGGTGGCACCATTGGCAATACGATGCACAACTATTCGGTACTTGCAGATGACCGCTCGGTATTACTTGGAGTAATGAGTGAAAATATCACCGTGGGTAGTTATGCATACAAGTTTTTATGTAATACCTCAAGCCGTGTCGACTTAAATCACTTACAGCCTGTCGATGGTCCAATTGGTCGTTGTTTTACTTTAATAGACAACACTGGCGAGCGTACCTTTGCAATTAGTGCAGGCTTAATGAACTACCTGCGCCCTGAGTCAATCTCTCAGTCTCTTATCGAAAACGCCTCAGCATTAGTAATTAGTGCATACCTTATGCGTACTAGTGGCGATGAAACGATGACACAAGCGACCATGCAAGCTGTTCACTATGCCAACCAAGCAGGTGTTCCTGTAGTGTTAACTTTGGGGACGAAGTTCTTAATAGAGCAAGACCCTTCTTGGTGGGCAGAGTTTGTGCACAAACACGTAGATATACTTGCCATGAACGAAGAAGAAGCCGAAGCTATTACAGGGCTTTCAGATCCTCTATTAGCAGCTGATAAAGCGCTAGATTGGGTTGATTTAGTGATCTGCACAGCAGGTCCAAAAGGGCTATTTATGGCGGGGTATGTGGATGATAAGTTCAAGCGCGAGACTGAATATCCATTACTACCAGGTGCCATTGCAGAGTTTAACCGCTACGAATTTTCTCGTGGTATGCGTAAAGCCGATTGCCAGAGCCCCATTAGAGCATACAGCCATACAGCCCCTTACATGGGTGGCCCTGATACTATAAAGAACACCAATGGGGCCGGAGATTGTGCCCTTGCCGCAGTATTACATGACTTATCAGCGAACGAATACCACAAACTAAACGTGCCAAATTCCGCGAAACATGAACAAACTGCAATTACTTACTCTTCATTAGCGCAAATTAGTAAGTACGCAAACCGTGCTAGTTACGAAGTGCTGGTACAGCATTCACCACGTCTTTCTCGTGGTTTACCTGAACGAGAAGATTCATTAGAGCAGTCATACTGGGATAAGTAAGCACCTTGCAAGTATTACACATCTGCTCCTACGATTATAAATATTAAAAAGGGCTGGATTAAATATCCAGCCCTTTTTGTTCAAAACAATAAGGTGACAATATGCTTTTAGCGCGTGCGCCTTTTAATTGCAGCAACAAGCATGAAAACATACAACCACAAGAGTCCCCCACCAGATGACTTGCTGTGATAATTTGCGCCTTGGTCGCTTCCTCCTTGATCATTATCGCCACCTTGGTTGCTGCTTGGGGCGTTTACAGTCACACTTACAGTTCCGGCAACTGGCTCGCCATAACCATCGCTAACCATGTAGCTAATTGTGTCACCGCCTGTAAATTCAGTTTTAGCGGTGTATACCAACACCCCTCCCTGTTGAATACTTACGCTTCCCTGTATTGCTGACACTTCAACTACACTCAAAGTATCACCATCCGCATCACTATCATTAGCAAGAACATCAATATTAATAGTTGCACCTGAATCAACCTGCACAACATCCGGCTGTGTTACTGGTAAGCGGTTTTCAGTTACTAGTACCTGCACCGAACCATTACTTGATGCCCCCTGCTCATCGCTCACCACATAACGCACTGTGTCAACTCCAGCAAAACCTACGTTAGGTAAGTAAGTGAGTTTATCACCGCCCAAAATGGTCACTGCGCCGTTGTCAGCGTTTGCCATGGTTACCGTTAATTTATCACCATCGGGGTCGCTATCATTCGCCAACACATCAATTTCAACTTGTTTATGATGAAGTGTCGTTGTTTGCTCACCTTGCACTACAGGCGCTCGGTTACCAACTACTTCAACCAAAACTTGGCTGTGTGCTGTACCACCTTGACCGTCTGTTATGCTATAAGTGATCACATCAGCGCCAACAAAGTTGTCAGCCGCAGTATATTTCAGTGTCTGCTGCGCTGTGATCTTAACCACACCAAACTGCGCTGACGCTTGGGATAGCGCTAGGCTGTCATTGTCCGCATCATTGTCATTGGCAAGCACATCTATTTCTATGCTGCTATTCCAAGGTAAGTTAGCACTGTCTTCGTTTGCAACAGGCTGCGTATTGTCATTGAGATACACGGCCACACCACTTGGGTCAACCACAGTGCCGTTAGCCTCACCATCCGCATCATTTGGTCCGCCATCTTGTACTACAAGCTGCACACACCAATAACCTTCAGTTAAACCCGGTTGCCATTGTGCGTCGCCCGGTGGAGGACAATAACCCAACTCCCCTGCTGTACTGAACACTTGGTTATTTTCATCTTCAACAAACTCACTCCACCCTTTGGCCTGCGTATATTTTCGATAAACCGCATTCGCAGGTATAGGCAACTGCTGAGGTAAAACTAAATTATAGTTTTGCCCTTGTTCAGGAAGACCATAGGCTATGTAGTCAAAAATACCACCAATGTTTTTGGCTTGGGGATCACGCACAATACCTTGTTGCTCGTCAGATTCTAGCTTTAAGCCACCAGTGTTGCTGAGCGCAGCGACAGCACCGCGACGCAGACATACCCCTGGGTCGCCTTCAGCTAAAAATGCTGCTTGGTTACTTACCTGAGCAGGTACGACGTTACATTCATCAATCGCATCTAAGTAATCGGCAATACCATCACCATCGCTATCTTTGTAGCCTTCTTCACTGTCAGGTATTAAGTCACCATCCGTATCAACATCACTCAAAGCAGCAAGTTGCTCGATAACTTCAATATAGACTGTCTCTGTTGCACTCAGCGCAGGCATACCACTATCAGTTACAATCGCTTTAACCGCATGCACACCCAACGAGGTGGCAGTTGGGTCAAACATAAAGCTACTTTGATCGCTACTAATATTAGCCAAATCTGATAACCAGCTCACTGTCAGTTGATCCGCTAAGTTCACATCTTTCGCAGTAGCATTAATCGTCACAACCCCATCATCTTGGCTTACCGTCATGCGTGCCTCACCTTGCTGCTGGGCACTCAAACTTACTGTTGGAGCTATGTTGCTTTCACGAATACGGATCACCGTTTGTTGCTGGCTGCCTAGGTTAAGATCTGAAGCCAAGGTAACAACAACCGTTTCTTCTGGCTCTGCAAGCTCATCCACCAATGTATCAAAGCTAATTTGCGCCTGCGTACCGCTGTTGATAGTCACAGAACCACTTTGTGCCGTATGGTCATCAGCAGATGCAGTTCCACCAATTGTATAGCTGATCTCTAATGGATAAGTTGGTGAAGGCCCATTAAGCAGTACTTGGATTGTGACGGTTACTCCTTCAGATACCACTTGATCTTTACTTAATGACACCAAAGGTTTCACGTTAAGCGTTTGCTGTGCAATGCTTTCAAGGCCAGCACTGTCTTGAGTTTGCCAATATACATTGTGCTTACCCGGTGCAAAAACGGTGCGCGAATCAACTAGCGACACTGGCAATACATTACCTTGTGCATCGCTTGCTGAGGCAACACCTAAGTTAACTTTGGTAAACAACCCTGTTGCATTGACAGTTAATTCGTCTGGTACGGTCAATGTGGGTGCTTGTGTATTACGGTTACCTTCAATGACTAAGCTTACCTTTGCGTTATCACGACCTTTATTTCCGTCTGTTACTGAATAAGACAACGACACTGGACCAATAAAGTCAGCAGGCGCTTTATAACTAATGGTTGAGCCCGTTGAGAACGCGTTACCAATGCTTGCCGTTACTCCCTCAATGCGCAGCGTATCATTGTCGATATCTGCATCGTTGCCAAGCACTGCAAGCTCATAAGTATCGTTCGCAGTTTCAGTTAAGGTAATAAGATCATCCATCGCTAAAGGCGCATCATTAACCGGTGTAACGGTTACTGTAACCGTTGCCAACTCTGACACTAACTCTCCATCACTAGCAACATAAGCAAAGCTATCTTGGCCATTAAAGTTGGCATTTGGCGTATATATCCAACCACCATCAATGACACGTAGCATGCCTCGTTGAGGCTGGTTTTGTACCATTAATGTTAACTTATCACCCTGCTCATCTGTTACTTTCGCTTTAATGTTAGCGCTTGCATCTTCTTCCACTAGCACCGTTTGTGCACTCGCCTTTGGTGCAGTGTTACGCACACTTACTCGAAGGGAAAACGGCTTTAATGAAGCTGATAGCTCACCATCAGACACGCTAATAGTAATATTTGTAGTAACACCTATATCGTCTGATGATGGAGTACCAGATAGCTCACCCGTTTGCGCATTAAACGATGCCCATACTGGCTTGTTTATAATATTGTAAACAAGGGTTGCACTATCAATATCTTGCGCTTCTGGGGTAAAGCTGTAGCTATCTCCCTCAACTACAGAGGTTAGCGGCTGACCCGAAATAGTAGGCGCATCATTCACGTTATTCACTTGTAGCGAGAATGGAGGCAAACTTGCTTGTAACTGACTATCCGATACCGAGATAACAATATCAGCCGTTGTGCCTACATCGTTTTGTACAGGTGTTCCCGACAATGTGCCTGTGGCGGTATTAAAGCTTGCCCATGTCGGTTTGTTAGCAATGCTAAAGCTCAGCAGATCTCCGTCTATATCCGCAGCAGTCGGTGTAAAGCTATAAGGTTGCCGTTCATTAGCCGTCGTAGCTGGCGTTCCTGTAATAACGGGTGCATCGTTGACGTTTGTGACTGTAATATCGAACCTATCCAATGACGTACTCAACTCGCCATCTGAAACAGATATAATCACATTGTTAAATACCCCAACATTGTTATTACTAGGAGTCCCGCTGAGTAAGCCCGTTGTGGTGTTAAAGCTTAACCATGCCGGCAAATTCTGCACACTGTAAGTAAGTGCAGCTGAATCTATATCACTCCCCGTTGGCGTAAAACGGTAGGGTTGATCTTGCGCAACAAATCTAGTTGGTGTACCTGTAATTGTTGGTGCGTCATTCACAGCAATCACATTAATTGCCATTTTTGTAGATACCGCACCAGCTAAGCTATCAGTAAGTTGTACCGTTAATTCTCTTGCTGAAACAGCTGGGTTTTCAGAGCTATTTGCATAGCTTAAAGCACGCACTAGCGCTTGTGTGATAGAGTTTGTGCTGGCCGTTAGTAACACCGTAAGGCTATCACCACCAGTTACAACCCCATCATTATCAACACCGCTGGTGTCACTAATGTTACCTACCACCGTATTTTGATAGCTCAACTGACCATTGCTAATGCTAAAGTCACCGCTTGTATCAATACTTAGGCTATCTTCTGCTAACCCATTGGCAGAAATAAATGCCACAAGTTTCGCACCACTACCTTGCCAGTTAGTATCACCATCAGGGTCATTTGCCGTTGCTTGCGCATCTACGACTGTCGCAGCAGCGTTTTCGGTAAATGTAAGCGAGCGAGCCATACTAAGCGTTGGAGCTATATTCACGGTTAAGTTAATTGAAACATCCGCACTGGCCGACGTTCCACCCTCTCCATCTGTGAGAATAAAGCGTACCACCCGGTTACCTGCTGTGCCTGTAGAATCTTGGCTATTATCATATTCAATGGCATTGAGAATCGCAGCAACGGTGGCATTAGTCGCATTATTGTTGAACGTAATAACAAGGTCATTACCGTTACTGCCGCCGGTATAGCTGCCCACGTTCGTTTGATTAAACTCAACCTGACCATTATTCAAAGATATCTCTGTGCTGCTGTCATCAATCGCCAGCACATCTTCAGCCGCTTGTGCACCGCTGGCAATCGACACCGTCAACACGCCCCCATTAAACGTATCGGTATCAATGTCTGTTACGGTCACAGCACTATTTTGATTCACAATCACAAAGTTTTGTGCGGAGGCATTATAATCAAACTGCTCGCCGTTGAGATTGTTAATAACTGGCGCATCGTTCACATCGCTAATATCAACATTTACCGTTGCTAGCTCAACAGAGCCTGAACCATTGTTGTCATTACCTGTTATGATAATGGTTGCTTGGTTATCACCTTGACTATTAGCAACCCCCAAGTAAGTTAGGTTTGATACCGTATTAAGGTAGGTATCAATCGCTGTAGGTGAACCTGTTAACGTAATAGTTCTGCCATCTTGCGACAAACTTGCCGTCACACCTTGCCCAGCACCATCTGCTGGCGTACCAAATTTACCATTGTTAACCGTAATCGTAATTGTCACATTAGTACTGTCTGAATCAATCAGTGTTAAAGCAGACAAATCAAGGTTTGAGCTGGCATCTTCTGTCACAGTCACATCTGTTGGAGGTGTTGTTATTGAGATAGCATCATTCACTGGCGTCACTGTAAAGTTGAAGGTTTGGCCTGTCAGTGGCGTTACATTATCTTCACCACCATCAGCTAGCGTAAACACAAAGCTATCAGATGTAGTATCACTACTGTTGTGGCTATACTTCAACCTGCTTGCATCGATATCTTGTTGCGTAAAGGTACTATTAATATTGAGCGCTTCACCCGTATCAAGCGTACCGTCAATATCTGTATCTACAAACAAAGTGCCGTTATTCGGTGCCGTTGTTAGCGTGTAAGTTAGGCCTGCGCCCGAGTCGTCCACATCCCCTTCATTAAGGCGGGTTTTAGTGATGGTGGTAGTGCCACCTTCAAGAAGCGTAATACCTGTGTTGATTGCCACTAATGGAGCATCATTTACGGCTGTAATAGTAATAGCAGCTGTATCTGATCTGTTTGAGAAAGCCGATATACCACCTTTTGCTGTTACATCTGCCACATCACCAGCGGTGCCCGTCGACTTATCCCATGCCACAAACGTCATCGTAGCAGAGCCATTGTAATTAGCGCCTGGCACAAAGCGCACTTTATGCGTGCTCGTTGTGGTCAGTGTGCCATCGAGTAGACGCGCTGCACTTGTAAGGTCAACACTTTGGCTTGATGTCGTACTAAAGTCACTCCAGTTGCTGCCGTTATCCGTGCTGTATTGCCACATGCCGTTGCTGTTATCAATACCAATAACCGCAATCGCTTCAACGGCACTGCCATCCAGATCACCAATTGAGTTATCAACAACCAAACTCGCAATGTCAACGCCTGCGTTATTCGCATCCGTAACATCTTCTAAAATGGTTGTGAATACAGGCGTTTGTGTATCATCTAATGTCGGAGCATCGTTTACTTCAGTAATGCTAACAACAGTTTGGTTTGTGCCCTTACTACTTGCTAGACCATCGCTAAATGTCCATGCAAGCGTTGCCGATGTGCCTGGCGCTTCTGAGCTATTTGAGTAGGTGATGCTTTGCAGCACACTTGCAACGATTGACGTTGTGGCGCTACTGTTAAAAGTCAACTTCAAGGTACCCGCACTATTAGTGGTAACCGTACCCACAGCCACACTGCTGTACTCAAAATTTTGGCCTTCAACTAACACCCCTAACGAGCCGGTATTGGCAAACACATCGCTGCCGTTAGCACCACCAGCTCGGACAATGGTAACGCTCGCACCATCATAGTTACCATTGTTGCTATTAAGTGCATCCAGTTCTGTATCCGACACCGTTGCATTGGCATCCAACACCACTGCTGAGCCATTTTCAGTAAACGTCGGCGTGCCATCAAGGCTAGCAAACGCGGGCGCGTCGTTTTCATCCAACGTAATAGTCACCGTTTGTGTACCAGACTCAACGGCGTTATTGGTTGTAACTGCTGAAATATCGATGATCACAGTTTCGTTGTCATCAATAACGCTGTCGTCAACGGCGGTTACTGTAAATGTCTTTGAAGTCGTACCCGCAGCAATTGTGACGCTGTTGCTGATGTTGTCAGATACACTGTAGTCAGTACCTGAGCCTGTCGCAGTGCCTGTAATATCGATACTCACCGTCACTGCATTAGTTGCAGTTACGGCATTACCAGCCGCATCTTTCAGTGCAAGCGTCACAGTAGCAATACCGCCTTTTTCGCTAATTGTTGTGTTATCAACACTCAACTCAACATTCGGCGCAACCGTAATGGCAAAGCTAGAGTCATCACTAAAACCTGCAAACGCATTGCCGTTTTGATCCGTTAAAAAGCCTGAGTCCATACGTACGGCATAGCTCACGCCCGCAGATAAATTAGCACCTGGGTTAATGGTTAGGGTGTCGTTATTGTTAGACAGACTCACCGTTCCACCATTGCTGCCAGTCACAGTGTTACCATTGATGGTGAAGGTTTCAATCACATTGCCATTACTATCAACCAACGTAATGGTGCCGCTACCTAGTTTCATCGCTTCAGAGAATTTAAGCGTTAAACCGCCACTTGCAGATACACCAAAACCACTATTGGCGGTAGAAGAACCCGCAGTATCAATGCTGGGTGCTACACCATCAATCACTAACGCCTTATTGGCTGAGAGCGAGTTAGCCGCACTCGGTGTTGCTAGTGTCAGTGTTGCTTCATTTCCTGCCGCATCTTTAATTGTGCCACCGTTCAGACTCAGCGCAGTCGTTGAAATATAAGCAAGGTCGCTGCTGACATCACCCGTTTGCACGGTGTAGTTAAAGGTAACAACTGAATCAGATACCGACGTGAAGTTTACAACTCTATCAACATCACCGGTTTCAAGCGTTAAAGTAGGCGTGCCAGTTACAGCGATATTTTCAGAAAACGTCACCTGAATCGCAATTTCATCACCCACTTTATAAGTGCCATCAGCTTTTGAGGAAGAAACACTCGAAACCGTAGGGGCAATGGTATCAACCAGTACGTTGTCAGTATTAACGCTACTTAGCGTGGTATCAAAGGTATTGCCTGCCGTATCGTTCAGAGTTGCGTTGTTCAGCGCAAAACTGGTGATTCTGATCCCATCTAAATCTTCATCGCCTTGCACCACAGTATAAGAGAACTGTAATTGGCTAGTAGGCGATGTGGTTGTGCTGGTATCGAGTGCAACCGTTTTGCTACCAATGGTTAGGTTTAACTGAGGCTTACCAGCAGAAGTATTGAGCGTCACCGCCTCAGATAACTGTGCGGTAAAATCAAGCGTTTCACCCAATATATAGGTTTTATTGCTCGGTGGCGTCAGCGAAGACACTTTAGGTTGCGTGGTATCAACACGTATCCCTGTTAAATCAGCCACATTGGCGAGCGATACATTTAAACTATTGCCCGACGCATCTTGGATAGTACCACTATTGGTATCCACCACGCTGCCCAGCTCTAGGCCATCTGTATCATTATCGCCAGCCTGTACTGTGTATCTAAATGTTAGGGCCGTTTTGCTGCTGTTACTACTATGGTAACTTGCATACCTTGTTGTGCTCCCCACTTTTAGGGCGATACGCGGGGTACCGGAGGTTGTGATTACGTCCAACGCTTCCGATACATTGACCACAAAATCTATGTTGTCATTGGCTTTATAGCTTGCATTAGGTGAGGTAGTCACCGAGCTTACCGTCGGCTTAACCGTATCAACCGTGATGGTAAAGGTTTTTGCAGCAGAGGTATCCACCCCACCGTTGGCCGTACCACCATTATCTTGTACTTGCACCGCGATAGTGGCAGTGCCACTCACATTCACAGCTGGTGTATAAGATAATTGCCCACTTGTGTTAATTGATATATTTGACACCACATTATTGGCGTCACTTTGTTCACTCACCAGGTAACTACTGACCGATTGTACTGCGTTCGCATCACCATCGCTGCTCATTGACGCAAAATTAGCAACCACTTGCTGATTACCCGCTGCTGCGTCTCCACCAGTTGAAATATTGCTACCCAAGCTCAGCGTTGGCGCGTCATTCACTTCGGTAATATCAAGGTTAACCGTTGGGTTGCTCGCCAAGTTATTAGTACCATCGTTGGCGGTTATGGTGATCAGCGCTTGGTTGTCACCACTGGCATCGGCTGCTGATTTATAAGTGATATTGCTTGCGGTATCTAAAAAGGCGTTAATATTCGCAGCACTGCCAACGAGGGTGATCATTTTTTTATCGCTCGAAAGTGCGCGGCTAGTTAACGTACCAGCGCTCGATAAGCTTTCAAATGTGCCGTTATTGACAGTTAAAGTCACGGTGAGCGCATCGCTTTCAGCGTCAGCAAATTCAACCGCTGATAGATTAAGGTTAGTTGTGGTATCTTCTAACACACTAATATCTGATGGTGCGCCAGATACTGTGGGTGCTGAGTTTAATTGCGCATTGACATTGTCAACAACCAAACTGAGGAATGAGACGTTATAAATCAAATTCCCTTGACCGGACTCGAATACTGTAAATTCAATAGAAGAGACGCCAGCAACTGGATCGAAAGAGCCAAAAAGGTCAGCTAAACCAGCCGAAGTACTGTTTGAAAGCCGAGTTTTATCCGACAATTTAAGCGTTGAAAGCGTATCACCATTGGCATTTTTAAAAACGACTTGAGTAGCTTTAGTCAGTTCGACTAGTATTGAACCATAAGCATGTATTTTAATATCGGTGACATCAAAGTGTGTAACATTGTTGCCGTCGGCTTTAAATATAAAAGTTTGTGGTGACCCCGCAATATAAGGGTTAATGCTTTTAATACCATAATCTATTAAACTGTTGGGTACTAAATAACCGCTATGACCCGTCACGGTTCTAAATCCAGTGCCGCCGGAGTCGGTTTCACCTATATTATCAAAACTAATTGTTTGCGCAGCGTAGGCCTTACCAACAAGAAAGATTGACGCAAAAATCAAGGCACTTAACACATTAAACATTTGTTTAACGTTCATTGAAAACCTCCTTTTTCATGCATATGTTCAATCAAGCCGAGCTCAAAAGAGCCCACCTTCATCCAGCTGAGATACATATAGATTTCCTCAAAAATCAAAAAATAAAGAAGGCGCTCAGAATTAAGCGCCAAAAAACATTAACTACGTGTTGGGTAAAGCCCTATATTGGCAATTACAAACTTTGTGACTGAGCTCGGTTGACAATTAAAAATAGGCATTGTTCCACCTGTATCTTCCAATCTCACGTCCACTTCCACAGCAGTTCGTACGCCATGAAAAGTCCCAGATATTTCCGCAGCATCTTGCGCCATTTTCACATCAGAGGTAGTTGAATAAGCTTTACTGATTGGTGTTTTAGCTAAACCATTTACAACTTCACCTGTTGCCCAATAAGCCCCTTCTGCTTTATCAGTATCACCCAAGCCGTTTTTAGCATTCACTGTTAAAGTACCAGCAAAGCCTTCCACTGCAGTTGTAGCTTGTGCATCCGCTACGGCCAAGTGAGTATGTGACGGCATCTGAGAAACGTCTAAATGGATATGTTCAACGCCATATAGGTTACCTTGTACTCTAGGCGTTAAGCCTGGTCCGTAACCATCACCCACCGCAGCACGACCACGAAAGTCGGGCAAACCAAAAGTTACTCGACCGTCACCGCCATAAGCTGTACTCAATAAAGAAAACAACGTAGATTCAGTAGCAATATTTACTTGCGCCCCCGTACACGGAAAATAACCGCGTGGTACAAAGTGGTAGCCCACCATTTCGATATCACCAATTTTTGGTTCTGCACTCATGTTTTTCTTCCTTCTTTATTATTTTAAATTCATACCTGCTTGCAGTTTGGCTTGCATAGCAAAGCGATAACCGTCAAATATGCCCTCTGCACTGCTTACTACATCAAGCTTCAGCGCCTGCTCGTTGCTAAGTGCTATGATTAACCCGTCTGATTTTGATAGCGCAACCACGGTACCGGCTTTCACCCCAAAGGTGGGTTGATCAAGTAAGGAGACTTGCATTAATTGGCAAACAGCTTTGCCGATGCGCAAGCGGGCACCACCAAAATATGGGTTTGCCGCTCGGGTTAAATTAATAATTCGCTCTGCGCTATCGGTCTGTAAGTTGGCAAATAAGTGTGATTCGTCCAGTGAAGATAAAGTTTCTGGTGCAAACTGCACAAATGGCTGAGTGTCATACAAGCTATCGAATTCACTAACAAGCTGCTGTAACAAACTAGGTAACTGCGTGAGCAGCTTTTTATGTAAAGTACCCGCAGTATCCTCACTCTCCACAACCACGCTGTGACTCAGTAAAACTTGTTGATGCTTAATACTTACAGCGCTAAGAACACAATGAGACTGTTGGCTATGAATGGTTTGAAACAAGGCATGCTCAACCGTTGCGTTACTGTATTGTGCAACTTGAACTTGCACCACATTTTGCTCACTTTGTACATTGCGTAACAGTTCATACGGCAAGTGATAGCTAATAAACTCATCACCTTGCCAGTTTTGCTTGGCCGAGGACAATACATCCCCATTCAAGTTGCCTTGAAAAGCGTGAGGCACACCAAAATGCTGCGCAACGGCCATATGTTGCTGAGCAACCGATTCAGGGCAATGTACACTCAATACACCCGCAAGGGCGTTCATTTGCGCCAAGCATTCAATCGCAGGCGTTGCCGATGCCGAGCAGGCAATTAAAACTATTTTTTTCATGCAATTCCCTTATGCTATGGTAGGTAAAAAGCTCGGCATGCCGCACAGCTTGTAGTAAAACTTCAATTTATCGCCACCTTTTACCAATAAGTCATCCGGCTCTGAAGCATGTGGTTTAAAATCAATACATACCGACATATCAGCAAGTGGATGGGTGATCCCCGAGTCATATTGTGCAACTTGCTCTTGCCCATCCACATGCAGTTTGGCGCTCAGTAATAAAATACGTTTTGGCATATCGTGTACATTTTGTGGAATCGTGACTTGACCGGCTTCAATCAAATCAAAACCATTGCCAAGTGGCATGGTCGTTATATGTTTTAGCGTGTCTAAATTAAGCGTAAAAATAGGTCCTAGATTGATGCGCTCAGCTTCAATTTGCTCATTGATAAAACTGGAATGGCTGCGCTCTTGCTCTTGCCACTGTTCAACAAATTCACGCTGCGGAACGGCAAGCATCGCCTCAACCACAATTTCCTTTGGCAGCAAATAAGCATCTTCAGATAAAAATGGCGTAAGGTGGCGCATAAAGCTCAAATGCCCTTCTTTGCTCAAGCCATGTTGCATCGCTTCAATCACCAAAATATCGATTGGCAAGCTGGGCTTATAATCCATCACATCCATGCACAACACGTCCACACTGTGCAAGTCTAGCCCCAAGCTCTCAACGGTACGCTTAAGCACCTTTTCAGCGCCAGGTTGAATATCGATTAAGGTGATTTTAAGGGGCCGTTGATGAGTATTGTGTTTTTTTACGTAGCACAACAAAGGCAAAACGAGTGGTGCAAATGGTCCGCAGGCTGGATAAACAAGATGTAGCGGCTGTGAGCTTTGAGACTCGGCATCATCTAATGTGTGCTTAAGCGCGCGAATAAAAGCTTTAACACGGTAAATATCATTGACCGTCGACACAGCATCTTTAACCGCCATCACTAAACCGGTGGCGTTAACGTAGGAGTGCGTGGTTTCTTGTTCGGTGAGTTCTAAACTTTGGTATAGCTCTATCAGTGATTGTGAAAAATCAGCAAAACATTCAACAAGCTGCTCATGCGTTTGAGTTTTAGCAAGCAAACACTCAACCAGCTTACAACAATGCTTAATTAATACTTCGGAGCTTGCAAACGCGTCACCTTTTAATTGTCGCGATAACTGGTCACGCAATGACTGATTTAATAATTTTGCAAGACTGGGGTCGATAGAACTCAACTCATGTGTTTTACTCATTAAACTTTGAGTTTCTCTACTGTTGCTTGCCATGCTCTCAGACCTTAAACAAATAAAAATACCAACCTCTTTGTAAACTCATAAGCTCTATTTATGGGCAGTTATTGTCATCACCTCGTTTACTCTAACGGGCAGTAAACCAGCCCTTCACTACACGCAGCGAAAATAGTGCATAAACTCTAAATAAAGACCGTGACAGCACCCAAACAATTAACATAGCTTTAACACTATGAATTGTATGAAAAAAACAGAAATTTTGAGTTAGTTTGAATTTGACCTGATTGTTTAATTAAAGTCAATTACAACGCATTACAAATGCGATAATTTACTTATAAATCATTCCTTAATAGGTCATAAGTAAGATTATTTAATTCATTTATAGAAGGTGATAGCTGCTCTCAGCCAAAAAACAACCACAGCAAACTGACTAAAAAATAGCAGTGCCTAGTTGTTCAGAAACATATTCAAGTGCTGCTATCCCCGCCACAGAGTTACCAAACTTGTCTAAGCCCGGCGACCAAACAGCGACCGTAAACTGGCCCGGTACCACCGCTATTATCGTACCCGATACGCCCGACTTACCGGGCATACCCACTCTGTAAGCAAAATCACCCGCTGCATCATATAAGCCACTGGTAAAGAGTAGAGAGTTTAGCTGTTTAGTTTGCTTGGCACTGAGCAATTGCTGCTGGCTTTGCGAGCAAAAACCGTGGTTTGATAGATAAGAAAAGGTACGCGCAAGTTCAGTACAATTAACCTCAATGGCGCAATAATTAAAATATGACCAAAGCACCTCTTCTACATCATTGGTGAAGTTACCAAATGATTTCATTAAGTAGGCCATAGCCGCATTTCGGTATCGGTGTTCAAACTCCGACTGTGCAACCCGCTTATTGATCACCACTTTTTCATTGCCTGACTGACTGCGGTATTGCTCCAACATGGTATGGATTGGTGCGCTCAAACGAGAGAATAGCGCATCGCAAGTAACAATAGCCCCCGCGTTGATAAATGGGTTGCGAGGAATGCCATTTTCAAACTCTAATTGGGTAAGAGAATTAAACGCAGTTCCTGACGGTTCTTTACCTACTCTTTGCCAAAGTTCATCTTCATAACGCTGCAGTGCCATGGTTAAAGTCATCACTTTTGATACCGATTGCACCGTGAAGCGAGCATTACAATTACCAGCTGTGAAGGTTTGCCCATCATTGGTATGCAATGCCATCGCAAACTGTCCTAACTCTTGCTCAGCTAATGCGGGGATATAATCAGCGACTTTGCCTTTGTTAAGTAAAGGTTGTACATGAGTAAAAGTGGCATCGAGAACAGTTTGATAATTAGGCATTAAAACAACTTTATAACAACTGAAATTGTTGCCCAGTCTAGCATAAAAAAAGGGCCTGTTAAGGCCCTTTGTATGTGTTACAACTAAGCCTGATTGCTTAGCGTAAATCCATTTCTTGAATAATTTCGTGTGCAATTTCCGGTGTTGTGCTTACCGGCTTATCGTGTAAATTCGCTTTCAATTGGCCTTTTCTATGTTTTAGTGAGGCATCTAATTTTTTAGCTGCATTGGCAATAGCGGGGTACATTACATCGCCTTCCCCTTTAACTCCAATACGCACGCCTGAATAGGTTGTTGAAATTTCAGCGTTAAATTTTTTGTTATCTTTACTAATTATAATGTCCAGCGATAATAATGACGGAAAGTGTGTCGCTGTTTTGGCAAACTTTTCTTGAACGTGAGCTCTTACTGCGTCTGTAATATCCACATGGTGGCCCGAAAGATTTATCTTCATATATTTATCCTTTTCTTGTTTACCTCAATTACAGTATTGAGGCCATTTGCTAAAACCTCAAGGGTAAAATGTCAGATAATTTTCATAAATTTGAAAACAATGAGTTAGATCACAAAAAAGGAACGAACGCTCAAAAAAGCAAATACACGATAAGGTTTTGAATAAAAAGTCTAATTAAGATGAAGCTGACAGTGAAAATAGCAAATAGCTCAAAACAAAAAAATCTTTCAAAGACCAACCTTCAATCACCCTAAACGGAGCATAATTGAGCAAAAGATATAAAATCCGCTAATGAAGTGATGGCTAGACCGAATAGGAAAAACTAAGAATGATAAAGATGGTGCCGACTATCCGAGTCGAACGGATGACCTACTGATTACAAGTCAGTTGCTCTACCAACTGAGCTAAGTCGGCACACTAATTTTTTAAAACCTTTCGGTTTATTGATTTTGGTAATCAAAAGGATGGTGCCCAGAGGCGGAATCGAACCACCGACACGAGGATTTTCAATCCTCTGCTCTACCGACTGAGCTATCTGGGCATATTTTAGTATAAGTTTAAAGGAGTGGTGCCGACTATCCGAGTCGAACGGATGACCTACTGATTACAAGTCAGTTGCTCTACCAACTGAGCTAAGTCGGCGCACCTAAAAATGGTGCCCAGAGGCGGAATCGAACCACCGACACGAGGATTTTCAATCCTCTGCTCTACCGACTGAGCTATCTGGGCATAAACTTATTTTTAGAAAAACACGAAACGTATTTTCTCTGCCCTCAAAATAATTTTACAAAAATAAAATTATTTGAGCACACAATTTTTGCTTATATTTTAATTCCTAGCAAGGAAGTGGTGCCGACTATCCGAGTCGAACGGATGACCTACTGATTACAAGTCAGTTGCTCTACCAACTGAGCTAAGTCGGCGCACCTAAAAATGGTGCCCAGAGGCGGAATCGAACCACCGACACGAGGATTTTCAATCCTCTGCTCTACCGACTGAGCTATCTGGGCAAACCTTATGTTACATTAAAAAACAACTAGGATTTTCAATGCTATCCCTAACAGCTCTACTTACTGAGCTATCTGGGCAAACCTTATATCACATTAAAAAACAACTAGGATTTTCAATGCTACCCCCCAACAGCTCTACTTACTTAGCTATCTGGGCGTGCGGCGTATTAAACGGGTTTTGCCCTTTTAAGTCAACCCTTTTTTTAAAACCAATGTTCGTTTGCACAGTTTTCAGACAGAGTGGACAAAATAACGCTTTTTTGTTGAACTTTTCATCACCCTGTTGGTATCTAGCGCTAACCTCTCGCATCAATAGCTATACTAGTGTGACTCTAAAAACGTAGAGAAATTATCCGGATTGAGTGTTAGGATTGAGATGCTAAATAGCTTTGTCTCTATTCAACGTTGAATAGATAAACTGGAATACATCAATAATGCAAAATTCTGCTCGAATAAAAATATCTGGGTTAACCCCACTGATCATTGCCACTGCAATTCTTACGGGTGCGATTTGTGCCGTTGCAAGTTATTTATTACCTGAAAACAGACCCATTCCCCAACTTGAAATTCAGGCAGCTAAAATTTCTTCACCTATCACTAGTTTGATGGTCAAATCCAGTTTTGATGATGCGAAAAAAATGCTAGAAAGCATCGAATATGCCTCAAATGATGTTGAGTACTTCTTATATAGTAATACAGGTGTAAGCGAACCCACACTTGTCTACCAATCATCACCAAACAACGTGCCAGCTTTATCAAGGTTAGATACCATTAACGATAAACAGCAAATAATAACCCATCAACCTTTATACATGGACGGGCAACTAGTTGGTGAACTGGTGCTGCGATATCAAAAAGCAAAGTCGTCCACATTATCGTGGCTTAGCTATTTAGCTTTTGCTGTGGCACTACTTTTGGCCATTTTTATGGCTTGGTTTAGTAACCGCTGCATAGGCCGAGACCTAATAAAACATAACCAGCAGATCCAAGATGAACTGCAACGTATTATTGATAACCAAGACTATCGTACACACATTAGCGCCGACCTAGGCTTAGGGCTTGATAATATCGCAAAGCTTATCAACCTTTTGCTTGAACAAATACAAACCGCAATTGACAGTGATCAAGCTGTACATAAAGAACTTAAGCAGCTTCAAACCAGCTTAGAAACAGAAGTGCAAGCACGTACATTGGCACTGGAAAAAGCGACACTCAACGCAGAGCGTGCCAGCGAAGCCAAAACCACTTTCTTAGCAACAATGAGCCATGAAATTAGAACACCAATGAACGGCGTTATTGGTACTATAGATTTGCTAAGGCAAACCGAGTTAGATGGTGCCCAACACCGCTTGAGTACAATAATACGAGACTCCGCTTTTTCGTTGCTGGGTATACTCGATGATATTTTAGATTTTTCAAAAATTGAAGCAGGCAAGTTACAGATAGATAGCAGCCCATTTTCAGTAACAGAAACGGTTGAAGAAGTTGCTCGAGTGTTGTCATCGGTTGCCAAAAAAAGAAAGCTAGATTTGCAGCTTTCTATCGCCCCGGATATCCCAACAAATTTAGTGGGCGATACAGTCAGGGTCAGGCAAGTGTTATATAACCTGTGCAGTAACGCGATTAAATTCACCAGCACCGATGAAACCAAGCAAGGCTATGTAAAAATATCTGCAGAGGTCGCACAAAATACATCTGAACACTATACCTTACGCTTCAAAGTGGTCGACAACGGTAAAGGCATGAACCAATCGCAATTGCGTGAGATTTTCAATCCCTTTATACAAGCCGAAGGGTCTATCACTCGTGAGTTTGGAGGCACCGGGCTTGGTTTATCGATATGTAAGAGCCTGATTGAACTGATGCTTGGCTCAATCAATGTCACTAGTGATATCGGGATGGGTAGCGAGTTTGTAGTTGAGCTCCCTTTTAGTACCTCTGGCCAAGTAAAATATGCAAATAAAGCGGTGTTAAACCAAAAAGAAGTCGTTGTTTTGACAGACGACACGAGTAGACAAAAAACCGTTTCGCGTTATTTGTCCTTTATGGGGGCCAAGGTTTCTGTACTTAGCACATCAGCTAATATCGACGAATATCAATATAAAAGCTCAATTATTTGGGTGCTCGATGGCTTAGATAGTATGGAGAAAATCAACGATCAGCTTCGTGCTCTACTGTATTCATTAGAAAACAATAATCAACAAATCGTTGTGTTGAGCACCATGGACGATGCCGCAATTAACCATAAAAATATTTTTTATCTCAATGCTGCACCACTATGTAAAACGAGCTTTATGACCGCTATTTTGGTGGCTGCTGGCTTGCACAAACCTAAGCAGTTAAAACCAACACGCACTTTAAATAATTATTTAAGCGTTGAACAAGCTAAAGAAGAAAACAAATTAGTCTTGCTCGTTGAAGATAACATTTTAAATCAGCAAGTACTTACCGATCAGCTCCATTTGTTGGGGTATGGCGTTGAAGTCGCTGAAAATGGTGAACAAGGCCTAGAGATCTGGAAAGGTGGCCACTACCCCGTCATTTTAACCGACTTACACATGCCCAAAATGTCTGGTTATGACATGGTCAAAGAGATACGCGATATTGCCGAGCAAAGCGAAGATATCAATGCGCAACCATACATTATCGCGGTCACAGCCAATGCATTAAAAGGAGAGCGAGAACGCTGCCTCAGTGCTGGTATGAATGACTATATAACCAAACCAGTTGAACTCAACGTACTCGAAGAGACGTTACAAAAATACCTGAAAACACTGCCAAATGATGAAATGACTGACAGCGACGAGCAAGACGATGACGAACTATTTGAAGTTGATGGACACGCAGAGCAATCGCAAGAAGCTCAGCCAATAGATCTTGAAACACTCAGCAAGTACGTTAATCATGACGAAGCCAAACAGCGCCGATTCTTTAAAATGTACTTAGAGCAGAGTAGCCAACTCACCCGCGAAATATATGGTGCCGTCATATCCTGTGAGCAATCAGTAATTATTGAATCATGTCACCAGCTTAAGTCCATTTCTAAAACCATAGGGGCTGAGCAAGTGGCTGAGATAGCGATAGAGTTCGAATCACAGTGTAAGGCAAATACACTGTCTTCTGATGAGCTCATTGCGCTTCGCAACAAGTTAGACAAAGCATATACACAAGCGACTGAGTTTATTCAAAAATACTTAGAGTCGGCAGCATCAGAAGGTTAACAGTTTAATATCAAAGAGGTGCCAGCTTTGAGCACCTCTTTGATTAATCTCTCGCCACTACCCTTCATACCAAAGCATATAAAGTAGTTTTATCACCAATGACACCATAATAAGTGGCAATACATACTTACCATAACGTTGCATTTTATCGAGCCCTAAACGATGCTGATAGCGCTCAAGTAGTGGCACCAAAATAACTAAAGCAATAATGAGAGAAAGCAAAATAACGATGATATTCATAGCGTAACCGATCCTTCCTAAGCCATCGCTGTTATATCATGATTTAACCCAACAAAAAAAGCGCAGCTTACGCTGCGCAGTCGGTTGGAAGAATACGTTGCTTTTAACCTACCAGCGCTAACAAGATACCTGCTGCCACTGCACTGCCTAAAACTCCCGCTACATTAGGTCCCATCGCATGCATCAATAAAAAGTTATGTGGGTTAGATTCAAGACCAACTTTATTGACTACTCGTGCTGCCATTGGCACTGCAGATACCCCCGCTGCGCCCACAAGTGGGTTGATTGGGTTACTCGAGAGGCGATTCATTAGCTTTGCCATAAATACCCCGGAAGCCGTACCAATTGAAAAAGCCAATGCCCCAAGGACTAAAATACCCAAGGTTTCTACCGTTAAAAACTCATCTGCCGCAAGTTTCGAGCCCACCGCTAGCCCCAAGAAAATTGTTGTAATATTGATTAGCTCATTTTGTGCAGTATTGCTCAGTCTATCTACCACGCCACATTCACGCATTAAATTACCCAAGCAAAACATCCCTACCAAGGGTGTCGCTGCAGGTAAAAACATGATAGTCAGGCTCAAAACAACCATAGGAAATAAGATTTTCTCTTTCTTTGACACAACTCTAAGTTGCGGCATTTCTATATTACGCTCTTGTTCTGAGGTTAGTGCTCTCATGATCGGCGGTTGAATTATTGGCACTAAAGCCATATACGAGTACGCCGCAACAGCAATTGCGCCCAACAGCTCAGGGGCTAATTTTGACGCCAAGAAAATAGCAGTAGGCCCATCTGCTCCGCCGATAATGGCTATCGCCGAAGCATCTTGTAAAGTAAACTCAAACCCAGGTACATAATTTAATGCGATTGCGCCAAACAAAGTCGCAAAAATCCCAAACTGCGCAGCAGCTCCTAACAGCAGCATTCTTGGGTTAGCAATCAATGCACTAAAGTCAGTAAGAGCACCTACACCCATAAATATCAGCAGCGGAAACACCCCACTATCAATACCTATATAGTATACGTAATACAACAGGCCGCCTGGTTCAGCTAATCCCGCAACGGGGATATTCGTTAATATTGCACCAAAGCCAATTGGCACAAGCAAAAGCGGTTCAAAGCCTTTGGCAATGGCCAAATATAATAAACCACAACCCACTGCCATCATCACTAATGCAGGAATGGTAAAGTTAGCAACCCCTGTGGCATGCCACAAATTTAATAAACCTTCCATAGTGCCCCCTTATGACAATGCCAAGATAGCGTCACCCGTTGCCACCGAGTCACCCTCTCTTACCAGCACTTGAGACACACAGCCCGAATGTGTGGCTCGCACTTCAGTTTCCATTTTCATTGCTTCCATGATCAAAACGACATCGCCTTTATCAACTTGATCTCCGGGCTTCACTTTAATTTTGAAAATATTACCAGCAAGAGGCGCATTCATTGTTTCGGATGAACTGACAGACGCAGATTGAGGGATCAACTCACTGTCTTTCACCTTCACTTCTTGTAATTCTCCACCTGGAGCAACGACTACGTCATATACTTTTCCATCCACTTGAACACTGTAGCGCTCAGGGGCTTTATTAGAAGAATTAGAAGCTGATGCTTGCGCTTGCTCTTCTGCCGCTTTAACGAGGCTTGGCTTAGGCTCAAATGCATCTGGGTTGTTTCTATTTTTCAAAAACTTCAAGCCAACTTGCGGAAATAATGCATAAGTTAGAACATCATCAATGTGTGCATCTGCTAATTGCAATTCTTCACCTTTAGCTAAGCCAAGAAGCTCAGTTTCAAGGCTGTCTAGCTCAGGCTCAATTAAATCAGCAGGTCTACATGTAATAGCTTGTGCATCATCTAGTACTTTAAGTTGCAATTCAGCGTTCACTGGAGCCGGTGTGGCACCATACTCGCCCTTGAGCACGCCTGCAGTTTCTTTTGTAATAGTTTTATATCGCTCGCCTGTGAGCACGTTAAGCACCGCTTGCGTACCAACTATTTGCGAAGTTGGTGTCACTAAAGGCAAAAAGCCAAGGTCCTCGCGCACGCTTGGGATCTCTTTGAGCACCGCGTCTAATTTATCTTCTGCACCTTGCTCTTTTAATTGGTTTTCCATGTTAGTTAACATGCCGCCAGGCACTTGCGCTAACAAAATACGCCCATCAACACCTTTTAAACTACCTTCAAATGCGGCATATTTTTTACGAACTTCTCGGAAGTAGCTGGCAATTTCTTCAAGCTGGGCCAAGTTTAAACCCGTATCACGTGCGGTTCCTTCCGTAATGGCGACCATAGTTTCAGTTGCGCTATGGCCATATGTCATGCTCATCGATGAAATCGCGGTATCTAGCATATCAATACCTGCATCTATCGCTTTTTGATATGTTGCTGTGCTCAGCCCTGTGGTCGCATGACACTGCATGGCAATTGGAATCGACACAGTGCTTTTCAAACCACTAATTAATTGTTCAGCATCATAAGGCTTTAATAAACCCGCCATATCTTTAATACAGATAGAATGACACCCCATTTCCTCAAGCTTTTTCGCTTGCTCTAACCACATATCCAAGGTATGCACAGGGCTGACCGTGTATGAAATGGTACCCTGAGCATGTGCACCCACTTTAATAGCTGCCCTGATCGCAGTTTCTAAATTGCGAATATCATTCATGGCATCAAAAATACGAAATACATCAACACCATTGTGATGAGCACGTTCAACAAACTTTTCAACTACATCATCTGCATAGTGGCGATAGCCTAGTAAGTTTTGCCCTCGCAACAACATTTGTTGTTTGGTATTTGGCATTGCTTCTTTTAATGCTCGGATACGATACCAAGGGTCTTCACCCAAATAGCGAATACAAGAGTCAAATGTTGCACCACCCCACGACTCAACGGACCAATAACCGGCCTTATCTAATTTCTCAGCAATAGGTAGCATGTCTTCTAAACGCATGCGCGTGGCAAGAAGAGATTGATGTGCGTCTCTGAGTACAAGCTCAGTAAGTTTTAGTTGTGACATTTTAGACCCCTGTTATTTTTTTATTCTGTACTGCGCAACGGCTGCGGAAATCGCTGCGATATGAGCGTTAGACACCCCTGCTGATGACTTACTTGTGGCTTTAGTCGGCGTATCATTGGATAATTCCGATCCAGCTAACTTAGCTAAATTTTTTACTGCAAAAATCAAAATAGACAAAAATACAAACACACCAACCATACCTGTGAGCATTAAGTTGGCTGCTTGTAATAATAAACTCACAATATCCATGCTGTTCCCCCTACAGACGCTGACACACAGCGCACCATGCTTTATTAGTCATTTTTTATAAATATTTATGCACCATCATAACAAAAGAATTTGACATGTAAATAACATTGTAAATTGGTCTTACCAAAACAATTAAACAACTAATATTCAAGGTGTTATGACAACAGAACAGTTAAACACGCTAAATTTCGCTTATAAATATGAAAAATATTCAGAATAGCAACTAAAAATAATACAAAAAATGTCAACCCACAAACATGATAACAACCACACTCGTCAACATTAAATTGGTCTTACCAAAAAGCAATTACTCCTTTATTCTACCCCGTGAATTGCAAGTCAATTGTCTAGTGGTTTCATACGCCGAATGAGCTACAATGCCCCTTTTGAGCTATGTTTGGAGCTATTGATGTTCACTGAAAAATTCACCCTAGATAAAAACTACTTTACCGAGTGTTTTGAAGAATCAGTAGCGTTCAGTGATAAAGCTAAACCCAAATATCCATTATTAGTATTTTTAATATTGTTAAGTGGATTAGCATGGTTTGTGCTCGAAAAGCCCTATGTCGCCAGTTTTATAGCGTTAGTCGCCTTGTTGGAAGTTGTGGCTTTTGTATATAGAAAACCGTGGTGGATAACGAGGCAAATGCTTTCAAGAGCATCAGGTAGTTTAGTCACTTTGCAAATAGATGAACGCGGTATCAGCGCTGTTAACCCCTATAAACAATACCAACTCACGTGGCAAGATGTTCAACAAGCACATAAAACTAATAAAGGTGTGGTATTAAAAACAAAACATGGAATGCAGTATATTTCCAAAGCTGTAATTAGCCCTGAGAGTTTTGACTATATATTAGAGCAGACAAAAATATAGCCACATCGTGGCTATATTTATCTTATAAGGTGTGTGGCTTACATGTTGCCAGTCGATGGGTTCGACTTCTCAGCCTGAATACGCATGTAGATTTCTTCACGGTGCACTGATACATCTTTTGGTGCATTTACACCAATGCGCACTTGGTTACCTTTTACGCCTAGCACAGTTACGGTTACTTCATCACCAATCATGAGAGTTTCACCGACTCGACGAGTTAGTATTAGCATTCTCTTGCTCCTGTATTCCAATAATTAAAAAGATTCCGCGTCAGAGTCATTTTAATGAAAAGTGAACGTAAAAGTAAGCAAAAACCTAGCTTTAGTTCACTTTAGCGCAAAAATGTTACATGTAATTGATTAACAGCACCGTGCAGCTGTGTTTCTGACACTAAGAATGACGCCTTAATTTCAGCTGTACTCATTAACTTGGGATAAATGTCTTGATCCGCTAATACAGTTAATGCACTTGCCAACACTTCTGGGTGAGACTTGATACCCATCCCAACCAACGACACTTTTGCTTGGTTTAATTCAAATACAACATCATTAATGGTGTGTGCAAACGGCTCTGACTGCAATAACGCCAAAACTGCTAGGTGATCATTGCGATGCACAGTAAAAGCATAGCCTAAAATATCCGCTTGGCGACACCATTGATGTAACATATCAACTTCAACTTGCAATTTTGCTAGTGCACTGAGAAATTGACTCAATGTTGCGGGCTCACTGATACTACACTGATATAACACGATATCTTTGTTTGTCGCTATTCCTGTAACAGCGCTATCAACCATACATTGTTCCTTATAACTTATCAAAGTACCCTGATCTGGTTTAAAACTCGATAACACTCTCAATGGAATTTGATAACGTCCAGCAGCTTCAACTGAGCGCAGATGCAACACTTTAGCACCTAAACTTGCAAGCTCCAGCATCTCAGAAAAGCTGATTTTCGAGAGCCTTCGAGCATCATTTACCATGCGTGGATCAGCGGTATATACACCGTCAACATCAGTATAAATTTGGCACTCATCCGCATGTAATACGCCAGCGACTTCAACAGCTGTAGTATCAGTACCACCACGCCCAAGCGTTGTGATGTTTCCTTCACTATCTCGCCCTTGGAAACCAGCAACAATCGCGATACGGTTATGTTCAAGCTCTTGTTTTAAGCGCTGAGTGTCAATGTGTTCTACGCGCGCACGGCCAAACATATTGTCTGTTTTTATCGTTATTTGGTCGGCCAATAAGCTCACCGCAGAATGTCCACGCTTAATAATAGCCATGGCCAACAAGGCGATACTTGCCTGCTCTCCAGTACTCAAGAGCACATCAAGCTCGCGAGCGCTGGGCACTTCATCTATTTGCTTTGCAAGATTTAATAAACGGTTAGTTTCGCCAGACATGGCAGAAACAACAACGACCACTTGATGGCCTTGCTGTTGGGTTTTAATGACATGCTCGGCGACGGCCTCAATACGCTCTATTGAGCCTACTGAGGTGCCGCCAAATTTTTGTACAATTAACGCCACGAGTTACTGAGTTTTCTCAGCAACCCATTGAGTAACGCTTGCAAGTGCAGCATCAAGGTTTTGTGGTTCAGAACCACCAGCTTGTGCCATATCAGGACGGCCACCGCCCTTACCACCCACCTGTGCAGCCATGTGATTTACAAGTTCACCAGCTTTAACTTGACCCACTAAGTCTTTAGTTACACCAGCTATCAAGCTTACTTTGTCACCATTAGCAACACCCAAAGCAATAACGCCTGAGCCCATCTTGTTCTTCAAATCGTCAACCATGCCACGCAGCGCTTTTGACTCTGTACCTGCTACGTTAGCAACAAGTAGCTTAATGCCGTTAACGTCAACTGCCGATTCAAGTAATGAGGCACCTGCAGCGCTTGCCAACTTATCGTTAAGCTGTGAGAGCTGCTTCTCTAAGCCTTTATTTTTCTCTAATAAGTTAGTTACTTTATCAAGCACATTGCTCATATCCCCTTTTAATAAGGCAGCAATGTCGTTAAGTTGTTGTTCTTGCTCTGCCACATAGTTAAATGCTTCAGCACCTGTCACCGCTTCAATACGGCGAACACCTGCAGCAATACCGCCTTCAGAAACAATCTTGAACAGACCTATGTCACCAGCACGCTTAACATGGGTACCACCACACAATTCAATTGAATAATCACCAATTGATACAACGCGTACTTCGTCATCATATTTTTCACCAAATAGTGCCATTGCACCTTTTTCTTTGGCTGCATCGATGTCCATTAGCTCTGTATTTAGAGCAAAGTTAGCGCGGATCTGCGCATTAACCATTTTCTCTACTTCACGCAGCTGCTGTTTTGTTACTCCTTCAAAATGCGAGAAGTCAAAACGTAAGCGATCTGGCATTACCAACGAACCTTTTTGTGCCACGTGTTCACCCAATACTTGACGAAGCGCTTCATGAACTAAGTGCGTTGCAGTGTGGTTTTTCTTGATATCTTCGCGGCGCGATGCATCAATTTGAGCCTCAACTTTCTCATTCACACTAATGCGGCCAGTCACTGTACCGTGATGTGCAAATGCATTACCTAGTTTGGTGGTATCTGTGACAACAAATTCACCATTGGCCACTTTCAATGCGCCCGTATCACCCACTTGGCCACCCGACTCAGCGTAGAATGGTGTGCGGTCAAGAACAACAATACCTTGCTGACCATCTTCTAACACAGATACGGCTTGACCTTCATGGAACAACTCCACAACCGTGCCAGAGTAATGCACAGCATCGTAGCCTTTAAAGTCTGTGGTTTTTTCAGACTTCAACTGCTCGTTGTAATCTGCGCCAAACTTGCCTGCTTGCTGGGCTTTCTTGCGCTGCACTTCCATGCATTCTTGGAAACCTTTTTCATCGATGGTCATGAAACGCTCACGCGCTACATCAGCCGTTAAATCCGCAGGAAAACCATAAGTGTCGTACAGTTTAAATACCAGCTCGCCAGGAATAACATCCCCTTCGATGCCTACCAAGCTCTCTTCTAAAATCGCCAACCCTCGGTCAAGCGTTTTACCAAACTGCTCTTCTTCAATGCGCAGTACTTTTTCAATGATTGCTTGTTGCTTAGCAAGTTCAGGGTAAGCTTGGCCCATTTGCTCAATTAATGCTGCTACCAACTTATAGAAAAACGCCCCTTTTGCGCCCAATTTATTACCATGGCGCACAGCTCGGCGAATAATACGACGTAGCACATAACCACGACCTTCGTTAGATGGCATCACGCCATCAGACACTAAGAATGCACACGAACGAATGTGGTCGGCTACAACACGTAGCGACTTATCTTCTAAATCTTGTGCATTTGTGACTTCTGCAGCCGCTTTGATTAAACCTTGGAATAAATCAATTTCATAGTTTGAGTGCACGCCCTGCATAATGGCAGAAATACGCTCTAGACCCATACCAGTATCAACCGATTGCTTTGGTAGAGGCTCCATCGTGCCATCGGCATGACGGTTGTATTGCATAAATACAAGGTTCCAGATCTCGATAAAACGATCGCCATCTTCTTCAGGCGTACCCGGACGACCGCCCCAAATATGTTCACCATGATCGTAGAAAATTTCTGAGCAAGGGCCACATGGGCCGGTATCACCCATTGACCAGAAGTTATCCGCAGTATCAATGCGAATAATTTTATCTGCCTCAATACCCACTTCTTTATGCCAAATATCAAAGGCTTCATCATCACTATGGTAAATTGTGACCAACAGCTTCTCTTTTGGAAGTTGCAAAACGTCAGTCAAAAACTGCCAAGCAAACTTAATTGCATCTTGCTTGAAATAGTCACCAAAACTAAAGTTACCTAGCATTTCAAAAAAGGTATGGTGACGCGCCGTGTAGCCTACGTTTTCTAAATCATTATGCTTACCACCTGCACGCACACATCGCTGTGAGCTGGTTGCTCTGCTGTAAGGGCGGCTTTCAGCGCCTAAAAAAACATCTTTAAATTGCACCATACCGGCATTGTTGAATAACAATGTGGCATCATTGCCCGGGATCAACGAGCTTGAAGGCACAACTTGGTGTTGTTGTTTGGCAAAGTAGTCTAAAAACGCTTGCCTGATCTGTGCGGTAGTCATGTGCTGCATGTGATTATTCACCCATTGTTGCTGCTTGCATTGCAAAATCTATTTCTTCATAGCTAAAGCCGCGATACATCATATAACGCACGCGCTTTGCTTTTTCTTTATAATCGAGTTGTTTCGGGGTCGAAGTGAACTTTCGAACATAAACATCTAATGCCAGTTCAAACCAATCAACTTCTTGTGTCTCAATCAATTCCATTAAGAGGGCTCGATCAACCCCTTTATTCCCCGCTTCGGCTAGCACTCGTTTAAGCCCTAGCCCTTTATTTAGCTGTCTTCTTAGAAAACTCTCACAATACCGATTATCATCGACATAACCAAGCGATTCACACCACTGGAGTAAGTTTTCTATAAAATCGTCGTCTGCCTGCTTCGCCTTTAACTTTTGCTTGAGTTCTTTTTTAGAGTATTCCTGCCTACCCAATAGCCAAAGTACATAGTTTTTAAGCTTTTGCTGTTCACTCTCATCCATTAGGCGTCAAAACGCCCTGTGTCACCTGAAGTGCTGGTCGCACTTTGTGATGTCTCATCAGATTGCTGTTCTTGCGGCATAAAAATAGCCTGAAACGACACAAAAAAGCTGATGTAAGCGATAGGCATTATGATCAGCAATGGCACCATACTCAAAGGAACCGCAGCTGCAATAAGAATACCGATCAGCAGACTATATACACCTAACGGAGCCATATTCACAAAAAACACCTTCAGAGATTGCATTAAAGCTTTTATAATTTTTGTTTCACCTTTAAAGAATACCAGTGGTAGTGCATAAGCAAATGCCATCATATTAAGAGAGTGTGCAACAACAAATAACATAACATCTGCCAATGAAATACTCGCCATTATAGCGCTAATGAGTTGCTCTGGTGATTGCTGTGGGGTTGCGCTCTCCATGATGCTCAACGCTTCTTCAAACATCAACCCAGCTCCCCAAGTAAGTAAAATCACTACGCCAAGCTGATATAACCCCAAACGAAACAGATGCAATCGACGCCCTTTAGCAGAAAAAGCAGCCAATATACTAGCCAGAGAAATAACTTTACCTTGTTGCTTACTTAGTACTGCCAGATAAAAACCTGCAGTTAAAAATGGTGCCGAAAAGGCCGCTACCAATTGCAGTGGAGGCATAGCCAAAGGTAATAACGCCACAGCAATCATAAATATATGCATCACAATAAATGTCATCGGCTGGGTTTTAAATATTTCCCAACCCGCTTTTAACCACTGCACACCCATGGCAGCTTTAAACACTCTAAACTTGGCAGACATATTAACTCTACGTTGATAAAAACACTGTGATTATACCGATTAGAACGCAAAATGCGACCAACTGGTCGCACTTATAACTGCAGTGGGTACTGTATTACTTAGGTTTAGATACTTTTTTAATATCTAACATGTGCGCACCATGCTTAACCTTGGTTTCGAGGTAGCTGCGATTGCCTACATGCCCGGATTTTACGTGCGCTTGAGTGCCAATTACCGCCTCAACTTCAATGCCAGCTTCGCGCAACGCATTCAGCTTATTGGGGTTGTTGGTCATTAGCTTAACCTGATGCAAACCAAGCGCTTTGAGCATAAGTACAGCATCAGAAAAATCTCTTAAGTCATCAGCAAACCCTAGATGGTTATTGGCCTCATAGGTATTCATCCCTTGAGACTGTAAAACATACGCATCTATTTTGTTATACAAACCAATACCGCGGCCTTCTTGGCGTAAATAAAGAAGCACGCCACCTTGTTTGTGCATGCTCTCAATACACTCATTGAGTTGCTCGCCGCAATCGCAACGAGAAGAGTGAAATACGTCACCAGTTAAACACTCAGAGTGCATTCTAATAAGCGGTGTGGTTTGTTCTGTATCCGCTTTATTAAAAATCAGCGCCACATGCTCGTGGCCATCTTTAAGACCACTAAAAGAAACTATTTCCGCAGGGATATGACTATGCTGCCCTACGTTTAACTGCACTCTCGCTCTTACTTCTGCCACGACTTCTCAGACCTTAAAATAAATATAATTGTTACATTATCACATTTCGCTCGTGATAACATAGAGATGGTATTTAAAATTTAAAAAACAAGTACTCTACATATCAGCCGTGATCAGGGCCGTTAAAACTTTTTAAGTGTAGATTCATTGTACTGTGCCAAGTTAAGCTGCACGTGATATTGAGCCGCCAACGTATCTAATTGCGACTGCCAAATACTCAAATCATCAAGCGTGATAGTGTTGTCGTCTAACTCCCACAGCTGTTTTGAGCCACTATAGCTGAACTGCATGGCTAACATCGCCTCAACATCCCCTTGTTGCGCCGCTTTTTTTAGTTTAGGCATTTTGCGCGTCACTTTGTTAAGTGCTTGCTTGAGCTCCCACACATAGTTGACTTCATACATAAATGGATGAGTACGGTACTTTTTTAAAACAAAACCGATAACTACAACACTGACGATAACACCCAGTAAGTTCCAGTGGAAATGGCTACCATCGGGGTCGGGGAACAAAGCAATGAGTGTTTGAGAAATCCCTAAACTGCCCATGGTTAAAGAGGCAACACACGCCACAATGACTTTATTTAAATGATTGCGATAGCGCGCTTTATCTATTTTTTGTAACTGCATAATAACCTCTTGCAAACTGGCTCACTATTGTAGCGCTTTCTTACTCAGAAAAGAATTTTAAAAAATCATTCACCCCTTTTTAGATTCTGCTTCGTTGTATAGGAAAAACCACAAATAGGATCACACTATGTATGTATTTGAAGCTCAAAATGACTCACTCAATTATAAAAAGTTACTTGTTGCAGTACTTGGAGGTACGGCAATGACTGCTGCAGCGTTTGCATTTATGGAGCAGCTTGTATCGCAAGATGAAATCCATATTGCACAACCAAAGCCAATTATCCCTATTGAGCTTGGGCAAGTAAAAAAAGATACACCGCCAGAAGAAAAGCCGAAACTTCCAGAGCCACCTAAAATACAGCCACCACCAACTAAAGTGGTGAATAATACGCCGCCAACAACAGAGATTTCGACAGCTACACCTTATGCACCACAAGTACCTGTACCAAAAATGACGCTATCGCCACCAACAATGATGCCAACCGAGGGTAATGCAACTCCGATAGTTAGAGTTGAACCCAAATATCCAATTACCGCAGCAAGAGACGGCATTCAGGGTTGGGTAAAACTGGCTTTTTCAATTTCACCAAACGGTGAGGTGATTGACATAAACGTGCTCGACGCAGAACCAAAACGCGTATTTGAACGCTCAGCAATTGCCGCATTAAAACGCTGGAAATACCGCCCTAAAATAGAAAATGGACAAGCTACATTGCAAACCAATCAAAATGTTGTGTTAGAGTTTAACTTAGCTCAGCAGTAATAATTGAGGGGCTACAAGCCCCCTAAGAGAGTGCCTATGCTAATAGCTTTAAAATCTTGGTTTGTTGACCAAGCGCCCCCTGATGACGCGCTTTTAGCCTATAAACAAAGTGGCGATAATAAATATTTAGAGCTGCTAATAGAGCAACATAGTCAAGACCTCTATCATTTTTTGCGCAGTCACTCCAATGACGTATTAGCAAATGATATTTGTCAAAAAACTTGGCTTACTATTATGGAGAAAAAACACCATTATGAAGCTTCACACTCCCCTAAAGCTTGGCTGTTTAAAGTTGCCCGCAACGCGCTGGTTGACGAAGTAAGAAGGCAACGCAGAGGGTGTGCGTTAGATGAGCACACATTAATAGACACCCAAGTAATCTTTGAGCCTGCAACTGATTTAAGTACTGCCATTACACAACTGCCTTTTTTGCAAAAAGAAGCGCTGTCTTTGCAACTCGAAGGCTTTTCACTCAAAGAGATTGCGCAGATCACGCAAAGTAATATCGAAACGATAAAAACGCGCTTGCGCTATGCACGGCAACAGCTCAAGCAAGTACTTGGAGAGAACCATGAACGATGAGCAACTAGACAAACTTTTAAAAGAAGAGTTCGATGCTCAAAAAAGGCAAAACAAGCTTTCAAAAAAGCAACTTGCTCAGTTTAAAACTGCATGTAAAAAACCCAAAGATAAATCACCTTGGGCAACTATGCAGTGGGTGTGCGCAAGCATTGGCGCTATATTTTTGGCCCATCTGCTGTATAGCGAATACGATAAAACGGTTCACCCATTGCATACATTGAACCTGAATGACTACCAACAGGTTGAAATACATACGATAAAAAATGGTCAATACAGTTTATCTCGCGTCACGGCAAAACAACATTTAGATGATAGCCTAGCCAAAGACACACAGACGTTAAAACAACTCTATAGTGGACGTGGTCAATTAATAGAAAAACATACCAATACATGGGTTATTGCTGATTGTCAGCAGCAAACATTACTCGAGGTGAGCGCCCAATTGGTTGCACAATTAACAAAACATAATGCTTTTGAAGAGAATAAAGTCGGCACCATGGTAGCGTTTGAGAAAAACTTTAAAGGGCAGCTGGTGAGTTTAGCTGCCCTAGATATTGGCAAGGTACAACAGTGCGGTTAAATCATGATCACACTTGCAATGAAGAAGCATATCAAAGCCAAAGCACCACCAACTAAAGCATAAGGTAATTGAGTTTTAACATGAGTGAGTAAGTCACAACCCGATGCGAGTGCTGAAACTGCACTGGTATCTGAAATGGGTGAACAATGGTCGCCAAAAATTCCGCCACTGAGTATCGCGCCCATCACGAGCGCAGGCGGCAACCCCAATGCTTGAATAAGCGGCACGCCTATGGGGATCAAAATAGCGAATGTCCCCCATGATGTCCCTGTGGTAAAAGACATAACTGCGCCTGCCAAAAATAGCACTGGCACAATAAAATAAATAGGTAAGTAGTCGCCAACCAGCGATGCCACAAATACGCCAGTGCCAAGATCTTTTAAACTCGCCCCCAGCGTCAACGACAATAGCACAATGGTCACTAAAGGAAGCAGTTCACCCATCCCTTTAAAGCCCACATCAACAAGCTGTTGATGTGTAAAACGTTTAGCCCCTAATAATAAAACATATGCCAGCGCGGTAGCGAGTACCGTAGCATAGAGAACTGATTTCGAGCCACTACCATTGGCCAGTATTCCATTACCCGTCCAAAACATAAAACCAATCATAGAGCCCACTAACGTAATTAAGGGTAGCAGCATAAAACGTGCTTTCGTTGCTTTGGGGCCTGAATCTAGCTCAACTTGTTGTTTTTGTAGCTGTTGTTCGGCCTCTTTCATCGGGCCATGCACTTTATCAAACACAATAGTATAAAGTACGATTAGCAGCGCAATTATTGCGTAAAAGTTAAAAGCAACACTGCCCCATAAAATACTCACCGCTGATTGTTCAAGCTCATAGTTACTCAAAAGGCCAAGTACATACGCGCCCCAACCATTTAGTAAAATCAGAATGCACACTGGTGCACTGGTACTATCGATAATGTACGCCAAACGTGCGCGGCTCATTTTAAACTTATCAAAAAGCCCGCGGGAGACAATACCCGATGTTAAGACACTCATATTAGACTCGATAAACACCGCGACCCCGGTAAACATGGTTAATAAGCCGACTTGCCTTTTATTCTTAGCAACGCCTCTATTCATCAACATATTCACAGTTGCAGCAACGCCGCCTGACTCTCGGATATAAGCCAGTAATGCGCCAATTACTAAACTAAAAATGAGGATCCTAGCATTTCCTGACGAAGTAACTACGGCTATTATGCGTTCAATACTGTTTACGGGTGTCATCAAAAGTTGACTATAATTATGTTGCATAAGCAACAAAAACTCAGAAGAAATTAACGCGAGCAGTAATGCTAAAATCACTTCTTTTCGCCAAAACACCACTAAAATAGCGATCAAAGGCGGTAAAATCGAATACCAAGTCATACTTTCCCTTACAGTAGAGACGGTTAAGTTATATTAATTGTGGGTCAGTAGCTTAAAGCGTTCAGCATCAAAAACAAGACCTCTAGCATTTTTATAATCAGCTTGGCAACATTTGTACCCAGAAAGAGCCTTAAATATGAAAAAAACACAATAATTAAAGTACTGACTATCACTCCCTATCATTTGAACCTATAATGCAAACAAATTAGCAACCATGAAGTATCGAAATGTCGACATTTGTAAAAATAAAAGCGCTCAAGCCTAGCCTTTCAAGCAGCGAAGCGAAGTTGGCTGATTTCACACTAAATTCTGGGTCAAAAATCCGCTTTTTGTCTTCTGTTGAGTTGGCAAGACAAGCAGGTGTAAGTCAATCGAGTGTCGTTAAATTTGCTCAAAAACTTGGTTATAAAGGTTTTCCTGCTTTTAAACTTGCGGTTATTGATGATTTAAACCTACAAGCTCTGCAACCTGAGTCTATCAACACGCAGATTTTACATTCTGATCCCATTGAACTGATAGCCAAGAAGCTACTATCAAACCAGCAAAACATCCTGCATGAAACGCACAAACTTAACGATGCAATGCAATTTGAAAAAGCCATTGTCACAATAAAGTCTGCAAAAAAAATCCTGCTATGTGCTGTTGGAGGGAGTTTTCCTATGGCACAAGACTTTGCACTCAAATTGCAAAAGCTTGGATTACCAGCCATTGCGCAGACCGATGAATTGTCTGCAGCCAGTTATATGGCAACTATGGGTAAAGATGACTTACTCATCGCCATTAGTGATTCTGGACAAAGCAAAGCCGTACTCAGAGTAGCAAAGCAAGCCAAAAATAACGGCTGCACAGTGTTATCTCTATCGCGCTACGGTAACAACCCTTTAAATGAGATGTCGTGTATCCAATTATTTAATGTCATTGGCGATGAACCCGTAAAACACGCGTCTATTTTAACGCGTACCTCACAAAGTTACTTAATCGACGTACTTTTTACCGGCCTTACGCAATCAAATCTGCGCTGGCAAAAACGTGCAGAACGTGCCAACGAACACATGTATGATATTCGTCATGCTTAGCGCGCATAAAGTAAATAAGGCTGACGACGGCGCTCAAATTTAGCTAAGTCAGCCTGCCAACTTTTCTTTATCTCTACTAATGATTGACCACTTTCGATAGCCAGTCTCAACTTATCGGTGCCAGCTAATTTATCCATAAACTTAGCGTGCGTAAAAAAAGTTTCGTCTTTACTGTCAAAAGCATGATACGCATTAATAAACCATGTCAGATCTAACCCTTGCGTTTCAACCTCTGTCAAGTTCATACCATACGCCACCTTACCATTGAGTTTTGGGTTACTTGCAGCCCCCAGGATTGGACGAGGAGTAAAGCTAAACTTTCCCAGCTTAACCTTATCGTGGCCAAACATTTGAAAAGGCATGGTGGTCCCACGACCAACCGATACAGGCGTTGCTTCAAAAAAACACAGCGATGGGTAAAGCGCTATGGCTTGAGCATTGGGCAAGTTAGGGCTTGGCTTTATGGGTAAGTCATAGCGAACAGCCGCACTATAATCAGCCACAGGAATAACGCTCAGAGCGAGTGCTTTGTTGCTACTTAGCCATCCCTCTGCATTGATCATTTTTGCTAACTCTCCCACGGTCATGCCATGCAAAACAGGAATGGGGTGCATCCCCACAAAAGAGCGAAACTCGGGTTCAAGTATTGGCCCATCAACATAGGCAATATTGGGATTAGGCCTATCTAATACAATAAGTTGTTTGTCGTTTTCAGCCGCGGCCTCCATTACATAGTGCATGGTGCTGATATAAGTGTAGAAGCGTACGCCCACATCTTGGATATCAAAAATAATAATATCAATATCTTCAAGCGCTTCAGCCGTTGGCTTTTTGTTTTTGCCGTACAAAGACACTATTGGCAACCCAGTTTTACTATCTTTGCTAGAGTCAACTTTCGCCCCTGCATCATGGTCACCTCTAAAGCCGTGCTCAGGTGCAAATACTTTTCGTACATTCACCCCCCTAGCCAAAAGGCTATCAAGTAAATGGCCATCTTGCGTTTGTGCGGTCTGGTTGACGACCAAAGCGACTCGTTGGTTAGTTAATAAAGGAAGGTATTGGTCGTAGCGCTCAGCACCGACTTGTGAGGCTGATGATATATACGGAACGAGAAACAAGAATAAGGTAGCGAAGATGGTTACAGGGCGCATAATTAACAAGGATAGAAACTTTACCTAATAATGTGAAAAACCAACCTTAGATGCAATACTAAATCGTAAAACAAAGTTAAAAGACTGTATGTTTAACTTCTAGACTGGGGATAAATACTTGTAAAAATAGCGCTAAGTGAGTCGTGGAAATAACTCTTACTAGCTGACCTACAGGTAAGCGTGCGACTTAACCAAAGCTTTATCACTGTGAAATATAATGAGCTACCTCATATTCTCTCCACATTTTTGCGATATAATATGTTATTGAACAAAACTGAACAACGAGCTTTCCCATGCAAAAAATTACACATTCCTTATTAGCAACCGCAATGCTGTTGGGTTTGTCTGGCTGTCAACTTGGTAGCAACGATAAAAACCAAACTGAAGTGGTCACACCAAGCGAAGAAAAAAACATTAGTATTGTCAAAATATCGACAGGTCCATTAGAAACACTTGAACCAAATACGAGCGTACAAGTTTACTATGATGTCGACATTGTAGGTTTTGACAATATTGACGTTGATGTCCACTTTTACCTTATCCATGCCGATGAATTAAGCTCATCTAATGAACAAGAAACCGAAATTACTGAAGTACATAAAGTTGGCGCATTAGAGTTAACCAAAGTCTCCCAGGGTACTCATAGCTTTGATACTCATATCACTATTCCTAATCAATTACTGGGTGGTCAATATCATTTAATAGCCCAAATAGACCCCCATGATGCACATGCAGAGGACATTGAAGAAGACAATCACCCATCAACTGAACACAGTCCATTTGCAGATGGAAACTTCCCCTTTGCTGATTTGCATGTCCGAGTTTTAGAGAACCACGATTACAAATTACTAAAAGCCGAATTTGGTCAGCAAACGCTAATTTTAGATAAACCCGATGTTAGCGAAGGAACAAGTGAGCATCATTCAGATCTGGTTGGCTATTTAGAGGCCGATTATGAAGGTAACAATTTAGGTGATACGGTCATCACAGCACAAATACTCATCAATGGTAATTGGCAAGATACGCACTTTTGGAATGCGAATACCAAAAGCTACGAGGCGCAAATGCATCATAGCTTTACCGAAGGCTTGCATGACGAACATATTGGTTTTGATATCGCGCTAGACGATGCACTAGTGAGTCAGATCTATCAAAGCTATGACCCTGCACAAGCCCAGTCACTACAGGTACGTTTTACGCTGACCGATTTAGCCCAAAATGCTGAAACAGTTACCAATAATAACGTCGTTGAAGCACAATTACCGTTGTATTTTTTTAATAACGATAGTCAACCCGTAGTACAGCAGTTAGCTCGCTCTGGAGCGAGTATCGCATCTGTAGGATTGGCTAATCTGAATTTTGAAAAGTCCTATGATAAGTCATATGGTGACCAATCAAAATTCAGCGTAGGCGTAGACCTCAGTGGACAGTTGTTTATTGTGCCTACTGGTGATCCCGGCGGCCGTATTACCGGTGAGGGTGTGGTAGAAGCTTATTTCTTTAATGCACACAATACTTTATTCAAAATCTCTTATGACGGCAGTGCGTATGTTAGTGGCCAAAACACAGGCTACGCTTCTGAAATGATTATTTTCAATAACATCGTGTTTGAAGATGAAAGTTACACGGCAAAATATGAAAAAGCATGGGAAAAGTCTTGGGAAGAAAACAAAGTACTTGCACAAGCACGCTTTACAATTGGTCCTGTTCCTATGAGCGTTGAGGCTGGGGTTTCTGGTGGCCTAGGCTTTGCCTTAACAGTAGGTTATAACGCAGAGCTTTACGCTGAAGGTAACCTTTTCCACGTTGACTTTGGTGCATTTGGTCGCGGCGGAGTGAATTTAGGCCTAGTATCTGCAGGTGTTCAAGCAATTTTAACTCTGATAGACAACACGTTTGCAATGGAGTCAAAAGCAGGCTTTGCTTTTGTAAGTAGCGAGGTTAATAAGCCTCATATCTATTATGCTCTTGAGTTGAAAAACGACTTAGATGTGATCTCCGGTAAATTTGGCTTATACGCTGAAACTATTGGCGTAAAATGGTGTAAAAAGTTTGGGATCCCATACCCTTGTGGTAAAAAGACGAACCATTACGACTTATGGTTATACCAAACCAACAGCGTATTTAACAAATCTTGGACACTCTATTCTACAGAGGGTGATATAGAGATATGAAGTTTCTATATCAATTAGCACAACTGTCAGCGCCCTTAGTGGCGCTGACAAGCTTTTACTTATCAGCTCAAAACGATTGCCAGCCTCAATACCAGTTTGATATTGAGGCACACACTTCTTTTAACTATGTAAAATTACAAAGCCCACCGCAAACATCAACGGTACGTTTACAGGGAGCGATATCAATCAAACCTGCAAGAAATGGAGAAGAGCAGAATTGGTGGGCAATTAAAGCTGATAATGTAGTCTCTGTATTTAACCAAAGCACAACACCCTTACCCAGCTACGAATATCCCTTTGCATTTAAATTAAATAAGAATGGCCTGATCAAAGCTTTCTATTTTTTTGAGAATATAGATAAACAAACTCAGGATAAACTAAAAGGTCTTGCATATTACTTTCAGTACCAAAAAGACACTTCAAGTATTCAAGTAGAGCCTGATACCCTAGGCTACTATCAACCCACCTACCAGTCCAATCAAAACCAGTTGAAAATGAGCAAACAAACTTATGCACAGTTTGATCAAACCCAACTGTCTACCTTCAGCCGGATAAATATTATCCATTCTGAACATAACATCACACCTAGTAAATGCTTTTTAAAAAGTAGAAAAGGTTCAGAAGTACTAGAGCTGATAGGCCAAGAACTTAACTTTGGCTCAAACCAAAGTTATCGAATTACCAAGATTGATAGTGGGTTTCAAAGCACTCTTTTTGATATGAGTGAAGATGTAACACAATGGCAAACTAGCAGCGTCCAACTAAGCGAAGAAGAGAAAGCACGCCTAGCCAAGGCTCTGCATCAGTTTATAACAACGCAAGACATCACTGCGATAGATGCACACACATTAGCAACCTTACTTAAGCAGTATGACTCTGTGATAAGCACATTAAAGCCTATTATTCTATCAGCGCAGTTATCTGACGCTGCACAAATGCGCCTATTCAATGCTCTCGGCCAGCTTGACTCAGCGTCAAGCCAAATACTGTTAGGGCACATCTTACAAGCGCATAAGCAGCCACAAACACAATTTAGGGCGCTTCGCGCACTTAGCCAAGGAAGCGCAGCGCTATCAGAGCAAACAAATCAACTCCTTTTAGAAATGTTAAACAATGGCTTTATCACACTTGATGCAGAGGTGGAATCCAGCTTTTATATGACATTGGGTACTTTACTGTATAATCGCCCCAGCTCAGATAATAGTGAACAGCTCAGACAAGCTATCACCGAGCAGATAGTGCTAAACGAAAACGAAGTTAAAACTGCCAGTCTCATTAGTGCATTAGGCAATAGCCGATCTCCGGATCATGAAGCGTTATTATCTGAGCACCTAAGTAGTAAAAGTGCACGCATTGAAAAGGCCTCTATTCGGGCACTTGGAATGATGCAAACGCCAAACGCTTACCAAAATTTAGAGCGCCACTTCTTTGACTCAGAAAAACGAAATAAAAAAGCACTAGTTAGCGCTCTAGGTCGCTACCAAATGAGCCCCAAAGCCAGTGACAGAGTTTTAAATATTGCTGTAAACGATAGTAATGATGGCGTTCGCTACGCCGCTATTTCAGCACTAGCTAAGCAAAAAGATCAAGCAGGGATAAAACCCATATTGCGCCAAGCCTTATCGACAGAAACCTCTCGTCGGAACTTTAAAGCAATTGTTGAATTGTTGCATGCAAAAGATGGCAAAACCTCCAATCAACCAAATTTTTGAGTAAAAGCAAAATAGTGGCTCCATAAATTGGGGCCACTACACTTCTCTTATACCAATTCGCTTAATTAAGTGAGCTCTTTTTAAGCGAGAAAAGCTATCGAGCGCACGGCTAACATCTCTATTCACCTGCCCTAAATGAAAATTTTTTAGCACAGCGAGTACCTGTTTTTTCTATAAGGGCTTAAATATTATTGCAAATTAGTGCTATCCAACCCAGTACCGTCACCACAACACAAGCCTCTGGCACAAAAAAGCCGACTGTCTTTGAGAACATGTCAGCTGATTGCTCACTTCATGATAAGAAGTGGCTGACGCGTGACGTATTTTGTGAGTGTGAAACTTTGATTGCTTGGTTTTCAGCCTCTCACTGTCGGCCTAGGTTTCACGCTTAATCACCGCCTAACCTAATTTCAGGCACAAAAAAACCGACTGTCTTTTCAGAACATATCGGCTGATTGCTCACTTCATGGTAAGAAGTGGCGGACGTGGGACGTATTTTGTAAGTGTGAACCTTTGATTGCTTAGTTTTCAGCCTCGCACTGTCGGCATACGTTTCACGCTTAATCACCGCCTAACCTAATTTCAGGCACAAAAAAACCGACAGCCTTTTCAGAACATGTCGGTTGATTGCTCACTTCATGGTAAGAAGTGGCGGAGGGACGTATTTTGTAATTGTGAACCTTTGATTGCTTGGTTTTCAGCCTCGCACTGTCGGCCTAGGTTTCACGCTTAATCACCGCCTAACCTAATTTCAGGCACAAAAAAACCGACTGTCTTTTCAGAACATGTCGGCTGATTGCTCACTTCTTTTAAGAAGTGGCGGACGCGGGAGGATTCGAACCTCCGACCGCCTGGTTCGTAGCCAGGTACTCTATCCAGCTGAGCTACGCGTCCGTCGTTTAAAATTTTATATCTCTTAAAGATATCTCTATTTTTTACCACTTAGAGAAAAGTGGCGGACGCGGGAGGATTCGAACCTCCGACCGCCTGGTTCGTAGCCAGGTACTCTATCCAGCTGAGCTACGCGTCCGTATTTAAGTGTGTTTTACATCTTTACTTACCAGATGCTCTTTTAATTAACCACTTAGAGAAAAGTGGCGGACGCGGGACGTTTTTTGTAAGAGTGAACCTCCGACCACCTGCATCGCAATTCTTTATATTTAACCACTTAAGAAAAGTGGCGTATGCGGGACGTTTTTGTAAGAGTGAACCTCCGACCGCCTGCATCGCAATTCTTTATATTTAACCACTTAAGAAAAGTGGCGGACGCGGGAGGATTCGAACCTCCGACCGCCTGGTTCGTAGCCAGGTACTCTATCCAGCTGAGCTACGCGTCCGTCGTTTAAAATTTTATATCTCTTAAAGATATCTCTATTATTTTTACCACTTGAGAAAAGTGGCGGACGCGGGAGGATTCGAACCTCCGACCGCCTGGTTCGTAGCCAGGTACTCTATCCAGCTGAGCTACGCGTCCGTATTTAAGTATCTTTTACATCTTCACTTATGAGATGCGAACCTGTTCGTAGCCATCATTGCTAAATAACCTATCCAGCTTAGCTACGCGTCCGTATTTAAGTATCTTTTACATCTTCACTTATGAGATGCGAACCTGTTCGTAGCCATCATTGCTAAATAACCTATCCAGCTTAGCTACGCGTCCGTTACAAGAAACCATTTAGTTAAAAATGGCGGAGAAGGAGGGATTCGAACCCTCGATAGGGCTACAAACCCTATACTCCCTTAGCAGGGGAGCGCCTTCAGCCACTCGGCCACCTCTCCGTCTTGTGGATGCGTATAATAAAGGCTTGAGAAAATAAGTCAAACACTTTTATGGCAAAAATGTTCAGTATGCTCAGAGAATGCTCAGCTTATAAGTCATTTATTTGACAGCGTTTAACTTTTCTACACTTTAAGACTAAAAATAATACAAAGGTGAGATAAGTCTACAAAAAAGCCGCTCATTGAGCGGCTTTTTAGCATCATTTAAATTAGTCTGCTTGCGGGCGCATATGCGGGAACAAGATTACGTCTTTAATCGTTGGTGAGTCAGTAAATAGCATCACCAAACGGTCAATACCAATACCTTCACCAGCAGTCGGTGGTAAGCCGTATTCAAGTGCTTGAATGTAATCATCATCAAAGTGCATTGCTTCATCATCACCGGCATCTTTTTCTTCAACCTGACGCGCAAAACGTGCCGCTTGATCTTCTGCATCATTAAGCTCAGAGAAGCCGTTAGCAAGCTCACGACCACCAACGAAGAATTCAAAACGATCGGTAATGAATGGGTTTTCATCGTTACGACGCGCTAATGGAGACACTTCCCATGGATACTCGGTAATGAAAGTCGGTTGGATAAGTTTATGCTCTGCCACTTCTTCAAAGATTTCACACAAGAACTTACCAGGGCCCCAAACGCAGTTTTCTGGCGTTTTAACGTGAATTTGCTTAGCAAAGGCTTTTAGCTCTTCAAAATGGTTTTCAGGGTCTTTGAAGATATGCGCTTTTGCCGCAGCATCTGCAGAGTGTTCAATAATTGCATCAGCCATTGATAAACGCGCAAACGGTTGACCAAAGTCATACTCAATCGTATCAACCACTTCCCCATCAGCATTTTTAGTCGTATTCACAATCGTTGTAGTACCCAATACGTCTTGTGCAACCGTGCGTAGCATGTCTTCGGTTAAGTTCATGAGATCTTTGTAATCTGCGTACGCTTGGTAGAATTCAATCATGGTGAACTCTGGATTGTGACGCGTCGAAAGACCTTCATTACGGAAGTTACGGTTAATTTCAAACACGCGGTCAAAGCCACCAACCACCAAGCGCTTAAGATAAAGTTCTGGCGCAATACGCAAGTACATGTCGATATCTAACGCATTGTGGTGCGTTACGAATGGACGTGCCGTTGCCCCACCAGGTATAACCTGAAGCATAGGTGTTTCTACTTCCATGAAATCGCGCTCAGCTAAGAAGCGACGAATTCCTTCAATTACTTTAGAGCGAATACGGAACGTTTCACGGGTATCCATATTAGTGATCAAATCAACATAGCGCTGACGATACTTTGCTTCTTGGTCTGTTAAACCGTGGAACTTCTCAGGTAGAGGGCGTAAAGACTTGGTTAGTAGCTCGTACTCAACCATATCTACATACAGGTCACCTTTACCAGATTTGTGCACAGGTCCTTTAACACCAATGATGTCACCAATATCTAATTGACCATACTTCGCTTTTAAATCTTTTTGTACATCTTTTGAAGCATATGCCTGAATACGGCCTTTCATATCTTGCAATACTAAGAAAGGGCCACGTTTAGCAAGAATACGGCCAGCAACAGCAGCTTGGCAGTCTAATTCAACCAACTCTTCTTTCGATTTATCACCAAGCTTAGCCTGTAGATCAGCCGTATAGTCTTCACGGCGGAAGCTGTTAGGGTGGCCATTGGCATTGCAATTCTCGCGAATCGCATCCAACTTGGTACGACGCTCAGCAATGAGTTTGTTTTCGTCTTGGATTTGATCTGTCATTTTTTAGCTCTTAGTTTAGCTTGTTGATTAAAGGCCTGATTTCAGGCTAGCTTCGATAAATTTGTCTAAGTCACCGTCTAATACAGCTTGTGTATTTCGGTTCTCAACACCAGTACGTAAATCTTTAATACGCGAGTCATCTAATACATAAGAACGTATTTGACTACCCCAACCGATGTCAGATTTGGCGTCTTCTTGAGACTGCTTTTCTGCGTTTTGCGCTTGCATTTCAAGCTCAAACAATTTGGCTTTTAACTGCTTCATTGCTTGCGCTTTGTTTTTGTGCTGCGAACGCTCATTTTGACACTGTACAACCGTATTGGTTGGTACGTGTGTGATACGAACCGCAGACTCGGTGGTGTTAACGTGCTGACCACCAGCACCCGATGCACGATATACGTCAATGCGTAAATCGGCGGGGTTAATATCAATTTCAATATTATCGTCAACTTCTGGGTAAACGAATGCCGAAGCAAAAGAAGTATGGCGACGACCACTTGAGTCAAACGGACTTTTACGAACTAATCGATGTACACCTGTTTCAGTGCGAAGCCAACCGTAAGCATACTCACCGACAAAGCGAACCGTTGCGCCTTTTATGCCTGCAACATCTCCGTCAGTGGCTTCAACCAATTCAACTTTAAAGCCTTTAGCTTCGCCCCATCGTAAGTACATGCGTAGCAACATGTTGCACCAATCTTGCGCTTCAGTACCACCGGAGCCCGATTGCAAGTCTAAGTATGCATCGCTGTCATCATGTGGACCCGAAAACATTCGACGGAACTCTAGTTTATCCAATGATGCAACCAACACTTCTAGCTCTTGCTGTGCTTCATCAAAGGTATCTTGATCTTCTGCTTCAACAGCAAGTTCAACAAGCCCTTCAACATCATCGGCACCTGAAACTAATTCATCTATCGTTTCAACAACCGCTTCTAAGGCTGATTTTTCACGCCCTAGTGCTTGTGCTTTTTCCGGCTCGTTCCACACGGCTGAATCTTCAAGTTCGGCATTAACTTCTTCTAAGCGCTCTAATTTATGAGCGTAGTCAAAGATACCCCCGAAGCAGTTCAGTACGTTCGCGAATGTCCTTGATTTGATTAATCACAGGATTCACTTCAAACATGCACATTACTCCAAAAATTGCTCGATTTTTATGGCTGCTGCCGTTTCTTACTAGACCGATCAGCACGCCCAATTATTAAACGCGCCATAGTAGCAAAATTTGTGGTCGCTATAAATGCCTTTATTAGGTAATTGCGCTGATTTCTCGCACGATTAACTGTAATGAAAACTTGCCTCTGAACTCGTTAATATCCAATTGATATGCGACCTGAGCTAAAAGTGCTTGTGTATTAGGCCAAGCTTTAACATCAACATTAAAAGCAATAGCATCCACCAACTTGCCAGAGGCATGCTTTAACACTAGTTTTAGATGCTTTTCCCCCACAATACGTTGCTGTACAAGCTCAAACTCGCCATAAAAGACAGGTTCAGGAAAATGCTGCCCCCATGGCCCTGCTTGTTGCAACAATTGCGCAAACTCCATAGAAAAGCACTCACTAGGAAGCGCGCCATCGGTCAAGAGCACACTCTGTTTGTGCTCTTCAGATAAATTGTCACCAACGGTACTGACAAATACCCGTTTAAATTGCTCAAAATTTGACTCTTGTATCGTCAATCCAGCCGCCATGGCGTGGCCACCAAACTTAACTATCAAATCTGGGTATTGCGTATTGAGCGACTCTAACAAGTCTCGCATATGAATCCCTTCAATAGAGCGGCATGATCCCTTGAGCTCACCATGATCACCTTGGGCAAATATCACTGTGGGACGATGATACTGCTCTTTTAAACGACCCGCTAAAATACCAATCACGCCTTGATGCCAATCATCTTGATACAAACATAGCGCATCAGGCACAACTTGTGTGCTCATTACCAAACGCTCTAATACAGCAAGCGCCTCTTGCTGCATACCCTGCTCTATCTCACGTCGTTCATGGTTTAAGCTATCCAATTCACCGGCAATGCGTCGTGCTTGGTTGATGTCTTTTGACAGCAAACACGCGATCCCCAGGCTCATATCATCTAATCTGCCTGCGGCATTGAGTCGTGGAGCCAAAGCAAAACCGAAATCACTGGCATTCAATCTTGCGGCATTGCGATTAGACACTTCAATAAGCGCTTCAATACCTGGGCGTGTATGGCCATTTCGAATGCGGGCTAACCCTTGATAAACCAACGTTCGGTTGTTCGCATCTAATGCCACAACATCCGCCACAGTCCCCAACGCTACGATATCCAGCAGTGATGCTAAATTCGGTTCTGGTTGCCCTGAGTCAGTAAAGTAGCCTTGCGCGCGTAAATGATGACGCAGTGCAACTAAGACATAAAATGCGACCCCGACACCCGCAATTGACTTTGAGGGAAACTGACAACCATGCTGATTAGGGTTAACAATCGCATCTGCATTGGGCAACTGTTCGCCTTGTAAATGGTGGTCGGTAACAATCACTTGAATGCCCGCTTGTTTAACAATGTCTATTCCAGCAATACAAGAAATGCCATTGTCTACCGTGATCACAAGATCAGGCTTGAGCCCAACAATTTGTTCAGCAAGCGCTGGGCTTAAACCGTAACCAAGGCTAAACCTATCTGGAACCAAGTAGTCTACGTGCTGATAGCCAAATTGCGTCAACCCTTCCATCAAAACCGCAGTACTGGTTGCCCCATCAGCATCAAAGTCTCCTACAATCAATATTCTTGCTTGTGCGTATAATGCTGATTGCAATATGTCACATGCAATCTCTATATCTTTAAACAACCGAAAGTCGAGTAACGTTGTAGCTCGGTTATCAAGTTCAGTTGCCGTTTGCACACCTCTACTTGCATAAATTTGTTTAATAACGGGGTGTAAGTGACTGGGCAAATGACTATCGTCGACACGTTGACGAGCTTTGATATGGGTATTCATGAAGTACACAACCTTAAATCTGACGCAATAAAAAAGGCCTAACGGCCTTTTTTAACAGCTCTATATTATATCCGCTATTATGATTTATTGCTTTTATCTTCTAACATTTTTGCCAATGAGTCTGCAGGTTGATAACCGGGGATCAAAGTGCCATCATCTAAAATAATTGCAGGAGTACCTGATAAACCAAAACTCTGACCAAGTTGATAATGCTCAGCAACAGGCGCGCTACAATTCTCAACCTTAGCCACTTTTTGCCCAGCTTTAGCATCTGTTAACGCCTGAGCGGCATCTTTAGCACACCAAACGTTCATTAAATCGCTGTAACCGCCACTGCCAATGCCACCACGTGGATAAGCTAAATATTTTACCGTAATTCCCGCCGACAAATAATCTTCTAGTTCTCGGTGTAATTTACGACAGTAGCCACAAGTGATGTCTGTAAACACCGTGATTTGGTGCTTTTCATTCTCAGCCTTGTATACAATCATTGAATCTTGATACTGTGCAACACCTTCTTTGCGTACACCACTAAGTGCTTGATCAGTCACATTTACACGGTTTTCAAGGTCAATTAAATTACCTTGCATCAAATACTTACCATCTGCTGAAGCATATAGTACGCCTTTATCAGTCAATACCGTTTTCAAGCCTTCAATCGGGCTACTTTCGACACTCTTAACCGACACGCCTAACTTAGCAAAGCTCTCTTTTATTGGATCAACCGATAACGGCGCCATCAAAGTTGATTCTGATGCGGTGTCTACTTCAGTATTTGCGAACGTTGAAAAGCTGCAAACCATCGCCGCTGCTAACATTAATTTTTTCATATCTATCTCTTAAAGTTATTATCCTATTTCCCCAGTAGACCGAGAATATGCAATAAAATTCCATCAAGCTCTAGGGTGATGCTGCTGATGTAAGCTTTTCAGACGCTCACTAGCAACATGTGTATAAATCTGAGTGGTCGACAAATCACTATGCCCTAACATCATTTGGACAACTCTTAAGTCAGCGCCATGATTCAACAAATGTGTTGCAAAAGCATGACGTAGTGTATGTGGTGATAATGGCGACACTACTTGAGCCAAAATAGCATAGTGTTTAATACGATGCCAAAAAGTTTGCCGCGTCATACCTGTACCTCTTTTAGATGGAAACACAAAATCAGTGGCATGCTTTACCATTTCAGGGCGCCCTACACGCAGGAACAGCTCGATATAATGTAATGCTTCTTCTCCCATAGGCACCAAGCGCTCTTTGCCTCCTTTGCCTTTCACCAACACCACTGCCTGTCGCAAATTAAGCTGCTCCATTCGCAATCCTACCAGTTCAGTCACCCTCAGTCCTGTTGCATAAAGCAGCTCTAACATTGCTTTATCTCTAAGTCCCATGGGCTCTTCTAAATTAGGTGCCTCTAGTAATGCTTCAACTTCTTGTTCAGTTAATGTTTTAGGCAAAGACTGGGTCGTTTTAGGCTGTGCAATATTTAGTAACGGTGTATTTGATATTCTTTTTTCTCGCACAAAATACAAATAAAACCTTTTCAATGCACTAAGCGCTCTTGCTGTACTGCGTGCTTTTAACCCCAAATCATGACGATGCGCCAAATACGCTTCGATATGAGCGCTATCAACAGACAATAATGACACATCAAACGTCGCTTGGATAAAATGGGCGCACTTTTCTATATCACTGCGATAAGCCGCCAAAGTATTTTCACTTAATCCCTGCTCTAAAAATAATGAGTCTAAAAACTGCTCTATATAGTCTGCATTTTCACCGCTTAACGGCACCACTGGTTGTTGTTCGCTCACAGGCTTCCTGTATCAATTTACTGCGTCATAAGGTAGACTTCGCGCCTATCATAACAGTCAATCTAAAAGTGATAAATAGCATGCAGATAGGGTTATTTTACGGGTCAACTACTTGTTATACAGAAATGGCCGCAGAGAAAATGCGCGACATTATAGGTAGTGACATAGTTTCATTGCACAATATAAAAGATGAACCACTTGCCAACGCCCAACAGTATGACTTTTTAATTTTTGGTATTTCAACCTGGGATTTTGGCGAGTTACAAGAAGATTGGGAATCTTGCTGGGACGATATTGATGGGGTGAACCTTACAGGAAAAACCATCGCGCTATTTGGTATGGGCGATCAACAAGGCTATGGTCAGTGGTTTCAAGATGCTTTAGGTATGCTACATGACAAAATCGCTCCACAAGGCGTACAATTTCTTGGTTATTGGCCGAATACACCTGATTATGAATTTGAGGCCTCTAAAGCATTGACCGATGACAAAAAATACTTTGTTGGCCTTGCGCTAGATGAAGACAGTCAATACGACAAAAGTGATGAACGCATAGCCACTTGGATAACCCAGATCATGACTGAGTATAGTGAAACGCTATAGCATTTTCACTATCACGTTAGACCCAAGACACCTCTCGTATCCAACAACGCATATGAGGAAAGCCTCGCTCTGGGTCTAGCATGTCCCATACTCCTAAAAGTGGATAACCAAAACCAGCACTATTAGAAAATACCTCTACCCAGTGCGCGCTTTGCCCTTTATATCCATTCGGATGAAACACAACCTCTAAAGGCAAACCTATGTGTTTCGCTGCCGCAACGGACCAAGCAATAGCAGCCATTTCCTCGCCATGCATCCAATCTTTATTGCGACCGCTTTGATACACATTATCACTGAGTAGGTGTCGCTCTTTGGGTTCACACACTGCTACATGACCAGCTTCGTGCAATATATCTCCTGGATAAAGCAAGCTTGCAAGGTCAATTTGCAGCACCCCTTGCTGTAGTTTTAATCCCGGTAAAAATGTCTTTTTGTTAGAAAAGCACTTTAACTCGAACGGCAGCTGTATTTGCCTTAAAAAAGACAGGATCTGTTGCGTTTGCTCTTGCATAGTCATCCTTAATAATCACCCGTTCACCCTACATTTTTACATAAAAATCTCGGCACAAAGCGATAAACTCAGCACTATAGCCACCATCAGAACGTTGTATACATAATGAGTCAGTCGCTATTAGTTGTGCTCCGTCATAGCCAAATTCTAGCAGACTTCGAGTCGGCGATTTATACTCGGTCGTCGCAACTAAGCACTCTCGTTGCAACACTAATCCTTCACTCTCACCCAACGATTTAAACTGTTCAGCCTCAGTGCAGGGTAAAATCAGTGCCAATCGCGAACCTGGATGACTTAGCCGAGTAAAGGCATTTATTAGCGCTCCAAAGGGTAAACTATCTGTATGACGGGCGGTATTTCGAGCTTGATTCGGCCCTTTTAAGCTGCCGTTAAAGTAAGGCGGATTGCAAATCACCACATCGAACAAATCTGTGCTGTTAAATGTGCGAATATCCCCTTGATGTAATTGGATATCAGGCCATGGACTGTGCCAAATGTTCGCAAAGGCATCTTCATACGCGCCTTCATCAATTTCAACTGCTTCAACTTCAAGGTTTGGCACGCGCTGCTTACACATTAATGAGAGCAGTCCAGTTCCACAACCAATATCCAATAACCGCTTGGCCTCACTTAAATTTGTCCAAGCACCTAATAAAATACCATCGGTCGACACCTTCATTGCAGTGTTCGATTGTTGTACCTTAAATTGTTTAAATGCAAACCCAGACATGATTCACCTTTTCCAAAATAGCCATCACGCGTATAATTGCTAACATTGTCCTTTATTTATGATGCACTATGCAATTTTCTGAATTCGATCTTGATCAAAAAGTTTTAACCGCCATTAACAAAATGGGCTTCGATACAGCCACGAGTATTCAGCAATTGGCTATTCCAGAGGCCTTACTAGGTCGCGACATTTTAGCCTCTGCACCAACCGGTACGGGTAAAACCGCTGCATTCTTGATCCCCGCAATTCAGTATTTACTTGATTTTCCTCGCAGAGATCCAGGGTTTGCGCGCGTACTAATTATGGCGCCAACTCGTGAATTAGCTTATCAAGTGCATGAGCAATGTCAGTTACTTGCTGCCAATACTCATTTACGCATTGGAGTGGTCACAGGTGGCATTAACTACGGCAGCCACAAAGAGATTTTTGAAAAGAACAACGACATTCTTATCGCTACACCTGGTCGCTTGATGGAATATCTCGAAACCGAAAACTTTCATGCTGAAAACGTAGAATTGCTAATCTTAGATGAAGCTGACCGCATGCTAGATCTGGGGTTCAAAAAAGAAATGTTGCGCATTTGTGATGAAGCCAAAAACCGCCGCCAGTGCTTTTTGTTTTCAGCCACGTTAGAAGGTGACAGCGTTGAATTATTTGCAGAGCGAATTCTCAAAGACCCAGCGCTATTAGAAGCTGAGTCGTCGCGTAAAGAAAAAGCCAAAATTCACCAGTGGATACACTTAGCTGATGATTACAAACATAAATTGGCCATGCTTACTCACCTTCTACAAAACGAAGAAGAAGTACAAAAAGCCATTGTATTCGTTAAAACTCGTGAGCGTTTAGAACAACTTGTTGGCGAGCTTTATGCTCAAGACATAAAAACAACGTGGCTACGTGGCGAAATGCCTCAAGATAAACGTATGACCGCTATGGCGAATTTTCATAGTGGCCGAACACGCATCTTAATTGCCACTGATGTAGCGGCGAGAGGTATTGATGTTCCGGATATCACCCATGTGATTAACTTTGATATGCCACGAACAGCCGATGTATATGTACACCGTATTGGTCGAACTGGGCGTGCGGGTAAAAAAGGCACTGCAATTTCAATGGTAGAAGCACATGATGCTGCTATTTTGAAAAAGGTAGAACGTTACACAGAGCAAAGCTTAAAACGACGCGTAATTAAAGGGCTTGAACCACAGCATAAAGAAGCGAAGCCACCGAAGAAGAAAAAAGATCCGGTAAAAATGAAGGCTAAAAAGAAGTTAAAAACAAAACAAAAGAAAAAGAAGTAATTGCTGAGCACTTTTCAGCCTAAGCATAGATAATGACCATCGCTTAGGCTGAAATATCTTGCTCTAAGTATTGTTGCAATACCATTTTAAGCTGCTCCATTTTTATTGGTTTTGTCATAAAATCATTCATACCGCTGGCTATCGCTTTATCGTAGTCTTCCGACATTGCATTCGCCGATAACCCGCATATTGGCATATTTAATTGCAACTCTTTGCGAATATATTCAGTCGCTGTGAAGCCGTCCATAACAGGCATTTGAATGTCCATTAATACTAAGTCATACGCATAAGGTGTATTACTAAGCTTATCAACCGCCTGACGGCCATCTTGTGCAATATCTGCCTCTAGCCCCAGTGAAGCCAGTAATTTTTCAGCAACCATTTGATTAACCGCATTGTCTTCTACAAGCAAAACCCGCCCCTTCAAGCGTAACTCAACTTTCGCTTCTGCTTTATGAGTCGGTACAACATCATGCTTAAACAACTTACATATATGGTTGTAAAATGCACTATACGTGAACGGCATTTCGAGCACCAGCGTATCTCGCGCGATGCCAGCGCGAGTTAGTAATACTGAGTCTCGCTTATCTATGACAACACACAAGCCCGCACTGTAATATTGCAATGAGGCTATATCTGCCAAACAGATAGATTCAGACATTTGATGATCTAATACCAGCACAATATTTAGAGCACTTAACTCTTGCTGTGTCATGGCAGCAACCTTGTGTAATTCTAAGTAAGTTACTTTGCAATTATTAAAAGCAAAATAATCACTTATGATCTTTGTTACTTTATTTATTTGGCGCTGGCACACAATAGATACAGCGAAGTTATGGTTTACTGGTAGTTTACTTTTTTGCCGCTGAGTCGCTCTATGCAGTTTAAGCATAACAGAGAAAACGGAGCCTTTATCAACTTCTGAATGTACGCTGACACTACCATTCATCAATTCACATAGCTGCTTAACAATCGCTAATCCAAGCCCGGTACCGCCAAATTTTCGACTAGTCGATACGTCCGCTTGAGAGAACTGTTCAAACACATCACTTTGATGCTGCAGCGTCATGCCAATTCCAGTATCTTCAACCTCTATACCTAAAATCACTTCACCCGTGGCGCTATCATAAGTAGATACTCTCAGCTCAACACCGCCCAGCGATGTAAATTTAATCGCGTTATTGCATAAATTGAGGATCACTTGTGTGATCCTCACTTCATCGCCAACTAAATGACTTTCCTGTGTAGGGCTAACACAACGAAAATAAAGGTTTTTCTCGGTAGCTCGCAAACTAACCGAAGCTAAAATATTGTCGAGCATTTGATCAAGTTCAAACTCTTTTTCCTCAATGTCTAACTTGCCCGCTTCAATTTTTGAGAAATCTAAAATATCGTTAATCACCGCCATCAAAACACCGCTGGAGTAATCAATTTTTTCGATACACTCTCTTTGCTCAGCCTCCAAGTTTGACGCTTTAAGTAGCTCTATCAAGCCAATGATGCCATTCATTGGTGTGCGAATCTCATGGCTCATATTCGCTAAAAATAAGCTTTTGGATATGGTTGCTTGCTCTGCTTCTTGTTGCTTCGCAGCTAACTCTTCATTTAATGACTTCTGTTCAATTACTAGCTCTTTTGTTCGCTCAAAGAGCTCTGTGGTTTGCAAGTTTTTATTATGAAAAACGCTAGCTGCCACTGATAGCTGACCTATTTCATCTTCTCTTTTAAGGTATGGAATATCGTCAACATGCAAATTATTACTCAAACGCTTAAAAAGCACTGTAAGTGAGCGAATTGGCCTGATCACCCTTAGAATCAGAAAAGCAGCGTAAAGAGCAACTAACATAATACTTAGTAAAGTGAATAACTCGCTGCGACCCTGTAAAGAGCTAGTCGTTTCTTTTGCCGAGGTAATCTTATCTTGCATTTGCTGCTCTTCTAGAGCACGAAGGGTAGATGACAGGTGAAGAATTTCGTTGGCCGTCCCAGGTAAAACCACATTGGTTAAATACAGATACCCTCGGATAGTTTGATGTAATTTTCTAAAAGCCATCGCTATTTTTTGGAAGTGTGCTTTGACCACAGTATTGGTCAATTGCGACTTTGCCAGTGAAATTTGTTGATTAAACACGTTTACATGTACGGCATTTTGGGTCATCAAATAAGTTAGTACGGCGTTGTGTGCCTTGGTTAAATAGAGTGTTGCTTGGGCTTTTTGAGTGGTTTCAAGCTCTTGATTGATAACATCCTGAGCGGTATTAATAACAGCTAAAAACTCATCTTGATATAAAGACTGGCGTTTTTCTCTACCAGCAACAGCCACCGCTAAATTATCTTTATAGTCAGCAAGGTGACTTTGCATTCTTGCTATCATATCACTGACGTCTTGCGTTTGTTGGCTCGCTTGGTCAATTTGTGCTAAGACAGCTTCTAACTTGTCGATTAATTCATTGCTGCGATTCATCGCTGCCGAGCTGGCCGATTGCTTGTAAATTAATACATTACGTTGCAAGTCTATTACCGACAACTCTAACAAATAGGCTCTTTCTGCCAGCTCTGTAGAGTTGGCAATTTCACTATCCCTGTAGGCAAGTAATTTGTAGCTAATTTTAGTCAGGTACGCCGATGAAAGTACCAATACACTGATACACAACAGACCTAAACTCAGCTGAAATGCTAGAGAGCGATAAAACGTCATGCACGTCTCCTAGCTAATAAATTCATACCACTTTTGTAAGCTATAATCATAACTAGGCATAACGGTATTCCACACAGCAACATTACTAAAACGGGTTAAATAACTTCCGCCTGTGCGCACCTCTCCTTGTTTAACCGATAATTTCCCATCGGTTCCAGTTAAATTTTGCGCAGCTGGCAACCCGTCATACCAATAATCCCACTCAGCTTTAGACAAATAAGACTTAGCACGCTGAGGGTTCGAAATATAGTAACCCTGCCTTGCGATAAAGGCACCAGGCCAACCTGACAGCCACCAGTTCATATATTCATATGCGGCATCTTTAACCGCGCCTGTCGTCGCAGAAGATAAACACATCACCCCGTGCCAACCTCGATATCCTTCTTTTGGCGCAGCATAAATTACAGGTACATTTTGCCCATTTAATGCCGATACTGCAGGTGAAAACATACTTTCAATCACCACTCGGTTACTTTTCATAAAATCAACAGACTCAGGGACAGATGTCCAAAAACCACTGAAATGCCCTTGTTGTTTATATTCACCGAGTATCCTAAATAACTTGTCTAGTTCATCATTGGTGATATTTCCTATATCTGCAAAACTCATTAACCGCTGAGCCTGTGCAGCTAAGGCCAAGTCAAACAAACCTATTGTTGGCGCATTCACTATACCTACTTTGCCGCGATACTCTTGCTCAAGTAACCATCCCCAGCTTTCCGTTTTATAAGGCACGCCAGCGGGTATCACTTGCGTGTTATATCCAAAAGAATCAACATTGTGGACATAGGGAAGATAACTAATAAAATCGCTTTCTTTGTCAGAAAGTGTTTGATCTTCTTGAACATGAAGTAGTTTATATGGCGCATCCCCAGCACCAATTTTTGCATTTGGCTGCAGGCGACCCGTTTTTGTCAAAGGATTTATCTCATCCCAGTATGTCAGTCGTTTTTTCTCAATAGGCTGTATAGAGCCCGAATACCACAAAACATTGATACTGTTTGACCATTGCTCGTACAAATCAAATGATTCAGGTGCCATTGCCGCTTTTTGCAGCACAGCTGCACTGCCTTTTGGCTCATAAACTAAATTGATACCTAAATCTTTTTGAGCTTGTTCTCGCAACGCTTGCTGCAGCGTAACATGCGTGCCTAGCACTCGAACAGTGTGCGTTTTTTTTGCAAAAACATAGGGCGCTTTAAAGCCTAAAACACCGAAAGCCCCCACGCTGGCGGCTTGTTTAAGTAGTTTTCTCTTGTTTTGGTCAACCCCACTGCGCAAAGATTTATTTGCCATACCCTTTCCTAAAAAATGCGTTTAGCGTTTTTTTACTTTAATTTTAATCAAGTATAGAAGAGGGATAACTATTTAACATGTCGTGCTGAGAATTATTAAGTACTGAGATAACACGTAAGAATGAGTAAGCTCTGCAATACCTATTAATGGGATATCGCGAAGCGTTTTAGTGTCATTTTATAAAAACTGACTATCAACAAAATGAAAAGCATCATGGGTATGGCCACAAAGTTTAGTGCCTGCCAACCAATCACTGCTTCTAGCCAGCCTGCAGCTAAAGAAGACACAGCCACCATGCTGAACACTAAAAACTCATTACTAGCCTGTGCCTTGGCACGTTCATGTTCTTGGTAGGTCTCACTGACCATATGAGTGGCTGAGATAAACATAAAGTTCCACCCCACTCCCAACAAGCATAACGCTAATAAAAAGTGCCAATGAGTAACGCCAAGCAAATTAACAACACAGCACCCCAATACGACTAACGCACCTGCGGTCATAACATGCGTTTGTCCAAATTTTGTGATCAATTTACCAGTAAAAAATGAAGGCACAAACATACCCAAAACGTGCCACTCAATCACCAATGCCGAAGCGCTTAAGTCAAAACCATGACGATGCATCGCCAGTGGTGTGGCGGTCATTAGCAAATTCATTGTTGTATAACTGACCATTGCCACCAAAACTGCGGTAATAAATTTGGGCTGACTAATGATCTGCTTCAAAGAGCGCGAGTGGGGTTGTGTTTTTTTACGATCCACTTCATTAAACGTAACCGCTTGAAGGAGCGCTAAAGCAAGACAATACAGCGCAGATAAGGCAATAAACACATTGGCATAGTTGATTGATACAAAATAATGGTTAACCCAAACCGCAATATTCGGGCCTAACACAGCGGCAACAACCCCACTTGCCATAATGGTTGATATGGCTGTTGCTGGATTATCACTGGCTTCAATGGCCGCAAAACGGTACAAAGTCGCAAAGCCAATGCCAATTCCAATTAAGAAAGTAGCCAAGCTAAACAACCAAAATTCGCTGCTAGTTAAAGAATAAAAGCCTAATACCGTGCCACTAATGCCGATTAAATTACCTAAAGAAAAACCAACGCGGCGACCCATTTTGGCCATGATTAAAGATGCAGGAATTGTGGTAAATAACAAACCCAACATTTGCGTTGCAATCGGAAATGTCGTAAATCCTTCGCTAGGGCTTAGCGCCTGCCCTACCAACGCAGCGATAGTGACGAGTAAAATATTGCCCGTCGTAATTAACCCCTGACAAATAGCCAATAACAATACATTTTTGTTCATACTGCTTCCGTTTATTGGCTTTTTATTAGGCCAAATGATTAACTAACCTGAACTCGGGATAATGGATATGACAAAGTTAGTTATATCAGTCCATTACCAGAGCAAATCATACAGTGCTGCTATTTTTGTGCAGTTCAAGGCGAGTTCGCGTACGTAATAGCGAGCGATTGCTAGCGAATTCAACACAGAAGTACGCAAAAAGTGCAGTGCTGTAGCATGTTGTTTATCCCGAGTTCAGGTTAACTAGTTTTGCTCTGCCCTTAAAAATACAGGCTCATTATTTTTAATGGTTGCTTCTTCACTATAATAATAACCTGCAACATCAAAACGCTTTAACTCTTCTAGTGAGGTTACTTTTTGCTCCATGATATACCTTGCCATCATGCCGCGTGCTTTTTTGGCATAAAAGCTAATCACTTTATATTGTCCATTTTTACAATCTTTAAAAATTGGCGTAATGATATCCGCCTTAAGCGATTTTTTATCAACCGCTTTAAAATACTCATTTGACGCTAAGTTAACAAGCTGTGTTGCTTGAGCCTGCACTAGTGCCTCATTGAGTTTTTCAGCAATGATACTCCCCCAAAACTCATATAAGTTCTTACCTCGACTATTTTCTAACTTAGTGCCCATTTCAAGTCGGTACGCTTGCATTAAGTCGAGTGGTTTTAACACGCCATATAAGCCAGATAAAATCCTCAAGTGGCTCTGTGCATAGTTAAGTTCTTCAGTGCTTAATGTACTGGCATCAAGACCTGTGTAAACATCACCGTTAAAAGCGAGTACTGCTTGCTTTGCGTTAGTTACAGTAAATGGTTGCGACCATTCACTAAAGCGGGCCACGTTCAACCCCGCAAGCTTATCGCTGATTTTCATCAAACTGCCCACTTGCTGCGGCGATAATGTCCGACAGACTTTAATCAGCTCTTCGCTGTGCTCCAATAACTCGGGCTGAGTAAATTGTGTGACAGTCGCAGGGGTTTCAAAATCCAAGTTTTTTGCGGGTGAGATTACCGTGATCATTGCAGGCCTATTGACTTAAAATATGTTTAGTGTCAATTTCAACACTATCCTTTAATGACTTCAAGTATTGAATAACCCTTGAAATCATGAGGAATAACCACAATTCAATTCTAAAAGCTGCTGCGTTGCTACCCTTTAACACCTAACGACTGTGTTATCCGAGTAAATACGGACAATTGACCTATTAAAGGCCGTCATGGTACTGCAACATAGGCGCTCTAGAATTTTTGATGAATTTTTGCTGCAAAATAGGAATGAGGAAAACCAATGACATCAGCACTAGATAGGCTAAAACAACACTCTTCGATTGTTGCTGACACCGGCGATATAGAAGCCATTCGCAAACACCAACCTGAGGACGCGACAACCAACCCGTCACTACTTCTAAAAGCCAGCGAAATGCCAGCATACCAAGCCTATCTGAACAAAGCATGGGATTATGCTAAAAGTGCAGAAACAGACGCAGACAAGCAACTAGAGCTTGCATGCGACTATTTTGCAGTACTGATAGGTAAAGAAATATCGGATATTGTACCGGGTTATATCTCTACTGAAGTAGATGCTCGCTTATCATTTGATACTCAAGCGACTATTGCAAAAGCAAAAACCTTACTTGCGCTTTATCAAAAAGAAGGCGTAAGCCAAGATAACATTCTCATCAAAATAGCTTCTACGTGGGAAGGCATTAAAGCAGCCGAACAGTTAGAAAAAGAAGGCATAAAATGTAACTTAACACTCCTGTTCAGCCAAGCCCAAGCCAGAGCTTGTGCAGACGCTAACGTCTTCTTAATTTCTCCTTTTGTTGGTCGTATTTTAGATTGGCATGTTGCCAACGGCCTTGCCAAACCAACTGATCCACTTGCTGATCCGGGCGTGCAATCAGTACGTAGCATTTATGAGTTTTACAAACGTCATGATTACAAAACAGTGGTAATGGGTGCTAGCTTCCGTAACACCGGTGAAATCATTGCTCTTACTGGCTGTGACAAGTTGACCATTAGCCCAGCTCTGCTTGAAGAGCTTGGTGAAATAACTGATGCAAAAGAATATTTGCTTGAAAGCAACTATCAAGTAGAAGCAAAACCTGCGCCATTAACTGAAGCGCAATTCCGTTGGTTACACAACGAAGATGCTATGGCGACTGAAAAGCTAGCTGAAGGTATTCGCGCATTTGCCAAAGCGCAAGAAGAATTAGAAGCACGCTTTAAAGCGCTCTAATTTATACGCCAACTTTCTAAAACGCCGCAATTGCGGCGTTTTTTATTTCCTTTCTCTCAATTGATTTTAATCAAACTGTCACCTCAGTTTAACCTAACCGACACATTTTTATTTTATTTTCACATCAGTTGTGATATACCAAAGTTGCTTGCAGCGCGGTTTTAAGTGCGAGAGCGTTATTGAGGTTAATAATCAATAGGAGAAATTCATGGATAGCCTAGACGATATTATTGCGGTATTAGAAGGTCCTGAAACAACAAAACGAACCTCTCAAAAAAAGCAAAAACGAAAGTGGCGTGAAATTGAAGCGCTAAAAGATAAACAGCGTCTTCGCAAAGAATTACAGGAATTAGATTACTTCGCAGACAACCTAGATTTAGATGACTTGGACTTTATTTAAGTCATTTAAATAAAAAAGGCTCCTAGGAGCCTTTTTTATTTACTAACTTATTTGTTATCTTCCACTTTTTATAACAATTTGCTTAATTAAGCGTGCTCTTTTTAGGCGGTAAAGCCTATCGACAGCAAGGCAAAAATACCGCTCTTTAGTTACTCTAAATGAGAAATTACTAACGCAGCGAGTGTTTGGGTTTGTCCCTAAAAATTATTAAGTCTTATTGCTGGTTGGTATTATACCTGCCAGTTAATAGGCTGCTTTCCCATATTTTGCAGTAGATGATTAGTTTTTGAAAAATGCTGACAACCAAAAAAGCCACGATGGGCAGATAAAGGAGATGGGTGTGGAGCATGCAATATATGATGGCGCTGAGCGTCTATGTTTTTGCCTTTTTTCTGAGCGTGTGCTCCCCAAAGTAAAAATATCACTCCCTCGCTGTGTGCATTTATCTGCTCAATGACCACATCTGTAAAGCGCTCCCATCCTAGTTTTTTATGTGAGTGTGCGCTGCCCTGCTCAACCGTCAATACCGTATTAAGTAACAGTACCCCTTGCTCAGCCCATGCGCGCAAATAGCCGTGCTCAGGTATAGTAAAACCCGCGATATCTTGCGCTAGCTCTTTATACATGTTTGCCAATGAGGGCGGAGGCTTGACTCCCGGTAGTACAGAAAAACACAGACCATGTGCTTGATTAGGCCCATGATAGGGATCTTGCCCTAAAATCACGACCTTCACTTTATCAAAAGGAGTCATCTTGAATGCTTCAAATATCTGCTCTTGCGGCGGGAATACCGTGACACCTTCACTGCGTCTTTGCGCCACATAGCTCAAGGTTTCTTGCAAATAGCTTTGTTGTTTTTCTTGAGCGAGTAAATCTTCCCACGTTGTCATGTTAGTAACCTTCAACCTTTGTAATAATGCGAGCGTGCTTGTTGCAGTTTATCACATAAGTCTGTGACTCCATCAAGCACTCTGGTGCTGTAACGATGGAGTAAGTCCGCATCAACGTTTATAAACTGCTGTTGTTTTACCGCGGGGATCTCAGGCCACGCCTGCCAGTTTATAGTCGGCACCTCTTTTTTGCTTTTCTCGCGGGGTAGTACAATCACTTGAGGTTTGGTTTTCAATACATTTTCAATACTGATTTGCGGATAGTCAGCTGAATTATCTGCAAACACATTTTCTACGGCGCAGACTTCAAGTAACTGATGCAGCCAAGTGTTTTGATTTATGGTCATCATAGGCTCTGGCCACAATTGATAAAACACGCGTAAAGGCTGGCTGCCTTTGTAGCGTGCTTTTAAGGCTGCAAAACGCGCTGAAAACTGTTCTGCCAAGCGCTCTGCTTGTTGGTGTTGCCCTGTTAGTTTGCCAAACAAACGCAGCTCATCAGCGACCTTGTGTATATCTTTGGTATCACTATAAATTACTTTTATGCCGAGCTTTTGCAGCTTGTCGAGATCCGCCTTTTTATTACCAGATTGCCAAGCTATGACCAAGTCAGGTTGCAGCGCTAATACCCTTTCAAGTGAAATACCGTTATAACCGCCAATGCGTTCAATATTGTTCGCTGCTGCGGGGTAATCGGCGTATTCAACAGTACCGACTATGCGCTCCCCCGCTCCAATGGCAAATAAGTTCTCTACAATATGCGGGGCAAGCGCCACAATACGTTTCGCCTCTTGCGCTTGAGCTACACCGCTCCCACATAGCACCAGCATCCATAGAAAGTAATGTAATTTCATTAAAAATCAAACCCTTCAAGCGCTTTCACGCCAGACTCAAAAGCATGCTTAACATTACGCACTTCACTCACTGTATCTGCCAAATCTGTCAGCTTGCGGTGCGCACCGCGCCCAGTAATAATCACAGACTGCATTTTTGGTCGCTTGGCGATAGCCTCAAGCACTTCCTCTAGGTCGATGTAGTCATAACTGACCATGTAAGTCAGCTCGTCCAATAAAACTAAGTCGATGCTTTCGTCTGTAAGCCACTCCTTGGCTTTTTGCCAAGTTTGTTGCGCTGCTATGGTGTCGGTTTCTCGGTTTTGCGTCTCCCAAGTAAACCCTGTTTTCATAACCTCAAAAGGGACACCTGCTTTTTCTAGTAGGTTGCGCTCACCGCATTCCCACATTCCTTTTATAAACTGTGCAACCACTGCTTTTTTACCATGGCCAACACATCGAGCTACCACGCCAAACCCTGAAGTCGACTTCCCTTTTCCGTTACCTGTTATTACTTGAAAAATGCCTTGTACTTTATCGGCTGAGGCAACTTTGGCATCAACTTGTTCTTTTACCTTTTGCTGTCGTTGCTGGTGTTTTTGCTGATCTTTGTTCGTTTGTGAGTCGCTCATAAATTACTCTCTCTATCATTTTTATCATCGTTCAATAGCGCTAAAATTTTATCGATATCTAGGTGTTGTTCACAGGTGTCAGCAAGACGCTCTAATTGTTGTTCACGGTGCTTTGCTAAATCAAAACCTGGCGTTTGCAAGCGACCGTCACTGGCCCATGCCAGTATTGCTTGTGCCGCACTTGGGCTGTCGAAAAGACCATGTAAGTAAGTGCCAACAATTTGCCTATCTTGTGATATAAAACCATCTCTAACATGCCCTGCCGGGTGTTCAGCAAAAAGCATAAACGGGCTTTCTAGTGCGGGCCCTTCACTCACACCACAGTGAATTTCGTAGCCTTCGATGCTCTCAAAAGCACCTGACAGCAGGCATTCTCCACAAACCTGAGTGAGGGTTTTATTGTCAGTTAGTGTGGTTGTAAAGTCGGCTAAATTTAATGCGTCAATTTGTTGTTGGTTTGATTCTACATTATTGGGGTCAAAAATAGCCTTACCGAGCATTTGCAGGCCACCGCATATACCGAGTACTTTGCCACCAAAGCGCAAGTGACGCATGATCTCGCTCTGCCAAGACTGTGAGTGCAAAAACGTTAAATCGCTTATCACATTTTTACTACCAGGAATAATAATCAAATCAGCAGCGCCAATTTGCTCACCATGGCGTACATAGCGCAAATCAACATTTGGGTGTAAACGCAAACTATCAAAGTCGGTATGATTACTAATATGCGGCAATAGCAACACCCTAACACTGAGTTGTTTATCTGTTACGTGGTTTTCAACCGTCACCGCATCTTCAGCATCAAGATTAAGTGAGTGCAAATAAGGCATAACACCCAAAACTGGCTTGTTGGTGTGCGCCTCAAGCCAATCTAACCCTGATTGCAACAAGCCAATATCGCCACGAAAACGGTTGATCACAAAACCTTTAACTAAAGCTTGTTCCGCTTCACTTAATAGCGCCAAGGTCCCTACCAGGTGCGCGAATACGCCGCCTTTGTCTATGTCTGCAACGATGATAACAGGACAGTTAACTTCACACGCAAACCCCATATTGGCGATGTCATTTTCACGCAAATTAATTTCTGCTGGGCTACCAGCACCTTCAACCAGTATTGCTTGATATTGCGCCTTTAACCGTTGATGAGAAGCCAGCACGGCCTGCATTGCCACTTTTTTGTAGTCGTGGTATTTGGCGGCTTCCATATTGCTAATTGCGCGACCATGAATGATCACCTGTGCACCCGTATCACTATTTGGCTTAAGCAATATGGGATTGAAGTCGGTACTGAGCGCAACCTTTGCCGCCACCGCTTGCAAAGCTTGTGCTCTACCAATTTCTCCACCACAGGGGGTTACCGCACTATTGAGTGCCATATTTTGCGGTTTAAAAGGGGCGACGCTTATCCCTCTGCGAGCCAACACGCGACATAATCCAGCGACTAAAGTACTTTTACCTGCATCCGAAGTAGTGCCTTGTATCATCATTGTTGTCAAAGCATGTGCTCCTGTTTCAGTGGTAACAAACACCCGGCAATAACAAAGTCTACGCGACTTGCCAACGCCGCAATATCTTGGTGTAACCATCCTGCTTGGTCCACAAACTGTCGACTTAGCTCCCCCAATGGAACGATGCCATGCCCTACTTCGTTACTTACCAATATCACACGTGCCGTAGTTTGTTTTAATGACGCAATAAGCTGTTGTTTCTTTTGTTCAACAGCCTCAAAGCCCAATTCGCACAAGCCATATGTTAGCCATAGCGTTAAGCAGTCAATCAAAATACAGGTTTGTTCGCTGTGTGATATGACCACATCATCAAGCCGCCAAGGTTCTTCAACCACCTGCCAACCTGCGCTTCTGTGCGTTTTATGGTGTGCTATACGATGTTGCATCTCAGGGTCTTTACCCTGTGCCGTTGCCACATACACAAGCCGCTTCACTTTACCGTCTGCAAGTAACTGTTCAGCTCTTTGCTCTGCTAGGCGGCTTTTACCTGAACGAGCTCCGCCTAAAATAAGCTGTATTTTTGAGTTCATAGCCACGCCTTTAAACAAACCAAGTAAACGCTTACTTCTGCAATTTGCTGAGCAGCTCCTAAGCAGTCTCCTGTATAGCCACCTAACTGCTTGTTAAACCAAACCACGCACAATTTGCGGATCAGCCATAAACATATAACCATCACTATGGCATACCAAAAACTCAAAAAGCCTAACACCCAAGTAAGTAGCAACACACTTAAAGCACATACAAACAGGCTTTCTTTTGCGCTTTGCGATAACCCCCTTACCACAGGCTTAACTTTACTTTGATTATCTAGCTGTACGTAAGGTAACAGCCCAATTAAGCTCGTTGCCATTGCGCGACTAAGGGTATGCGCAAGTATCAACGCAACGCATGGCAAATACCAAACTGAGCCCAGCAATACAAGCAGTTGGAACTTTAATAACATGAGTAAACACAGCGCCAATGCACCATATGTGCCTAAACGGGAGTCTTTCATAATGCTTAGCTTTTGCTCAACAGACCAACCGCCACCAAAACCATCCCAGATATCTGCAAAACCATCTTCATGGAATGCGCCCGTGAGCAAAACCCCTGCCGCTAACGTCAAAATCACGGCAACAGAAACTGGGAATAGGCTATGTGAAACAATATAAATAAGCGCTAACCCCAAACCAATAAACAACCCAACAAGTGCAAAATGTCGACTAGCATCATTAAGCAATTCATCGTTCACCGTGGCGTTTATTTTGATCGGTAAGCGCGTTAAAAATACCATAGCCATTAACAAAGAAGAGTTACTCACACGTCACCACCTGAGTAACCTGCGCTTGCTCAAAGCTGGCCATCTCATTGTAAAGTGCCAAAGCACTTTGTATCAGCGGTAAGCAAAGTGCAGCACCTGTACCTTCACCTAGTCTTAAGCCTAAATTTAAGAGTGGTGTGACAGCAAGCGCATCGAGCATCTTTTGGTGACCTTGCTCGCCCGAGCAATGAGCAAACACCATATAGTCTTTACAAGCATCGCACATGTTAACTGCAAGCATGGCCGCGGCAGTGGCAATAAAGCCGTCAATTACAATCACACGCTGTAACTTAGCGGCCTCTAATATCGCTCCCACCATTTGGCATATTTCAAATCCGCCAACACAACGTAGTATGTCATATGCGCTGTCTAAATTACCCTGATGATAAGTAAGAGCCTGTTCTAATAAGTGTTGTTTTTTAATGAGAATATCTTCAGGGATCCCCGTACCTCTACCAACAGTTTCCTTTGCAGATAAGCCGGTTAAAGCAGAGAAAATAGCCGATGCCGCACTGGTATTACCGATCCCCATCTCGCCAAAAGCAAAGACATTGCCGCCTTGCTTTACTTGCTTGGCAATAAGTTGTTTACCATATTCAAGCCCTTGCTCTAGCTGGGTTTGAGTGAGCGCTTCATCTTGAGCAAAACAACGTGTTGTTCTGCCCAAACGCTGTGATATTACCCCAAGCTCTTTACTGGGCGCGGTCAATATTCCACAGTCAACCACGCTGAGCTGCCAGCCAAACTGCCTACACAACACATTAATGGCAGCTCCACCCGTCGCAAAGTTTGCCACCATTTGCCCTGTCACATCACTGGGAGCAATCGAGACTCCATGCTGGGCAATTCCATGGTCGGCGGCGAAAATAATCAGTTGTGGTGCAATCACTTTAAACTCAGCATCTGCCAGCTGTGATCCGCTCATCTTCTGCGACAGAATTAATACCACCTGTTTAGCAAGCGCTTCTAATTGCCCAAGCGCACCTATAGGCTTCGTTTTTAAATCTATGTTCTGTTGAATTTGTTGTTCAAATTGCCTGTTCAGAGGTGAGATAGTCATAATCTAAGGCATCCTTACTTTATGCAATACTGCGGTTACGTAGTATCAACAACGAGATAAAAAACACACTGCCTATTGCGGCGGTAATAACCCCCACCGGCAGCTCTTGATTGTTTAATGCTGAACGAGCAACAACATCAACCCATAACATAAACACACCACCACTGAGTGCAGTAATAAACAAACCGGCAAAACTCGCTTGAGAGATAAAAAAGCGCACAATATGGGGGATCATCAAACCAACAAACCCAACACCACCACACATGGCCACCAAGACTGCTGTTAATAATGAACTTAACACCAGCATGACAAGACGCAGTTTGGATACATTAACCCCTAAGGTGGTGGCACTCTCGTCACCAAGTAGCAGAGCATTGAGTGTGCGCCTTAGCAACAGCATACAAAATAGACTGATGCACACTATCAGTGCTGGTAGCCAAAGTGTTTGCCAATCGGCTCGCGCAAAGCTCCCCAGAGTCCAAAAAACAATGGCACTGATCGCTTGAGGGTCACTCCAATATAAAATTAGACTCGTTGCCGCGCTGAATAAAAACGACAGTGCAACACCTGCCAATAACATCGACTCCACTTGTTGATTAGGCTGTGAGCGAGCAACAATAAGCAGCGCACTCATAGCAAGCAACGATCCTAAAAATGCTGCTCCAGAAAGCGCTAAACCAGCCTGAACACCGGTTAATGCAAACAGCGTTACCACCCCAAAAGAAGCACCTGAAGATACGCCAAATAGGTATGGATCTGCCAAGGGGTTTCGGGTGACTGTTTGTAAAATAAGCCCTGCCATGGCAAGCCCGCTGCCTGCAATAAAGGCGAGTATAGAGCGTGGCAACCTAAGTTCAACGATTACACGGTGTGTCAAATTATCCGGTTCATACATAAACAACGCTTGCCAAACTTGTGCTAAATCAACCGAGATGGCACCAAAACTAAGTGCACACTGAAAGCTCAGCGCGATAGTAACGATTGAGATCAAAAACAAAGGAAGTCGGCTCATTGAATATAACCGTAGTGGTAACGAATATGCGGTACAAATGATTCAGCATCTTTGCTACTGGGCACTTGCGAAACATCAGCACAGACACCAAACACCTCGCTCAGCAAACGACTGGTAAGCACTTGGTTTGGGGCTCCTTGCGCTTTGAGTTGACCATTATGCAGCACCAACAAATGGTCTGAAATTGCACCAGCAAGATTGAGATCATGAAATGAAGCCAGCACGCTAACACCTAATGATTTTGCCAATTCCATGATTTGAATTTGATATCTCACATCCAAATGACTCGTTGGTTCATCCATAATGAGTAAGCTAGGCCTTTGCAACATTGCTCTGGCTATCATCGCTCTTTGCTTTTCGCCACCCGATAATGAGCTAAATACTTGTCTGGCTTTGGCTAACAGGCCAACTCTATCCAAGACCATCGCTATGTTGTTTTTATCCTCTGTGGTCGTCACAGAAAATAACGGCTTATGTGGCGTAAGCCCCATTGCAACCACATCAAATACCGCCAAGTTAAACTGCTCAGGAACCTCTTGTAAAACCACTGCAACATGTTTTGCGTAATCTTGCCTAGAGTAATTATCGATGGGATCACCAAACAGTGAAACCTGACCTTCACTGGGGGCACAATATCGATAAATACAGCGTAATAGTGAAGATTTACCAGCCCCATTCGGGCCAAGTAATCCTACAAACTGCCCCGCTTGAACCTCAAAACTTACCTTGCTAAGAATATCAGTATGACTCGCACTCAAGCTCAGATTCTTGATTTGTAAGATGGGGGACGGTGTAGTTGCGTGGTTCATGTCTACCTTAAATACTGTAAAACGAGCACATAGACACAAACAAATACAATACTTTACTTTAAGTATTTTTTTACACGGAAGATTGCTTGTGACTCAAAGTGCGCCCGCTAAGAGTGTATTTGTTGGCCTTGGTATCTGACTTAGGCATTGGCCATCACAGTTGCGGGGACAGTTGAGTATTTGCAACTCATTCCCAAGAACTACCAACAAAATTAAGTGCCCATTATGCTGTCTAGACGTCTAAAAAACAACTTTTGGCCATGCTTTATCCTGTTCATCGTAATAAACATGGACACTTACTACTTTGCCATACCCTATATCTAAGGCATTAAACGCCTGCATATTACTACTCTCAAGGCACAAGATATGACCGATTAGCTGTTTAATAACGCCGGCATGCGTAAAAACCATATTACTACGGCAGCGATTATTACCTAGCTGTTTAGTCCACCATTGGATAATACGCGTTTGAAATTGCTGTAATGACTCTCCATTTGGCGGTGCATAAATATTTGGCGATTGCCAAAATTGGCCTATCGTAGGTGTCGAAGTTTGCTGCCATAAAAGCTCATAAGGCTGACCGTCCCAATCGCCAAAGTTCATTTCTTGCAGCTGCGCGTCAACTTTCAACGACGCATTGCGATGAGCACACATATGCTCGGCAAAAGCTTTGCAACGTTTTAGCGGTGAGCTTACAACATTATCGATATTTTTAAAGTGTGCCACAGCCTCTGATAATTGCTGCCACCCCAGATCACTGAGAGGGACATCCGTCGCACCTAACAAGCAACCGGTGACTTGAGGGGTACCATGACGAATAAAATACCAAACTTGTTCCATACAGCCCCTTATCAAGCAAAAATGCGAGCCTTAGCTCGCATTTTTTTATAATAAACCACTTATAGTATTTGGTTCTCTTTCCATGCTTGTTCTTTGGCCAAGCGTTTTTTACGTCTGTCACAAGGGTCATCACAATCGCATGCTTTTTCAACACCCACTGCACCTAAGCCACCACAACTACTGGCCATTGACTTCTTTTGTACAATAACACCCACCGCCATTGCAGCAACTATCAAAATAAGCAAACCGAAGGTAAGTAAAAACAGTGACATGGTAATGGCCCCTATAGAGTAAAGTAATCGCCCAGCTAAACTGAGCTTTGACGGTCTAAGACTGCGATATTATAACTCGCTTGTCGCCTACTCACAAATAAGGTTTAAACGCTTCACTGGCGTAAGTAACCAGTCCATCGTCTGATTTACTAATTAAGTACACAGCCAAGTTATGTTGCTGAGCGTATTCTTTAGCTCGTTGCGTTCCCATCACCGTTAACGCCGTTGCCAAGCCATCTGCAGTCATCGCTGATGGGTGTAACACAGTAACAGACACCAAGTCATGCTTTACCGGCATGCCAGTAGCTGGGTCAATTAAGTGCGTAAACGTTTCACCATCCATTTCATAGAAAATACGATAATCACCTGATGTCGCTATACCTGTGTCATGCAGCTTTAGCTCTTTGTGGACTTGGCGCTGCCCCATAGGCGCATCAGGTTGTTCAATAGCAATAACCCAAGGTTTATTATTTGGTTTGCTACCTGACAGGCGAAGTTCTCCACCAATTTCAACCATATAATTATGTATATTGGATTGCTCTAACAAACTGGCCACTTTATCGATGCCAAACCCTTTTGCAGTTGCAGAGAATGATACTTCTAAGCCAGCTATAGTTTTGGCAAGACCTTGTTCATTTAAAATTAGTTTATCAACCCCAATGCGGCTGCGCATATCATCTAACTGTGCTTGTGACGGGCGCTTAGTTGGGCGCTTGTCAGGGCCAAATCCCCATAAATCGATCAGCGGCCCCATTGTGACATCAAGCGTTTGTGTTGACTTACCTAAGCGTATTGACTCAGCAATAACAGCCCTAAAGTCATCACTTATTGGCATGAATTCATTATCAGCAAACGAGTTAAAGCGATTTATCTCTGAGTCTTTAACCCAAGGAGACATTGACTGATTTACTGCTATGAGTACTTCATCGACTTGTTTTTTTAGTTGCGCCGCCGTTATCTGCTCATTCGACGGAAACGCCTTAATGTTATAGCTCGTGCCCATCGTCTTACCGTTTATAATTAACGGCTGAAGCTGCTGCGTCTCATTTCGCTCGCAACCTGTAACAAGTAAGATCATAAAAATAAGCAGTGGAAAAAATACCCGCTTCATGTTCCCTTCCTTAAAAAGTTGTACCAACCTTCATAACCAATAAAGCATTTAATAGCCAGAGTGATTTAGTCGGCACCAATGTCTAATACCAATTTTATTAATACATTGATCATTCTAGCGAGCTAAATAACTCATTAACTGCGTTAAATATTTCTCATGTAGAATAACTACATAGCGAAATATTTGCCTTGTTACTAAGCCATTTATCTGTCGCAATATCTGATCACCAATCTAATGCAATTGGTATAATAAAATCAAATATAGAAACAATAAAAAACCCCAAGGTTTAGCTACCTTGGGGTTTATATTTTATCGCAAAACTGTGTTTTGGATCATAACTAAAAACTTATTAGCCACCGAAGTCATCAAGTAAGATGTTTTCTTCTTCTACACCTAAGTCTTTTAGCATGTTGATCACAGCCGCGTTCATCATTGGAGGACCACACATGTAGAACTCACAATCTTCTGGCGCTTCATGATCTTTCAAGTAGTTTTCATAAAGCACGTTATGGATGAAGCCTGTGTAACCTTCCCAATTATCTTCTGGTTGTGGATCTGACAATGCCGTGTGCCATACGAAGTTGTCGTTCTCAGCCGCTAGGCCATCGAAGTCTTCAACGTAGAACATTTCACGCTTAGAACGCGCACCATACCAGAAAGACATCTTACGCTTAGAGTTAAGACGCTTAAGCTGGTCGAAAATATGTGAACGCATTGGTGCCATACCCGCACCACCACCAACAAATACCATTTCTGCATCAGTATCTTTAGCGAAGAATTCACCAAATGGACCAGAAATCGTTACTTTGTCACCTTCTTTAAGTGACCAAATGTACGATGACATTTTACCACAAGGTAATGACAAGTTATTTGGCGGCGGAGTCGCAATACGTACGTTAAGCATGATAATGCCAAACTCTTCAGGGTAGTTAGCCATTGAGTATGCACGAATTGTTTCGTCATCCACTTTAGACTCAAGATTAAAGAAGCCAAAACGCTCCCAATCTGGGCGATACTCTTCTGGAATATCGAAGTCTGCGTATTTAACATGGTGAGCTGGCGCTTCAATCTGAATATAACCACCGGCACGGAAAGGTACTGATTCACCATCAGGAATAGCCAGTTTAAGCTCCTTGATGAAGGTTGCCTTGTTATCGTTAGAGATAACCGTACATTCCCATTTTTTAACACCGAAGATTGACTCTTCTAGTTCAATTTCCATGTCGTTTTTAACGTTAACCTGACACGCTAGACGACAGCCTTCACGTGCTTCACCTTTAGAGATGTGGTCAAGTTCGGTTGGTAGAATATCACCACCACCTTCTTTGATATGTACGCGACACTGACCACATGAGCCACCGCCACCACACGCTGATGATACGAAGATACCCGCATCTGCTAAAGCACCAAGTAATTTACTACCAGCTGATGTAGTAATTGCCTTGTCTTCATCACCATTAATACCAATTTTGATGTCACCGCTTGCTACTAACTTAGATTTAGCCGCAATAATAACTAAAACTAAGATAACAACGATAGCAATGAACATCCCTACGCCTAAATATACCTCAAGCATGATTTTTCCTCGCTACCTTTTACAGTGAAATACCAGAGAATGACATAAAGCCAAAACCCATCAAGCCAACAGTGATAAAGGTAATACCTAAACCACGAAGACCATCTGGCACGTCTGCATATTTCATTTTTTCACGGATACCAGCAAGCAATACGATTGCTAATGCCCAGCCCACACCAGAACCAATACCAAATACCACAGACTCACCAAAGTTAAGGTTACGCTCAACCATGAATGAAACCGCACCAAAGATTGCACAGTTTACAGTGATAAGTGGTAAGAAGATGCCCAGTGCGTTGTAAAGCGCAGGGAAAAACTTGTCTAGCGCCATTTCTAGGATCTGTACAAGTGCTGCAATTACACCGATAAAGGTCAAAAAGCGTAAGAAGCTTAAGTCAGCTTCAGCAAAGCCTAACCACTCAAGCGCACCTGGTGCCAATACTGCGTAATACACTAGGTTGTTCACTGGAACAGCCACACCTAGTACAAAAATTACCGCAACACCTAATCCTAGTGATGTCGTTACTTTCTTAGATACCGCCAAGAATGTACACATACCTAAGAAGAAAGATAAAGCTAAGTTTTCAACAAAAACCGCTTTCACGAATAAGCTAATATATTGTTCCATCTTTCTCCCCTTATGCCTTCGCTTCTACTTGATCTTTCTTGTATGTGCGAAGTATCCAAATGAAGATACCCACCAAGAAGAACGAGCTAAATGGCATAATTAGTAGACCCATAGGACGGTACCAGCCACCATCAGAAACTAGAGGTAAGATTTCAACACCAAATAAGGTGCCAGCGCCAAATAACTCACGCACAAAACCAACTGTTAAAAGCACTACAGAGTAGCCTAAACCATTACCAATACCATCTAAGAAAGACATTACTGGTGGCGACTTCATTGCATAAGCTTCAGCACGACCCATTACAATACAGTTAGTAATGATCAAACCGATAAAGGTTGAAAGCTCTTTAGCCGTTGAGTAGACAACCGCTTGCAATACCTGGTCAACAACAATTACCAGTGATGCGATGATAGTCATCTGCACGATGATACGTACACTCGACGGAATGTGATTACGCATCATAGAGATGAATAAGCTTGAGAAAGCAGTTACTAATGTCAAAGCAATTGACATGATCAATGCATTCTTAAGGCTTGATGTTACTGCCAGTGCCGAACAAATACCCAGTACCTGAAGGGCAATTGGGTTATTCGCAAAGACAGGGCCAAACAAGACTTCTTTCATTTCTTTAGTGTTAGCCATTAGTTCAATGCTCCTTTACGTACTTTCGCAAGGAATGGACCAAAACCTTTGTTACTAGTCCAAAAGTCAATCGTGTTATCTACACCGTTTGAGGTCAAAGTAGCACCTGATAAGCCATCAATCTTATGCTCGTTGTTGCCAGCCGTACCTTTAACGATATCAATCGGAAGTTGCTTACCTTCCCACGTTGCTGTCCACTTAGGGTTCTCGATTTCACCACCTAGACCCGCAGTTTCTTTGTGCTTATAGAACTGAATCGCTTTAATAGTTTGACCATCATCATCCATTGCTAAAAAGCCAAACATGATGCCCCAAAGGCCATAGCCTTGGATAGGTAAAATAACAGTCGAAACATCATCACCATTACCTTTAACAAGGTAAACTGGTGAGTTATGAGTCATTCGCTGGATACCAGCTACATCTTCCTCTTTCTCAAGAGCAAAGCTGCGCTCGCTGTCATACTTTGTCATCTCAAAATCGAATGAAAGTGGGTCAACATCTACAAACTCACCCGTTTTCATATCAATTACACGAGATTCAATGTTAGCGTCAAATGTTTCTTTAACATTTTCAACATCTTTAAAGCCAGCAGCCTTCAAAATGTTACGCTGAATATCTTGGATTTTGTTAGCTTGTTGTAGAGGGCGTAACTGTACTGACGCAACAGATACAACGATCGCACATACTAAACACAGGCCAACAACAACGCCTAACGTTTTGCCTATAGATTCATTGTTACTAGACACGTGCTAATCTCCTCTTAACATTAGACTGCACAACAAAGTGGTCGAATAGCGGAGCAAATAGGTTAGCGAATAGTATTGCTAACATCATGCCTTCTGGGTATGCCGGGTTAACCACACGGATTAATACCACCATCACACCAATTAATGCACCGTATGCAAATTTACCTTTATTAGTGAAAGACGCAGAAACTGGGTCAGTCGCCATAAAGAACATACCAAATGCAAACCCACCTACCACTAAGTGCCAATACCAAGGCATTGCAAATGCAGCGTTAGTGTCTGACCCTAATGCATTAAATAAGCTTGCCATTGCAACCATACCTAGGAATACACCTAGCACAATACGCCATGAAGCAATGCGAACATACATTAAGAAGAAACCGCCGATCATAAGCGCAAGTGTTGACGTTTCACCCATAGAACCTTGAATGAAGCCATAGAATGCATCCCACCAAAGCACCATGTTATTGAAATCTAGAGCACCTTGAGCAGCTTGACCTAAGTAAGTTGCACCAGAGAAAGAATCTACTGCTGTCCATACCGTATCACCTGAGATGTTTGCAGGGTATGCAAAGAATAAAAATGCACGGCCAGCAAGCGCAGGGTTTAAGAAGTTACGACCTGTACCACCAAATACCTCTTTTGCAATAACAACACCAAAAGTAATACCTAGTGCTGCTTGCCAAAGCGGAATAGTTGCAGGAAGAATCAACGAAAATAGTACTGACGTTACGAAGAAACCTTCGTTAACTTCGTGCTTACGGATTGACGCAAATAGAACTTCCCAAAAACCACCTACAGCAAACACAGTTGCGTAAATCGGTAAATAGAAACATGCACCGTAAAACATCTTAGCGCCCCAACCCGCTTGTGCGGTTAATTCACCACCCAGCGCTTGGAAAATCGCCACTTGCCATGTATTAGCAAGTTCAAAACCGTTACCAAGCGCAATTGCAGCCTGATGACCGATGTTGAACATACCAAAGAACATAGCTGGGAACGTTGCCATCCACACTAAAATCATAATACGTTTTAGGTCGATGTTATCACGTACGTGAGTTGCCCCTTTGTTTACATAACCAGGCGTATAAAAAATGGTCGCCACTGCTTCATACAGTGCATACCACTTTTCATGTTTACCACCTGGTTCAAAGTGAGGTTCAATGTCTTCTAAAAATTTCTTTAAGGCCATTTTTTAACCTTCCTTCTCGATAGTAGTCAGGCAATCGCGCAGGATTGAACCGTACTCATACTTGCCAGGACATACGAAGGTACATAGCGCTAAATCTTCTTCATCTAGCTCTAATGCGCCCAACGAAATCGCACTATCCAAGTCACGTGCAATTAGGTCACGTAATAATGGAGTTGGTAAGATATCGAGTGGCATAACACGCTCATAGTTACCGATTGGTACCATCGCACGCTTAGAACCACCCGTCGATGTTGTCATCTTAAACAAACGACTTGGCGCTAAGTGTGAAATAAATGTACGTGTTACTGAGAACTTATCACTACCTGGTGCAATCCAACCGAATAGTTCTTTCTCGCGACCTTCAAGTAATACAGATACTTGAACATGGTAACGACCAAGGAAAGCATGAGGGCCGGTTGCTGTTTTACCAGCTAACACAGAGCCAGAAATGACTCGGTTATCACCGTCTTCAAGCTCGCCTGCAACTAAATCTGTTAACGACGCACCTACTTGGGTCTTAACTAGACGAGGATTTTTAACGCGAGGACCAGCTAAAGAGATCACTCGTTCTGCGTTAATTTCGCCAGTTAAAAATAGCTGACCAAATGCAATCACATCTTGATAACCTAAGTGCCATACCTGCTTATGGGCAGATACAGGGTCTAGATGATGGATGTGAGTACCCACTAAGCCTGCTGGGTGAACACCGGCAAATTCATGCACTTCAACTTGTGAAAGTGATGAACTTGGCACCTTGCTACCTGCTTGCTTACAAACGAATACTTTGCCATCAGTCAAACGAGATACAACTGCAAGACCTGCTTCAAATGCTTCCACATTTTCAGCAATAATCACAGCTGGATCCGCAGCTAACGGGTTGGTATCGATTGCAGTCACGAAGATAGAACTTGGTGTTGCATCAATTGCAGCTACTTTGCTAAAAGGACGTGCTCTTAGCGCAGGCCATTGACCTGACTCAACAAGCAATTCTTTCACTTTGTCACGCTCTAAGTTGCTTAATTCTGCAGCAGAGAACTTGTCAAAAGTGATTTGCTCGTTGCCTTGCACTTCAATCACTACGGATTGCAGTACACGCTTAGCACCACGGTTGATTTCTTTAACTACACCAGCAGCTGGTGCAGTAAACTTGACGCCTGGGTTCTTTTTATCTTCAAAAAGAACTTGGCCTTTTTTGACTTGGTCATCCACACGAACATGCATGGTAGGACGCATACCGATAAACTCTTCGCCAAGCACAGCAACTCGTTTGACGGCAGAACCATCATGAATCACTTGCTGAGGCGCGCCCTCTATGGGTAAGTCCAGACCTTTTTTTATGTTGATCATACGCACTTGCATTACATTAACGGAAAGAAATTGAAAAATCTTTAATCACCACGGCGCTTGTGCCTCATATTTTGTTGGTATCAAAGAGCCACCTGAACGAATATCGCACAAGCATCGTAGTTGTGTTCTCACATATTTCTGTGATTTTAACATTAATCACCCAGACTATGCGAGTGGAAATACAAAATTTATATGCCTTTCATCGGCTTTGTAGCGAGCAATGAGAGCAGTATAGACTAAAGTAGCACAATAGAAAGTGTGTCACGCTATGAGTATAAGATTGCTTTTCTATAATTGCTCCTTTGTTAGTTAGCAATTAAACAGCCTTAATCTTTTTACCATACATAGTCAGTTTCACCAGCAGAGCCACTACTGTTGCGATATCACCATACCTTGTTACTTGAAGTTCGATTTAGTTGGGGTGTTAAGTGCCTGCGCTACAAATTTTTTAGGCCGCCAACCAAGCTCCTCGATTGCTTTATCACTAGAAAAAACCTGAGTTAATCCATAGCCCTCAACCCAGCGCCCATAAAAACGAGCCCAACACGCCAATGCGCCAGTTTCAATTCTTTCGCTCGAAAGGTTTTCAAGTAATCTCTTAATGGGGGCTTGATGTTCCGCACTACCAATATACTCCTCACCCGAGCGTCCATTTTCTAGTACTAAACGATATAACTGCGCAAGATTTCTCCTTTCAATCAAAGACCAAGTTTGCTCCTCCCCTTGCGGCATAACCGGATGCCCACACCGTTCCATTTCCCACAACAATATAGGTGGCAAAAACTGGCTTTGCTCACTAACCACATTGGTAGGGCTCACAACGCGCAATTCGATACCTTTTTGCCTAGACAAAAACTCAATACTATCTAACATCCACCGAAAATCTGCAGTGCTAGATTTTTGCGTCTTTTCACAAATGACTTGTTGATGGCTGCCGTAGGTCCAGCATCCTGATGTGTATAAAAAGATAAGAGGCTCTGGGCGATGAGCTGCGTGCCAAGCGATATTTTCTAAAAAGTCATAATCGACCTTACCCATTTGCTCATCAAACGTGCATGCGGTATGAATTAGTGCAGCACATGTTTCAATGTGGCTTTGCCAATCCGAGGCATTCTGCAAAGCTCCTCTTACGGGTAGCGCTCCCATACTTTTTGCTTTAAGCGCGCTTGCAGCATCTTTGCACAATACCTTTACCTCGTAACCGAATGTAAGAAGCTCTTCAACCACGGCACTGCCGATATTTCCCGTACCACCTGTAATTAACACTGATTTTTCTATCATAATGAACAACCTTGCTAAGTATTTTAATATTAGAAACAAGGCTAATTAAGCCGTAAAAAGATAACTAGTCATTGATCTAGCAAAAGGAAAAATCATCGATAAATAGGGTTAAATCGTCGACTTTGCAACAATGCGCTCATCACGGCGTGCTTTACGATATTGATTTGGCGTTGTGTTATGAAATTGGCGGAAATTTCTTATCAATACATCCACAGACTGAAAACCGCACTCTTGAACTATCTTTTTGAGCGAGTAGTTAGTAGAAACCAATAATTTAGCCGCTTCCAAGCAGCGCCATTGACGTACAAACTGCAAAGGAGATATGCCAGTTATACATTTAAAGCGGCTACAAAATGATGATTTCGATAAAGCCGCAACTTGAGCGAGCTGTTCAACATTCCACTCCCTTGTAAGTTGGCTTTGCAACGCAACAAGTACCGGGGCCAAATGCCTATCATGCAAGGCTTTTAACCAACTAGGCGCTCTTTCGATATGCTTTAAACCACGTAATACCTCTAATAAAAGTAACTCTAAGAGCGCTTTGTGCGCTAATGCAGAACCTTGTGCCATCAAGCTATTTTCTTCATATAACCAACATAAAACACAACTCAGCCTGCTTTGTGGTGCGACATCAATAACCAGCAACTCTGGTAAAGCACCACACAAGTGATCTCTCCCCCAATATTGGATAAGTGAAAAAACGAGATAGCCACACATCATTGAGCAACTCTCTCCATGCCCTCCTATCACCATATTTTCAACTTCTTCACGTGATTTCCCAGCAAACAAATCATCTGCCGATTTGCAAGGTATACCCTGTCCACTCATCATTTGATGTTCATGGCCATATGGTAATAACAGCAGTTTTCCTGCGCTGAGTTGCACTGCCCGGCCATCGGCTAACTCAACGATACAAGTGCCTTCTTTTACAAAACTAAAATAGCAATAATTTTGTTCTACTTCGTGAATACCCCAAGGTGCTTTGAGCTGAACATGGGCAAAGACTTCACATTGAGGAGATAAATAAGAAATAAATGAGCTAAGGGGGTCTATTGGTTGCATAACGTTATAATTCCTTTTATCAGCAAGCCTGCATACGATATCGCTCAAGCTTTAAAATGCAAACTATCATACGAAAAAAGGACATTAAAAAACGGCTAATCAGTCATCATAAAATGATGCTGAAACTAGCCGCTTTATCTAAGTGTGAGTGACTTAGTTAGATTAGATTATTGATTGCTACGTCAGGGTTGACGTCTTGCTCGTAATCGATTTCATCAATGCCAAAACCAAATAGGCGTAAAAACTCGTTATGATAACCCACGTAATCCGTTAGCTCATCAATAGTGTCAGTTTTAACTGTGTCCCAAATGTGCTGAACACGCGCCTGCACATCATCTTCAAGCTCTTTGTAGTTTTGGAACAAATGGCCGCCTTCGTCAAAACGCGGCGTTTCACCGTATAGGTTTTCACGAAATAGCGCATTAATCTGCTCAATCGTGCCCTCATAAGTACCATCTGCTTTCATCACTTTGAATAGTGCAGATATATATAAAGGCATAATAGGAATTGCCGAACTTGCTTGCGTTACCACTGCATTTAATGATGACACATACGCTTCACCGTTTAACGCAGCTGTTGATTCTTTGATAGCAGCGGTTGCACGGTCTAAGTCTTCTTTGGCTTTACCAATCGTTGCATGACCATAGATAGGCCAAGTAAGCTCTTTACCAATGTATGTATATGCACTGGTTTTGAAGTTATCTGCCAATACATCAGCTTCTTTCAGGGCTTCAATCCAAAGCTCCCAGTCTTCGCCGCCCATCACTTTCACTGTGTTCGCTATTTCATCTTCATTTGCCGCTTCTACTGTTACTTCATCGATTTCGCGTTTAGAGGTATTTAGGTTTTTGGTGGTGATGTCACCGCCGATTGGCTTTAACGTTGAAGAATAAACTTCGCCTGTTTTAGGGTCTGTACGACGAGGTGAAGCCAAGCTGTAAATAACTAAATCTACTTTACCCATTTCAGCTTTAATGGTTTCAACAGTCTTTGCTTTTATTTCATCTGAAAACGCATCACCATTAATATTTTTTGACCATAAACCCGCTTCATCAGCCGCTTGCTGGAAAGCCGCAGTATTGTACCAACCTGCCGAAGCAGTCTTACGCTCAGAGCCCTCTTTTTCAAAAAAGATACCTAATGTCTTCGCGCCAGCACCAAAAGCGGCTGTGATACGCGAAGCTAAGCCATATCCAGTAGATGCACCAATAACCAATACATTTTTAGGGCCATTGGCAATTGGGCCTTGCGCTTTAACGTAAGCAATTTGCTCTTGCACGTGCGCAGCACAGCCCTGAGGGTGTGCATTGGTACAAATAAAACCACGAATTTTCGGTTTAACGACCATAATCAATCCTATAATTTTTCAAAAACTGTCATAGTTTAATGGTTGATCAGACAAATACAGGTCTGATCAGCTAGTTATCAAATTTGGAACCACCTAAACAATTGGGTGAGTCGGGTGTCTGCCCAGCCCTTTCACTATACTCTTCAGGTGTGTAAGCATGAATTGACAAGGCATGAATATGATTAGCCAATTCTTCTTTTAATACTTCATTGATCTTACGATGGCGCTGTAACAAGCGCTTTCCCATGAACTCTTCACTCACTACCACCACTTTAAAGTGTGAGTCTTCACCGCGCGAGTGCATGTGGCTTTCGTTTACGACGTTGAGGTGTTTACAGCTAATTGCCGCCGCTAATTTTTCGTGGATGTGTGCTTGCATCGACATGCTAACCCCTTCATTTAAATTTTATTTATGGGCGCTACTATACGCCTTTGTGCGTTCATGACCAACCGTTCTAAAGGTTAAATTGATTCGCCCGCCGGTGACTTTGGCTTGCACAGGAAGCGCATGTTGATAATAAAGCTGGCTATCGCCATGCATCACTAAACAACTGCCACTTTTTAACAGTATTTCCTGTTGCGTGCCTGTTACTTTATGCTTAATTTTAAACTTGCGCGCAGCTCCTAGCGAGATAGAGACAATGCATGGTTGTGGCCCAAGTTCGGCTTCATCATCACTATGCCATCCCATTTTATCGTGACCATTGCGATACCAATTGGCGAGTAGCGCATTAAACTCATGACCATATGTTTGCTGTAAGCGCCTTCTCATCGCCAATAGAGGTTCAGGCCAAGGCGTATTTGCTAAGGTTTGCTTAGAATAACCATACGACACATCCTTATCAGCAATAAAACACTGCATACGCGGAATTCGGTGGTGTTTACCGTAAACTTGAATGCTGGGCTGCTGCCACTCTAATTGATGGCACAAATAGCTATAAAGCGAGATACTTTTAGACAAGCTCATTACCTGAGGATAATAATCAAAGCCGGGGGGCAAGAGCTGTTCAGACTGGCTCGATGTCATGATACCATTGACCTATTCACTACATGTTACACAATATTATGACAACTGATGCGTTATTAGGTGGCCACACCTTAACCTTACACCGTTTTCCTTTAGAACAAAAAAACCGTAGTCTGCAAGCATGGGATGCGGCCGACGAATACCTCATCGATTATGTACAGGAACATCATAACCAAGCTTCACGCATTTTGGTACTCAATGATGGCTTTGGCGCACTTACTTGTGCATTAAAAGCAATGGGCTGTGAGCAAAGACATATCATTAATGTGAATGATTCGTTCGTTGCACAACAAGCGTGCGAGCATAATTTGGTCGAGAACCAGCTCAATAACAGCAAGGTCACCAATCTGGACAGCCTAAGTGATTTCCCGCATGACGTTGACTTAGTATTGATAAAGATACCAAAAAATGCGGGGTTTTTAGCTTACCAACTAGCGCTACTTAGTCATCTGCCCAGCGGTATTAAAGTCATCGCTGGCGGTAAAGCAAAAGAGATCCATACCTCAACACTTAAAAGCTTTAGCCACTTTTTAACAGAGCCAACCACCAGTCTGGCAGTCAAAAAAGCCCGCCTCGTTTTTAGTGAAACAACCGCTAAGCCTGTAAGCAGCAAGTTTCCCGTGTCCTGGCCTTTGGAAAAAACCGACTTTACGCTTACTAATCATGCTAATGTCTTTTCCCGAGATTCTTTAGATATTGGTGCACGCTTTTTCATGAACTATCTACCCCAAGGCAAAAAGCCTTTAAAAGTAATAGATTTAGGCTGTGGTAACGGTGTAATAGGGCTCATGACACTCAGTAAAATGCCCAATGCCGAACTGACTTTTGTCGATGAGTCAGCAATGGCTGTAGCCAGTGCCAAAGTTAATGTTTCACAGAATTTACCTGATGCCCTAGCGCGTTGCCAGTTTGTGCAAAACGATTGTCTTAGTGATTTCATCCCAGGTTCAGCTGATCTCGTGTTATGTAATCCTCCGTTTCACCAAGCTCAAGCAATCACCGACCATATTGCTTGGCAAATGTTTGTTCAAGCTAAACAAGTGCTGAAAAAAGGCGGTGAACTTAGGATCATCGGTAATCGCCACCTTGATTACCAAGATAAGCTTAAGCGCTTATTTGGCAACGCCAAGGTGATAGGAAACAATAAAAAATTTACCGTACTCAGTACACAAAGAAGAGGTTAAGCAATGAAATTATTAACCGTTGTTTTGGCTATTTTTTTAGCCGGCTGCGCCAGTGCTCCAAAAACAGTGATCCTCAGCCCCAACTACACTGCAGGTCAGGTGACACGCCTTAACATACCATTACAAGTCAAGGTAGAAGACAACAGAATAAGCAATTTTACCATACGAGTATTACAGCAGGAGCCTGCACTGTATTTGCCTGATGCATCCTTACCTAACATTGTCGGTAACACGCTTCAACAAGCTTTACAAACCAATGGTGTCCAAATAACCGATGTTACTAACAACCAACTCATTTTACATATCAATGAGTTTGTGGCCAAAATCACCGAGTCTCTTACTGAGCACCAAAGTCATGCTCAAGCCAAATTTAGTATTGAAGTTATAAAAGGCCCAAAACGCTTTACAAAGAGCTATCATGCAAACGCCCAGCTCAAAGGCCCACTAAAACACGAGCAAGCGAAAGTTGAAGGGCAACTCAATAACTTGACTGAACTACTCATTACTCGCATTGTATCTGATCAAGAACTCATTCAATTTTTACAGGGATCATAATGAAAAACATCATCATTTTTTTATCATGTTTATTGGTTTCTATCTCAAGCTTCGCTGCCAATAAAGAAGGCCGATTTGTGCAAAAAGATAACCTCTTTCCACGCGTTAAAATGGTTACCAGCCTTGGCGATATTGTCATTGAGTTAGACCGTTCACGTGCGCCCATGACGGTAAATAACTTCTTGACCTACGTGATCAATGGCGATTACAAAGGCTCAGTATTTCATCGTGTAGAGCGTGACGAAGCCAACGAAACAGACTTTGTTATTCAAGGTGGCGGCTACGACAAAGAATATGATGGTATGTTTGAGCGTGCGCCTATTTTCAATGAAAGCGGTAATGGCTTAAAAAATGATATGTACTCTGTTGCAATGGCTTATCAAGATAACAAGCCACATTCCGGCACTCGTCAATTCTTCTTCAATATGAATGATAATGATCATTTAAATCCAGGTCGAGATTGGGGCTTTGCTGTGTTTGGCAATGTTGTCGAAGGGTATGAAACGCTAGATAAAATCATGCAGGTTGAAACAGGATATAACAGCAAACTCGGCTACACCTTCATTCCTAAAACCCCCATTGTTATTTTTGATGTCAGCGTGCTTGAAGCTCAGCCGTACTAATCAGCAAGGAAACACATGATCCTCAAAGCAAGTTTGCGTGAATACTTAGGCTATTATACTGATAAACGCCTAGTAACTATTTTTATGTTGGGGATCAGCAGCGGCTTCCCATGGGTGCTAATTGGCTCGGTAATGTCGGCATGGTTAAAAGACGAAGGGCTTAGCCGTAGCATGATAGGTCTGTTCGGCATTGTATTTGCGGCCTACACAGTCAATTTTTTATGGTCTCCATTACTTGACCGCATCAAACTCCCCTTAATAGGAAAATGGTTAGGTCAAAGGCGCAGTTGGATAGCCTTATGCCAAGTGATCACCGCAAGCGCAGCACTTGGCATGTCAACTATTGTACTCAAAGAGCAATTGTTTTTAGCAGCCCTATTATGCTTTGTGATTGCGCTAGCATCAGCTACACATGATATCGCAATCGATGCGTTTAGAATTGACTCACTCCCTGAAGATGAAAGTGAAAAAGCCACTGCGGCCGCAGCCATGGCAACGTCAGGGTGGTGGACGGGTTATGCTCTGCTCGGTGCAATGCCATTCTTTTTAGCCGATTTACCTAACTTTGACTGGCCTTATATCTACATTATTTTGGCTGGCATAATGCTAATGCTGCTACTTGTCACTTTGTTTGCTAAAGAACCTGAATCTACTCGCGAAGTCATACAAGCACAATTAGAGCAAGATTACCAAAATAAGCTTGCCAAATTGGCCCCTGGAACAATCAGCCGTCTCAGTGCTTGGTTAGCCGTCACCTTAGTCGAACCTTTTCGAAGTTTCTTTCGAAAAAATGGCGTAAAAACCGCTTTTGCACTGTTAGCTTTTGTGTTTTTATTCAAAATTGGCGAGTCATTCTTAGCGAGAATGTCGATTGTCTTTTATAAAGAAGTTGGCTTTAGTAACAGCCAAATAGCCCAATATTCAAAACTAGGTACCGGCCTTATCACGATTATATTTGCTTTTTTGGGTAGTGTATTTAATCACAAGTACGGTATCGTAAAAGGGCTATTTGTAAGTGGTGTTGCCATGGCAGCCTCTAATTTGATGTTTTCTTGGATTGCCATTGCAGGCCCTAAAGAGCATTTATATGCACTGGCGATCATTATCGATGGTTTTACCCAAGCTTGGTCATTGGTAGCTATGGTGGCGTTTATTTCCATGCTCTGTGATAGAGCCTTCAGTGCCACACACTACGCCTTATTGGCGTCGTTGAGCAGTTTAGGTCGCACAGTACTCTCCAGCTACAGTGGTGTGGTGATTGATGATTGGTTCGCAGGTAACTGGGCGCTATTTTTCGCCTTAACGGCAGTTATGGTGACACCTTCTTTGGCTTTCTTATATTTAATCCGACACAAGCTATATGCGATAGAAAACGCCTATCATGGCAGAGTAGCGGTAAAATAATGCATGTTTACTTACGAGTGATAAGTTGGTGAAAATAACAGAATTGAATTTAGAAAAGATCGAGGTGCAAATCCCTGCACCTTATTGCTTTAGCAAGTCTTACTGCTCGTCTTTTAGCAGGTGAAGTCCCTCATACGGGTCAACTTCAAGCGCCTCACAATAACGTAAAAACTCTATCACGTCTAAACGACGCTCTTGGTTCTCAATCTTCCCGATGAAAGAGTGAGGAGTACCTAAAACCTGTGCAAGGCTACGCATTGTATGACCTTTCTCATGACGCTTAGACTTTAGCCACTTAGTTAGCTTACCGTTTTCTTCGGAAGAAACCGTTTTTCCCATCATATTAAACATCTCCTACTAGATGATATTCATAAAAAATTCAAATGAAATATGCCCGTCTCATTTGAAGTGCTTTATTGTATACCATAGGAACAAAAGAGGAAGCTCTGCTTTGTCCCTATGTACCAAATTAGGTATAGACTATAATTCTTTTAACACCTAATTAAAACTTAATATATTTTAAGTTTCTACCTAGGTAGCAGGCCCTTTAACTTTAACAAAAATTTTATAAAATGTACCACTTTTAATAATAAAATATTTTTCTTTAAAAAAGATAAACTTACACCTAATATTAACAAATCAATTAAAAAATAGGCTGAAAATATATGATCCGATTGCTGTTTTTATTACCAATTTTGCTGTGTTTTGCATGGTATTGCTTTTTACGCACTAATGGGGTGCCAATAAAGAAGGGAAAAAAAGGCTTTATATATATTTTGGCTTTCAGCACCTTCGTATTAGGTTTTTTTGTACTGATGATTCAAGTTACACATCAGGCATAAAAAAAGCCACTATCATAAGTGGCTCTTTTTTTGTACCGCGCTGGTTATACGCTGAAGCTTGCACCGCAACCACAGGTCGTTGTTGCATTGGGGTTATCGACAAAAAACCGAGCTCCTTCTAACCCTTCAGTGTAATCTACAACACCATCAATGAGATATTGAATACTCATCGGGTCAACAACCATGGTTACGCCATTTTTTTCAATTTCTAAATCGCCTGGGTTAGCTTTTTCATCAAACGTGAACCCATACTGAAAACCAGAGCAGCCACCACCTGTTACATAAACCCGCAACTTAAGGTTCGGATTTTCTTCCTCTTCGATAAGTTCTTTTACTCGATTTGCTGCTGCATCACTAAACTGGATAGGTAACTGTTCAGACATTCTCACTCAACCCTTATACATTCTATGTCGGGATTATCTAATACCCGAGTATTTTAATCAAGTATAGTTATCGTGCTGTGTCTGTTTAAATAAGAGGAAAAAATGCCGAATTAATTATTCACTTTGCAAGGACGCTATGACATTTTTTTGATAAACTTAAGTCCTTATTATGACTGGGAAATCAAACATGTCGCTGGATACTTTGAGGCGCCGACTAGCCAAACCAAAAACGTCAATACAATTATGCTTGTTAGGTGTTATTGCTGGGCTATTGGCTGCAATTTTGATTATCCTTTTTCGATTAACCATCACTAACGTCCAAGCCCTGTTTTTACAAACTTCTGACAATTTCTCGGTACTTGCCGAGCATCAACGTGTCATATTACCCGTCTTGGGTGCTTTAATGATTGCGGTATTTGCAGATCTTACTGGCTTTAAACACTACCGTTTAGGCATTCCATTCGTTATTCATCGTATTAAACACCACTATGGCAAAATGCCGATATGGAACAGTGCAAACCAATTTTTTGGAGGCGCAACAGCGCTTATTTGCGGCTTTTCTGTCGGTCGTGAAGGACCTTCTGTACACATGGGGGCTGCAGGTGCGAGTATATTAGCAGACCGCCTGCATTTACCTCTTAACTCGGCAAGAACATTAGCCGGTTGTGGGGTAGCGGCGGGTATTGCCGCATCATTTAACACGCCACTGGCTGCCGTTATTTTTGTAATGGAAGTGGTACTTCGAGAATACAAAATCCATATTTTCGTACCGATCATGTTAGCGGCTGTGACTGGTGCACTGGCAACACAGTTTGTATTTGGTAACGACAGTGAACTGGCTTTAATCAGTATTACGCCACTGGACTTCTGGCACTATCCTTATCTGGTTGTGTGCGGAGTTGTTTTGGGCGCAATCGCATTTAGCTTTAATCAAAACTTAATGCTAATTATCAAAACCTTTAAATCAGTGAACATGTTTCCTCGACTGCTATTGGCAGGGCTAATCGCTGGGTTAATTGGGTATATGGTGCCAGAGGCTATGGGCTCTGGTATGAGTGCGATTAGTTTAGCTGTCGAGTCACCCGATAATATGCAACTACTAACGACCGTTTTAATTGCTAAGTTACTGGCAACCTTGTTCGCAATTGGTTTAGGGATCCCCGGCGGTTTAATCGGTCCAGTCATTGGATTGGGCGTTATTATGGGCACATTGATGTCGTTCTTCGCACAGTTTATCTCTCCCGAGTTAGATGTTAGCGGCACCTATGGTGTACTGGGTATGGCAGGATTACTCGCAGCCACATTGCACGCACCACTGGCCGCGTTAACCGCCGTTATGGAACTGACCTCTAACCCACAAATCATTGTTCCTGCTATGCTCGTTATATCAACCGCTTACGTCACAGCTTTACAAGTTTTTGGTAATCGTTCTATTTTCTTACAGCAACTCGATTTTCAAGGCCTTCCCTATCAAGTATCTCCTGCCAGTGAGGCTTTACAAAAAGTAGGGATCATGGAAGAAATGGATGAAAACTTTAAACTTCTTTACTCTGATGATAAAGAACAAATCAAAGAAACCCTCTCAGCAGTGAACAGTCAAACGCCTTTGATCGTATATGATGAGGAAAACGGCTATCGACTCGCTGAATATGATTTGAGCTTAATGAGTGACCAAAGTGTGGGGATCTCTTATATACCACTGCAAGGACTGAGTAGCCAAGCCACTTTATCTGATGCGTTTGATATTTTGAAAGATAAGCGCAGCGGCGCAGTATATGTTTATAGCCAAAAAGATGATAAGCAAATTATGGGCTTATTAAGATGGGACCAAATTCGACATATTCTAACGATACGCAATAGTTTACTTTAATGGAGATGTAATGAGCGCACTTTTAATTTATAAAGCCCTGCATATATTTTTTATGATAGCTTGGTTTGCAGGTATATTTTACCTACCGCGACTGTTTGTATATCACGCCATGACAGAAGAGAAATCTTGCTCTGCAATGCTCAAAATCATGGAACGACGACTGCTTTACTTTGTCACACCTTTTGCACTGTTTACGTTGCTGTTTGGTGTGCTGACTATTTATGAATATGGCAGAGAATGGTTCCGCCATAGTATGTGGCTGCACTACAAATTAGTGCTGGTGATCGCCTTGTATGTCTACCATGGTTATTGCTTTAAACTGCTCAACGACTTTAAACATGATCGCAACCAAAAGAGTCACCGCTTCTATCGATACTTCAACGAGTTTCCAGTATTGCTTTTATTAGCCATTGTACTGCTCGCAATACTCAAACCTAATCTATAACTATGCTATGATAGCGCGCCAAATAACCGCGATGTTATGTGCGCGTTATCACGGTTGGGTTACCTTGCTACGTGTGACCCGTTGTTAAGTTGTGATTAGGAACCGCCCAATGTTAAGTTTCCAAGGTGAAAATATTCTTTCTGTCAATCAGTTAGACAGAGAAGCGATTGAACATATCTTTACTGTCGCAAAAAAAATGGAACCGTATGCTAAAAAGCACAAGCGTACTCGCGTTCTTGAAGGGGCCATTTTAGCAAATTTATTCTTTGAACCCAGCACACGTACTCGAGTCAGCTTTGGTACTGCTTTTAATCTACTCGGCGGTTTGGTGCGAGAGACAACTGGTATGCAAAGTTCCGCATTGGCTAAAGGTGAGTCGCTTTATGACACAGCACGTGTGATCTCAGCTTACGCTGATGCAGTTGCGATGCGCCACCCTGATGCAGGCTCCGTGAGCGAATTTGCCACAGGCTCTGATGTGCCTGTTATCAATGGTGGTGACGGCCCAAATGAACACCCTACTCAAGCACTATTGGACTTACTCACCATTGAACGTGAATTAGGTCGCTTTGAGCGCGGTATAGACGGTATGCACATTGCACTTGTAGGCGATTTAAAATATGGTCGCACTGTACACTCATTATCAAAATTACTGTGTCATTACAAAGATGTACACTTTACTATGGTCGCGCCAGATGGCCTGCAAATGCCTGATTACATATTAGATAGCGTGAGTAATGCGGGTCATAAAATTGAGCTTGTCTCACAAATGGAAGGTAACCTTGCCGCTGATATCGTATATCAAACACGTATTCAGGAAGAACGTTTTCCATCACAAGAAGAAGCCAATAAATACCGTGGCGGCTTTAGAATAAGCCAAGCCATATACAATGCGCACTGTAAACCGAGTTCTGTATTGATGCACCCCTTGCCTCGTGATAGCCGCAGCGATGCCAATGAATTAGACAATGACTTAAACAGCAACGATAACCTCGCTATTTTCCGCCAAGTACAAAATGGTGTACTGATCCGCATGGCACTCTTTGCTTTGACCTTAGGAGTAGAAAACCAAGTTGAAAAGTACGAAGCAGACGTACCTTGGTTTAGCCGCAAACGTAACAGCTAACAGATAGGAATCATAATGACAATTAGCCAAGATTTATTTACACGCGCTCAAGAGTCCATCCCAGGTGGCGTAAACTCACCCGTTCGCGCATTTAATGGGGTGGGTGGTACACCACTTTTCATTACTAAGGCGCAAGGTCCTTACACTTTTGATGCTGACAACAACAAATATATTGACTATGTCGGGTCATGGGGACCGATGATTTTAGGCCACAACCACCCACAGATTAAACAAGCTGTATTAGCCGCGGTAGAAAATGGTTTAAGTTATGGCGCGCCAACCGAAACCGAAATTCTTATGGCTGAAAAAGTTAAAGAGCTGGTGCCATCCATTGAAAAAGTACGCATGGTTAGCTCTGGTACTGAAGCGACAATGAGTGCCATTCGATTAGCACGCGGCTTCACAGGACGTGACAAAATTTTGAAGTTTGAAGGGTGTTATCATGGCCATGCCGACTCTTTGCTGGTAAAAGCTGGGTCGGGAGCACTAACTATGGGGGTTCCAAACTCACCAGGTATTCCTGCTGATTTTGCAAAACACACACTCACTGTGTCGTTTAATAATCTTGATGAAGTAAATGCCATTTTTGAGCAATATAAAGACGAAATCGCCTGTATTATCGTAGAGCCAGTTGCTGGTAACATGAACTGTATTCCTCCTATGCCAGGCTTTTTAGAAGGCTTGCGAGCGGTATGCGACAACCATGGCAGCGTGCTTATTTTTGATGAAGTAATGACAGGGTTTCGCGTTGCATTAGGTGGTGCTCAGCAGTATTACAACATCACCCCCGACCTAACCTGTTTGGGTAAAGTAATTGGTGGCGGTATGCCTGTCGGCGCTTTTGGTGGTAAAAAAGAGATCATGGACTTCATTGCACCTGTTGGCCCCGTTTACCAAGCAGGCACTTTATCAGGTAACCCTATTGCGATGGCCGCTGGCTTAAAAGCACTAGAGCTGTTAAGTGAAGAAGGCCTGCACGCGCAGTTAGAAGCCAAAAGTAAGGCGTTATGTGATGGTTTTCAACACGCTGCAGATGAAGCTGGCATTGCCCTTACCACAAATTATGCCGGTGGCATGTTTGGCTTTTTCTTCACTGAGGCAGACAGTGTTAATAGCTTTGCGCAAGCTACCGAGTGTGACCTAGAACGCTTCAAGCGTTTTTTCCACCTGATGCTTGATGAAGGCGTTTACCTAGCCCCATCTGCGTTTGAGGCAGGCTTTGTAAGTACAATGCATACACAACAGGATATTGATAATACCATTGCAGCAGCAAAACGCGCGTTTGCCAAATTATAATCAAACGACCTCTGCAACTGGCTACATTTAGCTGGTTGCAGATTCTTTCCCACCCATTTAATCCGCTTCGCACAAATTAAACAAACTTGAACTAATATTAAGTTTTGTCAGGTCTTTATCATACTAATATCTAAAGAAAGTGAACTTTATGGATGGATTAAGAGCTTTTTGTGCGCCTGCTATACACCTAATGGCAAACCTTAAGTATAAAACCAAAATCACCTTAGTGTTTGGCATTTTGCTGGTGCCATTAAGTGTCAGCTTATTCTTCTTAACTAATATACTGTCACACTCAATAAATATCAGTGCTCAGCAGCAGCAAGGTTTAAACTTGTACCCAAAGCTACTCAATAACATGATGCAAATGCAAGAGCAGGACAATCATGCAATCGCTAAACGGGCAAATTACCAACTTAATTCACAGAGTTCAGTGATAGAGCAAGTATCGATTCAATCTAAACTGGCCATTGACGATGATCTTGCTCGCTCGTATATCAACCGAGCCTTAGTCGAGTCTACCCCAAAGTTGGTAGAGCAAATCAATGCCCTTGCCGAGCAGGCTCGCTTGGTGATCGAGCAAGGTGAATTTACCCCAGACAGCTTTATTGCCCTGTCGAACCTAAACAAAGTTCTGCTGACATTTTACACTCAGCTGGATACCAAACTGGCTGTGGCAATGACTGCTAATCCACAAGCCAAAAAGCAGTTACAACAACCTATTCAACGCTTAGAGGCAAGCCTTACCCAATATAAAAATACCATAAAAGAAAACCTACTCGATCCGGACGAATTGGCGCTATCAAATGCTCAGTTTAAACAACTTCATCAAACCGTGATCAAAGATGTGTCAGAGCTAATTAACCAAGCAACTCCTTTACTTAAAAAGCTACTAGCAGACAAAGTGGCAAGGCAAACAATAATAAGAAATGGTGTTGCTATTGCATCAGCACTGAGTCTAATACTGGCAATATATTTGATGTTTGGCTTCTACTTTGCCGTGGTTGATAGCATTTCCAATTTTTCTGATGCGGCAGCACTTGCTGCACAGGGTGATTTACGCGCTGAAGCAACTGCGTATGGCAAAGATGAAATGACGATTATTGTGGCTCAGTACAATAAAGTAATAGCGGCTTTTATTGCACTACTCAAAGAGGTGAATACCACCAGTATAGAGCTAGATGGCGAAACATCTAAGTTAACTCAAATAAGCCACAGCACACGCAGTGATGTTGATAAGCAGCAAGATAAAATTAGTATGATCCACAGTGCATTGAGTGAAATGGCTAACGCTGCAGATGCAGTGGAGAACTCAGCTCAGCACGCAACGGAGCTAGCAAGTACCGCCGCCCAACAAGTTAAACAAAGCTCAGCAAACACCACCGAGCTTGCCCAACATATGACAGAGCTGCAAAAAGAATTTGAAGAAAGTCGTATTGCGCTAGATAAGCTTGCTCAGGATAGTCAAAACATCAGTAAAGTCAGCGCAGCCATCAGTGAGATTGCAGAGCAAACCAACCTACTAGCCCTAAATGCTGCCATAGAAGCAGCCAGGGCCGGAGAGCAAGGTCGGGGTTTTGCTGTGGTTGCTGATGAAGTAAGAACGCTAGCCAAAAGAACACAGCAACAAACTGAAGAAATTCATACCATTATCAACTCACTACAACACGCATCAAATGATACCCAAAGTAAAATGCGTAGCAGTGTAGAAAAAATGGAGCAAGGTGTTGATGCCGCAGATCAAACCAATCAAGTGTTACAGCAAGCCCAGCAAAGCATGGTCAAAATAGATGAGCAAGGGGCTCACATTGCGCAGTTAGTGCAACAACAAAGCCAAGCGACACAACAAGCACTTATTGATGCAAGCGAAGTAAACGATTTAGCTGAACATACACTCAGCTCAGCTCAAGCAACAGAGGAAGATGCACTAAAACTTGCTGCAATGGCACAGAAATTACAAAAAGCGATGAGCCAGTTTAAAAGTTAATCGCTTTCATCAAGACCTCTGTATTCATTCACACAGAGGTCTTGGCTTAAATTCACTTTCACGTATTGGCAATTGGATCACTTTACCGCACCCTGGTGGTGCTTGCTTACCCGTTAAAGGGTTGATAAATGCCCAACGTACATCACTTGGGCGGTTATCAGCTATCGCCTGAGGATTGAGCGGTTTTAAATAACGAATATACAGCTCAAGCGCGCCACTTGCCCCCGTCAAACCGGTTGATTGATTATCGTCTCTGCCCAACCAAGTCACCGTCACGGTATTGTGATCAAACCCTGCAAACCAACTATCTCGCAGATCATTACTAGTGCCGGTTTTACCTGCTAATTGAATAGATGGAAAATGTAAGTTCAGCCTTTTAGCCGTGCCCTCTTTGGTCACCTTTTTCAACCCATACTTGGTCATATAAACGGCTTGTTCATTGAATCGCTCACGATTTATCACATCATGCTCATATAAAACCTTGCCTGTGGCATTGGTCATTGCAGAAATAGTGGTCAGCTGGCGATATACCCCGTTGCCTGCCAAGGTAGTATACATTTGCGCCACCTCAAAACTAGATAACTCTAAGGCCCCTAAAAGCAAAGACGGGTATTGGTTTATTTGTGTCTCTATGCCAAGCTTTTTAAGCGTCGTAGCTACATTATGTACTCCAACATCAAGTCCCAAGTTAACCGCGGGGATATTAACACTGTTACTAAATGCTTGGTAAAGCGGTAAAGCGCCGCGATATTTACGATCAAAGTTCTCAGGCCGCCATACATCCCCCGACTCATCGGTGACTTGTAATGGGCCGTCATCAAGCAATGTACCAAGGTGATAATTTGGCTTTTCTAATGCAGTTAAATATATTGCGGGTTTGACCAACGAGCCGATATTTCGCTTGGTGTCTAAGACGCGATTAAAGCCGCTGTAACGTACGTCACGCCCAGCTACTAAGGCAGCAACACCTCCTTTTTCGACATTGACTGAAATCATGGCGGTTTCCAGTTGCTCTGTATCAAAGCGCCGCTCTAAGTAAGGCAGCCCTTTGCGCACGGCCTCTTCCATCGCCGCCTGCTTTTGCAAATCAAAGTACGTAAAAATACGCACACCTGCATTAATGATCTCTTGATTCGTCAGCAGCGTTTTCAGCTCTCTGTCGACCAGTTCCAAGTAGCCAGGATAACTTTGCTGACGACTCTTTTTTAAAGGCTGTATTTTAATCGGCCGAACCAAAGCTTGACGCAGTTCTTTTGTCGATATGTGCCCTTGCTCCGCCAGTAATCGCAGTACGAGGTCTCGTCGCTCTTGTACACGCTCAGGATAACGCCTTGGATTATAGTATGAAGGGCCTTTTACCATCGCAACCAACATTGCAATTTGGTCGAATTCCAACTCATCCACAGGCTTTGCAAAATAAAACTCCGCCGCCAGCCCCATACCATGTACACCTTGACTATAAGCTTGACCCATAAACACTTCGTTTAGATAGGCTTCTAGGATTTGGTCCTTGCTGTATCGATAATCCAGAATAAGCGCAATAAATGCTTCATTGATTTTTCTAACGAGCGAGCGCTCGCGAGTCAGGTAAAAGTTTTTGGCTAGTTGCTGAGTTAACGTACTGCCCCCTTGCACAGTTCGACCGGCTTTAAGGTTGGTATATAAAGCACGCAGAATAGACCAAACTGACACGCCATGATGATCATAAAACGCTCTGTCTTCAACGACCAAAAGCGCCTGCTTTAAGATATTAGGAAACTTCTCAAGCGGCACAAACTCTCTGTCTTGTTTAGATTCATTACCAATTCGTGCTATTTGCACAGGCTCCAAACGCGCCTGTTGTATACGCCGGCCATGTTCATCAACAATATTGGCTAAACGTTTACCGGCAAAGCTTAAAGTAAATACTTGCCCCGGCTCTACGCCATCGTAAAATTCAAATGCTCGACGAAATACCTTGATTGTTCGCCCTTGTATAACATATTGCCCCGTGCGGCTAATTTTATTCACCTCTGAATAATTGAGACGTTTAAGCTCCCAGATAACTTCCTTCTCGGATAAAAATTGCTCTGGATAAAAGTTCATGGCACGCGCATATACCTGCACCGGCAATTGCCACTTACTCCCTTCAAATTGGCGCGTGATCTTAGCGTCTAAATAAATGAGATAAAAACTAACCAGTACCACTGTGGCGAGCGTGCCTTTGTAAAAAAAACGCCAACAAGTTTGTAATACACGGTGCTTGAATGCAGCCACAGTGGCTTTTTGTGAAGCAGCCTTAGCTTTTGATGAAGTGCTTTTTGTGCGACGCTTTTTGGCTGGCGTATTGGTGGGCTTTTTCTTCGTGTTTTCTGTGCCTTTTTTACTGTTATCTACCATGCCAATAATTACAAACTTCTTAGTTAAATATACCGAAGCATAGAGTACCCCAGATTAACAAAGCCTTAAAGAGAGAACGGGCCACTGTGGCCCGTTCTTTATCGTTCATTGTTCAACTATTGCCACGATTACTGACTACGTACCGATACAAACTCTGGATAAGCATCAATTCCGCAATCATGTTGGTCCATACCGTTAATCTCTTCTTCTTCACCAACACGTATACCCATGGTCTTTTTAAGCAAAGCCCAAACCAAGTAAGACACGATAAATACAAAGCCAAGAATACAAACCAAGCCAATAAACTGATTAACAAAAGTAGCATCGCTATTAGACAAAGGCACTAACATAACCCCTAACATACCGCAGGTGCCATGCACTGAAATTGCGCCAACTGGGTCATCAATTTTAGCTTTGTCCAAAAATACAATACTAAACACCACTAAAGCTCCCCCTAATGCGCCAAGCATACAGGCCAGCAGAGGCGTGGGTGAAGCCGGCTCTGCGGTAATAACAACGAGTCCTGCTAATGCGCCATTTAACACCATCGTTAGGTCCGCTTTGCCCCACAGCGCTTTACATACCAACAGTGCTGCAATTGCACCTGTTGCGGCTGCCGCATTGGTATTTAATAGAATTTGACTCACAGCAACTGCATTTGCCTTATCTGCCAAAAATAGTTGTGAGCCGCCGTTAAAACCAAACCATCCCATCCACAAAATAAACGTGCCTAATGTTGCTAAGGGCATGTTTGAACCAGGGATTGGGTAAATTTCACCATTCTTGCCATATTTACCTTTACGAGCACCCAACAAGATTACCCCTGCTAAGGCTGCAGCAGCTCCTGCTCCATGTACAATCGCAGAGCCTGCAAAGTCGACAAAGCCAAGTGCTGATAAAAAGCCACCACCCCAAGTCCAGTACCCTTCAACAGGATAGATAAACCCTGTTAGTACCACCGTAAAAGCTAAAAACGCCCATAGTTTCATGCGTTCAGCAACTGCGCCCGATACAATTGACATCGCCGTGGCCACAAACACAACTTGAAAAAAGAAGTCAGATTCCAAAGCATGATCAGCATCCGCTGCGGCTTCACCTATCAATGCACCAAAACTTGGTACAATACCGCCCTCAGTATTGCCAACGTACATAATGTTGTAACCAACGAGCAAAAACATCGTACATGCTATGGCGTACAAGGTAATATTTTTAGTTAAAATCTCCGTGGTGTTTTTTGAGCGAACCAATCCTGCCTCTAACATGGCAAAACCCGCTGCCATCCACATGACTAATACACCAGAGATTAAAAAATAAAATGTGTTTAAAGAAAATTTGAGTTCTACAATTGCACTTTCCATCATTCGGCTCCTTAAATTGCTTCTTCATCTAATTCGCCGGTACGGATCCGCACGACTTGGTCTAGGTCATAAACAAAAATTTTGCCATCACCGATTTTTCCTGTGCTAGCAACTTTTGTTAGTGTGTCGACAACTCGCTGTGTATTTTCACTACGGGTCGCAATTTCTAGTTTAATTTTTGGAATAAAATCAACTTGGTATTCAGCACCACGGTACAGCTCAGTATGACCTCGTTGGCGGCCAAACCCTTTTACATCCACCACGGTCATTCCCTCGATACCTAAGTCTGCGAGCGCTTCTCTTACTTCATCCAATTTAAATGGTTTTATTATTGCACTTATCATTTTCATTGTTGGTCCCCTTAGGACAGGTTTATCCTGTTAACTAAGCTAATCCAACCTTCGTGCCACATAATAAAGTTATTAATTTTCAGAATGTTATTTTTTTCATGACGATAAAATAGAATATAAATGCACCAACTAAGTGCACAATTAACTATGCTGTGCTGTGATGGTGCAATACTCAAAGACAGCCAGCGGCTCAATGCCGCCTGTCGGTTATCCTATTGTTAATGGTATCTGACTCATACACTTTGAAAATTGCGTGAAAAACAACTGTAATGTTACAAACATATTCATTTGGGGAAAATAATGAACTTACGCAAAATGCTTGCAGTGTGTGTTGTAACAGTTAGCTTTAATTGTATTGCGGCTGAACAAAATCGAGCAATTGATATTGATAGTAAAGTGATCACCAACCATAAAGCGACTATCAATGGTGAGAAGATCAGCTACAGTGTGACATCAGGCACCCAGCCTGTATGGAACGAACAAGGCGAACCGACAGCAACGCTCTACTACAACTACTATAAAAAAGACAAAGTTGACGATATCAGTAAGCGCCCACTTTTAATTTCATTTAACGGTGGACCAGGTTCCGCTTCTGTCTGGATGCACATTGCTTATACCGGGCCACGTATTTTGAAAATAGATGACGAAGGATACCCGGTACAACCTTACGGTATGAAAGACAACCCGCATTCTGTACTTGATGTTGCCGACATCGTTTTCGTCAACCCTGTAAGAACAGGCTATTCACGTGTTTTGCCTAATAAAGAAGGCAAAATGCCCAGTGCCGATGAGCAAAAAGCGCAGTTTTTTGGTGTTAACGCCGACATCGAATACCTCGCAGATTGGATTAATACCTTTATTACCCGCAACAATCGCTCACTTTCCCCCAAGTTTTTAATCGGTGAAAGTTATGGCACAGTTCGAGTCGCAGGCCTTGCCCGAGAGTTACAACAAGCCCATTGGTGGTTTTTAAATGGTGTAGTGCTGGTTTCGCCAACCGATATCGGTATCAAACGCGAGGGGCCGGTGAAAGCTGCCAATCGACTTCCTTATTTTGCGGCCACAGCGTGGCATCACAAAGCCCTACCAGCCAAGTTGCAGCAAAAAGATCTCACTGATGTACTCTCAGAAGTTGAGCGCTTTACTATAAACCAATATTTGCCAGCACTAGCAAAAGGCGCTTTCATTGCAAACGATGAAAAACAAGCCATTGCAGAGCGCGTTGCTTTTTACAGTGGTTTAACTAAAACTTTTGTCCTACAAAATAACCTAGATATCAGTGATGATGCATTTTGGAAAGAACTGCTACGAGACAAAGGTTATATCTTAGGCAGATTAGACTCACGTTATTTAGGCATCGACAAGCGAGACGCAGGGGATCGTCCAGATTACTTTCCTGAATTAAGCGCTTGGTTGCATGCCTTTACACCTGCCATTAACCATTACATCCGTGAAGAACTTAACTACAAAACGGATGTGCAATACAATATGTTGGCTAACGTTCATCCATGGGACAGAAGTAACAATAACACGGGTGAGCAACTGCGTGAGGCGATGGCTGAAAACCCTTACCTCAATGTGCTCGTACAAGCCGGTTACTATGATGGAGCCACCAACTACTTTGATGCAAAATATACTATGTGGCAACTTGACCCCAGTGGCAAAATGCGAGACCGCTTAAGCTTTAAGGGCTACCGTTCAGGCCACATGATGTATTTGCGCAAAGAGGATTTAAAAACATCTAACGATGATTTACGTGAGTTTATTAAGGCGTCTTTAAAAAGCCAAACTCGTTCCGCTAAATACTAACCTTCTTGAGTGCGGATAGCCGAGCTATTCGCACTTATCATCCTATACGCATTGTGACTTATCGAGCAGCTTGGTAGTATCGCCCTTTTACCATCTTTAGGGGCGTAAAGATGCAAGGTACTTTAAGCAAGTTAAAAGCAACGCATACACAACCAATCCAATATAAATTACCTATAGGTGATGAGCTTATTGAACTCAATGAGTATATTGGTAAGCACATCACACTCACGCATACAGGGAATATTTTTTGCTGCAACTGCGGTAAAAAAACCAAAAAAAGTTACTCCCAAGGTCACTGCTTTGTTTGTATGAAAAAGCTTGCTAGCTGTGACATGTGTATTATGAAACCTGAAACTTGTCACTTTGAACAAGGCACATGCCGAGAGCCACAATGGGGGGAAGAAAATTGTATGATCCCGCATTATGTCTATCTTGCAAATACATCAGGGTTAAAAGTAGGTATTACCCGTCATACTCAGATCCCAACGCGTTGGATAGATCAAGGCGCAACGCAAGCGCTGCCTATATTTAAAGTACAAACGCGTTTGCAATCTGGCCTCGTTGAAGTAGCACTTGCTCAGTTTATTGCTGATAAAACCAATTGGCGCAATATGCTCAAGGGCGTCTCAGAAGATATGGATCTTAAAGCCTGTGCCAACGAACTGATCCCGCAAATAAAGCACAAATTAGATGAGCTGGCCGAACTATTCGGTGCCACAGCAATTGAATGCTTGGATGAGGATGTGGTGGATTTAAGCTTTCCCGTTGAACACTTTCCAACCAAGATCACGTCATTTAACTTTGATAAAAACCCTGAAGTATCAGGTGTTTTGCAGGGAATAAAAGGCCAGTACCTTATTTTTGATACTGGCGTTATCAATATACGTAAATTTACCGCCTACGAAATAACTTTCTCAGCATGATAAAAACGTAGCCAGTCGTTACAGCTCAAAGGTTTACAATACATAAAACCTTGTACTGTGTTGCAGCCCAGTTTGTGTAAAAACTGGCGCTGTTCTGGCTTTTCAACCCCTTCTGCAACAACATGCAAATTGAGTGCCTTTGCCATTGCAATAATCGCAGCAACAATTTCGCTATTACCATATTCATCAGGGATTTTGGCCACAAAGCTGGCATCGATTTTTAGCGTATCGATAGGCAACTTAGTTAGATAACTTAATGCAGAATACCCCGTTCCAAAGTCATCTAAAGCAATCGAGATGCCTAAACTTTTTAATTTATGAAGCTCGCTTTTAGCTTCATGTAAATTACTGATAAAGCTGCTTTCAGTCAGTTCTAGCTCTACAAAGCGTCCATCCAAACCATGTTTATTTAATGCATTCGACACCGTTGTCGCTAACTCACCTTGACATAAATGCTGAGCAGATACATTGATGGCTATACGCCTCAAGTCACTTCCCTGGCGACGCCATAGCGCCATTTTTTCACAGGCTTTATTGATAACCCATTGGTCCAACTTTATGATTAATCCTAATTCCTCCGCAAGCGGAATAAACTGAGCAGGTGAAATCAAGCCCAGTTTGGGGTCATTCCAGCGCAACAAACACTCAACACTGGAGACTCTGTCACTTTTCAAGCATTGCAAAGGCTGAAAATAAAGTTCAAATTCATCATGTTCAAGTGCTTGTTGAAATCGACTTAACATAGATAAGCGCTCTAATGAACGAGCATTCATAGACGCTTTGTACAACTGAAACGAATTTCGACCTATCTCTTTGGAGCGATACATCGCCACATCCGCATGCTTGAGTAAAGTCTCACTATCTACTCCGTCATCTGGATAAATAGCCGCTCCTAACGAGGCTGTCGCGTTAACACAAATATCATTAAGTTCAAACGCCACGCTTAATTGCTCAAGTATTTTGTTAGCAAATCCAACCACATCAGACATGTGCTTTACTTCTGTCAGTAACACCACAAATTCATCGCCACCTAAACGTGCAAGCGTATCCCCTTCTTCGAGCATATTTTTAATACGCTCACTTACTTGCACTAACAGCTCATCTCCTGCACTGTGCCCTAGGCTATCATTTACTTCTTTAAACCGATCTAAATCGATAAACATCACAGCCAGTTTATGACTTTCTCGATGCGCAGATGCCAGCGCCATAGACAAACGATCATAAAACAAACGACGATTAGGCAGGCCTGTTAATTCATCAAAATACGCTAACCGAGCTATTTTTTCTTCCGCATTTTTACGCTCAGTAATGTCACTAAATATCGCGGCATATAAAACTTCATCGCTGTAAGGCTCATTGATGGCAATGATGGTTAGCCACTCAACATAAATCTCACCACTTTTTTTACGGTTGCAGATCTCACCTTGCCATACGCCCTTAGATCGCAGCTCCGCCCACATCTGGTCGTAGTATTCCTTACCGTGAATACCCGAACTCAAAATATTTGGGCTTTTACCTATCACCTCGTAATCCTGATAACCCGTCAATTCGCTAAATGCGGGGTTTATTTGCAGTATTTCTCCATCACCACGGGTGATCATAATACCATCCAGTGATGCGTCGATAATTCGATTAGCAAGATAGAGGTTTTTCTCAGATTTGCGCAGTGCTAAGTCTCGTTGCACCAAGACTTTTTCAAGCTCGCTGCAGTATGCGGTTTCAATCTCAGTTAGCACATTTTTAAGAGGAAGCAGCCCGATAACTTGACCCGAACATGGGTCTTTTACAACCAAATGACGAATAGACTCAGCAGTCATTAACCGATATGCGTCAAACAAGCTATCTTTCGGGCGGACTTGTAATAACGGATAAGTGGCTAATTCCCAACACGGAATGCGCCAGTCAGGTTTGAGCAACATATAAGCGATATCACGCTGCGTCACGATACCATATTCGGCTAACTCATTGTGATAAACCAACACCGCGGTCACCTTACGCAATCGCATTACTTCAATCACCTTAGATACGCAATCATCCGCCTTTAAAATAACCACATTTCGATTGTAGTGATCTTCTATCGGTCGAAAATGTAAATAATGATCAAGCCCTTGATTACGAACAATATCAGATAAAGACACCACGCCTACAGGCTCACCCTGCTGGTCTTTCACTAGCAAATGGCGAATACCAAGCTGATGAAACTTAACAGTCGCTTCACTGAGCGTTTTATCAACTTGTATGTCATGCACGGGAGCGGTCATAGAAGAAGCAATAGTCGTTTGCGCAAAATCAGGGTCATTAAAGTTGAGTTTTACGCAGTCTGACTCCGTCCAAATACCAACAATTCGTCCGTGTTCAGTCACAAAAATAGAGCTAACCCGTCGCTGACGCATCAATTCTACCGCTTCAGCTAAAGAAGTTTGATGATCACAGGACAATAATTGGTTTGAAAAAATATCTTTGATTTGTAGTTGACGGTTATCAGATACCATTAAGCACAACCTCGTATTCTTAGTCGAATACGCAGTATAATGCTGCTCATGTTTTATACTTTGATTGAGAACAAACTATGGCAATAAAATATTACCCATTCTTGCTATGTTTAGAAGAAAGTATTGAGTATATAGATAACCAAGAAACGCTCGAGCACGCCGTTTTTCATTTAACTGCGCAACAAAAGCAATTCGCTATATGCTTACAAAAAGATGGCCAATGTCATAACTTATCAGGCAAGGCATTGCCATCAATACCTTTAGAGAAACTAACTAAATTGGTTCAACAGGCTCTCGTTGACGATGGACAATGTTGCGTACAAAAAGTGATCTTGCGCAGACACGAGCAAGCGTTTGAGCTGCTCTCACAGCTACATAATTAGATTTAACCTTCCACTAACGCCTTAACGTGGGAGGTTACACTGCGCCCTAAAGCCGATAACGCATATCCTCCTTCTAAAAATGAGATGATCCCTTTTGCCTGCGTGTGTTTTGCAATGTTAATCACTTGCTCAGTTAACCACTGATAGTCAGCTTCAACGAATTGTAACCCCGCCATGTCATCTTCAATATGAGCGTCAAAACCCGCGCTAATAAAAATGAGCTCAGCGTTAAACTCTAATAACTTAGGTAACCACTGCTGATTAAACAAAGCTCTTAAATCTTCGCCTTTACTGGCCACTGGCAACGGAGAGTTTACAATATGCTGATTATTTTCGATTTCAGTATTTGGATAAAATGGGTATTGAAACAAAGAGCAAAATAGTACATCTGGTTGCTCTCGAAATATATCTTGTGTGCCGTTACCATGATGTACATCGATATCCAATACCGCAATACGCTTTACACCCAGCGATTTTGCATAAGCAACCGCAATTGCCAAATTATTGAACACACAAAAACCCGATGAAGCATATTGATTTGCATGATGTCCTGGCGGGCGCACACTACAAAAAGCAGCATCCAAGTTACCAGCCAACACTTCGTCTACCGCTAATATGCCAGCCCCTGCCGCTCGCTCAACCGCTTTAAAAGAGTCGGGACACAGCCAAACATCATCTGCAAACTCATGCACCCCTTGCTTAGGAATCGCCGCGAGCACCTCATCAATATGAGACTGCTCATGAACTAACGCCACTTGAGCCATACTCACTTTAGGAGCTTGCATATGCGCAATCGTTGCATCAACACCCGAAGCCAATAACCTATCGGTGATAGCATCTAAACGTTCAGGGCACTCTGGATGCTCAGCTCCCATAGTATGCTTTCGACAATGAGGATGGCTTATCACTGCTGTTCGCATTTTAATCCTACATTTTGTTTTTGCCTTAGTTTAGCAGGCCACATAAACTCATTCTGTGCGACTTTGGTGTTAGTGTTCACACTACGCCTTTTTACTCAATCGCACTTTTTGATATAACTGCCACTCTCGTTCTGCACGACTGACATCATGGTCTGTAACGTGCTGCTGAGATTCAATCTGCCTGACATAATCAGTTGGAAAACGATGCTCTTTAGCGCCATGTAAAACATGTTGAACATACCAATCGAATGGTAAATGATCATCAATAAAGGTGTTCGCAATATAACAATGAGCATGCATGGGGCCATGCTCAATTGCTTCAACTTCCAACTTTGTGCGGTTATAACGCGGCCCTTCAATATTGTCTAACTGGTTTATCTCATGCTCGTTTAAGGCATATAACACACCCATTACAATGTCTTCATCACGGTTAGTCGCTTCAATTGTGCACTTAGCTGAACCATCTGTACTGAGCATATTAAAACTAAGCTGATGTCTATAAAGCTTAGCAACACCTAAACATTGTGCTTGGGGTAAGCGGGCAAACAACCGCTTAGTCGACATATTTGAACCAAATGCAAAATTGATATGGGGCTTAATACTCATACTACTCTAAACCTTTACTTACTTATAAAACTACCCGAACCGCCAAAGCTATTAAGACAACACCAATACCTCTATCAAACCAATGGCCCGCTCGTGAAAAAAAGCGACGAACACGTTCTTTACTCAGCACCATAGCTAAAAATGAGAACCAAGCCCAAGTAGCAAAAGCCATATATAAACCATAAAATGCCTGCACCGCAGAGGGCGTTGTTGGTGAAATAATTAGAGTAAATAAAGAGAGAAAGAACAGTGTTGCTTTTGGGTTAAGAGCATTAACTAAAAAACCAAGCCGCAACGCTTGCCAAGCGCTTTGTGTTTGTTGCTCTGTCGCTTGTTCACTTACTGCGTTGCCTTGTGCTGGTTTTGCTCGCAGTGCTTGCACTCCCATATACGCTAAGTATGCACCCGCAACATATTTAAGCACACTAAAGAGCGTTGGTGATTGCGACAAAACAATCGCCACACCCAACAAACAGTATGTCACATGCACCAAAATACCCAACGCAACACCACCGCTGGTCCATAGTGCATTAGCCCGACCACGCTGAATGCTTTGCTTTAATACTATTGCAAAGTCAGGACCGGGGCTTGCAACTGCAAAAAAATGTGCCACAGCAATGAGCAAAAACTCGTCAACAAACTCAAGCATGACTTTGCTCCTTTAGCATCAGCAGAACTGGGTTTGGTGAGTCGCTAATATAACTTTCAATTTGTTTTTTCGCTTTTTTATAAACGCTTTTTAAATGTGGCTTCAAATGTTTTTTACCATCTACTTGGGGTTTGAAATAGCACACTAAAGCATGCATAAACACTGTTTGGGCTTCACTGAGTGCTGCTTGGCGATTCGCATAGGGGTTATAACAAGAACCACAGCCTCCTTTAAATTGATATACCGTGTTACTCATCATCACGCCAAAGCCCATAAAGCACGCTAAAGCATCACTCGCAGCAGCAACTTGCTGCTCTCCCCCAGGGGGCAAAGCACCTTTTTGATAAATCATTACCGTGGCTAAGCTACCTGCAAAACTGGCCACCAAATCCTGCGGTTGATTGATTTGATTAGGATTGTACGACAATAATACATTATGAGGTGGCTGCACATTGAGCATGGCTGACTCACCACGCATGGTATCGGCAAAACTAAATACCGGCATATTTTGTTGCGCCGGTAAATTTGCAGGCCCAACTAACTGCAATGGCCATGCCTGCAGGCCAGCATAATCGCGCACTCGCTTGAATACCGTTTGAGCCATTTGCTCTACGCTGGTTACTTGGTCGGGAAAGTACTGCCCAGTAGGCTCAATGATTTGTGTATTTGATAAAAAGTACTGCCCGTCAAAATGCTCACAGGCCCAAACAAATGTATCCACCAGCCAAGCAACTTCTGACTCGGTTAATAATGGTTTTGATTTAAATAAAGTTAGCATAATTACTTTGCTCTCGTTGCCCACTGCCATGCTTGTGTATTATACAGAGGTACAGTTGACAATGCATGATGATGACTACCGCTGGTTTCTTTCGTAGAGTAAGACAAATACAGCAAAGTACGTGTTTTGGCATCATAAATACGGCGCACTTTAAGTGATTTGAACAACACACTCTTAGACGTTTTGAAAACAATTTCACCATCTTTGGACAAGTCTACTTGCTGCATCTGCTGCTCGGTAATTTCTCCGGTTTGGCGACACGCTATAGACATATCCGATGGATCTGAAAAGTCAAAATCTGCTTCAACATGGCTGATATGGCATGTCACGCCAGTAACAATTGGATCTTGCTGAGCCGATACCACCACATCTTTGGTTGTAAACAGTCCCAAGCTCACTTTAGCCGCATCGTCGCTGCAACCATTTAATGCCCACATCGCAATTACAGCAAAACACGCGCTTTTGTATTTATACATCTGGCATTTCCATATAAATGACTTAATATACTTCTCATTTACTCATACTTGAGACAATAAGTCATCATGCCACACATAATCATTGAGCATTCCAACAACCTGCCAATTGCAACCCAACAACTTATTGAACATGTTCATCAAGCAACAGAGCAAACTAACCTCTTTGATAACAGTACAATTAAAACCCGAGCTCAAAGTTACGAGCATGTAAAATTACAAGCAGGTAAAAGCGGTTTTATACATATTCAAGCTCATCTCATAGCAGGACGTAGCGAAGAGCAAAAACAGTTACTGAGCGACACCTTATTTGGTGCCCTTGAAGAGCTCTTAGATAGTGATTGGTTACTCAGTGTGCACCCCTATGATTTACTGCCGCAACTTTATCGAAAAAACTGATCTGATTGAGACAGTCACGTATACTGATGATTAATTAAAATTGAAGATAAAAGATTATGAAGTTTCCTTGCCGATTAGATAAGTTTTTAAGTCACCTCGCTGAATTACCCCGTACCAAAGTCAAAGCGGGCATTAAAAAACGTTATGTAACCGTAAACGGCAAAACTGTGACCAAGTTTGACCATTCAATAACTCAAGATGATGAGGTAACATGGCAGGGTAACCCTCTGCAATATCTAGGTAAACGCTACTATATGCTCAACAAGCCAGTCGGCTATGTGTGCGCAAATAGCGATGACCTTCACGCCACAGTATTTGATTTATTAGACGAACCTAACTTAAAAGATTTTCATGTTGCAGGACGTTTAGATATCGATACCACCGGGCTTGTACTTATCACTAATGATGGTGATTGGTCGCACCAAATTACATCTCCCAAAAAGCAAAAGTTTAAGACCTACTTGGTTGAAACCCAAGAGCCAATCACGGAGGAAGCGCTTGAACAACTTAGAGAAGGTGTACAACTTCATAATGAGAAAAACCCCACACTACCTGCTATTGCGCAACAACTAGCAAGCTATAGCTTGCGTTTATCTATTTGCGAAGGCAAGTACCATCAAGTAAAGCGAATGATAGCTGCGGTTGGTAACAAGGTCGTTGAACTGCATAGAGAAAAAATAGCGGATATTGAATTAGATAGTACCTTAGCAAGTGGTGAATATCGCGCTCTGACAGCGCAAGAGGTAAGCATAATCAATGCAAAATAAGATTATTCCTTAATCAGTATGAGGAAATATCATCTCTATTTATAGCCAAATGCACTATATGTTACTTACATGATTCCTATAAACATGGTAGATAATAATACTCTATTATCTGAAAGGGGCGTATCGTGCTATCAGGTTTAACTTTAAGAATAAAAATAATACTTTTCGCCGCGGCTATTTTCCTCTCACTTTTACTGGTCGCTATCTTAGGATTACAAGCATTACGACATGCTAGTGAATCTGACAATATTGCACGTATCAATCAATTGATGAAGAGTACCGTTAATATTGTCGAACAGTTCGAAGCCTATGTGCAAACTGGCGCTCTTAATGAAGAGGAAGCTAAGAAACTGGCTACCCAAATGCTCAGAGAAAATAAGTATCATGACTCTGAGTACGTATATGTTGTTGATGAAAAACTTAATTTTGTAGCAACGCCACATGATCCACAACTTCATGGCACCAGCTTTAATGACTTTAAGGACTCCAAAGGGAGCAGCATAGGTCGCATGGTGGAGCGCTTGGTTGGCAATAAAACAAACCAAATCATCACCTACGAATGGGACTCGGTGCGTGATGGTGAGGTTGTTGATTTAACCTCTGTCGTACAAAAAACGCCTGAGTTCGGCTGGTACGTCGGCACAGGGATCAGCGCCAAGGAGGTCGATGAACGCTACTGGAACACCGCTCGCTGGTTGTTGAGCTTGTCATTACTCATCGCAGTTGCTTTAACCTTTGCATTAGCGAAATTTGGCTTAGGCTTGTCTAACAAGCTCGGTGGAGAGTTGGACGAAGTACTGTCAATTGTAAAACAAGTATCCCGCGGCAACTTAAGCTCCTCCATTAATACCACCCATGCCAAAGAAGATAGCATCATAGCAGCAATGAGCTACATGCAAAAAGGCTTGCAAGGAGTAGTTGGTGGCATTGCAGGGGTTAGCGATGCGCTTAAATCTCAAAGCAACGATGGTGAGCAGCGCTCCAATGAACTTGAGCAACTAACCCGCAGTTTAAGTAGCGAGACACAGATGGTTGCCTCAGCCATTACTGAATTAACAGCCTCAGCGCAAACAGTCGTGGAACATGCAGATCAAACCGCTAACTCCGTGCAGGAAGCCGAGAAACAAGGCCAAAATGCCGATAAGCTGACAACCGAGGCAGCAAAAACCATCGCTTTATTAGAGAAACAAATTGACAGCGCTGGTAATAACATTCAAACCCTTGATGAAGAAGTAAATAATATTGCTAACGTACTGAGTGTTATTCAAAGCATTGCTGAACAAACCAACTTACTGGCGCTCAATGCAGCTATTGAAGCCGCCCGCGCAGGCGAGCAAGGTCGCGGCTTTGCCGTGGTTGCTGATGAAGTGCGCCAACTTGCACAACGTACGCAAACCAGTACCGAAGAAATTCATACCATGATTGGTAAGCTGCAATCTGCCACACAAGAAGCGAAGTCATCAGTAACCGTTTCTATTCATACTAGTGAAAAAACCGTTACGATGTCTAAAGAGGCTGGCGAGGAGCTGCGTAAAGTAGCCAATTCATTGAGTGAAATATCGCAAATGAGTCACCAGATAGCCCATGCTGCCAAAGAGCAGTTAGAAGCAGGTGAAGATACCGCCCGTCGTGTAGTAACAATTTCAGATACCGCATCTCAAACCGCTAATGTATCTGAGCAAGCCCACCATGCCACGGATAGCATTAAGGACTTAACGGTTAAATTAGAAACAGAAATAGCCAAATTTAGCTGCTGATAGCAGCCAACAAAACACCAAAAGGACCGAATGGTCCTTTTTTGTTTAACGTGTGAGTTAGAAAATTAATACCAATCCGCTTAACTAACCTCAGCTGCACATAAGAGAATTTGCCCAATAAAGCTATTTCACTCACTCTCTTCGTTATTTTCATTTGTAATAGCTCGCTATTACTTCACGAAAATGCCTTGATAGTGAGCGAAATATCGTCATTGGATATTGAAGGGGTTGCAATGTCTCTCTTCTGAGCTATCAAAACTCTTATCCGCAGCTGAGGTTAACTAAGTGGTCTATTTTGAAGCAAGAAAACCTTGTCGATAGCAAGGCAAAAATTTCGTTATTTAGTTGTTCTAAATGAGAAATTTTTAACGCAGCTGTCGTCAGGTTTAATCCTTCAAAAGGATTAAGTGTTATTGCGGATTGGTATAATTCAATTGGCGGTACATGTGGCGTTGCTATCTTGACTGCTGATTGGCAACATTAAGGTTATTTTAGCGCCACCCAATGAGGAGTCACAGATCTCTAGTTTACCATTGTGACTATTTAAAATACTTGCCACAATCGATAAGCCAAGCCCAATACCGGGCACATTACGACTACTGTCTAATCGTAAGAATGGTTTTAACACTGCTGTGCGCTTATCCTCTGGTATACCAGCCCCATCATCTTCAACATCTATACAAACATATTTGCTCGTAGTGCGAGTGCTCACGCGTATGGTGCTAGATGCAAACTTACAGGCATTGTTTACTAAATTTTCAATGGCGCGCGTCAACAGTTTGCTATCGGCATTAACTAAAATGTCAGGCTGTATATGGTTAAGCGCATTAACCTTTGAATAAGCTGGTACGCTGCGACTGACTACTTTATTGACAATACTATCTAATAAACACGATTTTATCTTTGGCTCTGTGCGTGCGGCATTTAAACCTACATATAAAAACCAGTCATCAAGTAATTCGTCCAATGCATCTAAATCTTCATCCATAAATTGAATAGTCTCACGATACTCTTCAGCACTATTACAACTGCGAGTCATATCTAGCGCAAAGCGCAATCGTGCAAGCGGGGTTTTTAAATCATGAGAAATACCATTAAGCATATGTTGATGCTCTTCTAATAAACTTTCTATTTTTTCTGCCATGGTATTAAAGTGACTAGCAAGCACGCTGTAAGGCGCTGGCATTTCAGTGGGCACACGCAAAGACAGTTTACCTTGACCATAGGCTTGATAGGCCTTGAGCAATCTTTTAAGGTACTTTTTGTGCATGTGTACATAGCAATAAACAAACAGTGCCAAAACCGTTAAAATTGTCACCAATAATGATTGCCAATACAGCAAGTAAGCTTGCTTATCTATGTGCATTTTAGACATTTTTAACACTTGCTCGCCATGCTGATAGTAAGCAGTCACTCTATCTTGCGTCCAACCACTTATTAACTCTACAACACTTCCTTGTGCGGCTAAAACTGATAAATCCACATCTAGAGCCATTGCTTGCTCAGCGCTCAGCACATCAAGCTTATAGCCAAATTGACCTGACCAGTAGTTCAACACATCTTCACTGATAAGGCCTTCTTGCGCTTGCTTGTTGATAACAGAATAGATACCTTCCAAGATTGGCTTTTCTTCTTGAACACGTATATCAACATAATTGGTATCAAGTAAGATAACGGCGATGAAAATACTACAAATAAAAGCAGCGGCAGAATAGAAAAATAAACGTTTAAACATTTGGTTACTCGCGTAGTACATACCCCACTCCCCTAACCGTCTTTATATACTTGTAGGGAGGGACATTATCATTCATTTTTTTGCGTAAGGAAGAGAGTCTCATATCAATAGAACGGTCATGTCCATCGTATTCTATGCCTCTAACAGCAGAGATGATACTGGCTCTGTCTAAGATTTCCCCAGGATGTGACATCAAGTAATACATCAAGCTAAACTCAGCCTCAGTCAGCTCTACAGGCGTATCATCTAAATAAAAACTACGATTGCTGGTATTAAGGGTTAAATCTTGAATTTGAAATACTGACTTTCTGCATGTCGGTGCTTGACCGGCAAGGCGGCTAAGCGCTTTTACTTTTGCGACCAATATGTGGGGCCTGATTGGTTTAGTAATAAAATCGTGAACACCTAGCGCAAGCGCGTCGGCTTCTAGACACTCATCATTGCTTGCAGTCATCATAATGATAACCCCCGTGTATTCTGGGAGTATTTGCTCCAACACACTAATACCATTGAGCCTTGGCAGCATCATATCGAGTAAAATGACATCATAAAGTTCACTATTTACTTTTTCTAACGCCACTTGTCCATCAAATGCACAAGTGACCAAGTAACCTTCATGTCGCAGCACATGTGAGATCATATGACTCAAACGTTTGTCATCTTCGACCAATAAAATGCGCTTTTTATTTGCCATTGCCTACTCCTTGCAATTATCTAGTATTTTAAAAAATTGATTATTCTGTGTAATTTCTGCGGGCTTATTGTTTTTGTGCAGTATCAGCTGCCCATCCCTTAACTCCATTAAACGGTCTGCCGTGTGATAGTAGTTATCATCATGAGATACGATAATCACTACTTTACCCTGCGCTTTTAAAGAAGGCACGATTTCTTCATAAAATACTTTTTTAAATACAGGGTCTTGATCTGCAGCCCATTCATCTAACAAAACAATGGGTTTGTGTTCGATATAAGATTGGATCAACGCTAAACGTTTTCTTTGGCCTTGTGACAGGGTTGTTTTACTCCATTTACCCTCAATAATTTCCACCGCTTTGTCGAGTTTTAGCAACGATACCAGTTGCTGAAGTAACTGCGCATCTTCTGCTGACTCGTTAACCATGATGTGTTTAAATACCCAAAAATCAGCGGCAATTAGGCTCACACACTCTCGATAACTTGGCATATTATTGTCATCTACAGGAATATCGCCGTACGCTATCGAACCCTCAGTAGGGTTGTACAATCCAGCTAACATTTTGAATAAGGTCGATTTACCGCTGCCGTTACCGCCAATAATAAATGTAGCTTCGCCCGCTTTAAACTCACAATCAATTGGGCCAATTTTAAAGCCTTTTTCAGACTCCACTTGCGCTGCATACTGGTAGGTAATATTACTGAGTTTTAAATTAAGATTACTCCCCAAAGCAGCAACTTCTTGCGTCTCATCAACCATGTCATCCGACAGCTCTAGGCTTTCTATTTTTTTAAATGCCACTTTGGCTTCCATAAGATCCGTAGAAGCCTGTGTCACCTGCTCAATAGGTTCAAGAATAAACAACAGCGTTAGGATATAACCCACCACAACCGTTTTTTCTAGCCCCAACGTCATCCCTAGGTAATATAAAATCACACCTAAAATGGCAAACAAGATAAATTGTCCCCAATGCTCTAGCATGCCAAATAAGGTCAATGCACCTCGGTTGTTTTTTCTTAGCTGATCTAAAGTGCCGCGAATATCGGTTCTCACGTAGCGCTGACGTTTTGAATCTAAAGAGAGTTCTTTTTTTCCTTTTACAATCGCTTCATAGTGTTCCATGAGCGTATCTGCACACTCACGAATATTCTGTAAATATTTACGCGATAGCAAAATGATCACCGTAAAACTCAGCCCCGCAAATGCAATCAAGGCAAACACATACATCAGCGCTGTTAAAGATAGATACGCCATGTAAGCAATCGCACAAACAATGATCGACACATTGGCAACCATCTGCGGTAACACTTGGAAGAACTTAATCGCCGTATCAACATCTTTACTAAGTGTGGCATTCACTTTAGGTAAGCCAATACTCTCTACTTTTTCATAAGATGAGTCTAAAACCTTATCAACTAAGCGGCTGTGTATATCTCGACTCGCATTCACCACTAGGCGAATTTTAACAAACTCATTGAGTACACCAAGACCGAGTAAGACGCCAATCGTAATAAAAAACTGTTGCGCCGAGTATTCAATAGTCTCAACACCAGAGGTAAGCGCATCATTAATGATCTGCAATACATGCATACTAATGACACCTAATAAAATCCCCATTGGTAGGGTAAAAGCAAAATACCAAAAGTATTTTTTATAGAGGCGATTTAAGCTTTCCAATTGAATTCTCACTTATCCTTAAATTAAAACAACGGTTGCAAACATACTCAGCATCACAACTGGTTTGCGCAATCAAATACTTGTACCACAAATAGCAGGTAAATTTGGTAAGGGTTGGTAAAGATACAACGACTCGTGCCATTTGCTCAGTACTTCAAACTTGAAAAAAACGCCCATAACGGGCGTTTTAAAGCTTAAGCAAAGGTAAATCCATCTGCCTCTTGCAAGAATGGAAAACGGCTTCTCACATCTTTAAGCTCATTTAAATCAAGCTCAATGTTCAACACCACTTCCTGTTGAGCACCATATAGCAGCGTCTCTCCAAGCGGATCGACAACCATAGAGTCGCCACTATAAGCGATATCGTTACCATCCACCCCCACGCGGTTCAGCGCGACAACATAACTTTGGTTTTCAATTGCACGTGCAGGTATCAAGCTCTTCCACTGCGGTGCACGTACCTTCGGCCAGTTCGCTACGTACAATGCCACATCGTACTGACAATCTAAGTTGCGAGACCAAACAGGAAAACGTAAGTCAAAACAAATAAATGGTGCAATACGCCACTGGCCAAGTTGGAAAATAGCACGCTCAGTACCCGCACTATATTGCTCGTCTTCACCAGCAAATTTAAATAGATGACGTTTGTCATAATGAGAAACCTCTCCTTGTGGTGTTACCCACAAAAAGCGGTTTACGTACTCATTACCCACTTGCATCATCATGCTGCCACATACAACGGCATCTTGTTGTGCCGCTAGAGATTTCAGCCAGCTAACAGTTTCGCCATCCATTGTTTCGGCCAAGCCTGCAGGCTTCATATCAAACCCGGTTGAAAACATCTCTGGTAAAACGATTAAATCTCTATCAGATACTGTTTTTAAGTGCTGCTCAATTGCGGCACGGTTTGCGCCAGCATCTTGCCAAACCAAGTCTAGCTGTAACAGGCTTATTTTTAGTTTATCGCTCATATTTAACTTCCACTTAAGCGTCGTATAAATGTTCCATAAACACCTTAGCTGTGATCTCTTCGCTGATCTCTGCTATCGGGTGCTGTTGCGCTGGTGCTTTAATTAACCCTGCAGCCACACAGTGATCTAACAAGGTTGACATTAATTTAGCGTCCAGTTTAGGGCAGCTTACGCCAGTCCCTTCCAACAAAGCTTGTATACCTGATGTTTCATACTTTGCTTGCTCAGATAAATTATCATCATCACTGACCAATGCCAAAATATCAGTAAAGCTTGAGTGATAAGGCTTACCATTTAACAACATGCGGTCTTCGTGTAGCGCTTGGAAGTAATCATCACAAGGCACATTACGCACTTCGTAGCCATAAGCACGTAGCAAGTCGATAATCTCGTTGTAAGTAGGTGGGTTTGGATTTACCAAGTTGAATGTTTGACCACTTACAGTACCGATGTTCTTTACAACTTCTAAAGACGCTTTAGCCACATAATCTACTGGCGTGACATCAAAGTCATCGGTTGAGTGGAAGGTATAACCCGTCTCAACTAGCGCCCTTATCATCTCATAGTAGATACCTTTAACTGTGGTACCGGTTAATGGATAACGACCATTTTGACTGTCACCCCAAATGTTACCAGGGCGTACAATGGCCATTTGCAGGCCTTGCTTTGCCAAATCATTCAGTAATACTTCACTTTCAAATTTAGTTTGCTCATAGCCCATGTCTTTAAAGTGCTGACCATAATCAACTTGGTTTTCTTTTAGCACAAAACCCGTTTCATACAGCTTTGAGCCAATAACAGAAAAGCTTGAAGTATAAAGTAGAGGAATATTCGCTTGCATACATAGCTTGGCAATACGCTCTGTACCCACCACATTTTCTTCGCGCAAAGAAGGATATTCAGCAATTAAAGACAACTTAGCCGCACAGTGGATCACAACTTTTACTTGTGATACCAAAGTCGCGTAATCGTCATTACTTAGGCCTAATAGGTCTTTGCCGATATCACCATAAATAACACTGACACGTGATAATTGGTCAGTCACTGTGCCTTGAGGATCATACAGCTCAACCATTTCTAATACTCTACGACGTGCATTCTCTAAGTCTTGCTCACGAGACATGCAATATACTTTAGCATTAGTGGTTGCAAGCAACTCAGTTAAAATACGTCCGCCCAATACGCCTGATGCACCAGTTAATAAGTAATTATCTGGTAAAAACGCTGCGTTATTGTTCATCTTTCTTCCTTACAATTGTTCCATTGAGTTTCGCGTTTACGTTACATGGCCCCAACTCGCATGCCACCATCCACGGTGATCACGGCCGAATTGAGATAGTTAGTTTTACAAGTTGCTAAAAACTGCACGACTTCAGCGACATCTTCAGCCGTTCCAAAGCGCCCGATGGGTACTGTACGGCGTGCAAACTTGGCTTCTTCAGCATCAGGGATGCTTTCTTTTTCAAGAAATTGATTAAACATCTGAGTTTTACAAATACCTGGTGCCACACAAGTGACACAAATATTCATCGGCCCCAGCTCCTGAGCCCACGACTCTGATGCTTTAATCAAACCCGCTTTAGATGCAGCGTAGGCGGCACTGCCACCAGAGCCCCAAATACCGGCTACCGAGCCTATATTGATGATCCGACCATACTTTTGCCTCACCATGGCTTGGCTAAAAATGGTGGTGCAATTAAATGCGCCAGTGAGGTTTACATCAAATGTTTGCTGCGCTGCGGCCAAAGAGTCCTTTTTAAGACAAAACGCCTTATGCAATATCCCGGCATTGTTAACCAGCACTGTAATTGTGCTGTTCTCACGCTGCGCTAATTGATCATAAACCGCTTGCACGCTATCCACATCGGTCACATCCATAACAAACGTCAGTAAGCGCTCATCACCGTCTAACCAATGCTTAAGTGACGCCAATTTGTCTTCATTCAAATCTACAGCCGCTACCGTATAATTTGACGCGAGTAAGGCGCGGCATATCGCCGCACCAAACCCACCAGCAGCACCTGTAACAACTGCTATTTGTTGTATCATGCTTATCAAAGTCCTTTAGGGAATGTGATATCAATGATTTGTTTTGCGTTAACCATTGCAGGATAAATACGCTCTTCGAAGAACGAGACATCGTCTTGGTTAAGCATTAAGTTTGAGTACATACGTGATAGTGGCGAGAACTGAATGCCGTAACGCTTGCTGATCTCACGAATGATGATGTCACACATCTTCACTTTTGCTGTGTAACCTTCAGAGCGGTCTACTAACTCATTCTGAGAGTGGAACACCATCCCTGTCGGCATACCTTGTAGTACCAATGGCATGTCTGCAGCGTGTGCAGCCTTAACAAAGATATCAGCCATTTGCGACATCAAACCACCCATGCGGTCATAACAACCTGGCTCATTCTCAATTAGGTCAAATGTTGCTTTGATAGCAGCCAGACCCATAGGATACCCGTTGAAAGTACCCGCATGAATGATCTTACCTTTGGTGTAGTAATCCATGATGTCTTTACGGCCTACAATTGCCGAAATTGGTACTGCGCCACCACCTAGTGCTTTACCTAAAGTCGTGATGTGCGGCGTAACACCTAGTAATTTTTGTGCACCACCTAGACCAAAACGTACACCGGTGATTACTTCATCAAAAATCAGTACCACATTGTGCTTCTCACACGCCGCTTTTGCACGCTCAAGATAACCATCTTTTGGCAAAATACCGCCGCCGTTCATACAGATAGGTTCCATTAGTACCGCAGCAATCTCATGACCGTATTTCTCTAATGTCTGCTCTAAGATTTCTGGCTCATTCCAAGGCAACATAAATGTTTGGTCTTGTAATGTGTTAGGGAAACGACCTAGAGTGTCTAGCATGTCACCTTTGAACATTTCAGGCACTGGGAAGTCTGCAGTTTCTGGGTTAAAACGGCCCCCAACTACGTTATCTGCATTACCATTGTAGTGACCATGGAAGCGGATAAAGCGTGGTTTGCCCGTATAACCACGAGCTAATCGAATTGCATTTTGTACCGCTTCTGTACCACTTAAGCTAAAACGAACACGCTCCGCAGAAGGCACATTATCAATTAACTTTTGACACACTTCATACTCAAGGTCGAAGGTATCTACAGACGTTAATTTCTGCATGTTTTCGATTAAGATTTGGTTGTATTGTTCGTTGTTGTGGCCAACAAACAAAGCACCAAATTTACAGAATAAATCAAGGTGTTCATTGCCATCCATATCCCAAACGCGAGAGCCTTTACCTTTAACAAAAGGTACAATTAAGGCTCTTTCTGGATCTGCGAAGTTATAGTGTGCGCCACCTGGAAGTACTTCCCATAGTTTTTTGAAGTACTCTTTTGATTCGGTCAGATCTAATTTTTGATTTACTACTGTGTTCATTTTCTTTTGTTCTCCTTGAATAGAATCTTTCTTAATTTCTTCCTTTTGCGACTGCGCATCAGTAAATTCACTAAACTGCTGTAATCGGATGGGGAAGGTTCCATCTTGGCACTGTTCGATACCAGAAACGGAAAGTGTTTTTGCAATATTTACACGAGTTAAATATGCGGCGCAGTTAAGTAGATAGTTTGCTACGCTCTCAACTGTACGTGATGGTGCGCCCTGCAAATGAGTGTCTTGTAACCAATCATTATTCGACCCCATCGCTGGTCCACACCAAATTTGGTAATCGATGCGACGCTGCGCATCACCGGTAATTGCCCACTTAGATGACTGACCTAAATACCATTGAAATACCAAGGCCATCTTGCGCTTAGGATCTTGCTCTGCAGAATCAGCTATGCGCTGCAGGTTACGACTCGCAAAAAAGGCTTTGGTGTCATCCCAAATTTGCGCCAACGGCTTGTGGAACATTTGTTTTTCAAGCTGCTGTTGCTCGGCTTCTGGAATTTGCTCTAATGAGTCATAACGCTTATAGATTTGATATAACTTTTGCGAACGCACACCATACATAGTGCCTTTTTTCAAAGTTTGTACTTGCGCGCCCAACTCAAACATATCAGCAGAAGGTGACGACACAACATCCGCTATCGTAGCCCCGGTGAGCATTTCGCGTACTTGATCAGACGTTCCCGACTCAATACACGCTTGGTTGATTGACCCTGTCACCACGTAGGCGGCGCCCATCGCATAAGCCGCAGCCACAGCTTCAGGGCAACCAATACCACCCGCAGCACCGACACGTACAACATGCTGATAACCATATTGCTTGTGCAAACGAGTCGCTAAGCGCAGCATCTGTGGGAAGATACAAGTCAATGAGCCGTGATCGGTGTGACCACCCGAGTCAGCTTCAACGGTAATATCGTCAGCCATTGCTAACTGCTCACCAAGCTTGGCTTCAGTTTCTGTTAAATGGCCACTGGCCACCAACTTAGCAACTATCTTATCTGGCGCAGGCGCTAAGAATTTGCTTGCCACTTCTGGGCGAGAAATTTTCGCGATAACGCGTTGCGCAGGTACAACTTGACCATTAATGAGCTGTACGCCCTTCAAGCGGAAATAAACCAATGCGGGTGTTAAGTTAATATAAGCGGCGGCTTCTACTACTTTTACACCGTTGTCTAAACATAGCTGTACGACCCGCATTTCCCATTCAGGGTCTGCGGGGTTATGCAGCATGTTCATTGCAAAGGTTTTATCCCCTATCGCTTGCTTTATGTCACTAATGCTTTGCGCGATGCGATCAAGTGTTAAACCACCAGCGCCAAATGAACCTAACATGCCGGCATTGGCAAACGCGGCAACCATGCGTGCTGAGTGGATACCATTGGCCATCGCCCCACCCATGTAAGCGTACTTTAAGCCATAAGCTTTTCTAAATGCTTCACTACCTAGGGTGTTAGGTGTAACAGCAGGAATGGTGCCTGCCACTTCGTTAATTGAGATCTGATCGCCCACCAACTGGTTTAGGGGCATCAGCGTGCGTGTTGACTGTTTTGACCACACTGCCAAAGGCAAGTCTAATGTGGCCAAGTTGTCTTTGATTTGCGTTAACATCGTCATACCGTTTGCGCTCTCATAGTTAATATCGACTGCAAGTCGCCCTCGTAACACACATACATGTCGTCACATAAGCCAATCACACGTTCTTCATACAACACCTCAATAACCGCAGTGATCTCTAAGCGAGCTTGACTGGCAGACAGCTCAGTTACACTGATATCTTTGATGGTCATACGGTAGAACAGAGTTTCGTCTTGGTACTTCACTTCACCACGGAACTTAGCCGATGAGGCATGCCCAGATTTAGTGACTAACTTAACCCCCGGTAATTGCGGTAACTTTAAGTAGTACATGTAGAAAGAGAACAGCTGCTGACACCCTTCAACCGTAAAGGTACCTGGCACGCAGGGGTCATTTTTAAAGTGCGCATTAAACACCCAGTGATCTGTTGAAATATCAACTTCACCAAGCATTTGACCTAACTGCCAAGCACCACCACAAGGCTCAAACTGCGATACTCTATCAAGCATCCGATGGCATGGTCCGTACAGTGCAAGCGCGCTGTTATCAGCATACCCATCACCAAAACACTGCGATAATAGGCCCGAGTTTAGCGCCGCAATTTGCGTGCTATCAAAGCTTTGCTGCTGACTTAGTTTGGTTACATCAATTGGGTTGTGTTGCGGCTTAGCTGTAAAGAACACACCTTTGTTGTTCATGCTCTTGCCACTTTGCTTTTGCAAGTCTTCACGATAGAAGAACCCTGATGCCGCAACGAGCGTAAAACAATGACGCTCTGTACCATTTGGCGCTTTGGCAAAACAGTCGTACTCATAATCAATCAATACGTTGTTGCCCATCTTCTTAAATGACGTGATCCGAACCACACCACGGAGTATTTCACCCGGTTTAGGGAACTCGCCGTAGACGGTAGTTTCGCTGTTCACTGCGCGATAAGAATGCTGCCCTTGGAACATTTCGTCGCAACCAATGAGTGTGAATGCCACAATCATGGCATGTGACGACTCTAAAGATACAAACGATGGTACCTGCCCTTTTACCACGTACCAGTCATCTGGCGAGATGTCGTATTCCCAATGTACTTCACACGGTTTTAACTGACCACGCTCAGCGCTGCACGACAAAATACGAGAGACAAACATGTACGGCCATGACGGCATACGCGTACGCACAGGGTACTGATCTGCGGCGGCATAATCAGGCCCCAAAACATTGGCAATTAAGCCATCTGTGATCTCATGTAATTGCTGTTCGTTGAACATTGCACCATTTGAACGAGGCGATACCGGAATGTTTTTCACTTCTGGTGCTAAACGCCCGTAGCGCGGGTCAAGTAATACCGATTTAGCACGGCTGGTACTGTTTGCTGTAGGCACGATGTCTTCAGGCTGCTGCGCATCAAGGTCTGAGGCCAATAATGTCGCCGTTGCCGCATAGCTTGCACGCATTGCTTGTAAAAACGCACTGTGGGTTTTGGCATTTTGGGCAAGCTGAGATAACACTTTGTGCTGTGCTGTGCTAGGTAACGAAGTAGAACCCGCCACATTATGCACTTGAGGAACCTCTTGAGTACCCTCTTGAGTACCCTGTTGAGTGCTTTCTTGAGCTGACTCATGAACAGCTTCCACAACTGGCACAGGCTGAGTTAATTGCTCATCATTATGTGCAACTGGTATTGCTGGCGCACTGACCGTTTGCGCTGCAACACTACTTTGCACATCGTTTTTCGGCGCTTCAACTACACTGCTCTCAAGCGGGGCAAAACGTTCACGGCATGGCGCAAACTGGGCCATCGTTCTGTCATTTACCAGTGTTTCGGCAATGGTGTTTTCTCCAGCAACCCAGATTGTCTTAAACAGTCCTTTGGGCTTTTCATCTGATAAGTTAGCAAATAAGCTCGTTAAGCCTTTTTCTTCATACTTATCAGCGGCTTTTAAAACCATATGGCTATATGTTCTGTCTAAGCCCATACCACTGATAGCCGCATAACACAGCTCATCGCTAATGTGATTTTCATGACGAAGCACTAACCCCTGTTGCTGCACAGATATAGACTGCTGTTGCGACAGTTGCGGCACTGCCGGCAAACGCCTGCGGTACAAGTTAAGCGCTGTGCCAATCAAACTAGTGATATAAGATGCACCGTGCAAATGACCAACATGTTGCTTGATGTTAGACACCGTAACAGGCTTGCGTACATCGCCATAAACCGATAACAATCCTTGCTTTTCGGCTTCATCTTCAGCATCAATGCCACTGGCATGAACTTCTAAAAGCCCAATTTGCTCAACATCAACACCTGCTTTTGTCAGAGCCATATTAGCCGCTTTCGCAATGCTTGCTGAGTCAGGTACAAACGTTGTCCCATTGTCAACCGATTGCACAAAACTCAAAGCTTCTATCGTGGCATAAACACGGTCTTTATCAGTTACCGTATCGCTTGGTTTAAGTACCACAACTCCGCCACCTTCACCCAGTTTCCAACCTTTACTTTCAAGTAATGGCTTGCCTGGTTCAGCGCTATTTATCGGTGAGCGCTGATGAGCGAACATAACGCCTTCTGCGCTGCCACCGAAGCTACCTCCACCGACGATCACCGCATCAACCTGTCCGGCATCAAGCAGCAATCGCGCTACATCTATGGCTTTGGCAATTGAGTTTTCATGAGACTGCAAGGTAAACGCAGGGCCATTGAGTTTTAAAAGTGCTGAGATACGGCTAGATACGATATTACCGATCCCTCCCGTTACCCCCTCTACGGTCGGCTCTGGGAACAAGGCATCTTTTGTAATTGTCTCTAAACGTTTTAGCTCTTCATCTGTCAGTTCAATATTTGCTTTGGCAAGACTGTCTTTGAGTTGCCAAGCCATTTCGGTTCTAGCTTGATAACGTAAGCTATTCACATCATCATCACCGGCTACTATCACCGCTATGTTGCGCACTTGGCCATCACGCTCAAAACCCGCATCTAAAAATGCAGCTTCAGCAAGCGGCATAAGCGATAAGTGAGAAAGTAAGTGTAAGCCGGCCACATTAGGTGGGATTTTGTAACGCTGACAGTCAAAGATAAAGTTATCTAAAAATGCGCCTGTCGGAATTTCATTTAGATTGTACTTTTCTAACAACGATTTACATTGTTCAATACCCGACCAACGCTTTAAAGGCAACTCACTGAAGTTGTCTGCGCTTTGCTCAATTAAGGCGTCAAGTTCAACGAGTTCTTTGACCTTAGGTAAACAAGCGCTTAAGCCAACTATCGCTAAACTGCTTGGTGATTTTTCTGGCACTTCTTCAGTCACCGTTTTAATGGCATCTTCAGAGCAGATCACTAAGTGACCATTTACACCACCAAAACCAAAGGCGTTAACCCCCGCCACTTTGCCTTTGCCTTGAGCAGGCCATTTGATGGCAGAGCGAACAACCGAATTAATGGTTAATATGCCGGATTCGCTGCCCACAAAATCTTCGACTTTTTGGGTAGCGGGTACTTTGTCATGCTGCATAGCTAGCAGCACCTTAAAGATGCTGATCATACTAGACGCAGTAAGTGCATGACCAAAGTTTTGCTTGTTAGCACCAATTTTTGGTAAACGTTCGGCACCGAAGAAGCTGGCGATAGAGTTAAGCTCTACTTTGTCACCAACAGGGGTTCCCGTGGCATGACACTCAACATAATCAGGATAACGGCTCGCTTGCTCATAAGCGCGCGACAAGGCTAATTGCTGGCCCTTACTATCCGGCACCAACATGTGTTTCGCACCGGCATCGTTAGACAGACCGATGGCGTCAATCACACCATAAATTTTGTCACCACTGGCTTTGGCATCGCTGTAACGTTTGAGCGCTAACACCCCCACACCTTCGCCCGCTTTCAACCCACCTGAGCGTTTGTCAAAGGGCAAAGATTCTTCCCCCCTATCAGGAAACGCTTTGAGTACGTTAAAACCATGGTTGATATAAATATGGTCTGCTTGACACGTCGCACCAGCTAGCATGATATCCGCTTCACCTGCTTGTAAGTGTTTACAAGCAAGGCTAATAGAATAAATCCCCGAAGAGCATGCACCATCAATGGTGTACGTTGGGCCCTGCAGACCCAACGCTTGTGCGGTTACAACAGCATTGTGGCTACCAATCAATAAGTTATCAAAAGACCAGTCATGACCTTGCCAATACTTACTAAACGCAAAGTCTTCACGACCAATCAGCGTTTGAATATGCGGTGTCAAAATCTCATGGTACATACCACTGACCAATTGCTTCGCTGCATGGGTTGGCATATTGATGTTGCCAAGAACCAAGCCGGTGCGAGACAACAGCTCTTCAACATCGCTGCTGCCTGCATCTTTTAGTGCAGCGGCGGCTGCGTGCAAAGTCCATTGAAACACCTTGTCAAACTGCTGCAAAGTTTGCTGAGCAACGCGAAACCCGTTCAGTTCAAGATCTGACTTTCTTACATAGCCATTTTTGCTATAACCAATCTTATCAATCGTGCCTTTTTCTGGGTGCTTGTAAAGAGAGGGAGATACCCCGAGCTCTTGCTCACAGATCTCACTCGTTACGTCCGTTCCCTGTTCAAAGACTTTCCAGAGTTGCTCTGGGTTGTCAGCTTCAGGGAAAACACACCCTAAGCCGACAATCGCTATTTTATCTTTCATGTTCACTCACACCTTTCAATAACGCGTTTTCTGAAGCAGAAATCGACGCCAACTGTGTGTACTGGACTCCTGAAAGTCGATACGCTAACTCGCGACGCTCGTTATATACCGAAATATCAGATAGCAACGTTTGCTTGTTACAAGAGACCACGTCAACAGCCACATAAAAGCGCTCATCAAAATTAATATCACGGTGCTTTTCAATATGCTGTATGCCAAGCGGCAGACCCACAGTTTGCTTGTGATGACGAAGCCACAGATAAGGCACTTGCACAAAGATATCAGCGATAAAGCCGTTGAACTGTTTGATGTCATTAAACTGACCATGACCCACTTGCTGGCTGGTTAGCTGGCAAGATACCAACATCCCTTTTTCGTCATTCTGTATTACAGAATCAATACCTTGCAGTGAAGGACCACTAAATAAGTAGCCGCGCTCGCCGTTATGATAAACAGGGAATGGCAGAACCTTTTCACCTTGCAATTTAGCCGCATCTAGCTGCTCTTTGCTGGCTTCAGCTTTTGCAACCAAGGCGATACTAGCTTGATAATGCTTTAATGTTTTACCATCTTTAAGGCCTGTCACTTCAAGGCTTAAACTCAACTTACTACCTTGTTGCTTATCCGTTTTGATAACACACTCATAGTCATCGCTTTGTTTGCCATCAAACACGATGCCTTTTAGCACGGCAAAGTCATTGATTTCGCTTAAAGAGAAACCAGGGTAGAAGTTAAGACTCTGCTCTATCATCCAGTGCAAAGAGAACATTGCAGGGAACACGATATTGCCGCCTACCTGATGATCCGCAAGGCCCGGTGTTGCCGATGCAAGTAAAGTACGAGTCACTTTTTGTGGCTCACTGTATTTTACCGACACTGGTTTTTTATCAGCATGATAAGCACGACCACCAATGATCACCTGCGTCGCACTTTGTTGTGGCGCATCCAGCTCGCTCACACACGCAGCAAAACCCGTTGGCTTGTCAATCAGCACTAAATTGCGGCTTTCATAGGCTTTTTTCAGCACATCATTGACCATGCCACCATCCCAAGGGCCCCAGTTAATAGAGCGTACAAGGCAGTTTGGATATTGACGTTTGATCATATCTGCAGCACGTGAAAGCACTTCATTTGACATGGAGTAGTCTGTTTGACCTGCATTACCAAAGAACCCAGATACAGATGAGAACAGCAATACCGTTTCTAATTTGCTTTTATCAAGCAATGACAAAATGTTCTGCAATCCCAATATTTTGGTATCGAACACTAAAGCAAAATCTTCTAGTGTTTTGCGCTCAATTTTCTTATCTGCAAGGTTCCCCGCGCCATGGATCACACCAGTGATTGCACCCAGCTCTTTCTCAGCACTTTCAATAACTTGCCCAAGCGCTTCTTGGCTTTGTACATCGGCCGCATAATAACGTGCCGGGGCACCTATCTTGGCCAACGCATCCAAGGTCTCTTGGATTTCTTGCGTGCCTTTGGTAGAGCGAATTAACGCATCGACTTTTGCCGGAGTCATCGGCTCAGACTGTGCTTTTAAGTGTGCTATCGCTTGTTTTTTCAGCTGTGCATCATCGTTTGCACCTTGTGCCCACTGCGGCAGTGCTTTGAGCTCACTGCGTCCAAGTAATGCAAAGCTACAACGATAGCGTTTCGCCAACTCAATCACACACCCAGCTGTGATCCCTTTGGCACCACCGCTGACCAATAACACCGACTGCTCATTGAGCACTGGCGTGGCTGTTTGCTGCGTCACTTCATCACGCTCAAGTACCAGCACAGCACGTTGCGCTTTGCTCACACCCACATGACTTAAGGTACGGTCAGAGTCCGCAAGTTCTTTTGTAAAAGCCTCATTCATGGCTTTTTTATTCAAGCTTGCCTGCAAATCAAGGTGACGACAGTAAACGCTAGACCATTCGTAGTTTAACGACTTAGTTAACCCACTGAGGGCGCTGTTCAAAGTGCCACTTTTACCTTCCTCACTGGTACCGAACTGACCATCATTTAGGCCTACAGTAAAGAAGTAAGCAGGTACTTTTGCAGACTCAGCTTGTAATTTGGGCTGTAGTACTTTTGCCAGCATAAAGAGTGCTTTTAAGCTAAATACTTGTGCTGGGTCATATAAGGAATCTAGTGACTCTTGCTTAACTGCATCAGCAACATACAACACACCTGCAATCTTACGCTTGGTTTTAGACTCTACTTGCTCAACCAACGCGTTTACTGCTTCTTCTGTGCACTGGGTTAAGTAGAAGTCACTTGTCGTGTTCGTTTTTTTAGTACCCACTAACACACCAACCATATTCTGCTGATGCTGTTTGAACGTATCGTCAAATAACGTCAAGCTTTTCTTGGTATTTGCCAGCACTAACCATTGGTGATTTTGCTGCGGCAAAACTTCAATACGATCAGGATGTGCAATTGCTTCTACTTTAGCAACATAACGGCCTACTGAACTGGGAGACGCTGCAGATTTACTCTGCAGCTGGGACTTTTTTACGGCACCCTCCTGTGTGTCTGTAGACACAAAGAATCCGATTTGTTGAGTTTTCTTTTTCACGTCAGCGTCAGCAACGTACACTTCTTCTTTAGCTTCTTGTTTGACAGCTGGTTTTGCTTCAGCTGCTGGCGCTGCGTCAAGTGCGCCACCATCAATCGCATTTAATACTTCTTGAATTGAGTTATGCGCAAATTCAGCGATACGACGAATTGTGTTAAGGGCATCGAAGTTAACGTCACCATCGAGATTGTCTTCGTCCATACCATCGTCAGAATCTTTACCCCACAAACGCTCAAACAACGCAGCGAAGATTTCAATCCGTTTGATTGAGTCAATACCAAGATCTGACTCTAGGTCCATATCAGGGTCAATCATATCAGTTGGGTAACCCGTCTTATCACTCACGATTTCAACTAACAGGCCACAGATCTTATCAATGTCCAATGATTCAAAGTATGAACGTTGCTCTAAGTCCATTGCGCCACTATCAAGTGCAGGTGCTTCAGCAACTTCTGCTACAGGTGCTGCTGGCGCTGGCGTTTCAACCACAGGTGCAGAAGCAACAGGCGCTACTGGCGCAACAGGTGCTGAAGCAACCGGTGCTGATGCAACAGGTGCAACTGGCGCTGGAGTCGCTGGTGCCGTGGCTACTGGTGCAGAGGCTACTGGCGCAGGCTGAGCAACTGGTGCAACAGGTGCGGTGTTAACGTTAACGCTAGAAATGTCAGACACAGATGCAGTTGCACTTGGCTCAACTTGACCTAACAGTGCTTGTTGACTGCGGAAGTATTGCTCATGGTTAACATGATAAAGTGTCTGGTTCTTTTCAAGTACTGATAAGGTGTGATCAATATGGCCAAGAACTTGGTTAAAGCTATCGTGATTTCTAAACTCACTTAATGCATTTTGCTGATGGCTAATAACCGACGTAAGCATATTTAAATATTGCTGTTGGTTAGCCTGAAATTGGCTATGAACGTCGCTAAGTTGTTGTTGAGCTTGTAATTGTCCAGCAACGGCGCCGAACTGTGCATTTGTGTCGTTTTGAGACATGGTCAATTCCCTTGTGATCTGATTTTGATTTAAGTTTGAAGATGCCTGATTAAAGTGCGTAGCTTGATTTGCTGCCCACTTCACTTCTTGTAATTTTTGCTCTAACTGCTGCTCTAAATCTTGGTTAGCCAATTGCAGCTGTTTTAGCGCTTGATCTTTTTGTGCAATAGTTTGTGCAAGGTTTGCCTGTGCTAGTGCAACCTCTTGACGTACTTGTTCGTCAACAAATTCTTTAATTAAGCTATCGTCAGTGTCGCGTAACTTTTCCATTACGGCTCTGCGCTTAGGCGTTGCATAGTTACCACCGTCTAGCAAGATAGTCATCGCAGATTGCTTAGCAGGAAGTGGCTGTCTTAAGCGATATTTATCAATGTGCTTGAGCTCGACGCCCAATGACACCATTTGCGCAGCAGCTTTGTAGAACTGTGCAACCGTCGGTGCTGAAGACGATGGGTTAACGGGCACAACGGCAAACGGTTTATCACCCAGAATGTTTTTAACTAGGTTACTTAAAACACCTTTAGGGCCAACTTCTACAAATACTCTTACGCCATCGGCATACATTTGCTCTACTAACTCAACAAAACGTACTGAGCTGGTGAGCTGTGACGACAATGTTTCGCGCATTTGCGTTGATTGTTCGCTATACGGTTGAGCCGTTGTATTGGCATAAACAGGGTGTTTAGGCGCTTTAAATGGTATGAACTTTAGCACCTCAGAAAAAGCACCTTGCGCCTGTGCAATGTAGGGCGAATGAAACGCAGCATCGACATTTAACTGCTGACACTTAAGCTGTTTGGCCGTCAGTTTTTGTGCCGCTTGCTGTGCTTCATTTTCGGCACCAGCAAACACGGTTTGTGTCGGAGAGTTAAAATTAGCAACAACCAAGTTTTTATACTCAGCTAATACACTCTTTACCGTCTCACCATCTGCTTCAACCGCATACATCACGCCTTTTTCATCTTTATCTTTAAGTGCATTGGTCATCGACAAAGCACGCTCAACCGAGGCAAGATAAAGTTGGCTTTCAGACATGGCACCTGCGGCCCACAAAGCGGTAAGTTCACCGTAGCTGTGACCTGCAAATCGCGTTACTTGCAAACCCATATTACACAGTGTTTTGTAGTACGCAGCGGATATGGCACCTAGCGCTGGTTGAGTAAACTCAGTACGGCGTAACTTGTTATGCAGTGCTTGCTCTTTTTCCTCGCTGAATACGGGGACTGGGTAGATAGCCGTTGATAGTTTCTCACCAAGTTTTTTACGGATCTCTAAATCTGCAACACGTAAGGAGTCTCGAAATTCTGGATATTCAATAGCCAAGTCTCGGGCCATATTAAGATACTGTGAACCTTGACCTGGGAACAATGCAGCAACTTGGTTTTTATTTTCGACCAAACCCGTTGGGCGATAAAATGCACCAAGGGGGTGCTCAAATGCTTGTTCTGGTTGCTTGCTCAAAAGTGGTAGCACTTTTTCAAGTAACCCCGCAGCGTGTTGTGCATCGCCCGTTACCATGGTTAAGCGTGCATCACCTTGCGCAACCGTAATATTCTGCTGCTCAAGATGTTCACGAAACTTAACTGCACTTTCTTCAGAGCGCCAATCTGCAAGCGCTTGCTCAGCAACTTGCTGCAATTGCGCAGGTGTTGAAGCACTTAATACAACAACTTCTGGCAAAATTGACTGACGATAAGCGTCTGTATGCTCATCTTGAAACTCTTCTAAAATGATATGGTAGTTAGTACCACCAAAACCAAAACCACTGGTTGCTGCACAACGTGGTTTTTTACCATCTTTCTTCACCCAAGGTCTTGCTTCGGCACTGATATAAAAAGGGTTTTTCTCATCAGCAAAAAACTTATTAGGCGTAGTCACATTGATTGTTGGTGGTAGCACTTTATGATGCAGCGCTTGCGACACTTTAATCAACGAAGCCGCACCGGCAGCACATCGCGCGTGACCAATTTGAGACTTGATACTACCAACAGCTATCGACTGCGGTGCAATATCATAGTTACCAAATACCATCCCCAAACTGCGCAGTTCTGTTTCATCACCAGAAGCGGTGCCCGTGCCATGCGCCTCAATCAGCTCAATGTCTTCTGGCGAGATAGCCGTTCTATTGTAACTACGCTCCAGTGCAAAAACCTGACCTTGATCTCGTGGCGCAAACACACTTTTCGCTTTACCGTCACTTGATGCTTCAACTGACTTAATCACTGAGTAAATTCTATCGCCATCGGCCACAGCATCACTCAAACGTTTTAGCACCACCAAGCCTACGCCATCGCCTAGCAGCATACCATCAGCTTGTTCATCAAATGGACGACAGATCCCCGCCTTTGAAAGCGCAGGTGTTTTTGAAAAACATAAGAATGAGAAGATAGAGTTCTCTAAGTTAACACCACCGGTTAATACTGCGTCGCAACTACCCATTCTTAGTTCATTGACTGCTGACTTGATTGCAGCATGGCTACTACCACACGCCGCATCAACCATGTTAGAAGTACCGCCAAAGTCAAAGTAACTTGCAATACGACCACAGGCTACGTTGCCTAAAAAGCCAGGGAAACTGTCTTCGTTCCAGCCGATGTAACACTCATTGAGCTTGTCAACCACAGTATCAACTACATTGCTTGGTATACCTTGGCTTACCATCGCACTGCGTACCATCGGCGTTTGGTTACGCGCAAGCAGTGAGAAAGCGGTGTTACCGTTACCTGCACCACCTAGAATAACCCCAACTTTAGAGCGATCTAAGCTGCTGCTTTCTTTCAACAAATTCGCATCTTCAATCGCCCTTTTGGCAACATGCAGCGCAAACAACTGTGCAGTACTAATCGACTCGATCAACACCGGGGGGATCTTAAATTCTATTGGGTCAAAGGCGATAGGTTTAATAAACCCAGCCTTAAACATATAGGTTTTATCAACTTTGCTAGGATCCGGATCGTAGTACGCATCTTTGTCCCAGTAGGTCATGTTGTCTTTTTCATCAACACTGGTCATCGCGTCTTTTTTCTGGCAAATGTTGCTCCAGAAATCATACAGATTATCAGCATCAGGAAATTGGCTCGCCATGCCTACAATGGCGATTGGTTCATCCTCATACGTTTTAGATTGGCTTTGCGTATTCGGTTTAGCTTTTGCTTTAGCTTTTGTAGGCGACTTCTTGGTGACCATATCACTCGTCCTTTTTAAAAAAATTAGTGAAGTCAAAAAATTCCTTTTTTGATTGCGAAACCATTTAAATTAAGTGCATAAACACCCAAACCAGTCGAAATCAAAATACTACGCAGGAACGACAAATGTTTAACATTTGTTACACATGAGAACACTTTTTGTCGGCAAAATGAAGACAAAAAATATGAATTTTTTTATACACAAAATAATTCCATTAGTTTTTATGTGGTTACATATGAATTTATTTATTTTCCTAAAAATAGAACGCTTACACCGACTTTACACGCCTTACATTAGCTAAATCCAGCTATGAGAAAACAACCAAAAGCCAACAAAATAGACAAAACAAATATATTAAATTCAATAGCTTAAATAAAAAAAACCAAAAATAAAAATCATCACACCCACAACACAACCTACATCATGACCTCAACAAAAAGCCAAACCAATGATAAATAAAGAAAAAATTAAACAATAAAAGCAATGCAAAAATAAAAGCATACAAAACAACACCTTAAACAAAGCAAAGACAATGAGAAAACCAACAAAAATGAGAATTATTCATGATCAATAACAAAAGAATGACAACCAAACCAGCAACCAAAACCTTAAAATATATCGCTTTACAATAAACAGACATAAGCTAGGGGAAACAAGCAAGAACAATAGTTTTTATTTACAATAAATTTACACGAGTTTAATTAAAAGTGACTTTAAATTCATTCACTCTAAAAATTATCGTGCATAAGGGCGACTCAAATTTAACGCAACATGGGGTGTATGATGCTTAAAGCTAGCTTTTTTAAGTTTTAAAGAAAAATGATCGGCATAAAGTCGCGATAAGCCACATTCAACTACTTCGTATAAAAACAAACTGCGAGTTTTATGCTTATCATTGTAAGGCCACTTACATTACATTAGCTTGCAATACTCAATAATTGCGAGCCAATGTAATGTGTACACACCGGTACTTAGATTAATAGCATGATGAGATACTATATACCGCTCTAGTTGGTGGTTTTCTCATACATCTACGCTTCACCCAGCTTTGCCGTGTTTTGCCTTTTAGGCCACTTACGAGATCTACGTTTACCATTGAGCAGTAAACCAAGCCAAGTGTAACGAACGAATAGATGATAACTAAGTAATGACACTGCTGAGGTCAAAGCTATGTTGACGAGCATTTTTACATAAAACGCCCACTCATAATGATATAAGGCGTAACTCACCAACAATACAATGGGTAAATGTACGATGTATACCCAATACGCACTATCCGATAAGTATCGCAACCAACTTTTATAGCTACTGAGCCAATGCTTAAAAAACCCAAATAGCGCAAAACTCCAAAACCAACCCCAAAGACCGTAACAGTAGGCCACCAAAAAATTATCAACCTGCGTACCTGGCGCGTAAAGCAATGGCTCAATGACAACCAAGGTTGCAACCATCATGACACATCCCAATAAGGTATAGCGCCCCCAACACCGTTGGTAATGATTGAGCCAAAGCCGTCTAAATTTGTACATCATAAAACCAAAACAAAAATAAGGAATATAGTGCAACAGCTGCAAAGGGTTCGGGATCAGTTTACCATCTGCGGGGATCATACCCCGCTCAAAATGGCTATCAACATAGGCAATCATGACCGCGTAAAACATAATAGCAACTGGGTGACTGGCCCAATAACGACAACGTTTTAAGCGCAATGAGTTACTCAAAGACAACTTATAAAATAATGGTAATAAAATAATGTGGCAGATAAACAAATAATATAAAAACCATAAATGGGCGAAATTAAAGCGATGGTCTTGCGCTTGCACTAACCAATCTTGATCAATCTCTGCGCCACTGGTTTGCATAAGCTGCAAATACTCAACAATGATTGAGCCAAGAGAGTAAGAAATGACTGGGCCAAAAATTAATAGCGGAATACCGATCCGTACTAAACGCAGGCGAATGGTTTCACCTAACCCTTTTCTGCCCAAAATAGCAGCAACAAAAAAGCCAGACAAAATAAAGAAAAGCGGCATTCGAAAACTATGAATCGAAAAAACCAGCATATCAGCCCACTCACTCAGTTCAGGTTCCCTGAGTCGCTGCGGCGTATCAGAGACCATTTGCAACATAGCAACATGAATAACCACCCCCAGCCACATAATATAGGCGCGTAAATTATCCAAATAATGGACTCGGCCACGTATTGTCTTGCTTATCATCCTAGATCCGTCTCTCACGTGTTTTCAAATAATGAATCGCTTAGCGCTTTACTCGCACATAGCTTAATAATCGCAATGCAAACGCCAGCAAGCGCAGCCAAAAACATCGAAAACATGCTAATAGCAATCGCACTCTGATAGCGATACTGTTCAATATCAAAAAAGCCATTTACAGCCGCAATAACGACAGCCAGTACAATCGGTACGGCCATAACCAAGCTAAATGCTTCTGAGTCCGACATATGACCTATTCCGCTAAGATTAATATGCCCCAAAATATGTTCTAGTCGTGCGATTTGCCCGACTTCTAGCCATAGCCAAAGAGCCACAATAGCGCCCGATATATACGTGCTTTTCACCACAGTTCCTGTTTCAACATAACCATGCTCATCAGCCAAACCTAAGTAATATTTCACAAAGAATGTGAACAGCGTGGCAACGGCAATCGCACTCCATGGTAACAAATGAAAACGGATAATATGGTCGATGCTTTGTGCTTCTGTTAAGGGATCACGGCGATGCCTATATGCGCTTATCACTGCCAAACAAAGTGGCATTGCAGCTTGAGTAACCATCCAATTTGCAAACACAAACGTAGCAATCGTGATAGCACCAAACAAAAGTAATAAATCGCTAAAAGTCTGTGTACTTTCACTGTAGCAAAGCGCTATCACAGCTCCTGTACTCACCATCATCAATACTTTCTTCCAACTAATATATTGCCAAGCTGAAGTAGCTAAGGTGCTGTACTCGCCTTCTTCTACATGTATGTTGTTTTTTTTGGCTGCAATCAGAACTTGCGATGCAATTTTTGTCAGCACATTGACAGCCACAGAGCATGCGCACGCAGGAACAAGTATCAGACAGAGTAAATACCAAAATACCTGATAAGACTCAAAATATGGCTTGGTAAACAAAAACAATAGCGCAACAACAGCAACTTCGAATACGCCAAGCAACAATGTTCGCATGACGTAACCTGGAGATTGTGAACGAACTAACTCTGTCACTTGATTCATTGTGCAGCTCCTAATTGTTGAGTTTGTTGCGAGGCTAACTGCGTTAACTGTGTGTTGAGCCACAAAGTAACGTCTTCCACAAACGGCTCTGAAAAGCCATCTTCTTCCCATAACGACATTTTTATTAGCCACCATAACGAGGGAGATAGGTGTCCGAACTCACTATTTTTCAGCATTGTGTGGTTTGCATTTTGATAGACATTAAGCTGTAACTGCGCAGCTCGATTGGCAAATATGTGCTGATATTGCTGTACGTTATAGGGCACATTGACATTGCTATCATGCTCACCAAAAGCAACAAATAGCGGCTGTGTAACCTGCGCTAAATCCTGTTGCGAGTCAGCAAGAATATTCTTTTGCACAAATTGATAGCGCTCAGGGCTCATTGCGGATCCGACCGCATCGGGGTCTGTTTGCGCTAAATAGTCTAAGTATGCGCTGTGGTTTTCACCTTGTGCTATCAACATGGAGATCTGTTGTGCTTGGGTCATGTGTTGTTGCTTCTCATCACCATCAACCCCCTCTCTTTGTAGCCTCACCTGTGTTAAAAACTCGCTTTGTTTTAACCAGTTCACGGGCGTAGATACAAAAACAGCAAATGCGATTTGAGAAGATTCTTTTAGTGCTTTGGGCATGACCCACCCAGCTTGTGAAAAGCCAATCAATCCTATTGGAACGTCTTTGAGCAACGCTTGCTGACGCACCTTCGCAATGGCTTCATCTATTTCTTGGGCGCGACTTTGCATATCTTGGTTAAGCCAGTTGCCGTCGGAGCCGCCAACTCCTGCTTTGTCCCAAGAGTATGAGGCGATCCCTTGTTTGGCGAATCGTTGCCACAGCGGGTAGTAATACCCAAAAGCACTGCGTCCCATAGCACCATCACCGTGTACAAATATCATCACAGCGCGAGGCGTTTCGATATTGGTTGGTAATATTAACGAACCAGCACGAGTTGAGTTTGCAACTGTAAAGTCTTGCGCTAACTTCTCATACGGAGCACGGTCGAGCATCACAAGCAAAATCAAAACAAGGCCGACTATCGCCACGTATAAGCTCCAACGCGCATACACATCACCCCCCTTATCGTTCAATCTCACCCCATTATCTTTCCTTAACATTTGTGCTCCTCTTTCTTTTCATTCGCTGGCAGGCAGGTACTACTTTCCTGACAAAGTGCCTCTATTTGTAATGCAAGCTCACACCTTAAGGCATCCAATGCATCGCGGTTTAAGCTACGAGCGCTTATTTTTATACAAGGCTGTCGCGTATCACTTCGCGTACACTCAAATTCAAGCGTAGCCCCCCAAATTGCGTTATCACACTCATTGATTTGCTCTTCTAGTTGCAAAGACTCATCACAATACTGCTCTAAAGTCTTTGTGACCGATGCATCATGATGCCAAGTTTGCAATTCGCTGGTTGCTTGCACTTGAGCAAAATCCTGCAAAATATTGACTGAAATCGGTGGCGCTTCACGAAATCCCCGATAAGTTTGGCTTTGGCGCTGTTCTGTCATCAGCTTTCGGATCCATTTAGGGATATCATCCACAGCCATCATTTCTTGCAAATAATCAGGGTAAATTTGCGCCGATTTAAAGTACCAACTGAACAAGCGACTTCCAGCCCTAAGCATCCACTTGTAAAAGCTGGGCACCTCTTGCCAGCGGCCTTGCTCTATGATGGCATCGAGCATAACCGAAGAGATCACCGGATATTCAAGTGCCGCAATGGTGTGCTGCTTAACACTTTTGAGTAACTTCGCAACACTGCGTGCTTGAGATACCCGAATAGGCAACGCACTTTCGCCAGCCAATAGCGCGATGAGGTCGCTCATCTGTGCATCGTAGCGGTTCTCCATCACATGAGTTATGCAAAACTCTGAGTTTGAAGTAACCTCAGATAAACTCATACCAATCAAAGTATTCAAGAGCATTTGTATGCTAGCACCATGTAGCTGCGCATAATTTTTAAGTTTATCCAGCTGCACTTCACTTAAGCTCACTAAAGCCGTTTGCAACTGTAACTGCTCAGCTTGATAATGCGGTGGAAATACTGGGTAGTGAAGACCTTGCAATGCACTTTGCCAAAACGCAGTAATATCATCTTGGCAAGCGTGGTAGGCGGCTCGCTCCCAGTACACAAAATCTCTCAAGCCAGCGTTATTGAGTGATAAAGGCCACTTCTGGTTTTTAAGCGTGCTGAAGTAACATTGCTCGATATGTCGCGCAAAAATCGTCAGGGCGGCACCATCAAAAATAATATGTGGTGCGCACAAGAAAAGCACATGTTCATCCGATGAAAACTGCAATAAATACGCAACCAACAGCGGCGGATTGGTTAAATCAAAAGGCTCTATACGGACCCTTTCTAATGTGTCATAGACTTGGGCTAATTGGCTTGGTGTTTTATTTTGGCAATCAATTATTTGCAAATTTATAGGCGCAACGCTGTCACGCATTTTTTGCAAAGGCTTTTTCAAGTCAATCTCAACTTGCAAGGCGTCGTGGTGTGTACACAGTTTTTGTAATACTTGTTGTAAGCACGCTACATCAATAACCGACTTAATTTCAATACATTGTGTATTATTTACAGTACCAATATTGGCATCGTTAATTAGCCAAAATACCACCTGCTGGTAAGACAACGGAAAAGACTCATTTACATGCCATTTTTGCGTCGTTAGCGCAGGCAAAGTAACGCCTTGTTGCACACGCGGTTCTGCTTCTTGCCCCTCAAGTGAACGCAGCAGTTTTGCCTGTTTTGCAATCGTACTGTTGTCAAAGAGTGCTTTGAGTTCAACCTCGGTATCTAGCCGGTCTTTGATCAACACCTTGAGTTTGGCAATACTTAACGAATGTCCGCCCAAGGCAAAAAAGTTATCTGTCACGCCAAAGCTATCCGCATTTAGGATCTGCTGCCAAATTTCGTATAGGCTGTGTTCTAACTCATTACGTGGCGCAATAGTCTGCGTTTTCATCTGATATGCAGGTTTCGGCAGCGCTTTTCTATCTACTTTACCATTTAAAGTTTGTGCAATACTCGCCACCAAGGTAAGGGTGCTTGGTACCATATAACTGGGGAGCTGCTCAGAAAGCTGTGCAAGTATCGCTCCTTCATCACAGTTATGCTCAGCTGTAGGCACAATGTAAGCGGCTAAAAATGGGTTTTGCCCATTGTTCACCTCAATAACGACGGCCTGTTGCACTTGCTGCAATTTACACAATGCCGCTTCTATCTCACCAAGCTCGATACGATATCCTCTGATCTTTACTTGAAAGTCATTGCGGCCATGATATTCAATCTCACCACTGGGTAGCCACCTAGCCAGATCACCCGTTTTATAGGCTTTGAGTGCTTCTAAGTCATCGCTATTAGTGTAAGAAAACTGGCTAACAAAACGCTGCTCGTTAAGTTCTGGGCGATTTAAATACCCCTGCGCCACCAGCTCCCCGGCAACCACAAGTTCGCCGATCGCCCCCAAAGGGGCAAGCTTACCTTGCTCATTCAAAATAAATAGCTGGGTATTGGCTAATGGCTTACCCAGATTTTGGATACTATCAAATGGCGTTTTCTCCAATTTTTGCAGCTGAGTTACGGTAGCTTCAGTCACCCCATAACTATTGATTAGTAAGTCGCCCCAAAACTGGGCAACCTCAGCAGTACATGCTTCACCACCGGTGATCACTCTTTTTAAAAACACCGATGAGACTTTACCCAGTGCACTTAAGTAAGTCGGGGTTGCTTCAAAATGTGTAATTTTTTGCTCAACGAGCATGGTACGGATCAGATCAGGCTGCACAATATGAGATTGACTGGGTATAACCAAGCAAGCGCCATTGATAAGGGTCAAAAATAAATGCTCAACAGAGACATCAAAAATATAATTTGCCAGCCACAGCACGCGTTCATTTGCACTAAAATCAAAAGCTTGAGTTTGCGATGCAACTAAAACCGTCACGTTTTCGTGCGTAAGCATCACTCCTTTTGGGTTACCCGTCGTACCTGATGTGTAGATCACATAGGCCAAATCACTTGCTTGACATGTTAAATCAAATTGCTCGATGCAATCCGCTTTTTCAAGCGCGGCACAGCTAACAGGTATAATGGGCACTGATGTACTGGCCAATGCCGCTTGGTGATCTTGCGTACACAACAGCAAAGCGGCTTGTGTATCTTCAAGAATAAACTGGCGTCTTTGCGCTGGAAAATCAGGCGATAGGGGAACATATGCCCCCCCGGCCTTCAATACAGCCAAAATCGCGATAACCATTTCAATACTTTTATCAAACTGCAGCGCAACAAACGTATTCGCACTGAGCGCTACCCCATAGCTTTTCTGATACTGCTCACGGATCTGTAGCGCAAGTGTCGTAACCCACTTAGTCATCTGTGCATAAGTCACTTGGGTATCACCAAAACACAGCGCAATGGCATCGGCCCGTTGTGCTGCAGTATCATCTATTTGCTGCGACAATGATGTATTTTTTGGGTATGGTGATTGTGTGGTATTCCAACTTATTAATTGTTGTGTATGCGCTTGTGGCAACCAATTAAGTTGTTGTAACTCAATACTCAGATCATCCGCGAACTGCCCCAACACATCTAAGTAGCTTTGCACTAACCATTGCATTCGCAGCTCACAAAACAGTGACTTGCTATATACCAATTTACCGGTTAGATGCGTATTGTGATCGGTCACTGCGATGTCTAAGTCAAACTTCGCCGACTCTTGTATTTCCACCACCTCACCTTTGCTGGCAAAAGGCAATAAACCGTGTTCATTGGTATTATCGGGTGGCACCACACTAAACATCACTTGAAAAAGGGGATGACGAGCGGTATCTCTAGTATCGCAGAGCGCCTGCACCACCTGCTCAAATGGCACGTCTTGATTTTGTTTTGCTTGCATGATCACATGATGAAGCTGGCGAATTAAATCCAGCAGCGACATGTCTTGCGACATAGTGAGCCGCAGCGCCAAGCTATTAACAAAAAAGCCAATCAACGAATGGGTTTGCGGCAAATGACGATTATCTGTCGGCGTGCCGATTATTATATCATTTTGGCCTGTTTGACCATAAAAGGTAGCAAACGCACATGCCATCATCACCGTATATAAAGTTGTCTTGTTTGCAGATGCAATACACCTTAATTGCCTGGTTAAATTCGGCTCAATTGCAAATGCATGTGTTGCTCCTTGATAATCAAATTTTGCAGGACGAGGAAAGTCGGTTGTCAATGCCAGCGGCTCACACCCTGCTAACTGACGTTGCCAATAAGCGAGCTGTTGCTGCATCAATTGCTGTTGTTGTTCGCTGTGTTGAAATTGCGCATAGTCACTATAACAAATTGGCAATTCTGGCAGCTTTGCCTCTGATGCGGTTTGTAGCGCATGATAAATCAATGCCAGTTCATTAAAAAACAACGGCTCTGACCAACCATCGAAGGCAATATGGTGCCAGACAATAAACAAGAACCGCTGCTGGTGCACCTGATAACAAAATACTCGCATTGGCGCTGTGTTTTGCAAATTAAAAGGTCGCTGATAGTCTTCATTCACTCTCGCTACGAGCAACTGTTCACTGTCAAGTTCTATGCGTGCGATGTGTATTGGGTATGTGACTTCTTTTAACTCAGCACGTACGATATCTTCAGCGTGACAATAGCAACTATTCAACACAGGATGACGCTCGCACAGCTGCTGTATGGCTTGTTCTAACAATGCTAAATCAGCATCGTCAGTTAATTGGGTAAAAAATGGCAGGTGATAAGCATCCGTGCCTCCTTCAAACTGCTCGATAAACAACATGCGCTGCTGTGCATAGGACAATTTTTGCCCGCTGGCACGCGGGATCTCTACCACGCTGCTCGTTTGGCTAAGTTGCTGTGCCAACAACGCAATCGTAGGGTGTTGATACAACTGAGCCAACGATAACGCTGTGGAAAACTGCTGTTGGCATAGGCCCAATAGCTTAAGCGCAGTGATCGAGTCACCTCCTTGTGCAAAAAAGTCTTCGTGAATACCAATTTCTGGTAATGACAATACTTGCAGCCACAATGATTTAAGTTGTACTTCTAATTCGCTTGTGGGCTGTGCAATGTGCGCTTCAGTGCTGTGCTGTGGTTCAGGCAGAGCTCGTCTATCTAATTTACCATTTATTGTGATTGGAATATGCTCAACAACTGTGTAAGTGGTAGGTACCATATACTCTGGTAACGTCTGCTTTAAACGTGCTTTGAGCTGCTTACTGTCTAAGCAACAACCAGCTTTAAGCACATAATAAGCAGCCAAATACTTGATTTGTCCACGTAGTCGGTCAATTACAGCGGCACTTTCGATTTCCGGCTGCGCAGTTATAACCGCTTCAATTTCACCCAGTTCAATACGGTATCCACGAATTTTTACCTGAAAGTCTTCACGACCAAGATACTCAATATCACCATTTTCCAGCCAACGTGCTCTATCGCCGGTTTTATATAAAATATTAGAAAAGTTAGCGCTGTCACTTTGCACTGTAAAAGGATTGGCTATGAATTTTTCTTGGTTTAGCTCTGGGCGGTTTAGGTAGCCTTGTGCCAACCCAGCACCGCCGATATACAAGTCTCCTGGTGCGCCAATGGGTAGCAGCTTTAAGTTCTGCGACAAAATATATATTTGCGTGTTAGCCAGTGGTTTGCCGATATTATTCATGCGCCCAGTATCGGTTCTACCAATCCGTTGAGTTTGCGTTACCGTTGCTTCGGTCACACCATACCCATTAACTAACTTTGCTTGCCAAAGCATTTGTACATCTTTGGTACACGCCTCCCCACCGGTGATCACTGTTTTTAAATATGGGGCCTCAAGCGCGCCCATGGCGCTTAGATAAGTCGGGGTTGCTTCAAAGTGGGTGACCTTTTCTTTTTGCAACAATGATTTAATACAACTGGGTTCCGCTATCTGCTGCTCAGTTGGCACAACCAAACAAGCGCCACTCGTTAGCGTTAAGAAAAAGTGCTCTACAGATACATCAAAAATATAGTTGGCTAGCCAAATTGATGTATCTTGCTCAGAAAAGGCAAACGCTTGGCGCTGACAGTTAATCAAATTAACCACACTTTTATGGCTTATCATGACTCCTTTAGGCTGCCCTGTTGTACCCGAAGTGTACATCACATAAGCTAACTGCTCTGGATGAGCTGTTGTAGACACCTGGCTAGCCTGAATACAGCTCCAAAAATCCGCACTATCCAGTGCTAATGATTGGTAACGTTCGCCATCTATCCACTGCAGATAATGTGATTGAGTTAACACCAATGCACTGCGTGTATCTTCGAGTATAAATTGACGTCGCTGAGCAGGGAACTTAGGCGAAATCGGCACATAAGCCGCGCCCGCCTTCAGCACAGCGAGAATAGCAATCACCATATCTACGCTTTTATCCATCAGCAGCGCCACGATGCTTTGCCCATCAAACTGGTGTGCTGAGCGGTTTTTGCTGAGTTCGCTACAAATGTAGCTTGCGAGTTTATCGGCTTGCTGATGCAATTGCTGGTAGCTGATCGATTGGTTTTGAAAAATAACCGCAGTACGGTGCGGCCACAGTGAAGCCGAGCGCTCTAGTTGGCTCACCAATGTGTCACTTTGCGGCCAATTAACAATATTACCTTGCCAATCTTTAAGTAGCTTGCTCTGTTGCTCATGCGCTACACAATTAATTTCTGCCAAACATTGCTCTGGGCAGCTCACTAAACTGTGCAATGTCTGTGCAAAACAACTCGCAAACAACGCTAAGCCTGATTGGCTATATTGAGTCGGACAAACTATCTGAATATCAATAGCCTCACCTTGCTCAACAGCTTGTATTTGCCAACAATCGTTGCTCTGCACTGGCAATGGGTCGTGTAATACACTCAAGGTTGCTTGATAAAGTGACTCGACACCCGCAGCATTCGCAGCTTGTAAAAGCGCTTTTTCTGTCGCTCTTGCACTGTGTTTAAATACCCTGCTTTCGAGCTTTTCTAAGTTCTCTAGTGCCTGCCCGACGCTGATATCCATAGGCAAGTCACATACAAGTGGACTGTACTTTAAAGGCGACTGAGGATGCGTGTAGTTTATACCAATGGCAAACCGAGTTTGTGCCGACAAAACCCTTAAAGTGAGATAATAGTTAAGCACCAGCACCGTACGCAAACAACGATTCGTTTGCACCAACAACTGCCTAATTGAAAGCACTTCTTTATCGCTTAAATTAACAGCGTGACTATCACCATATGCCGCAATGTGTGCTTCATCTTCACACGGATCCGCAACACTCAAAGCATCAAGATCAACGAACTGGTTTTGCCAAAAGGTGATACTCATAACAACATCCTTATACTACTGTAACGCTCAGCTACGTTTAATTTATAAATAAATTCATAAATACATTCGCATGTATGGTGGTTTTATCTTTACCCCATTCATGCGATTAACAAAAATACATTATTGTGAGCAAGACTCCGCTTGCCTCTGCTCTTGTAATTGACTGTATGCAAATAGTGCCGCTGCACTCACCCCCACAACAACGGCAAAAACAATAACACTAGTGGCTATGACCGTAAGCCAAAGGCCGCTGGTTAAGGTCGGCACAAAAAAGCCTGTGACAAACAGCGCGACCCAAGGAACAAAGCCCGCACCTAAAATCATGCCAAATAGCTCTGAGTGAGAGAATTTATCAACACCAGACAAGTACATAGACTGTAACTTAAACTCTACTTGCATCGACTCTAGCACGTTGTAGCAGCTCCAAAAGCCAACAAAGGTACAGCTGACATAACTATATGTTGCTAAGCTCGACAGGCTAATTTGACCGGCATCAGCAACATAACCCATGTAATATTTGCTCATTAGCAAACCAAATACCAATGTGGTAAATACCAGCCAAGGCAACAAATGATACGTTACTAAAAAGTCGATACTTTGAGATTCGTTGAGTGAGTCTTTACTTTGTGCTTGCAACAAGGTGCCAGCAACCAATGACTTGGCATAACGTTCAAACAACAATGCACTACCAATAAACACAGCAACTGCGGCGCACAGTGCAATAAGCAGCATGATGCCAACACTTTTTGAACTAAAATAATATAACGCCACACAACCAAGCGCTGGTAGTAACGCCAGAACCGCCGTTTTGATAGTGACACACTGCCATTGGTGATTAATGGGAGCCACACTGATTGACGAAATATCCACACCGCTTAATTCGCTCAGCTGTTTTTGTGTTGCTATTTTTAACTTAGCCAAAACAGCCGCCGCCTCGGAAAATATATACAAAGGGATCAACACCAAGAAAAACCCATACCAAAACGAGTTTAACGTTTCAAAATAGGGGGAAATAAGCAACATCACCGCAAACATCGCAAGCACTTCTAATACGCTTGAAAATAATAAATCCCATAACAAGTCTTCACGCTGCTTGGTAAACCAGCTGCTAAAGTTATCGGTCATTATTGTTTACTCCTAGTGTTTCTGCTTGAGTGTGCGTCGTTACCCAATTGAGCACATCATCAATAAATTGATCAGAGAACCCCTTAGCTCCTAACCAATTCATTTTGACGCCAAACCAAATTGAGTCTTTGCGGATATCAGAAAAATACGCGTTTTTAAATATGCCATGATCGGCATTTTCATACACTTTGTAGCTAAAAGGGCCTGACAAACTTCGTTGATAAGTACTAATGCTGTGGTTTACATCTACCACTGCGTCCGAGTCGCCAAATAATGCCAATACCGGTTGTTGTATTTTCGTCAGCGAAGCACTGGCATCAACAAGCATGTTGTTAACCACAAACTCGTAGCGCACTTTATTCATCACCTTAGCGCCATAACTCTCGGGCGCATTTTGCGCCATAAATTGTTGGTAAGCTTTGTAGGAAACACCTTGCTTTAAAAGCGCATCTAAGGCTGAGTTAAAATCGAGGTTTTGCGCAAGTAACGCCCCTTCTTGACCTTGAGACTTTAATCGCTGAACCGTTTGAAAATGGCCCTGCTGCACCCAATTAACCGCCGTAGATACCATAATGGCGTATTTGAGTCGCTCATCTTTGGCCAAAACCTGCGGGATAACCCAGCCGGCTTGTGAAAAGCCAATCACCCCAATACGCTCACTATCTAAGTGTGGTTGTTGCGATATCCAATCAATGGCTGCGCTAAGTGCATCAGCGCGTTGCTCCATGTTAAGGCCTAGCCAATGACCTTCAGATCCACCAACACCTTGTTTATCCCAAGATAACGAGGCGACCCCTGCATCAGCAAGGGCCTGCCAAAGCGGATGATAATAGCCATAGCTACCACTGGATATAGGCCCATCACCATGTACAAAAATCACCACGGGCACTGGCTGCTCAGTACTTTGCTTAGGCAGTACCAAAGAGCCATACAAACTATCTTGTTGGCTGACGAATTTAATTGCATATCGCTCGTAGCTTGAAAGCCACATAACAGCGACAAGCAAAGCAATTAAAAACGCGATGGCGATTTTTATTATTGAGTGCATTACGATATTCTCATTCCGTTCTTTTTATACTCAACATCGATGTGACGTACAGCCCGATGCTATTTCAAGCATATCGAGTATAAATTTTCCCCATTTTAGGTCAATCGAATCATTGCAAAAATAGCCACTTGCTTACAAAGCCTTACCAAAGGACATTAAGCTTCTTGTACTAACGGCGATGCCACATCCGAGCTTTGCAACAACAGTCCATACAACTCGTCACGTAAAATCTGCTCTGCGTGAGGTGTCAAACACTGATGAGAAAGGCGGATCCCAAAACCTTTAAGTGCATGTTTTTCAATGTAAAAGTTCAGTACATTCTGCTCCCATTCGCTATCATCTTGGGGGACTGGGAAATCTAACTCACGGCGCAAAGTAATTTCACACGCTTGTTCACTTTGCTCAGTAGATTGCACCTGCGCTGCGTGTTCGTAAAATGAAGGCAACATATTTACATTAATAGTCAGCGCTTGATGCTGAGGCCCAAACCGGGCTATTTTTTTATCTTCTGCCATATCACTGGCGGCAATTGCAGCAAAATCCATAAGCGCCTGTGGATACAACCCTGCTTGTTTGCTGATACGGTGATACCATCCACTTACTTTGCTTATTGCCTTTAGCCACCAAGGTTGCTTCTTCAGTTTGCTACGAGCTAGCATAGATAAAGGTACACTCCAAGGCACGTGACGATATTCATATACCGCAAGCGTTGTCTGTTTAACTTGTAAAAACAACTCAGTAAGAGATTGTTTCTCGGTGATCTGCAGCGGTATGGGTAAAGAAGTGAGTAGCGCGCCAAATAGCTCACGCGCACCGTCAATATCGCGGTTTTCTTGCACCGTTGTTAAACATAAACTGTGATTGCCAGAAACTTTAGCCATCACTTTGCCAATCAATGCTAAAAACACCATCTGCTGTGTTAGCTTGTGTTTAGAGCACCAACGTCCAATCACTTGCAACTGAGCGTCATTCAATGGGATAAAAATGCCACGCCGCGAACGATTGCTGATATCCAATAAATCGGACGCTAAATAAGTCGGTTTGGTTTTACCCAGCTGTTGCTGCCAAAAGGCACTCGCCTGTTGACTTTGAGCACTGCGAATGGATTGCTCTTGCGTCACATATTCAGCCAACCCTAACTTTCGGCTCGTCCTTAAGGGCTGCCCTTGCAGCGCTTTTTGATACAACGACCGCAACTCATTGTCCATTTGATAAAGCGCCGCGCCGTCCATTGCGAAGTGAGGGGTTACCAACATAAGTAAATGTTTCTCTGGGGCCGTTTTAACCAAACACGCTCGCAATAGCGGCGCTTTCATTAAATCAAAATTAGGGGCACTATATTTTAAAAATAGCGCACCCAAAGCGGCTGCTCTGCCTTGCTCACACATACCGCTTAAATCTTCATAGGGTAAGTGAAAGTACTCATAAGGATGAATATATTGTACGGCGCACCAGTCACTTATAGATGAACGGAGGATCTCGTTATCTTGCAACAAAACGTTGAGCACACGCTCCAAGAAGTCTGCTCGTAACGGCCCTTCAAACTCATAAGGTAAGAAGTGATTCGCCGTTTCTTTGGTCATGTGGTAAATAAACCAAAAACTGAGTTGCCCATTAGTAAGTGGTAAAACCTGCCTGTTGTTCTCAATACTAATACTCATCACTACGCTCCTTTTGTTGCACAGGCATGTTGATTTTGACTAACTCACTGAGCCTAGCAATCGTTGGGTTTTCAAGTACATCTTGTAAAGTAAGCTGCGTTGCACATTGCGCATTAATACGATTGACAATTTTGAGCGCGAGTAAAGAATGTCCATGTAAGTCAAAAAAATCGTCATCACGACCAATCGGTGCTAAATAAAAATAGCTTTGCCAGATCTGCGCAATTTGCTGTTCAAGCGCACTTACCGGCTCACAGAAAGGCTGTGCCAACTCGGGTCGAGGCGCATATTGCTGCTCATTGCATTGTTGGGCCTGCTTAACTAACGAGGCAGACGAAACACTGCTGACTAACATGTCATCAATAAGCACTTTGTGTGTAGGATAAGCTAAAGCGTTAAGACACTCTGCCACATCATCAGGACTTAGCTCCTTATTGGCAAAAATAATACTTGAAAATGCCTGGCTAGATGTGTGATGCCACAATTGCGCACCACTTGTTAAGCCAGCTGGACAGGGGCCTTGCAATAATACCAGCGAACTTACTAGTGGGTTCTTTGACATTAACTTTGTTAGCAACTGGCCAGTTGCTTGTTGTCGCTCTAAATGTGATAGCAAAATATCTGGCTGACTTAATGCGTTATCGGTGCCCAATAAATTGATGCATATGTCACTGTCGAGCAACGCAAGCTGTTTGTGCAAAGGTCGATTCGCTTTATTATCAATATGCCAAGAACAACGAACCCCTTCTTTAAGCCAACCGCTAAGCAGCACAATGATTTTGCTATACAAATTTCCCTCAACATGCGCCGATAACCATTGCTGCCATGCTGTTTGCGCAGGAAAATCTTGCGGTAACACCACATGAACCTTGTCACACAATGCTGGCAAGGCTGACGCGATTGCCACCCCATTGGCTTGTTCAATTCCTAATAACACAACTTTACTATCGCCAGTGGCTGCCTTTGCTGTGGGTTTAAACGGCGTGTAGGTAGAGCAAAAGAGTTGCTTATGCATGATTTTAAACTGCTCAGCTTTGCTGTTTGCCACCTGGCTTAACAAAGAGCCGCTAACAGTTTCTTTACCTGTGCGTTTAAATGCGCCCTTTGGTGCTGCACACCACACAGTTTTTGGCGCTTGCTGTAATGCCAAATCTTGATAACTGTGCAAGAAGAAATCGAGTAAATACTGCCCCATTAGCGCATTGCTTTGATAAGCCGCCTCACTCGATGCTATGTACAGAAGTGACCATCGCTTACTATCACGCAGCAGATGGATATCAAGCGCTTGCCAACTGCGACGTAGCTCGCTGTCCACCATCGCATTTAACAGGCCATCAAATTTTGGCGAGATATCACTCAACCGAGCATCAACCCAGCAACACGATGCATCAACAATATGTTTTACATGCGCTTCTATGCGCTGCAAATGCGCAACTTGCGTTAAATCGCCAAACAGTACATTGTCATTTGCTGCGCTAAACTGATCTGCCTGATAGATAAACCACAAGTGCGTGTCGTTGGCGCTAACACAGCGCTGCACTTTGTTGGCGGCCTCTCCCTTTGGCATCAACAGTAAAATGTGATTTTGCTGCTTTTGCGGCACAACTTTGAGCCACTGCTGCGCGCGCCAAAGCGTGCTTTGTTTTGTATGCAAAGGTAACTTATAGCGTGTTGTTGCAAAAGCATATCCCGGCACAGATAAGGGCGCTAACTGTTCGTTGAAGTGCGCTTGGCTATCAATCGTCACACCTTGCATCCAAAGCTGTGCTGCCATGGCATATAAATCAGTTTCTAAAGTTAATGTATGACATGATGAAGAAGTTACGCGCGTGTTTTCTCGAGCGTCACATAATGCTTGCCAAAACGCTTCTTGCTGCCAATGTTGCGCGGTTACTGGCTCAACCGAGTCATTACAAGCCAGTGCATAACGAGCACTATTAGGCAAATTTTGCGCATTTTCGATGCTTTTATTATGGAGTAAACCCAGTGCTTGTGTTGATGTTAACACCCCAGCCAATTCAGCAACTGTGATAAACATCACACCCGACGCTTGGATACTTTTAAACTCTATCCCCATGTGTGATAAATGCGATAACACACTCAGCCAAACCGCGCGGTTCAGCAAATTATTGATTGTTTCGCTTTCTTCTACTTTTATTCGTAACTCGTGCCACATTGACGCCGACTTACTTATCGCATCTAATTGCGCCCCAGACTCACAAAGGTGCTGTTTAAATTGCCAGTTAAGTGTTTCATCGCGCTCAAATAACCGCTCCAAGATGATCAACTGCTCGCTCGTAATCGCCTCAATACCAAGCGTAGGTGATGGTTCTGCTTTGGATATATCGTTGTCAGACAATGCCTTGAGCGCTTGCAACTGCTGCAAAGATGAGACACTGACTGCGCTGCGATAACGCATCGGCTCTTTGCAATTGAGTAAAGTCCAACTTAATTGTTTTAAGTTACAGTGTGGGTGTTTGCGCAGCCAAGCACATAAAGCATCTCTATTACGCAACACCGCTTGTGGGTCTTTGCCACTTAAAAATAAAACATGATTTTTGTTTTCTGTCGCTGTTGAATGAGTCGCGTTGGCACCTTGTAATAGCACATGACCATTCGTGCCGCCGATCCCAAAAATGTTCAACCCAGCAATCAACGCTTTAGACTCAGGCCAAGGCTCGGCCTCTCGTTGCACGTAAAACGCACTGCTTGGTGCATTTAATTGCTCAAGCGGCGCTTCACAATTAATGGTGGGCAGCAATGTGCGATGGTGTAGCATCAAGCTCACTTTAACCAAACTAGCCAAGCCCGATGCCGCATCGAGATGGCCAATGTTGCCTTTAACCGACCCCAGTGCACAAGATTGGCTTGGCATAGTTTGACCATAGGCTTGTTGCAGTGCTCTTAACTCAACACCGTCGCCCAGCTCAGTGCCTGTGCCATGCGCCTCTACATAAGACACGTCATGCGGCTCAATGTCGGCGTTCATCATCGCTTGCTGAGCCACGTGTGTTTGACCATTGACCGACGGTGCCGCAAAGCCCAACTTGTCACGTCCATCATTGTTCAGTGCGCTGCCTCTTATCACCGCATAAATGCGGTCACCATCTTCAAGTGCCTCTTCATAGCGCTTAAGCACCACTGCCAACGCGCCACTACCAGGCACCATACCAGTCGCATTATTGGCAAAAGGTCGACATAAACCATCAGGGCTAAGCGGTCCACCGGGCGTTGCTGTGTAGCCTTCATAATGGGGATACCCAATACGACTGGCAACCACCAGCGCGGTTTCACAGTCACCACTATTCAATGCTAAACACGCGTAATGCAATAGCACAAATGACGTGGAACACCCAGTTGTCAACGACAATGCAGGTCCGTTTACCCCCAGCTGATAAGCAAGCTTGCTGGCAAACAACTCTTGCGAGTTATGATGGATTAACTCATCAATTTCTACCGCGCTGTCTAACTTATCTTTATTGCTAATACCATAGGTTAAATAAGCACTGGTTGGGGCGCCTGCATATACGCCAACATGCGCATCAGTGCGCTGGTTAATCAAACCAGCATCTTCTAAGGCATGCCAACTAACTTCTAAACTTTGTCGAAGCTGAGGGTCCATTAAGCAGGCTTCGCGTGCCGCAACATCAAAAAATGCCGCATCAAAGCCATGCACATTGTCTAATACCCCGCCCAAATTACCACTTTGATCGGGATATCGTTGTTGCTGCATTTTTAGGACATCTTTGCCTGCCAGCAAATTTTCCCAATATTCATCTATTGAGTTTGCCCCAGGCACCCGAGCAGCCATACCGACAATTGCAACTTCTAGCCCCGTTACCGTTTCCATGCTTATGCCCTTTTCCCTTGTCGGTTTCTCAGCTTGAGCATTCGCGCTCTTGCATCTTGTTTATTCTTTACTTTGTTATTATCAACTTGAGCAGTCGCTTGCTGTGCGCCACAAATAAACTGACAAAAACGTTCAATTGATGGGTAGTTAATTAAATCTAGTGTGGTAATTGCCTTAAGCGCCAAGGAGCTTGCATCACTCATCGGCCCTTGCTCTGGTAGCGCTTTGAGCTTAGTGAGCAAGGGTAAAAACAACAGCGAGTGACCACCTGCGTCAAAGAAGTTATCGGTATCGCTCACCTGCCCTTGCAAGAGCTCATGCCAAACGCGGCGAACGCCTTCTAGCAGGGCGGGCTCAACGGACGCACCTCCTTGCTCTACCACTTCCACATTAGTTTGCTCTGTGTCTGGTTCTTGGGTTGAGGCACTGTCTGATTGCACTATATCACTGGCTGTCGAAGCTGCTAAACGCTGTGCAATCGCAACTGAATTGTGGCTAAACGCTTGGTGCTGCACATGCGCGTTGTCGGCCATTTGCGCAAATACCGCCATATATAACTCGCCCAGCGCCACCACTTGCTCCCGCGTTAGCAGGTCGTTGTCGTAGTCTAATTGCAATGACACATCATTGGCTTTTAGACCTGACGACAGAGTTAAATGCTGGAAATGCACTGTCAGAGCAAAGTTGGTGCCTTCATGAACTTGGTCGGTACGCAGATTGTTTTTCACTGTTAAACCCAATTCAGGGCACAGCGCTTCATACACGTGGAAGTCCATGTAATTAAACAACACATCTTCTAACAATGAGGTTTCTCGGCCTACTAAGCGCTGCACTTCTGCTAAAGGGAAGCGACGATGTGGAATAAGGTCGCACTCAAGCGCAAAGGTATCTTGAATAAGGGCCTGCCAAGTGCCGTCTTTTAACTTTTGTCTAAACGGTAATGTATTGATAAATAGACCATATTGTTTATCTCCCCCTTTACCCTCATAGCGGCCATTGGTGGGAATACCCGTTAGTACATCTTGTTGTGCGCTGACCAAGCTCATCACCTTAATGTGGCCTGCTAATAGTACGCTTTTCAAAGGTACATTGGCTTGTTTCATCAACGCTTTTAAGCCGTTGTAAATGTTATCTTCAATTCGTAGGTGTACAGCACGCAATTGCTTTGACTCACACATTGCATCACTTTGCAGCGGCAATGCCAGCGGCTCAAAATCAGCCAAATAGTTTGTCCAAAAATCGATGCTTTGCGGGTTGTTGATGGTTGCCTTTTCGGTGGCCACAAAATCTGCATAACGCCAGTTTAATTGTGGCAGTGCGGTGTGCGCTCGACGGCCCATTTTTTCGGCATAAAGATTGAACACATCAACAATTAATGAGTGGTAGCTCCATCCATCAAAAATAGGGTGGCATTCCGTCATGGTAAACTGGAAGCTTGTGGCACTGCGGTGTTGAATAAAAAAGCGCAGTAACGTAGGTTTAGTTAAATCAAATGGTGAGGCTTTCTCTTGCTCAATCAATGCCATCACTTGCGCTTCTTGCTGTGACTCATCCAGCGACGAGATATCAGAAAACTCCACTGGCAACAGCGCATGGGCATGCACACATTGAATGGGTTGATACTCATTGTGTAAGTCAAATCCGGTGCGCAAAATTTCATGATGGGCTACCAACTCTTGCACCGCTTCATAAAACAACGCTTCGTTGAGTTTATGGTCCAAGCAAATGTGCGAGGTACCCGTACAGTGGTAGATATTCGACTCTGGTGCCAACATCATATGGTAGAACATACCTGCCTGCATGCCGCTCAAAGGATAAGCATCAATTACATCTTCAGGTAGTTGCGCGCGCTGCTCCTCGCTTATCATGCTAAAAGCTGGAACGTCTTTTACAACGCCCATAGAGTCTGCATCGTGTTGGCTTAGATATTCAGCGAGCGCTTTGATGGTTTGAGTCTTAAAAATTTGCTCTAGTGGTAAAGAAATCCCTTGTTGCTCAAGCAGCTCATTCACTTGCACCGCACGTAATGAGTCACCACCTAGTGCAAAGAAGTTATCGTTGACACTGACGCTATCAACGTTCAGTACTTGTTGCCAAATTTTTGCAATACCCACTTCTATGGCACTACTTGGTGCAACAAATTCTTGCGTGAGGGTGCTTCTATCAACTTTAGGCTCAGGCAATGCGCGGCGGTCAATTTTGCCATTAATGGTTAGTGGAAATGCCGTTAACGGCATAAAAATGGCGGGGATCATATACTCAGGCAAGGTCTTGCCAAGCTGTTCTCGCAACGCTTGCACGCTAAGCTCATCGCAGACAACATAAGCCACCAATTGCGCACCTTGCTGCGGCGCTTCATGTGCTAACACCAAAGCCTCTTTGATACCGCTGCAGGCTAATAACGCGTTTTCAATCTCCCCTAATTCAATTCTAAAACCACGGATCTTCACTTGGTGATCGGCACGTCCTTGGTAAATTAGTTCACCTTGATTATCTACTTTCACTAAATCCCCAGAGCGATAAAGTGTTGGCTGCGCGTCATTAAATGGGTTGTTAAGAAAACGCTCTGCGCTCAACTGTACACGGTTATGATAACCATCGGCAACGCCGTCTCCAGATACAAACAGCTCGCCAGTCATGCCATCTGGCACAGGTTGTAACCATGGGTCTAATACGTACATAGATAAATCTGGAATGGCTTCACCAATTGGTGCCGCAATACGCCCTTTTAGTAGCTCGGCCGACAGCGCTTGGTAAGTAACATGCACTGTGGTTTCGGTGATGCCATACATGTTGATAAGCTTTGGTTGCTGCTGCGGGTATTGCGCAAACCAACGTGATACCGAGGGAATATCCAACGCTTCACCACCAAAAATGACGTAGCGTAAGCTATAGGGCTTGCCGATTGCGGCGTATTGCTTAAATGCCGACGGTGTTTGATTCAATACCGTGATCTGGTACTTTTCGACCCACTGTGCAAACACGTCAGGTGCACGAGTCACCTCTTTGGGGATCACCACCAATTTTGCACCGTATAACAATGCGCCCCACATTTCCCAAACCGAAAAGTCAAACACGCATGAATGAAATAAGCTCCATACATCTTGGCTGTTAAACTCAAACCAATGTTCGGTGGCACTAAAGAGTCTCAACACGTTGTGGTGTGTTGTTTTCACGCCTTTTGGTTTACCCGTAGAGCCCGAGGTATAAATCATATAAGCTTGGTCAGTGCGCTCTATGTGGCAATTCAGATTGCTGTCATCGTTGCTTGCTATCTGCTGCGCATGGGTATCTAAACAAACCAGTTGTAAGTTACGCTGCGCAAATAAAGTAAGACTGTCTTGATTGCCAATCACCACATCCACATTGGCATCATCTAAAATATATTCCAGTCGTTGTTGGCCTGCACTTGGGTCAATTGGTACGTAAGCCGCGCCGACTTTTAACACCGCTAAAATCGCCACCATGGTATTTACGCTTGGCGATAAACAAATCGCCACTTTCGAGCCTAATCCTAACTGCTGCTGTACGTTGAGCAAATGACGAGCGAGTTGGTTAGCGCTCGCATTAAGCTGTTGATAAGTTAGCGTGCGCTCACCATCTACTATTGCTTCATTATCAGCAAAACGTGCCACCATCTGCTCAAAGCCTTCGCAAATGCTGCTAAACGGTGATGAATAATCGCCAGATTTGGACTCATATCGCGCAAGCTGAGCACTTTTCGCCGCGTCATTAAGTAAAGGCAATTGATATAACGGTACATCAGGCGCGGCAACAATTGAGGCTAACAATTGCGTGTATGCTGCTGCGATACGCTCAATGCTTTGCGCTTCAAACAACTCCGAGCTGTATTCCAATGCCATTGACACGTCATCGACATTGTCTTCAAGCGATAAAGTCAGGTCAAATTTACTGGTATCATTGTGCAACTGCCAACTGCTTACTCCCAGATCAGACATCTGTTCATCAGCGTCACCATCATGGCGATAGTAGGCAAACATCAATTGAAAAAATGGCGAAGTATCTAAGCTTCTTTCACCATAAATATCACTGACTAATTTAGCGAATGGTAATTGCTGATACTCCCAAGCATCTAGCACGGTGTTTTTTACTTGCTCTAAGTAAGCGCTAAAACTTTGCGATAGGTCGCACTGAGTGCGATAAACCACGGTATTAACAAAATAGCCGATGATCGGCTCAAGTTCAGCCTGATCTCGGCCTGCAACAGGTGAACCTACCGTGATATCTTCTTGGCGAGTGTAACGACTGATCAGCACCTTAAACGCACTTAAATAGATATTAAAAGCACTGGTATGCTGCTGTAGAGCAAGCGTATTCACCCCTTTGACCAGTGACTGAGGAAGTGCAATTTCAAGTTGTTTCCCCTGAAAGCTAGGCTGGGCTGGACGCACTTTATCTGGGGGAAAAGTACAAGGCGTAACATTTGCCAACCGCTCACGCCAATAAGCTAATTGCTGCTGCGCCTGCTGATCTGCCAATTGCTCACTTTGCCACTCAGCAAAGTCGCCATATTGCAGCTCAAGCTCTTCTAGTTGCGGTGTGTGCCCTTGCGCTAATTGTTGATAATTTTGCCATAACTGACGCTTAAAGACGTCAGCTGACCAACCATCGGTGATGATATGATGAAAGATAAATAAGAGCTTGTCTTGCTCAGGCTGGACTAAGCGAATAACACGAAACAACGGCGCCTGAGATAAACTAAATGTCTGGCGCGTTAAGCGTCGCACTAACTGTGCTTGTTCACTTTGCGCACACTCTAGCTGCTCAATATGCCAATCAAGATCGGGCAAAATGTACTGTTTTACCTCCCCTTGCTGAAACTTAAATACCGTACGCAACGATTCTTGCTGCTGCACAATCAGTGATACAGCTTGTTCTATTAAGTCATTGCGTATCGACTTATCTATACAAAACCCCTGACAGACATGATTATGGCCCGTGCCAGAGAAAAGCGTTTCACTTAGCCACATACCTTGCTGGGCCATTGAAACTGGAAAAGAGAGTTGTTCAGTCATTGTGTTATCCTCATCACCGCTACGTTAAGCGCAAACTTGTGAATTATCCTTGTTTCGTCTTTATTGACGTTTTCTACGTGAACTTACCCGAATATTCGATGTGCTCACTTTCGGTGCTTTATCTATTACACCAGCCAAAGCACTGAGCGTAGGCATTCGCAAAAACGCCGACAGAGGTACTTTAACTTTGAATTCTTTTTGTACTCGAGCCAGTATTTGACTCGCCTTGAGCGAATGCCCCCCTAAATCAAAGAAGCTACACTGTTGACCAACTTGCTGAACTTGCAGCTGTTCACGCCAAATTTGAGCGAGTTTCTTTTCGGTGTGTGTACTAGGCTCTAAAAAGGTAACTTGTTGCTCTACTGCTAATTCCAACAAGGCTTTGCGATCCACTTTACCGTTCGCTGTCAGTGGCAATTGCAACACTTGTTGCCAGACATCTGGGTGCATAAAATCAGGTAAGGTGTTTGCCAGCTCATCTTGAAGACTTCTTTGCAATGCAGACCAGTTTGTAACGCTGTCTTTTGCAACCACAAAAGCAATAATGCGAGTTCGCTGATGTGCTTGTGTGCTATCGCCTTGATTTAATACCACAGCAACGTGAGCAACATCCTTATGGCTCAGAATGTTCTGCTCAATATCACTGAGCTCAACACGGTGTCCGCGCACTTTGACTTGGTCATCACTACGACCGCGATAATGCAATCGACCGCTGTGATCAAAGTAGGCTCTATCCCCAGTTTTATAGAGGGTTTCATCCGCCTTAAACGGGTGTGGCACAAACCTTTCGGCCGTTAATTGTGGTTGGTTAACATAACCTTGGGCAAGGCCCATCCCCCCAATATACAGCTCGCCTTCTGCGCCAATGGGTAATAAAGCTAAGTCTTCATCCAGCACATACAGCTGGGTATTTTGAATTGCACTACCAATTGGCACATCGGCTAGTTGCTCTGCCTCTGGCACTGAATAAATACAGCAGCCTACCGTGGCTTCAGTTGGTCCATATTCATTGATAATGCGGGCATTATCTGCAAGCCAAGGCTGACATGTTGCGCGGTGCAGCGCTTCACCGCCCACCACTAGGGTGTGAATATTGGCTTTAAAATCATGGCCTAAATCTTGGTGTATTAGGTCTAAGTGAGCTGGAGTTAATTTAGCCAAACAAAAACTGCCCGCTTGAATCCCTTTTGCTAACTCAATCAGCTGGGTATCTTGGCTAAATAGCTGTACTTGCGCACCACAAGCAATGGGCACCAATAAACTGGTCACGGTGGCATCAAAGCTAATGGATGTAGTTACAGGCACCTTACCGCCAACAGGGTAGTGATACTCGCGCTGACAGTGCGTGACATAGTTAACCAACGCACTATGGCTAATCGCTACGCCTTTCGGTTGGCCCGTCGACCCCGAAGTATAGATCGCATAGCAAGGGGATTTATGCGATAAATGTGGCCATACCTCGGGGCGCGGGACTGGTTGCTGTATCAGTTCATCCACTTGATACGCTGATACATCAATGTGTTGTAGCCAATCGGCTTGTGTGTCATCACTTAGCAGCACACGAGCTTGCGCTTGTTTAAGCATGTATTGTTTGCGCTGTGCAGGGTAATTTGGCTCAATGGGGATATAAGCCGCGCCTGCGCGCAGCAGCGCGATGATGGCGACCAATAAGTCGCTATGAGCATGATAACAAACACCTACATATTCACCCGCAACAATCCCTTTGGCGATTAATGTTGCAGCCAATTGTTCACTGCGAAGCGCCAACTGCGCATACGTCAACTCGGTGTCAGGTGCTGATACCGCGCACTGCTGCGGATACTTTGCAACCATATTATCGAATAAGCTCACAAAGTCTTGCGCAGGCAGGGTGATAGTTTCACCTTGCCAGTCATTGAGCAAACGCGCTTGTTGCTGCGCTGGCACGGTATTGATATGTGCCAGTGGTGTGTTTAGCTGTGAGGCTGACAACTGCTGTAATGCGGTATCTAATTGAGCGATTAAGCCTTGCAACTGCTCATGACCCGCTACGCTTGGACTATGGTAGTTAAACTTAATTTTTAACCCTTGCTGCTCGCTAATCACTAAAGTGAGTGGGGTTTCTGTTTTTTCAATTGCAAAATCAAATACAAAGTGACTCGGTGTGCGCTCATGGGGGTAGTTTTCAAACACCACTAAGCTATCAAATAACCGGCTGTCGGCACTGAGGCCAGCAATAACTTTAAGCTCGCCAAGTTCAGCCGCTTGGCTTTGCACCTGCCCCATTTGCTGCTGAATATGAGCTAACCATTCACCGAGCTGTGTTTGACCTTGATAATCAATTGGTAATGGTAGCGTTTCAATAAACAAACCTATCGACTGCTGCAATTGTCCGCGCTCAGGCTGACGACCTGCATGTGTCACCCCAAAACATACTTTTGCATGGCCTTGTTGACGCTGTAAAACTAATGCCCAAGCCCCTTGCAACACGGTATTAATCGACACATTGGCACTGCGTGCCAGAGCTTTTAACGCATTGGTTTCAAGCTGTGAAAGCTGCAAGTACTCACTGATGTAGTGACCGACTTCGCCCTCTGCTTGCTGCATAACCGACAGCGTCTCTAACGGTAATTTGCTATGCGCAAAATCGGCCAGCTGCGAGCGCCAAAATGGTGCCACTATGGTGAAGTCATGCTTTTGCGCAACTAAATCGTAGTCGGCCTTAGCTATGGGTTTGTTATTGAGCAAGTCAGTAAACTGTGCCAGCAGTAAGCTCACCGACCAGCCGTCCAAAATACCGTGATGATGCACCAACAGCATCTTGATTTGCTCACCTTGCTCAAGCCAATAAACTCTATGCAGAGGCGCTTGCTCTAAAGCAAAACCCCGTTCTTTGTCAGCATCAAGTAGTGTCTGTAGTTGTTCATCATTGTCAATTTTCAGCGCTTGCCAAGCAGCTTGCGCATGGCTATCAACCACCAACAACGGCTCATCGGTCAAGGTACTCACAAATCTTGCTCTGAGCATTGGGTGGGTATCGACCAGTTGCTGCCAACAATGTTGATAATGGCTTTGCTCATGAGGCTTGGCCTGCGGCAAATCAAAACACAATTGCTCGTGATAAAAATGGCCTAGCTCATTGTGCTGGCTGTGAAAAACCATGGCTTGTTGCATGCTGTTTGCGCTTAGCACTCGCTCTAATGGTTGCTGCTCACTCAGTTGTGCTAATTGAGCTGCATTGATGTTTGCTTGCGCGTCACATATCGATAAAAACGCTGTACTTTGACTTTGCTGCAACAACACCAGCAACGCATTTAAGTTAGACTCAAAACAGTTTGCTAACTCTTTCACCCGCTGTGCACTGTCGCCATGCGCCGCATGCGACCAATACAGCTTTAAGCCTTTATCAGTGGCTTCAACATCCAAGGTCAATGCAAAGCCACGACGGTTTTGCGCGCCGGTTTGATAAGGTAGTAATAGTTCAGGGTCAAGCGCTAGCGCCTGTTCGTTGTTGCTTGTTGATGCTTTACCTAAGAAGTTAAGACACACATGCGCCTGCTCTAACACGGTCTTATCAATTGCTCGGTCAACACCGGCTAACTGCGTTGCTGCCATAACCTGCTGTCGGCTGGCATGTAGAGTGTCTAACAAGCGCCCCGATGTTTGTACAAACAGCGGGTTAAAGTGCGTAAACCACCCTACGGTGCGACTGACATCCAATGCATCAACGCCGCGACCATGGCTCTCACTGACAATCAGTACCCGCTCTATCTCGGCCCACTCGCGTACGGCTTGCGCCATAGCACTGACCAATAAAACTTGCTGAGCATGCTGTGCAAGTACACCGTCATTCTGTTCTTGGTATAAATCAATTTGCAGTGTTTGGGTAAAGACTTGGGTGTCTCCCGCTAATAGCGGCGTATTCATGCCATCATCGTATAACGGCAAACGCGCAATACTGCTTTTTGACACCTTAGCCATCGTCGCAACACTGTGCGTATTGCACCACTGCGCCCAATTTCCGTAGCCACAGGTGACGGCCGCCAGCTGCACCGACTCCCCAGCTAGCAGCTGCTGATAAGCCCGATTTAAGTCGTCGATGATGATTTGCCAAGAAACATGGTCCACCGCACCGTGGTGCATCACCCACAACAAACGGGGTTGGTTATCGGCTAGCACGAATTGACGCAATAACCACGGCTGCTGTGTTAAATCTAAACTGCTTTGTTGTATTTTGAGCCACGCATCAAATTCGTCATGGCTAAGGCTCACAGGCTCACTTAATTGTAGCGCTGCCAACGCTGGGGCAATTTCAGCTCGCCATTGCTGCTGCGTCTTAGATAGCTTAAAGCGCAGCATGCCGTGGTGATTGATCACGCTCAGTAACGCTTGTTGTAACATTGCCAAATCGCAGTTATCAGGTAACGTCACGATGCGTGATTGATTCAGGTGGTTAATTTGTGGCGCGTTGTATTCAATTGCCCACTGCAAAATAGGGGTTAAGGCAAACTCCCCTTCATGCTGTGTAACTTGCTGCTGCGTTTCTAACGACACCACGGCTGCTAATTGCGCAATGCTTTGATGCGTTAGCATCATTCTCGGGGTGATCTTAAGCCCTTGCTCACGCGCTTTGAAGATGATCTGCAAGCTAACAATAGAGTCGCCGCCCAAAGCAAAAAAGTTATCATTGACCGAAATGCGCTCTAGTTTTAACACCTCTTGCCAAATTGCACGCAAAGTCTCTATTACAGGAGAAGTGTGCTCATCTTCAGTTGTGTTGTTATTGTTTGGTTCGATTGCCAGCAGTGCAGCGCGGTCCACTTTAGCGTTGTGAGTCAACGGCATCGCTGCCAGTTCAAACAATTGCGCAGGGATCATATACTGTGGCAACGCATCACTTAATTTTGCACGCAACTGCTGCTGAGAAATCGCGCCGCTGCACACATAATAAAGCGCTAATACCTTATTGCCTTGGGCATTGTCTTTAATTAAGGCTATCGCATCGCTCACCACATCAATGCTAAGGGCACAGGCTTCTACATCCGAGAGTTCTATACGATTGCCCGCTAATTTAACTTGGTTGTCTTTACGCCCTAAGTAAACCAGTTGGCCCGCATCGTTATATTTAACTAAGTCGCCACTTTGATAAATCTTTCGGGCTTTATCAAAAGGATGCTCACTGAACTTTTCAGCGGTTACTTCGGGCATATTGACATAGCCATGGGCCAAGCTAAATCCGGCAATATATAGCTCACCAGTCACCCCACGAGGCACCAGATTATGATCTTTATCGAGCACCAACAGTTCAGTACCCGCGATCCCTTGACCGATTGGCACAGGACCCGTGTCGTTGCACCGCCTAGGTGCAAAGCGATAGATACCACAGCCAACCGTCGCCTCCGTTGGGCCATACTCATTAAATACCACCACATCGGTGTCACGCCATGACTCAAGCGCCCCATAATGCAGCGCATCCCCGCCAAGAATAAGGTGCGCAGCATTACCTAAGTGTTCAGCAGACACATGCTGACGTAACACATCTAAATGTGCAGGAGCGATTTTTACAGCGCCATAATGGCGCTGGCTAAATAATTCACATAGTGACTCTAGCGGCTTTGAAGGCTCAACGATGTATAGAGGGCGACCCGTTAACCACGGCAAAAATAAACTCGTAACCGTTGCATCAAAGCCCACCGAACTGTGTAAGATCATGCCGCCTTCGAGCGACGCTGGTAAGTAAGTCGACGTCGCAAACGCTAAGTAATGCGCCAAACTTGATAAGCCAACTTCCACCCCTTTTGGCTTACCGGTCGAGCCTGAGGTATAGATAATGTACGCCGCCTGTGCACCTCTTGCGATTTGCAAATCTTGACTGTAGTGCTGCCAAGGTAACGGGCTTTGATCAACGGCTACGCACGGGGTACGCTCATCTAAGGCAAAATCGGCTGCACTTTGCCTATCCGTCAAAATCATATCAGGCTGAGCATCAGCAATAATATGGGCAACACGCGCTGCGGGATAACTTGGGTCAACAGGGATATAACACCAGCCCGCTTTTATCGCGGCCATAATACTTATCACCAACATCGGGCTGTGTTTTTGCAATATTAAACAGCGCGGTTGATGAGCCTTGTGACATGCTTGTTCTTGCAACCAATTAGCCAGTTGTGCGCTGTGCTGCTTGGCTTGAGTATAACTGAGTTGTACATCACCTTGTGATAAAGCCAATTGTGTAGCGTGTTGCTGCTCAGCATGTTGTAGCTGCTCTACGAGCCAAGTTGCAGGCAAAGCCTGCTGCTGGGCGATAAAACTGGGCTGCTGATAAGTGTGTGCATTAATTGCTACGTCACTGAGCGCTGTCGTATTGCTATCAAGCTTACTTAAATTCACCAAAAATAGGTGCCATGCAGCTTGTATCTGCTGCATATGTTGCTCACTTACGCGTGCGCTGTCATATTCCCACTTATAACTTGCACCCTTTGCTTGGTCACTCGACTCAACAAACAGCGTTAACGGAAACTTAGCCTGCTGACTATCAAGCGCTAAGCTCTGAGTATGTATATTTGGTAGCATCGGCTGCACCGAATTGTCTTTATAAACAAACATCACCTCAGGGGCTTTGTCGCCTCCCCAACCAAGGGCATCAACCACTTCATCAAAAGGAATTTGCCCATGGCGTGTAGCATCTAAAAAGCGTTTGCGAGTTTGGGTGATAAGCTGATTAAGCGTTTGTTTACCATCACATTGCTGCCTTAGCGCAAGGGTATTTAAGCGCAACCCCACATAGTCTTCTTGCGTTGATAAGCCTAAGATTGGCAGTAATAAGGTGATGTCTTGCTGCGCACCACAATAGCGATATAAAAACCCATAGAATAAGCCAAACCAGCAATTAAATTCTGAACATTGCAGCTGCTTTGCAAGCGTGCTTACCCATGTTTGAATTGCCTCATCAACCTGCTGTTGCACAACACTCACTTGCGCAGCACTTTGGGTTTTATTACCTATCGGTAAGTTCAATTGTACTTGGGCATCACACAAGTGAGATTGCCAAAAATCAAGGCTGTTTTGCCATGCCACAGTGCCACGGTTTTGCTGCTGCCAAAGTGCATGCTTAATGATTTGATAATCAACAGTGTCTTGCTGTGCTGCTAAGTCATCATAATTTACATCACACAGCTGTAAATAGGTTTGCTGCCAGTCAGCTCTAAAACGCGCCAATGCTTCTTGGTCGAGCATGATGTGGTGGCATGCTAAAATGACCGCATGATGCGTGCAGTTATCGGTGATAAAAGTAAGCTGTAGCGGCACCCCATCGTTTAAGTGCCACACTTGCTTACGCGCTTTATCACTAAACTGTTGGCAAAAATCAACAAATAACTCTGCTTGAGCCGAGTAATCTATTTGCTTAAGCAGCAGTGCATTATCAACAATACGTTGCTCTAAACCTGCGCTTGATTGTCTAAATTCACAGCGCAACCCTGCATGGCGTTTAAGTGTTAACTCCAAAGCCTTGTAGAGCTTATCGGTTTGCAATTCACCTGTAAGAAAATCACAAAATGCCAAGTTATAGCTAATCGCCTGCTCATCTAGTTGCTGCAAATAATACAAACGCTGCTGCGAGGCCGTCATAGGGTACCAAGTTTGACTTTCGATTTGCAGCTCGCCGTGATTGGTTTCTTCAGGCTTATCTTGTAACAACTGGGTGATGTACTGCGCCAGCTCGCTCACCGTTGGGTATCTAAATAACTCACTGACCCCCAAATCAACGGCAAATGCCTTGCTTAATACCCGCATCATCGACACGGCCAGCAGTGAGTTGCCACCTAAACTAAAGAAGTTATCACTTTGTGCAATATGCTCTACGGCTAAAAAGTCTTGCCACACACAGGCTACTTGACCCGAAACCTCATCATCGCCATCAAACTCGTACGTTTGCGCACTTTGCACTTGCGGCTCAGGTAACGCTTTTACGTTTATTTTATTGTTTGGTAAACGCGGGAAGTCTTCCATCGCCACAAAGCGGTCTGGCTGCATGTAGCTCGGCAGCTGCTTGGCTAAATAGCCACGTAGCGTTTTTTCATCAAATATATGCTGCCCAATACTCACGTAAGCCACCAGCAAAGGCACTGATTCAAGGTGTTTTACAATCACTTTGGCATCAATAATGTGAGCATCTTGTCTGAGCACGGTTTCTATTTCGCTGGGCTCAATGCGATAGCCTCGCACTTTCACTTGCTCGTCTATGCGCCCTAAAAACTCCAACTGACCATGTTGATTGAGTCGCACTAAGTCACCCGTGCGATACATTTTGGCGTGTTTATCTGTGGCAAATGGGTCGGCTACAAATTTTTCTGCCGTTAGCTCTGGGCGGTTTAAATAGCCTTTGGCAACGCCAATTCCACCAACATATAACTCACCGGGCAAACCTTGTGGGCGCAGCTGTTGCGCGCTGTCTAGAATCCAAGTTTGTACATTGGGAAGTGGATGACCAATATGAACCAACTCATCATCCCACTGCAACTCGGCGTTACTGGCACTTACCGATGCCTCGGTTGGGCCGTATGAATTGACAAAACGGCGACCTTTACCCCATAACCTCAATAAATCGATGGCACAGGCTTCACCGGCGGTAATGATCACGCTTAAATCTGGATACTCTTGATAAGGCAAGGCCGCTAAGGACGATGCAGGCAAAGTAACATGAGTAATGCGCTGCTCAAGCAACGTTTTAGCCAAGTCGGGCCCGGGTAAAATAGCCAGTTTATCCGCCATGACCAACACACCGCCCGAGCACAGTGTCATTACAATTTCCCAGATTGAGGTATCAAAGCTAAATGAAGCAAACTGCAGCACTTTACTGCCCGGCTTCATATCGAGAAAGTCCACTTCGCCGTAAGCTAAGTTACACACCCCTACATGAGGGACTTCAACCCCTTTAGGTTTACCCGTGGAGCCCGAGGTATAAATGATGTAAGCCACATCTTGGCCGGTATGCTCAGCTTGATAGCTAGGTAACTCTGCTAATTCATCCAAACATAATGGGGCGCTTGCACCGTGTTCATAAATAGCACGGTTATTATCAAAGACTAGGCAACGTACGTCCATCGCTTGATATTGCTCAAGCACTTGCGCTTCACATAACAAAAAGTGCATTTGCGTATCTGCAATGATAAATTCTCGGCGCTGCGCGGGGTAATCAGGGTCAAGCGGCACATATACCGCGCCTAATTTTAATATTGCGTAAAAGCCCACCACCAGCTCAATTGAGCGCGAGATACTTAACCCCACTCGGGTGTTAGGTCGCACGCCCAGCTGATAAAGTTGCTTAGCCCATAACAGGGCGCGCGCCTCAAGCTCTTCATAGCTGATGGTCTGTGATTGATAAGTCACTGCACCGAGTGTTGGCGTTGCCAAAGCCTGCGCTTTAATCATGCCATCTATGGTATGAATTTTAGGCATTTGACCACTGACTCTAGCCAACTCATGAAGCCGCTGCTGCTGGTGCTCATCTAGCACACTCAACCGTGATAATGGCGCATTGGGCTGCGCCACAATCGACTCAAGCAATTGTTTGAAGTGAGCAACAATGTGAGCCGCTTGATACTCATCAAAAGCAATAGCGCCATACTCAAACAAGCCTTTTAGTTGCGTGCCATGCAACCACATATCGGCACTTAAGCTATAGCGTGCTATTTTGCTGTCGATGCGCTCTAAGCCTGCTGTACTATAAACAACGGGCAAGTTATTTTCGTGATAAGCAAATAAACTTTGAAAAACAGGATGAAAGCCAAGTGTGCCTTGTAAGTTTAAGTCACTGACCATATTGGCAAATGGGTAGATACCATAATGAATAGCGGTTTGAATATCCTGCGATACGTGCGTCAATAACTCACTAAATGGCTGCTGCATATCAAACTCAGTCACGATAGGCAGCGGATTAATATTAAAACGAACTTGCTCGGCACTCGATATCTTAAATGGCAACCCCGTGACTATTTGTGGCTGGCTAGAGTACTTGAATAAAAACACCTGAAAAGCGCTAAACAATACGCTATTTATTGATACTTGCTGCTGCTTTGCTAGGCCCTGCAAAGACTTGGTTAGTTGCTCAGAAAGCTCAAACGCATGCAAACCACCACTAAAAGGCGTGGTGTTATATTGCATGCCGGTTAAGTCAAGCTCAGTATTTACCCCAGCTAACTTTTGCTGCCAGTAGTTTTGCGCACTTTTATAATCAGCCAGTAAGTGGCGACTATCTTGTTGTACAGGCACTTCAATAAGCGCGGTTTGGTGATAAAGCGCTAGCAGGTTTTCAAATATAAGCGCAAACTTATCGGCATCCATTAGCAAGTGGTGCGCACAAATGGCCAGTTGCCAATGAGATTGACTTTGCACCACCATCACTTTGACTAATGGCCCGTTTTCTAAATCAAATGATACTGCGGCCCACTGCTCTAACGCTTGCTTGGCATCCTCAAGTTGCTCTACTTGCAAGCTGGTTAAGCTAGGGCATTGTCCGCTGCGCCATTGCAAATTATCTAAATCGATGGCCTGTGATAACCCTGCTTCTTCGCTGAGTTTTACTAATGCCAGTGAAAGCCTTTCAACATCTACTTTGCCTTCAAACGATAACGAGTATGGCATGTTGTAAAGTGGCTGCTGCGGGTAAAGCTGCTGAGTAAACACCAGCCCTTTTTGCGCCAATGTCAGCGCGTGCGCATCAACAAGCTCGCTACTTTGCTGCTGCGCAGGCGTATCTGCATACTGCTGATACAAAGCCAGTAAATGCGCTGGTGTCGGCTGTTTGGCAAACTCAAAATAAGGGATCGCTACGTCTGTTTGCAATTTAAGCTGAGCGAGCAAAGAGACAAGCTGTAACGATGAGCCACCTAGGGCAAATGCAGAGGTTAGCGCCGAAAAATGGCCATCGGTAAAAACTGACTGCCAAAGCGCTGTGATTGTTTGCGCTATTGGATGGTCTGTTGGCCATGATATTGCGCTGTCTTCACTGGATGTTGATGCAAGCTGTGTGACATCACTTAACTGCACATCGCCCTTTGCAAAGTTAAGTAATAACATGCGGTCCGATTTGCCATTTGGTAATAACTCAAACCGTGCATGTTGAAAGACTTGACTTGGGATCATATAAGCAGGTAACTGCTCTGCCAATTGGCTATGCAACAGGTCTAACTCAAGTGCTTGTGGTGCAATTAAGTGCGCGCAAATATGGTGAACTCCTTGCGCATTTTGATGATATGTCACAACCGCTTTATCAACTTCAGCAAGGCGCTCATACGCAAGTTCAATTTCAGCTAACTCAACGCGCTGACCGTTAATTTTTATTTGCTTATCAAGGCGCCCCAAAATAACCAAATCGCCCTGACTATTCAGCTCACCTTGGTCGCCCGTTGCATATTCAACCCGCTGTGATGAGTCACTAAAAGCTATCGCCTTTAATTGTTCAGCATGCCAGTAACCCGCTGAACAATACTCAGTGCAAATAACCACCTCACCTCGACTTGGGGCTTCATTTTCTTGCTCTTGCTCATTTGATTTAAGCAAAAATGCGCTATCGGCAATTGGCTTACCCACCGGGACTGTTGCGCCCAGCGCTTTAAGCGCTTGCAATGACAGCTTTGGTACTGGGTAACAAAAGCGCGCCAAGGTTGTTTCCGTTGGGCCATACAAGTTATACAGTGTTAGTTGTTCAGGGGCTTGCGCATAAATACTGGCAGCCAGCTCAGGGCGCAGCTTTTCACCTGCCAGCATCAGCGCACGAATATGAGAAAACGCCTCCACAATACTGCGCTTGGGTTGTCCAAGCCATAGCTCAACAATCGAAGGCACTTGGTGCACTAGGGTCACTTTTGAGTGAGCTAAAAAATTGAGTGTTGCTTGCGGGTCAAGCAATATATCGGCATCGTTTGGAATAACCAATGTAGCGCCATTGCATAGCGGTAACAATGTATCACGCAAGACAGGGTCAAACCCCACTGACGTAAGCATACTGCCTTTGTCTTTTTCGTTTACTTGTACAAACTCAGATTGCCAGCGAATAAAGTGCGCCAGTGAGTCTGTTCGACCCACGATCCCTTTGGGCTGACCCGTCGATCCAGAGGTAAAATACAAATAACCGGCCTTATTGGCACATTCATCTGATTGTTCTACAACTTCGGCAGCACTAAAAATGGCGTCGCTGATAAGTAAGGTATTTTTGAATTCTGATGTGGCGCTTGCTGTACTTTTATCACATAAAACAAGGTGTGGTTGGGCTTGCTTTAAGATCAGTTGGCATCGCTTTGCCGGCCATTTAGGGTCAATCGGAACGAAGATATGTCCAGCTTTTTGTGTCATCAACAGGCTCACAACCCATAACGCAGACTTATCGAGATAAACGGCGATACGTGCAGGGGTTGTGCTCTCTTGCCCCTGAGCTGGCAGCTGCTCGTTCACTTGCTGATGTAAAAAATGAACCGCCTGATACATTTGTTTGTAGGTATATTTTGACGAACCATATTCTATCGCAGTATTCGAGTGGTATTTATTGGCAGCCAAAGCAACGTCATGCCATACATTCATTGTTCCAATTCCCTAAACTTTTTTGTAACAGCGCGCAGCGCGATTGCATATATCTCACAGACATATGTTCATTAAAATCAAACTGTGTTTAGCCCTTAAAGCTCAACAAAATAAGCTTGAGCAAGTGTTCTCACTATGAGCATGGTTGTTGTGCAAAACCAAATGTACCCACAAGCAGAACGCACCAACATCTTGCTTCCCAAATGTTTAAAATTGTTAAAATCTTTAATAAGGCAACTCAACGCTATAAAAATCAAATACTTGATCGAGTTTTATTGCGTAAAAAATGATAAATCTCATACCAAAATTAACACTTTAAAAATATGACAAAAATCATAAAACCCTCTCAAAACCATGATAAATAAGGGGTTTACCTTTATTGGGTATACATATCATATACTCAGCTGTTTAAAGAAACTACAGGTCCTTACAATCGCTTACTGAATTGTATTTTGGCACTGAGTATCTTAGGTCCCGTAAATACGACAGACATCTAGCCAGCAAAATGTAAACAATTTAATAACGCTATTTGCCGCTATGAGGACACTCACGTATTGCAATACAACAGCACGCTCATTTTTCATTTTTGAAGGAAATCAGTGCTGTGAACGAACAGCTCGCGCAAGCAAAAAAGCAAGGGTTTAGTTCAGCAACTATCTCTGTGAACACAGCTAGTATTTGAAAAGGAAAAACGAAATGAAAAAGCATTTGTATACGCTCACATTAACATCGGCGCTTTTATTAGGCACGGCAGGAACTGCGCAAGCGCAAGGTAATTTTGGTATCGGTTTAGGGTTATTCAATGGCTCAACTGAATATAAAGACATTGATACCGAAGTATATTTACTACCTGTTTTAATGTACGAAGGCGAAAACTTCAGCCTCTCCCCTAGTCGCGCAGAGTATTATTTTCAATTTAGCGGCAATATGTGGGTAAGCGCCATTGGTGCGCTAAGGCTGCAAGGCTATGAGGCTGATGATAATGCAACATTTAAAGGCATGGATAATAGAAGTATCGGTTTTGATTTAGGTGCTAGTGTTAACTTTTACGATGCTGAAATCGGTTTTTTATCTGTTGAGTGGCTAACCGATGTGGCGGGTAAATCCGAAGGTGACGAAGTATCTGCCATTTGGGCCTACCCTATTGAGGGCAAATCAGTCACGATCACACCAAGTGTGTTCTGGCGCTGGCAAAGTGAAGATTTAGTGAATTATTACTACGGCGTAAAAGCGAAGGAAGTCACTGCAACGCGCGCGGCATATACGCCAGATGCAGCCTCGACCTTTGGTGCAGCATTATCGCTTGACTATAAGCTTACGCAGAGCGTGACCTTATTTAGTGAAATTAGCGCATATTCCCTTGATGACGAAATTAAAAACAGCCCCTTAGTGGATGATGACAAAGACATGGGCTACGGCGCATCTATTGGCTTTGTGTATAGTTTCTAATTATCGCTATTATGCAATCAAGAAGGAGAAAGAGCACCCGTTGCCCCTTCTCCTTTGTTTAAATATAAACAATACCGCACAGCCTGTTTTAAGCATTAAATTATCAGTTTCGACCCACTACTTAGCAATAAAAAATACCGACTGTAACGTAACCTCTATGATTTACAGCAACATAGCAGCAATAGCTAGCCAGCGCGTTTAATAGCAAATACGTTTACAAAGGCTTACTGACCCGTATTTTTTTACCCCGTATTATGCACTTCTATAAAGCATTTCTTAGTGTTGAATTTACCATAAACAAGGAGAGAACCATGTTAATTCGAGCAACCCTGCTTTGTGCCATGTTAGTCCCGGTATTGGCATCAGCTTCCGCAACACCTGAACACGAAGGTGTTCTTGAGGTTGTTGTTAATTCAGCAAAAAATGATGATGGCGAAATACAAGTCACATTAATGAACAATGCCGCCCAGTTTGACTCAAAAGAAACTCCTATTGCGGTATGTAGACAAACCATAGATAAGTTAAAGGCGCTGTGTAAGTTCGACAAACTGCAGCACGGCGAATATGCCATTTTTGCTTACCACGACGAAAATATAAACAAAGAGCTAGACGAAAACTTTTTGGGTGCCCCTAAAGAGAAACTGGCAGTAAGCGGTGTTGATTTAGCACAAAATCAGTCGCCCACCTTTGTACAAAGCAAATTCAAGTTTAACAGCCAGTTAGCGCAAGTATTTATTAATTTACAGTAGGATATGATTGGAGCTTGCTATGAAGCGTTTTTTTTCAAGTTTACGAGTAAGACAAGCGATTGCCACCGTAGTCGCGTTGTTTTTTTTACTAGTGGTGTTAGATGAGCTAGAAAAGGCAGAGCAAGCTAACGTCATACCACCAAGTAGCAATGTAGCACCGAGTTTGCACGTCGCCTCAGTGGTTGATATTCAACCGATAATGCAACTACCCAGCTTAATGCGTTTAGGCTATGTAGAGCCGTTGAAAATGACAGAGGTGATGAGTGACGTATCTGGGCGTATCGTTTTAGTCACTGATTCTTTTCGAAAGGGCCAACTACTCAATGAAAGCAGTCCTTTACTTCATGTTGACCCACTGCCTTATCAAGTTGCACTCGCCAATGCACAATCACAGCTACTTGAAGCAAAAACAAATTTAAAAAATGCACAAACACAATATGATGCTAACAGCTTGGTGGTTAAGTCGGCGCAGAGCCAGCTAAAACTTGCCGAGCTACAAGTGGAGCAAGCGCAAGTTGATTTAAAACGCACCGTTATCGCACTACCTTTTGATGGTGAGCTGGTGCAAATAAAAACCAATTTAGGTGAGTACGTTGCGGCTGGCACAAGTGTCGCGTCGGCATTGCCCAAAGCCACGCGTGAAATTCGTGTGCCGATTAATATTGAAGAGTTTGATGACATAGCGCAGCCGTTACTAAACAAACAAGTTGAGGTATTTAGCTTAAACAAGCTTAAAAGCTGGCACGGCAAAGTAACGGGGGTCAGTCACTTTAGTGAAAACCAACAACGCACCCTATATGTAAGTATCGACAGCGAACATAGTAGTTTGCCGATGTTTGGTGAAAACGTGTATGTGCAATTGCCGCATAAGAACTGGCAAACAACTTACTCTGTACCTGAATCAGCATTAACCGAAAAATACGAAATTTGGCTCGTTGATGAGCAAAACAAAATTTATCGTCACAAACTCAACGAATTTACCATCAACGACTCCATGGTGTATTTTCCTATGCACGATAGCCAATTTAACCGAGTGGTTGAGTTTCCAAGAAGCTACTTAAGCCAAGGTATGGAGCTTGCAGTAAAAACCTCTGCATCTAACAAGGAGGCGTTATGATCCAGTGGTTTATTCGCCATCCGATTGCCTCTAACTTATTAATGATGTTTTTGCTGCTGGGCGGCTTGCTCAGCGCCAACAACATGCGCAAAGAAATTATTCCTAAGTTACCGTCAAACCAGCTGATCATTTCAACATATTATGAAGGTAAAACGGCCGATCAAGTTGACCGAGAAATCGGCCAAAAAATTGACCGCGCGCTTGAAGGGATCAGCGGGATCAAGTCGATTAACAGTGTTGCAGGACAAAACAGTTTAACTGTAACTATCATCAAGCAGCTTGATTATGATATGAATCGCTTAATGGCCGATGTAAAGTCGAGCATTGACAGTATTTATGACTGGCCAGTGCTTGCTGAGCGACCACAAATATTCCAAGAAACACTAGTATTTGATGCTTTGCTGGTACAATTACATGGCCACACCGACCCCGATAGTATGATCAAAATTGGTGAGGCGGTAAAACAAAAGCTACTCAGCTACCCTGCCATTCAAAAAATAGAAGAATATGGTGCTCACTCATACGCGGTTTATATTCAAATAGACCCATATAAAATGCGCCAATACGGGCTCAGCTTTGACCATATTTCTGCGGCCATCACCAAACAATCGGTACGTGCTAAAAGTGGTATTTTAAAAACGCCCAATGGTAAATATTTGCTCTACTCTGATCATGTTGCTGAAACTGAAAAAATGCTTTCAGACTTAGTGGTCAGCGTAACTGAGCAGGGCCACATTATTTATTTATCTGATGTTGCTGATATTAAAGACGACATCACCGAGCATGACTCAAATGTAACGTTTAACAACCAACCTACCATGGGTTTTGCGGTTAAAATGTCGGCCACCAGCGATGTGTTAGAGATCTCAGAGCAAACTCAACTTGCCGTAGATGAACTAAAAGCCACCCTACCTAGTAACCTAGACATCACCATTTGGTTTAACGCTGCCAACTACGTTCAAGAACGCTTAGACTTGCTACAAAACAACGCAATTCAAGGCTTTATTCTGGTGTTTATTATTTTGACGTTGTTTTTAAACATGCGTTTGGCTTTTTGGGTTGCAATGGGCTTACCAGTGGCTATTGCAGGGACCTTTATTGTTCTAGGCGAGCTTGGCTTTCAATACACCATAAACGAAGTAACCACCTTTGGCTTTATTTTGGTGCTGGGTATTTTAGTGGATGATGCCGTTGTAGTGGGTGAGAGCATTTATAGCTACAAAGAAAAACACGGTGCATCGCTCGAATCAACCATTAAAGGGACTGAGCGCGTTGCGATCCCAACAATTTTTGGCGTGTTAACAACCGTTGCAGCGCTATTACCTATGACACGCTTTCCATCAGAAACAGGCCGTTTATTTGCAGGCTTTGCATGGGTTGTGATCATTGCCTTATTGTTCTCGCTGCTAGAGTCTAAGTTTATTTTACCAGCGCACTTACGCTCTCTTAAGTTTGATAACAATCCAAAGTCTTTGACCAGAAAGCTGACGGTTTACCCTCGTAAATTACTCGAGTTATTAGCGCACAAAATCTACCGCCCGGTACTAGATGCATGTTTACGATACCGTTACGTGTGCTTAATTGGCTTTTTTACACTGGTATTAGGCATTTTAGGCAGTTTACAAAACGGAACCATACGCAGTGTGATGTTTCCTGATGTGCCCAGTGATTTGATCATTCTTGAGCTAAATTTAGAACAAAATGTGCCAGTCACCTTGCTGCAACAAGCCGAACAACAAGTCAAAGCCGTTAGAACGCGTATTAATGAGCAATACAAGCAGCAGTACCAGTTAAGCGGTGATATTATTGAAAAAGCAATGACGGTAACGTTTGAGCAAGGCAACATACTGGTATTTGCTGAGCCGATACAGCGCAGTGAACGCGCCAATATCAACCTAAAACAAGTGGCAAACCAATGGCGCAAAGAACTACTGAACGTTGAAGCACTGCAAAGTGTTGAGGTAACTGTCTCATTAGAAGGCACAGGTGCTGGCACTCACATACGCTTAAGTCATCCTAATATTGATAGACTGAATGAGATCAGTGACTACACCAAACAGTGGTTAGCACGCCAAGAAGGCGTGAACAATGTGCTTGAAGAAAACTTATCGTCTATGCCGCAGCTCACCTTTACGCTAAAACCTGAAGCACAATTGTTTGGTATTACTCATCGTATGCTCTCTGAGCAACTGGCGACAGCATACGGCGGATTGGAGCTTGACCGCTTTTATCGTGATGAACATCGGGTAAAAATGTACTTAACCTTGCACCAACAGTTGCGTGACTCGCGCTCGGATCTCAACTCGTTATACATATATAACGAGCAAGGGCAGCCAATTCCACTGTCAGCGGTAGCCAATGTTGAAACCACCACAGTGAATAACACCTTAACCCGCTTTAATGGTGAACTTACCCGCTCATTAAAGGTAGATGTTGATAAGAGTGTTGTTTCACCTGAGCAACTTTACACGGAGTTAGAGGCGGTATTTGCCAGCCATGTACGGCCGCAATACCCAGGTGCGGGTTTAAAGCGGGCCGGAGAGCTGGAGCAAAATGTTGAGTCGACCAAAGGCTTGGGCGTTGCCTTTACCGTGGCTATCGCGCTGATTTACGTACTCTTGGCTATCCCGCTAAAACGCTATGGCCAGCCGTTACTGATTGTGTTTTCAGTACCCTTTGGCTTAGTTGGTGCGGTATTAGGGCATGTTTGGCTAGGCCTAAGTGTTAGCCTCTATTCATGGTTAGGTATGCTCACGCTATCTGGCGTGGTGGTGAACGACAGCTTATTAATCGTCAATCGATATAATCAGCTTTGTCATGAACTAGACAGTAAAGTAGATGCGGTAAGACAAGCCTGTTTAGACCGTTTTAGGGCTATTTTCTTGACGACGATTACCACCTTCGCGGGGCTATTGCCGCTACTTAACGAAACCTCAGAGCAAGCTCAGTACCTGATCCCCGCGGCGGTATCACTGGCTTATGGATTATTATTTGCTACGGTGATCTGTTTAATACTGATGCCAACGCTATTAATTATTTCTTCTGATATAAAAGCATTTGTTACCATGAGAGAGCTCTCTTTAGCCAAAGCCCATCAAACCAAAAAAGCCCAAGCGCTGTAATTTAAAACAAGGTCGGGTAAGCTTACCCGACCTTTTATTACTGCATATCTTTAACGCTTTTACTCATCTCTTTTAAAATCATGTTAGGAAAAAAACGGCTCATAAACTTCAGTAAACCAGCCTGATCAGGCGTGATCTCTTCTTTATTTTTAGAAAGGCCCTTCATAAAATCGCTAACCAAAGCTTGCACCGTCATCGGCTTACTGCCTTGTAAATCTGCGTCACTAAACTCGTCAAGTAACTCGGTTTTCGTGCCAGGAGGGGCTAACTCAAACACCTTTATACCCGTGTTTTTTAACTGCGCTCGTAAAGACAGAGTATAAAAATGCAGGGCTGATTTGGTGGCACTGTACACAGGTGCAACGGGCATAGGCACAAACGCCAAAGCCGATGACACATTAACAATAGCTGCATTAGGGTTTTGTTTAAGTAATGGCAAAAACGTATCTACCATCCAAATAGGCCCTTTTACGTTGATATCAATCTCTTGCGTTAAAGCATGCGCATCGCCAGAATGAGCCTGCAGATTAATCTTTTTCATCACCCCTGCATTATTAATCAGCATGTTCAGCGTGGGATATTGCTTTGCCACCTCACAGTATAGATTACGAATATCGTCAATATGACTGACATCACTTTTAATACAAACAATGCCTGCCAACTGACTTTGAACTTGCTGTAATTGCAGCTCATCACGACCCGTTATAATCACGGTATTATTACCAAGAGCTAAAAAAGCTTTGGCTATTTCAAGCCCAATACCGCGGCTGCCCCCTGTAATTAAAATGGTGTTACCGGTTAATTTCATCGCCTTATTCCTTTATTTTTGCGTTTAACCCAGCATATAACACATTAAGGTAAATAAGCTATGTACTTAGAACGGGCTAAACATTTTACAAATCGGTAAGGGCGATAAGCCGTTTTAACAACCGCTAAGAGACTCTAACTGCGCTTCTGAAAATACCCCAATGTTTGCCTGATTGGATAGATAGACAGAGCGGCAATTCCGACAGTGTTACACGTCCAGCCACCAACACGATAAACTATTCCCAATTCGTGGTAGTCAAAATAACCTCTGGCGATTAATTGCATGAACAAAAATGCTGCATATAAAAAGGTCGTGTACATGATAATACGTGCTGTTTTTGAAAATAAACACCCACGTAGCCGATGTAATGTATATAAGACAACTAAAGTGGCAAACTGTTGTGCAATCATCCCCATATAAAATACGCGAATATGTGTAACAACCTCTAATTTAAATGACAGTAAGTAGTGCTCAACTTCGCTACCTACCGCATGAAACAATAAAAAAACCACCGCACTCATAAAACAAGAGTGCATTTCATGAAGCGGTAAGAAGTTCAGCGTGCGGTGACGGGCATAAAATAACGACCAACGATGCTTAGGAAATTGCGTGATTAAAAACCACAGCACAATCACTGATTCATATCCGATAAAAATCCACCCTAAGTGGTAAAGATAGTCGTTAAGAGTCATTGATACACATCCATGTTGTTAGTAGTAAAACTAGTCGATTAGATAAACCTAAAGCGCCATCTAAGCCACGCGGCGCTGTTTGAAATACCCCAATGTTTGCCTGATTGGATAGATAGACAGAGCGGCAATTCCGACAGTGTTACACGTCCAGCCACCAACACGATAAACTATTCCCAATTCGTGGTAGTCAAAATAACCTCTGGCGATTAATTGCATGAACAAAAATGCTGCATATAAAAAGGTCGTGTACATGATAATACGTGCTGTTTTTGAAAATAAACACCCACGTAGCCGATGTAATGTATATAAGACAACTAAAGTGGCAAACTGTTGTGCAACCATCCCCATATAAAATACGCGAATATGTGTAACAACCTCTAATTTAAATGACAGTAAGTAGTGCTCAACTTCGCTACCTACCGCATGAAACAATAAAAAAACCACCGCACTCATAAAACAAGAGTGCATTTCATGCAGTTCTAATGAGTTCAGAACACCACGCCGTGTAAAAAATAATGACAGGCGATATTTCGGAAGTTGTGTGATAAAAAACCACAGCACAATCACTGATTCATATCCGATAAAAATCCACCCTAAGTGGTAAAGAAAGTCGTTAAGAGTCATTGATACACATCCATGTTGTTAGTAGTAAAACTAGTCGGTTAGATAAGCCTAAAGCGCCATCAAACATCGGCTAAGCCACGCGGCGCTTTTGAAAATACCTCAGCGTTTGCCTGATTGGATAAATAGACAAAGCAGCGATTGCGGCGGTGTTACATACCCATGCAGCAACTCGATAAACAGGTGTGAAGTTATGGTAATCAAAGTACCCTCTAACAACCAACTCCACAAATAGAAAAGCAGCATAAGTAAAACTCATATATAGACACATACGGGCGGTTTTTGAGAACAAACAGCCGCGTAGCCGATGTACCGTATACAGCGCAGCGATAAAAGCAAACTTTTGCGCAATCATTCCCATATAGAACACTCGGATACGCATAACCTGTTCGAACTCAAATGAGAGCAAATACTGTTCTATTTCACTACCCGCAGCATGGAAAAACAAAACAATCACAGCACTCATAAAACACGAATGCATTTCATGAAGCGGTAAGAAGTTCAGCGTGCGGTGACGGGCATAAAATAACGACCAACGATACTTAGGAAATTGCGTGATAATGAACCACAAAACTATGACTAGTTCGTAACCATTAAAAATCCCCCCTAAGTGGTAAAGAAAATCGTTAAGAGTCATTGATACACATCCATGTTGTTAGTAGTAAAACTAGTCGGTTAGATAAGCCTAAAGCGCCATCTAACATCGGCTAAGCCACACTGCGCTTTTGAAAATACCCCAGCGTTTGCCTAATTGGGTAAATAGACAAAGCAGAGACTGAGATTATATTGCATGCCCAGCCGCCAAAGACATATACCATCCCTAGCTCGTGATAATCAAAGTAACCTCTAGCAACAAGCTGCATAAATAACAATGCCATTAAAGCAAGAGTGGTATATAAGTTTACCCTTGCTGTCTTAGAAAAAAAGCACCCTTTAAACCTATGTAGACTAAATAGTGTTAGCAAGAATAAGAATTGATTGATCATTGCCGTTAAGTAAAACAGTTTAATTTGCCCATCAACAGTGCTCAATTGCCTGATAATGAAGTTATCTATTTCACTGGAGTAAAGATGAAATAATAAATAACACAACGCCGTCATAAAACACGAATGCAATTCATGAAGCGGTAAGGAGTTCAACGTGTGGTGACGGGCATAAAATAACGACCAACGATACTTAGGAAATTGCGTGATTAAAAACCACAATACAATCAGCGCTTCATAGCCTTTAAAAATCCACGCTAAGTGATTTAGGAAGTCGTTAAGAGTCATTGATACACATCCATGTTGTTAGTAGTAAAACTAGTCGGTTAGATAAGCCTAAAGCGCCATCTAACATCGGCTAAGCCACACTGCGCTTTTGAAAATACCCCAGCGTTTGCCTAATTGGGTAAATAGACAAAGCAGAGACTGAGATTATATTGCATGCCCAGCCGCCAAAGACATATACCATCCCTAGCTCGTGATAATCAAAGTAGCCTCTGGCAACAAGCTGCATAAATAACAATGCCATTACAGCAAGTGTGGTATATATGTTTACCCTTGCTGTCTTAGAAAAAAAGCACCCTTTAAACCTATGTAGACTAAATAGTGTTACCAAGAATAAGAATTGATTTATCATTGCCGTTAAGTAAAACAGTTTAATTTGCCCATCAACAGCGCTTAATTGCCTGATAATGAAGTTATCTATTTCACTAGAGTAAAGAAAAAAGAATAAATAACACAGCGCCGTCATAAAACACGAATGCATTTCATGAAGCGGTAAGGAGTTCAATGTATGGTGACGGGCATAAAATAACGACCAACGATACTTAGGAAATTGCGTGATTAAAAACCACAATACAATCAGCGCTTCATAGCCTTTAAAAATCCACGCTAAGTGATTTAGGAAGTCGTTAAGAGTCATTGTTACACATCCATGTTGTTAGTAGTAAAACTTGTAGGTTAGATAAGCCTAAAGCGCCATTTAACATCGGTTAAGCCACGCGGCGCTGTTTGAAATACCCCAATGTTTGCCTGATTGGGTAGATAGACAGCACGGTGATTATGATTAAATAACATATCCAACCACCAAAAGTGTAAAAAATATTTAGGCCATGATAATCGAAGTAACCTCTAGCGACGAGCTGCATAAACAGTAAAAGCATAAAAAATACATTCGAATAAATACAAATACGCGATACTTTTGAAAAAAAACACCCTCGAATAAAGTGTAAAAAAAATAGCATTAGTAGAAATGAAAATTTACTAATTATTAATGCCAGATAAAAAATCTTCCTCTTACCTTCTAAGCTAAGCGGCAAATTAAAAAACACTTTTTCTATCGAACCACCGATATAAAGAAATATTAAAAAAGAACAAATAGTAATAAAATAAGAATGAATACCATGAAGCTGTAGGGTTGATAGATGTTTTCTTGTTGCAAAAAATAGCTTCCATTTGTGAGCAGGGAAGTGTAGCAACAAAAACCATGCAGCTAATAGAGTTACATACCCTTTCAAGATATCAAATAAATATAATACAAGATCATTCACGTTCATTAATTAACTCTATTTGTATTGTTACAACAATCTCAAAAATGTATCTAAACACCATCAATCAATCAATCAATCAATCGTGTATAACGTTAACGATATCGATAACGAACACATTGAGCATGTGTTTTTTGCGCAAGGTAAATTAAGTGCAAAAGTTTAATGATAAAGCACGAAGTGCTTGCATTCCTTTTGCGCAAGTACGGTGCAAAAGGTTAGCGACAAGAGCGAAGCGATTACGCTCTTTTTGCGCAAGGTGAATTAGGTGCAAAAGGCTAACGAGAGCGAACGCAGTGAGTGCGTTTCTTTTGCGCAAGGTGAATTAAGTGCAAAAGTTTAATGTGTACTAGCTCAGACTTGATCTGACAGTTACCCGTTTTTCAATCGGTGACTGTCAGTTTAGATTTGAGCTAAATTCTTCTCAGCCCAAATCGATTTTCCATCAAGCAATGTTTCAAATGGCGTTCTGCCACAACACATTTTTCCCTGATGAGTTCGCTCATTATTGTAATAAGCCATCCATTCGTCCAGATCTTTTTGAAGTTCCTCTAGCGAACCGTAAAGCTTTTTACGGAACGTAACCTGATAGAACTCGTTAAGTATCGTCTTGTGGAATCGCTCGCAGATACCATTGGTTTGAGGCGACATTGCCTTAGTTTTCGTATGGTCGATATCATTAATTGCCAGATAGAGCTGATAATCATGGTGCTCTACCTTACCGCAATATTCGGTGCCTCGGTCAGTCAAAATGCGTAACATTGGCAACTCGTGTTGCTCGAAGTAAGGCAGAACCTTGTCATTGAGTATGTCAGCCGCAGTAATTGGTGTTTTGGTCGTATACAGCTTTGCGAAGGCTACTTTGCTGTAGGTATCGACAAACGTCTGTTGGTAGATACGCCCAACACCCTTGAGATTGCCAACATAGAAGGTATCTTGTGAGCCTAGGTAACCCGGATGTGCTGTTTCAATTTCACCGCAAGCTTCGTCATCGCTTTTCTTTTTCTCAAGCGCAGCGATTTGGCTATCGGTGAGGATAATACCTTCGTCAGCAACTTTACCTTCTAGAGCTTTTAAGCGTTTCTTGAAGTTCTCTAAATCGTGGCGTAACCAGATTGAGCGAACGCCACTGCCTGAAACAAAGACGCCTTGTTTACGCAACTCATTGCTAGTTCTGTGCTGGCCATGAGCTGGGTAATCGATAGCGTATTGAACCACTGCGTTCTCAGTAACTTCATCTACACGGTTTTTAATGTTTGGCGATCTACGACTTTTATCAATTAACGCATCCAAGCCACCGTCCTCTACTAGCTCTTGGTATCGATAAAATGTATCTCTTGAAACGCCCATGACTTTACAGGCTTTTGAAACGTTACCTAGTTCTTCTGCAAGATTAAGTAATCCAGTTTTGTGTTTTATAATTGGGTTGTTAGTATGCAACATGAGAGTTACCACCTTTTAGGTTGTTTTGATTAAAAGATTCGACACCTTTATCAAAACGGGTAACTCTCAATTTTTCAAATCGAAATGTCAGATCAAGTCGAGACTAATTCATTTAATGACAAAGCACGAAGTGCTTACATTCCTTTTGCGCAAGGTGAAAAAAGCCATTTTAGCAACCGCCACGGGCTTCTCTATAAGTACTTCTCTATAAGTACTTCTCTATAAGTACTTCTCTATAAGTACTTCTCTATAAGTACTTCTCTATAAGTACTTCTCTATAAAGACTTCTCCCCGAGGTTTCCCCCTAAGGCTCAAAAAAATTAAAAAGAGGGCTAAATCGGCTTAACCCTCTAACATAAATTTATGCGTTATTTGATCTCAACGCGTTGTGAGCGCATTACAACTTCATCGTTTAATTCAATGCCAATGCCTGGCTCTTCCGATACCTTAAATACGCCATTTTTAGGTTGTGGGTCTTGAATACATAATTCACGGTTCCACTTTTTGATGGCGTAGGTGTGGTGTTCATGGATCAAAAAGTTAGGAATGGCTGTTTCTAGGTGTAGCGAGGCTGCTGTGGCAACGGGGCCACCGCACACGTGAGCTTGAATGCGCACATCAAAAATATCGGCGTAGTCGCACACTTTTTTGGTTTCAGTAAAACCACCACACAAACCAATATCAGGTTGCAACACGTCAATACTTTGATCTTCTAAGTATGGGCGCACACCCCAACGGTTATACAAGCGCTCACCACCAGCAATAGGCACGGCTACTTTGTCGGCCACTTTGGCATGTAAAGAGTGGTTTAGGTAGTTCACAGGCTCTTCGTAATACATGCAATCAAACTCTTCGGCTATCTCGCCAATTTGAATGGCTGAGGTTGCCCCCGGTAAACTGTGGCACTCAAAAATAATGTCTACTTCATCGCCTACCGCTTCACGAATGGCTTGCATACGTGCACGGTATAGCTTCATCTCTGCGCGAGAGATTATTTTAGTGCGATCGTAATAGGTGTTGCCAAACTTGTCGTATTGGATTGGGTCAACTTTAACCGCGTCGTAGCCTTCGGCAATGGCTTTAAGTGCCGCTTCTGCATACTCTTGAGGCTCTACAAGCGCCTTAAACTCGCTATCCCAGTCAAACTGTAATTGCGACGCATAGGTTCTTAATTCAGGGTTAACCTTACCGCCAAGTAGTTGATAAACAGGTAAGTTAAGTGCTTTGCCTTTAATATCCCACAGGGCGGTATCAATGGCGCTCATGGCCGCATACACCACAGGGCCCCCACCTAAACCCCAAAAGCTTTCGCGCAACATGCGCGACCATAACAGCTCAGTTTGAAATGGGTCGTGACCAATTAAAAAGGCTTCAGCCATTTCTTTTATCATGGCCGCCGCTGCGCTATGGCCTAAATCATAAGCAAGGCCTGCTTCACCCACACCACTAATGCCTTCATCGGTATGAATGCGAACAAATACCGGAGTCCAAGCGGGTCTATCAGGACAGTGAATATCAAATACTTCGACGCGATTAACTTTCATTACGAATTCCTATTGTGCAAAACTTGGGTCTAAGCGGTATGCCTTTCTTAGCATGGCAGGCCAAGCAACTTGCCCGCCCGTGCTGCCGCTATGAACAACGTTAGCTTGGTTGTAAATATTATCTATTATGGGCTGCGGTACGGGCACGGCTTGCTGGCCCGATGACTGAATTGCCAGTTGAATCTCACAAGCGCGCTGCAAGTCGTAAAAACGCATAAATGCATCGCCCACGGTAGGTCCAACCGTTAAACCACCATGGTTGACCAGCAACATGTGATTCGTTGAGCCTAAATCGTCTTGCAAGCGTTTACGTTCATCGTCATTTACCGCCAATCCTTCGTAGCCGTGATAAGACAAAGAAGGCAATGAAAACATCGAATGCTGGCTCAAAGGTAATAACCCACACTCAAGACTCGCTACGGCTACCGTTTCTTTGGTGTGTAAATGAATAACACAGTGCGCGTCGTCTCTTACTTCATGAATGGCGCTATGAATCGTAAAGCCCGCAGGGTTTATTTTAAATGGCGTATCATCAAGAATATTACCGGCTAAATCTACTTTCACTAGATTTGACGCAGTCACCTCATCAAAACTTAAACCAAATGCATTGACCAAATACTGATCGGTGCCAGGTAAACGCGCCGACATATGCGTGTAAATTAAATCGCCCCAGCGCATATGCTCAACTAAGCGATAGCAGGCTGCTAAATCTACGCGTAGCTGCCACTCCTGCTCAGACACTTTGCCTTTTAAGTTAAGTTTAGGTAATTCAAACATAGAGGGTCCTTAGATAAGCCCAATTAGATGTATAGAAGTCTAAATGAGTATGGGCATTTGTTCAACCAAATAAAAACCACCGACATGCGGTGGTTTTTTTTAATTCACTACTAGGTTATTTAACCTGTGATAAATACTCTGCAATGGCGTCAATTTCGGCATCAGATACATTGGCTACCATGGCTTTCATTGCCATTGACATACCGTTGCTGCGCGCACCCGACTTAATGTCTTTCATTTGCGCTGCTAGGTATTCTTTATTTTGACCATTTAGCTTAGGGTACGCAGCCATAATAGGTGCTTTACCTTCAGCGCCATGACAAGTTTGACACATTTTAGCCGTGTATAATGCCTTACCATCAGCTGCATTGGCTACGTTTGCAGCTAGCGCAACCATTGAGAGCCCAACCCCACAGATTATATTTTTTATCTTACTCATAACATTACTCTTTTTGTTAATTAACGGACAAATCTCTTACAGTGTAGACCATTTGAGCGCGCTACACATACGTCACTAATTAGCCAGCTCTGTGATGAGTAAAATTAACTTACCAAACTAGGTCGTCTGGTACTTCATAACCCGCGTATGGGTCGTCCTCATCAGAGCCGCTGTTGTCGTCTTCAACGTGGAACACGATATATTTTTCGTCAACTTCAGCAATTTTACGTGCTGGTTCATCTTGCAACACATAGAACTGCCCTTCAAGCACACAAATAGCCAATCGGCCTTTTGACAACGCTTGTTTGGTTTTCTCGTTTACATCAAGCTCTTTAACTTTGTTTTCATAAGTAAAGTTAAAGGTCACATCACCACGGATCTCATCTTGATTGTGATGCTCTAAAATTTGTTTAACACGCGCAACTTGCTCGCGTTCTTTTAACTCAGCTTGCTTGGCCTTGTTGAGTTCTTCAGCCTTTTTTTGCTGCTCAAGTTTAGTTTGTTCAATATGCTTTTGTAGATCGCTAGGATCACTGGTTGCGCCTTTTTTCTTTTTCTTTTTTTGCGCTTTTCGCTTTTCCGACTTAGCCAATTTGGCTTTGTGTTCAGTCGTCAGCCCTGCTTTTAGTAGCTGCTCTTGTAACGAACCCATTATGCTGCTCCATAAAATATTAATAGTCATATTCTAACGCAGTGGTTTTTTTTGACCATATGCAAAGCACGCTTCAAGAGATTTTTTTGTACCTAGCATCACCATAACAAAGACTTTCACAGCGCAATATGATTTAACGCAAAAAATCACTAACTATTTGATCTAAAACTGTTCAATCTATGCAAAGCCCTGCATAATATGCAGCAACCGCACAAATTATAATATCTAAGTAGCGTCATGCCGTTATTGCAGTTATTGATTTCATCTATGTTTATATTTTTTGTGCTCTACGCACCGCAGCCGCTATTAACCATATTTGCCCACAACTTTAATGTCTCAACAGCAACTAGTGGCGCGTTAATGTCGTTGACCATGCTGCCGCTGGCAGTCGCGCCTATTTTTTACGGTTTAATCTTTGCCCGTAAAAACCCACTGACTATTCTCAAAGTCGCCATGCTGGTTTTGAGTGTGACCAGTTTACTCTTTGCATTGGCCCCCAGTTTTGAGTTATTGCTTACTTTGCGCTTTATTCAAGGCCTAACACTTCCTGCCGCGCTCACCGCCATGACAGGCTTTATAGGGCAGCAGTACAATGGCACACAATTACAACAAAATATGACCCGTTACATTGGTAGTTCTATTTTGGGTGGCTACTTAGGGCGAGTATTGGCAGCTAATTTTGCTAGTTGGTTCTCATGGCAAAGCTTTTATTATGTACTGGCAGTGTCGTTGGTTATTTTGGCGCTACTTATAAAACCCAAGCGCTGTGAGCCACCTAAGCGCGAACCTGCTTCACCTAGTGCCTATTTAAAACCTTTACGCCACCCGCTTATCGCGCGTTTGTTTGGCTGTGTATTTTGTATGTTTTTTTGCTTTGCTGCACTGATGAATTATCTGCCGTTTATTTTGCAAGATGTGTTTAATATCACCGATAGCAAAACGATTGGGTGGGTTTATACTGGCTACTTGATTGGTGCGGTTTTATCTATGGCAACGCCACATATTAGTCGCTACTTTAATAATTCATGGTTATTTTTAAGTGCGCTATTCACGCTCTATTGCTTAACACTTATCGCCATGCAACTGCCAATATTAAGTGTATTTCTTATTGCCTTTACCCTGTTTTGTGCGTGCATGTTTATGATCCACTCAACTGCCTCACCCTTGGCAAATAAACTCAGCGATGCTCCGCCTACGGTCACAAATGGTGCCTATGTGTCTTTTTATTACAGTGGCGGTGCACTGGGCTCTTTTATACCGGGTTTAATACTGCAAAGTTTTGGCTATCATGCTTTTTTAATGGCATTACTATTTATGTGTGCTGTTGGCCTAGCACTGAGCTATACCACCTATAAACAAGGGATCTCAATCACTTCAGGGGTATGACCGGTATACTGCCAAAAGGTTTGCAATTGTGGTTTGCTCAACACCCATGTTTTGCTGTTATCTAATGGATGACACTGCCACTGCTGGGCGCACCACAGGCCGCGGTCAACCCACAGTTCTACTTGATGCTCTGTGTCATTAAGTAACGCTAAAGCAGATACACAACCTGGTTTAATATTCAGGTATTTAGCTAGTCGGTCGTTTGACGCAAACCCCAATCGAGAAAGGCCTTGCTGTTGAGAAAGCGCTTTTAAATCTACTTTTAGCTGTGCTCTGAGCAACAATAGAACATGGCGACGGCCATAATTGTCTCGTAGAAATAAGTTTTTAATACGTGTGCCGGCTCGCTCAAGCTGTAACTTATCTGCCTCATCACAGGTATGCAGTGGTGGGTGTTCGTACTGTAACGCCTCAATATTCAACTTGGTCAGTACATTTTCTAATTGTAAAACCTGTGGGTTACTCACACATACCTCGTAACTGCACGCTGCGCTGACGCCAATATACTTGGTTTATTGTGTGCCCCTCTTGGCAATAGTTTTTATTGGCTAATTCCACTTTTAGTAACTCTACAGCTCGCTCTTCAAGCTGTAACTTTAACTCGGGAGAATCTTCTACTCGTTGATGTTTAGCATACGCTTTGAGATCTGAACGGGATAATCGTTTACTCGCATCGAGTACCATAATAGGCGTTGGCTCCACTGTAACAATATAAACAAACAATTGCTGGCCTGACTCTGACACTTTGGTATGGAGTACTTGTTTTTCAATTTCCAACTTGGGGGTATCTGGCGCTGAAGAACACCCCGCCAACATTGCAAAACATACACTTACATAAAAAGCTCTAATTTTCTGTTTGAACATCCATCATTCTATTTTTGAATTCGTTTTGATTAGTCTATCAAAGCCAATTGTAAAAATGTGAATTTTTTACAGTTAGGGGCTTGACGGGATAATTAAAAAGCTATAAATTTCGCAGCGTCCAAATCGGAATGTGGGGCTATAGCTCAGCTGGGAGAGCGCCTGCCTTGCACGCAGGAGGTCAGCAGTTCGATCCTGCTTAGCTCCACCACTTTCCGCCCTCACTGGTATAAACTTTCTCTGCTTTTAATCTCTAAACATTTACTTTTTTTACGCAAAAAAAAAAGCGGACTTGTCAGCCCGCCTTAGCATCTTCAGCATCTTCGTTTTACTTTTTATTCTCTGATCTGACCTTCGCCATTTACCAAAAACTTTTCTGTTGTGAGTGACTCAAGACCCATTGGTCCGTAAGCATGCAATTTAGTTGTTGCAATACCAATCTCAGCACCTAATCCCAATTGAGAGCCATCTGAAAAGCGAGATGACGCATTGACCATTACAACCGATGCATCAACACTACGCTGGAATAACTCAGCCGTTTGCATGTCTTGTGTACAGATCACCTCAGTGTGATGGCTACCAAAGCGGTCAATGTGTGCAAGGGCACCAGCAAAGTCATCAACAATACGAATCGCAACTTCTAAGCGTAGATACTCTTCGCCAAATTGTGACTCATCAATCACATTAGCCCCTTCAAAATACTGAGCTGCTTGACTATCGGCATTGATCACCACTTGCTTGTGTGCAAATGCTTTTTGCAAGCGAGGCAAAAAGGTCGGTGCCACTGATCTGTGAACAACAATCCCTTCCAACGCGTTACACACACCCGTACGTTGTGTTTTACCATTTAATGCGAGTTTAAGCGCAACATCTAAGTCTGCCGCTTCATCAACATAAAGGTGACATACCCCTTTAAAGTGCTGAATAACTGGAATAGTGCTGTTTTCAGTTACAAAATTAATCAGGCCTTCACCACCACGTGGAATAATTAGATCAATATAGTCTTTTTGCTGCATCAACTCCATCAGCAGGGCACGGTCTGGATCTGGCACCACCGTGATAAGCGCTGTAGATAAACTATGCTGCTCAAGCACTTGGTGCATTACTTTGGCTATTGCCTGTGAGCTTTGCAATGCTTCTTTACCACCTCGTAAAATAACGCCGTTACCTGATTTAAAACATAATGCACCCGCATCCGCAGTTACATTTGGGCGCGCCTCATAAATCATGCACACTACGCCTAAAGGCACACGCATCTTACTTATTTTTATGCCATTTGGCCTAACACCCATGTCTCGAGTTAAACCCACTGGATCATCTAGCTCAACAATGGTTTTAATACCATCTGCCATATCGGCAATACGCTCGGGTGTGAGTGTTAAACGGTCGATCATTGCCGCCGATAACTGGTTGTCTCTTGCTAATGATAAGTCGTGCTCATTTGCAGCCAATATATCGTCGCTATGTGCGACTAACGCTGCAGCCATATCAGTTAGCACCGCGTTCTTTTGCTGCGTTGTTAATAGTGCTAGCTGCTTTGCTGCGCTCGCAGCTTGCTGTGATAATTCTGTAATTAAACTCATGAGTTACGATTTCTCCAAAATTGCAATATCTTGTTCTGAAATAACGGGTCCTATGCTCTCTTGTAAATGCCCGTTATCAGATGTTTGTTCTTGCTCAGCTAAAAAGTTTAGTAAACAACTACTATAATTTGTGGTTGCTTTTGCCAAGCGTTCGCCTTTTGCGGTACGCACCAATACAGTGTCACCAACTGAAAATTCACCATGTACATGGGATATGTTTTCAGCGGCTAAAGGCTCGGCATGATCTTTAAGCTCTTCAGCATAGCCATGCTCTACGATTATCTCACCTTGCTCTGAGGCTGTATGGGTCATCCAGTGCTGCTGAGAATGCATCGGTTCATCATACGGTAAGAACACGGTGCCAGGGTTATCACCAGCGAGTAGCCTCTCAAATGTCGTCTCTTTAAAGCCATTCACAATGTAGGTGCTAATACCATGAGAGGTGGCTTTTTCAGCGGCTTCTATTTTTGTTTTCATGCCGCCGGTACCCACTTGGCTTGTTGCACACCCTGCCATTGCGTAAATATCTTCAGATATTTCTGGTACCTGAGGTATCAATTTAGCATCTTCGTGAAGATTAGGGTTTTTGTCATATAAGCCATCGACGTCTGAGCACATTAACAGCACATCAGCATCTGCTGCAGCCGCAACCATGGCCGACAAATTATCATTGTCACCTACTTTCAACTCATCCGTTGTTACTGCATCGTTTTCGTTAATAATAGGTAGAATGCCATGCTCAAGTAAGGTGAACACTGTTTCACGAATACTGTTATAGCGCTCTAAATCACGTAAGTCACCATGCGTTAGTAAAATCTGTGCAGATGGAAAGTCAAAGAAGCGGTCCCAAGTTGCCATCATCTCTGTTTGACCTGCCGCTGCCATCGCTTTTTTCAAAACAACCGATGAATTTTTAGCATCTTCAGGAAATAAATGAGAGCCAGCTGCAACCGAACCAGAAGAGACCAGTACCACCTCTTTGCCCATTGCGCGACAACGCACAATAAACTGAGCAATGGTCAATAAGTAACGCGCACGACAGCCGTCTTGATCTGGTGCGATCAGTGCACTACCTATCTTAATCACTATACGCCGAGAATTTGAAATGTTCATATTGTTTCCTGCAGTTGCCCTTGCTTAAATTAATTCCACGCGACATCCGCATCAAAGAGCAGACGTGCGTGAGTAAAAACAACCAGAGTTGAACAATACAAATATAATACAGCTTACGCGTTCACACATATGTGCCCAACACTGGCTGTCGCTTTACTAAATAATGGATTGTGACATTGTATTTGCTCTACAACGTCGAGCCGTTTTCAGCTGGTACATCATGGTTTGATGAAGCTGAAAAGACCTAAGCCGCAATGAATAATTGCGCAAAGAATAGTTAAATTGTTGAAAAGTATTTAATATCTAACCTGTTAGGCTAAAACATAATACTAAAAGCTAGTTCATTATAATTGCTATAACAAAACCAAAAAGAATCATGGTGACTCGCACCAAACGCTTTATAGCATAACGTATACCTGCCAAAGATTTCAACTCAATATCAAAATAAGCACTTATACCCACCATAAAGCTGATGAATAAATCTTTATAGGTACATTAGACAATGAAATGATCCAATTTTGATTATACGGACTATGGTTAGGTGAGAGGCTCAACTTTTGTTGGAGCTTTACTTCGTAGCCGTCATATAACTATGGTATAAACCCATTTGTTTATTTTAACTATGTTAACCAATAGGTTAACAGGAGAGACTATGTCAGCTATTTACATTGCTGGAATTGCCGTTTTTTCGGTTATCGCTCAGTGGCTCGCGTGGGTGCTAAAAGTACCCGCCATTTTATTTTTGCTACTCATCGGTCTTTTACTTGGCCCCCTGACAGGTCAACTTAGTCCTGATGACTTATTGGGTGATTTATTGTTCCCAGTAGTCTCGCTGTCGGTTGCTATCATACTCTTTGAAGGTGCACTCACCTTGCACTTTAGAGAACTCAAAGGCATTGGCAAAATAGTTCGTAATTTATGCTCAATTGGCATGCTTGCCACCTTCGTGATCATCGCTTTGACTGCTTACCTAGTTTTAGACTTAGATTGGCGTGTTGCAGCCGTGTTAGGTGCAGTGTTGGTTGTTACAGGTCCGACCGTCATTGCCCCCATGCTTAACGCTATGCGTCCAAACCAAGACATTGACCGAGTACTGCGCTGGGAAGGTATAGTGATTGACCCAATCGGTGCGCTATTTGCAGTTTTAGTTTTCGAAGCCGTCAGCTTTGTTGGTCAAGGTGAGGTACTAAGCCACACTTTAATTGCTTTGTTTTCAACACTTGGCGTCGGCATCAGCGTGGGCGTCGTAGCTGGCTGGATCACCAGCGCATTGATCCGTAAAGAATGGTTACCTTACGAACTTCACAAGTTTGGTATTTTAGCATTAGTTTTATTTAGCTTTACCGTTTCAAATCATTTGGCACATGAATCAGGCCTTTTAGCAGTAACAATTTTCGGGATATGGCTTGCAAATCAAGATGATCTGGAGATTGACTCTGTTTTAGAGTTTAAAGAAGATCTGTCAATGATACTCATCTCAAGTTTATTTATTTTGCTTGCAGCGCGATTACAACTAAGCGATTTGATGCTATTAGATATTGAAACATTTGTGTTTTTAGCCGTTGTATTATTTATCGCGCGCCCTATTTGCATTGCACTGTCGACCTATAATACCGATTTGCCATTTAAGTCTCGTTTATTGCTATCTTGGATTGCACCGCGAGGAATTGTTGCGGCCGCTGTGGGCTCAGTATTTGCACTAAGTATGATTGAATCACAAATACCAGATGCGAATAAGCTAGTACCTCTAATTTTTACCGTTATTATCGTCACGGTTGTATTACAAAGCTTAACTGCAACGCCACTGGCTAAATTATTGGGTGTGCGCCAACCGAGTCCCAATACTCTGCTCATCATTGGCGCCAACCATGTTGCTAGAGCGATTGCCAAAGGCTTAAAAGAACAAAATATTGACGTTTATCTTTCCGATCCCGCCTGGGAAAACTGCAAAATGGCAAGAATGGATGGACTGCCGTGTTATTACGGGAACCCGCAATCAGAGCATGCTGAGCGCTATTTGCCACTGACATCTATCCAGTCGGTGTTAGCACTGTCGCCAAACCGCCATCACAACGCATTAGGTGTGCAATATTTCTCACACTTACTAAATGAACAAAACGTATTTTCTTTACGCTCTTCAACAAACCATGCCAAAGCAAACAAAGACAGTGCGACCTTTTTATCTAGACAGGTTTTATTTGGCGAGCAAGGCTATTACGCCAAGTTGAGTAGCTTAATTGCAAAAGGTGGAAAAGTGAGTTCTACACGCTTGTCTGACGAGTTTGATTGGCAACAATACTTAGAGGTAAACAAAGAGGCGATCCCATTATTCATTACGACTGAAAATAACGATGGAGAATTACAAATAAGACCATTTGTAATTGATATGAAAAAGCCTCCAGAGCAAGGTGAGCGTATCATCGCATTGCAACCCCCAAAAATGTCAGTTCTAAAAGAGCCAACACAGGGTAAAGAAGCAAACAGCTCTCTTGGCGAAAAGCTAAGTCATTAATCATACACTCAGTAGCGTTGAGTACTATAGGCACACCCAATAACCTCGTCATCAACTTAAAAGTTCTAACGTTGATGACGAGCATTTATAGAGGCAAACGCGCGCGGCGAATGGCACTTTGTGGCATTTTTTCTGCCAGTTGTGCCAGTGCTTTTTCAATTGTTTTGTGGAGTTTTTTATCTGCGACAGCGGAGTGAAATAACCAACGGTATGCATCTTCATAATCCCTTGGGCTACCATGACCGTCATTAAATAAATTTACCAAACGTAGTTGTGCCTTAAGGTTACCCTGAGAAGCCGCTTCACGCAGATACACCACCGCCATCGCTTTATCTGCTTGCACCAGCTGACCGACGTCATAATATCGGCCTAACTGTTCAAGCGCAGACGACAAGCCTTGCTCTGCTGACTGACGCATATAATACAGCCCAAGCTCAACATTACGTTCCACACATACACCATACGCCAACATATCACCGTATAAAAACTGGTAAGAAGGCAACGCCATTGTTTCTGCACGGGCTTCAATATCTTGAACAAGCTGACATTCATCATCTTTAACACGTTTTAAATGCTCATTTTTCTTTATCAACTCAATGAGTTCAGCTTGGGTATAGAGCGGCACCGCCGTGATCTGCGCTTGAGCCGTTGCCGTTATGCTGAATAACAACCCCATGCAATACCACTTTTTAATCATAATTAACCTAATCTGTTTGGCACACCTAAAAATTTATACAAAGTCCATACCAACTATTTAACCTGACGTAGTTCAGCCTTTCGTTCATATTTATTATAGGCACAAAAAAAGCTGCATAATGCAGCTTTTCTTAGTCAAAACTTGGTTATGCACCAAATGGATTGCGAACAATCATTGTTTCGACACGATCAGGACCTGTAGAGATAATGTCTACTGGCACACCAGTGATCTCTTCAATGCGCTTGATGTAATTGATTGCAGCTTGAGGTAGCTGTTCAACACTCGTCGCACCAAATGTATTTTCACTCCAACCAGGCATCTCTTCGTATACTGGAGTAACTTTCTCATAACCTTCAGCGGCCAGTGGCGTTACGTTAGTAACGGTGCCATCTTCTAACTGGTAACCAGTACAGATCTTGATTGTTTCAACACCATCAAGTACATCTAGCTTGGTTAAGCAAAAACCTGAGATACTATTGATTTGTACAGCTCGGCGCATCGCTACGGCATCAAACCAGCCTGTACGGCGTAAACGGCCAGTTGTAGCACCAAACTCATGGCCTTTCTCACCTAAGTGTTTGCCAACTGGATCTTGCTTTTCTTGACCGTCATACAGTTCAGTAGGGAAAGGACCTGAACCAACACGTGTTGTGTATGCCTTAACAATACCCAGCACATAGTCTAGGTTTAGCGGGCCAAAACCTGCACCTGTAGCTACACCACCAGCAGTTGTGTTAGATGACGTAACATATGGATATGTACCGTGATCAATATCAAGTAGTGTACCCTGCGCACCTTCAAACAAAATGTTATCGCCAGCAACACGAGTCTGATCTAACAGCTCAGTTACATCAACAACCATTGACTTAAGAATGTCAGCAACAGCCATTGCATCATCAAATGTTTTCTGGAAATCTACAGCATCAACTTTATAGTAATTAACTAATGTAAAGTTATGATACTCAAGAACTTCTTTAAGCTTAGCTGCAAATTGTTCAGGGTTAAATAAGTCACCAACACGAAGACCACGACGTGCGACCTTATCTTCATAAGCTGGACCAATACCACGACCAGTTGTACCAATTGCCTTTTCACCACGCGCTAGCTCACGCGCTTTATCAAGTGCAACGTGGTAAGGCAGGATTAATGGACATGCTTCACTGATCAATAAACGCTCACGAACTGGCACACCACGCTCTTCTAGCATACCAATTTCTTTCATCAACGCATCTGGTGCTAATACAACACCATTACCAATCACACATTTTACGTTATCACGCAAAACACCTGATGGAATTAGGTGCAGTACTGTTTTTTCACCATTGATCACCAAAGTATGGCCAGCATTATGACCACCCTGATAACGCACAACTAAAGAAGCTTTATCTGTTAGTAAGTCTACAACCTTACCTTTACCTTCGTCACCCCATTGGGTGCCTAATACAACGACGTTTTTACCCATTGCAAAATCACTTAGAAAAAATTAGGGGCAGATTTTACCAGAAAAGCGGGGGGGAGATCACCCCGTTTTGGCTGTTTTTTCCTCATTCGCAAAAATTGTGTCAAAAACACATGATATAAAACAAAAAAAGCTCCGAGATTTCTCAGAGCTTTTTTTCTTATCAAGGCAAATAGTGACTATTTACCTTTTGCAGCTTTCATATAATCAAAGAACTCACTGTCTGGTGATAATACCATTACGTCGCCTTTGTTTTGGAAAGTACGCTTGTAAGCCTCTAACGAACGAACAAAGCTATAAAACTCTGGATCTTTGTTATAAACATCAGCGTAAACCTTTGCCGCCGTTGCATCACCTTCACCACGCACAGCGCGAGCATTTCGCTCCGCATCAGCGAGCATAACGGTAACGCGTCGGTCTACTTCTGCGCGGATAGTTTCTGCTTTTTCCTGACCTTCAGAGCGGTGCTCTTTTGCTACAGCAGTACGCTCAGCACGCATACGTTGGTAAATAGAGCTACTCACTTCGTTTGGTAAGTTAATTTGCTTAACTCGTACATCCAACACTTCAATACCTAGCTCTTTGGCACTTTCAGAAGCTTGTACCAGTGCCTCTTCCATCAATTCACTACGTTCACCAGACACAATTTCACGAATAGTGCGCGAACCAAAGTTGGTTCTCAAACCATTGTTTACTTTTTGTTTAAGGAGCGTTTCGGCATATTGCTTATCACCGCGAGCTCGTAAGTAAAATGAACTAAAGTCATTCACTCGCCACTTTACAAACGAGTCAACAATTAAGTCTTTTTTCTCGCTTGTAACAAAACGGTCTGGCGCACCATCTAAAGTTTGAATACGCGCATCTAGCTTACGTACCTGACTAAAAAATGGCACTTTAAAGTGTAAGCCAGGCGCGTAAACAACTGCGTTGTCTTCGCTGTCTTTTTGCACTTTACTAAATAGCAAAACAATCGCACGCTGTCCTTCTGTAACAACAAATACCGAAGAGAAAGATAGCAAAACGGCAGCTATCAATATCACAATACTAAAATTCTTCATTGCGCTTATCTCCCGTTATTAAATCTGTCTTGCGAAAAACGATCATTGCCGCTGTTCACAGAGCTGTTGCGTGATTGACCCAATGTTTTACGAAGCTCATTGATGTCGTTTTTACTAGGTAGCTTGATTTGGCTACCAGCGCCCATTTGCCCCATAATTTTATCCAATGGTAAATACATCATGTTATTACCACCTTTAACATCGACAATGACTTTTGAACTATTAGTAAGCACTTCTTCCATTGCGTCTATGTATAAACGTTGTCTGGTTACTTCTTTAGCAGCTTGATACTCAGGTAAAAGCTTTTCAAAACGTTCAACTTCACCTCGTGCTTCTAACGTAACACGTTCTCTATACGCTTCAGCTTCTTGGGTCATACGTGTAACCTGTCCACGAGCACGCGGTTCAATCTCACGCGCATACGCTTCAGCTTCACGGATAAAACGTTCTTCATCTTCTTGTGCTGCAATAGCATCATCAAATGCGTCTTTAACTTCTGCTGGCGGACGAGAGTCTTTAAAGTTTACATCGGTAACTAAAATACCCAGGTTGTATGGTTCGATAATTTTATTTAGCTCATCCCAAGTTCTTTGACGCACAAGCTCACGACCCGTCGTCAAAACTTGGTCCATACGAGAGTGACCAACAACGTAACGTAACGCGCTGTCTAAAGATTGCTGCAAGCTATGATCGGCGTCTGTCACGCTGAATTTATATAGGCGAGGATCCATAACTCGATACTGAACCTCAAATTCTACGCTCACAACGTTTTCATCTTCTGTCAGCATAAAACCAGAGGCAGAAAGAGAACGCACCGCTTCAATATCAATTGGAATAACTTGCTCAATAAAGGTCATTTTCCAACGTAAGCCAGGCTCAGCAATACGGTCAAACTGACCAAACTGTAATACAATTCCGCGTTCAGCTTCTTTAACCGTATAAATACCGCTTAATGCCCAAACGATTGCAGCAATAAGCAGAATGAATGTCATGCCTGCTCCGCCTAATCCGCCGCTGCCACCGCCGCCGGACTTACCACCGAACAAACCACCAAACTTGTTGCTGAATTTACGGAATACTTCGTCTAGATCAGGTGGGCCTTGATCCCGACCACCGCGGTTTTTCCACGGATCGTTATCATTGCCATTATTACCCGGTTCATTCCAGGCCATAGCTATACTCCATTTTTATTAAAGTCAATTAGGGTAAATCTAACAAATATAAGGCGTTTCTCATACCCAAATACGAGCAAAACCGCACTTTTCTGTGTAAAAATTATGTTTCAATAAATTTTTCTATATCCATACCTTGATCTTTTTTCAGACGCTCCCAATCAATTTGCGGTAAACGCACCTGCAAAAGCCAATTACCCTGCTCATCGTAGTCTTCTTGCTGCACCGCATTTAAATTAAATAATGCGCCTCGCAAACGACCTAACGCAGGAGGAATGCATAAGGTATGGTGAAATATTTTTTTCGCTAACAGTTCCGAAATAGCTTGTGAAAGCAGCTCAGTACCAACTCCACTATGCGCTGATAACCAAACGCGGATCGGCTGTCCTTCATCATTGCGGTCTATTCTCGGTCTAACATCTTCGAGTAGGTCTATTTTGTTATAAACCAACAATTGCATAATGTCATCAGCCTCAATCTCTTTGAGAACAGACTGTACTTCTTCGATATTTTCTTTTCGTCGGTTGTCGGCTACATCAACAACATGGATCTGCAAGTCAGCTTCTCGTGTTTCTGTCAAAGTCGCTTTGAAAGCGGCAACAAGATCATGAGGTAAGTGACGAATAAAGCCTACCGTATCAGCCAAAATAACAGGACCGATATCATCTATATGCAGTTTACGCAAAGTAGGATCAAGCGTTGCGAACAATTGATCTGCCGCATAAACATCTGAGTTGGTTATCAAATTAAATAGCGTCGACTTACCGGCGTTGGTATAACCCACCAATGATACCGTTGGTACCTCATTACGACTACGCGCTCGTCGTCCTTGCTCACGAACAGTGGCTACTTTTTCCAGCCGCTTACGAATACTTTTGATCCGCTCTCGTAACAAACGTCTATCAGTTTCTAGCTGCGTTTCGCCTGGACCTCGTAACCCGATACCGCCTTTTTGACGCTCTAAGTGCGTCCAACCTCGGATCAAACGAGTTGAAATATGTCTAAGTTGGGCCAGTTCTACTTGCAACTTACCTTCGTGCGTACGAGCTCGTTGTGCAAAAATATCAAGTATTAAGGTTGTTCTGTCGAGCACACGACATTGGCAAACACGTTCTAAGTTTCTTTCTTGAGAAGGACTAAGCTGGTGATTAAATATAACGACATCTGCATTGTGAATTTTGACAATCTCAGCTATTTCTTCTGCTTTACCCGTGCCGACGAATAATTTAGCGTGTGGTGCTTGGCGACTGCCTTGCACAATCGCCAAACTACTAACACCTGCAGAAGACACCAACATTTCCAGCTCTCGCAAATCTTCGCGATCACCTTCGTTAGGAAAGTCGATGTGTACTAAGACTGCCTGTTCGCCGGCTTCATAACGGTCAAACAAGCATTACGCTCCTAAAGTGAATTAATAGTTACCATCATCATTTTGCTCTGTACCTTCCGCGCCCTGTGCACTTTGGAAATTCACTGCACGAGCAGGTACAACCGTAGAGATAGCATGTTTGTAAACCATTTGATTTACTGTGTTCTCTAACAAAATAACGAATTGGTCAAATGATTGAATTTTACCTTGTAATTTTATGCCGTTGACTAAAAAAATTGAAACAGGAATGCGCTCACGACGTAAGACATTCAAAAATGGGTCTTGTAACGATTGGCCTTTTGCCATTTTCTTTTCCTTCGTTCTAGGTGTTATTATTAGTTTCGCTGTCGATTATATCTCAGCAGCTTGATTTAACAGCTACTATTAGCTTAGCGAAGTTAATACGCGTTGCAAGTTTTGTTGATCATTGGTCTCTAACCAAGTCAGCTGTGGCCACCCTCTCAACCAGGTGAGTTGCCGCTTTGCAAGTTGTCTGGTAGCTGCTACGCCTTTAAAAACCATTTGTTCATAGTCACACTCTCCAGCTAAGTGCTCCCACATTTGTCGATACCCAACACAACGTATCGAGGGAAGATCTGGATGTAAATCTTCTCGCTGATATAAGGTCAAAACTTCGTTTTTAAACCCTTGATCCAACATAATTTGAAATCTTTGTTCAATACGTTGATGTAGCACCTTGCGATCGCTTGGTGCGATAGCAAACTGGTGAAATTCATAAGGCAGCGGTGCCTGCTTTTGCTGCTGCAACTCTGTCATTGTTTTACCGCTTATGCGATATACTTCTAATGCTCGGTTGATACGCTGCGAGTCATTTTCACTAATTTTTTCAGCAGCTTGTGGATCGATATAAGTTAATTGTTTATGTAACTCAGGCCATCCCAATTGATTTGCTTCAATTTCAAGCTGGGCGCGAATACCAGGATCCGCTTCAGGTAGTGGTGATAATCCGTCAATGAGTCCCTTAAAGTACATCATGGTTCCACCAACTAAAATTGGCACCTTGCCTTGTTGATGTAAAGCATCAATATGCCGACAAGCATCTTTGCGAAAATCAGCAACCGAGTAGCTCTCTAAAGGATCAATGATATCAATAAGATGATGCGGAGCCAAGGCAAGTTCATCGGCATCTGGTTTTGCAGTGCCTATGTCCATCCCTTTGTAAACCAAAGCAGAATCAACACTCACCACTTCCGTGTCTAAATGTTGGCATAACTCTATCGCTAGGGCCGTTTTTCCCGCAGCTGTAGGGCCCATTAGTGTTATAACCGGTAATTTATTCACTCTAAAACTCTTGTGGTAATAATTGTAAAAACATCTTGTTATCTATTTTAACTGCTTTTTCCTGAATACGCGCCAAACATTTTTGATTTTTTTCAATATATTGCTGCGCTTTAGTAAAATATTCACTCGCATAGAACCGCTCTGGTGTTTTGATAACCAACCACCTAAGCCAATCATCGATGCTTTGTAATTGGCTATTACAGGCTTTGAGCATGTCTGAACTGAATGTCCCAACATCGACACTATATAAACTCACAGGCAGCTTTTTAACCATGATGTATCGCTCAAAAAACTGAATATCAAAGCCCAATAACGTCAGCCATGATTCTTGTTCCGCCAAAGAGGTTATTTCCGCTTTCTCTAAACTCACTCGCACTGGCAATAATAGCGCCTTACTAGCTAAACTCGCATCGCGCTCTAACTCATTTGACCAATAAAGATGTAATGCATATTTAAAGTGCGATACCAGTAACTGCTGTTTATCCTCGATGAGGGCTACCCCACCTTCTATGGATAGCATTTTGCTCTTTTGCAGAACTGGCTCGTTTGCTACCCCTTGCTCAACGGGCACATCAAACTCACTCGCCTGTTGATGACTTAGTGCTTGATATAGCTGATTAACATTGTAATGCCTAGATGTTGACTCTCTTTGTACATTTGCTTTGTTGGCAGTAGAAGGCGCTCTGTCAGCGCCATAGGAAGAAGCGCTACCAGATGTAACTGGTGAGGCCAGCTCGTCACTTACTGAGGTGCTTGCCAACGGCTTTAAAGTGCTGCGGTAGTCTTGATGTTCAAGTTCAGATATGGATGTGCTGTCGGGTTGTGTGGCCAACTCATGCGTTGTGGGTATCACCGCTTGTTTCACCGCTTGCACAATGAAATCATGCACAAGTCTGGCTTGATGAAAACGTACTTCATGCTTTGCAGGATGAACATTGACATCCACTTGCCGAGGGTCGATTTCTAAATAAACCACAAACCCTGGAATATCGTGCTCCCCTGCAACCTCTTCAAAAGCTTGGCGAATTGCATGCAAAATAAGCTTATCACGCATCATTCGACCATTAACATAGGTGTACTGCGTACTATTGCTACTACCAACAGGCAACACCCAAGCATACAGCATCAGACCGTCGCTTCCTGATTCAATAAAAGCCGCTTGCTGTTCAAACGCTTTACCAGCTACTTGCGCGACACGTTTTACGCCATCCACTTTACCGCGAGCACGATATTGTCGCATTACTTTTTGATTATGTGTCAGTGTGATAGCAACATCAAAGCGACTTAAAGCAATTCGCTTAACCAACTCATCAATATGACTAAACTCTGTTTTTTCTGTACGTAAAAACTTGCGCCGTGCAGGCGTGTTAAAAAATAAGTCTTTAACTTCTATTGTCGTTCCATCTGGGTGCGCGGTGGGCTGAACTTGCACCGCCATATCTCGCCCTTCGGCGAATGCTTGCCACGCGGTTTCTTGCTCGGGAGGCTTAGAACTGAGAGTTAATCGAGACACCGAGCTAATTGATGCTAACGCTTCGCCACGAAAACCCAGTGAAGAGATACACTCTAAATCATCTAAGCTTTTTAATTTACTAGTTGCGTGTCTAGATAGGGCTAAAGTTAACTCGTCTTTTGCAATACCATTGCCATTGTCACGAATGCGGATCAATTTGTGACCCCCTCGTTCAATATCAATGTGGATCTTTGTCGCACCAGCATCAATGCTATTTTCAACCAGCTCTTTAACAACAGAGGCGGGCCTTTCTACTACCTCACCGGCAGCTATTTGGTTGGCAAGCCGCGCTGGTAAAATTTCAATACTCATAGCAGATCATGCCTTTGGAATGGTTAATACTTGGCCTATATAAAGCGTATCTTTGGTCAACCTATTTGCTTTTTTTAATGCTGTAATAGATACGCCATAACGATTTGCCAATACACTTAAAGATTCACCACTTTTAACGACATGCTGCGCAGGTTCTTTTAACCGCGCAAATAAAGAGTCGTCTGGCGGATTACGCTTATAATAATTTTTTATCGACTTAAAAATGGCTCTGGCTAACTTTTCTTGATGATTACCCGATTTTAATAGTCGCTCTTCTTTTGGATTAGAAATAAACCCAGTTTCAACTAAAATTGATGGGATATCTGGAGACTTTAACACCCCAAAGTTTGCAGATTGAGGACGTTTTTTATGAAGCTTAGTGACCTTTTTAAGCTCACCTACAATTTCATCAGCCACTTGCAATGCGGTTTTCATCGAGTGATCCATCGACATGTCTAACAGTGCCTTGGCAAGATACTTTTCATTGGCCGTATCTTTTATCAGTTCAGCCGCGCCTCCCAGTAATTGAGAGTGTTTTTCTTTGTCCTCTAGCCATTTACCAATCTCAGAGTTAGCTCTACGTAAAGATAAAACCCATACAGAAGACCCACTGGGGCCAGGGCTTGAAAATGCATCAGCGTGAATAGAAACAAAAAAATCTGCTCTTTTTTCCCGTGCTTTTGCCGAACGGGTGTGTATTTTTAAATAATAATCGCCGGTGCGGATCAAACGCGCTTTCATTCCCGGCTGTTTATCTATCAAACGTGCTAATCGCTTCGCTATTGGCAGGGTAACATTTTTCTCATAGGTACCTGATGGACCAATGGAGCCTGGATCTTCACCACCATGTCCGGCATCAATAGCAATAATAATGTCTCTGTCGACTAACCGTTCACGTTTTTTGGTCTGCACTTTGTCGTTGCTGTACAAACTAGTTTGTTTAGCGTAAAGGTCTACAACCAAACGGTTTTTATAAGGCCCTGCAGGTGCAAGTGCCATAACCACGGGCTTTACACTACTAGCTAAATCAAAAACCACCCGCGTGCCGCTTGCAGTTTTCGGCTTACTGTAGCGTAATTTACTTATTAAACGATGCTCAGCGGGAATTTTAGGGAATTTATCAGCTTTGTTGGTGTTATCAAAATCAACCACCAATCTCAACGGGTTTTTCAGCATAAAGTAGCTGTAATCAGGCTTGGCAGATAAATCAAATACAACGCGAGTACTATCTGGCGATGGCCAAACACGTACACCTTCGATATTATTTTTTGCTTGTGCAAAATTACTGAGCACCATGAAAATAACGCTCAGTAGCATGCCTGATACTGTTCCTATACTACGCATCTTGTCCTAATTGCATTATGATTGTTCGTCCGCGCTCACTATTTGCAGTCACGGTAATTGTTCTTTGTTCACCATCGTAAGCCATCTCGACATTTAGATCTGGGGTGGGAATGAACCCTTCACCTTTTTGTGGCCATTCAATAATGCAAATAGCATCTGGACTAAAATAATCCCTGATCCCCATATATTCAAGCTCTTCAGGGTCGCCTAACCTATACAGATCAAAGTGATATATTGAGACATTCTCCAGTTCATAAGGTTCAACCAAGGTATACGTTGGGCTTTTCACCTTACCAGTATGGCCCATTCCCTGAACAATTCCGCGAGATAATGTTGTTTTGCCAGCACCTAAATCACCATGCAAGAACAACACCGCGCCATTTCTTATATATTTGCACAAGCGTTCGCCCATAGCCACCGTTTGCGCCTCATCGGCCAAGTGCTGACTAAATGTATTATCCATGTTCACCCCAATAAGCGTCGAATATGCACAAATAAATCACTAGCCAGAAGCCCTTTTTCGCCTTCTTTTGCCGCAATTTGCGCTGCTAAACCATGAATATACACAGCTAAGCTCATAGCAGCAAACGGCTGCATGCCTTGTGCAATTAAAGCGCCGATTATACCAGATAAAACATCTCCCATCCCAGCACTAGCCATAGCGGCGCACCCTGTGCGATTAATATTTACGCTCTTTCTGTTAGCAATGAGCGTGCCTGGACCTTTTAATAGCACTTTCGCTTCGTAAGATTTAACTATTTGCATGACTAACTCAAAGCGGTCCGCTTCGTTAACAATGCTTTTTTCGGAAAGTAAACGTTTAGCCTCTCCAATATGAGGAGTGAGTATGGCGGTATCAAACCGCTTATGGGTTTGTGCTAACAAATTTAACCCATCGGCATCACACACAACGTGTTTTCCAAACTCCAAACTTTGTGAAAACAACGAACGTGCCCACTCATCTTGCCCGAGACCTGGACCTATAACCATTACATCTGCCTTTTTGAGCAAAGGTAATAACTGTTTTTCGTGATCCACGCCATGAACCATTAACTCATATCTGCCTTGTAATACGCTGTTCACATTATCAGGATGCGTTGCTACGCTTACCAAACCAGCACCAGCTCGAAGTGCAGCTTCAGCGGCCAAACGCACAGCCCCAGCCATTCCTTTGTTACCACCGACAACCAATACATGACCACAGATATTTTTATAGCTATCGATAGGACGAGGTGGAAACTTTGCAAAAAGCGATTCATGGTTCATGTACGTTGCACTAGGTTCAACTAATTGCCCAAAAGCTTGTGCGACCCCCAAACAGGCATATAGTAACTGACCACAATGCGCTTTCGCTTTACCAGTTAATAATCCCTGTTTTAAGGCGATAAAAGTGATTGTGACATCTGCATAAAATGACCCCTTAGTAACCACAGAGGTCGACCCATTTACGCCGCTAGGAATATCAATACTGAGCTTTTTAGCTGCCACAGCCTGACATTCAGCAAATAACTTTTGTATATGATTTGGTAAGTCACCACTAAACCCTGTACCAAATACTCCATCAACAATCACGCAATATGACTTCAGACAAGGTTGCTCTGTGACAATTTCAACATTCGCGGCTATGGCTTTTTTAAAAGCCTTAGCTGCATCCCCTTTTAATAAACTTGTTTCAAACACACTAAATACGGTTACTTTGCGCCCTGACTCATGAAGTAACCTAGCCAACACATACGCATCTCCCGCATTGTTACCCTTACCTGCCAACAGCAGGATACACTGCGCGCTTACAAACTCATTTTCAAACAATGAAAACAGTGATTCGCCCGCTCGAAGCATTAAACTCGATAAACTCGTACCCGACTTTTTCGCAGCTAACGCTTCATATTGCTGCACCTGTTGGGCTGTGTATGCAACTTGTGGTAAATTAGAGGTGTATTTAGCTTCCAAGATAAACATTCCGTGACTGCAGATAGTATTAATTATATTGAACTGGCAACAAAAATTAAGCAATGGGGCAAAGAACTTGGATTTGCCGAGGTGGGCATAACCGACATTGACCTATCTAAACATGAAGCGCAGCTAAAACGCTGGTTGGATAACAATTATCACGGCGAAATGGATTATATGGCAGCACATGGAATGAAGCGAGCTCGCCCTGCTGAGCTGGTGCCAGGCACACAAAGAGTCATTTCAGTTCGAATGCACTACCTCCCACCCGATGCAAGCTTTGCAAAAGCATTAAAAAACTCGCATACCGCTTATATAAGCCGATATGCTTTAGGGCGAGATTACCACAAGGTACTAAGAAATCGTTTAAAGCAACTCGGGCAAAGGATCTCTTGCGAAGTTGCAGAGCTTGGATTTCGACCATTTGTTGACTCCGCACCAGTGCTGGAAAGACAGCTCGCAGAAAAAGCAGGACTTGGGTGGCGAGGAAAAAACAGTTTACTGATCCAAAAACACGCTGGCTCTTGGTTTTTTATTGGCGAGCTTTTTGTGGACATTCCCCTACCTATAGATAAACCCGATGAATTTGAGGGGTGTGGTAAATGCAATGCCTGTATCACGCTTTGCCCAACAGGTGCCATTGTGGAACCCTATGTTGTTGATGCTCGCAGGTGTATTTCTTATTTAACCATTGAGTTACAAGGCTCAATACCAGAGCAGTTCCGCTCACTGATTGGTAACCGTGTGTACGGGTGTGATGATTGTCAACTAGTGTGCCCATGGAATCGATATGGTCAATTAACTAAAGAGGCCGACTTTTCACCAAGAGCAGCACTCAAAGATCAGTCATTAATTGAACTATTCAGCTGGGACGAAGCAACATTTTTAAAAAAAACCGAGGGCAGCCCGATACGACGGATAGGCCATCAACGTTGGCTCAGAAACATAGCTGTAGGGTTAGGCAATGCCCCATATGATGAGCAGATTATTGCTGTGCTAAATAGCCGCTTAACAGGTGCATCAGACATGCTTGCAGAGCATATAAGTTGGGCTTTAAAACAGCAACTTAGCAAGCAAAAACATATGCAAAGAAAGCATGCGCGTTTAATTCGAATTATAGAAAAGGGCCTACCTAGGGATGCCTAATAAGAACAACTCAATATGCGCTCCCCAAATTAGGCCTACGCCAAATAAAGCATTAACTCTCATCTACCTTATGAGTTAATTCAGCTAAATCTGATTCGATTTCAGTAAATGCTTTTTTAACTTGAATCAGCGCTTCTTCTCTTGCTACCGAATTTTGGATTGCTGTATCTACATGATTGTATATAAATAGCTCTTGGTCTTCATCCAACCCCATCGTTGGTATACGATTCTCAAATTGCTCTTGCAGTCCCCGAAATACCGCTTCGTTTTCTCGTCGGTTATTATCTAACATCAACATTAAACTCTTAAACTTACTGTTTATCATCGCCACTGCCGCATTTAAATTTTGCTGTTGTTGGCGAAGTTCATTGCGTGTCAAAATAGCCAGTAATTGCTGCTCCGTCACACTCACAATAAAGCAAATGTGATCCCTGATCCGACCATGCTTTTCGTCATCCCCTTCAGGCATATTGAGCACAAGAACACTCACATACTGATAATTAACTAATATACGACTAGTAAATTCGTGCAGGCGGCCTTTTGATTTCAAGATTTCAAACAGTTCAAGGACTATTGGCGAGCATATTCCTGAAGTCGCATAATGCATCTGCTCATTATCAACTCTAAATTCAACATTACAACTCAAGCCAAAATGAGACATGCAGTTTATCAGCGCGTTAGCGAGTGTAGGTACGTCATTCACATTGCCAATACTTTCGATATAATTGACAATTTGGCCCATTTCACTGCTTGTTGCCATTGCGCTAAAAGCAGTGGTTGTGGCGTCTTCTACCTGCTGCTCTAAAATTTCTTTTTCTAGCAACATTTGACCCAGTTTAAGCAACTTTGCAGTTAATTCACCTTGCCCAAAAGGCTTTACAATGTAGTCTTCAGCGCCAACAGCGTAGCCTTCCATGCGCTCTTCAACCGAACCTCTTGCAGAAACAAACATCACAACAATATGGCTAGTTTCGGGGTTTGATTTAATTGCTCGGCATACATCATAACCACTCATTTGTGGCATACTGACATCGAGTAAAATAACCTGAGGATTAAACTCTTCAAGCATTTCTAAGCATTCTGGCCCGCTTGCTGCAGTTCTGAGCTCAAAGTCCAAGTCTTCTAGAATCTCTTCAATAATTTCGAGGTTAAATGGTTCGTCATCCACGGCCAAAACACGCTGTAATGCCATATATAAATTCCTTGTGTTATTTCATCGTCTTTAATACTTATAGTTGTGGTTTTTATTTTATGCGAATGCACAGGCCCTACTTTTTATCCAGTGGCAGCTCGATGTGGATCGTCGCACCAGCATCATCATTATTGGTTGCGTAAATGCACCCTTTGTGCAGCAGCACAAACTCTTTACAAATAGCCAAACCCAAGCCTGTGCCACCCGCCCCACTATTGGTTGTAGAACTTTGTACAAATTTAGAAAATATAAGACTCAATTCTTCTTCTGGAATACCGATACCTTGATCTCGTACTTTGATACAAACCTTATCAAGACAACCTTCTACCTCAACCTGTATCTTGCCGTTTTCAGGGCTAAACTTAATCGCATTGCCAAGTAAGTTCCTAAAAACCTGATTTATTTGCTCTCTATCGCAGTAAACTAGCAATGGCTGATGAGTTGCAATCAGTTTTAGCTTAATCTGTTTCGCAAGCGCAGAACCCGACACATCATCCATTGCTGTCTTGACAATTGCACATAAATCTTGAGAACTGGGGTTAAACGGAAACCGACCAGCATCAAGCTTAGATAAATCCAGTAAATTATTTAGTAACAGCAACAAGCGTTCTCCACTTGTTTCAATGCGCGATAAATATTTTTCTAGTTTGTCTAATGGAATATCGTCTGCGCCCAGCTTATCTAGACCGAATCTGGCGAAGCTAAGAATAGAGTGCATGGGAGTACGTAGCTCATGAGACATATTTGCAAGAAACTCTGATTTACTAATATTTGCAGCCTCAGCCGCCTCTTTCGCCTTTTGCAACTGCGCTGTTCTGGCTTGCACTTCTGCTTCTAGTACCTCTTTTGCTTCTTCTAATACCTGCTGCTTTTTCTTGAGATGAGCGACATTTTTCAATATAACAGAGAAAGCCAGTTCGCCGTGATGGTCAATTTCATTGAACGTGCCCATCAAGGGTATAATCGTATCGTTACGCGTAAGTAACAATTCACAATCAAAATTGCGCCGTCCTTTGAGCTCATGCATTTGCTGCTTTAAGTTTTCAACCGATTCGCGATCAAAAAGCTCAAATATAGAGCTTGACTGCATTTGCTCTTGAGTGCAGCAAAATAGCTCTACACATGCATCATTGCCTTCAATAATACTGCCATCTCGGTTAAACAACATAATTGAGTCTGGTGTATGTTTATAAATCACTCGCAACAAACTATCTCGCTCTATCAGGGCGTCAACCGTATCTTGCAAGCGCTCAACCAGCTCTTGGTTATGCCTTTTTAACATTTCAGTTTGCCACAGTTTGTGTAGCGCCTTGAGCAAGTCTCCTTCATCAAACGGCCATATTAATACATCTTCAACACCAAAACGTATTGCTTCGAGCATGTCTACTTGGTCAGCTTTCTCTGTGTAAAGCAAACAGCGTAAGTTATTATTTAGCACTTTCATTTGCCCAAACAAGTCCAGTGCACATTTATCATGCGGTTCATAAGCAGCAATCAATAAATCGATTGCTTGATGCTGTGCTTGACTCATACCAACCACACATGTATCGGCTGTATATACGTTTAGTTGAGCTCCGGATAGGCTCGTTGCTAACTCAGATAACCGCTCTAAATCGTGATCAACGAGTAATACAGAAGGCAATACGAGTCGGCTTTCGGCTCCGATCTCAAACACTCGTTCCAGCAGGTTCGTGATTTCTTTATTCGAAAAAAAAGGGTAAACCACAATGCCATTGGGTAGCGCTTTGTTAAACTGGCTAAATAAAGCAAGCTGCTGAGCATTGTCGGGTTTGGGGGCAAGCAAAATTAGCTTTTCATGCTGTCTTAATGACGACAGTGAATCTAAGAAGCTGGTTGGTATTCCATTAGCAACGGCGATAGCGTCATAGCGCTCTAAGTCTTCAATTTGGTCTAGCATACGATAATGTATATGCTCAACTTCACCGCCCAGCAGCTCGAACAATACTTTCAAGCGCATAGCAAGAACACTGTTACTGTCTACAATCAAAACCTTGTTTGTCATCTATCTACACAACCTATCTCCTATCTTCCTCAAGTGTAGACGAATTTTTCGGTTTAACTGGCTTGCTTTAATTTCTCAAATGTTTACCCACTATGGTGAGACTGTAGGGGTTACCATCCATGATTGCGACATCAGGTAACTCTCCCCAACTTTCAAAACCATGGCGCTTAAATAACTTTAAGCTGGGTATATTGTGACTAAAAATAAACCCAACTAGGGTAGACACTTTTATTACCTGTGCGTGCACTTGTGCAAATTCCAACAATTGCTGTCCCAGTCCTTGTCCTCTTGCCTGTGTTGAAATATAAATGCTAATTTCGCAGGTTTGAGAATAGGCCGGACGTCCATAAAATGACTTAAAACTAAGCCACGCCACGACACGGCCTTTAGCTTCATATACGAATAACGGCCTGTCCGAATTATGGCTACTAAACCACTCCATGCGCTGCTCTACCGTAAGCGGCTCGGTGTCTGCGGTGACCATTCTACTTGCAATCGTTTCGTTATATATATCTGTGATACTTTGAAGGTCGTCAATTTCAGCTATTCTTATTGTCATGCTCAGTAAATGTTTGATCGCATTTGAATGTAATGGCGTATCATAGAAGATTATTATCTTAGAGGGAAAGAGCCGATGATTAAAAAAACTGTAACCAAGGCCATATTGTTCGCAGGCCTTACTCTGAGCGGTTTCGCTTACGCTCAACAGTGTGATGATTTTACCAATGTGGAACTGCGCAAACTTCGCTCTGACGACACCATCAATTTGTGCCAGTTCAAAGGCAAACCACTACTGATAGTTAACACTGCAAGTAACTGTGGTTTTACTGGCCAATTCGAAGGTCTTGAAAAGTTGCATCAACAGTATAAGGATAAAGGGTTAGTGGTATTGGGCTTTCCGTCTGATGATTTTTTTCAAGAAGAAGATAGTGAAAAAGAAACCGCAAAAGTATGCTTTATAAACTACGGTGTCACATTTAACATGCTTGCTACATCAGCGGTGAGGGGCGATGACGCCAACCCCATTTTTAAACACTTAAATAAGCAAACGAGCTCGCCAAACTGGAACTTCTACAAATATTTAGTCTCTGCGGATAGAACGCAGGTCACACGCTTTAATAGTCGGACCAAACCACTATCAGAAGAGCTAACCACAGCAATTGAAAAAGCTTTGTAAGCAAATAGTGAGTTTTTGACATTCTTGTATTAGAATAAAGACTGAGAAAAAAACAAACACAAGCCATTATGGAGAGCATATGACAGTTGCAAGTGCAAGACACATTTTAGTTGAGAGCGAGGCTGAGTGCTTAGATTTAAAATCAAGAATTGCTGCAGGTGAGGATTTTGCAGAACTTGCAAAACAATATTCGAGCTGTCCATCTGGGCAAGACGGTGGTGCACTGGGTGAATTTGGGCCCGGTATGATGGTACCTGAATTTGACAAAGTCGTGTTTTCTGCCCCTATCAACGAGGTTCAAGGCCCTGTGCAAACGCAGTTTGGCTATCATCTGCTTGAAGTTACCAGTCGCTCAGAGTAAATTGTATTTTTAGTTTTTAGGCCGCTTCATGCGGCCTTTTTTATAAAAAGGGATCTATATGCAATTATATGGCTCAAATACCTCTCCATTTGCAAGACGTATTAGAATGTTTTCTGCCCTTCACAACCTAACTGTTCATTATCAACATTTAGATATTTTTAGTGAACAAGACAAGGCGACTTTAATTGCCAACAATCCAGCGAGGAAAATCCCCTTTCTCATTGATGAACAAACCACCATTTGTGATTCAGGTGCTATTCACCGCTATTTAGTCGACAAATTTCAGCTTACTAAAATGACTTACTGGCAAGAAAACCAACTTGTTAACATAAACGCCTGCAATGATTCGTTGGTTGAGCTGCTGCTGTGCGAGCGCTCAGGGTTTGATACACAATCAGATACACTGTTCTTTAACTTGCAAAGAGAGCGCATTGAAGCTGTATTATCAGACTTAAATGAACAATGTGTTAAAAGTGACTTTTTAGACTGCGACTATTTGCAGATCAGTTTATACTGCTTGCTAGATTGGATTGAATTTAGAAAATTAACTGATTTAAGTTCGTTTACCGCGTTACTGCATTTTTATGAAGTACACAGTAACTTACCAGGAAGTACAGATTCAGATCCCAGAATATAGTTGTCACACACAGAAGGTAAAGGCAATGAGCGACATTGAAATAGAATCCGAATTAGTTACTTTTGTAGAGCAGGTTCGTACCAACCAACAAATATGGGCGCTAGGCGCTGAAGACGGTGGCGTCGTCGTTTGTGAGTCCAACCAATTTGAAGAGACTGACGTACTACTCATTTGGGATAGCGAGCAAAAAGCGCAAGCCCAATGTAAAGATGAATGGCAAGACTATTCACCAGTGGCAATCTCTCTTGATGAGTTTTTAGATGAATGGGTTGAAGACTTAAACGAAGATCAAGCGCTGTTTGGTCTGAATTGGAATGATGACAATGTATGCGTTGAAATAGAGCCTGTAGGGTTAGCCCGCGCACTCGTTGACTAATGCAATTAAGGTGCCCTCAATAGCGCGTACATAAGCTTGCGCGCTTATTCCCTTTGTTGTTGGAGGCATTAAAGGTTCAGCTCCAGCAATCACCGCTCTATCGTAACTTTCACTTACATTTTCACAGTATATAGTGAGCTCAAACCCCAATGCGGGTTGTTTGGGCTGTGCACGAATATAGCTTTGTTTAAATTGCGCCTGTGCTAAAGGGTGGCTAGCAAAAGCAAGAATAACTTCTCCACTGTCTAACTCGCCATAATCTCCTGATTCAGTCAAATTGAGCGTACTCAACCCAAATGCTTGATAATAAAAGTCGAGTACTTCCTCAACGTTGTCAACATAGATCACAGTTTTTGCAAAACGCATTTTTAACCACTTAAAATAATATCAGCCAAAGTCATGCTGAATAGTCTTTGTTCACTATTCTCACTCATTAAGCATAAAATTAAACATGGGCAAATTACAACCAACTCGTGCTTGTTATTATGAAAAAGACATAAGTATTGCTGTGATAAATATAAAAAATCCGCAAACTGCAAAGTTTGCGGATCAGACAATGTTAAGTCGATAGCGTTTGCGCTAATCGCGCTAAGATTTGTTACGGTTTTCTTTACTAAACGCTCTTAACTTACGCTTTTGCGATAAGGTCATCTTATTTGTACGTCCAGCATAAGGGTTGTCCCCTTCACGGAATTCAATCTTAATCGGTGTACCCATGATATTTAATGCTTTACGATAATAGTTCATCAAATAGCGCTTGTAGCTATCAGGTAAATCATGTACTTGGTTACCGTGAATAACGATCCTTGGTGGGTTATATCCCCCCGCATGTGCATATTTTAGCTTAACGCGTCGGCCTCGTACCAATGGTGGTTGGTGATCTGCTTGCGCCATATCCATGATCCTACGCAACATCGCAGTACTGATCCGTTTTGTTGCAGATTCATAGGCTTCATCAACAGATTCAAATAAATGCCCTACGCCAGTACCATGAAGCGCCGAAATAAAATGCAAGCGTGCAAAATCGATAAACCCTAATCGACGGTCTAGTTCAGACTTTATGCGCTCTTTTACATAATCGTCTAACCCGTCCCATTTATTAACAGCAATAACTAAAGAGCGACCAGAGTTCAAAGCAAAACCAAGCAAGCTTAAATCTTGATCTGAGATCCCGTCTCGCGCATCAACCACTAATAACACCACGTTAGCATCTTCAATTGCTTTTAGGGTTTTGATCACAGAGAACTTTTCAACTACATCACTTACCTTTTTGCGCTTACGCACACCAGCTGTGTCGATAAGAACATACTCACGCTCATTACGAGTCATAGGAATGTAAATAGAGTCTCTCGTTGTACCAGGCATATCGTAGACAATGACACGCTCCTCACCCAAAATTCGGTTAGTCAATGTTGATTTACCTACATTTGGGCGACCTATAATGGCTAATTTAATTGGCTTGTCTTCAAACGCCGACTTACCATCTTCATCAGCGCCTTCTTCACCTTCAAGGTAAAGTTCAGCCAGATGAGCGTCATCTTGCTCTAACTCATCTTCCTGTTCAGCTAATTCAGCAATAACAGGTTGTAATGTTACGTCTAATAATTGCGTTACGCCCCGACCATGAGCGGCAGCAATTTGATAAACCTCGCCAAGTGCTAATTGATAAAATTCAGCACAATTTGAGTCAGCATCAATACCATCGGTTTTATTGGCCACCAAAAAGCATTTTTTTTGTTGTTTACGTAAGTGCTGTGCAATTGCCTGATCAGCGGCATTCATACCTGCACGTGCATCTACCAAGAACAGCACAATATCAGCCTCTTCAATCGCCAGTAGCGACTGTTCGGCCATTTCTGTTTCAATCCCTTCTTCAGAGCCGTCAATACCACCTGTATCGACCACGATAAACTCGTAACCATCATAACTAGCTTGGCCATATTTACGATCACGCGTAAGACCAGGAAAATCTGCCACCAAAGCATCTCGAGTACGCGTTAAGCGGTTAAACAGCGTGGATTTACCCACATTAGGTCGCCCAACAAGAGCGATCACCGGAAGCATAGACTACCTCTTTAATAAACAACAAAAGGCTTCGCAAAGCGAAGCCTTAACATACTTAACTAACATTAAGTGTTATGGAATTTTTACTGCGCTAACTTCACCATTGCGGGTGTAAACAATCAATTTATCATCAGCTACAACAGGCTCTACAAAAAAACCTGAGCTATCAAATGATTCACGAGCAACCAATTGACCTGTTTGCTTATCTAGCCAATGCAAATTACCTTCTTGATCACCCACCGCAACATAGTTACCAGCAACAGTTGGTGCCGTTAAGTACCAACCTCTCAGTGCAGGCTGACTCCAACGTTCAATGCCTGAGTCTTTATCCAAAGCATAAATAACGCCATTACTATCCACTAAGTAAAGTACGTTTAGATCCAAGCTTAGGTCTCGGTAACTGCTGTATTCTCTTTTCCAAACAACATTTCCGCTGCGCACATCAACGGCTGCTAAATTACCATTATAGCCTATTGCATAAGCCATTGCGCCGCTAACAACAGGCTTTGTATCTACATCAACTAAACGTTCAAACTCTGACGAACCTTTGGCTAATGCGACATCTGCACTCCAGGCACTATAGCCATTTTCAGCGATCAATACAGATAACTTACCGCTTTCTTCACCAAATAATACACCACCGTTAGCCGCCGTAGGCGAGCTCAAGCCCCGCAACGTTAAAGCTGGTACTTCTTGCTCATGACGCCAGCGTTCTTCGCCGGTATCAGGATGAAGAGCAAGCAACTTACCAGACCCTAAGTTAACATACACCAGGCCGTCGCCCGCAGCAGGTGATGATAAGGCTTCACCTGGAACATTCTTACGCCAGATTATCTCGCCAGAATCTCTATTTAAAGCAATGACTTCGCCGTGCTCGGAACCAATATAAATGTTTCCATATGCTTGCAAAATGCCACCAGAGAGCTTTGCACTATCACTATCTTCCCATGGCCAAAACGCTGGGGCTTTTCGTGTATCTGTTTGCCATAACGTTTTGCCCGACTCAAGGTTAAGCGCTTTAACTAAACCATCACGCTCTGCCACAAACACGAAATCTTTATAAATCGTTGGTGTCAAACGAGAGAAGTAATGTTCTACACCATCACCAACACTTTCCTGCCAAACAACTTGTGTCTCAAACTGGTTGTTGATTTCTGGTAGAACGAGTTCTTCTTCATCACTAGATGAACATCCTAACAGCGACGCCATGCAAAGCGCCAAGGTGGCCATACTAAGCTTATTCATACTGACTCCTATGCTGCAGGCTGTGCTGAAGCTAAGTCATCTAACTTAATTTTAAGCAGAGTATTTGCGCCTTCCGTCGAGGCATCAAGAGCGGCTTGATACTGCGACTTGGCCATTTCTTTATTGCCTTGGGCTAAGAATACATCACCTTTGATCTCTGAAATTTGCGCTTTAAAGCTCTCAGGCATTGGTTTGTCCAATGTCGCCAATGCTGCATCAAATTGTTGTTGAGCAAGCTGTACACGTGCTAGTCGCGTTAATGCTGTGGCTTTTAGCTCTAAACTTTGTACATTCTCAGCGGCCCACTGAAGCTTTTGCGCAGCAACATCTAACTGTTGCTTGTCAGCCGCTTCTTTAGCCGCTACAAATGCTGCTAGTACAGCATAGTTAGAATCTGCATTTTCTTTTACAAAACTGTCGCTTGCAGCTAATACATCATCACTTTCAACAAATTGGTTATACGCATTAGAAGCTGCTTCCGCGTTATCGATTTGACTTTGATTGTAAGCTTTCCAACCGTATAAACCACCTAAGCCAATAATAATGCCCAACGCTAAAGACACTCCATTTTCACGGAAAAATCGTTTTATTGCCTCGGCTTGTTGTTCTTCTGTTGAGTAAATTTCCATTATAACCTCTTATGCTACCAGCGCTTGCAGTAAAGTTTTAACCTCACCCAAAGCCACTGTGATCTGTTCTTTTTGTTCTCGCAGATACTTAACGGTTACTTTGCCTTGTGCAAGCTCATCCTCGCCAAGGATCAAAGCGACTAAAGCATCACTTTTATCTGCGCGTTTTAATTGTTTCTTAAAATTACCACCACCAGCGTGCACCATAACACGCAAACCAGCGACTTCATTTCTGAGTTGTTCTGCGATAACAGGCGCTTGGATACTTGCTTTATCCCCCATGGCAGCAACGTAAACGTCTGCATTACGACGAAGAGAGCCTACACATTCAAGCTCTTGTAACATGAGTACCAAACGTTCGAGGCCCATCGCAAAACCGACTGCGGGCGTACCTTTACCGCCTAATTGCTCTACCAAGCCATCGTAACGACCACCAGCACACACTGTACCTTGTGCACCAAGACTATCGGTCACCCACTCAAAAACAGTGCGATTATAATAATCTAAGCCACGAACCAGCTTTTCATTAACGCGGTATTTGACGCCTGCGGCATCTAATCGTTCACATAAATTTTTAAAATGCGCCTGCGACTCTTCATCTAGATGCTCAGACAGCTTAGGTGCATGCTCTAATACAGCCTGTACTTCAGGGTTTTTGCTATCTAACACGCGTAAAGGATTCGAATGCATACGACGTTTGCTGTCTTCATCTAATTGCTCAACGTGTTGCTCTAGAAATGCTACTAGCGCATCTCTATAGTGTGCTCGCGCTTCATTTGACCCCAACGAATTAAGCTCGAGCGAGACGTGATCACTGATACCAAATTCTTGCCAAAGACGGGCTGTCAGTAAAATAACCTCTGCGTCAATGTCTGCACTGGCAATACCAAAGGTTTCTACACCAAATTGATGAAACTGACGATAACGACCCTTTTGAGGGCGCTCATGTCTAAACATAGGCCCCATATACCACAGGCGTTGTTCTTGGTTGTATAGCAACCCATTTTGATTGCCAGCACGAACACACACTGCGGTTCCTTCGGGACGTAATGTCAAACTGTCACCGCTGCGATCTTCAAACGTGTACATTTCTTTTTCAACAATGTCGGTTACTTCACCGATAGAGCGCTTGAATAAATCAGTAGACTCAACAATAGGAAAACGGATCTCTTGATAACCATAAGACGCCACCGTTTTGCGCAACGTATCTTCTACTTTCTGCCAAATTTGTGTTGTACCTGGCAGACAGTCGTTCATACCACGAACTGCTTGAATTTGTTTTGCCACTTAAATTCCTAAATAAATCTGTTTTATCAATGAGATCGTCGCAAAGTGCCTGACTTGCGTAAAAAATTAATCGCTCATTATACCCAAACAGGTTAAAAATGCGACCTAACGCGCAAACAGCCTTTACTTGAATATAAAAAACATTTTAATATTTATGAATTACTCAACGATCTTGATATCAATTTCTGGTTGCTGCTCTTTTTTGGCAACAAATTCTCGAACTTGAGCTTCTAATTGCTCAACAATATTGTCATTATCAATGCGTAACTTTTGTCGCTCACCATTGATGTATAGCCCTGAACGACGGTTAGCGCCTGCTAAGCCAATATCACTGATCAGCGCTTCTCCCGGTCCATTAACAACACAACCTATCACAGACACTGAAATTGGCGTGATGATATCTTCCAAACGCTCTTCTAATTGGTTCATGGTATTGACCACGTCAAACTCCTGGCGAGAACAGCTTGGGCAAGCGATAAAGTTAATACCGCGAGAGCGTATTCGCAGAGACTTTAAAATATCAAAACCAACTTTGATTTCTTGAACGGGATCAGCAGCCAGTGATACACGTAATGTATCACCAATGCCCTCGGCTAATAGCATGCCCAAGCCCACAGCTGATTTTACCGAACCAGAGCGAAACCCACCCGCTTCGGTTATACCTAAATGTAATGGCTGATCGATTTCTTTAGCAAGCAGTCGATACGCGCCCACAGCCAAAAAGACATCGGATGCTTTTACCGACACTTTAAATTGGTCAAAATTCAAACGCTGTAAAATTTCAACGTGGCGCATCGCTGACTCAAGCAGCGCTTCAGGTGTTGGCTCGCCGTACTTCTCCTGCAAGTCACGCTCTAGTGATCCCCCATTGACACCAATACGGATCGGGATGTTGCGTTCAGACGCAGCGTCTACCACTGCGCGAATACGATCTTCAGATCCTATATTACCCGGGTTTATGCGTAAGCAATCAGCACCATATTGGGCTACCTTCAAAGCTATCCGATAATCAAAGTGGATATCTGTCACAAGCGGAATATCAACTTGCTCTTTGATACTTTTAAACGCTTCGGCCGCATCCATAGTTGGTACTGAAACACGCACAATGTCAGCACCAGCATCCTGGATAGCTTTGATCTGCGCAACCGTCGCATCGATATCCAGCGTATTGGTGTTGGTCATCGACTGCACAGCTATCGGCGCGCCGTCTCCAATTGGAACATTTCCCACGTTAATGCGTGTTGATTTTCTGCGTTTTATCGGAGATTCTGAAAACATAGACGGTTACTCTGCTAACGGTAAATTAAATTTTGCTAAACGGTTTCTAGGCAAGCTCGATAAGTCAATTAACTGCCCATCCAGCTCAACTGCCACAACTTGGTGTTTGCCCAGTACAACATTGAAAGGGGCTTTGCCTTCCACTGTCATGGTGTAGCCCGCTTTTTTAACACCAAATGCGATGCGCTCTTGTGTCGCATCAAAAATTTCAACCCAACTATCATCACTAAAACGCATAACAATCGTGCTCAAATCTGCGTCTTTTTGCTCTTCAATTGGCAGTACATCAAGCTCTTGTTTAAGCTGCTCCTGCTGCGTAGCGTCTTCAGCTAAGGTCACTTGCTCATGTTTTGTAATATCGCTCAGAGCTACCAACTCAGTTTGATTCAATTCACTATTGTCATTAAGAGAATCATCTTGAGTTACAATAGCACCGACAGCATTGGCGGCAGACTCACGCTCAACAGTTTCTGTTGCGAGCGAATTGCTTGATGACTGTGGTTTTGCCTCTGGCGCACTATCACTCGTTTGCCAGTACCATACCCCTGAAGAGCCTATCACCAACGCTAATATTAAATAGCTAAAAATCATTAACCGATTATCGCTGGCTTCCTTTTCTGTACGCCTCGAAAAGCTCTGCATTCTCTTGGTAGGCTCAGGTGCTTTAGGAGCATCCATTAATGCCAATAGCTGTTGAGAATCAAGACCCAGTAAATTGCTATAACTTTTGATATAGCCGCGAATAAAAGTGACAGGGCCTAAGTCTTGGTAATCATCTTGCTCTAACTTAGTTACTTGCAACGCCGTCAGTTTTAGACGCTGCGATACATCTTCAACACTCATGCCAGAAGCAATTCGAGCAGTATGCAGCGACTGTCCTATAGTAGGAACTTGTTCTTCCATTTCGATGTTTTCTTGTTTCATAAAACGTAACTATCAGGGTCCACAATCAATAATCCATGACCTTCTTTTAAGGCCACATCCGGTGTTAAATCATTCCATCGCATTAACTCATCGATCAGCAATCCATGTTGAGTCGCAATTTTAAATAGAGTATCTCCTGCCTGAATAGCATGCATGGTAGTCGGGTTATTAAGGTAAATTTTTTGCCCTGCTACCACTCTATCGGATTCTTTTAGGTTATTCCAACGCAGCAAATCTACTAGCTTAATGTCGTATTTTACGGACAAGCTAAACACATTTTCACCAACTTGTATTATATGAAACGGAACTTTTGGTGCACTCACTTTAGTATTCACAAGTGGCAAATTTTGCAAATTACTTTCAAATGCGTCGCGTTCATACGCTACAGTCGTCGCTGACTTGCCAAAGCGTACATCGTTTGGATCAGGCTCGTAAAAACGTACCATCCCTTTAGTGGGCTTTTCCGCCTCTGCGGTTTCTTGTTTTTGTAATGCCGCTTCATTCGTTAGCGTAGCAATACTGTTATTGTCAGATCCGCTCGCTATAGTAGTTTGAGTAACTGAACGCGCTGTGAATTCTTCTGATGGGCGTAATGAAACAGCCTCAGTCTTTGCAACAGATGTCTTTTGTTGATGATTTATCTTACGTTTAATTTTTATTTTTGGTTGCTGTGATAAATATGACGGTGACTTTTGTGTTATTTTTTTTAGCTGTGCAACACGATATTGCTCTTTTAAACGCACAAATTCACTGTTTTGTGCTTGCTCATTAAGAAGAACCTTAGCTTGAAACGAATCTGGGTATGTTTGAATAAGCAAATTAGCTACTTCTTGTGCTTTTTGTAAATGCCCCATGCTGACATGCAAAAGATGCTGTAAAAGCATACTGCGCGCTGATACAAAGCCTTTATTTGAGTAGTTTTCTAAAACCCCCATAGCCTGGTGTAAATCACTCTTAGCATAAAATATGGCCGCTAAGCTGATCAAAGCCGATTGACTTCGCCCATCATGCGCTATCGCACTGTTGAGGTAATCTTCAGCTTTTGAAAAGTTATCTTGTTTTATGGCACATAGCGCTAAATTTTCATAGCTGCGCGACACTCGCAGATAACTAGGCACATCGATGGCTTTAAAAAACTGTTCGCTAGCCGCTTGATACTCGCCAATACGACACAAAAACGTACCATAGTTATTTAGAGTATTAGGGTTGTTAGGATCGATTGATAGCGCCTGTTGATAAGCTTTATCAGCACGCGCATCTTCACCAACTTGTTCGTAATAATAAGCTAATGAGTAGTGAGCCTGAGGCAGCTCTGGTGCAAGTTGCAGCGCCTTTTCTAGATTATATTTGGCTTGACTATTATTGCCCGAACGCAAATATTGTAAAGCTAGAGTAATACGCGTTTTTGCGGCCTCTTGACCATTAACTTCATTTCTTACATTTGGCTTATTTCTGGTAACTGAGCTTGTCTCAGTAACACACGCCGACAATAATCCAATTGCAACGAGAGAAATCAAACAAGAACGCATGTACCACCCTTTATGTAATATCACTGTGCCCTTATACTACCTAAAAGTCCTTATGATTCATCTATTTTTTACCATAAGGACAGATTAAAATTGCACTAACTACACTTTTCGCTGGTTAAAGGTATTAACTAGCACTTACCTTAACAGCAATCGCATTATCATCACGTTGCTGCTTTTTAGCTAAACGCTTGGTTCTGTCTACCACATCGCCCACCAGCTGACCGCATGCCGCATCAATATCATCACCCCGTGTGCGACGCACAATACAGGTTAAACCTGCGGCTTGTAACACTTTAGAGAAGCGGTCAATGCGACTGTTGCTTGAACGGCCGTATTCGTTACCAGGGAAGGGGTTAAACGGAATAAGGTTTATTTTTGACGGTGTGCCTTTGAGCACTTTTACCAGTTCATGGGCATGATCTGTGCTGTCGTTCACGCCTTGCAGCATTACGTATTCAATTGTCACGTCTTTATTCGCTTTGGAGCCATCGATGTAACGACGACATGCAGCCAAGAACTCTTCAATTGGATATTTTTTATTAATTGGTACCAATACGTCACGCAATTCGTTGTTTGGCGCGTGCAAAGAAATCGCCAACGCAACATCAATCTTTTCTTTCAGAATATCAAGTGCTGGCACAACACCTGAAGTACTCAATGTAACACGGCGTTTTGACAAACCAAACGCCCAATCATCCATCATTAGTTCCATTGCAGGTACAACGTTATTCAGGTTAAGCAATGGCTCACCCATACCCATCATTACCACATTGGTAATTGGTCGTTTAGTACTATCACCATCATGAAGACCAATGTCTTTAGCAACACGCCATACCTGACCAATGATTTCAGACACTTTTAGGTTGCGGTTAAAGCCCTGTTGGGCTGTTGAACAAAATGTACATTCCAGCGCACAACCAACCTGAGAGGATACACATAACGTAGCGCGATCTTTTTCGGGGATCCATACCGTCTCTACTTCTTGACCCCCCTCAAGCAACAGTGCGTATTTTATCGTACCATCACTTGCAACTTGTTTTACTGAGATCTCAGGAGCTTTAATCTCACACTCAGCAGCTAACTTTGCTTTGAGTTTCTTGTTAATGTTACTCATTTGTTCGAAGTCATCAATGCCAAAGTGGTAGATCCATTTCATTACTTGATCAGCACGAAACGGCTTTTCACCGTAAGAAGCAAACAACTCACGCATGCCCTCGCGGTTTAAATCAAGTAAATTAATTTTTTTCTCAGTACTGGCCATGAAACAACCTCAATTCAAGTGACGGTATAACATTAGTAAGGTAGCCGCGCATTGTACAAAATATGAACAGCGATAACAATCTTAACTCTATTGTGCTTTGCTAAAAACTCTATAGTTAGCGCTTGGAGTGTTTAACAAAAAACGATTAGGACGAAAAAAGGGCTCAAAAGCCCTTCTTTCAATTGCCTTGTATCGAGATTAACGAGTACGTGGGCAGATTTCTTCTTCAGCAAAGAAGTAAGCGATTTCGCGAGCAGCTGACTCAGGTGCGTCTGAACCGTGTACCGCGTTTTCGTCGATGCTGTCTGCGTAGTCAGCACGTAAAGTACCAGCTAGTGCTTCAGCAGGGTTAGTAGCACCCATGATTTCACGGTTCTTACGAACTGCATCTTCACCTTCAAGAACTTGAACCATTACTGGGCCTGAAGTCATGAAAGAAACTAGTGCACCAAAGAAAGGACGCTCTTTGTGCTCTGCGTAGAAACCTTCAGCTTTCTCTTGAGAAAGGTGAACCATTTTAGAAGCAACGATCTTAAGACCAGCTGATTCGAAACGGTTATAGATTGCACCAATGTGGTTTTTAGCTACCGCATCAGGCTTGATGATTGAAAAAGTACGCTCTAAAGCCATCTTTTTTGCTCCAAAAAAGTTGTGATTATTGACGGGCGCGAATTATACGCGTTTTAGCTGCAAAAACCTACTACATTTGTTTTCAATGTGACGCAGTTTATGCAACAGCAAACATCATTCTTGGTAAAACAAATCATGATCTAAATCAAAACGCTCTTTTCGGTGCTGATTTATACTGCGCCGCTTTTTTATTTCGAGTCAATTTTGACCCAAACAGCTGGCTTGTACCCAGTTCGATGTATGAGGTTTACCATGTTTGTACCAGAACTCCTTTCACCTGCAGGTAGTTTAAAGAATATGCGTTACGCTTTTGCGTATGGCGCAGATGCCGTTTATGCCGGCCAACCACGTTACTCTTTACGTGTCCGTAATAACGAGTTTGATTTAGACAACCTAGCATTGGGCATAAATGAAGCGCATCAGCAAAACAAAAAGCTTTATGTGGTCTCAAATATTGCGCCGCATAATAGCAAAGTAAAAACTTACTTACGCGATATAGAGCCTGTTATTGCCATGCAGCCTGATGCGCTGATCATGTCAGATCCTGGTCTAATCATGTTAGTACGTGATAAATGGCCAGACATGCCAATTCATTTATCTGTGCAAGCGAATGCGGTCAACTACGCAAGCGTGCAGTTTTGGGCCAAGCAAGGGATTGAACGCGTGATCTTATCACGTGAGTTATCACTGGAAGAGATCGCTGAAATTCGCCAACTGTGCCCGCAAACAGAGCTGGAAGTGTTTGTTCACGGTGCTTTATGTATGGCGTACTCAGGCCGCTGCTTATTATCCGGTTACATCAACAAGCGTGATCCAAACCAAGGTACTTGCACCAATGCTTGTCGCTGGGAATATGACGTAAAACCAGCAAAAGAAACCGAAACGGGTGATGTGGTTCATAAAATTGATCCCAAGTCAGTGATCCCCACTCTCGGTGAAGGCCAACCCACCTCTGAGGTATTCATGCTAGAAGAGCAAGGTCGCCCGGGCGAATATATGCCTGCGTTTGAAGATGAGCATGGTACTTATATCATGAACTCAAAAGACTTACGCGCGGTGCAGTATGTTGATCAGTTAACCAAAATGGGTGTGCATAGTTTAAAAATTGAAGGGCGCACTAAATCTTTCTATTATGTAGCGCGTACCGCACAAGTGTACCGTAAAGCCATTGACGACGCGGTAGCTGGCAAACCATTTGATCCGAACTTGCTGCATACGCTAGAAAACTTAGCGCACCGTGGATATACAGAAGGCTTTTTAAAGCGCCACGCGCATCAAGACTATCAAAACTACGAGTACGGACATTCAGTGTCAGACAAGCAGCAGTTTGTAGGCGAAGTGCTCGGTCGTCACGACAATGGCCTGGTTGAAATTGATGTTAAAAACAAATTCTGTACTGGGCATAGTCTTGAGCTGATGACACCACAGGGCAATATTGCCTTTAACCTTGAGCACATGGAAAACAAAAAAGGTGAGCGCATTGATGATGCCAAAGGTTCTGGCCACATCGTAAAAATTCCATTGCCTGAGGACCTCAATTTAGATCACGCTATTTTAATGCGTAATTTAGATAACAACCAAGATACGCGTAATCCGTTCAAAAAGGCATAACCATGGCTTTGATGATCAACTCAAAGTGTATCAATTGTGATATGTGCGATCCGGAGTGCCCTAATCAGGCAATTTATTTTGGGGAAAAGATTTATGAAATTGACCCGGATAAATGTACCGAGTGCGTTGGTCACTATGATACACCCACTTGTGTTAGTGTCTGCCCGATTGATTGTATCAAGCCCGACCCTCATCATAAGGAAGACTTAGATACGCTCGCGGAGAAGTACTTACGTTTGACCGGCCAAAGTTAACCTTTACCGATTAAAGCCATTCATTAGCCTCTCAAGCTAAAGCCTAATGAATGGCTGTTTGATCGTTGTGCATCTTTCGCGTTAAAAATCAAAAAGCATAAGCTATTTCAATCTATGTAACGTCAATTAAAACTCGAGTTAGGTAAATTACAGCTCGCATATTGATACAAGCAAAGATGTAAGCCTTCTGGACTGTTCGAGTTAGAACCAATACTGATTAAATTCATCAACTTAGCTCATCAACAAAAATCTCTTTAAATAAGTGTACTACTTGCTTAACAGTATCGACTGTCACATGGCGGTCATCTTCTTGCCATGGATCTTTTATACATTGAGTAACTAATTCATAACTCGGTAAATAATACATATCTGTGTTATTTGCTACCAGCTCATGAGCCGCTACGCGCAGTACTGACTTAGAGTGCGTATTTGCAGTGATCACATGCTGCTCTTCACCATGCCCAGTCGCCAAAAATGGGATGGGAGATACCGTGATAATAAGCTTAAAGTTAGGATTATACTTTTTAACCGTATCAAAAAATGCTTGAATATTATCTACATTTTCTTGAACACTGAGCGTCTTGTGTTTAACAAGTGCATATATTTGCTTCTGTGGGTTTCTCGATAGTACCGTACCATCGTATAACTCCCAACATTCGTTTAGACCCAATGTGACAATAAAAACCTCACACTTCTCGAGCGCTCGGCGTGTTGCATCCAAATGGTTTTGGTAATCATTTTTGTACGCTTGTTGACTATAAAATCCCACATTTTCACGAAACGGATCTAGCCACAAACCATCTTCTCGTTGAAACAAAATTTTCTGGGTAGGTTTTGTTGCAAATGCTCTCTCTGCTAACTGCCTAAAACTAGGAGTATTAAACAAGATACCATAATTAGCACAAGCAATTGCATGCTTATCTCCAATTTTATAATTATCCACTACCATTCCAGCAGCTGGATCATCATTTCTTTCCTCAATGATGTAATTATACCCTTCCTCTTGAAACACTTTGGCTATCTCTTGAGCAAAACAACTTCCAGCAGAGCCTATTGGTGTGTCTTTATTCACAATAGGGTATCGCTTTACAAATGGTAATTGTTTAAATCGAGATAACGGCTCGCGATTGTCCTCTTTTTTTGGATTTGGATTAGGCCAAAAAATAGCATTTGGATCTGGTTTACCCTTTTTCGCGTATCGCGTGGTACTGTTATCAAATCTTTGCTCAAACTCGGCTAACTGCATTAAATTTTTTATATTCCCCGTACCAAGACGACTCGCTTGAGACCATCCGATACTATTTTGGAATGACAACTTCAGTGTGTTCACAAGCTCACCAAGGTTATTGAGCTCTTTCAAGTCAGGGTCCAACGCAATAAACTGTGTAAACATATGCCATGCAAAATCATTATTTGGAAAAATACTGTTCAAAAGGACTCGTAACTGTTGTAAAGACGTTATTTGACTTGTAGGTGGGAATGAAGTGAAGGCATCTGTTGTTTGAGTTTTATTTTCACAATCATCAGTTAGCTTTAATACTACATTCATGAGCCCATCTTTATGAAACTCAACAGGCGCAACACTTTGTTTAACATATTTATAATGGTATGGAGAGGGTACGAAGCAGATTTCGATGAAGGCATGCTTGGCATGGTCACTATCTTTTAAAGCCAATTCAGTCGGGTTATACAATAACCCGGAGCCGACACTGATAGGTGGCAGAATACTCTTATCAAGATCAATAGAGTTATTTTGGCACCATATTTCAAATGTTTCTTCCAACTCATCATTAAGGATTACTGTCTCTCTAATTTTGGCGGTACTGTTGGCATCCAAGAGATTACCATGATGAGCAACACTTCCATCACTTTGGATATATAGCCTCAGAGTGAGCTGCTGTCTGGGTGTAAGATGGTAGTTCCAATGTGTAACATCGCTATCACTGATAGTGTGGGCACTGCAGCTCGCAATAGCGTATTCACTTTGAAAGTAAGAAATCAGCTGTTTATCTAATTCCTCTGATACCATAACGTCGATAAGCTTGTCTATTAGTGCAGCTTGTTTAAAAGCGGAGGGCTCCTTGCTTAACTGTTCAGCAAACACCTGACAAAGACCTGTATCAACCAAGTCATTTAGCCATAAAGACGCGTCTACTTTTAAAGAGCTACGCCTCGATAAATGTGCCCGAGCAAATTGCTTTTTACTGGTTTCATGAAGCTTATGCAATAACTCATCGCAGTCCAAATCTTTCATATCATCACTCTTTATGTCGCTATATTGCACTCAAGACTATTATTTTATAATGCATTTATCCATTACTTAATATTATTAAATGGTCAACATATACTCTAGTAAAAAGGTGATTTAAGTATGTATTTAATGGGGAGAGATATTTTTCAACACACGAAGTTGTACTCAGAAATACTATAAGCGAGAAATGTGTTAAGAACTTTGTGCTGTGTCGCCGTTCCTCTGAAAAGTATAAAGGGCCTTTAGGTATAAATACTGTAAATGCTTGAAATACAAAACGCCCGATTGGTCATCGAGCGTTTTCTTGTCTAAGCGAACTAGAATTCTAGTCAACTAACAATTAAAACTTATATTCAATACCTAAACCTAGGTAGTCACGCTCAACTTGGTTGTCACCGTCAAACGTTGAGTAGAAGCCATAAAGTTTTGTTGCTTTATTAAGTTTGTGATCGATACCGATTGACACGCCGTCTAGCTTGTCACCTTGGTCAAAGTCAATAACTTGATACTGTGCTTTTAACGTATTTGCGCCAAAGCTATACGCTGCATTAAGCATGTAACCATCAGCTTCATCAGAGCCATCTACTTTTTCTTGCGTTTGATACATGGCACCCAGTTTAAAGTCAGCAACTTTACCGTGCACAGCAAAGCGAACAGCGTCACGACCTTTTACTTCGCTATCTACAGCGACAGAGGCGTAAAGAGCAGTTTTCTTCAATTTGCTGTCACCATAAGTCAGCGCTGTTGAATAGCCGTTTTTACCTTCAACGTCATCTTCAGCAATAAAAGTACCTAAAAATTTAAAGCCATTAAAACTTGCAGACTTATAAGAGATAGAATTACCTAAACGATTTTCACCTTTGAATAAGTTTTTAATATCACCTTCAAGGTCATTAAATAAGTCTAGTTTGCCTTGAGACTGTTTAAAGGCAGTATCGTTACGACCAATCACAACTTCACCAAAGCTGCCTTTTAAACCTACATATTGGTTACGTGCCGTTATGTTATCTTTGCCATTTTTTGAATCAGCGTCAGATACGTCCACTTGAAACTCGAGCTTATAGATAACCTCTAAACCACCTTCTAACTTTTCTGCGCCTTTAAAACCAAAGCGAGACGCATTACTTTTGATCTCAGTGGCAGACCCTTCACCTTCATCACTCGATTGCAGTGAAACGTTTGCTTTACCGTACACTGATACATCAGCGTATGCGTTTAATGACAATGCACTCAATACAGAGAACAAAAGTGCAGAATTAGTCAGTTTCATGTGTATTTCCTCAATATCGCAACACGTTAATTTTTAACAAGCGCAGTTTGCCAGCGATAAATGACAAAAATATTACATAGGGCGAAACTTAGTAAAAAAACAGTCTTAAAAATGAAACCCTTTAGAAACAAACAAAAAAAAGCATTACAAATCAAAACACTAAAAACTTTACCTAAAACACAAACATGTCATAAAAAAAACATACAAATGACTCAATTTAATGACTCGAGTAATCTAGTGATTGTTTCTATCTGTTCTTTTTGCTCATTATCTTTGTGATATGCGATGAATATTTCTCTAGAAACTTGGTCAACACAATCAATATGAAACAGTTTTTTCTGCTCAATCATATCGTGTGCTAATGCTTGAGGAATAAATGCACTACCGCCACATTGCATTATAAGGTCAAGGGCAATTCGACCTGTACTTGTTCTAAAGTAAGGGGGTGTACTGCCTGAAAATTGTTTGGCATGCCACAGAGAAAAAGCGGTGCCCCAATCTACATAGACATATTGATTATTAAAAAATGCTAAAGCATCTTCACACTCAAAGGTACTTACAGGGATAATTGGCAAATCTCTAATTGGCTTAACGATAAGCTCATCAACCTTTGGGGGATCAAATAGCACAGCGAGATCGAGTGTTCGTTCTAGCAGCAACCGAGTGCTTTCTTGCTGTGCTTTAACTTCGGCAACCAGCGATACACCGGGCATTGCGGCAACAATATTGTTAATGCCAAATTGTAAAAATGCATCCCATATATTCGGAGTCCCTGATAAAGAAAGCTGTTTATGCATATTATTAGCCAGCGCTACGTCAACTTTTGCTCGCTGCATCCCTGTCAGGATCATCGTGGCATGAGGTAACAACCTTTCTCCAGGTGCAGTTAGCTGGATATTATTACGTTGACGAATGAATAAATTCACACCTAAACTTTGCTCTAACTGACGAATACGGAAGCTCACAGCTGATTGAGTTATATATAAATTTTCTGCTGCTCGGCCAAAATGGCGCGTCTTAACTACTTCGACAAAAGTTTTTAATAGGTCTATGTCCACTTTTGTTCCTTACGATAAAAAAAACTTGTTTAAAAAAATTTCAATCTTGATCCATACTCCACCCAATATCAATGTGAGGATTGAGTTATGGATCAGAACCTAGCAAATTTGCGTAATGCTTTTGTAAGCCCTCGCGCTTTTTATGACGATGCCAACTTTCCAAGAGGATTTAGCCGCAGCGGACATTTTACGCTTGCTGAAGCTCAAGCTCTTGAACAACATGGTGTATTACTAAAAAGCTTATACAACAAAGACTGCGAACCACAAAATAGTTTTCAACTACAATTTGTTAATGTCATGGACGGTCAGCTCCCACCTAGCAATGTGGTTGAACGTGCTTGGGCCAAATATTTAAAGCTCACAACTTGTAAATCGAAATTTCATACCTTATTTGGTCGCTCAAGAGCCGTTCCTGATTCTTACACCCCTGCATACAGCGCTGACGACGATCTATAACCTAGTTTTTATGGTGCGTCTTTATCGGCGCACCTACTATGCAGCACGCTAACATTTTAACAAACTACTTAAAATTATAAGTTTATACTAAACTAATAGAACAAACTCGTTCGTATTCATTGCATTTTTGAGTGGTTCAGTTTACAACTTAGACGTGCAAAATATAACAAGGTAAGCATAGTGACACATAGAATACTCATCGTAGAAGATACCCCGACCATTGCAAAAGTACAAAAACACATCGCGGTATCTTGTGGTTATGAGGCAGATATAGCTCAGTCACTGGCACAAGCACAAGAACTTATAAACGAGCACAGTTACTTTTGCGCCGTGGTTGACTTTATTTTACCTGATGCACCTAACGGTGACGCAATTCCCGTAACAGTGAAAGCGGAAATTCCAACCATTGTCATGACGGGTAACATTGATAAACGCACCCGAGAAACCGTAGACAAATACCCTATCATTGACTACATCACAAAAGAAAATAAACAAGCTTACCAGTACTTAAAAAAGCAACTCTCGCGATTACCGCGCAACGAAACGGTTAAAGTACTGGTTGTTGAAGACTCTCGTCATTCAAGGCTATATATCAAAAACTTACTGTGCAGACATAAATACCAAGTGTTAGAAGCCACAGATGGTATCGATGCGCTAGAGGTGCTTAAAGAAAACCCCGATATTTCTGTCATCATCACAGATAACGAAATGCCGAGAATGAACGGAGATGAGTTATGTTCAGAAATTCGCAGATTATATAGTAATGAGGACAAGGTTATTATCGGTGTCTCAGGGTCAAACTCTGCGCACCTATCAGCTCGATTTCTAAAATGCGGCGCCAATGACTATTTACGAAAACCTTTTAATTCAGAAGAGTTTTATTGTCGACTTAGCTTAAACGTCGATATGTTAGACCAAATAGCAACTATTCGACTGCAAGCAAATACCGACTACCTAACCAAGCTTCCCAACCGCAGATACTTTTTCGAGCAAGCCAAAAAAGCCCAAAAAGTGCGTACAGTTAAAAACCAGCGCAGCCAAGTTGCCATGATCGATATCGATCACTTTAAACGAATTAACGATGACTTTGGCCATGATGCTGGTGATGATGTACTTGTCGCAATCGCACAGGTGTTTGCAAAATTTTTCCCCGAGCAACTTCTGGCAAGACTTGGAGGGGAGGAGTTTGTGATTTATTTTGATAGTAATAATGAGCAAGAAAACACCGACAGGTTGGAGCAATTTCGACAATTTATAGAACTCAATAGTAGCTCGTTTACCCAGTATAATATACCGTTTACGATTTCAGCTGGGTATGTCTCAATCCAAGAGCCAGAAATAGACGAACTTTTGAAAGAGGCAGATAAAAAATTATATGAAGCAAAAGAGTTAGGTAGAAACAAGATTGTTCTCTAACCCTTTTGCCAAAACCATTACTGCGCTTGAATTTTTAGCTTTCGAGCCGTTCTGGCGAACTGATAAGAATCCCAACTAAATAATGCCAACGCACTCCAAATAAAGGCAAATGTTACAATACGCTGCGCCGAGAAAACTTCACCATAAAACACCACTGCCAAAACAAACATTAAGCTTGGACCAATATATTGAAAAAACCCTAAAGTAGAGTATGGGATCCGTTTAGCAGCACCTGTAAAGCACAATAATGGTAGCGTGGTAACAATACCTGCACTGATCAATAAAATGTTTACGCTAGCGCTATTGGCGCTCAGATCTGAGGTGGGTGAAGGCGCAGAAAAAAACCAATACGCAAGTGCCAATGGTAGTAGGATAGCCGCTTCGAGTAACAATCCAGGTAAAGATTCTACCGGCACTTTCTTACGAATTAACCCATACACAGCAAAAGAGCTCGCCAAAGCAAAAGCAATTACCGGAAATGATCCAAAGCTAATAACTTGAATAACAACCCCTACAACAGCCAAACCTACCGCAATCAATTGCCACTTTCGTAGCCTTTCAGACAAAAATATCATACCTAAAAATACATTCAAAAGCGGGTTGATGTAGTATCCCAAACTTGCATCAAGCATATGTTCACTGTTTACAGCCCAGATAAACAAGCCCCAATTGAAGCCAAGTAAGCAAGCACTCACACAAAGCATAAGCAGCAATTTAGGCTTTTTTATAATATGTTGTACTTTATGCCACTGTTTTAAAAGCCCAATGATCACAGCAATAAATGCCACCGACCAAATGACCCTGTGTACTAAAATCTCAACGGCGTTAATAAAATCGATTTGCTTAAAGTAGATAGGAGCTAACCCCCACATCAAAAAAGCTAACGAAGCTAAAAAGTAGCCTTTTTGTGCTGCATTTTCTTGGCCCATACCACCCCCTTCAATAAAGAGGCCGCATTATACCTACTTTGCAACAAGTTGTTCGTCAAATTGACGTAATAGATTTGTTAATTTAAAAACAAAGTTACACTCGATATTCTATCAACTAAAAGTATCTTATTTTATGCGTCATTTGCAGGCTGGAATAAGTAACATAAGCGACTATCCAACTAAGTATGTGCCCGTACCGAAAGCTATTTGTACTCCCTCCTCATTATGCAGCTCCATGCGACAAACACACACCTTATTACCCGAACGTATCAAAGTTGCACTGGCAACAAAACACTCTCCTCGGCCTGGGCGTAAAAAGTCAGTACGAATATCAATCGTGCCAAGCGTTGCTAATTTGCTCGGTACATTATGAAGCTCTTCGTCTGGTAACTTATAAATAATAGATGCCGCAGCGAGCATTCCGCCAACATTATCAAGCACTGCAGAAATAACTCCACCATGAAGAATTTTTTGGCTAGGATTTCCAATAAATGCATCTTGCCATGGCAACTCAATGCGCGCAGTTTCTGCACTGAGTTCTTTAATCGAAATACCTAAAAATCGATTAAATGGCATTTTCTCGACAAAAATATTACCTACTTGGCTGATTAATAATGTTTTATCCATATTTACCCCACAAGCTCATCTGACCAGTTAAATTTATGCGCAATGCCCCCTTTTTGCAAGCGCTAAAAGTTACAGACAAGCGAGTGAAAAACCTCTAGAATGCTCGGCGATGGAAAACCAAGTGCTTAAAACTGATCAAACCCATACGTACACTGTGCTCAAAGACGTTTTTGGCTACAGTGAGTTTCGTGATGGCCAAAATGCCGTGATAAATGCGGTATTAGAATCTCAAGACGCACTCGTTTTGCTACCAACAGGCGGCGGAAAATCACTTTGCTATCAAATTCCGGCTCTTACCTTACCTGGGTTAACCGTTGTTGTATCGCCTCTTATTTCTTTAATGCAAGACCAAGTGGCCCAGTTAAAAGCGCTGGAAATCAACGCTGAGTTTGTGAATAACAGTCTCACGTTTGAACAGCAACAGGTTATCTATCAGCGTCTGCACTTAGGAGACATAAAGCTGCTTTATGTCGCACCAGAAAAAGTTCTGCAGTATGAGTTTAAAGAGCGCTTAAAACAGCTAAACATTAGTTTATTTGCCATTGATGAGGCGCATTGCGTATCACATTGGGGCCATGACTTTAGGCCTCACTATTGTCGCTTGAGCGAGCTTAAACAACATTTTCCATCTGTACCAATGATGGCCCTGACTGCAACTGCAGATACCGCGACACGCAGAGATATTGTCCAGCAGTTGGGGTTAAACCAGCCTTACATTCACACCGGCAGCTTCGATAGACCTAATATACGCTATACCGTCGAGGAAAAATTTAAGCCTCTATCACAACTTATGCGCTATTTAAGGGCACAAAAAGGTCAAAGTGGCATTATTTACTGCACGAGTCGAAAACGCGTAGACGAAATAGCACAAAAACTGGCGGATGCAGGGTTTAACGCAGCAGCGTATCACGCAGGAATGAGCAACGAGCAACGTCAATTTGTGCAAAGCGCTTTTGCCAAAGATGATATTCATATTGTCGTTGCAACCGTCGCTTTTGGTATGGGGATCAATAAATCAAACGTTCGCTTTGTCTTGCATTACGACATACCTAAAAGCATTGAGGCGTATTATCAGGAAACCGGTCGTGCAGGTAGAGATGGGCTCGCCGCAGAAGCCATAATGTACTTCGATCCTGCGGATATAGGTCGCGTAAAGCGCTTTTTTGAAGATATTGAAGACGAGCATAGACGCAGAGTCGAAGAGCAACGCTTTAATGCTATGGCTAGCTTTGCCGAAGCACAAACGTGTCGTCGTCAGATCTTACTTAACTACTTTAGCGAATACCAACGAGAACCATGTGGAAACTGTGACATTTGTTTAAACCCCCCAAAACGTTTTGACGGCACGCTGGTCGCACAACAAGCTTTGTCTTGCGTATATCGTGCTGAGCAGCGCTTTGGTTTAGGCTATATCGTAGATATATTACGTGGCGCTAACACCAGTCGGGTAAGAGACAACCAGCACCATACATTAAGTACCTATGGGATTGGTAAACAGCATAGCAATGAGTATTGGCTCAGTGTGCTTAGGCAACTTATTCATCATGGTCTACTAACCCAAGATATAACGCAAGGCGCATGCTTGCGGTTAACAGAAGCCGCTCGTGCTGTTTTAAAAGGTGAATACGCACTACAGTTAGCTGAACCAAGATTACAAGCTCAGCATGTTTACCAAGATAAACTAGCCAAGTTTAACTATGATAAAAGGTTGTTTGCAAAACTTCGCAGTTTGCGCAAACAACTTGCCGATGAAGATGACGTACCACCCTATGTGGTATTTAATGACAAAACACTGGCAGAAATGGCTCAACGCATGCCAACCAATGACAGCGAATTTTTGCAAGTTTCCGGTGTCGGCTTTACCAAACTAAGCAAATATGGCGCACCTTTTATGCAATTGATCCGCAACTATCTTGCCGCTAGTTAATCATTAAGAGGCCTTTTATGAGCACAGTTAAACTTGATCTTGAGCACCAGGTATTGATCATAGATCCAACCTGCTTCCCTGAAGCAGATGAATTCGAGCTCTGGGCGAAAATATTTTTACACTTCCCCGAGCACATCCAAATACTGGAATTTTCGCAAGGCGCAGATCGCCACCAACTACGCTTTAATTATGCCCAACAGAGCTTTCACTTAAACTTTGAACACTATAGCGACAGTATTTGGATAACCCCACTTGGGCTTGATGCTCACGCACAATTAGAAAACTTGGCGTTATTATTTCTATCAAATTCTCAATAATGAAATAGACTTATATGTAAAGAGTTCACTATAGTAACAAGTTCATATGACTAAATAATTCCTTAGGAGCTGTGAATGAAAGCACTAAAATGCAATCAAATTTTCATCATTTTCAGCTTCTTTATAAGTGTACCAGCGCTATCAAATAACAGCCTTAATATAACCCAAAGTTGTGCAAACCAAAGACCACAAGAGCCGCTCAACAGCGACTTGGATAGACAAGTAGACAAAGCGGTTAAGCTCCCCGAAGAAGGCGATAACAAGCAGATAAGCACTATCAACTTTCACCAGCTCAACGTATTTGACACGAGTATTCCAGAGGAAAACAACCCGCTGTTCCGTTTTGCCAACCGTGCTCATATCACCACTAAGCCCGAAGTCTTGCGCAGCATATTACTGTTCCAAGAAGGAGATACCTATTCGCAGAAAAAACTCGTCGAGTCAGAGCGTTTACTGCGAAACCAAAGCTTTTTATACGATGCCAGAGTATTTGCAGAAGAACACTGCGACGGCAGCATTACAGTTAATGTTGTTACACGAGACTTATGGACGCTGCTACCCGAACTTAGCTTTAGTCGCAGCGGCGGAGAAAATTCGTCTAGAATTGGCTTTAGAGAGACCAATTTATTTGGTTGGGGCAAACGTTTATCACTCACTCAAACTAATGATAAAGACCGCTCGGGATATTTGTTCGTCTATGACGACCCACAAATATACTCAACTCGCTACCGCGGCCGAGTCGAATATGCAGACAACAGCGATGGAAAACGTCATTACATTGGTATTCAATACCCCTTTTACTCTACAGATGCGCCTTATAGCTACGGAATATCTGATTTTCATAATCAACGCACAGAATCTCTGTACGAAGCAGGCGAAGTTGTCTCAGAATATGAACATACCAGTCAGGTATCGGATGTTTACTTTGGCATAGCCACACCTTTACAGAAGAACTGGACTCAGCGTTTGAGCGTTGGTTTTCGCAACCAAGACGATATTTTTGAAGCCACGCCAGCGAGTCGATTACCACTTGCTCAAAACCGAGCTCTCACTTACCCATACTTACGAGCACACTGGTTTGAAGATGATTTTATAAAAGTCAGAAACTTTGATTCTATTTACCGCACAGAAGATCTTAATTTAGGTTGGAATATTAATGCATTGGTAGGCTATTCTGATAACCAATTGAGTAATGATGAAAGCCATTTTGTCTATCAGCTCTCTATAGAAAAGGCTCACTTCACTTCAGATAGAAGCCTCTGGCGAACAGCGCTAGCGCTTAATGGCCAGTGGAACAGCGAGCAAAACACCGCTCGAAATATGATCTCACAAGCCAGCTTCGAATATTACCTTAACACCAGCTTGTATCAATCTTGGTATGCAAAAATCCAGTTACGCTTTGCCAAAAACCTAACCGAAGATGTGCAATTAACACTTGGGGGAGAAACCGGTTTACGTGGCTATCCAATTAAATATCAGCATGGTAGTAAAAGTGTCTTGGTGAACCTAGAAAAACGCTACTACTGGGAATATGATTTATTGCAACTATTTAAAGTCGGAGGGGCGATATTTTTTGATATTGGCCGCGTAAGAGGAAATAGTTTAGTTGCAAGCGACCCTAACTATTTGAAAAATATTGGTATGGGACTTCGCCTTGCGCCCAGTAGGGCGAATGCCGGGTTGGTACTACACTTAGATGTTGCAGCCCCAATCAACAGCCCAGACAATATAGATGGCGTACAGTGGTTGTTCACCGTTAAGAATCGCTTTTAACAGCGCAATCCTAACGCTATGATGTAGCCATAGAATTTTAGCTGAGAACACATTATTTTGTCTTACCTTATGACCTTTTTGAGCGAACAATACCGTTTGATCGTGACCGTTATTGTATTGCTGCTTTTCCCCATCATTTTAAAGCTCAGTCGACGCCTGTTAGAGAAAGTTACACAAGGCAAAATTGATCCACACCGACAGCTTAGAGCCGAACTGCTGCTCAAAATGATCACAGCCATGGTATTAGTGTGTTTATTGCTGGTATTTTGGGGCATTGAATTACGAGGTTTGTTAGTGCTTGGCTCCTCTCTTTTTGCCATGTTAGGTGTCGCACTCTTTGCGGGCTGGTCTTTGCTCAGCAATCTCACTTCCTTTTTGCTGATGTTTATACAAAACTATTGCCGTGTGGGTAATTGGGTGAGAATTGTCGACGGAGCAAACCATGTTGAAGGCTGTATTATTGAAATGGGACTAATGAACGTCGTATTAAAAAACCTTGATGGGCACCGAGTTATTTATCCAAATAATCTGTTTGTTACCCGCCCCGTTTTGGTGCTTAACCAAGAACCAACAAAACCTAAGGCTGTTGCATCTAAGCGCGTATTAGGGCCGAGGAAATAACGACTCTTTAGATTTTGTTGATAGCGCCTGCTGGCGCTATCAACCTGATGGTTGACCTTTATTGTTTTCACAACCTAGATGATCACTTCGCTGGTTTTAGTTAACCTCAGCTGCGGATAAGAGTTTTGATAGTTCAGAAGAGAGACATTGCAACCCCTTCAATATCCAATGACGATATTTAGCTCAATATCAAGGCATTTTCGTGAAGTAATAGCGAGCTATTACAAATGAAAATAACGAAGAGAGTGAGCGAAATAGCTTTATTGGGCAAATTCTCTTATGTGCAGCTGAGGTTAGTTATTAAGTGTTACGCTACCATTACTATCATTGGTATCACTGAGTTCATCAATAAACGACTCCACTTGTTGCTCAACGATACTATTAGCATGAGCAAAATATGCCAGGTGGAACACCGCATCTCCCTCGTTTACCAAGGGCATAGTTTGTTGTCCAATAACAATGCCACTACGTGGGGCTAATAGTGCTAACTCATTATTTCCCAATGGGTTATCAATATAGGCTAGTACTTGCCCCTTCGACACCTTTTCACCCAGGTTAACCTGAGCACGCACTATCCCGTCTACTTCAGCTCTCACCCAGCTAGTTGACGCAGCTATCACTGCATCCGGCCCTTTCTTACGTCGCCGACCTTTGAGCATTTTAAGCTTACGCAGTACATTCTCAACACCTTGTAAACCACCAGCAATGGCGACAGGGTCAAAGCGTAATGCTTCGCCCGCTTCATAAGTAATAACGGGAATATTACGGCTACTTGCTTCACTGCGCAGTGAGCCGTTACGAAGTGTTGCGTCAATCACTACAGGCGTACCAAAAGCGTGCGCTATCTCAGCTGTGGCTGGGCAAGATAAATCAGCACGCACTTGTGGTAAGTTAGAACGATGAATGGCTCCGGTGTGCAAATCGATAATATGAGTACATAAACTCGCTACTTGTGAAAAAAACATGTGTGCCATTCTTGCACCCAGCGAGCCTCGCTCTGAGCCAGGAAAACAACGATTTAAATCTCGTCTATCGGGTAAATAACGTGACTTTTGCACAAAGCCAAACACGTTAACTACTGGCACGGCTATCAATGTCCCCTTTAAATCGTGTACATCGACTTTTGCAAGCAGCTGGCGTACTACCTCTACGCCATTTAACTCATCACCATGTATGGCCGCACACACCAATACCACAGGCCCTGCCTCTAAACCATTAACAACTTCGATAGGGATCGTTAATGGTGTGTGGGTATATAGCTTGGCTATCTCTAAAGACAAGGTTTGCCTTTCGCCCACACCAATTGACGTTTCTAATAAAGTAAAAGGTCTATTTATTTTAGCCTTTGCCACGCGTTGCAGTCCTCTTAGAAGCGGCATTTTTTTCAATAAAATCAATAATCATGCCGGCAATATCTTTACCTGTTGCTTTTTCTATCCCCTCTAAGCCAGGAGATGAGTTCACTTCCATAACCAATGGGCCACGGCTTGAACGCAATAAATCTACGCCCGCCACATTTAAACCCATCGCCTTAGCGGCAGCAACGGCTGTTTTTCGCTCTTCGGGTGTAATGCGTACTAAGCTGGCACTACCGCCTCGGTGCAAATTAGAGCGAAACTCGCCTTCTTGCGCTTGGCGCTTCATCGCAGCAATCACTTTATCACCAATAACAAAACAACGAATATCTGCACCACCCGCTTCTTTAATATATTCTTGCACCATAATGTTTGCTTTAAGTCCCATGAATGCTTCGATAACACTTTCAGCCGCTTTACGGGTTTCTGCTAACACTACGCCGATACCTTGAGTTCCCTCAAGCAATTTGATCACCACCGGTGTGCCACCTACCATCTCTAGCAAGTCTTTAACATCATCAGGTTTACTCGCAAACCCAGTAATAGGCATGCCGACACCTTTGCGCGACAGTAATTGTAGTGATCTGAGTTTATCTCTTGAGCGAGTAATTGCCACCGACTCATTGAGTGGGTAAACCCCCATCATTTCAAATTGACGAAGCACAGAGCAGCCATAGAAAGTCACCGAAGAACCTATTCGCGGGATCACTGCTTCTACTTCAGTTATCTTGTCACCTTTAAAGTGAATTTCGGGCTCTTGAGAGTTAATGTTCATATAACAACGCAATGCATCTAGTACCAAAATTTCATGGCCTCGCTGCTTGGCAGCTTCAATTAAACGGCGTGTTGAATAGAGTTGTTTGTTACGTGATAAAATCGCAATTTTCATTGTTAATCCATGTCTTTAGTTAAATACGAAGCGCTTGGGTCTACAACAATACGTCCGGCCATTGCTGTTCGTCCTAATAGCATTCTAAATTTCATGTTGTCACGATTCGTAAGTGTTAATTCAATCGGCCAGCTTTTGTTACCAATCACTACGCTGCTTTCTATCACATAGCGCATTTCTTTGTGGCCTCCAGAGTCTGTAACTTGTCTTTCATCTTTGATTGGCGCTTCGCAATATACTTCGATATCGGTCCGTTCTTGCTCTGGGTGAAGCCAAAATCTAACCCACGCTTGACCTTGCTTATCGAACTGCTCAACTCGAAACGCATGTAAACAAGAGGTACGTGCCCCCGTATCAACCTTAGCTTTGATCTTCTCTATGCCAAGCTCAGGTAAAGATAGCCACTCTCGCCAACCAACATTAATCATGTCAGACATACTCACTCCTTAAAAAACTGTCTTATACAGCAATTCCCAGCATATAACAGCGAATATTATTTATCCAAACAATAAGTAAATTACATTGAAGTATCAATAGTTTTGTACAACCATGATAACAAGATAAGAAAAGGATAGTACGATGAATTCAGGTTTAGTCCATGCAGTACAGTTAGATGGTTTAGGTGGCGCAACGCCCTTAGCTGAGTTAACTGATATTACGCACTTACTAGCAAAGAAGAAGCCTGTTTGGCTGCACTTTGACTACAGCTCAGACGAAACGATAAATTGGTTGAAAGCCCAACCATTTCTTGAAGAGTGGGAATGGCAGGCAATGACCACAGATGAGACAAGACCCCGAGTAACGCAAGCTGAACACGGTCTGTTGCTATTTTTACGTGGCGTCAATTTAAATCCACAGCAAAGCCCAGAAGATATGGTGTCAATTCGATGCTTTATGAATGAGCATATACTGATCACTTGTAGAAAACGTCAGCTCATGTCAGCACAAGATATACTTCATGCCTTAAAAGTTGGCAAAGGACCCAAAAACATAGCAGAGTTATTGAGCACATTAGTGCAAAGACTAACGGCAAGAATGCAAGATGTTATTTATCAAATTGACGAACAACTCGATATATTCGAAGACATATTGGATAACCATGATGGCCAGATTGATGCCACTGTACTGTCTACTACACGCAGGCAAACCATTGCTTTAAAACGCTATTTAAAGCCACAAAAAGTCGCCATTAGCGAATTACTAGAGTGCCAACTTACTTGGTTAGATGACACTGCAGCACATAAAATAAACGAAGCCGACAATGCTTTGAGTCGATATATTGAAGAACTTGAGTCAGCAATTGAAAGAGCACAAGTTATTCAACACAGTTTATCCAACCAGCTGAGTGAGCAATTAAACCAACGTATGTATGTTATGTCGGTTGTTGCCGCATTATTTTTACCATTAGGCTTTCTAACCGGTTTGCTTGGGGTAAATATTGGCGGTATACCCGGCACAGAATCACCTTATGCGTTTGCTTTGTTTGTGACTTCTTTGTGTGTATTGACTGGCGGGATTGGGTACTATTTTAGGGTTAAACATTGGCTGTAATAACAGGTGAACCATTGCATGACTGGCGCTCTCGGCAGGGATCGAACCTGCAACTTAGCTTCCGGAGAGCTACGTGATATCCATTTCACCACGAGAGCACGTCAGTGCGATAATGATAATGGCATAACCTGATAAATACTAGCGTTTGTGTGCTATATGGTTAATAAACAACCTAAAATTTAAAAAAACACTATACAAGACACAAAAAACACGATATTTAACTATGCTTATAGATACAGATGTTTAAATTGGGCTCTGTACTCGTAATGACAATGCAACTGTCGCATCATTTATACAACAAAGCGTCATTGCAATTTTATACATCAAGAGGATTTTAAATTATGACCCCTATGACTACTGAGCAAGTTGCTGAATTTTTAGGTGTTAAAGTTGAGCGCGTAAAGCGACTCGCTCGTGAGAACCTGCTCGTTGCTAAAGACCAAGATGCTGAAGGTCACCCTATTTTTGATAAGTCAGATGTTGAAAAATACAAAGAGCTCGCCCAAAGACTTGGCGGTATTTAGACTTGCCATTGCTCTAGTTGATGCCGCAAAGGAATTGCCAGCTCAGCATGACCTCGATGTTCATACCACTGGATACTCAAAAGCAGGTAACCGAGCTGATACGCTGCAAGTTTATTGTCAGCGTATTTAGGCAAAAGTTGTTTTTTCAATGCAAAATACCGCTCTAACAAATTACTACGGTGAGCGCGCGTCAACTCAAAACTACAACAAAGTGCAGCTAAGTCAAAAAAGGTATCGTTATAAGCCGCATATTCAAAGTCGATAATCTTGCTCCCTTGCTTACCAACAATAAGATTTTCTTTGACCAAATCATTGTGAAAAAATGCTAATGTTTTTGGCAAACGCTCTAGTACAGCGACACTCCAAGCCCACGCCTCTTCCATCTCACGAATAATATGTTTATCTAATTGCTTAAGTAATGGAAGAATATCTAAACGTTCTGAAGCGTAAGAAAATGTGTGAGAAGGTTCAAACTGATGAACCGTCAATACTGTGCTTAGCAAACTGTCAGTTAGCATTACAGGAGAGTCTGTACCCGGTAAAAAATCAAATACAGCGATACCTAAAGTTTCATCCCATGCATGTACATTTGCCGTTATATCCTGACACCTCGCCAATTGCTGTTGCGACTTTAAAGCACCAAGAGGGAAATGTTCTTTGTAGCTTTTTAATAACAGACGCCCCATTGATGATTCCACCAAAAAGTTATCGTTACTTAAGCCTTTATTTAAAGGAGTTAATGTATGACACGTTATGGCGGGCATTAATCGCTGTAATTGGTCACTCGCCGCTTGCGTATTTAACTTAGAGCTGAGCAAGTGCTTTTCCTTGTTTTAACTCATAGCTCTCGTACCAGCATTTATAACCAATACAAGAAATGAGGGTAAATAATAACGCCAGCGCCAGCGTTGGATAGTATCCATTCATAAAGTACACATACATAGGTGCCATGTTGATCACAACCCAATACAACCAGTTTTCAAGTACCTTTTTAACAACTAAGTAAGTTACAACAACAGCAAAACACAAAGTAAAGCTATCAAAATAACTCAGTGTTATATAATCATAGAGCGCGTGTGATAAAGCCCCTAACATTAGCGCTGATATAGAGGTCAAAGCTATAATGCACATATGTTTTTGCCAAGACCAAGAGACGATGGGCAGCGGTGAGTTTTTTGTGCCTTGACGCCACACCCACCAACCAATCACAGCCATAAGCATATAGTAAATATTCAATATTGACTCTACGAGTACATCGTCATACCAATACATAGCGGCATACATACCTGTACTGACAAACCCCGCATACCAGCAGCTTCGACGTTCAAGTACGGCAAGTACCACATAAATTAGACCTGACAATGCAGCCATATACTCCCAATACACAGATGCGATCAGTGAACTAAAAATACCCTCTATAGAATGTGTCATCAAACTGATAAGTCGCCACTAATAAACTTACAAACAAACACTATTTTTCCATAAGCTTCAAAAGACGCTTTCATATTTTTTTGCAACACGCTCATTACCACGTCGTAGTCGCCAAACACTTGGGTAGACATACTATTTGTCATCACCTTGAGTTCTGGGTGTTGGTTTAGTCGCTCAATAAAGTCTTTAATAAAAGGAATGTACTCTTGGTGTAATGGATACTTACTGATCTCTACTGATATTTTCATTTATTTTCCCTTTTTATCGTCAACCAAAAAAGGCGTATTCAGATTCTTGCCTTCTGTAATTAAGGAACGAGGTGTGTAATTTATCCAGTCTTGTTGATGAATAATTTTACCTTGCTTATCAAACTGCAATTTAATTAAAAATCGCCAAGGTCCAAGCTCTTCACCAAAATACGAAAAGCGATGAAATACCCCAGAAAAAAACGCGATGTTTTGTAACGGATCAACGACCTTTTGCTCCACAGTAAACAAAGGCTTGCCCTCAAGCACTGTTAACTTACTGTTTGGCCAATCGTAAAACTTTGCTATTGCATTACGGTCAGTGGCAAAATGGCCATAAATCATATCCTCAAGCTGAGCACTCGGGGCATAAAAAGATAGCAGCCGCTCAAAGTTCTTACGCTCTTGATATACCTCTATATAATCAGCAACAGTATGCTCTAGTGCGACTTCACTCGGCATGGATTGGCAAGCACATAATCCACAAACGAATACGATAAAACACAGTGACTTTCTAATCATAACTTATCTAACAACCTATTAAATTTATACGCCTACAATACCTAGTGGCTTACCTTGCTGCCAAGCACCTCTGGTAAAGTCAGGTATATCAACAGATACACTTCGATTCATTACAGATTGTGCTGATAGTGGCGATATCACCGACCATGCGGCACCATCATACACATCTTGATCCAGCGGCTCACCATTGCGTAAGCAGTAAATCATGCGCCAAAACATTAAAAAGTCCATGCCGCCATGTCCGCCGTTACGCTGAGCTTCTTCGCCCATTCTCAGCCAAAGCGGGTGATCATACTCGTTATACCAGCGCTGCATATCATAATCCCAATCATGGAAACTCTTGTCCCCACCATGTTCTAATGCAATACGATTTGGAAAGCCTGCGAATATGCCATTAGTGCCCTGAATTAAATTATGTCGTGAATACGGTCTAGGCGTCGTCGTATCGTGTTGAACAACGATGCTTCTGCCTTGTACTGTTTTAATCATCGTGGTGTTCATATCGCCCGCGATATACTTTGCTTGGTTACGCTGATGTTCAGGCGAGAATTCACGCTGTGCATAAGCTGCACGACCTAAAGCTGGAGAGCTCATAGACGTTAGATAATCAAAACGATCCCCTCTGTTAATATTCATATATTGAGACACGGGACCTAAACCATGCGTTGGGTACAAATTACCGTTACGTTTGGTATGCCAGTCAGTGCGCCAAGAGCCGGTTTTGTGCTCAACCTCTTTCATTTGCCAACGCAGTTCATGAATATATGCGGCTTCACCGTGAAGTAACTCTCCAAATAGCCCTTGTCGAACCATATTGAGTACCATTAATTCATCACGCCCATAGTTCACATTTTCCATCATCATGCAATGACGTTGCGTGCGCTCGGCGGTGTTAACGATGTCCCACATTTCTTCCACTGTCAGTGCTAAAGGCACTTCAACAAACGCGTGCTTACCACTGTTCATGGTGTCTATCGCCATTGGAGCATGCCATTTCCATGGTGTAGAAATTATGACTATATCAATATCATCACTCGCCAGCATATCCAGATACGCAAGATCAGCTCCTGTATATACCTTTGGTTTTGGTGCTCCTTGCTCTACCAAGTAGTCGACCGAACGGTTAAGTACCTCGCCATGAGTATCGCAAATTGCAACAATGCGCGTTCCTTCGATCTGGCTCATTCGCTTTACATGACCAAAACCGCGCTGGCCTACGCCAATAAACGCCACACGAACAATATCTAGCTTCTCGCTTACTAGCCCCATTACAGAGCGACCTTGTCGTGTTGTGGGTATACTTGATGCGCTCTGCGCGCAACCAGATAATGTGCTAGTCAACGCCGCAGCACCAACAGCACTACCCGCAGCCTTTAAAAAGGCACGGCGATTCATTTTTGTCATTGTGATTATTCCTTAAAAGATACTTCATTTAGCAAGCTACCCGATCTGAGTCACAATGCAAAATGAATGCGATTAAGTCAGCAAAGCATGCCCAAGGTACTTACAGCACCTTGGGTGGTTGTTAATAGCGAGCCAGAATATTTTTAAGGCTTTCTTCTTTCGCCAAAACGTCTTGGTATAATTTGAATTGATTACGTGCACGCTGCAGATTGTGTTGTGCTCGATGAGTTGCAAAGTAGTTATCACCATCTAAGTAGTCGGTCAAAAAGCGTAAACCAATCATAAATGGCATCACTTTAGCGCCTAATAGAAAGCTTTGTTTTTCCTGTTCGGTGAGAATTTCAGCCAAAGGTTCTACATATCCTTTTACAATGGCACAGAAGATATTTTCTCGCACAATCACATTGTCTAAATTGAGCGAATCTTCTGCTTCGGGAGAGCAAAAAGTGCGTACCATGTCGCCAAAGTCGAATAACCAATAACCTGGCATACAAGTGTCCATATCAATCACCGCCTTGCTTTGGTTGGTCTTACTACAAAACAGCATGTTATTGATTTTAGTATCGTTATGACACGGCCTTAGCGGGATTTCCTTACATGTGTTATGCAATTCGTCTGCAAGCGAAAATTGAGATTGGCAAAATGCTATCACTTGTGCACACTCAGATGCCCTGCCATGAGGATCCTCAGCCAGCACTTGTTCAAATGCTTCTATACGCTTGGCAAGATTATGAAAATCAGGGATCACATGATGTAATTGCTTTGCTTCAAAATCGTCAAGAGCTTTAGCAAACAACCCAAATGCATTGGCCGCCGTTTGTGCTTTGTCAACAGAGTCAACAACGTCCTCACTATAACTGCCGCCAATAAATTCTAGCGCGCGCCAAACTCCACCTTCAAGATTAACTAAATAATCATTTTCTACTGTTGGCAAATGCTTAATTATATTTAAAGTGTACTCACCATTATTTGCTTTTTCAGCTAAGTGTTGTTCAATGGCTCGCGCATTTTCTACCAAGTGTTCAGGTTTTGGAAATACATCTGTATTCAATTTTTGTACTACAACGGCTTGCTCGCCATCTTTAAGCAACATTGTTGTGTTGATGTGGCCATTACCAATCGGGTTCATAACAGATTGTTCACCATCCAACCCAAATTGTTGCGATAATTGTGCCGCTACTGCACTGTTTTCCATGCTAACCTCATTGACTAATGGCATGCAACTTTTGAGAGCGTCACTCTCATTATGAGCGTTGTTCATTTATTTTTCCTGCCACCGCTGCTAATTCTTCTTTAAACGTAACGCCATACCAATGATCTTCGGCTGAATAGACAGTCAAATCCATCTGTTTTGATACGATACATTGTTCTATACAAGTCGGTAAATAATACTCTTTTTTGACATCGCTGTCATAATTTCTTAGAAACTCATGAAACCCAACCTCTAGCGCCACAAAAAGCGCCTCAGTGATCCCCCAAAATGTCATGGAAGCTAAAGTATCAGAGGGGATTGCTTGTTCTTGATTGTCTATCAGACCTGTGATCCCACGTTCGGTTTGTTGAATACTCTCACACTCTTTAACTGCTACGAGCTTATCTCCCTCTAATTGGCATATTCCTCGGTTCACTCCTCCCAACGAAGAAAGTGTATGTTTTAAGGGGTATGCAACCATCGCCATATGTTGCGGGGCTCTATCAAAGTGCTGCACCATTTGAATATACGCTTGCTTGCCATAGTAGTCATCTGCAGTGATAACGATAGCGGGTCCAACTATGTAAGGTTTAGCCGTCAATAAAGCATGCCCTGTTCCCCAAGGTTTCTGACGATGCTTCGCATATTCCATAAATTGCTCAGGCACAGCGCTCACATGCTGTTCAACCAATAGGATCTCTAAATCACTTGGTAAGCGCGGTAATATCTGTTGCTCCAAACGGTGCCGTATATGCGCATTAATAATCAATACTGCACGCCGCACTCCCGCGGCATAAGCATCCTCGATACTGAGTTCCATAATGGTGCGGTTAAGTATGGGTAACGGCGTGATTTGCTTGCTACCACCAAAGCGGCTTCCTAAGCCACCTGCCAACACGATTAAGGTGGGCGCATCTACTCGTTGTTGCAACTACCTTGCTCCTTGCAATAAAGATAAAAACGTAATCAGACGAGAAAGTGTATCGCTCTTTACAACTAATGAAAAGTCATTGCAAAAATTGCTTCAATCAAACTTTTGGCATAGGTATTTAATCTCAAGGTACTCATCTAAGCCTTGGTGCGCCCCTTCTCGACCTAACCCTGAGCGCTTTACGCCACCAAAAGGTGCCACGGGATTAGAAACCATCCCTTCATTAATACCGACCATTCCATATTCGAGAGCGCTAGAAACCCGATGTATCTGTGAAACATCCTGAGAGTAAAAATATGCTGCAAGCCCCTCATTTACGCCATTAGCAATGCTCAAAGCTTGAGTTTCATCCGAGAAAGACATCACACTAACGACTGGCGCAAATACTTCTTGTTGAGCTATTTTCATATCAGCTGTGACACCTTTTAAAATTACAGGTGCCATAAAATGACCATCAAGCTTTTTACCTTCATATACAACTTGCGCGCCTTGGGCTATTGCGTCGTCAACAAGTTTTTGTGCTTTTTGCTTTGCCTCTACCGTGATCAATGGACCTATATCTACGTCCTCAGCTAAACCATCCCCAACAACGAGTTGCGCTACTTGTTTTTGCAAGCCATCTAACACTGTTTGTTCAATATTCTGTTGAATTAAAATACGGTTGGCGGCAACACATGTTTGCCCTGCATTTCTAAATTTAGCCGCCATTAAACCAGTAATTGCATGGTCTATATTGGCTGATTCAAAAATAATAAACGGCGCATTACCACCAAGTTCCATCGATGTGCGTTTAATTGTGCCTGCACACTGGGAAAGTAAGGTAGCTCCAACCTTTGTTGAGCCTGTAAAAGTCAGTTTGCGAATATCGGGGTTTTCACACAAAGGCTTTATGAGCCCAGCAGAATCAGAGGTCAGCAAAACTTGAAACACCCCTTTTTGCATACCAGCCATTAAAGCTAATTTAGCTAAAGCAAGCGCACTCAAAGGTGTTTGCTCTGAGGGCTTTAATAAAAAGCTGCATCCTGCTGCATAGGCTGGTGCTACTTTGCGGGTGATCATTGCCAGCGGAAAGTTCCACGGGGTAATGCCAAGCACCACGCCCACACCTTGTTTAATTGTACGTAATTGGTGTTCATCATCATTTGCAGGGATAATTTCACCATAATTTCGTTTTGCTTGCTCAGCAAACCACAAAATAAACCCAGCTGCGTACTCTACTTCTCCAAGTGCTTCTTTTAATGGTTTGCCTTGCTCTTGAGTAAGAAGCTTTGCTAAGGATTCTTTTTCTTTGATAACTAACTCATACCAACGATACAGTATCTGGCTTCGCTGTGCTGCACTGGTGTTTTTTAATTGCACGAATGCATCTTTTGCCGCGCTAAGAGATTGGTTGACACCCTCTTCATCTACTTCTGACACTTCTTCTAAAACATGAGCGTTTGCCGGATTAATCACTGCAAAATGCTGTGCGCCTTGATACCACTCACCCGCAATCAATGAGTGTTTCAACTGCATAAATAAAACCATGCTATACCTCATAAAAACACAAAAACCGTAGCAATCACTACGGCTTATATTATATCTAGTAACCTAATACTAATCTTAAACTGGTGATAGGACAAATCGAGTCGATGCAGCTCCAATAGGTTGCTAGCAACTTTCTAAACACATTGTTTGCTGCATTCGATAGCCCCCCCCCAAACTAGAGCATCACGATAAAAACATACTAAAAAGCCACAGCGCTTTGCTGTGGCTTTTTAAATACTTTAACTCGTGTAACGATTAATGCTCTTCGTTAACGATATTTAAATTGTACTTCGGAATTTCAACTACTAAATCTTCATCAGCAATCACCGCTTGGCAACCTAGACGCGATTCAGCTTCTAAGCCCCATGCTTTATCTAGCATGTCGTCTTCTAGCTCATCGCTTTCATCTAATGAGTCAAAGCCTTCGCGTACAATTACATGGCACGTTGTACAAGCACATGACTTTTCACAGGCATGTGGAATGCTAATACCATTTTTAAGCGCTGCGTCTAGTACCGTTTGTCCTTTTGGTGCTTCAATGGCTGCGCCTTCAGGACAAAGCTCTTCATGGGGTAAAAAGATGATCTGTGGCATGTTAAACCTCGTCTACTGACTGCCCTTGCAGTGCTTGTTTAATTGATACATCCATACGGCGCGATGCAAACTCACTGCTCGCCGCGTCTACTTTTTCAATCGCATTTTTGATTTCATCTGGCGATTGTGCCTGCTCACGCGCTTGCGCAAGCAAGGTCATTTGCTCGCGTAGGTGTGCAAGCTCCTGCTCATTAAGCAACGCACTATCTGTCGCTAGCGACGCTTCTAGTGCCTCTAACACTCGCAGTGCTTCAACTTGCTGTTCTTTAAGCATACGCGCTTGCATATCTTCTTTGGCATTACTCATTGACTCTTTTAGCATTTGTGCCACTTGGTCGTCAGATAAACCAAATGAAGGTTTCACCTGTATTTCAGCCTGTACACCGGTTGATTTTTCCATCGCTGACACGCTCAGTAAACCATCGGCATCCACTTTAAAAGTTACGCGAATATGCGCCGCGCCCGCCGCCATCGGTGGAATACCTTTAAGACTAAACTTCGCTAATGAACGGCAGTCATCTACCAGCTCACGCTCACCTTGCAACACATGCAATGACATCGCGGTTTGGCCATCTTTAAAAGTGGTAAACTCTTGCGCGCGAGCAACTGGAATAGTGGTGTTACGAGGAATGATTTTCTCAACTAACCCCCCCATGGTCTCTAACCCTAGCGACAATGGTAGTACATCCAGTAGCAACATGTCTGAATCAGGCTTGTTACCAACGAGAATGTCGGCTTGGATTGCCGCGCCAATCGCCACAACTCTATCTGGGTCAATTGAAGTAAGCGGTTGTTTTTCAAAAAAGCCTTCTACTTGCTCACGAATAACCGGCATACGGGTTGAGCCACCGACCATCACGACTTGTAAGATTTCTTCATTGCTGACACCAGCATCTTTTGCCGCACGGCGACATGCTCTTAGTGTTTTCTTAACCAGTGGCATCACCAACTCTGCAAATTCTGCACGCGTAACTGTCACTGTGTGGCTTTGTTCACGCAACTCAAGCTTAACGTTAACGGTTTCATAGCTACTAAGTGCTTCTTTACACGCTTTGGCTTTATTGATAAATAAACGTAGCTCTTTGGCATTTAAATCATTGATACCCGTTTGTAATTTAAATAGGCTAACCAATGCTGAATCGAAATCATCCCCACCAAGGCTTGAGTCGCCCCCCGTGGCTAGTACTTCAAATACACCTTGATTTAAACGTAAGATAGAAATATCAAACGTACCACCACCTAAATCATATACAGCTATCACGCCTTCTTGGCCAGAGTCTAAACCGTAAGCCACCGCAGCAGCAGTGGGTTCGTTAAGTAAACGCAGCACTTTTAAACCCGCAAGCTCCGCCGCATCTTTGGTACTTTGTCGCTGCGCATCATCAAAATACGCAGGCACAGTGATCACCGTACCTTGTAGCTCTTCACCAGCAAAACTAGCTTCAGCACGAGCACGCAAGCTTTTTAAAATTTCAGCAGAAGCTTGAACGGGGCTAACAGGTCCAGCCACAGTATTAACCGCTAGACCACTATCAGTTTGCTCAAATTCATAAGGTAATTGGCCGTAACTTTGCTCAATTTCTAACTGAGTTTTACCCAAAAAACGTTTTACCGAAATCAAAGTATTGGTTGGGTCTTCAGCAGATGCTTGCTGAGCTGCACTGCCCACAACGACACCTTCAGCTTGATAACGTACCACTGATGGCAACATCACTGAGCCATCAAAATCAGCAAGCGTTTTTGCTTCACCGCTTTGTACTGTGGCTACCAAAGAGTTAGTCGTTCCAAGGTCAATACCAATTGCTAATTTATGTTCATGTGGTGCCGCGCTCTGCCCCGGCTCAGCAATTTGCAATAATGCCATAATGCTCTTTCACTGTTAGACTCGTTATAACAAACGGGTCGAGAAAATTAATCAAATAAACTGTCTTCGATACGCGCTAATTCGTCACGCAACTTGTATACAAACTTGAGTTTACGAATGTTATCGGCGGCCTGCTGCAAGTCTTGCTCGCTGTCGCTGCTTAACTGCTGTGCTAATTGCTGACTAAACTCCACATCAAGGGCCTTAATCTGCTGCTCAAACTGTTCTATTGCCGCTTCTACATCATCACTTTGCGGCAACTCTTCGAGCGCTTCACGCATCTCCATTTGCTGCATCAAAAACATCGGATCTTGCAGTGTCTGCTGCTCGGCACGTATATCAACACCGCGTTCGCTAAGCATATACTCAGCGCGTTTTACTGGGTGCTTTAATACCGCTAAAGCATCGTTTATTTCTGCCGTTTTTTGCACTGCTAACAATTTATCTCGCTCGCCTTTACCAGCAAAGCGATCAGGATGCACAACACGTTGAAGCTCTAGGTATTGTTGATTTATCTTTGCAAGATCAACATTATAATCGACTGGAATGTTAAATAACTCAAAATAGCGCATGTCTTTTACTTACCTAAGATGTGCGCTTAACGCGCATTGCAAATATACGACAAAGCCCTACCAAGGCAGGGCTTTGAAAATCAACCAGTTCGGCGTTTATACCGTAAAGCTCTCACCACAACCACATTCGTCTTTTTGGTTTGGGTTATTAAACTTAAACCCTTCGTTAAGACCTTCTTTGGTGTAATCAAGCTCGGTGCCGTCAATATAAACTAGGCTCTTAGCATCAACGATTATTTTTACATCGTTGTGCTCAAATACTTCGTCGCCTTCGTCTAGTTCGTCAACAAACTCGAGTACATATGCAAGACCTGAACAGCCCGTGGTTTTAATGCCAACACGTAAACCTATGCCTTTGCCACGATTTGCTAAAAAGGCCTGAACTCGGTTTGCCGCTGCGTCTGTCAATGTCACTGCCATGGTTCTTTACTCTTACTTCGCTTGTTTACTTTTATAGTCTGCAATTGCTGCTTGAATAGCGTCTTCTGCCAAAATCGAGCAGTGAATTTTCACTGGTGGTAACTCAAGCTCAGCGCTGATATCCGTGTTCTTGATAGTCGCCGCTTCTTCAAGGCTCTTACCCTTAACCCACTCAGTTACTAATGATGATGACGCAATTGCACTACCGCAACCGTATGTTTTGAACTTAGCGTCTTCGATAATGCCTTGCTCAGATACTTTAATTTGCAGTTTCATTACGTCACCACATGCAGGCGCGCCTACCATGCCAGTTGCTACGCTTGGGTCATTTTTATCTAATGAACCAACGTTACGTGGGTTTTCCACGTGGTCTATTACTTTTTCACTGTAAGCCATAACTATTTCCTCACTATGTGCTCATAACGCTTGGCTACAAGCAAAAACTTGCTTAATGATGTGCCCATTCAACGCTATCTAGGTCAATGCCTTCTTGATGCATTTCCCAAAGCGGTGACATTTCACGTAAACGGCCAATTGAATCTTTGATTAGGTTGACGGTGTAATCAATTTCTTCTTCTGTTGTAAAGCGGCCAATACTAAAGCGAATTGAGCTGTGTGCTAATTCATCGTTACGCCCTAATGCACGTAGCACATAAGACGGCTCTAAACTTGCTGACGTACAAGCTGAACCTGATGAAACCGCAATGTCTTTGACTGCCATCAATAACGACTCACCTTCAACAAAGTTAAAGCTGATGTTCACAATCCCTGGTACTGACTGCTCAATGGCACCATTAAAATAAACTTCATCCATTGACATAACGCCGTCGATTAAACGCTGACGCAATGCGCTGATATGTGCGTGATCTTTATCAAAGTCTTCTTTAGCAATACGAAACGCAGCGCCCATACCAACAAGTTGGTGCGTTGCGAGCGTACCTGAACGCATACCACGTTCATGACCACCACCGTGCATCTGCGCTTCTAAGCGAGCACGTGGTTTACGACGAACATAAAGGGCACCAACCCCTTTCGGACCATAAGCTTTGTGACCCGAGAATGACATGAAATCAACTTTCAGCTCTTGTAAGTCAATTTTCACTTTGCCTGCGCTTTGTGCACCATCAACGTGGAACATAATTTTGCGCTCACGGCACATTTCGCCAATAGTCGCGATATCTTGAATAACGCCTAGCTCGTTGTTCACATGCATTACGCTCACTAAAATAGTGTCATCACGCATTGCCGCTTCAAGCTTTTTCAAGTCAAGTAAGCCGTTTTCTTCCACTTCCATGTACGTAACTTCGAAGCCTTGACGCTCAAGTTCACGACACGTATCAAGTACGGCCTTGTGCTCGGTTTTAACAGTAATGATGTGCTTGCCTTTCTTTTTATAGAAATGCGCCGCACCTTTAATTGCTAAGTTATTTGATTCAGTTGCGCCTGAAGTAAACACAATCTCACGCGGATCAGCGTTAATTAAATCAGCGATATCGTTACGCGCTTGGTCAACTAACTCTTCTGCCTGCCAACCAAAGCGGTGTGAGCGTGAAGCTGGGTTACCAAAGTTGCCATCCATCGTCAGGCATTGCATCATTTCGTCTGCAACGCGCTGATCAACCGGAGTGGTTGCTGCATAATCTAGATAAATCGGTAATTTCATTTGTTTCTCCGCTTGACGTCAACCTTACAGTTGACAGCTCACTTGAATATTGTCTAATTGCTTCATCGCACTGTTGACGCTCTTGTCCTGACGCGATGCAACAGATTGCACATCAGAATTAGCGACTAACTCGGCAAGGGAAATATTGTTTAAAAACTCTTCGATGCGCACGCTTAGATCAGACCAAAGCGTATGAGTTAAACAACGCATACCACTTTGGCAACCGCCCCCTTCCCCATGGCAACGCGTTGCGTCTACAGACTCATCAACCGCGTTGATAACGTCTCCCACAGAGATACTTTGCACATCGCGACCAAGTAGATAGCCGCCGCCTGGACCACGTACAGATCTGACTAATCCATGTTTACGTAGTCGGGCAAATAATTGTTCAAGGTATGATAAAGATATTTCCTGACGCTCTGAAATATCAGCCAGCGGGACCGGACCTATTTCGGCATGCAAGGCAACGTCTAACATTGCTGTTACTGCGTATCTGCCTTTTGATGTCAGTTTCATGAAGCCCCCTAGCTTTTTACCAAAAAGCAAATTTTAATTACCTGACTAGGATAGTCAAGTATTACTCACGAGTAATGCGACTAAAGTTACCTAATACCCGAGTAAAATAGTCAAGTACTAGGCTTATTGTAATTACCTGAGTAATTTAGTCAAGTATTAATCGCTACCCAATGCCGCTCATATTGCTATCTAACCGTCTATATATAGCGGCACGTTGGCAAATACGACTTACTTGTTTGTTGATTTATTAATTGAAGTCAAAATCCCACGTAGAATATTGAGTTCTTGATCTTCAGGGCGAGCACGGTTGAACAAGCGCTTAAGCTTGGTCATTACCATACCGGGGTGTTGCTTGATAATAAAACCCGTATCATTGAGTGTGCTTTCTAGATGCGCATAGAATAATTCCATTTGCTTAGCACTTGGGTATACAGCTTCGTCAGCTTCTGGCTGAGCATCCTGAGTATCTAAAAACGCCATGCGCGTTTCGTAAGTAAGCGTTTGCACAGCCATCGCTAAATTTAACGAGCTGTATTCAGGGTTCGCTGGAATACACACATGGTAGTTGCATAGCTGTAGTTCTTCATTTGTTAAACCACTGTTTTCACGACCAAAAACCAGTGCTACAGGGCCATTTTGTGACTCTTTAACTAACTTTTGAGCACATTCTCTTGGCTCCACCATCGGCCAAGATAGTGTACGAGAGCGGGCACTTGTGCCAATCGTTAGTGCACAATCTTCAATGGCTTCAGATAACTCGTTTACAATTGTCGCATCACCTAACACATCCGTTGCGCCTGCTGCCAATGCACTGGCATGGCTATCAACTTCACACGCTGGGTCAACTAAATACAATTTAGACAGGCCCATGGTTTTCATCGCACGAGCTACTGAGCCAATGTTACCTGAATGAGATGTGTTTACTAACACGATACGAATGTCTTGTAATGCCATTGATAAACTAGCCTTGAAAAAAATAATGGCGAAGTTTACCACAGCCACGAGGGCGCACCATAGTAAAAAGCCTTGAAGCAACCTGATATTAATTAATTCCTTATCCAGAACAGTACCGTACAAAAAAACAGCAACTTTATTTAAGCCTAGTTATTTACTTTGTGATAAAAATCGCTAGAATACGCCGGCTCTATACGAATATGTTCTTTTACAACCCAAAGGTAATGCTATGCATCCAATGTTAAACATTGCGGTACGCGCTGCGCGTAATGCAGGTAAAGTGATCTTACGTGCATGTGAAGATTTATCAAAAGTCGAAGCTCAACAAAAGGGCACTAACGACTTTGTTACTAACGTAGACAAAGACGCTGAAGCCGTCATCCGTGATACCATTCTTAAAGCCTTTCCTGAGCACTCAATAGTGGGTGAGGAACTTGGAGTAATAGAAGGCAAAGATGCTGATTACCAGTGGGTTATCGATCCTCTTGATGGTACTACAAACTTCATCAAAGGCATCCCTCATTTTGCTGTTTCTATCGCATTAAAAGTTAAAGGCCGTGTTGAACAGGCCGTTATTTATGATCCTATCCGCAGTGAACTGTTCACAGCGTCACGTGGTCAAGGTGCGCAATTAAACTCAAAACGTATCCGCGTTACAAAAAGTACTGAGATTGCAGGTTCTGTTCTTGGCACTGGCTTCCCGTTCAAGCAAAAACACCACATCGACGCATACACAGAAGCATTTAAAGCACTCTTTGTGCACACTGCAGATATTCGTCGTGCAGGTTCTGCAGCATTGGATATGGCGTACGTTGCGGCAGGTCGTCTGGATGGTTTCTTTGAGATCGGCCTTAAGCCTTGGGATACAGCCGCAGGCGAACTGCTAGTTAAAGAAGCTGGCGGCATGGTGATGGATTTTGCAGGTGGCGCAGGTTACAACCAAAGCGGTAACATTATCTGTGGCGCACCAAAACTTTGCCAATTAATGGTCAAAGAAATGCGTCCAGTCCTCACTGAGTCACTGCTGCGTTAATAACACAGGTTATTAAACATTAAAAAAGGAGCCTAGGCTCCTTTTTTAATGTTTCTTACTTTTAGATGGTATTGCTTGACTATCATTGAGTACCACTGGGGGCGTTGATAATTCAGCTGTAACAGGTATCTCAAAATAAGGATTTTGTAGCTCCAAAACCTGCGTATCTTTATCAAAAGGTAGCTTAGCCAAAACATCTGCAAAATATCGCTCAAACAACGCATCAAATTCACCCGAAGCTTGTAATCTTGCAAGCCCTTTCGTTAATGCGTTAGCTAGCTGCGGTTTTTCTTTATTGACAAAAAAGTAAAATGCACTGGGGTAATGCAAATAAATACTAGGTAAAACCACTAAATTGTCAGTTTTTTGATTTGCCAACTCAGCCCCGACTTCAATAAATGAGCGAGGGAAATAATCAAGCCGACCGCGAGAGATCATTGCGAACATGGCTTTATAGTTTGCCATAGGTCGAACCGATAAATTATTATGACCTAATATTTTCGTATCTGGCCAATCATGGCCCTGAACAGCCGTTAGTTTAGATAGATCTGCTAAAGATTTGATTTCATCAAATTGAGATAAATGAGATTTGTTAACCAGTAAAGCGCGTTTTCCAATAAAGCCTTTAAATAAAGGAACGCGAATAGCAGTAGCAAGTTGTTCTCGCTCAGGACTGGTCATACTCCAATGCAAGTCCACTTCGCCTTGGCCCAATGCCAAAAGAGTACGCTGCTGATGGGGATGAACCTTGACATGCTCAATTTGCACATCAAACTGCGCTTTTTTAAGCGCTAAGTCGAGCAGTTCGTATAAGTACAGATCTCTGTCGTATAAAGTGCGCTGCTCTTTAGCCACATAAATAACTTGTCCCGCGACTGCACAACCCGCCCAACTACACAATAGGCACAGCAATACGAATTTACGCATATACCTGTTCCAAACATGTTTTTGATTACGCTACACCCAGCCGAGCTTTTACTCAAGTCTTTATAAATATTTTTATTGCAAGATATTCAATCGATCACCAACTTTATGCGGAGCACTCGGTTTCTATATGTTGATGCTGCACGCTGGATACACTTGGTCTACGTCGATTACAAACGAACAAATAGCTATTTCGATAGCGCTTCGCTTCTTTTTTAGCATCAGTTGCCAAAGCCGCTACTTGATGACTATTTTTGCAATTGTCTAAATCTGGTCTAACGAGTCCGATAGAAAGCGTCAACAGAGGTACAAACTGCTTTTGACCTTCTCTATTTGTTGCCCAGTAACCACCAGATTTGACATGTTCGGGAGTGAAAAATGCTTTTGACTGCTGCTCAAAGTTACTAATGATCTGATGGCATAGTTGCTGTGCATCATCACCATCAAATACCACCATAAAGTCATCTCCACCAATGTGGCCAACAAAGCACGGGCTGCCCTCACAAGCTTGAACAGTAACATCAGCAAGAAGTTTAATCACACTATCGCCACTGGCGTAACCATATAAATCATTAAATTGCTTAAAGTGATTTAAGTCGATATATGCCAATGAAAACCCAGATTGTTTTCGTAACCGCGTTTCAATTGCTTCATTGATCGCAACGTTACCCGGTAACATAGTCAAAGGGTTGGCATGCTGTGCGTGACGAATTTTTTCTTCAGTGATGTGCTTTAGTATGTCTCGTAACGGCGCTAGCCCTAAATATTTACCATCTCGCGTAATAATAATGTGGCGACGGATATCAAACTCTTGTTCGGTGATCTGTTGGCTTACTTGGTCGAGCTGCGCATTTTCATCAACAATCAGTGGTTGTTTATCCATCAACTCCATCACTGATTTTTTAGCATAAAGTGCATGGCCATAAGGTGCAGCAAACACTTCTGTTAGTTGATCTCTGTGCAGCAAACCTATTGGTTCTCGGTTATCGTTCACCACAGCTAAGCTCATGAGCTGCTTATCTGCTTCAAAGTTTTTGTGGGCATCTTTACACTGCGTACATTGGTGAATAGCGCTTTGTGCCAGTGCTAACCAACCAATCGACATTGAGTGCTCAATTGAAGAGGTTGGTGGCTTTAGGTTTAGTGCCAGCCACTGACTCGCTTCAAGTGCTCGTTCTGGTTCCTTTTGAGGATAAGCTAACAAGTAACCTTGTGCATTTACGATGCCTAGCTTCTCTAATAATGCTAGCTCTTCGACACGCTCGATCCCTTCAGCAATGACCGCAGTACTGGTCGCTTTTGCCAACTCTATGATTGACTTTAAAAACTCTCGTTTAACAATGCTCTGATCGCAAAAATCTATGAAGTAACGATCTACTTTTACATACTCAGGACATAACTCTGACCATTGCTTTAAACCAGAGTAACCAGCCCCGAGATCATCAATCGCAATGTTAAAACCAAGTTGACGATAATGCTCGATAGCTTTTAGTAACAAAAACCCATCATCAACCCTGTCTTGCTCGGTCACTTCAATCACCACACGATTTGCTGCCAAACCATACTTTTCAATTAGGTGACGTGTTTCTCCCTTTGGATGGCAAGGGTCTAGTAAGGTATTAGGGCTTACATTTAAAAATAATTTACCGGGTAATTGTTGCTCAACAAACCGTTCTATCGCCTTTTCGCGACACAACAATTCCAGTTCCGACAATTTATTGTGCTCACTTGCCGCTTTAAATAACCGCTCTGGCATTTCTAAACAATCAGCACCTCGACTCAAAGCCTCAAACCCGAGTACCTCTTGCTTGCTAATATCATAGATGGGTTGAAATAAAGTAGTTACAGTGCCGTGCTCAATTATGTTTTTTAAAATACTCTTTTCTAGCTCAGCTGTTTTATTCACACCCATAACCAACAAACAATTGACTAAATAATAGCCCAGCAAATTAACAAGATTTCATGACATTTTTGTGTCAGTTTTAGGAATAAATCGCCCAGTTATTGGTTCACTTATTTCAACAAAAACTTTCCTGCGCCGTAACCCTATAATTTACTTAAATTAAGCAACGACTAAGCTTTTCAAAATTTATAAGCTGAATTTTATTCACCAATTATTATCGCTTTTTATTTACAGTTGAATAAATATCATCAAAATAATTAACAAATTCATAATTCTCTTTTTTAGGCTTTACTTTCTTGCCTGTGGTAATTTACTTACTTAGAAAATTGTCGTAGCATCTGTGCCAATAATTTCATCGAGTTTGCTATGTTTAAGCCAATTTCACTTATATTAGTTGCATTCGCTGTATTGATTGCCCTGACAGGGCAAGCTATGGCGGTGGCTACTATGCCTTGTGAAACGTCACTGACTAATCATCAAAGTATGATGGAGATGGAACATGGCCAAACTAAAAGCACGATGGACTGCTGCGATACACAATGTACCTGCCCTGCAAGTGCTTGTTTATCTGTTGTTTATCTCGACAATGAGCATTTGCCAGCGTTTGAATATCAAATAGCAGAGCCTAGACTTCACCTTTTACCGCAATCTCCTCACGCGGTTACCGCTTCCCTTTATCGTCCACCGATTATTGCCTAACACAGGATAGGTGCGTCCAAATTTAAGCGTATCTACCAATTCCACTTAAAAAAACACTAGAATCAGATAATTAAATCCAATTTAAGTTGGTAAAAACCATGACAAAAGTATTTATACAAGCGGCATTAGCAAGTTTATTGATACCTTTTTGTGCCAGTATCAATGCTGAACAAGCCGCTCAACAAACCATATCACTCAATGATGCCATTTCGCTGGCGCAGCAAAACGATCCTTGGTTACATAGCAGTCGTTTGAAGCAAAGTGCTGTTGAGCATAAGAGTGTTGCGGCAGGAACCCTGGCCGACCCAAAAGTGTCTATCGGTATGATGAACCTACCTACCGATGGCTGGGATTTTGCGCAAGAAGGCATGACCCAGTTTAAAGTGGGCGTATCGCAAATGTTCCCAAGAGGCGATAGCTTGGCGATTAAATCTGCACAGCTAAAAACCTCCGCAAAGCAGTTCCCATTACAGCGAGAAGACCGCCATGCGCAACTCACACGGCTCATTTCAGAGCTGTGGTTAGAAGCCTATCTAGCTCAGCGCACTATTGCCTTGATCAATCAAGACCGAGTCTTGTTTGAACAGATGGCCCAAATCGCCAAAGCCAATTATTCCAACGCTATTGGTAAAACAAGGCAGCAAGATGTCATTCGAGCGCAGTTAGAAATCATTCAGCTCGAGGACCGTTTAACCGTTGAGCAGCAAAAGCGAGAAACGGCTTTAGAGCGTTTAAATGAGTGGTTACAGCTATTTAGCATAGATAATCTTGATAATTTGCAAAGTTTAAAAGCTGCCACACCCCCTATTATTTTGCCCAATGAGCTACCCAAAATCGCTTTAACGTATGCACAACAGCTCAAACCCGATGCATATCAACGCAGCGACGCTGTAACACTACTGCTTAACCACCCAGCACTGCGTGCAATTGATGTAAAGCACCAAGTTTCTAAAAAAACAATCGAGCTCAGTGAGCAACAATACCAACCGCAATGGGGGGTTAATGCCAGCTATGGCTATCGCGACGATATGCCCTCAGGCAGCAGTAGAGCTGATTTATTCTCAGTAGGCGTGTCTTTTGACCTACCTTTATTTACTGAGAATAAACAAGATAAGCAAGTTGCGGCAGCCGTTGCAGAGTCTGAAGCGATCAAAACAGAAAAATACCTCATGCTGAAACAAATGCTCAGTGCTCTCGAAAAAGAACTTGCACAGCTAACGCGTTTATCTGAACGACAAGCGCTTTATAAACAACAACTCATAGAACAAACCCATCATCAGGCTGAGGCCGCATTGACAGCCTATACCAATGACGATGGTGATTTTTCAGATGTGGTTCGCGCTAGGATCACAGAGCTTAATGCCAATATTGCTGCATTAAAAATTGATGTCGATGCACTTAAATCAGTGGCTAAAATCAACTATTTACTAACGCAATCAAATCACACCATGACTGAGCCAACACAGCAGCTAGGAGACCAATAATGTCAGCGAATAAAACAACTCTTATTGCATTATTAGTAGGGCTTGCACTGGGTGTCGGAGTTACCGCGAGTTTGCAAAGCCCTGGTTCAGGCAATGCCTCAAATGCAGACACAACAGATAGTTCAGGGGAAAAAAAGCCACTGTATTGGGTTGCGCCAATGGACTCGAACTATCGTCGCGATAAACCAGGCAAATCTCCCATGGGCATGGACTTAGTACCCGTTTATGAAGAAGATAGTGGCGACGACCACGGCCCTGGCAGCGTTAAAATTGCCCCACATGTGGTCAATAATCTTGGGGTTAGAACCGCGCCCGTTGAGTTTAAAAGCATGCACACACAAATCTCTACTGTGGGTTATGTGCAATACGATGAAGATCAGCTGGTGCACATCCACCCACGCGTCGATGGCTGGGTCGAAAAACTGTATATAAAGGCGGTAGGTAACCCCGTTGAAAAAGGTCAGCCACTCTATACCTTATACTCTCCGCAATTAGTAAATGCTCAAGAAGAGCTACTGATCGCCCTAAAACGTAACAATGGGTCGCTTATTAATGCCGCTAAAGATAGGCTCAAAGCCCTGCAATTATCCGAACAATTCATCCGTGAATTAGAAAAAACCCAAAAGGTACATCAAACCATTACCTTCTACTCTCCTCAGTCTGGGGTGATTGATGGGCTGAAGATCCGCGAAGGCTTCTATGTAAAACCAGGCAATACCTTAATGAGTATCGCCAAATTGGATCAGGTATGGGTTGAGGCTGAAGTATTCGAGCGTGATACCGCATTAATCAAACAAGGTCTGCCTGTAACCATGACGCTAGACTATTTGCCCGGCAAAACATGGCAAGGCAGCGTAGATTATGTCTACCCAGTGTTAAACAGCAAAACGCGCACTTTAAGAGTACGCCTTAAATTTGATAACCCTAATTCCGAGCTAAAACCAAATATGTTTGCGCAAGTGGCCATTGACGCCAACATCGACGACCCGGTGATCCTAGTGCCTAAAGAGTCGGTGATCCGCACCGGTAAGCAAGACCGCGTGGTGTTAGCACTCGGTGATGGCCAATTTAAATCAATCGCAATAACCATTGGTCGCGTGGGCGAGCAGTACATAGAGGTGTTAGACGGGTTAAATCAAGATGATGAAGTCGTCACGTCAGCGCAATTCTTAATTGACTCAGAATCAAGTAAAAACTCCGACTTTAAACGCATGGAAGATAATGCACCTGCCAACGCTGTTTGGATGCAAGGTGAGGTGAACAGCGTGATGGCCACTCACAGCATGGTGAATATTACCCATGACCCTGTTAAAGAGTGGGATTGGCCTGCGATGACAATGGACTTTGATGTTGCAGAGCAAGTAGACATTAACACCTTAAAAGCGGGTCAAACTCTGCACTTTGAAGTAACTAAAACCGATGATGGTAACTATCAAGTAACCGGTATTCACATAATGTCAGAACCATCAAATGAGGTGTCTAGCGCAACCGTTGATGGCCAAATCAACGCTATCGACAAAGGCGCTAGAGTTTTGAATATTAGTCGCGGTGCCATTAAAAAGTGGGACCGCCCTGCTGCCACCATGGACTTTTTAGTCAGCGATGAAATTGATTTGAGCCAATTCAGCACAGGGGATGAAATTACCTTTACCTTTGAGATTAGAGATGACTTTGTAGTCACCGAGATAGCGCTCAAAGCCCTTGATAATAGCGATGCGTCTGATGCGCACACAAATCATGAATAAGGGGTGTCAGCATGATTGAAGCAGTCATTAGATGGTCTGTGGGCAACCGCTTTTTTGTTTTGCTCACAACATTAATTATCGCCTTTGCAGGGGTGTTTTCACTAAAAAATACCCCCGTTGACGCAATACCCGATTTATCTGACGTTCAGGTGATCATTAAAACCAGTTACCCAGGTCAAGCACCGCAAGTGGTACAAGATCAAGTCACGTTTCCATTGACCACCGCCATGTTATCTGTGCCGGGGGCACAGACAGTGCGTGGCTATTCGTTCTTTGGTGACTCCTACGTCTACATTATTTTTGATGATGATACTGACCTTTATTGGGCCAGAAGTCGCGTACTGGAGTATTTAAGCCAAGTGGCAGCAAGCTTGCCCGATAGCGCTAAGCCACAGCTTGGACCTGACGCAACAGGGGTGGGCTGGGTATACATCTATGCCTTAACCGACAAAACCGGTAAACATGATTTAAGTCAGCTAAGAAGCCTGCAAGACTGGTTTTTAAAATATGAATTGCAAACCGTACCGGGCGTGTCAGAAGTGGCGGCTGTAGGTGGTATGGTCAAGCAATACCAAGTGCAAGTTGACCCTGACAAGTTACGCGCCTACAACATTCCACTGGATCATATTCAAACCGCGCTTAAACGCGGTAACCAAGAAACCGGCGCCTCGGTTGTTGAAATGGCAGAAGCAGAATACATGGTCACGGCCACGGGTTATATTCAGTCGGTCAGTGACATTGAAAAAATTCCACTGGGGATCAATGAGCAAGGCACGCCTTTGCGAGTTGGCGATGTAGCGACCGTGAACTTGGGCCCGCAAATGCGCCGGGGCATTGCCGAGCTTAATGGCGAAGGTGAAGTGGTTGGGGGTGTAGTCGTTATGCGCTTTGGCGAAAATGCCCAAAAGACCATTGAAGGAGTCAAAGCTAAACTCGCGTCACTGCAAGGTTCATTGCCTGAGGGCGTAGAAGTAGTCACGGTTTACGACCGCTCAAAGCTGATTGAAAATGCCGTAGATAACCTTTGGAGTAAGCTACTCGAAGAGCTTGCCGTGGTGGCAATTGTCTGCGTGGTGTTTTTATTTCACTTACGCTCATCTATCGTGGCAGTCATTACCCTGCCTTTGGGCATTTTAGTGTCTTTTATCATCATGTATATGCAAGGGATCAACGCTAATATCATGTCGCTAGGTGGCATCGCCATTGCCATTGGCGCGATGACCGATGGTGCTATCGTAATGATTGAAAATATGCACAAGCATATGGAAAAAACCCCATTAACCGATGAAAACCGCTGGCAAATCGTTGCCAAGTCGGCATCGGAAGTTGGCCCTGCGTTATTCTTTAGCCTACTGATCATTACCGTCTCTTTCTTGCCCGTATTTATCTTAGAAGCGCAAGAGGGACGTATGTTTGCACCGCTTGCCTACACCAAAACCTATGCAATGGCAGCGGCAGCGGGCCTTGCTATCACGTTGGTGCCGGTGCTTATGGGCTATTTTATTCGCGGTAAAGTGATATCTGAGAGGAAAAACCCGTTGAATCGCATGCTAATCGCACTGTATATGCCAGTGTTAAAGCAGGTTATGAAGTTTCCAAAGCTCACTATCGTATTCGCTATCGCAATAACCGTCGTCGGTTTTTATCCCGTTAATAAGATTGGCAGTGAGTTTATTCCCCCTTTGGATGAAGGCGACTTAATGTATATGCCCACCACTTATCCGGGTATTTCTATAGGTAAAGCCCGCGAATTGCTACAGCAAACCGACAAGTTAATTCGCACCGTGCCTGAGGTAGAAAACGTATTTGGTAAGGTAGGCCGAGCTGAAACCGCCACCGATCCTGCCCCACTGACAATGATTGAAACCTTTATTCAATTAAAACCTAAATCTCAATGGCGAGCAGGGGTAACAACCGAAACGCTCAAAGCTGAGCTAAACGAGTTAGTCACCTTCCCTGGGCTCACTAACGCTTGGGTTATGCCAATAAAAACACGCATAGACATGTTAGCTACGGGTATTAAAACCCCTGTGGGTATTAAAGTGGCAGGCGCTGATCTTGATATTATTCAAGATATTGGCCAGCAGATTGAGCGTATTTTACCAGAGGTCGCTGGCACGGCATCGGTCTACTCTGAGAGAGTTGCCGGTGGGCGCTACATTAAGGTGGATATTTCGCGGCAAAAAGCCAGTCGATTTGGCTTAAACATCGCTGATGTACAACAAGTGGTTGCCACGGCCATAGGTGGTATGAACGTAACTCAAACCATCGAAGGACAAGAGCGTTATCCGGTTAACTTACGTTACCCTCAAGACTACCGCGACTCGCCTGAGCAGCTTGCCCGCTTACCTGTCGTTACCCCATCCGGCGAGCGCATTGCACTGGGTGATGTAGCACGTGTTTATATTGAGACTGGCCCACCGGGAATAAAAAGTGAAAACGCCCGTATTAACGGTTGGACTTTTATCGATATCGACGGCGTGGACGTTGGCAGCTATGTTGCCAATGCTCAGGCGCATTTAGCCAAGAATCTTGATTTACCAGCAGGTTATTCGATCACTTGGGCAGGTCAGTATGAATACATGGAACGTGCAAAAGCTAAACTCAGCTACGTACTGCCACTGACTTTAGCCATCATCATCATACTGCTTTATTTAAATTTCAGAGCGTTAAGTGAGGTAGCCATTATTATTGTAACCCTGCCAATGGCAATGATCGGTGGATTATGGCTAATGTATCTAGAAGGCTTTAATTTCTCGGTTGCGGTGGGTGTAGGCTTTATCGCACTGGCTGGGGTAGCTGTTGAAATTGGAGTGATCATGCTGGTTTATTTAAACCAAGCACTGCAAGAGCTCAAAGCTAATGCACAGCAAGCGGGCCAAACGATCAGTCAACACATGTACCGCGAGGCGTTGTTACACGGAGCAGGCATGCGTGTACGCCCTGTCATGATGACGGTTGCCACCATTATTATTGGTTTGCTACCTATTTTATATGGTTCAGGCACGGGGTCAGAAGTAATGAGCCGCATTGCCGCGCCTATGGTTGGCGGTATGAGTAGTGCCGTATTACTCACGCTGATTGTGCTGCCAGCTATCTATAGTATGGTAAAGCAAGCTGATATTGCGCAGTTCAACAAAGGTATCGAAAATAATGATAAGAACAATTAGAAAATACCATAAGTGGTTAATGGCCTTTATAGGCGTGCAGTTTTTAATTTGGTCAATTACCGGGCTATATATGGTGACGATGGACATCCACTATATTCATGGTGAATCGCTGCAGCGCCAAAACCAACACCCTATTGCCGTTAACCAAGTAAACTACTCACTCAGCGATTTGCACAGTGAGTATCCTGGTGCGCACCAGGTAACGTTAACGCAGTTAATGGCTGAGCCCGTTTATCATTTTATTGATAAAGACCACACGCAGCGCCTTATCGATGCAAAAACCGGTCAGCTACTGCCACTCATTGATAAGCTGCAAGCGTTAAAAATCGCTAAACATCAATATACAAGCGGTGACGCAATCGCATCTGTGCAGCTAATCGACAACCAAAGTCAGCTGCCAAGTGAGCTTGCATCAAGACATTTACCCGTCTGGCAAGTGGTGTTCGACAACGTTTGGGCCCCCACCTTTTACATTAGCCAAAATAGCGGAGATATCGTTACCAAACGTCACTTCCTCTGGCGGTTATTTGATTGGATGTGGCGCTTTCATATCATGGATTATGACGACGGTGAAAATGTTGCCAACTGGTTCTTGCTGCTCATTGCACTGCTGGGCACGCTAGCAGCTTTATTTGGGGCTACGCTCACCTACCAGCGTGTATTTAAGCCAAACAGTCAAGGAGCTAACTAAACAATGTTTAAGTTAAATAAATCCTTACATAAATGGCTGTCCTTATTTGTTGGCTTACAACTTATTATCTGGCTTGCTACTGGCTTGTATTTTAATTTAATGGACCATAAAAAGGGCTCAGGCAACGCCAACCTGCGCCCTGTTGCACATACAGCCGGAAACCTAAATGCACCGCTACTCCCATTAAAAAGCTTAGAGTTTGCACCTGCAAAGCAAGTCAAACTGCTGTGGGTTTTGGGCCATCCTTATTATCAAATTACTCATCAATCTGGAGTTCATAGCTATCAGGCCAAGCAGGTTACTTTACTGGATGCCTATACTGGGCAAAAGGCAGCTATAAACGAGACATTAGCTCGCACCATCGCGCTTAAATCTTTTAAAGGCGCCACTGATATCATCAGTGCAACTTTGCTTAAGCCACCCATTAATGAACTGCCAAAACAAGAAAACCCACTGTGGCAAGTTATGTTAAGCGATGCTGAGAACACCAATGTGTATATAGATAGCCACTCAGGTCATGTCATTGCGCATATCAATGACGATCGCAGACTGCGTGACTTGATGTTTATGCTGCACTTTATGGACTACTTTGGTACAGGCGGTTTTAATCATTGGCTCATTATTGTATTTGCTATCGCCACTTTGCTGCTCTCAATGACCGGCGTCACTTGGCTGGTTGAACGCTATAAAGCGGGCCAACTGAGTATTGCTTTTAAATCTAAAAAACAGCGCATAACCATAAAAGAGCTTGCACAAAAGCAAACCCATGAGCTTGAGTTAAAAACGAATATCAGTTTGTTTGATGGCTTAGCTGATGTTGGCCTTCAGTTGCCTTCAAACTGTGGGGGTGGCGGCACTTGTGGACTATGCAGAGTAAAGTGTAACCACAGCATTGGCGTGACTGATGCTGATAAAGCAAAACTATCCAGCTCTAAACTTGAGCAAGGTTACCGACTTGCTTGTCAGCACAACACACAAGCAATAACTGAAATTGAAGTGCGTTGCTTTGCATCAGATAAACCGCATAGTAAACCTTAACTGGTGCTTTTAACTACACAAGGCCCAAAATACGTTAACACTGACGTATTTTGGGCCTTTACATACATATCGCTGCTGAGATTACTTAACCTGTATGGCGCTCAAACCTAGAACTAATCCCCTATTTATTGACGATGAATGTTACACTGCATGCTATAAAATATTCCTCCAAAAATAGGACCCTCAATGAGAGACAGTCTAAAAGCAAGAATAATCGAAGTCTGTAACAGTAAAATAGCCTATAAAGGCGACAATGTAGGCCTATCTTTTTACGCTTTTTTTTCTAATAAAAACAAAGATCCAGAACTACTAATGGAAGCCGCCACATGGTGGATACACACCCATCAGCTCGACCATTTTGAAAAAGCACTAAAAATAAAAACCATGGTGGAGCAAGAGTTATAACTTCACACCCTAAAGGCTGCCCTATACCTAGTATTTCCAGCCACTTAAGTAGTCAGACAAAACAAGGTACTGCAATTAATATTATCACCTTTAAACTAGGCAAACCGTAAGCAGCTAACCCGTTGCTACTTACGGTCTCTTTAGACTCAAAATACTCGGTCTAGCAAAACCTCTTTTGCATGCAATGTTATCGCTTTCGCCTGCTCAAGTTCAGCTTTGTTTAATACACGATAATGATGTGAAGAAACAAACTGTTCAACATCAAGGCCAAGCTGATTTATTTTGTCGCTTAATAACTTTAGGCGATGAAAGGCATCGAGATCCGGCCAATTACTTGGCGAGTTAAACGCCTTTTTAAAACTACTGCCAAACATGTCTTCCGTGAACAATAATTTATGTTCAGGCAAGTAAATAACTAGGTTGTGATTCGCATGGCTGTTTGGCACATCAAATAGCTGTAACTTACCAGCTATACGTTGCCCCTGCTTGCTAACCTTAATGAGCTGCTTTTCTTCTAGCGTTGTATTTAAATGGGTTTGTACAGCCTTGATATCGTTAGGGTGAATAATCAGAGCTGCGCCTTGGGCCAGTACATCTTTTACGCCCATAAGGTGGTCAGTATGATGATGACTGATCACATGTTGCTTGATTGGTTTATCACTGCCCGTTGTTTGACGCAGCAAAGCAACATTGTTTGACCAATCTTGGTTTTGCTCTGCCATCTGCCAAGCACCCGCTGAAATAAAATAATCACCAACATCAACAAATAAAGTATACGACCAACCTTTACCCACATAATACACGCCCGGTGCTAGCTCCCTAATTGTGTGCTTTGACACATCTACAGGGCTCACTTTTGGACGTGGCCGATAATTCTCAGGTAGGCTAAACAATGCGTTATCTGTCCCGTTAAATTCAACTTTTCTGTTATCGGTGTAAAACAGTGGTCCTTTCTCAGTACCTGCAAAAACTTGCTTTGCCCAGACAAGTCCTTTGCTGTGCTGGTGATTTAAAAAGTCGTAACTGGCAAGTTGACCACCCTGCCTTTTTAGCACGCGTGCAAGGTAGCCAGTTTGGCGATTAATATACACCACATATTCTTGCTTTGTGCCCGCAAAGACCGTAAGCACGTCATGTGCCTGACCTTGAATATATGCAATGTCGCTCCACAGGCTCGCTGCTTTATCTTTATTTAGCTGTTTAACAATCAGCGTATCTACCAACAGGCTTTGCCCAAGGTCAACATTCTCAAAGGTGACTCGCTGTGACAAAATCGTTTGTAGTAAGGCATGATCAACGGTATAGCCTTTGCCATCACTATAGAGCCGATGTAAAATACTGGGGCTATTTGAGCCATGACCACCAACCAAATACGTGGTTGCGCGTTTAAACACCTTACGCTGATTACTAAAGTCGATGGCAAACTCTAATTGCTGCTCATTTAAGTAACTCACCATGTCACCCTGATGCGCATGACCACTTTGCCACTGCGAAAAATGCAATTGTTTATCGTGCACTTTAATGTTTTTTAGCGTGTTCAGCTTATTTGCACCATAGGCATTCACCGCATGCTTTATTACCTGCTGCGCTTTGCTGTTTGCAAAAACGCTCAAAGTCATTGAACTTGCCAACAAGACCACAGCCCAATACCACACTTTTTTATTCCACATAGCATAACCTTTGCTTATCTAAGACAACGCCAGTGAAACAAAACAACATCATCAACACTACAAAGCCTGACTTATAAAAAGCTGATTAATAGCTTATGGTTTATAAATCTTTGTTTTTTGAACTTATTTTATTTAAGTAATTTTTAACTCACTAAGCTCATGCCTAGACAGCAAATTCAATACCTCATACACTGTCAGCATATGTATTTGAGTAACCAGCATGACGCAGCCAACCATATTTTATGTTCAAGATTTTAAAATAGACTTATCACAATCGCTGATAATTCGAGGCGAGCAATGCAGTAAAGTAGAGCCTAAAGTACTCAAAGTATTGTATGTGCTGGCAAAACATCAAAATGAAGTGGTCACTCACCAAGTTTTAATGGAACAGGTTTGGCAAGGCGCAGAGGTGGTGCCCAATGCCTTGCAGCGCTGCATTGCCATCTTGCGAAAAGAGCTAAGTGATGACGCTAAAGCTCCTAAAATTATCGCCACTCACCCCAAGATTGGTTATCGATTATTAAGCAACGTTGTTTGGGATCCCCCCTCTAATGAGCGTAAAAAGCCACAATCAAACAAACACCTGCGAGCATTAAAGTTAACCCCGGCGACATTTTCTTTGGTCTTTGCTTGCGTATTGTTATTAGCTTTGCAGTTATTTTGGGTTGAAGACCCACACAGTCAATACGCGCAACTGAGTGAACTAACGCGCACCGACGCCCATGAATCTCATGCGATATACAGCCCAAATGCTCAGTATGTGGTATTCAACCGCTACGCAGGACAGTGTAAAAGTCATATTTGGGCAAAACAGTTGCAAAGTGGTCACGAAGCTCAACTGACATCAAAAGCCGGCCAGTTTGGGGCTGTAAGCTTTACACCCGACGGCAGAGAGCTAGTGTTTGCCGCTCATGAGCAATGTAATAAAACCCACAACAACACACAAAAACAGTCGCAATGCTGGGCGTTGGCAACTTTAGACTTTGCTCAGGCATTGAGTAAACCAGTTACGCCAAACAAACGTTACCAATGCAATGCACAGCAATTAATGACTCCAAAAGCACTTGCCAATCACCAATATGTATTTTTACAATTTGATGGCATCCGCAATGTGTTAATGCACTATAATGATTTAAATAAAACCACCAGCACACTGTATTCCTCTAAAAAGTATGCTGTTTATCATTTTGACTATCACCCCAAGCGCCAACAATTTGCATTATTTACACGAGCAGAGAACGCTCAGCCCCAACTTATTTTGTTAGATAAGCAAGCAAAAGTGCAACATCAAGTGACGTTAACTTCCTCACCATCACATCACGCTATTGAGCCGCTAAAAGGCAATTACAACGCACAAGGTGAGTACTTACTTGCTGTTCATAATAATCAACTTTTTAAGATTTCTCTTGATGGTAAAGTAAGTAAAATAGCAACCCCAAGCACACGACTGGTTTCGGCAGCCCAGCACCCCGATAAGCATACATTGATCGCCGTGCAAGGCAGTAAAGACATTGATATTGCAGTTATTGAATTAAACACACAAAGCAAACGACCGACAATAGACGACCTCAACACGATTGCAACGCCTTACCCAAGCCTGGCACGCAGCAAAGAACAAGAGCGTCAAGCTCGCTTTATAGATGAGCAACGTACTGTTTTTATTAGTAATCTTACTGGGCAGGATGAACTGTGGTTAACGCACACCAATAACGGTAAAACACAACTAACAAGCAACAAACAGGGCGGTGCAATACATAATTACGCATGGTCGAATGATAACCACCAGTTAGCTTGGGCGAGCAATGGTCAATTGAAAATAACCGATTTAACCGGTGATACTAACGTTGTAAGTACCCACAAACCGATTTATTCGGTACTCAATTGGGTAGATAACAACACGCTGTTAGTGCTCATCAACGATAAGGCTCCTAATGCTTTATACCAATTCGATATCCACCACAACGCGCTCACATCATTAAAACTTGAACATGTTCAAAATGCGTGGGTAAACCAAGATCAGCTCATTTTTAGTACCTCGCAAGGCGGCGTATTCCGTCGCTCAATTACGCCAAGTACCACCTCGCCAGTTCCTTTGCCAGCAATAAACGGCAATGCTTTAGTGATTAAAAACGATGCTATCTACAGCGTAGATAAGCAAACTTTTACACTTAATAAATACAGCACAAGCGGTGATCTGATACAGACCCTAGCAACCCTCAAACCCACAGCATGGAAAATAACCGATATAACGAGCAACAAACTACTGCTTGAGCAATTTATTGCTATAGATCAAGAGCTGGTTATATTGCAGCAGTGATTTGGAGCATAAAACAGCCCCTAACTAACCTCAGCTGCACATAAGAGAATTTGCCCAATAAAGCTATTTCACTCACTCTCTTCGTTATTTTCATTTGTAATAGCTCGCTATTACTTCACGAAAATGCCTTGATAGTGAGCGAAATATCGTCATTGGATATTGAAGGGGTTGCAATGTCTCTCTTCTGAGCTATCAAAACTCTTATCCGCACCTGAGGTTAACTAGGCTCAATTAACACTAGAGCTCTGAGGTCAAAGATGACAGCCACTTTATACTGGCAACCCCCATCATTGGAAATGAATCGCTATGCCCTGAAGAGTCAATTACCATATGTTCAATGGTTGATATACTCGGATACTGTTTGCCTTTTAAGGTAGTAACCAATTCGTCGACATGCTTACTTAGCCGCTCTTCACGCTCTCCATAAGATATAAACACATTGATCTTTAGATTTTTATCTTTGAGCAAAGCGCTTTGTTTTGAAAATAAATAAGGGCTATTGCGCCAGATAGCGGGACTACCAAGAATGTAGTTTTTAAACATATCGGGTTGTGTAAGCAGTGCATAAGCACCAAATAATCCGCCTAAAGAAAACCCAAAATAAGTACGCGCGTGAGGTTTTGTACGAAAGGTGTTATCAACATAACTGAACACATCATTTTTAATAAACGCGACATGCCTGTTTGCTTGCCCAAATTGATACTTTTCTTGCTTAGCCGCATCTTTGGATGGCTGAACTGAATAATCTCGATAACGGCTAAAATACCCCCCCTCCTTCGCTTTTACTTGCTCTGAAATATCAGTCTGCCAAGAGATCCCCACCAAGATCATTTCTTCTAACAAAAAGTAACTTGCCCCAGATAGTAACTCCATATGCCATAATGCATCGGTAAAATAGAGCACCGGATAGCGCTTTGCTGTTTCTGTGCTATAGCTTTTCGGAAGCTTGATATACAACGCATACTGCCTGTTATTTTTACTATCTTGTATCGGCACCATTTGAGTACCAGCCATGCTAACGGGTTGATATTCATTAGCATACAGAGCAAAAAATGGCAGTAGCGAGAAAAGTGCAATAAGTACATTTGATTTCATTTATTGTTCTACCTAATGTGGTTCAGTGTATGAACACATTACATAAAGCAAAAACTAAAAACTTGAGTTACTGATGATTTTTGGCTGACGTCTAACTAAAATAAAAAAAAAGCTTATTTATCAATGTATAAATAAAGTAAGGCAGTAAGAGGCAAATACAGTCACACTTCGTTTTGCCTGTATCCAAACTGCCGAAACGAAATATTAAATCGAGGCCCCATGTCGACAGCGCCGCGGGCAACAGCATGTTCATACATATCTTGAAAACCTTTGCCCATCACAAGCAATGAGCCATGTTCTAAAGTCACACTTTGTTGTTCACTCAGGTTATTTTGAGAACGAATTAAAAACTCTCGCTGCGCACCTAAGCTTATCGAGGCGATTACATCGGTAGAGCCAAAAGCGGGTAAGTCACTATGAAAGCCCAAACTTTCCTCGCCATTTGGATAATACAAACACACCGCAACAGCTAAATTAACCCCGGTACATTGCGCAATTTGATGCCTTAACTGCTCAAGCTCAGCACATGTATCCGCACGGCGACCATGGTGCAAAGGAAACTGATCCGAGCTGGCCAAATTCGGCGCTAAAAACATCATGCGCCACGGTAAAATGGAACTGCGGGTGCCATCAGGAAACTCCAACTCTTCAGGTTGAGACAAATCAAATTCGCTCATGAGCCAATTAAGCAATGACGTGCTCAATTCATCCGACATAAAGTTTGAATAGTAGTAAGCGTTACAAGCTAGGGGGAGTTTCACAGCGTGTTCCTTCTTAGCGAATACTCAGTGTTACTTTAGCTGATCTTTGGGGTGAGATCTTGCCTTTTGCTATTATTCAGATCAGATACACGCATGGATAAACAATGAGGTTATTGATTAGCGTTTGAAGGCGAAAGAAGTGACTCAAAGCAACTAAATGTATTGAGTCACAAAGGTGATGACGTTTACACGATTAATAATCTTTGTATTTCACTGTATACCCAATTAAACGCGTATAGCCGTATTTCGTATTTAAGTGCGCTTGTGCAACACCTGGTATTGAGCAAGTCAAATATGCTGATGCTTCACTATTGTCTGCATATGTTTGTCTATAAGATTGCAAGCGTTGTTCATACGCATCGTTAGCGAGCAACTCCAAACCAAAGCGCGCTTTGTCGCTATTGCTGGCAGATAAACTCGCTATTGTTACACCGGGATTGTACATACCCGTTACTGACAATGAGCATGAAAATATCGAAGAGTTTGCCTTATGCGTACTTGCATATACCACCACTTTATCGATTAAATTGTCCTGTTCTAAATTAACAGGACAAAACACTGTGACACTGCTATCCGTTGTGTTCTCAATACCTGATGCTGAATGGTGACGGTATTTTAATCGACTCTCTCCCTGTTTAGCATATTTGTCGACGCAATTTGTGCCCGTATATGAAACGGTTTTAGCGTATGACTGTGGTACAAAAAGCAACAAAGCTGTGAAGCTGGCTAGTCTCAATTTATTTTTCATTTTTCTTCCTTAACTGCTGATTAGTTACAGATTAAGGTACAAAAAATTGCAGATTGAAACAACAAAAAGCGCTATCGGTAAGTGGTATTTACCTGATATTTAAAATATTAAGCATAGCGTTACCAAGCACATAGCTCGACATCCCTTACTTATAAATACGAGGTGCCCAATCTTTATGCAATTCCGTGAGGCTTTTTCTTCCCACATTTGCGATCATTCTTTGTACTGGCTGCTCGCCCGGTGTATTTAAACGCCTTTGCTTAGCTGCTTGCTGTTTTTAGTTACTTTTTAGCTGTGCTTTATGTTTAGACATATTTAACACCTTGTAGTTGTGAATAGGACTCCGAGCCAGATACTCTGACTATGGGGAAATTACCTCGTCTCCTCTTTATTTCGTTGATTTATTACCATAAAAACACACCGCCATTGTGACCGTGCTTAGCGTGCACTTCCATATCCACTAACACCATATGATATTGCGTTGCTAGATGGTGCCAGGTCCACTTCCCATTGCGAAACTTTGAGGTATCGCTCGCAAACTTCCAGCCCTTTTTCTTTGCGTATAAATAATCAGCAAGCCTAAAATGCTGTGGTCTATCATCAGTATCAATTGTCACAGCATTGGATTTTACATCTGGGTGATCGTTCAAGTTAATTAATGAGTCGGCTTTACTCCCCGATGAATGGGGATCAGTCCAAGTAATATTGGCATGCTTTAAAGGTGTTTTTTTTCTTTTCCCAGGCGGAACATGTGCAGTATGGGCTGCTTTGGTAGGCAAAGTTTCAAAGTCAATCTCACCACTTCCACCTAAAATATAAAAGGAATCTTCAAAATCCCCAGAGTTAGAAGTCGTAAAGTCCTTTGGACCAGACATGCTGTTAGGTGTTCTTTTCGCTTGAATAGGGTCAGTACCTTCTGCGAGTAGATATTCAGCATATAATCCTCCACCATGAGCTGTGTCATTTAACACAAGTTCGGCTACCTGAGTTTCATAAGACTCATCTACTTCATCAGACGGCTCTTCACCGCCGTAGAATTTTTCTATTTCAATCCCATAGCCGTTTTTGAAGTACGCATACACATGTTCATCTGCCGCTATACTATGTTTTTCGAGCCATCGATGAATAATTTCACTGGCGATGTCATTTGAATAATTTGCCTGCTTTAACGCTTCGCCCAACTCTTCTTTCGTATCAGCCTCTTGACTTATGTTATGCATAGCACGGGTAAGCACCGCTCTTTGGAGCACTGTCGTTATTGAAGGAGATGAAAGTCGCTTCGATAAGTATGATGAGCAAAACGGTTGACTCACGTGCGAAAAGTCTCTGCCTCTTTTTTGTATCGCAGATGGCATTAATTTAGTGCTAAGTTGAGCGGCTTGGTGACTTCGTTCGAGCTGTGATTTGGTTTGATGTGCATAATCGTACATCGCGTTTTCTCCTATTCAAAGAGTCTCTGTTAGCTGGAGATGGACCATGGTCAATCGGAATAAAATAAAGGGGTCAAATAAAATAAAGGGGTCAAGCCGCTTGCTTCATAAAATAAAATAAAGGGGTCAAGCCGCTTGCTTCATAATAAAAGTTAATATCTCACCCAATAATTGCGCAAATACCTTATCCGATTTTTGTCTTTGCCTGATTTGATGGGTGATAAAACTTACCGAGCCGCCATGCCCTAATTGGAAGTGCTTAGCAATATCTCGAAGGTTTGCAGCAAGCAACTCTTGGCAAAAATACATCGCGACTTTTCGCCCTTCGAACCCTTTAGTTGGCCCTTTGTTCACCTCTGTGAGTTGCGAAATTGGGCAATCATAAAACGCCGCCACAGCTGCAATAATTGCGGTAATATCGAGCTCTGGTTGCAGTTGTTGGATAACCGCAGCACGTGTTACTTCGGTGCAATACTGGGTTTGCACCCACTCTTTAAAGCTCGAGCAACCAAGCACCGATGCGGTATTTCCTTTCGAGTAAAACGTCATCAACTGTTCGTCATTACCGCCCTGTACAAAACGTTGGTACTGCTTAAACTTATACCGATGGCCAAGTACAGCATAAGTATACTCACGCTCCAACCAAGGCTCGGCTTTCGCCTGCCCAATGTATGCTGGATAACTCGACCAAGGGTACTGCGCCAAATCTTCAACCAACGGAGATTGTGTTTCTATGGGATTACGGTGAATATAGCGACTTAGTTGCAGCAAATAGGCGCCTTTTTCTACCAAAATGGCTTTGTAACGCCCCCGAAAAAGTGGCCCGTCAGTTTGCTTTAATCGGTTATAACGCTGGGTGTAGACCCCATTGACGTGACGCATAATGCGGCCCAGATTTGCGTTAGGCGTCTCAATCAGCAAATGGTAATGGTTCGACATCAAACAATATGCATGAATAATGCACCCAAACCGACTTTGCGCTTCACCTAAAGTTACTAAAAATGCTTGAAAATAACGCTCATCATGGAAAATGGTTTGCCTTTCTCGTCCTCTATTCATCACATGATAGAACGCATGTGGGTACTCAATCCTTTGTGGCCTTGGCATCTTAAATCACCTAATTAAACACGCTGACTAAGCGTAGTTAAAATTAGTTATGAAACAAGAGACTTGACCCCTTTTCTTGTAGCGAGAAAAGTGCAATAAGTACATTTGACTTCATTTATTGTTCTACCTAATGTGGTTCAGTGTATGAACACATTACATAAAGCAAAAACTAAAAACTTGAGTTACTGATGATTTTTGGCTGACGTCTAACTAAAATAAAAAAAACTTATTTATCAATGTATAAATAAAGTAAGGCAGTAAGAGGCAAATACAATCACACTTCGTTTTGCCTGTATCCAAACTGCCGAAACGAAATATTAAATCGAGGCCCCATGTCGACAGCGCCGCGGGCAACAGCATGTTCATACATATCTTGAAAACCTTTGCCCATCACAAGCAATGAGCCATGTTCTAAAGTCACACTTTGTTGTTCACTCGGGTTATTTTGAGAACGAATTAAAAACTCTCGCTGCGCACCTAAGCTTATCGAGGCGATTACATCGGTAGAGCCAAAAGCGGGTAAGTCACTATGAAAGCCCAAACTTTCCTCGCCATTTGGATAATACAAACATACCGCAACAGCTAAATTAACCCCGGTACATTGCGCAATTTGATGCCTTAACTGCTCAAGCTCAGCACATGTATCCGCGCGGCGACCATGGTGCAAAGGAAACTGATCCGAGCTGGCCAAATTCGGCGCTAAAAACATCATACGCCACGGTAAAATAGAACTGCGGGTGCCATCAGGAAACTCCAACTCTTCAGGTTGAGACAAATCAAATTCGCTCATGAGCCAATTAAGCAATGACGTGCTCAATTCATCCGACATAAAGTTTGAATAGTAGTAAGCGTTACAAGCTAGGGGGAGTTTCACAGCGTGTTCCTTCTTAGCGAATACTCAGTGTTACTTTAGCTGATCTTCGGGGTCAGGTCTTGCTTTTTACTACACTTCCCCTTGGCTATTTGAACACTGCCACGCTGAGTTTAAGATAAACTGAGGAACCTCAATATCAAACGTAAGTGCATTAGCAGATGTATTAACCGCAATTGTGCTTAATCTGAGTACACTTTTTATTTATCAAATATGTAGGTTTCGAGCTAAGCCTTGTGCAATCAATACCTGTAAACCAACTTTGAAGGCCCCTTCTGTGAAGAAAAAGCCGCCTTCGACAAACTATGACAAATATGCAATTTGTTGTATTATTGCGCCCTTTTATGTCGCTTTACACAACAATTCCATCAGTGACGGTCCTCTGACTTAGGGAGTGTATTGCGCTTTTTATCAATCTCTATTTATTAAAAGTGGAAATAAACGTGCGTTTACAAGACCATTGGGCTCATAAAGCAACGGTGCCAACCTTATGTATTTTGTTGATTGTCTCTGTTTTAGCCTTTGTCATTAATGGTGCGTATCAAGTGAAGCAATCCCGCACATTTGGCCAGCAAGTACGCGAACAGGTGAAATATCAAACACTAGCTGCAGCAAAAGAGGTTGATAATGCGCTTAGCACTATCATGACCAGTGTTGATAGCTTTGCTGATAACGTGACAACTATTCATGACAAAACGTATGTTGCGACACTGCTAGAAGATGAATTTACTGTCAACGAAGAGCTGTATTCACTGAATGTCACGTTTCACCCGTATCAGTACCAATCCAACATTCGCTATTTTAGCCCATATTATGAACGGTTTTCTGGGACCGTACGCAAGTACAACTTGGTAGATTATGATAAGCCATACGACGAGTTTAGTTGGTACCACAGACCGCTCAAAGAAGGACCCGTTTGGACCGAACCTTATTATGAGCCGCAAAATAATGTGCTAATGACCACCTACTCTGTGCCTTTTTATAAATCCAAAGATGCCCAGTCACTAGGCGAGCCCCCTTTGGGTGTTGTGCCCTCTGATATCTCGTTAAATCAGTTAACGATATCTTTGAAGCAGTTAGACTTAGGGCTTGGCGGTTATGGCATTTTATTTTCGCAGCAGAAAAATTTGATTTCTCACCCCGTTTTTAGTCATGTTAGGGAAATGGCTCACTTTAATGAACTGGTTAAAGAGCCTGAATTTGCTTATCTCAGCAAAATATCGGGGTGTTTTGAAAACGACCTAGAGTATTTGTTTTTCAATGGTGAAACACTGAGTAATGATGAGCACTATGCTGCATGCACCAAAATCCCCAATACAAATTGGACATTGATCACTCGAATGTCGGCAGACATGTTCACAATGGATAAAGATAAGCGCAGGCAAAGCCTGATCCAAATTATTGCTTGGGGCTGTGCGTCTTTAACATTCATGGTTTTACTGCTTACCAAAAATAGGAAACTGACTTGGACACAAAATAATGTATTGCTATCAGTCATCTTGATACTCAGCACCACGATGGTACTAGAATTGGCGAGAAGTTTTAAAACGCTTGAAAAAAGCAGCAATGTAACCATTACCACGCAAGCGCAACGTGAGGCATTCGCCTCAAGCTACAAAGATCGCTTAGAAAAAATGCACGTAGCTAGCCCAGTGTTTATAGCGACAGGGCTATATGTTGAGTCGTTAGAATTTCTTAACGCCAATAATGTGCACCTTACCGGCCACGCTTGGCAAAAGCTCACCGCTGAACAACGCAAGCTGATTGAACCTAAGCTGTCATTCAACCATACAGTAAACAGCGAAGTCACCCAAGCATATCGAAAGGAACTACAAGGCGGTGGTTTGCTGGTTGGCTGGCGCTTCTCGATAGAAACGCGACAACAATTTGATTACAGCAAATATCCATTTGATCATAAAAGCATTGAGTTAAGCTTTAACGAAGCAGACATGGGTGGCAATGTGATCCTAGTACCCGACTTAGAATCGTACGACAAACTATCCAAAATGGATAACCCAGCAGTGTCGCCCACCATTGTTTTAGATGAATGGCAGCTCAAAAGCAGTTATTTTGTCTATCGGTTTGAAAACTACAACACCAATTTTGGTTTAGATACTTTTTTCAATCAAAACGTCGCGCCAGAGCTCAATTACAGCATCAATATCGAACGTGAATTTGTCGGGCCTTTTGTTACCACTTTACTACCCGTTATGGTGATGGTGTGTTTGCTTTATGCTTGTGTAGTAAGCATGAAGTATACGCCTTATGGAGACTTGAGAAACAATATTACCGCAGTGGTTTTCACTATTTTGCTGGCCCACTACAGTATTAGGGAGCACTTACAAATAGACGAGGTCGTTTACTTTGAGATCTTTTACTTCTTACTCTATTTGGTGTCTTCGTTGTTTATGCTCATCGCGCATCAGTATTACAAAGCGATGGCGCTCAATGGCGATGGAAAAATATATAAACAGCTGGCCAATATTTGGTTTTGGCCGATGATGACGGTTTCAATCTTTTTAATTACGGTTTTGACTTATTATTAGCAAACCTGAAGGGTCAAGTCTTGCCTTTTGCTATTATTCGACTAACTCGAGAATAATGCAGATTAAAGGGGCCATAAAGGGGTCAAGCCGCTTGCTTCATAATAAACGTAAATATCTCACCCAAAAATTGCGCAAATACTTTATCCGATTTTTGTCTTTGCCTGATTTGATGGGTGATAAAACTTACCGAGCCGCCATGCCCTAATTGGAAGTGCTTAGCAATATCTCGAAGGTTTGCAGCAAGCAACTCTTGGCAAAAATACATCGCGACTTTTCGCCCTTCGAACCCTTTAGTTGGCCCTTTGTTCACCTCTGTGAGTTGCGAAATTGGGCAATCATAAAACGCCGCCACAGCTGCAATAATTGCGGTAATATCGAGCTCTGGTTGCAGTTGTTGGATAACCGCAGCACGTGTTACTTCGGTGAAATATTGGGTTTGCACCCACGCTTTAAAGCTCGGGCAACCAAGCACCGATGCGGTATTTCCTTTCGAGTAAAACGTCATTAGCTCTTCGTCATTACCACCCAGCACAAAACGTTGGTACTGCTTAAACTTATACCGATGCCCAAGTACAGCATAAGTATACTCACACTCCAACCAAGGCTCGGCTTTCGCCTGCCCAATGCATGCTGGGTAACTCGACCAAGGGGATTGCGCCAAATCTTCAACCAACGGTGATTGTGTTTCTATGGGATTACGGTGAATATAGCGACTTAGTTGCAGCAAATAGGCGCCTTTTTCTACCAGAATAGCTTTGTAGCGCCCCCGAAAAAGAGGTCCGTCGGTCTGTTTTAATCAGTTGTAACGCTAGGTAGACCCCATTGACGTGACGCATAATTCGGCCCAAATTTGCGCTGTGCGTTTCAATCAGCAAATGGTAATGGTTCGACATCAAACAGTATGTATGAATAATGCACCAAAAACGACGTTGCGCTTCATCTAAGGTCACTAGAAATGCTTGAAAATAACGCTCATCATGGAAAATGGTTTGCCTTTATCGCCCTTATTCATCACATGATAGAACGCATGGGGGTACTCAATCCTTTGTAGTCTTGGCATCTAAAATCATCTAATTGAGCATGTTGACTAAGCGTAGTTTAAATTAGTTATGAAACAAGTGGCTTGACCCCTTTTCTTTCTCATAGTTGCAGCAAATAGGCGTCTTTTTCTACCAGAATAGCTTTGTAGCGCCCCCGAAAAAGAGGTCCGTCGGTCTGTTTTAATCAGTTGTAACGCTAGGTGTAGACCCATTGACGTGACGCATAATTCGGCCCAGATTTGCGCTGTGCGTTTCAATCAGCAAATGGTAATGGTTCGACATCAAACAGTATGTATGAATAATGCACCAAAAACGACGTTGCGCTTCATCTAAGGTCACTAAAAATGCTTGAAAATAACGCTCATCATGGAAAATGGTTTGCCTTTATCGCCCTTATTCATCACATGATAGAACGCATGGGGGTACTCAATCCTTTGTAGTCTTGGCATCTAAAATCATCTAATTGAGCATGTTGACTAAGCGTAGTTTAAATTAGTTATGAAACAAGTGGCTTGACCCCTTTTCTTTCTCAAAAGTTCTGGTTTATTGCTATTATTAGATAATCGGCAGTTACTGATTCAAATCATACCCACCAGCTCCTGCAGCAAAACCAGCTGTCGCAACCCTATAAATTAGATTTTCCCGATAACTGGCCTTCTTATATTTTTCAACAAGTTTAGAACGAGTAACCGCATTTGTAATATTGTAGTCAGCTGAAAAATCAGAGTCCCATAATCCCCAAAGCGTTTTAAAATCAACGTAATAAGTCATGTTATCACCAAGTTGACCAGGGGTTCCTGCAAAAACATCTGCCGCAGTCAAAACATGCGCTATGTAGAACTTGCTATTGTTGTGTAAAGTTCCCCCTAAGGCTTTTACACATAACCATCTAGAACCTTCCGCCGCCACCTTAGCATGAGCGTCAATTCCAATTTCATTTTGCTTGCGTGTATTAGCTGGGTTAACCCCAGCCACTAGAGTTCCTAAATCTCTATTATCCGTTGTGTCATGCTTAAAATTAAAAGTACTTGGGATACCTGTTCCAGTTGGGTTTGCTGCATCTCCATCATTAATTGTAGAATCTATTCCAGCTCCTGTGTCAGTAACCTTTATTACGTAACCATGAGCATTTACAGAATATTGTACACGCATGGTTAAGGTATAGTAAGGCGCTCCAGCTCCATAAGGAACTGAAATATCCACTACAAAAGGATCTAAAAATCTTAATGTATTATTTCCTCGATATGCGTTCATGTCAGCTGAATCGATTTCCTCGATATTCAGATAATCGGCCTCTGGACCTACACCTCGCTCAAGGTTATTTTTTCTAGTTGCCAATTTTTGCCCCTCTCTATCTAGATCAGCTTTGTCTTGGTCGGTACCAAATATGAAAGAAGGCCCTGAAGCATAGTAAAAATCATCTATATTGCGGTCTGCCTCAGGGATTTTATTGTTCACTTTTGCTTCTATACGTCGAAGCATATTCATTTTTAAAGGTCCTCCGACTTGCCCCCAGCTTTTTCTATAGTGATAATTTTTCTTTGATTCGAATGCCCCAATTCTCCCCATTTCAGTCGCTATTTCGCCAATAGCAGCAATTTTGTTGGCTGGTGTTACAGCAGGAGCCAATGTCTTTGCATACAAATTCCCTCTATCAGGTGCAACTTGCATTCCAGGCGCCAACGCAAAATTTGTATCTGTTGCAGCACCCAAAAGATGACCCCCATTTTTTTGAGTCAAATCTTTTTTTTGAAGGGCGCTCTGATGCTGAAGTAAAGGAACTGGGGTAAGTTGCTTTTCATACACATCGCTCGAAATATTTTTCAAAAGTTGGCGCTGAGTAACCGCTTCTGGTCGATTGTCTAAAAATTGATTAGCCAACTTACCGCCATTCTTCTTTTGAGAAAAAGAATTAGCAACCGCCCTACTTTTCCTGCTGTCGGCGGACGCGGTATTCTCTTTCGGTTTTTCTATTTGTTCATACATATCTTAAACCTTTCAATTTTTCTTTATCGCTTGTTATAGGCTTTTCTCTATTGCCTAAAAGAAAAAGGGTCAAGTCGCTTGCTTTATAATATAGCCATCACGACTTCTCTCTTTGCTCCCTTTCCTCTTCTCATCACATACTCTCTGCCTTAGCGCCAATCACATCGGCTTCGTGCTCCAGCTTGGGGTCATCGTTAACCGCTTGTCCTGCAAATTGGGTGGTGGCTTGTACGCGGCCTTGCATTTGTTGGCCAATGTGGGCCAGTTCGTGGCCAAGGTGGCGTTCTTGCCCTGGGGCGATGTGTACTTCGCTGCCTTGGGCATAGGCGTGCGCATTGAGTTGTGCAGGTTTTGATGAGTTGGTGTGCACATTTACGTGGCTTAAATCAACGCCCATCATGCTGCCTACGTTGTCTTTTAAGCGCGCTTCTCGGCTCATAGCTTGGCGTTGTACGGGGCGTGTTTCCAGCTCTTGTTGGTCATGACTAAGTGACTGATACATTTTGATTCCTTTAAGGATAATGAGATTTTAGTTCGCTCTCATAGCTTGGTATGAGCACAAAAAAGTAAAGGGATGCACAATCAACGCATCTTAATAATGTAACGAATGGGTTGAATGGGGTTGTCCACCGGTGGTGCTAAGTTCGGTGTGCCATTTAAACCGTCACAGGCTAAAAAGCCCTCGGGAATGTGCGCGCCGCAGTAAAGTAAAATACAACCAATAGGCACACTGGCGGATTGGGTATTTGCATAAGCTACATGTTGGTTTGCTGGTGCGCTGTAAACCTGGTTTGTTGGGGTTGTGGTAGTGCTCGATGAAGGGGCACCGAGTAGCTGCCCCTCAACAATTAAATCCCCTTGAATACACACACTTTGTTGAAAAACCGTATTGGCTTGATGGTGTTCTGGCAGTGAAAAAGTCAGTACTTGCCCCAATTCAGACGACTGCTTGGTAATGCCATCATCGCTTTGAATAAGCGCTGCATCTAAAAACTCGGCAAACTGCGCCTGAGTGGGTTTTGCCCCAGTAATAAAATAGCGCTTCAGTCGTTCACGCAATGTGGTAAACATGGGAGCTCACAAATTAAGGTGCAGCAAGAATAACGCGTTCAGTCCACACATTACCTGATAACTGGCAAATAATATGCTCAATAACTGTACCAACTCCATCTAAGCGCTTAACAACAACAACCGCATCTTCAGGGATAAGCTGCCGATCAGTTTGATCGATCACTCGCGTGCCTCCTTGATCTTTAACTTGGTATATACCTTGCCATTGTCCCTCTTGAATAAGGATACGATCATCTATAAAAACGTCCATTAAGCCTAGCAAAACAAGATCTAGAGATGGGTTAGCCAATTGATCTGTAGGCCATTCGGTGAGTTTTGCCTGCACTCGGCCCGAATATCCCAGTACATCAGCAATATCTTCGATGCGATGCAGGTCGGTGCTTTGTGTATCAAGGTGTTGGGCCATATCGGTTCGCACCTTATATAGCGCACTGCTTAATTGGTTGATATTCAGAGTTTGATTACTATCACGAGCGCTCAGCTCTTCCAGTTTTTGGATCACGTTAATAAAGTTATTCATAGGAATTTCCTTTGGTTAGAAGCGGTTTCCCGCGGGGAGTTTTGTCGTCGCTATACTGATTGATAGCGAGCCGAATAGTGATAAAGACAAGGCCCATCAAAGGCATTTTTACGCGGGTGATGCCTGTAACTCTCCTTTGTTACCCATGCCGTCAAAAATATGCCATCCATTATCTACTTTATAAAAATCAATTTTCTTTAAACTGGTTTCTAGCTGAAGCTTTAGCGTGTTTGCTTGCGAAGCCTGGCTCAATACAATTGCATTGGTATTGTCCCAACTGGCAAAGTCTATAACCCTAAAGTGATTCACTGACTCATCCAATGTTATCGTTACCTCTTGTCCAGCATTCAACTGCAAAAAGCAGGTGGTATTATGCTCAATGGTAAAGTCTGTGTTATGACTCTGTGAGTCCACTGCTTGGATCTTATTTAGCAATGTATTTACTGCAGACACCGTCGGTAAGGTTTGCTCTGCCTGCGCACCAATAGCCTCTAAATTTTGCGCAATGCTTTGCACCGATGGTTGATTAGCACCTGAAAATTGCAACTGACTTGGGGTAAGAGTGGTCAGCTGTTGTTGCAACAAGGCACTACCAACCACTTTATCTAATGCTCGATTGGTAACATCATCTTCACTAGCAAAGTCTACACTAAAGCGGCTGTTGTCTTGCACTAAACCAGTACCAGCAATTGATAACGTCTCTGTGGCCTGCCATTTATATACGTCACCACTTTCTGTTCTATGATGTGTTTTTAGCAAAAATGCCTGATTTTGATACCTGTCACCGTGGCTAATAATAACTGCATCGCCTTGTCGCATATCTGTAGGTAAATATAAGTCGGTCGGCTGTGCACTGAACCCTTCTGTGAGTTTGTTGACTTGCCAAATATGGTTTTCTCTTTGGTTAACTTGTGCGTTAAAAAGCACTAAATCGCCATTTTTAAGTGCATACCCATCTATTTCACTAGGCACATTATCAATATCAATGTCTTGTGTAGTTTCAATACAAGCAATAGGTAAAGGTATGCGTGTTAGGCAACTTAAAACATCAATTTTTTGATTTAACCACGCACCATGCTGTGCGGTGGTGAGTTTGCTCTGATCGCCGGCTAAAACTTCTTCTAAACTAGCGACTGGTAAGTTACCTATGCTGATATTGGATAGCTCACTGCCATCACCAATAAAGCGCGACGCTTGAACACTTGAGTTAGCAACCGTATCACCGCGCGTAAAGTCTAGCTGCGAAGGCAAACGTGTAATATCAAGACTACCACTAATAATATTGTCGGCGTTAAGATCCGTTAATCCTGCACCATTGCCTGTAAACGTTTTGTTTTCAATGGTGTTCGCAATTTGATTACTGGCGATTTCGCCTTGTAAACTGCTCGCGTTAATCGTGGTGTTTTGTACCACCCCCTCAACCCAAGTTTGATCGCCCTTAATGGTTAAACCGTCAAAAACAATGCCGTCTCCCGGCTGGTAGTTAACAACATCATTGCGCTTGCGCCATGTTAAAAGCACTTGCGTATCAACTGTACTTACCTCACTCACAGTCCAAATTGAGTATTCAAGGTCGCTGCCCTTTAACACTTCAACAGATATGCCAGCTGATAGCTCTTGCTCTGGCGTGTTATCAAAATCTTCAGCCAGTAACCAGGTGTTATCTGCTTGTGCTACCCACACTTTGTTTTCTGCAAGTGCATCTTGAGCACTAAACAACACCCTGTCGCCAGTTTGAATAAGGTAGCCATTTACTAGCTCTGTTGGCACCCCCAGCGTTAAATCATAATTGTCAGTAAAAACCGTTGCGACTTCCCTTTTAAACTTGATGCCAGCTTGGAGTAGCGCTAATTCCTGATCGACATAGCCTTTACTGCTATCTAACGCGCTTTTTAAATCGCCTGCCGAGACTACGCTATCTATCGTGCCATTTTCTAAATCACTCACAGTTGCAAATTTTGCTATCCCTTGTGTTGATTGGCTCGCTTCATTCAATAAGCTGTTATCAATCTTGCCACCGCTTAAGTTACTGACATCTAACCCTGTCACTTGTGAGCCATCACCGATTAACGTGGCGTAAACTTTATCCGCGATCAAACTCGCAGTGCCATCGCCCGTTGCCGTGGTTAAATCAATTTGCTTAGGTAAATTGCTATTGGCAAGATTAGTCACTTGCGCACCATCGCCAATCAAAGCATTAGCACTAACTGTTGTCGCACTGAGTTGCTCTGTTGTTAAACTCGCCGAGCCATCACCAGTTGCAGCGGTTAAATCTATGTGCTTAGGTAAATTGCTATTGGCAAGATTAGTCACTTGCGCACCATCGCCAATCAAAGCCGCAGCACTGACGGTTGTCGCGGTAAGTTGCTCTGTTGTTAAACTCGCCGTGCCATCACCAGTTGCAGTGGTTAAATCAATCTGCTTAGGTAAGTGTTGATTTGCAATATTGGTGATTTGCGCGCCATCGCCGATAAGCACTTTAGCTTTTAATAACGAGCTTTGGCCAAGTACACTAAGGTCTATTTGCTCAGGTAAGCGTTGATTCGCAATTTTATCTGTGGTTGCGGCGTCAACAAGTTCGCCGAAATCTTCTTGCGTTGGAATATCTCCACGCTGGAAATAGCTTTTTATTTCAGCATTACGATCTGAAGTACTCATAATTGTCCTTTGTGATCTTTAAATATAAATGTCAGCCGCAGAGCGAGCGCTCAACACTAGCCGAATAAAGAATGAATGTTGGGAAAAAGAAGAAACTAGCTGGGTTTGTTATCAAGTTTGTTGTTCATTTCCTTGATGATAGGCAACTGAACAGGGTCGAACACTGGCATAGGTAGTGATAACGAATAAATGACCGTTGGTTTTGGCGTACTGCCCAGTGCTTGCCACACTTGCCCGGTGATTTTTTCGCTATGTTCGTTGCCAAATAACTGGCTGCGTACACCGTAAGGCGAAATATCAATTTGCTGCGCTTGCATAATGTCTTCTGGGATAAAATCAAATTTGCCTAAACCTGCTATTAAATGACTCAAAAACAAATGCTCTATTTCAGCGCCTTGCTCCTCGTCTTTGCTCCACACCGTCATCATGTAGCTAAGCGATATAAACCTTGGCTCAATAAAACGGGTGCGGTGGGTTTGCGTAAAGTTCATTTGCGTGCGTGGTGGCTCGCTTTGACGACGCTGAATATCTTCGGTGATCCCTATCAAGTAACAGTTAATCACTGGAATGTCTGAAACGATTTTGTCGAAGAATGCCTTGTCGGGCGCTTGAAAACTCAGCTTGGTTTGTGACCCTCCTAGGCCAAGTAAGACGTTGTTGCTGTAAGGTAAAACAGTTTGTTCAAGTAAGGCTTTGAGTGCTTGCTGCACTTTATAGATAAGCGTTGGATCCATGTTTGTCTCCCTGTAACCAATTGGTTAGAGATTGCTGCGCCATAAAACCACCATGCTGTTTCGCCATTTCACGATGAATGGCCATGGCGATTTCATTACGGCCAATGAGGGGCTTGTTAGCCATCAAACTTTGTAGCAGTGCCACTTCACAAATATTGATAATTTGTGCAGCGCTCAGTTCAAACAACGCGGCGAGTTTGTTGATGCCTTGCTGTAAATGACTATCGGCGTTGCCTGCCAAATGGTGTGTCCAGATGGCGATTCGTTCTTGCTCGGTGGGTAGGGTAAATTCAATTACCCCATGAAAACGCCTTAAAAACGCCTCATCCAAATTGTTTTTAAAGTTGGTGCTTAGTAGCAGTAACCCTGAGTAATGCTCCATGCGCTGTAATAAGTAACTTACACCCATATTGGCATTTTTGTCGTGGCTCGACTCCACTTCACTGCGTTTGGCAAAAATAGCGTCGGCTTCATCAAACATCAGTACCGCGTTATTGCGCTCAGCTGAGTCAAATAATTTGGCCAAGTGCTTTTCGGTTTCGCCTATCCATTTGCTCGCAATATTGGCAAGGTTAACAATGTACAAAGGCAGTTGTAACTCTCCCGCGATGGCTTCAGCCGCCATTGATTTACCCGTGCCGGGTTTGCCCCAAAACAATGCTTTACAGCCTTGATTGAATCTAGGTAAGCGTGCTTGTAAGGTCGTTTGCATATTTACCCGCGCCACCAGCTCATGCAGTTGCGTTGCCACTTTGTCTTGTAGCATCATGTCTTTAAGGGTGTAACGTGCTTGGCAAAGCTTGGCCAATTCGTCGCAATACTGACTTTGCGACTCAAAACATAGCCCTTGCAATGTTTGCCAATAGTCGCTTGGATCATACTGCTTGGCTTTTTCTGCCAAGCGCTGCATATTGGCAAGCGCCACTGGGTATTTGGCAGCCAGCTGATTGGCATAAGTTTTATCTTGCTCGGTAGCCACTTCATTTGCACACAATGCCAACCACGCTTGGGCACGCTGTGCAAGGCTTGGCTCTTGCATAGGCTCACTGTGCGTGTTCGTAAAAATATCGCCAAGTGTTAGGTCTTCACTTTGTGTGATCAGTGTGAGTGTGTTGTTTGAGCTAAGTAAGGTGCTTAATTTTCTAAGATATGCTTTTGGCAAAGCGGCTAAGTTAGGCCAGTACAACAACACAGGTTCACCACTTGCCTGTAGTAACAAACAAGCCAGTTCTCTCACTACATCATTAAAGTTAATCTGCTCAGCTTGCTCGGTGATATATTGCGCCGCTTTAACCTGATGCTGCACAGCACTTTGCGCAACAAACCACTGATTGAGTTGCTCATCACCCCCTTGCAGTTGCACCAAATCAAAGTTCATTAATTCATGCTGCACATAGCCACACGCACTAAAAACAGGATCAGCTTGTAATGGCAACAAAGCAAAATAGTTTAGTTCCGTGCTCTTGTAACTACCAAAGCACAAGAACGACTGTACAAAGGGCGTTATATATACGCTGCGCTGTAAATCATATTCGTCGTTTTGTAGCCGTAGCAAGCCCCATTTAAATACAGCAGAGCCGCAATTAATATGCACCATGCTCTGCTGTTTGTTTAGAGCGCTATCCAACAAAGTCAAAAGCTTATCTAAACTCAGCATCGGGCCTTGCTCAAACCAGCTTAAACCTAAAAATGGCGCGATTAAATCTGGGTCTTGCGCTTGCAAATACACCAGCGCCAACATGCTTATTTCCTGTGTTGAGAGCGAAAATACGCGGCAAACGTGCTTAAAGCGTGGAGTTGCAATTAACTTATCAAGCACTTCATGCAAGTTAGCAAACGCATCACCTACTTGCTCGTCTTGGGATTTTAATGCATTGGCAAACACATACAGTCGATGCGCTGTTTCTCGCTCTAGCGCACTTTGCCCACTATCAAGGTTAAAGGCATGGCTCGACATGCTTTAACCCTCTATCATTTTTTCGGCGAGCTCTTTTGCACGATGGCCAACTTGGTTTGCCCATCTTGAATCAAGCATTTCTCGGGCCGCATCTTCATAGTTTTGCCCCTCTAGTGCCGCTATCATTTTTTTAAATTTAGTTAAGCCAGCCACACCTAAATTAAACGCCATATCTAATAAGATAAGTTTACGCGCTTCATTTAGCGTATTAAAAACACTGATGTTGCTGCTAACCTGAACCAGTACATCTTTAATATCATTGCTTAGTAAAAAATTGGCCTCTTCAAGTGTGATCCCCCTATCTGTTAAATTACGACCAATGCCTATGGTTACTTTACCTTGCGTGCACTGGTAAGGCTTTAAAGACAACCCCTCATATCGTAATAACTGCTCTTTAAGCATTTGTAGTCCTTGCTCTGTTAACACTGCCATGATTAATCCTCTTGTACTGGTTTAAGTAATTCAACGGGTAATGTAAGCAACATACTTTGCTCTAACCCCTCTACTTCTACGGCAACAAACTTTTTATTGCGTCGCTCTACGAGTTTCCCGCGATAACCTTTCAAACTGCCACTGGTTATTTCAATATGCATGCCTTTAACTAAACGATTAGCTAAAACGTCAACAATATTGCCATTTAAAACAAACTGCTTTATTTTTTCGATTTCATTTTGGTTAATAATGGCCGGCAAATTATTAAATTTAACGTAAGAAACAAACCCAGAAAAACGCTTTAACTGCTGAAATTCATTACCATCAATAAACACAAAAACATATGATTTAAATAAAGGCGTATCTATTACCTTTACCCTATCACTCCATTGTTTACTTTGTTGTATAACGGGTAAAAATGCCTCACAATTACTTTGTAACTTATTAACCTGATCCGCAAACTTTTTTTCGCAATTGGCTTTGGTATACACCACAAACCACTGTCTTTGATTATTCATTAAAATGCTCCAGCCAAGCTCCGCCACATCACCCCCAGCGAGATGATGTAATTACGTATTGATTAAAATCAAAAGCGATATTCGCTTTTTTGCTATTTCGATAACGGATTAAGTCGCAGTTTGTGAACCCCCTCAATAAAAAATATTTAACGGGGTTTAAGCTGCTGTATCAACCCTTAACAAGCACGCAGTGCACTAAGCTTTTTCCTGGCTAACTGCACACGCTTTCGAACATTTTCTGGGGTGATTTGCAGCCGCTGTGCAATTTCGGCATATTCCATTTCATAAATAAATTTATATTGAATCGCCTGCTTAAGATCATTTGGTAGGTCATTTATTGCATGTGATAATTGCTGATACAGATCACGACTTTCATAATCACTTTCAAGTGTTCGAGAATAATTTTCGCTAAAATAAAACTGAGAAGGACTGCCACTGACTATGCCAACCAAATCATTTTCTTTACTACTTAAACGATGAATATCCATACACACATTGTGTGCAATGCGACATAACCAGGCGAACATATTTTCTATGCAACCGATATTATTTCTGTAGGCATGAAATGCTTTTTCGCGCGTTAATGCCATGGCATCTTCTATTTGGTCACTGTCATTATGTAACCATTTATAGCAGCATGACAAAACGCGCTCATTATATTCAGCCCACACTCCCCAAAACTCAACATGTGGGTTGGTGCCATTTGATACAGCTAGGTAAGAATTCCTTGATACTAACATCATCTCTCCGCTTTAAATTGAATTTACGAAGCGATGACGTAGCAACCAAAGTTATGTGAATAAGAAAATCACAAAATAAAAACTACAAATTAACCTTTACTAGTACTTTGTAATTATTTTAAACAGTAGATTGGGCGGTTTAAGGTTAAAGGTGACCTTATTATTATTTCAAGGATGCTGTCTATTACACAGCATTACACATCAAAGTGAAATGAAGTAAGCAGGAACAATATCATATATCATGACAACTCCACCAACCATAAAAATCACTTTAAAAACAAAGAATTAAACCAGATGAAAGTCAATTGAAGATTCATATATAAGCGTACAGAGACGAGTAAGCAGTTGCTTATTACGTAAAACCAAAGGTTACTCAAAATAAACACAGGGTAATGTTTAGGTTGTTACGCCGTTTTCCAAAGCGAAAAAGACTCAGCAAAAAACACATACTACAATGCATAAAACCGATGAGCTGCGCAAAGCATCCCAGTTTAGCGGGTGGTGCATTTTAAATAAAATTCTCGCTTTGCTAATCCCTACTCATCACAAGAACGAGATGTGAATAAGATATATAATGGCTTGCTGCACCAATATATTCATAAAGGAACAGCTTATAAATAAAGTCGCGCCACATAAACAACTAGTGAGGCGACTCAATTTTGTTTTTATGCCGCTTTTTAGGTGTGTAACCTATAGCAGTACATCATCATTACCAATCGTCATTATTAGCGTCTAAACAGTAAGTTACTGTCGTTTTTCTATCTTCAGCCCAATTTACATGCTCACTTTTCATGCCAATTAATGCGCCTCGGGTTGTACCTAGATCCCAAGGTCTATCAAGTGATGATGGACCATCTTCTGAACATAGCTCTGGCTTTAAAAAAGTACCTAAATAAGAGTTTTCTCGCATTGCCGCACACGCAAATTTAAATCTGCGATCCTCTGCCCATTGCACGTGTTCAGAGTACATACCTACCAAAAACTCCCCATCACGGCATGTGTAATTTAGCGCTTGATCTGGCTCATTAACAAAACCTGACCACCTCACAGAACCACGATATACTCTGCTGCCAGATGCTGTTTTGAACTTAGCACATTCAAAACTAAAACGACGGTCTTCAGCCCAGTTAACATGATAACTAGACACTCGCTGTAAAAACATATTGCTCGGGCAAGTGAACCTGAATGTTTCATCTGGAGCGTTAACATCTGTTGCATTATAAGGTTTTAAAGCAATCAAATTGCCAGATGCTTTAATATCAGCAAAGCCCGTATGAATAACTTCGCTACCCTCTAGCTCTACTTTAGTCACTCCAAACGGGCTAACGTCATTGTTTGAGTCTATTAGATCAATAATTGTATCAACGTTTTCTGCTTGATTAGCAGGAATAGCATAAATTACGTTACCAGTTTGATACTCCAGCCTGCTGTCATTTTGAACAGCATTCGCAAATACACTTGATGACGCTAATAACACTGCCAAAACCGCAGTATTTTTAAGTACTCTAACTTTCATTAAAATAATCCTTTTAATTACAAAAAGCATGAATAGCTCAAATCTATAGCTAAATATGCCAAAGCTTATACTTACGTGTAAATTGGCTACATTCGATAGCCAAATCTAGATTATAACAAATATATTTAAAAATATTTAATCTTTTATTTAATAAAGATTAAACTTAAAACACATTTTAGCAACAAGCATACATTTAATAAGTATTAATACCAAAAACACATCACAAAATAATGTAAAAAAAACAAGGAACACTAATGCACCTAATGAAATTAAGAGACTTCTACTAACTCAAGCTCGCTTTTTTTATTAAAAAGGTGCTAAGTGCTTTATTTTATCGCTATACCGTTCTTTTAGTATGAACGCCGAAAACAAACAAAAAACAAACCATTTAAAAAACAGTGGCGCCGACAGTTGGAAGTCAACTCAAGAATTTGGTGAGATGCAATTAGATTGATTAAGGCAGCATCGTCGCTTTGAATATGGCATTCCAAAGCGGCATTATATTGCAAATATAATCACAGGTGCTTTACTCAAGGCGCTGTTAGATTGGATTAACTCTCGTCGTGAACAAACTAAAAAGCCACACATTGCGATTGACGGCAAAGTACTTCGAGGTTGTTGGAAAGACAATGTGTATAACGCGCTCAATGTGGTCAGTGCATTTGACGTTGGTAACGGCCTTTCTTTATATCAACAAGCCGCGCAAAATAAAGGCCAAGAAGGTCAAATTGACCGTGATATCATCGACATATTGGCGTGCAAAGATTGCATTGTGACGCTTGACGCCCTGCATCGCCAAACTAATACGTTAGAGACAATTGTAAAGAATAAAGGCGACTTTATTATCCAAGTCAAAGCCAATCAGCGCAATTTACACAATGCCATCACTGAGCACTTTAAAGCTCACTATGACAGCAAGGGCCAACGCGAAGAAACCCAAAGCAATGATCATGCTCATGGCAGAAGTGAAAGTCGTCTGGTTATGCAGCTACCGAGCAAATTACCAAAATAATTCAAAGAAAAATGGCCTCATGTAAAAACGGTGATTGAGGTCGCAAGAAGTCGTAAATTAGGTAACAAAACCAGCTATCCCCTCCATTTCTATGTCAGCTCATTGGCGGTAAAACCAGAGTTAGTGGCAAAAGCAATACGCGAACATTGGCACATTGAAAACCGGCTACATTGGGTCTTAGATATTTTTTAAAAGAAGGTAAATTTAAGGTGTCAGACCCAGACGGGCCGGCACACATAGCCTTGTTCAACAGGATATGTCTAAACATAACCAGGCAACATCAAGGTAAAAAAGACAGTTTAGCTGCGAAACTAAGAGGAGCAGCTTGGAACGGTGATTTTAGGACGGAATCGCTTTTTGGTTAATATGTGAGCAAATTGAAATCCACCCTGGTTGATATACAACACCAACTGTTTACCATACAGCTATTGTAAGTTCAAAAAACAACCAAGCACCACTCACTAATGTTAAATATAGAAATGTTATGAAAGGTACACTACTCGCTCTTTTCGCTCTATCCACGTTAACCACATTGAATGTAAATGCAGCAGGTGATCCAGTTAACTGTAGAACACACAACTTATCAAACAATATACTGGGGTAAGGCAAAGTGTTATACGCAAGGCGAATGGTTAGCGAAATATTACTCTTATTCTATATTGCGCTCAGTACACCTCTCTAAAGGTAGCGGACTTGACTATAAAAGCTGCTGGGCTGAAATCCCCTTTGAAAGGCAGCAGGCGAGCACCACTGAAATCTGTGATTACAAACCCACAACACCTATTTCCTTGTATAGAGTAGAAGGTGATACCACTGCAATTGTCACACTCAATGGCAGCGACCAAGATGGTAGCATTACGAGATATGAACTATGGGTTGATGGAGTTCGTCAAACAGGCAATACAGCTCAATTAGTTGGTGCGCAGGGAGACTCTTTTGAAGTAAGAGGCCGCGTTACTGACAATGACGGCGATACCACCGAAACATCTAAAAGTGTTAGCCTTATTTTCCGTCCACCAGCAAGGTATGATAAATACCTCTGCTAATACTCATCTGAAGGTATATTAAAAGATCAAAACAATCGGGTCTTATCTTGAGCCTAAATAGGCTTAAATACACCATGAGTCGGGTTGTATAATTAATAATACTGATACGTCACCGCATATCCAGTGAAACGTATGTAAGCAAAAGGTGCACCTAAGTAACCTCAGCTGAGGTTAAGTAGTGCTGGGCAACACTCGGGATTGAACACGTTAAATGTACAGTGTAAGTTCATCCTGACCTGCATACGCTTGTCTATATGAGTTTAAGCGTTGTTCATAATCATCGTAGAGCAATAGTTCTAAGCGAACTTTACTCTTTTCGCTATTTGCAGCTGAAAAGGTACCAACTGTGACACCTTCGTTGAACATACCTCTTACAGATAATGTATAAGAAAATGATAAGGAATGGCTTTTTGCCTACTCCCATATACCACGACTTTATCAATCATCTTGCCTTGCTCAAGGTTCACAGGGCAAAACACATTGATATCTTTGTCCGTTGTGTTCTCGATGGATGGGGCTGAGTGATAGCGACACTTTAAACTGCTTTAGCGTATGACTGCGGGGCCAAAAGTAACAATGCTGTTGCGCTTGCTAATATCAATTTATTTTTCAAAATATCGTTCCTTAATTGTTTACATGCTCAATATAAAGGTACAGACACTCAAACTATCTTACTATACTTCACAATATACTCACGCAGAAAAAAGTAGGAGGCTGAAAGTCGGTGCATTTACTTTCAACCTGTAAACAGAAGATTAAACAAGCCCTAAGCTGTGTTTAATTTGCTGCATTTGCTCTTGCAAGCGTGCTTGAATATCACATACTTGTTGGCTTGAGCTATTTACTTGTGACTTCATTTGGTCCATTTCTTCACTGAAATTATCAAGTAGCCCACTTTGTTGCTGCGCAAGCTCCATTGCATGAGAAGCAACTTGATTTGCGTTTTGAGCACTTTTTGCCACGCCTTCAGAGTTCTTCTTCAGCTCTTGGGCATGATGGGTTTGCAATTCAGCGTCTTCAGCTAATGCTGAGATCTGTGTTGATACGCGACCAGAGTTTTCACCCAAAATATTCAGCTGTGCATTAATATCAGTTAATGAATCTTGAGTTTGCTGTGCCAGCTTACGTACTTCGTCTGCCACGACCGCAAACCCACGTCCGTGCTCGCCGGCACGCGCAGATTCAATCGCAGCATTTAGAGCAAGTAAATTGGTTTGCTCTGCAATATTACGAATAATTTCAATTACCTTACCAACATCAGCTACACCTGTGAGTAACTCGTTCAAACTCTCAAGTCCTTCTTCTACACGCTGTTGGTTTTTAGAGCTAGCACTGAGCATTGACTCCGCAAAGTTTACACTTTGATTCATTGCGCTAAAAGTTTGGTTAGCATTATCAGAGACTTGGCTATTAATATCGCTCGCTTCACTGCCTAAGCTTTTAACTTGTTCTAGCATCGTTTGTGTTTGTTCAACACGCGCATATGTTGTGTCTGATTGCTCACTGATTTTTGCTAAGTGGTCACTCATCTGCTGCATAAATTCGTTGATCACCTTAAGCATTTGCTCACGTTCTTGTGCTTCAGCGCGCTGGCGTTCAATTAGCTGGTTAAAATAAGTAGCGATTTCGCCTAATTCGGTATTAGGGTTTTTACTCTGAATATTCTTCAAATCGTTACTTTCAATTAAATACGCAAACCCATCTCGAAGGTGACGTAGCGGTTGTAATACCTGATTGCGCTGTACTAAATACACCCCTGCCGCCAACAGCATCAACAACCCTATCGCTATTCCAAAAATAATTAATACGCGCTCAGATAAGGCGTCTTGTTGTGTTTTAAGTTGTTGCTCAGCACTGAGCATCACCCCTGATACTTTTTTAATATCAGCCCTTAAACTGCGAATACCTGATTGACGCTTTTTAGATTGGGTTAGCGTTGACCTCAAGTCTCGCTCAAAACGATTTGGCCAACTTGTTAGCTCAGCTTTTATCTCTTCAGCTAAGTCTTCTGCCTCAGCACCAAAAAACAGCTCATCTTCGTCAACTTCAGACATAACGCCAAGGTTATCTAATCGATTGATTTGATCTGCTAACTTCTGCAAACGAGAAACCGTTTGCTGTAGGTTGTTTTCAGTATCTTCATCAAAACTCATCACTAATTGATAAGTATAAATACTCAAGTTACTCACCTGTGCATAATAATCGCCAGCCAGTTGATGATAGCTTGCTGCTAGTTCATGCTCGGGCGCTTTTAGTGTGTAATTGATAAGCGAAGAAGCCGACCCTGACATCTGTCTTAGTGCATTATCTAATAACGCCATTTCATTACCAGAGAGCTTGCCTAAAGCGCGATACTTACCATTTATATCAGTATTTAGCTGTTCAAGTTGCATGTGCATGTTTTCACTGAGTACAGGGGGGAGCACACGTAAATGCTGTTGTTTAATTTTTTCAATCAGCTCTGAAGACTGATTAAGGTATTGACCATCGCCCGTGCCAAGATAGTCTTCAATACTACCTTCAAGGTCAATTAAAATCGTATTTTTGAGTTGGGTATATGCCATGTTCTGGCTATCGAGCGCGCTTAGAACCTGAGAGGCCCAAACCAATACAGCAGCCAAAAATACACTGGCAGATGCCAATAAAATTGCCAATAATCGAGTAAACGATGAAACACGCATAAGCACAGCCCTATAAATTTTAAGCGCGCGTAGAGTATTACTCTTTTATGACAATTTAATGTAAATTACCTAAAAAACATACAAACAAACATAAAACCATACTTTCATCGTATATTCACTAAACAAATCAAAGTACCGGCTTTATTTCATTGCTGCTTTTACATAAACATCAAAGCGATTTTTCTTGGTTTTGATCTGCATACTTGGCGTTTTATTATTTAAAAAAGGCGCATAATCAGGGCGTTTTACTACCACCCGTTTTTGCGCTAATTGGTATGCAAAATCAAGTAAGTTATCGGCATCGCCATCGGCTCCGACAAGATCTTGAAACACCCTCATTTCTTTTTTAACAAGGGCTGTTTTTTCTCGATGAGGAAACATCGGATCTAAGTAAACCACATCTGGTTGTACTTGTGAGCTTGCTAACAAATCATGACTAGAGCCAAATTGCATTTGCATATTTTGTTTCATCCACGGCCCAATCTCAATATCTTGATAAGCCCTTTGCAAACCATCGTACAATAAAGCAGCAACAACGGGATGGCGCTCATGCAGCGTTACCTTACAGCCAAGGGCCGCGAGTACAAATGCATCTCGCCCAAGACCTGCGGTTGCATCAAGTACATGCGGCGTTGCCCCTTTGTTTAGGCCTACGGCTTTTGCTATTGCTTGGCCCTTACCACCACCAAATTTTCTACGATGCGCTGCCGCCCCGGTCACAAAATCAACCAATACTGCACCAAGTTTTGGCTCATCCACTTTGGCTAACTGTAAGCCTTTCTCATCGTATAGTAGCTGAAACTGAGGATTATCTATTTTGTTAGACTGAGATGCCCATTGCGTTAATGCAAAACGCGCTTCAAGCTCTATTAAATAAGGATGATTTTCAACAAATGGGGTATGAATAAGCACTGCAAACTCCTGTGTTCATGCCCGCCTAGTATACCTAAAGCGCCACACGCTACATAGCCTCCAATCAGATAAAGTTTTGCAGTGTAAAATAAATATGCTTTAAAAAAGCTCAATGTCAGTTTGTGCTGCCACTTCGTCTTCCCCCCAAGGTTTAGCTATCTTGCTCAGGCTTTCACTAAGCTGGTAACGCACTCGGGTGATCTCATTAAGCTTTGACTTAATGATGTTTAACTCTTCATTTAAAAAGTCGAAGTGCTCATGAAGCTTTTCAAGCTGAACGGCTTGCTCATTGGGTAAGGTGTTTCTCATTTGATAAGTTAACTCGGTAAATTCAGCTACTTTGCGTGCATGTTGCTCGTCTACGCTGTGTAACTGCTCACTTAACTCTTCAAATGAAAACCCTATTTGCTCTACTTTGCTGATCGCTTCTTCACTTATTTCCATGTCTTTAAGCTTCGCATTTGTTGCTTCTAAAATATGGGGTAATAAGTCTTTGTATCTGCCATACAGTGCTGAGTCGTCAATTGGCATATTTTTAACTAATAGCGACACTTTAGGATAATTAATAATGGTACGTTGCCCAAAATCAACAAACCGATTACCATCGCGGTGTTTCTCTAATAACTCTTGCTCAATTGGCTGAATAGTACCGTTGTGCGAAAAAAACACTTCACTATCGTGATACCAAAACACCACCGCCACATTTAATTTAAGCGGCACAAAAAATTCAAAAAAGTAGTCACTCAGCGAGGTCAAGTCATGTGCATGATATGACTGACCGACATAGCGCATGATACGCCCCATATCACCCGAATCAGTCATGGCAATTTCAGCGGTAACTTGAGCACGCTCCATATCTTGTTTAAGCTGCAAAGACTGCTTTCGATAAGTATCAAGCACCTCAATACGCGCTAACAGCTCTAAGCTTTCAAAAGGCTTAACAATGTAATCGGCAGCACCTGAGTTATAACCTTTCATGCGCTCAGACAAACTACCTTTTGATGACAAAAACATTACAGGCGTGTCAGCAAGCTGCTCCATGGTTTTCATTTGCTCGCACACCTCAAAGCCATTCATACCGGGCATTTCTACATCAAGCAAAATGATATCTGGTTGGTATTTTTGCGCTAAACGTATTCCTTCTTCACCACTTTTTGCGTGGAGTAATCGACACGAAGAAGACAACGCTTCTTCAATAATGCAATGCGCTAACTTATCGTCGTCAATGGCCAACACCAATTTGCTCATAAGGCTACCCTGATCCGCTCTATTCTTTAAAAAGCATAGACCTAGAAAACAAATTTGCGAACGCCAAAAACAATAAAGACACCAAATTTGGTGCCTTTATCGTTTTTATGTAGCGCAGAGCTTGTTAAGCGGCGCTATTAATACCACTGTGACGTAGTAATGCATCAACTTTGGGCTCTCGGCCTCTAAAGCGCGTAAACAATACCATAGGAGCCTCAGAGCCACCTTTTTCAAGAATATGCTCCATAAATTCGCGGCCAGTTTGCTCATTAAAGATGCCATCTTCCTCAAACTTTGAATATGCATCAGCAGAGAGCACTTCAGCCCATTTATATGAGTAATAACCCGCACTGTAGCCACCAGCAAAAATATGGCTAAAGCTATGTTGAAAACGGTTAAATTCAGGTGCTTTAATTACCGCTGTTTTTTCACGTACGGCATTAAGCTTGGCCTGAATATAGTCTTTGTCATCGCCTTGATAGTCAGCATGAATATGAAAATCAAACAGACTAAACTCAATTTGACGCAACATTTGCATGGCAGACTGATAGTTTTTTGCTGCTAGCAATTTATCTAATAACTCTTTAGGCAACGGCTCGCCTGTTTCATAATGCCCGGAAATAAAGTTCAAGGCCTCTTCTTCGTAGCACCAGTTCTCTAAAAACTGACTTGGTAACTCAACCGCGTCCCATGCAACGCCATTAATGCCCGCAACAGGTGCAGCATCTACTTGTGTCAACATATGGTGAATACCATGACCAAACTCGTGGAATAGAGTTGTCACTTCGTTGTGGGTAAACAATGCAGGTTTATCGCCTACGGCTTTGTTAAAGTTGCATACCAAATACGCCACAGGCGTTTGCAGCTGGCCGTTAGCACGCTCTTTACGACCCATGCAGTCATCCATCCAAGCGCCGCCACGTTTGTGCTCACGCGCGTACAAGTCTAGGTAAAAGTGGCCACGCAGTTCATCATTTTTATCATGAATTGCAAAAAAGCGTACATCAGGGTGGTATGAGTCAAACTCTTTGATCTCAGTTACCTTAATACCAAATAAACGCTGAACTGTGGTAAATAAACCGTTAAGAACAGTATCAGCCGGGAAGTAAGGGCGTAGCTGCTCGTCAGAAATTGCATACTTGGCTTGTTTTAGCTTTTCACCATAGTAGCCATAATCCCAGGCTTCGAGTTTATCGATACCATGTTCATTGCTAGCAAACTTTACCAATTCGTCGACTTCAGCTTGCGCTTGAGGTTTAGACTTTTCAGCAAGGTCATTTAAAAATGTAAACACTTGCGCTGGCGACTCGGCCATTTTGGTTGCCAGAGATTTATGTGCATAACTGTCAAAACCTAGTAACTGAGCAGCCTCATGACGTAGCGCCAACTCTTCATTCATGATGCTTGAGTTATCAAACTCGTTGGCATTTGGACCTTGATCTGACGCGCGAGTAACAAACGCACGGTAAGCTTCTTCGCGCAGTTCACGATTATCGGCATAGGTCATTACTGGTAGGTATGATGGAAAATCTAGCGTAAACACCCACCCTTCAAGGCCTTTTGCCTCTGCGGTGTGTTTAGCAAGTGCTAAGGCTGACTCAGGTAACCCAGACAGCTGCGACTCGTCGGTAATGTGTTTTTGCCAAGCTTGCGTGGCATCCATTACATTGTTGCCAAACTTAGCGGCTAGCTCTGATAAACGAGCACTTATTTCACCAAAACGCTTTTGCTTTTCTTCACTTAAAGCAATACCTGATAAGGTAAAGTCTCTTAACGCGTTATCAATGGTTGTTTGTTGTGCCATACTCAACTGTGCAAATGCATCAGACTCTTTGAGCGATTTATAAGCCTCGTATAAACCCTGATGTTGCCCAGCAAACGTTGAATACTCAGAGATCAAAGGCAAACACTCATCATAGGCTTTACGCAGTGCGTCGCTATTTACAACCGAATGCATATGAGAAACCGGTGACCACATACGTGATAACTTATCGTCGGCTTCTTCTAGTGGAAGTACCAAGTTTTGCCAAGTAAAGGCGTCGTTTTTTAAAACTTCATCGATAGTGTCGCGACAATGAGCGATGGCTTTTTTAAGTGCCGGAACTATATGATCTGGCTGAATTTTAGAAAATGGTGGTAGGCCTTCTAGCCCAATCAATGGGTTACTCATAATTTTTCTCTATCGTTATTTAGGCATATTGAGTTGAAATTGGGGCAAACGCCGCAATTACAAGTTAGACTGTTATTTTTTCCTACGTATCGAGGTCTACATTCCAAAGCGTAGTGTATTTTTCAAGAATTTAAGAGGAAGTTATGGCTCAACATTTTGATTATATTGCCATTGGCGGCGGTAGTGGTGGCATTGCATCAGCAAACCGTGCGGCAATGCGCGGTGCTAAAGTCGCTTTAATTGAAGCAAAGCACATGGGTGGTACCTGTGTAAATGTAGGCTGTGTGCCTAAAAAGGTCATGTGGCACGGCGCTCAAGTGGCAGAAGCCATTAAGCTCTACGCCCCTGATTATGGTTTTGATGTTGAGCTAAAAAACTTTGACTGGGCAAAACTGGTTGAAAGCCGCGAAGCCTACATTGGCCGTATTCACAAAGGCTATGACGGATATCTGGCTAAAAATGGCGTAACCGTGATCAACGGCTTTGCCAAATTTGTAGATAACCACACCGTGGAAGTGAACGGTGAGCACTACACCGCGGACCATATCAGTATTGCCGTTGGTGGTCGCCCGAGCATTCCTAACATTCCAGGTGCTGAGTACGGCATAGACTCCAATGACTTTTTTGCACTGAATGAACAACCTCGCCGTGTTGCCGTTATTGGCGCAGGTTACATTGCCGTAGAGCTGGCTGGTGTATTAAATAGCCTTGGTACAGAGACCCATCTGTTTGTGCGCAAACATGCCCCACTGCGCAGCTTTGACCCTATGGTGGTTGAAACCCTAGTAGAAGTAATGGAAAAAGAAGGCCCAACACTACACACCCACGCAGTGCCAAAAGAGCTAACCAAAGAAGCCGATGGCTCGGTAACGCTACACTTAGAAAATGGCCAATCGCATAGCGTAGACCAAGTAATTTGGGCCATTGGCCGTGAGCCTGTGACCGATCTCATCAACTTAGAAGCCACCGATGTACAAACCAATGAACGTGGCTTTATTAAAGTGGATGAGTACCAAAATACCTCAGTAAAAGGCATTTATGCCCTTGGCGATATTATGGAAGGCGGCATTGAGCTAACTCCTGTTGCAGTAAAAGCAGGCCGCATGTTGGCAGAGCGCTTATTTAACCCAGAGCTGCCAGATGCAAAAATGGACTACAACCTAGTACCTACCGTGGTGTTTAGCCATCCACCAATCGGCACCATTGGCTTAACCGAGCCACAAGCGATTGAACAATATGGCGAAGACAATATTAAAGTATACACCTCCACATTTGCCGCCATGTACACCGCCGTTACCCAGCACCGTCAGCCATGCAAAATGAAGCTAGTGTGCGCAGGACCAGACGAAAAAGTAGTGGGCCTACACGGCATTGGCTTTGCCGTCGATGAAATGATCCAAGGCTTTGGCGTTGCCATGAAAATGGGCGCCACCAAAGCAGACTTTGACTCAGTAGTCGCCATACACCCGACTGGCTCAGAAGAGTTTGTTACTATGAAATAAACTATTGATTATTAAAAACAATTAAACCTATAACGCGAGGTTACTCTATAATCTCGCGTTTTTTATGTAAAACGGTTAAAGCGTCGGATGGCGCTTTGCTTATGCCTCACTATCAATTGGCGAGTTTAACAAATGTAAACTTCGCAGATAGAATATTCCCGCCAGTTTTTGAAGGGTCAGATACATACCATCTAAAAGTATGTTGACCTGCTGGTAACCATCCGTCTATCGTAATTGGCTGAGCGCTAAGCAGGTAAGTACTTCCTGGAGCAACACTAATAGGAGTGCTTGGCTGAACTACAATATCTTGACCATCTTCGAGTGTAATTACTGCCCAAATATTAAAATCCGAAGTCGTATTCGTGCTGTCGTTATTAAACGCTAAGTCATAATTAATACTGCCACCAATTAACGGCACTGAAGGGCTTGGAGATGTTGGTGCAAGTTGAATATTATAAGCTGATGAGTATGAATCATTGGCAATGGATAAAACCGCTTCATCACTTAATGCTTCGTCAAACAAAATAATATCGTCGAGATAGCCTACAAAGTTCTCATGGTTTCTGCCATTTGCGTTAGCACCAATAATCACAGGACGATTGATAATTGCTAATGAGCCTGAGTTAGTTACCTGCTCTTGAATCAAATTTCCGTCAATGAACATTTTTGAGCTGCCATTATTGAGCACTATAGCAACATGATGCCATCGACCGATTTGGATAACGTTACGGCTGCCCACTGATGTTCTTCCATTCGTCCAGTTCGATTGAGCAAAAATAAAAGTACCATTGTTTTCCCGACCCATTCGAATATCAAAGCTTTCTGTAGTATATCCGTTGTTAATAATCCCCATATAATTTTGGCTGCTTCTGCGGTTCATCCAGAATGAAATCGTTAATTCGCTACCAAAGTCATAATTTCTTAGTTGTGCAATTTCAACAACATCACCACCAAAGCTTAAAGCTCCTCCAATTTTACCATGTCGATCCCTTGCAGATGATACCGAACCATACACAACCTTACCGTTAAAACTATTTGGACCAATATCGACTAGGTTTCCATTCATAGGGTAGTTGGCTATTTCTGCGGCCACTAATTTAAAAGTACATAAAATAGCGAAAAAAGTAATAAAAAACTTATACATAAAATCTCCTTATACATAATTTAAATATGTGCCTTATCAAATATAAAGCTTCACTATTAAACCATTAAAAGCGCACTTACCAAACCAAATAATTTACAAATAAATAACTTTATTCAAACCAAGTTTGACTCTCTTTTTTGGCGAGTACTTTCTTCCGCCACGTTCAGTTCCAAAAGCGGCGTGTAACCGTGGTTGCCAGCCTCTATTATTCACCTCAACAAACAGGTTTTGATAAATAATAGGAAATACAATGACTTTTAAAGAGTTACATACCCAAGTACAACCGTTGCTGCTTTGTAATGTGTGGGATGTGCCCAGTGTGCAGATTGCGCAAGAGTTGGGGTTTGCAGCGATTGGCACATCCAGTGCGGCAATTGCAAACGTGTTGGGTAAACAAGATGGTGAAGAGGTGTACTTTACTGAGCTACTTAACATAGTAGCCGCCATTGCTAAACACTCAAGTTTACCACTGAGCGTTGATATTGAGGCGGGTTATGCTGAGCTGCCCGAGGACATTGCTAATAACATCATTATGTTGGCTAAGCTGGGTGTAGTGGGTATTAATATTGAAGACAGCATCGTAGAAAACGGCCAACGAACGCTGGTTGATGCAGAAAAATTTGCACATAAGCTCAGCGCAATTAAGGCGCAGCTAACACAAGCGCACGTGGATATGTTTATTAATGTGCGCAGCGATACTTATTTGCTTGGTGTTGAGACACCACTTGAAGCTAGTTTACAAAGGGCGGCGCTTTATCATGAAGCTGGGGCCGATGGGTTGTTTTTTCCTTGTCTGCATTTAGCAACCGATATACAAGCAATCACCAGCGTAACAGCGCTGCCAATTAATGTTATGTGTGTACCTGAGCTGGTTGACTTTAATACGTTAAAAAATCTTGGCGTAAAGCGTATCAGTATGGGTAACTTTGTTCACCAAGCGATGCTGAGCTCGCTTAAAGCAGCCTTAAGCGCCATCACTGCTTCTGGTGCTTTTACTCCGTTGTTTGATAATTGGCGAAACCACGCCATCGGGCATTTATAAATACCATAACGAGCAATGACATTCAGGCATAATCATGCGTTAAAAATATCACGAGGAAAAAGGCTACTTGTGGCGCTATTTCGTCCTTTGTGTAAAACGGTTAAAGCGTCGGATGGCGCTTCGCTTATGCCGACCTACCACACTAAGTTAATCTTGAGCAGGTAGGTTGGATAAGTGGCGAAGCCACGCCATCCGACATTTATAAACACCATTGAAAGCAATTACATTCCGACATAGTCGCGTCTTACATACAAATATGCTCCACTACGTAAAACGGTTAAAGCGTCGGATGGCGCTTCGCTTATGCCGACCTACCACACTTAAAGTAACCTTAACCTGCATCATCGTTTCTGGCGCTTTTGCTCCTTTGTTTGATAATTAGGCACGCACAGCATTGTAAAACTAACAAACCTATTGTAAGTTTCTAAAAATAAATGATTAATTAGAGCTAGCACACATAAGCCATGGGTACTTTACTTAAAAGCCAATGCCGTGAAAGCGAAAAAGAAGTAACGCGTGAATAACACCAAAGTGATCGCAATCAGTGGGATGTCGGGTTCGGGTAAAACGACTCAAGTAAAACTATTAGCTCACCTATTTGATTGCCCATATTTATTGTTTGATGATTATTCAAACGAGTGTACTTACCCAAGTGATATGGCGCAGTGGTTACGTGAAGGTGCCAACGTATCTTTGATTCGCTCACCTGGTTTTGTTAATGCGCTACACCATTTAGTTACGAGCAGTAGCCGCCCGTTTGTGTTTATTGAAGAGCCATTTGGTAAAGAGCGAGCAGCAACACGTACGCTCATCGATACTGTGATTTTACTAGATACACCCGCAGAGGTATGCTTATCTCGGGTGATTAAAAGGCATATCGCCCATAACCACGCCAACGCCGCAACGTCTATTAATAAGTACCTTGCTCAATACGACAGCCATTACAGAGAAATTTATATATCTGTGGTCAATCAAGTACGACAAAACGCTGATTTAGTTGTTAAAGACGTAACGTCAATTGCAGACACCACACAATTTATCAGTGGTTGGTTAAGTAAAAGTCAATAATGAAAAGTGCTCCAATCCCATAAAACTGACAAAACATCATGTGCATCACTAAATGTGCAACTATAAACACTCAGCTGACATCCTGAATATTCAGTTCAAACTCAAACAGAGTGAGAACTGAATACAGAAGAGTAAAAGCGCTTGTTATTTAAATAACTCTATTTCACCGATACCGACACCAGCTACTGAGCTGGCACTTGATGTGACAAAATCAAATTTATAATCAATGTAGCTACCTCTCTTGTTAACATCAATGATGTAGTCTATAGCCATTTGACCACATGCCACCGTGTTGAAGTTTTCCAATTGATCGGTATCCACTATATCAATCACCTGCCAGTTAGTACCATCGTTACTGCCAGACAAAGTCCAGGTGCCGGGAGTATAAGCTGCTGTTTTACAATATGCGCGTGACATTCGATAACTTTTTAAAACTGTAGGCTGTTCAGTGCTAAAGCGTAACCAAGGGTTGGCTTCAGTATGTTTAGAGTACCAAGAAACCTCATTTGTACCAGTTTTTCCATCAAAGGCTGCACTGGCAGGATGGCCTGAGTCATATATTGAACTAGCAACAGCGCTGCTGATATTTACACCAACAGCTATCGTACCTGGACCTTCTGAGATAGGCGGCTGCCCCATATTCAACGAAAAGTCACCAGAGCCGCCATTATTGTTAAACCAGGTACCCTGGTAAATACCGTCACCAATATACTGACCTCTATAGGCATATGTAGCATCGCTTGTGAACTGGGTGAAGGTGATGATAGGAGTTGAGTATGCTACGCCGTCAACGGTGCCAGACAAAATATTGCCGCTCATAGTAGCATTGGATGGTGCAGCTTGATTACTGAGAATGAAACGCCCCTGATGAATACGAACATCAAACACTTCTGAGTTACCTATAACTTCACCGTTAAGTTGCGAATCAGACGTTATCGACCAGATTTCATCCGCAGAAAATGCATTTGCAGCCAAAAAAACACTTGAAAATAGAGTTGTAAGTTTAACGATTTTGTTCACTTTAAATTCCTTTATGAAGCTTCGAAATTATTTCTTATAAAATGAAACTATATACTTGTTTCCAAAATAGATTCTCGATTATTGCAACACAAGCGGACGAAATTAGCAAAAGCTAGATTTGCAAAATTTATAATAAATACAATTGCTAATGCGATCAGTATGCGTTAAAAACACTATTAGTATTACCTTGAAAAAGCTACCTTTTCTCACTTTAACTGTAAAATAACAAAAAGGAATACCCATTTTGAAAACGCTGTTTGTAATGCTGTTTGCATTAATTGCCTTTGCTAGCCATGGTGCAAACTTCTCAAAAGTAGACTTGCCAAGTTCACAATTTATGAGCGCATCACCACAAGTAACAATCGCCCTGCCCGCTTCTTACAAACAAGATAAGTCAAAGCATTACCCAGTTTTATACCTGTTAGATGCCAAGCTCAATGACGAGTCAGTGTTTGGCATGCTGCAAAGGCTACATAGCTCAAACGGCGCTAACGAGCATATTATCGTGGGTATCGAAAGCCATGACAGGCTCAACGACTTTGCGCCTACCGTCAACAAAGACCCTAGAGGACCAGTTGGCGCTGGAGGCGGGGCTGATAAGCTGCTCGATTTTATACAGTCTGAGCTAATGCCTAATATCAATAAAAACTACCGAACTAAGCCACACAATGTGATTGCAGGCCACTCTATTGCGGGCTTATTGGTGATGCACAGCTTTCATGCGCGTCCTAGTCTTTTTCAAGCTCACATGGCATTTAGCCCTGCAGTTTGGTGGGGGGCAAGAGAAACTGCTCAAGCGACCAAACAATATGTACTTTCTGATAAAAAGGTGGGGAGCTTTTTGTATATGAATATTGGCAGCGAAGGCGGCGAGATGCGCCAAGTATACGATGATCTATCGCAAACAATTTTAAGAAACCGCTCTACCGATTTAGTTGTGCAGTTAGATACTTTCAATGATGAAGACCACGACTTTACTATGGCTGTGGGTTTATATCATGCGCTAAGAGCGCTGCACCAGTATCAGCAAGATAACAAACTCTAAAATACTCGTCATACGCTTAGCTGAAGGGTGAACCTCAGCTAAGTTATCACTATTAACCAAAACAATCATGTACTTACTTGAGCTTAATTCATAAAGGCAGCAACTGCCACAACATGGTTAATACATCACCACGCAGTTTCTACCTTTTGCTTTTGCGCTATATACTGCGCGATCGGCTTCTTTTAGAGACTGACTAAAAGGCTTAGCTAAACTAACTTCGCCTACGCCACAGCTTACCGTCACTTGAATGTAATGCGTGCCACTTTCAATAATATGCATTTCAACATCTCGACGTAACCGCTCGGCGACTTCCATTGCCCCTTCAGTGGGCGTATTAGGTAAAAGCGCTATAAACTCTTCACCACCCAAACGACATAAACAATCCTCAGTGCGCAATGCTTGCTGGCATCGCTGCGCAAATGCTTTTAAAACCACATCACCCACTTCATGACCGTAGCTGTCATTAATCAACTTAAAATGATCAATATCTAGCATAACCACACTCAGCTGCTGGCCAGAACGAATATGTCGACTGATCTCTCTATGGGCATAGTCCATCAAGTAACGGCGGTTTTTAAGGCCTGTTAACGCGTCTTGAAAAGCCAATTCCGTCAACTGCTGTTGTAGGCACCATAAGTCATTAACAAGTAAACGACGGCTACAACAGTCAGCCATCATTTCAGCATAAGCGATTTCTGCGCCTTGCCAACAACGCGTTTCACCTGTTCCCTCAAAACATACCACGCCGTGAGGAATGCCATTTTTGAAAATCACCGTATCTAACATCGTGGTAATGTTATACACATCGAGATAACTTTCTTTAAATTCACAAGTGCGGGGGTCGATAGTGGCATCATTGGCATCAATGGAGATGCCGGTAGTAATTGCTTTGAAATAGCTGGGAAAGTGTTCACAAAGCAGCTCAGGGTATTCATCTTCACTGAGGTCTTGCTGCCAGTTTGTACTGGCCACATTGATAAGCTTTTTAGGCGCGCTAATATCATCAAATAGCCACACAGAGACGTGCTCAACCCCTAAGGTTTGTTTGCCTTCCAAGATCAGATCCAGCAAAAAATTTTGGTAACTGCCAGATACATCTAACTCTTCAGAACTCATTCTTCTTAAGCGCTGAGTTACTGCACTGAGGTCAATAAACATAGTAAACCACTATTTTGAGATAAAACACGAATGCTTGTTAAATGGTCTTATTATAATAATGATATCGAAATTAAGGAACAAACAAGTAATAATATATATACAAATATTTTAAAAATAGTGTATTTATTATTACTTCATGTATTTAGACAGATACTTTTTAAATACAGGATCTGTTTTTGCCAGTGCTTTTTGCTCATCTAAAATACCTTGCAATATATCATGCGAGGTCAATGGGTTGGCTAGTACAACTCGAAATACCACGGTTGGTTGATTATCATACTGCACCGGTGTTAAACGCGTACGTGATACAAATGAAATACCCGCTTCACGCTGGCGTTTTTGCATACTGGCGGTAAAGCGATTCAAGGCCGCATAAATATCAATACGCTCTTGCTCATTGGCATTTTCGATGGCTTTACGTATTTCTTGCGGTACGTAACGGTACGTTAGCAAGCAAAGCTCAGGCTGCGAAATCAGCTCAAAATCTGGGTCTTGTTCAATTAAACTGGCAAAATACTTGGCTTTTTCAATGCCTTTATCAATAAGCATTTCGTAGCCTTTACGGCCTATGACACGCAAGCATGCGTGCACCAACATCGCCATGCCAGGACGACTACCTTCAAGCGTATGGCTACCTAAATCTTTAGAGCCTTTACGTAAAATGTATTCAGCATGATGTTCAATGGCATCCGAAGCTGCAGGGTCTTTAAACAGTACCAAGCCCGCCCCCATTGGCACATACATTTGCTTGTGCGCATCAATGGTGATTGAGTCTGCACGTTCAATACCATCGAGTAAATAACGGTTACTACCCGACAACAAAGTGGCACCGCCCCATGCGGCATCAACATGAAAGTGACAGCCCAACTCTTCGCTCAAATCTGCCATTTGCTGCAACGGATCGATATTGCCTGTTTCGGTTGTTCCAGCAACCCCCACTAAGGCCATCACCTTGATACCTTGTGCTTCAAGTTGCTGTGCTTTTTCACGCATTTTTTGCACATTCACTTTATTATTCGCGTCGGTTTCAATGGCAATAAAGTTATCTCGCCCAAGGCCAAGCACATCTGCCGCTTTACCAAGTGAGTAGTGACCACGTTCAGATACTAACACCGCTAACCCTTTGTAACCGTAATGCAGCATAGCAGCCACCATGCCTTGCGCAGCGATCCCTTTAAACTCACCGTCGGCTTTTAATAAACGATTACGTGCAATCCACAGCGCAGTAATATTGGCAACCGTTCCTCCTGAGCAAAATGCGCCCAAAGAGGTACTGGCACTGTGCATCCACTTATCATAAAACTTATCAGAGGCGCCATATGCGAGATGGTGCATCATACCGAGTACTTGACGCTCTAGAGGCGTGAATGCTTTTGATGTTTCTATTTTTACAAGATTTTGATTTAAACCAACCATCAACTTAGACAGTGGCAACACAAAATGGGGTAGTGCTGATGTCATGTGACCAATAAAGCTCGGGGCAGCCGTATGCACTGAGTGTGCAACCAATTGCTCCATAATATCTTGTGCATAATCAGACACAAACATTGGTTCTTCTGGGATCACCGCAGACTGAAAGTCCTTCTCAATCTCGTGTAAGGGCTTTTCTATCGCTGCAATGTTTTCGTTTAAAAAACCTGCTAAGTTACTTGAGATCTCTAACTCTATTTTACTTAGAGTTGAGTCAGGCGCTTCTGGCACCGTAAAAATACGCATCAAACTTTCTTCAGAAGCGACAGCACAACGCTTTGGACCCATTACATTACCCAGTTAATTATGGGCAGTCACCTTGCCACCCATAAACATGTTATTTTTAAATGGCTAACTTTACTGCAAGTAAGCCGCAATGTCTCCTATTGTTAGCCGAAAAATCACGATATGGCCAAGTTAGTTGTGACATTTTAATGTTTAACCCAAGACAGTTATCTTAAATTTTGAGGGTGCAGCAGCCCATAAAAGTTTAACCAACAGATTTATTTTTCGCTTTCCGTCACTATGACATACTGGAAATCTGCAATAACTTTGTTTTCACAAAGCCAATAAAGGTCTATTAAAATGATAAAAAGCTAACTAGACTAGATACGCAAATTCAATTTGAATGCTTTGCAATCACTCTGCGCAAAGTTTAACATTTAGGAACAGATTGATTAAAAGGATGGTTATGTACCGAAGGACTTCGGCAATGACTTGGTCACTCATAGGATTTTCACTGTTTGTCTCCAGCTTAGCGGGATATGTAGCCTATACATATCAGTCGACTCGCACCGCCATTATGACAGATATTGATGAGCAACTTTTACGCGCCGCAAAAAGCACTCAGCTGCTCGTAGGCGATGATTATCATGACCGCTTAAACGCCATTAGCACTGAAGAATATCAACATAAAAGCGCACAACTTACCGCGTTGGCAAAAGCGATAGGGGTAGAATACGTCTACACCATGGTTTATCGTCCTCCGCATGTTCATTTTACTGCATCCAGCTTTACAACTTCAGACATTAAAAACAATAAGTTGACTCAGTTTTTTGACCAGTACAAAGAAGCAACTGTGATCAACAAAGCTGCGTTTCAATCTACAGAGCCGGTTTTTGAAGTCTCAAAAGATAAATGGGGTCACTTTAAGACTATTTTTGTGCCCTACATATCAAGCAATGGCACCGCTTATATAACTGGTGCCGATATGACCATAAGCCAAGTAGATGCATTGCTACAAGAAAGCGTGGCTAAAGCAACACTCACAGCTACCTTTTTCTTTTTTATTGCGGTATTGGTCGCAACCTTTTATATCGCGCTATATCGTAAATCAATGAGTACCGATGCACGCACAGGCTTTGCAAACCGAGTCGCGCTCGAACAAGACTTAGGCAAAAAGCAAGATCAACATCTGAGCTTAGCAATCATCTCGGTAGATGAACTAGAGGATATTATTAGCTTTTACGGCACTCATGTGGGAGATAGCGTAATACAAAAGGTAATGGAGTATTTTAAACCCATTACCTCACCTCATCGCGTTTATAGGTTGGCAACTTCCAAGCTCGTCATTATGAGCAACATTAAAGAAGGTGAAGCACATTTAAGCCAAGTGATTGCAGACTTTCCAAAGTCAACTCCGATACTCACCAAACCGCACCTATATATCCAGTTGCACGCAGGCATTGCCTCAGGCAATAAGTCTTTGCTATTAGAAAATGCTCTAATAGCGTGTCGCCAAGCTAAACAGAATCAGCAACCAATCTGCATGTTCAGTATTGATAGCCAAGATGCACGATTAAAACAGAAAAACCACTTGGCCATCGCCAATATTTTGCAAGGCGCTTTTAGCGATAATCGTATTGCCACGTATTTCACACCTCGAGTTGATCCCAAAACACAGCAAATTGTGCAGTATCACTGCAGCGCTAGAATCGTTACTGAGCAGGGAGCCATTTTAAAAACAGAAAGCTTTAGCGAAGTTGTGCGCCAGTCTCGTTTACAAAGCCAGTTAACACGAAATATCTTTACACAATGCATAGAGCGCTTTAGAAAATCAGGCACGTCTTGGAGCATAAAGCTCAGTTACCACGATGCAACGGATCCTCAATTGTTAGACTTCCTCGACCAAGAACTCAGACGCTACCCACAACCTCAGTTAATCACTTTTGAGTTAGATGAAAAAGACGTATTAGCACATTTCAATGCCATGGCTGTATGTATAAACGTGCTAAAAAGTAAGGGCGTTAAGGTGTTGATCAACGCTGTAAGTAGTGGGCTATTAACGGTGAGCCGCGTGATGAAACTCAATATTGATATGATTTTACTTGATGAAAGTAACACCGCACACATTGCCGATGACAACCAAGTGTTTGACTTTATCAAACATATATCAAAGTTATGTCACGATAAAAACATTATGTTACTTGTGGCCGGCGTTGAGTCTGAACAGCAATATAACAAGCTTTCTAAAGCTGGGGTTGATTTAGTTGAGGGCCGCTATATTGCATCCGCGGCCCCACATTTATGTGCCAAACTAAGGCAATTGAGCAACCAAGCGCGTGCTTGATTGACCACTGGCCCAATATTTTCGCTCAAATGGTGTGATAGCCGTATCACTATGATACGGCTCAACAGGTGTAGGATAACCTGCCAGTTGCAATGCTCGTGCAAACTCTTTTACGTATATATCCCAATTACTGCGCACTTCAAGTCGCCCGCCTAATTTAACAATATAAGGAAAAACAGCCGCACCGTGCCAACGACGTTGAACATGCTTTGCTTTTGGCCAAGGGTTTGGATAAAACAGATAATGATGTGTAGGACGCCAGTTTGCCTCCACCGCTAAGCGCCAAAAGTCATTAAGGTCAGCTTGCACTAACACATATTGTCCTGACTCGGTTTGCTTATATTCGACATCATGTTTTTCTAATCGATGAGACGACTTATCAATACCAATTACTAAGGCATCTGGATGTTGCTTTGCTAAGTTAGCGGTGCTTTCACCCACTCCGCAACATGAGTCTAAAATAATTGGCCCTTCGAACGCTTGCACACGCTCATTAACTTCATCAAATGCGCGCTGCGTATGTTGTGCAATCGGCTTTTTAAACTCAGCCGAAAGGTGCTTATTGACAATTTCATCGAGCTTGTCGTGCAAGCTCGGTTGATTTGATACTATGCTTCTTGAATTTGCGTCGCTCATCAGTGGCGTAACCCTACTCCTCGACGTATTAAACTTAACGCCAAAATAAATAACCCAGAAATAAAGGCTAATAATACCGTAAATGCCACATAAATGTTGACATCTGACACGCCTAAAAAGCCAAATCTAAACGCATTAACCATGTAAATAATCGGGTTAACTTGCGATACCCCTTGCCAAAACTCTGGCAATAAGGTGATTGAATAAAACACGCCACCTAAGTAAGTCAAAGGAGTCAACACAAACGTAGGGATAATACTGATATCATCAAAGCTATTGGCAAATACCGCGTTAATTAGGCCACCCAGTGCAAAAACGGCTGAGGTTAAAATCACGGTAGCGATGATCACCCCAAGATTATGAATTTGAATATCAACAAAAAACAAAGAGACTAAGGTTACGATAAAGCCTACTAATATGCCCCGAGCCATACCGCCCCCCATGTAACCCAACACAATAATGTAGTTTGGTACAGGTGCCACTAGTAGCTCTTCAATACTCTTTTGAAACTTGGTTGAGTAAAAGCTCGATGCTACATTAGAGTACGAATTGGTGATCACCGACATCATAATAAGACCCGGTACAATAAACTCCATGTAGCTAAAACCGCCCATATCACCAATGCGAGAGCCAATTAAGCTGCCAAAAATCACAAAGTACAGCGTCATGGTGATCGCCGGTGGTACTAAGGTTTGCACCCAAATACGCAAAAAACGAATACACTCTTTGATCCAAATACTTTTTAGCGCAACGCTATAACGACCTAAACTCATGATGCACGCCCCTGCTCTAATAACCCCACAAATAGCTCTTCTAAACGGTTGGCTTTATTACGCATACTGAGCACTGTATTGCCCTGTGTCGTTAACTGCGTAAACACCTCGTTTAAACCTTGCGATTTCGCTACTTCCACCTCAATGGTATGGTCATCAACCATCTTGAACGCATAGCCATCAAGACTAACGGGTTGAATTGGCGATTTAAGGTCCATTACAAAGGTTTCTTTGTCTAGCTTGGCGAGCAATGCCTTAATGGTGGTATTTTCGACAATCATGCCCTTATCGATAATGGCGATGTTTTTACACAACAATTCGGCTTCTTCAAGGTAGTGCGTGGTTAAAATAATGGTTACACCTTGTTGGTTAATTTCGCGTAAAAAATCCCACATTGAACGGCGCAGTTCAATGTCGACCCCAGCCGTCGGTTCATCAAGAATAAGCAGTTTAGGCTCATGCATTAGCGCACGAGCAATCATCAACCGGCGTTTCATACCACCCGATAGGGTGCGCGCTTGTTTGTCTTTTTTATCAAACAAGCCCAACTGCTTAAGGTATTTTTCAGCGCGTTCGTGGGCTAAGGCTCTGGGCACACCATAGTAGCCAGCTTGATTGACTAAAATCTGATTTAAGGTTTCAAACTGACCAAAGTTAAACTCTTGTGGCACGAGGCCTAGCTCTGATTTAGCATCTTCTAGTGCGGTATCAATGCTGTGACCAAATACTTCGACCTGACCTTCAGTCTTATTAACCAAAGACGCAATAACGCCAATGGTGGTTGATTTACCCGCGCCGTTTGGGCCAAGTAATGCAAAAAAATCTCCCTGCTCTACTTGCAGGTCAATCCCTTTTACGGCTTCAACACCGTTTTTATAGACTTTTCTTAAGCCTTGAATATTCAATGCAATTGTCATGTTAGTGTTGTTCTCCATAACCCCAACGTTTGGTTAGGGTATGTTCGATATTTAAATGATCTAAAATTCTGGCCACCATAAAGTCGACCAAATCACTAATTGATTGAGGTTGGTGATAAAACCCAGGAGCCGCTGGCATAATGGTAACACCGAGCTGACTCAGTTTAAGCATATTCTCAAGGTGGATAGAGCTAAACGGAGTTTCTCTGGGCACCAAAATAAGTTGCCCGCGCTCTTTTATCACCACATCTGCCGCACGCTCAAGCAGGTTATCTGAGGCACCTGTGGCGATGGCTGATACACTCCCAGCACTACATGGGCATACCACCATTTTTTTGGGCGCAGCTGAGCCCGATGCTACAGGGCTAAACCAATTATCTTTGCCAAATACTTGAATTTGCTCAGGTTGCGCATTAAACAGCTCACTGAGCTGCTGGGTAGCTTTTTGTTCATTACCTGAGAGCTTAATGTTTGACTCGGTATCAAGCACCACCCTTGCGGCGCTTGAGATCAACACAAATACTTGGTAGTTCATTGCTACCAATACTTCTAATAGACGCAATCCATATGGCGCACCCGATGCACCACTGAATGCCAAAGTTATTGCTGGTTTAAAATTATTCACACGTTCGCCTTTGAATTAAGTTCAATTTTTATGCGTTAGCTTTAAGTGCACTCAACAATTTTTGGTGTAATCCTTCAAAACCGCCGTTGCTCATAATGAGTATGTGTTGCCCTGGTTGCGCCTTTTCGCACACTTTTGCAATGATCTCATCAGTGCTATCAAAGCAGTGTCGGCCCGCTTTATGAGCTTCGTCTTTTAACGACCAACCAAGGCCTTGTGGTTCGAATAAATAGGCTTCGTCGGCCTGAGCCAGTGATGCCAGCAACGTATGCTGATGCACGCCCATTTTCATGGTATTCGAGCGAGGCTCCAAAATAGCAATCACAGGCTCTTCACCTACTTTGGCTTTTAAGCCCGCAAGGGTGGTTTTAATGGCGGTTGGGTGATGGGCAAAATCGTCATACACATGCACCCCATTTGCTTCGCCGAGTAATTCCATTCTACGTTTGGGCGATTTAAACTCGCGCAAAGCATCAATACTCACTGCCACAGGAATACCCACATGACGAGCTGCGGCGATGGTCATGATGGCATTTTTAACATTGTGCTCACCTATGGCATCCCAACTTACAACACCTTCGAGCTTACCCGATAAATACACTTCAAATTGTGAGCCATCGCGCTCAAGTAACTTATACGTCCAATCACCGTTTAAGGTTTCTTGTTGGCTCCAAAAGCCACGTTTTATTACATCAACTAATGCTTCGTCGTCAGCGGGGTAAATCGCTTTGCCTTGGCTCGGTAAAGTACGTAACAAATGATTAAACTGCGTTTGAATGGCATCCAAGTCTTTGAAAATATCCGCATGATCAAACTCTAAATTGTTCATAATCAGCGTGCGCGGCAAGTAATGTACAAACTTACTGCGTTTATCAAAAAATGCGGTATCGTACTCGTCTGCTTCAATAACAAAAAAAGGCGTGTCACTAACACGAGCAGACACCCCAAAGTTTTGTACTATGCCGCCAATTAAAAAGCCCGGTCTCAAACCTGCATACTCTAATACCCACGCAAGCATGCTTGCAGTGGTTGTTTTACCATGCGTACCCGCCACTGCCAGCACCCAAGCATCTTGCAACAAGTTGTGCTTCAGCCACTCAGGTCCAGAGGTGTAAGGCAAGCCCTTTTCAAGTACATACTCAACACAAGAGTTACCACGACTCATGGCATTGCCGATGATCACCATATCTGGCGCAGGTTCTAACTGTTTTGGGTCATATCCAGAGGTAAGTTCAATACCTAATGACTCTAACTGTGTGCTCATTGGCGGATACACATTTTGATCTGAGCCCGTCACTTTGTAACCCAGCGCTTGTGCAATGGCGGCTATACCCCCCATAAAGGTGCCGCAAACGCCTAGAATATGAATATGCTTTTGTTGTTTTTGCTGACTAACCATGAAAATAATGTGCCTTGTAAAAATCAGTACCGCCGAGGCTTAGCGCTCTACTATGCCAAATTTAAGGTCAATTAACCAATTTTGGCTCTGCAAAACAGCCATGCTTAATTGGCAACAATACACTGTGTTCAATGAACTTGTTATGAGTAATTTTGCACACCCCTTGGTTAAAAAAAATGCCAGTCGCTGACTGGCATCTTTTATAACTTTATAACTTGCTGCTTAAGCAACACCGTATTGGTCACGGTACGCTTTTACCGCTGCTAGGTGTTCGCCCATGCTACCTTGTTCTTCTAGGTAGGTAATTAAGTCGGCAAGTTTTACGATTGAAACCACTTTGGTATTAAAGTCGCGTTCCACTTCTTGAATCGCAGAAAGCTCAGCTTTACCCTTTTCTTGACGGTCAAGGGCAATTAACACACCTGACAAGTCAGCACCCGCTGCGGCAATGATCTCCATTGACTCACGAATTGCAGTACCCGCTGTTATTACATCGTCAACCAACATAATGCGCCCTTCAAGCGCAGAGCCCACTAACGAGCCACCTTCGCCATGTTGCTTTTTCTCTTTACGGTTAAAGCAATAAGGCACGTCTTTGTTGTAGTGATCCGCAAGTGCAACCGCGGTTGTTGTTGCAATAGGAATACCTTTGTAAGCTGGGCCAAACAAAACATCGTACTCAATAGCGGCATCTTCTAAAGCCGCAGCATAAAAGCGACCTAAACGCGCTAAATCACGGCCAGTATTAAACAAGCCCGCATTGAAAAAGTAAGGGCTAGTTCGGCCCGACTTTAACGTAAACTCACCAAACTTAAGCACCTGCTTTTCAAGGGCAAATTCAATAAACTCTTTTTGATATGCTTTCATGTCTTACCTACTAAACTTTTACTGACCAAACTTATGCAAGTGCTTTTTTTTGTAAATCGATGATTTCGCGAATTGAGTGCTTAGCAAGCTCTAACAGTTCGTCTAACTCTTCAAACGAGAACGGTTCACCCTCAGCAGTGCCTTGCACTTCAATCAACTTACCCGTCTCAGTCATGATCACGTTCATGTCGGTTTCGGCTTCTGAATCTTCTAAGTACTCTAAATCTGTGATTGCTTCACCGTTGTATACACCCACTGAAATTGCCGCAATCATAAACTTAAGTGGGTTGGTGTTGATCATACCCTTTGCACGCATATGCGTAAGTGCATCAACCAACGCCACACAAGCACCACTAATTGAGGCAGTACGTGTACCACCATCGGCTTGTAGTACATCACAGTCGATGGTTACAGTGTTTTCGCCAAGCGCTTTTAAATCAACTGCAGCACGCAGTGCGCGCGCTATTAAACGTTGAATTTCCATAGTACGGCCGCCTTGCTTACCTTTTGCAGCTTCGCGGTTGTTACGAGTGTGGGTAGAACGCGGTAACATGCCATATTCAGCGGTGATCCAGCCCTTACCTTGACCTTTCATAAAACGCGGTACGCCCGCTTCAACAGTGGCAGTACACAGTACTTTGGTGTTACCAAACTCCACTAATACCGAGCCTTCGGCGTGCATTGTGTAGTTACGAGTAAATGTTACAGGTCTAATTTGGTTTGCTGTTCTTTCGCTTGGACGCATCCACGTTCCCCTAAAGTAAAAGTTTTGCCTATTATAAAGGCTCAACCGATACGATGCCATGCGTAAGCCAATAAATAGTTGTAGTAATGACTGATTATTTTGGTAATTATTTCCTCTGTCGTCTTGTGTGCTTTCTAAGCTATAATGGCGCAGCAAATTCTGTTAATAGATTAGGAACTTTACATGATCCATAGTATGACCGCCTACGCACGCCGAGAAGTAAAAGGTGATTGGGGCACTGGGGTTTGGGAAATTCGCTCGGTTAATCAGCGTTACCTAGAAACCTTTATCCGCGCACCTGAGCAATTCCGTGCCATGGAGCCTGTTGTACGTGAGCGCCTACGCAAGCACTTACAGCGTGGCAAGGTTGAAGTGTATTTAAAGTTTACCGCCAACCCAGCGCATGTGGGTGAGCTGTCTATTAACGAAACACTGGCAGAGCAATTAATTAAAAGTGCCCAGTGGGTGCAACAACACAGCCAAGGCGATATCAACCCTGTAGATATTTTACGCTGGCCTGGCGTAATGGAAGCACAAGAAATAGATTTAGATACCGTAAATGGTGAGCTACTTGCTGGCTTTGACGAACTCGTTGAAGACTTTAAAGCCGCGCGCGCCAGCGAAGGTGAAAACCTCGAAACCATGATCACCACTCGTCTTGATTCAATTTTAGAACAAGTCGCCATTGTTGAAGGCCATATGCCAGAAGTGAGCAAATGGCAGCGTGAAAAGCTCACCACCAAGCTTGAAGAACTAAAAGCAGAAATTGACGAAAACCGCCTAGAACAAGAGCTTATCTACCTTGCGCAAAAACAAGACGTAGCCGAAGAGCTAGACCGCTTAAAGTCGCACGTAAAAGAAACCCACAAAATCTTGAAAAAAGGCGGCGCCTGCGGCCGTCGTTTAGACTTTATGATGCAAGAGTTCAACCGCGAGTCGAACACCCTCGCCTCTAAATCAATCAACACCGAGATCACCACCGCAGCGGTTGAGTTAAAGGTGTTAATTGAGCAAATGAGAGAGCAGATCCAGAATATAGAATAAAGCCCATATAAACTCAGCTATAAAGCCCTGTAAATAAGGGCTTTTTTATTATTCACCACTCTTCGTTAGAGTTGAACTGTAAAGGCACAAGTGATAAATGCTTCGCCTGATTCAAAGTCAAAAAAAGAACCGCAAAAACTGTACATATGTACAGTGCAATTCTATACTTCATTTCATGGTATAGACAACCCCTTAATGTTATTATTACGAGTTGTCCATCACAATAGCTTCACGGCTGTACAGACTAACCTTTATATAAATTTACTATCAAGTAACCGTAACAAGTGAGACTTTCAATGAAACAAATTTTCTCTGATTTAACAGCAAAAGATATCAAGAAAGACCATGAAAATCTCGCGATTATGACTCATAAAGTTGAACAGGAAAAAAATAAAAACAAGAAGTTCACTTTTATAGACCTATTTGCAGGTATTGGTGGAATCCGTAGGGCGTTTGAATCAATAGATGGAGGATGTGTTTTTTCCTCTGAAATAGACCTTTATGCACAACACACATACTATGCAAACTATGGCGTTGTTCCTTTTGGCGATATAACTAAAATTGAAAAAAGCAGCATACCTGATCATGATATTCTGTGTGGAGGATTTCCATGCCAACCGTTTAGCTCGATCGGAAAAAGAGAAGGTTTTGCTCATCCAACTCAAGGTACTATGTTTGATGAAGTATTGAAAGTTATCGATGAGAAGCACCCTAAAGTTGTATTCCTAGAAAATGTACCAGGGATTGTAAACCACGATAACGGAAATACCCTATCTACTATAATTTCTGAGCTAGAAAAACGAAACTATCAATGCCACCATACTCTATTAAACGCTAAGGATTTTGGTGTTCCACAAAACAGAAATAGGTTTTACTTAGTTGCTTTTTCATTTCCTTGCTCTTTCGAATTTCCAACTCCACCAATGGAAGTTGTAAATATAGGAGACTACATAGAGAAAAATATTTCTGGGTATTCGATTTCAGAACATTTGCAAAAATCTTATCTTTTCAAAAAAGATGATGGTAGGCCTATTTTAGTTGACCAACATAGCAAAGGGCACGTGAAGACTCTTGTATCTACATACCATAAAATACAAAGACTTACAGGGACTTTTGTTAAAGATGGTGAAACAGGTATCAGACTATTAACAGCTAATGAGTGCAAAGCGATTATGGGCTTCCCTCCAGATTTTGTGATACCCGTATCACGTACGCAAATGTATAGACAAATGGGTAATTCGGTCTGCATCAAGGTAGTTGGGGAAATAGCTAAACAAATTGATTTAGTGTTGATGAAAGAACTAACTTCTAGATTAAAGACAAACAATAAAATGGCTTAAGTATAAACTTCGTAGCAACGTAAAAAGGCTCTGTACATGATTTTGTCCAGAGCAATCTGTGCTGTGCTATGTTATTTCCTTCCCTGAGATCGTTCGTACCATTTCAGGTTCTACAATTTTGTAATTTTTTAAATCGCTAACGAGCTCGTCAATATTATCAATGTTATATGCCTTATCTATAGAGACGATTTCTCCATTCTCAATCTTTTTATTTATATTTTTAATGTCATCTGAAGTTACTAAATATGCAAGACTTCTCCTATGAACATTTTTGAGGACGAGCGCTTCTAAATCAGCTTGTTTATACCTTTCTCTTAGAGTGGTTTTAAGTGAAATACAAATAGGGCCCACTTCTTCTGTATTAATCAAAATATCGTACTCCACATTTGGAACAAATGCGGCCTTTGCTTGATAATAAAATGGCAGTATTCCTTTATTTATCAACACCGTAGAAAATAGCAGTTCAAAGAATGTTCCGTTTATAGAGTTACTACTTTCCGGATGTACTTTGTAAAAAGCTGACCAGTGTTTTTGCATATACACAGATGGATCAAGATCCTTGTCTAAACGAAAATCAGGTACTACATCTAAAAATACAGATACGGACTTCGATGTATCTTTTATTAAATTAAATCTATGGGGCACTAAATACTCCTTATATGCGCGATCTTATTAGCAAACTGCTAACTTCATAACAGTAATGATTAATTTACCTTAGTAAGCTAAAACATGACAATATTTATATATGTAGTGGCACAATAAAAGCTTATTCTATAAATGAGTCTAATGTACGACGAGCATTTGTTTATTTTATCTATCGCTTTCAAAGCTCACGACTTTGACTCGCATCAGCTGACTTCAAAAGATTCACTTCTTGAAACTTTTAAGCAATTTCTCAAACCCTCACATTGTAAACAAAAAGTTGATCTTTTGTTTCTTTTAAAATATCTTGTATTTGGTAATTCAGTCAGGCTGAGATGCTGAATTTTTAGCTACTGACAACGCTGACATTTTTATTTTTATATTGATACAGCTGTTCAATTGTTAACATTATGTTTTTTAGGTGTGGCGCACTCTCCTCATTAGATTAAAAGGACAAGGACGTGATAAATGGTGATGATTTAAGAGCAATGAGAGTTAATGCCGGTATCTCTCAAGATGCCATGGCTAAGAAACTCAAATGCGATAGAAAGACCATCATTAACTATGAGTTAGGCGTAAGTGATATTCGGTCCAAACAACTTTTCATGTGGCTTGTATATTGTAAGATAGATTCTGGATCGTTATTAAATGAAATAAAACAGATCCGCGATCAGGTTAACAGCAAACAAAAACCAAACTTACAGGATGACGAACAATGACACAGTTAAGCCCTCTTAGTATTCTTAAACGTATGAATTTTTTCATGCCGCCTAATTATAAGCAAAAAAAAAGCGCCCATAATGGTGAGCTTATAAAAAACATTTGTATGTCAATTAATGAGAGTGCAGGCTCTTCAAAGCCAGAAAGGAAAACATATTCAACCAAAAGTGCTCGTGAACTACCCAAAGATTGCTGTGCTTTTGTAGTAGGAGGTGGAACAGCGAATAAACCACCTAGGGTTACACAGGCAATTATTTTATTACCAATCCCCATTTTAGATGATTCTCAAGGATAGAAAATGAAACTCTCCAACTTAATTTTATTTACTATTGCTTCTATTGCATTTTTTTATATTCAGTTATGGGACGATCGCATTGTTACACCTTTATATTTATTTTTATTAGGCTTTTCTACTATATACGGCGTGTACACGAAGAATATAAATATGGCCCATATCGCAGGATTCATATTCATTTTAACTGGGATTAGCCACATAATTTTTGAAACTGGGTTGATTAATGAAGCAACACCTGAAGAGAATAAGTTGTTACAGGGTACTCTGATATACGGGACTCAATTGCTAATAAGCCTTCTAATAGCCATAGTTCTCATTTTTAGAGTGCAAACTTCTAGAGCATTATCTAAGTCAAAAAACATTGAGTTAACTCACTTTGATGGCGTTTTTCATTGGATTTTTATCTATATGGCAGCGGTTAACCTGTTAGCGCTTCTTGAGAACATAGCTTGGTCTTACTTCGAATTAAAGTCTTGGACCTTAATTTATGATAATTTTGAAGGGCTAATCTACATTGCATGGGCATTGTGTTGCGGCGCGCTGTTAACCATGATGATTTGCTCAAAAAAACCAACTGAGCAGTTAGCTCAATAAAAAGCCGATATTTTAGGCGCAAAATATGTACAATCTTTCTCAATTTTAGGAGCTCTAATAACTAAGGATAAGCCGTGGTAGAGGGTGAAGATTTAAGAGCCATGCGTATTAACGCTGGTATTACACAGCAAGATATGGCGCGCAAACTCAACTGTGATAGAAAAACCATTATTAACTATGAATTGGATGTCAGTGATATTCCCGCGCAAAAGTTATTTAGATGGCTGCAATGTTGCAAGCTTGATTTTAGTGTTCTGTTAGGTGAGATAAAAGCGATACGTGAGACTGCGCAAAGCAATGGTAAAGCAAAGCTTTTAGACTTCATCACACTTGCTTTTGTATTAAGCCAATTCTGGGATAGCACTATTGTTACTTCTTGGTATTTACTACTACTGGGTCTTTGCACCCTATACGGTACTTTCACCAAGAATATCAACATCGTTCATATAACGGGGTTTGTCTTTGTTATGACAGCTTCTAATTACATTATATTTGAGACAGGCCTAATTAACAACGTAACACCCAGTGGGAACCTGCTCCTACAAGGCACTCTTATTTATGGTGTTCAGCTATTATTTAGTATCACAACTGTCCTAATATTGATTTTTAGGGTTCAGCTGTCTCGGTTACTTTCTAAATCTAATAGTATTAAATTGACCCATTTTGATGGTATTTTCCATTGGCTATACTTGTATACCTCACTTATTTATCTATTAGGCCTGCTCGAAAACATCGCGTGGTCTTACTTTGAGTTAAAGTCTTGGACCCTAATCTACGATAACTTTGAAGGGCTGATCTATATCGCGTGGGCATTGTGCTGTGGTGCGTTGTTAACCATGATGATTTGCTCTTCTAAAGGCGATAATACACGTGAAGTTAACTCTCTTTAAAATGCTTACACAGAAGCTTTAAACTAGGGCTGTATAGCCAAAGCCGCTTACTTTTGAGCCTTATTTAATTTGCCTGTAAGAATAAGCTGGGTGGCTGTTTTAATCAGCTTGTTTTACCCACTATACGGCCTTGCTTTTGCTAAACGCCTGCAACCCGTATCTAAAAACCTGTTTTCTGACTATTTCCCCCAGCTTAAAAACATCAAGCGTATTTTTATGCGTTTATTTTTCTGATGGGGAGATTTTTCCACACCAAACAACAAATAATGTTAACACCAAGTAACAAAGTCGAAGTAAAACCATACACGGACCACGGTGTTTTGATGGTGTAAGTGAAAGAGCTGACTTAAAACCGGTTTAGCGAGGCCGTATCACTTTGGTTTGTAGTCCAGGCCATTAATGCGGTTCTACTTAAGGAGAGCAACATGAAAAACAATTTAGCAGTCAGAAAAGCACAAGTAGATAAGTTTAAGAATGAGCTGCAAGTGGGTATACGTAACTTGCGCAGAGAAAGGGGATTAACCCAAAAACAGTTCGGCGCTATTCTGGGCGTAGATCAAGCCACCATCAGTAATTTTGAAAGCGGAAAAACAGTGATGAACATCATTCAAGCCTATGAAATTGCGCTTATCTTTGGAAAAGACTTAGCTGTACCAAGGCTCTCAATATCGGCTCAACCAAACTAAATTTACTCTTTAATCTCTTTAGTTTTATTCCAATACGTTCCGCAAACAAAACGGCGCTTAAAAGCGCCGTTTTTATGATTAAAAGCCGCTTCAAGCGTTAGTCATCACTTTGCTCAAGCGGCGCCTCAGCATCTTCAGGTGCTACATTTTTACGCTCAATTTCATACTCATCTACACGTTGTAAGCCACGTGGTAGTTTATTACCTCTGCGGCCACGCTCGCCATAGTAGTGCTCTAAATCACTTGGCTTAAGCGTCAGTTTGCGCTTGCCAGCATGCAGGGTCACTGAGCTGCCCTCAGGTACACAAGCCAGTACTTTTACAAACTCCTCACGCGCTTGTACCTTGGCACTTGGAATAGAGATAATCTTGTTACCCTTACCTTTGCCAAGTTTTGGCAGGTCGCGCAGTGGAAACAACAGCATACGGCCTTCGTTAGAGATGGCCATACACATATCGGTGGCAACATCGTTCACAGTGATAGGTGCCATCAGCTGTGCCCCTTTAGGTACACTCACAAGCGCCTTACCGTTTTTGTTTTTACTCACTAGGTCGTTAAACTCAGTGATAAAGCCATAACCACCATCGGTCGCCATCAGGTAAAGGGTTTTCTCATCGCCCATCACCACATGCTCAAAGTTACTACCGGTACTCATGTTAAAGCGCCCAGTCATAGGCTCACCTTGGCTTCGGGCAGACGGTAAACTATGGGCTTCGGTGGCAAACGCACGCCCTGAGCTGTCTAAAAATACCGCGGGCTGATTACTTCGCCCTTTTGCTGAGGCCTTGTAGCTATCGCCTGAGCGATAGCTTAAGCCCTCTGCATCAATATCATGGCCCTTGGCAACACGTGCCCAGCCTTTATCAGATAGCACAACCGTTACTGACTCTGAAGGGATCAAATCTTTTTCGCTTAACGCTTTGGCTTCTGAGCGTTCAATCACCGGTGAGCGGCGTTCATCACCATAAAGCTCTGCCGCCTCTTGAATTTCTTTTTTCATCAGCGTCGACATACGACGCTCTGAGCCGAGCGTAAGTTCTAATTTATCGCGCTCAATACTTAGCTCGTCTTGCTCACCACGAATTTTCACTTCTTCTAACTTGGCTAAGTGACGTAATTTTAAATCAAGAATGGCTTCGGCTTGCTTATCAGATAACTCAAAGCGTGCGATCAGCTCTTCTTTTGGCTTATCTTCGGTGCGAATGATCTCAATGACTTCGTCGATATTTAAAAACGCGGTCATTAAACCTTCTAAAATATGCAATCTCGCCAATACTTTATCGAGGCGATATTGCAAACGACGGCGCACCGTTTCGCGGCGGAACACTAGCCATTCAGATAAAATCTGCAGTAGGTCTTTAACCTTAGGGCGACCATCTAAGCCAATCATATTAAGGTTAACGCGATAGCTTTTTTCTAAGTCGGTTGTGGCAAATAAGTGCGCCATCAATGGCTCAAGCTTCACTCGGTTTGAACGCGGCACAATCACAATGCGCGTTGGGTTTTCGTGATCCGACTCATCGCGTAAATCTGCCACCATCGGCAGCTTTTTCGCAGTCATTTGCGCAGCTATTTGCTCAAGCACTTTGGCACCCGAGCATTGATGCGGTAAAGCGGTGATCACAATATCGCCCTGCTCTTCTGTGTACACCGCACGCATTTTGATAGAACCACGGCCTGTGGTGTAAATCTTTTGAATATCAGATTTAGCAGTAATTATCTCTGCATCGGTTGGATAATCAGGTGCTTGTACCACTTCAAGTAATTCTTCAAGAGAGGTTTTTGGTTGGTCAAGCAACATGCAACACGCAGTTGCCAACTCTTTCACATTGTGGGGCGGTATGTCGGTGGCCATACCTACCGCAATACCCGTTACGCCATTGAGTAAAATATGTGGCAAACGTGAGGGCAGCACCTTAGGTTCATCCATGGTGCCATCAAAGTTTGGTGTCCAATCTACAGTGCCTTGGCCCAGCTCTTTGAGTAATACTTCAGAGAATTTCGACAAGCGCGCTTCGGTGTAACGCATCGCAGCAAATGATTTAGGGTCGTCAGCGGCACCCCAGTTACCTTGGCCGTCAACCAAAGGGTAACGATATGAAAACGGCTGCGCCATTAATACCATGGCTTCGTAACAGGCGCTGTCACCGTGAGGGTGATACTTACCGAGTACGTCACCCACGGTACGGGCTGATTTTTTATATTTTGCGGCGGCAGATAAGCCCAACTCGCTCATGGCATACACGATACGACGCTGTACCGGCTTTAGGCCATCACCAATGTGTGGCAATGCTCGGTCCATGATCACATACATGGAGTAGTTTAAGTAGGCGTCTTCGGTAAAGCGCCCCATCGTTTGTTGTTCAATCCCCTGTAAAGACAAGGTTTGAGGATCAGTCATGTAACACCCTATTTATTGTTATAGCGAACGCGATATATCGCATTGGCAAAATCGTCCGACACTAACAAGCTGCCATCAGCAAGCTCGGCCAATGCAACCGGACGACCCAAGGTTTGTTCTTTATCTAAAAAGCCACTAATAAAAGGCTCATAGGCGGTTATCTCGCCTTCTTTGATGGTGGCCATCATCACTCTGTAGCCCACTTTTTTGCTACGATTCCAAGAGCCATGCTCTGCCACCAGCAGTTTATTATGCATATCTTTTGCAAACTGCTTGCCACGATAAAAATGAATACCCAATGGCGCTACATGGGCTTGCAAAGCCAGTTTAGGCGCGGTGTACTTTTGCATATCAACAAGCGTTTTACCTTTGCCAAACTCAGGGTCTAACACGCTGCCACCATGTACATACGGAAAACCAAAGTGCTCCCCTTCAAAGCTAACGCGGTTTATTTCATCAGGCGGGATATCATCGCCCATCATGTCTCGGCCATTATCAGAGAACCACAACGCGCCACTTTGCGGGTTGATATCAAACCCCACAGAATTACGCACGCCTTGGGCTATCGTTGTGAGTTTTTTAGTTTGTAAATTGAGTGAAAAAATACGCCCAAAACGCTCATCTTCAGCACACACATTACACGGCACACCAACTGGTATTAGTAATTCGCCGTCATCAGTAAAGCGAATAAACTTCCAGCCGTGGTGGCGCTCTGTGGGCAGCTTATCAAACACCACTTCAAAACTGGGTTTTGGCAGTTGTTTATCAATGTTTTTAAAGCGAATAATACGATTGACTTCAGCAACATATAAGTCGCCATTATGAAGCGCAATACCCGAGGGCATATTCAGCCCTTGAGCGAGCACGATTTTTCTATCTGCCACACCATCTTGGTTATTATCAATCAACGCGTAAAGATTGCCAGCCTTGCGTGAGCCGGCATACACCACGCCCGATTTAGAGACCGCCAACTGCCTTGCATTATCTACATTTTTAGCAAAGTAACTAACTTCATACCCCTTGGGTAAGGTTAATCGGCTTAATAGCTCATCAGCTCCATAACTGAATGTAGAGCCAATCAAACTGGCGGTGATCAGTATGTGTCGAAGCATACGCTTACACCTCTACTTGTGCTTTATCACCGTGGTTTTCAAGCCATTCTTTTCGATCGCTAGAGCGTTTTTTAGCAAGCAGCATATCCATCATTTCCATGGTGTGTTCTTGTTCATCTAAAGTCAGTTGTACTAAGCGACGCGTATTTGGGTCCATGGTGGTTTCACGAAGCTGCAATGGGTTCATTTCACCCAATCCTTTAAAGCGCTGTACATTCACTTTACCGCGTTTCTTTTCAGCTTCAATTCTATCTAGTACGCCTTTTTTCTCGTCTTCGTCGAGTGCGTAATACACTTCTTTACCTACGTCGATCCTAAATAATGGCGGCATGGCTACAAAGACATGCCCCTGTTTTACCAGAGTTGGAAAATGACGAACAAACAGCGCACACAATAAGGTTGCAATGTGTAGTCCATCCGAATCCGCATCGGCAAGAATACAAATTTTGCCATAGCGCAGGCCAGATAAATCTTCTGAGTCAGGGTCAATACCCAGCGCAACAGAAATATCGTGCACTTCTTGTGAGGCTAAAATTTGCCCCGACTCCACTTCCCAAGTATTTAAGATTTTCCCCCTAAGCGGCATGATGGCTTGAAACTCACGATCTCTTGCCTGCTTCGCTGAACCACCTGCAGAATCACCCTCTACCAAAAACAATTCTGAGCGTTCTGTTTCGCTACCCGAACAGTCGGTCAGCTTGCCCGGTAATGCAGGGCCAGAGGTTACTTTTTTACGCACCACTTTTTTAGCCGCACGCAGTCGCTTTTGTGCATTGCTGATACACAGCTCTGCTAATAATTCTGCGGTGTCTGTATGTTCATTTAACCATAAACTAAATGCATCTTTTACAATGCCAGACACAAACGTAGCGCAAGAGCGCGATGATAATTTTTCTTTGGTTTGGCCAGCAAATTGTGGGTCTTGCATTTTAACCGACAATACGTAACTGCACTTATCCCAAATATCCTCTGGGGTAAGTTTTACGCCTCGGGGTAATAAGTTGCGAAACTCACAAAACTCTCGCATTGCTTCTAGCAAGCCTTGTCTTAAACCATTCACATGCGTACCGCCTTGTGCGGTCGGGATAAGGTTTACATAGCTTTCGGTGATTGACTCACCGCCCTCAGGTAACCAATGCAGTGCCCAGTCTACCCCTTCTGTTGAACCACTAAAGCTGCCCGTAAAGGGCGCTTTTGGTAAAACCTCATAGCCTTGTGCACTGTCTTTTAGATAATCTTCAAGCCCAGCTTCATAGTGCCATTCTTGTGTTTCTTTGGTTTGCTTGTTGATAAAACGAATTCTAAGGCCTGGGCATAATACCGCTTTGGCTTTTAATACATGATTGAGCTTTGCAAGAGAAAAGTTGGCAGAGTCAAAATAGCTGGCATCTGGCCAAAAATGCACCGATGTACCGGTGTTGCGCTTGCCAACAGTGCCTGTCACGTCAAGGTCTTGTACTTTATCACCGTGCTCAAATGCCATTTCATACACTTGGCCGTCACGCTTCACCGTGATCTCGACACGACTTGATAAAGCATTTACTACTGAGATCCCCACCCCATGCAGACCACCAGAAAACTGATAGTTTTTATTGGAGAACTTGCCCCCAGCATGAAGCTTGGTCAAAATGAGTTCAACCCCAGGTAAGCCCTCTTCAGGATGGATATCCACAGGCATACCGCGACCATCATCAATAACTTCCAACGAGTTATCTTCATGCAAAATCACATCAATTTTAGTTGCATGACCGGCGAGCGCTTCATCCACACTGTTATCAATAACCTCTTGCCCCAAATGGTTGGGTCGCGTGGTGTCAGTGTACATGCCAGGACGACGTTTTACCGGCTCTAAACCATTTAAAACCTCAATGGCTTCGGCGTTATAGTTTTGCTCGCTCATAGGTAGATTCTTTTTATTTAATTCGTTTTGTTTTACGTGATTTTAAGAAAATTGACAACCGTGTCAAAGTAACGTTGAAAGTCCATAAAACTATGATCGCCAGCAAAGTCTATACGTTGCTGGCACGCTTGATAATATTGCAGCGCTTGTTGATAAGGTAAGACTTCATCGCCCATTTGCTGCAACAACATCAATAATTCTGGTTTTGTTAAGTGCGCTACATACAACTGTTTAAGCGCCAGCACATGCTCGTGCTTTAAATGATAATGTATCTGCTGGTACGGATTATACTGCGCTCCCAAATAATCCGCCAATAATTCAAAAGGGCGTACCGCTGGATTGATCACCACTGCAGGTAAGTTATGCCGTTGCGATAAATAGGTAGCGTAAAAGCCCCCTAAAGAGCTGCCAAGCAATACTGTTTGCTCATTGATAACCGACTCCAACTGCAAAATTGCAATGCGCGGGTCAAAGTGTAGCCGAGGCGTTATATATTCACATGACAAAGGCTGGTGTGCTAGCCAAGCGCCAAATTGTTGCGCCTTAGCTGATAACTCAGAACTATTAAAACCATGAATATAAATTACCCGTTTAACCATACCACCTCTGTTGCCAATGTGTCGCCTTCAATTTGAATAAGCCGCCACGCTGGTCCCAAGTCTTGCTGCTGCCAATGCGCAGTGCCTTTAGTAAATTGGATAGACGTTGCTGGTGTGGCAAAAATATCAAGCTCTCTGAAGCGTTGGTGATACTCATTGTGTACATGGCCATGTACGAGTGCCAGTACCTGCTTACTATCTACTAATGTATTCAGTAATTGCGGGCCATTTTCTAACATGTGCTTATCTAAATAACCTTGAATAGGCACTGGATGATGATGGCAAAAAACCAAGGTTTTACTGGCTGTGCTATTTAAGACTTGCTCAATTTCAGCTAAATGATGCTCATCGCACCATCCTGCAGGGGTGACCCCTTTTGAATTGAGTAACAGAATATCCATTTGTTCATTATAAAGATGCTTTGCGCCATGTATTTGTCCATGACTGATGTGGTTTAGCAGCTCAACTTCATCGTGGTTACCAGGTAACCAAAATACTGGACAGGGTAAACTCGACTCTGCAACTAATTGCGCAAATAAGGTATAAGATGCGAGCGTATGGTCTTGCGTTAAATCACCACCAAATATCACCGCATCTAGCGACTGTGTAGCCAACTGTGCCAACACCCGACGTAAATACTGCGCCGTATTTACTTCAAAATACACGCCTTGTGGATCAGCAAATAAGTGACTATCGGTAATGTGGGCAAGCCTAATTGTTGAGTGTGCAAACGCATATTTTTGCTCAAACCAAGCCATTGTTAACATCCCAATTAAGCGGCACCTTACCACTTTCAAGGCAAGCCATTAGCCAATCGGCTAAAAAAGCATTCACTTGATATTTTTCGTCTTTTTGATGCATTTTAGGGTTTGGATATCGATACGAGGGCTTAATACGCTGGTGATAATCATGATGCACGACCTCAGCAACCCTCGCATCGTGATACAAACGCACCTCTAGGTGTAAACTTGGGAAAAAAACACTAGCGTTAGAGGTTTGCTTAATGGCGATGTCGGTGGTGTATTTAGCACAGCCCTGCACTTCAATCACATAATGTATATTCGCAAGCTCGATGGCTCTTTGTGCACCTAGCTCTTCAGGGGGCAACAATTTAAGTGCGCGCAAGTAGTTACGCTCACACAAAGTAATATACTTTGGTAAGGACTGAACATAATCACGTGCTAGGGCCATATCACTCAAAGTTACACCTCAACTTATTTTACTTCACCCACTGAGCAAGCACTTTATCTTTATTAAGTGCCAACCATTGTAAACTAATCACCGTTGCCGCGTTATCAATTTCACCGCTTTGTAACAAGTCGATTGCTTTAGCATAGGGTATCACATGACTTTTAATATCTTCACCTTCGCTTTCTAAGCCATATATTCCGCCAGCGTTTGATAAGTCCGCTTTAGCCAAATACAAGTATAAACGCTCAGTTGTGCCACCGGGGCTCGACAGATACGATGTCATATAGTGCAAATCTTTTAACTCTAAACCCGCTTCTTCCAACGCTTCTTTACGTGCTACCTCTTCATATTGCTTGCTGCCTTCAGCCATACCTGCAATACACTCTAATAACCAAGGAGATGATTTGCTTGCCATCGCACCTATGCGTATTTGCTCGATGAGTAATATTGAGTCAGTAACAGGATCATAAGGCAGAACGGCTACTGCATGACCTCGCTCCAGTATTTCTCTACTTATCGTTTGCGACATACCGCCTGCAAATAATGCATGACGAAATTGATAAAGCTGTATTTTAAAAAAACCATTAAAAATGGTTTCTACTGACTCAAGTGTCACATCTTTGTTATTAAAGCTGCTAATTGACGACATAGTTACATCCTAATTTTTTACAGGGGGGGTTTAAATTGTAATCAACGACCCCCATGATAGTGGCTCTGACTATTCTCAAACGTCTTTGTCACAAGATAAAGGCCTGTATTATATTCTGTTACATTTGTTGGTATTGTTTTACGTTTAAACTTTTTCGTTCTAGAAAAAAACAAGGTAACATGCGTTTAATACAAAAAGTTGTCTAAGGACTGAACGAACGATGAAAAAAAGCTTATTATCTCTGTTAGTTGGCCTATCATGTGCTTTAACTACTAATCTGTCGCACGCCGAAGATTTACTTCAAGTATACGACATTGCAACAGCAAACGATCCTACAGTGCTAAAAGCAAAAGCACAGGCCGATGCGCAAAAATACGCGCAAGAGCAAGCCTTAAGCGTTTTACTTCCACAATTGGGTTTTGAATCAAGTTATCGTCAAGTAGACTCTGATGGTTTTTCACCACAGCAAAATGACCTAACTGGTTATACGATGGGTAGTGGCTTTCAAGACACATTTAGTCGCTCAATTGCATTGCAACAAACCATTTTCAACATGTCTTCGTGGCAAAATTTAGACATTGCTAAAAAGCAAGCAATGCAAGCGATGACCCAATATGAGCTAACTCAGCAAGAGCTAGTGGTACGTATTGCTCAGGGCTATTTTGATGTATTAAGCGCTCTCGATAACCTTGAATTTGTGCAAGCCGAAAAGCGCGCCATTGAACGCCAACTCGAACAAACAAAGCAGCGTTACGAAGTAGGCCTAACTGCAATTACCGACGTACACGAGGCACAAGCACAGTTTGACCAATCCGTAGCCAATGAGATTGTAGCTAAAAATGATGTTGAAACCGCTCGTGAAGCACTTCGCACCATTACGGGTAAGTATCATAACAAATTAGACTCACTCAATACTGATACTTTCTCAACCGTGACGCCAAGCAAGCAAGCGACTGACTTTGTTGGCGTGGCAAAAGAGAAAAACTTATCTCTGGCACTTGCAAAAGCAAGCTTAGATATCGCCGAAGACCAAATAGAACTTGCCAAAGCGGGACATTATCCAACAGTAGGATTATCTGCAAGCTATGGTGATTCATTAACGGACAGTAACGGCCGTTTAAATGTCCCTAGAGAAGATCAAACCTCGGTGGCATTAACCTTGAACGTACCAATCTACTCTGGTGGTCAAACTATGGCGGCAACCGAGCAGGCACGCGCATTGTATGTGGGTGCAAGCCAAGACTTAGAAGCAAGTATGCGTGAAGTAACGCGTTCTGTGATCACCTCTTATAACCAAGTGATGTCTAACGTAGCAACGTATCGTGCACTAGAACAAGCCGTGGTGTCTGCAGAAAGCGCCTTGCAAGCTACTGAAGCCGGTTTTGAGGTAGGTACACGTACTATCGTTGACGTTCTTGTCAGCACGCAAAATCTATATAACGCAAAACGAAACCTAGCAAACTTGCGTTATCAATATGTGCTTTCTTCACTGCGCTTAAAGCAAGCAACAGGTACATTATCTCGTAGCGATTTAGAAGCAATCAATAAAGGCTTAGTGCAAAGCTAATCTCTACTGTAGTTTCAAGTTCTATAAAGCCGACTCTGTGTCGGCTTTTGTTTTTTTAAGCACTTGCGATAAACTAACGCCATTATGCAGTAAGAGATATTGTTTGTGGTAACAACCCCTACTTTTAAATGGTCATTTCTAGCGCCTCGCTATTGGTTAACTTGGATAGGTGTCTTATTTTTGTATCTTATATCTTGGCTACCTCAGCGAGTGCAGTTTTTCTTTGGGAGACTACTCGGCCGCCTAGTACATCGTTTTGTTAAAAAACGCCGTCATATCGCACAAGTTAATGTCGCTTTATGTTTTCCCCATTTAACCAAAGCGCAGCAAGCTGAAATGGTTTTAAGGAATATGGAAAATACTGGTATCGCCACGCTTGAAACGGGCATGGCTTGGTGGTGGCCACAATGGCGTATCAAATCTGTGATTGGTTCTATTGAAGGAATAGAGTTAGTTGAAGAGGTCCAACAACAAGGTAAGGGCGTGCTGCTGTTAGTACCACATATGCTACACCTTGAAATGCTAGGCAGAATATTGGGCAGTGAGCAGCAAGGCATTGGTTTTTATCGGCCACATAACAATCCGCTAATGGAATACTTTATGACCAAAGGTCGGTTACGCTCAAACGAATCTCTGATCACCAAACGCGATGTTAAAGGCTTATTACAGGCACTTAACAAGAAAAAAATGTGCTATTACTTACCCGATCAAGACTACGGGCGCAATCGCTGTGAATTTGCTCCTTTCTTTTGTGTTCCTGATGCCGCCACAACCACCGGCACGTTATTATTTTCATCTAGCAAAAAATGTGAAACACTAAGCTTAAGTGGCACAAGAGACGCTAAGGGTAAGTATCACTTAAAAATTTATCCTGCAATGACTGACTTTCCTAGCGAAAACGCCAAGCAGGATGTAACACGTGTAAATCAACGAATGGAGCAATCCATCATGTTAGCGCCTGAGCAATACATGTGGTTACACAGACGATTTAAAACTAGGCCAGATGAAAATGCGCCATCTTATTACGGCTAATCGTTATTTATGGTTATGAAAAAAAATCCAAAAACAAGACCAAAACAACCCGCTCCTACTCCGGTACGCCGTAAAAAGGCAGCAAGAAAGGTATCGGCAGCCTGGTTTTGGGTTAAACACCTGTCATTGGCAGTTATACTGATTGCTTCGGCGTACTACTTTTTATTTGGCGCGATGCCAAAAATGAGTGTTAGCACAACTGCCAATGTGGCAGCTCAAGGGTTTTCTCAGTTTTATGAAAGCTTTCGTAACAGGACCACCAGCAGAGATACAGAGCGTGCAAAATTTGTCATCGAGTTGGGCAACCCCTCATTTGCCCTTGATGAGGCACTCAAAGACAGAGAAAGGGCTGTAAAAGCCTCTAGCCAACGCTGGACTGGAGAGCATCAGGCTCGACGTTTTGAATCTGGCGACACCCTCAAAGGCGTGCTTGCAACTTATGCTCGCCAAGAAGACATTGAATTGTTTTGGTATTTAGATAAAGACTATGTCGTCAAACATAACTTCCGTGTCGACAGTAATTTTTTGTCTGCACTGTACCAAGTCGGTCGTGCCATTAACGACGATTTTGAATACGAAATATTTACTTTTTTCTGTCATCGCCAACGTGCTGCGGTGATCACCGAAAAGCCAACCCGCTTCGTGCGTGATAACTGTCGTAAGTTAAGCGGCTAAAAATACATGTGACCTCAACTGAGGTCACAACACCTTTCTAGACGTACCGCAGTGCTTATGTAAGTGTAGCCACATAGATTTCAGTGACTTTGTCAGTCAGTGTGCGTATCTGCGGGTCTTTTGCTATACACTTTCCTTGTCCGTTTAAGCTTTGATTATGATAAAGCTCGCGGAAGAAACAATACGCTTCGCTCAGGACTGATTGCGCTTGCTCAGGTAAAATACCCAATTTACGCGCACACGCTAAAATACGGATATTATCAGTATATTCAATTAGCTCTGGGGAATGCTGAGCATTGTTCAAAACAAGGTATTGCACGATAAACTCAATATCTGTCATGCCGCCAAGCCCTTGCTTTAAATCAAACAACTCATCAGTATCTTTGCTCAGATGAGCGCGCATTTTTTCACGCATTGATGTTACATCACTCAAAAGTTTTTCATGTGCTCTTGGTTGTTGTAAAACACTAGCCCGTATTTGCATAAACCGCGCTCGCATATCTGCTTGCCCATATACGAGCCTCGCTCTGACAATCGCTTGATGCTCCCATGTCCATGCTTGTTGCAGCTGATATTGGTAGTAACTTTCTAAATTGATGGCTAACAACCCAGAATTACCTTCAGGTCGCAGACGCGTATCCAGTTCATACAAAATACCCGAAGCCGTTCTGGTATTAAATAAATGCATTAATCGCTGCGCAAGCTTAAGATAGAACTGCCGTGAAGAAATAGGCTTGTCGCCCTGTGTATCACTGTCACCATCGCGATTGTGTACAAAAACCAAGTCTAAATCAGAGTCATATCCAAGCTCCCACCCCCCTGTTTTACCATATGCAATAACAGCAAAGCCTTTTTCGTCCTCATGACTTCCTTGCGGTGCGCCATAACGTTCCGTCATTTGTTGCCAAGCTAAGTTCACTGACTGCTCTATGATTGCTTCAGCCAAAGCCGTTAAGTGATCGCTTACTTGCATAATACTTAACACATTGGTTGCATCTGCAGCGGCAATTCGAAGTTGATGCGCCTGTTTAAACTGACGCAGCGCTTCCATTTGTTGCTCTAAATCATGTTGTTCAATACGAAGAAAATATTGCCTAATTTCAAGCTTGTAAGCATTCAAAGGCAGGGGCTTATACAGCGCAGCTGGGTCTAATAGCTCATCAAGCAAAATTGGATATTTTGCAATATGTTCGGCTATCCACTGACTGTGAGAAGTTAAAAACAATAACTGTTTTAGCGCCCCCTGATTTTCATAGAGCAACTCGAGATAAGCGGTTCTTGATACCACCGTTGTCACTATCTTTAAAACACGGCTTAATACATCACCACCTAAGCTTAACTCTGCTGCTTGATGCAATAAGCAAGGCATAAGTTTATCGAGGATATCCGCACCCCGAGCTCCAACTTGTCGTTTGGTAAGTGCAGCTTTAAACTCTTGTAACGCATTGTGCCATAACTGTATTTGGGTCGTATCTACTCTCCCCGCTAATTGCTCAGTATCTTCCTCAAGCCATACGTATGTGAAAGCTTCATCAGATTGAGTATGCTCTAGCGGCTCATCTCCGATAACCTGACTAAATTCCTCTCGAATTTTTGTCATTCTTGTTTGTAACATCGCCAAACATGCATCGTAGTTTTCGACGCCCATTAAGTTAACCAACCTAGCCTGCGATACCGCGTCATCAGGCAAGGTTTGCGTTTGCTGGTCATCAAATGCCTGTAAATATTGTTCAATCTTTCTAAGATACAGATAGTTGTCTTGCAACGAGTGGACAATACCTGACGGGATCACCTCTAGCGCTTTTAATTGACTTAATGCATTGAGTATTGAAGGTGTTTGTAAACTGGTGTCTCTGCCACCTCGTATCATCTGCAGTGCCTGCACGATAAACTCGACTTCTCTAATTCCCCCTGCGCCGAGTTTTATATTATTCACAAGTCCCTTACGCCTCACTTCTTGGGCTATCATATGTTTCATTTTTCGAAGTGATTCAATGACAGAAAAATCGATATAGCGACGGTATACAAAAGGCCTGAGCATGCTATAAAAAGCTGGCCAATGAGGTGTTTGCTGGCCGAGTAAGCGCGCTTTTAACATGGCATAGCGCTCCCATTCTCGGCCTTGATCTTGGTAATAGTCTTCCATGGCAGATAGACTCATTACTAGCGGGCCGCTGTCACCAAAGGGGCGTAAACGCATATCTACCCTAAATACTTGCCCATCCACGGTAACCTGATTGAGTGCAGCTATCAGTTTTTGTGCCACTTTAGTATAAAACACTTGTGCTTCAACACTTCTGCGCCCACCTTGAGTAGGCACATTTTGGGGATAGCAGAAGATCAAATCGATATCTGAGGAGAAGTTTAACTCCCCCCCGCCCAGTTTACCCATTCCTATAACCATCATCGACAAGGCTTTGCCAGACTCATCCAGTGGTGTACCACACTGCTTTACAGTTTGTGCAAATGCCCAACGATTAGCAGCATCAATGAGTTGCTCTGAAAGCTGTGAGATATAGCGAATACTATCTGCAATATCATTACCCTTAACTAAATCAAGCCACATAACTTTTAGCCAATAACGTTGTCTGTACTTACGCAGTAGCTCAAAACAATCACGCTCACTTAACACGCTTAAGTCTGCTGTTAAAGGGTTAGGTATGTCTCGACTTTTCATTTGCGTTTCATCAAGTAACCAATCTGCAAGCTCTGGCGATTGCTGCAGCACTCGAAATGCAAAATCACTCATCGCCAGCAAGCGTAACAAGTCAGGGTTAGGGGTTTGTTCATTATACAAAACTTGCCAACGTTCATGTGCCTGATGAGCCAAGTTGGTGGGTAAAGCGATATCATGCATAAAAAATCTCCATAGCTATATGGCTCAATGAGTTGCGAGTCGTTATAGTAGCAATATCTAAAATTAACCAGTAGAGCGAATATGACCTATTTGTCGTTAGCTAACATCAATTTTTTTGCTATTTTGTCAAGCTTTGCCGTTATTTGTCTTGTCGTGAGCTTATTACGCCTACGAGTGCAATATCGGGCAAAGCAAGCGTTGCAAGAAGAGTTAGCCAAACGGGATAACTTTGCGCTCGGTATCAGTTATGCGTGTCAAATTTCAGTGATAGCGTTTAGCGTCGCGTATTTTTTCTACGACATTAAATATGCCACGGTTATCGAAGCACCATTGAGATCTGCATTCACGCTCTCGCTAATTTTGCTCTTTGTTTATATTGGACAATATATTCACCGCAAATGGATTTTGTATCAATTCAATGAAGAGCAAGCCATCTTAAAACAGAACATCTGTGCCGCGTTAGTCGATTCTGGAATGCTCATTGCTAACGGTATACTCGTGTTAGGCCTTTATCATTGGGTACATCCCAAGGGCGTGAGTGATCTACTCGTTGTTTGTTTAAGCTTTTTCCTGTTGCAGGGGCTGTTTGCGCTAGATAGTAAATTTAGAGAAAGTCGTTTTGCTAAGTTTAATCAAGGTGCATCACTGCAGCAAAACTTTAATTTAGACAACACATCAATCGGTATTCGATACGCTGGCAAAACCATTGGCCTTGCTTTGGCTATTTATGCAGGTTTACACAGCGCTCACTATCACGGCGCAATGATAGTAGAGAACCTATTTTCGGTCATTTTACATTGTGGTTTAATGTGGGTGTTGCTATACACAGGAAGCGCGATACTGTTGTATTTTTCGTTGCCCAAAGTTGACATAGGCCTAGAAGTTGATCACCAAGATAATATCGGTATTGCCTGTATAGAATTTGCGGTTTTCTTATCCATGGGCTATTTACTTATTAATACATTTTCTGTGTAGCTCTCAGATAAGAGCTACACGAGGTGAAGCCATGTCTCTCAAGCTTGATAATTTTCTGTTAGTCGACAGCAACAAAGAGTTCAGTAGAGAGTATGCTGAATATTTGTTGAAGCACTCTCCCAATAACGAGAGCCAGATCATTGCGGCTGGAGATAACACGCGTCACCTACTGAAGATGATGTTTGATAATTTAATAAAAGACTACTGCTATTGTGATTTTGCAAACGAGATAAGCGTTTCTGAGCTTGCTACTTACCTTAATGAGCATCACCAAATCAGCGGTGTGCTCATTCCAAACGTTGATTACTTTCTTGCTAGTAAAGAACAGCAATTCATTTTTAATTCTCTTCACCCTGTACGCTACTTGCTTGAACAAACAAAAGATGGTGCCTTTGAGTACAAAAAAGTAACCGACCAAGCTAATAACAATCACCTGTCTTGTAACAGTAATTTATCTGCAATCGGAGAAGACATCGAAGCACTACTTTGCAAACAAGATTCATAATAAGCACAAAACAGCGACAACGAGCGCTTATCACCAATTAGAAACTAGACGCTTGGTATGCAAAACTTTACTATTGCAACATTGCTACTCTCTAATAGGCCCATTATGCGTATACCCCATATTTATCAACCTTCAGCGCTGTCTTTACATAGTCAAATTTCCTTAGATGATAATGCAGCTGGCCATATTGCCCGCGTATTAAGAATGCAAGTAGGTGATAAAGTCTCATTGTTCAATGGTCAAGGTGGCGAGTACTTATGTGAACTCACAGACGTATCGAAAAAAAAAGTGATCGTTCAACCGGTTGAGTTTGTTGATAATGACTGTGAGTCACCTCTAAAGATCCATCTTGGGCAAGGTATATCTCGAGGTGATAAGATGGACTTTACCATTCAAAAATCTGTCGAGCTTGGTATCAGCGAGATCACCCCATTATTCACCACTCGTTGTGGTGTAAAACTGTCAGGCGAGCGACTCGCTAAAAAACATGCCCAGTGGCAGAAAATAGCCATTGCTGCGGCAGAGCAGTCGGGTCGCAATACCATTACCGTCATACACCCACCTGTTGACATAACGGCTTGGCTTACACAGCCTTCAGACGAGTTGAAATTAACCTTACACCCTCGTGCAGAGCACAGTATTAAAACTTTACCAACGCCCAGTAAAGGTGTGCGCTTTATTGTTGGGCCTGAAGGCGGGTTTACCGACGAAGAAATACAAGCCACCAGCGAGCAAGGGTTTATTGATGTGCGTTTAGGCCCTCGTGTTTTAAGGACTGAAACAGCCGCATTAACTGTATTGAGTGCTTTACAGCTACAGTTTGGCGATTTAGCTCTTTAATTTCTAAAGCGCGGCCCCCATAGTAAATAAAAACAGTATAAAGGTGATGCATGGCTATAAAATTAGGGATCATTAGCGATCCAATTAGTGGGTTCAACATAAAAAAAGACACTGGGTTTGCAATGATGATGGCCGCTCAAAAACGCGGCTATGAATTATATTACATGGAAATGGGCGACCTCTTTTTATATCAAGGTAACGCCAAGGCAACAGCAGCAAAAGCTAAAGTTTTTGATGACACAAACCATTGGTATGAATTAGAACAGAAGCAATCCATCGATTTATCTGATTTAGATGTCATCTTAATGCGCAAAGATCCCCCCTTTGATACTGAATACATTTACGCAACCTATATATTAGAGCGCGCTGAACAAGCTGGCAGCTTAGTAGTAAACAAGCCGCAAAGTCTAAGAGATGCCAATGAGAAGCTATTTACCGCGTGGTTTAGTGAACATACGCCAGACACCTTAGTGACTCGCTCACAAACACACATTCGAGAGTTTTTAGCCAAACATCAAGACATCATCCTAAAACCCCTTGATGGTATGGGTGGCGCATCTATTTTTAGGGTCAAACAAGATGACCCAAACATTGGTGTGATCTGTGAAACACTGACAGAGCATGGCCAACGCTTTGCTATGGCACAACAATATATCCCTGAAATAAAACAAGGTGATAAACGCGTTTTAGTCGTAGATGGTGAAGTTGTTCCATACTGCCTAGCGCGCATACCTCAAGGCGGTGAAACGCGAGGTAATCTAGCTGCTGGAGGTCGTGGAGAAGCACGCCCAATTAGCGAAGATGACCTTCGGATCGCTCAGGCCGTTGCCCCCACTTTAAAAGAGAAAGGCTTACTGTTTGTTGGACTTGATATTATCGGTAACAAACTCACTGAAATAAATGTCACCGCTCCTACTTGTGTTAAAGAAATAGAAAACGCGTACGATATTTCAATTATGGACATGTTTTATGATGCGATAGAAGTAAAACTCGCCCATACTAAGTAAAACAAATTCAGGGCCAATCACTATGCAATCATTAGAAAACCATTTTTTAGTTGCTATGCCCAGCTTGCAAGACCCATTTTTCAAGCACACCGTGACTTACATCTGTGAACACAACGAAGATGGCGCTATGGGGTTGGTCGTAAATCACCCTATAGATGTTACGGTTGGGGAGCTCTTAGATAAAATAGAGATCGACAACGACAAAAGCACTTCAGCAGCTGCCGAACATGTCTTTGCTGGTGGCCCAGTCCATACTGACAGAGGGTTTGTTTTACATACACCAAAGCCAGGTTATTCATCAAGCCAAGAACTTAGTTCTGATATTATGATCACTACTTCCAAAGATGTACTAGCATCCTTAACTTCCAATGCTCGCCCTGATGCTTTTCTGATCACTTTAGGCTACGCAGGATGGGAGCGTGGTCAATTAGAAAAAGAATTGTTAGAAAACTCTTGGCTGGTCATCGAAGCTGACCCTGCAATTATATTTAACACGCCGCCTGAACAACGCTGGGAAAAAGCCGTACAGATGCTCGGTATCGACGCGGCTCAGTTGAGCTCTCAGGCTGGACACGCATAAAAGACGTTATGACAAAAAAAGAACGAGCTCGCCTTGGCGAGCGAACGGTAATGGGCTTTGACTTTGGCACCAAAAGCATTGGTATTGCAGTAGGACAGGAACTGACCGGAACTGCCACCAGCTTAGGGGCCATCAAAGCCAAAGATGGCATTCCAAATTGGTCTGATATTGCCATTCATATTGAGCAATGGCAGCCCGATCTACTCGTTGTTGGTTTGCCTCTAAATATGGATGGCACTAATCAGCATGTGACATTTGCCGCCAAAAAGTTTGCAAACCGCTTACATAACAATTATCGGTTACCGGTTGAAACTCAAGATGAACGCTTAACTACAGCTGATGCAAAAGCGAGGTTGTTCGAACAAGGGGGCTATCGCAACCTTGGTAAGGGTAATGTCGACAGCATGTCAGCGGTGATCATTCTCGAAAGCTACTTTGAGCATTTGTGGCAATAAATTACTGAGTGGGCGCAAGCAACTGCATACTCGACCAGTCTGGTACAAACCCAGCCTGTTGATATGCTAGCTTGATTTGCCCACTTTCCCTCAATTTGGCCAGGCCTTTTTGCAAAGCAGCAAAGGCTCGCTCCCCATCTGGATGATGCTTAGATACAACAAAGTGACGACTTCCATCAAGTAGCACTACCCATTTGGGGTGAGCAACGAGGTGGATCCCTTCAAGTTTGTACTCATTCCCCTTGTCTGGCATGAGCGGCATCAGCATAAAGTCAACCCATCGCATACTAACCATACGTGCTTGAGCTATCCACTCATGCTCTATAACATGACGTTTAAGAGGCAGTTGCTGAAGTGTATTCCAGTCAGTTCGCCACCGAGGTGTACTAACGGCACTTAGCTTTTGTAACTGTTCATAACTCGATAAGGAACTAACCTTTGTGTTATTGGGTGAGTAATATAGCCCGGCGTAATATTCCCCCTGACGAATAACTGCATCACTAATAAAAATATGCGCTTCTAGTGGCCGGGCATCAGCTAACCAATAACTATCAAAACTCAAAAGCAGCTTGCCTTGCTCAAGTAGTTTCGTGTTTCTAAAGTTCACGTTACCAACTTGATAATCAAAAGGCTTATCAAACCCCCCTAATAGCAATGCTTTTTGCACCAAAATCATATCTACGACATCACGGCGAATATAGTCACCGCTGAAATTATCAATATCTTGTACCGCCCGACCATTTACAAAACGCTGATAGTCTGCAAATACATCATCTCGTATATACATTTGAACAGTGTCTTTTGCTACAAGACTGCTTGATGACCCAAAGCACGCACTAAGCAAAAGTACTCGACACAGCTTACTGCTTATCGAGCCCATCAACCGTAACCCCTTGCAAAAATCCTGCCCCTTGCTGTTCATTATTTTGCAGCTTAATCATCAACCTCAAGTCATTTGGAGAGTCAGCATGGTGCAGCGCATCGGCATAATTAATACGTTGTTGCTTGTACAGTTCGAACAGCGCCTGATCAAACGTTTGCATACCCATTTCTTTTGATTTTGCCATCGCCTCTTTGATAGAGCCAACATCCCCTTTTTTAATTAGCTCTGCAACCAATGGGGTATTGAGTAAAATTTCAATAGCAGCTTCTCGCCCCTCGCCTTTTGACGACGGGATGAGCTGCTGGGCCACAATGGCACGCAAATTAAGCGCCAAATCATATTTTAACTTGTCGTGCTTCTCTTTGGGTACTAAATGCATTATGCGGTCAATAGCTTGGTTTGCATTGTTGGCATGTAAGGTTGCCACGCATAAGTGTCCTGTTTCAGCAAAACTCAACGCATATTCCATGGTTTCTTGAGAACGAATTTCTCCAATCAAAATAACATCCGGCGCTTGGCGCAAAGAGCTTTTCAATGCTGCTTCAAATGTTTCAGTGTCTAAGCCAACCTCACGTTGAGTAATAATGCTTTTCTTATGCTCATGAACAAATTCAATCGGATCTTCAATCGTCAGAATATGCCCGCGTTGATTGCGATTGCGATAACCAAGCAAAGCCGCCAAAGATGTCGATTTACCCGTGCCTGTGCCACCAACAAATAACACTAAACCTCTTTTTGACATTATCACATCGGTTAATACCGAAGGTAAGCCTAAGTCTTTAACATCTGGAATTTCAGTTATGATGCGGCGGATCACCATCCCCGCACAATCTCTTTGCCAAAAAGCCGAAACTCTAAAACGCCCCAATGCTGTTACTATCGCAAAGTTACATTCTTTATGCTCGTGAAATTGTGTCTTTTGCTTATCCGTCATAATCGACTCAACTAACTCGAGCGATTTAGCGGCATCTATCGGCCCATCTTCCATAGGGCGTAGCTCACCGTCTACTTTCACACTAATAGGCAGCCCTGCAGATACAAAAAGATCAGAGGCGTGTTTATCGACCATCAATTGCAAGTATTTATCTAACATCCATAATGCCCCTTAAAAGTTCCTCTGGTTTTGTTCATCGTGTCCCTTACCGGGAATATCCTGCTGAGATATAACCCCTCTATTGACAAGGTTACTTAAACATTGCTCCATCGTTTGCATACCATGGATCGCACCCGTTTGAATTGTTGAGTACATTTGCGGGATTTTATCCTCTCGGATCAGGTTTCGTATCGCTGGGGTCCCTAGCATAATTTCATGCGCAGCAATCCGACCACCGCTGACTTTTCTAACTAATGTTTGCGAGATAACCGCTTGTAACGACTCCGAAAGCATTGAACGAACCATGTCTTTCTCTTCACCAGGAAAAACATCAATAATACGGTCTATCGTTTTGGGTGCCGATGTGGTGTGTAGCGTGCCAAATACCAAATGACCCGTTTCAGCAGCGGTCATGGCTAGACGGATGGTTTCCAAATCTCGCAATTCCCCGACCAAAATAACATCGGGGTCTTCACGTAAGGCACTTCTAAGCGCTGCATTAAAGCTATGAGTGTCTCTATGTACTTCTCTTTGGTTTATTAAACTTTTCTGATTTTTGTGGACAAACTCGATGGGATCTTCAATGGTCAGTATATGGTAATGTTGTGTTGCATTGATATGATCAACCAAAGCGGCCAAAGTAGTCGACTTACCAGAGCCCGTAGGGCCTGTAACCAACACTAAACCTTTTCTATACTCTGCTATTTTGCGAAAAATATCGGGTGCGCCTAGGTCGTCCAAACTCAATACCGATGATGGGATAGTTCGAAACACCGCAGCAGGGCCACGGTTAGTATTAAAGGCATTAACACGAAATCGCGCCAAATTAGGGACTTCAAAGGAAAAATCCACTTCAAGATTTTGCTCATAGTCTCTGCGCTGGTTATCATTCATGATATCGTATACAAGACTGTTAACATCCTTAGCTTCAAGCGCAGGAATATTAACGCGGCGCACATCGCCATCAACGCGTATCATTGGCGATACGCCAGACGATAAATGTAAATCGGAGGCTTGGTGTTGCACACTAAAAGCCAATAACTCAGTAATATCCATGTATGACTCCACTACGAGCGTAATAATAATATGGTTACAATAGCAGAACGACTTAAGTTGGCCTACGACCGCGTAAAAAAAGCCGCCCAACAGCGCCAATATGACCACCCAAATGATCAACCAGTTACTATTCTAGCAGTTTCTAAGACGAAACCTGTTGAACTTATTGAACAAGCTTACGCACACGGACAGCGTCAGTTTGGCGAATCATATGTGCAAGAGGCGGTTGATAAAATTTTACACTTAAAAGAAAAAAAGGACATAGAGTGGCATTTTATTGGTCCTATTCAATCAAATAAATCACGCCTAGTAGCTGAGCACTTTGACTGGGTACAAAGTGTTGAGCGACTGAAAATAGCAAGACGCTTAAATGAACAACGACCAAACAATTTAATGCCGCTAAACGTACTTATCCAAGTTAATATCAGTGCCGATGAGAATAAGTCAGGCTGCCAGTTAGAGGAGCTTGATGAGCTGGCTGAGTTTATTCACAACAGCCGTCAACTTAACCTTAGGGGGCTTATGACTATCACCGAGCAAACTGATGATACAAATAAACAATTGCAATATTTCCAGCAAATGAAGTCTTGCTTTGATAGACTAAAGGACCAATATCCTCAGCTAGATACATTGTCGATGGGTATGAGTGGTGATTTAGAGCCTGCGATTACAGCGGGCGCCACCATGGTACGCATTGGCACTGATATTTTTGGCTCAAGAAAATAAGGTAAGTACGCGCTATGTCTAATAAAACAATTGCATTCATCGGCACTGGTAACATGAGCTATGCAATCATCGGCGGCATGATTAAAAATGGCTTTGCACCACAAAGCATTATTGCTACCAACCGCAACCAAGACAAACTTGCAAAAGTGGCTGCCGACTTCCACGTACAAACAACTTCTGATAACACACAAGCTCTGCGTGATGCAGATGTCATCGTGCTCTCAGTTAAGCCGCAAATGATGGCCGAGCTATGCCAAAGCTTCATCGACTCAGGTGTAGATTTCAGTGACAAATTATTTATTTCAGTAGCAGCGGGTATTACCGTTGCACGACTCAGAGCAATGCTAGCTCAAAAAGTAAAAATGGTACGCTGTATGCCAAACACCCCTTGCTTGTTAGGCAGAGGCGTGTGTGGCTTATATGGCGAAGATATCAGCGCTGAAGAACGTGAATATGTTTCGCAAGTGTTCTCTGCTACTGGTATCGCTACATGGGTTGAGCAAGAGTCACAAATTAATGATGTAATTGCGGTTACCGGCTCGTCTCCTGCTTATTTCTTTTTGTTTATGGAAGCCATCGAAGAGAAGGCTAAAGCGCTTGGCTTTAGTGATGAGCAAGCTCGCCAACTAGTTCAACAAACGGCTCTAGGGGCTGCCGAAATGGCCGTATCGCAAAGCGATATTAGCATTGCTCAGTTGCGTGCAAACGTAACTTCTAAAGGGGGCACCACCCATGCAGCGGTGGAGCATCTAAAATCACAAAATTTACACTCTACGGTAGCCGGTGCAATGGACGCTTGTATTGCCCGTGCTGAAGAAATGGAAAAAGAACTTTAAAGGTTAATATATGAACGCCATGCATTTTTTAATAGGGATCGTGTTTGATCTATTTTTAATGGTTGTATTGTTAAGGTTTTGGCTACAGCTTGTTCGAGCAGACTTTTACAACCCATTAAGCCAAACTGTCGTGAAAGTGACTTCTTTTGCGGTAAACCCACTGCGAAAAATTATTCCGGGTGCAGGTGGTCTTGATCTTGCCTCCTTATTGCTGGCGTTCATTGTAGGCTTTGCTAAAGTATCATTATTAATGGTGCTTTTTTATGGCGGATGGCACCCTTTAAGCGCGCTGATCCAAGGGGCGATAACCGTACTAAAAGAAGCATTCTCGTTAGTGTTTTGGATCCTAATCATCAGAGCAATTTTAAGCTGGGTTGCACAAGGCTATAACCCCATCGCAGCCGTATTCGATCAACTGACAGAGCCCATGCTAAAACCAATTCGCAAAATCATCCCGCCGTTAGGTGGTTTAGATTTATCTATTTTGGTATTGCTCATCGGCATGCAATTTTTACAACTGCTGGTGATGGACTTACTAAGCTAGAGGCATAAATTATGAAAAAACTCGTATCATTTGCGCTGCTACTCTTCGTGTGTGCCTTCGCACACGCGAACTCTGAACAAGGTGCTCAATTTAAAAACTTAGGCCCATGGCAAGTACATTATATCGCTTTTCCATCGACCTTCATTCAACCGACTATTGCGCAAGCATACGATTTGGAACGCAGCAATTACAAGGCGGTTGTGAATATTTCAGTACTCAAAAACAATACTGAAAAAACCGCACAAAAAGCCATCTTATCGGGTGAGGCGCGCAATTTAATTGGTAATAAGCAAGAGTTGGAATTTAAAGAAGTTGTTGATGGCGATGCCATTTATTACCTGGCACAAATTGCTTATAACAACGAAGAAACTTACCGCTTCACCATTAATATTGCACAAGGCAATAACCAGCAAGTATTAAAGTTTCAACAAAAATTTTATGTGGATTAACGCAGTATGACCCAACAAATTGTCTTAGCAACCGGTAATCAGGGCAAAGTAAAAGAGCTTGCCAGTATGCTTAGCGAGCTCAACATAGAAGTGTTACCTCAGAGCCAGTTTAACGTACCTGATGTGGCTGAAACAGGCACCACCTTTGTAGAAAACGCCATTATCAAAGCAAGGCATGCGGCGAAAGTTAGCGGTTTGCCTGCCATTGCTGATGATTCTGGACTGGAAGTAGATGCCTTAGATGGTGCTCCTGGTGTTTACTCTGCACGATACGCAGGCGATGATGCCACTGATCAAAGCAATATCGACAAATTACTTAACGATCTTGAAGGTCAAACCCAGCGAACAGCTCGCTTTTGGTGTGTACTCGTTTATATGCGCCACGCCGATGACCCAACGCCATTAATTTGCCAAGCTAGCTGGGATGGGGAAATCACTACTCAGCAACAAGGTCGAGAAGGTTTTGGCTACGACCCCATCTTTTTTGTACCACAGCTCAACTGTACGAGCGCCGAGCTGTCAAAGGATGAAAAAAATGCAATCAGTCATCGTGGCCAAGCCTTAAAAATACTGGCTAAGCAATTGCAGGCAAATGCGTGAAATTACCACCATTAAGTTTATATATACACGTTCCTTGGTGTGTACAAAAATGTCCTTACTGTGACTTTAATAGCCACAGCCTAAAGGGCAATATTCCTGAACAAGAATATGTGCAACATCTGTTGAATGATTTAAAAGCAGACTTGCACCTCGTGCAGCAAAGAAAGTTACACAGTATTTTTATTGGTGGCGGCACACCGAGTTTGCTATCAGCCGATGCGTATGATTACTTACTGCAAGAGATAAACAAGCTCATAGAGTTTGAACAAGGTATTGAAATTACCCTTGAAGCAAACCCTGGCACCGTTGAGACCGACCGTTTTAAACACTATGTAGCTGCGGGGATCAATCGAATTTCGATTGGGGTGCAAAGTCTCCAAGAAGATAAATTAACAGCGCTTGGACGGATCCATGGTGAGCAAGAAGCGATCAATGCAGCTTACGAAGCCAAGCAAGCTGGCTTAGCCTCTTTTAACATGGACCTAATGCATGGTCTACCCAACCAAAGCTTGAGCGATGCCTTAAGCGATCTGCAACGCGTTATTGATTTAGCACCACCACATATTTCTTGGTACCAATTAACCATTGAGCCAAATACGCAATTTGCCTCTAAACCACCTAAACTGCCAGAAGACGAAATCCTGTGGGACATTCAAGAGCAAGGTCAAGCTCTACTAGCACAAGCAGGTTATCATCAGTATGAAATATCAGGCTATGCAAAATCAGGCTATCAATGTAAGCACAACTTAAATTATTGGCAGTTTGGCGATTATCTTGGGATTGGCTGTGGCGCTCATGGCAAAATTACGCAACCAAGTGATGGCGCGATTTTGCGTACGGTAAAAGTTAAGCACCCTAGAGGTTATATGGACTTAACTAAACCTTATTTATACGAAAGCTGGCAAGTAGCACCACAAGATAGATCATTTGAATTTTTTATGAATTGCTTTCGTTTGCAACAACCATGTTCAAAGCAAGCTTTTGTTGACTTTACGGGTCTTCCTCTTATAGAAATTGAAGGCCAGCTAAATCAAGCACAAAAAAACGGGCTACTGCTGGATCAAGGTGATTCATGGTTAGTTACAAATAAGGGCCACAGATATTTAAACGACCTGCTACAATCATTTGTTTAGATTAAGCGTTTTAATCGCCAACGGTCGTACAATTTTAAGACTGAGCCTTAGGCTCCTAAATAACAACAAAGGTAAAACAATGCGTAAACTCACTGTTATTGCTGCAGCTATCAGCGTAGCGTTACTAGGTGGTTGCCAGCAAACTGCTGAAAAACCGGCTCCTACACAACAAGTTCAACAAGTCGAGCAAAGTGAAGTAGAAAAGGCCAATGCCTTTTTTGAAGAAGTATTTATGCGTGGTGTTATGCGCAGTCCTATTTATCAAACCTATATGGGTATTAAAAAAGACTATGATAAATGGGATGATGAAAGCGAAGCTCGCGATCTTGAAGATTTAGCGCTGACTAAAAAAGATTTAGCCACATTGAAAACTATCGATCGCAGCAAGCTCGATGAAGCGACACAAGTTAGCTATGACTTGATGAAGCAAAACTTAGAAAATGAAATTGCAGATTTTAAATGGCGTTACCACAATTACCCTGTGAACCAAATGTTTGGTACACACTCAATGGTGGCAGCATTTTTAATCAACCAACACCAAATTACAGATGTAAAAGATGCACAAGCATATATTTCACGTTTAAATGGTGTTCCTAAAGTATTTGACCAACTGATTGATAATTTAAAAATCAGAGCTGACAAAGGCATTATTGCGCCTAAGTTTGTGTTTCCTTATGTTATTGAATCAAGTGAAAACATCATTGTTGGTGCCCCATTTGAAAGTGGTAAAGACTCTACGCTATTGGCTGACTTTAAGCGTAAAATAAACAAACTAAGCATTGATGAAAACGAAAAATCAGCACTCGTTGCACAAGCAACAGAGGCGTTAAAAGTGGCAGTAAAGCCTGCTTATAGCAAGTTAATCAGCTACCTAGAGCAATTAGAAAAACGTGCTGACACTCGTGACGGTGCTTGGAAGTTCCCTGATGGCGAAGCCTTTTTCAACAATGCACTTGCTCGCACTACAACCACAGATTTAACCGCTGAAGAAATTCACAAAATTGGTTTGTCTGAAGTAGCGCGTATTCATGATGAGATGCGCGAAATTAAGGACAAAGTTGGCTTTAAAGGTGACTTAAAGGCGTTCATGGAATTCATGAAGACCGATAAGCAGTTTTATTTACCAAATACCGAAGAAGGTAAAGAACAGTATTTAAAAGAAGCGACCGCATTGATCGACAACATGAAATCTCGTCTAGATGAGCTATTCATTGTAAAGCCAAAAGCGGACATGATTGTAAAGCGTGTTGAAGCATTTAGAGAAAAAGCCGCGGGTAAAGCCTTCTACCAGCAACCTTCACCAGATGGTTCTCGCCCTGGCATTTACTACGCAAACCTATATGACATGGAAGCCATGCCAACTTACCAAATGGAAGCACTTGCTTATCATGAAGGCCTTCCTGGGCACCACATGCAAATTGCAATTGCACAAGAGCTTGAAGGTGTGCCTAAATTCAGAAAATTTGGTCGCGTAACCGCTTATGTAGAGGGTTGGGGCTTGTACTCTGAACTAGTACCTAAAGAAATGGGACTTTACAAAGACCCTTATTCAGACTTTGGTCGCTTAGCTATGGAGCTATGGCGTGCATGTCGTCTTGTGGTAGACACTGGTATTCACGCAATGAAGTGGACACGCCAAGAAGGTATTGATTACTACGTAAACAATACACCTAACGCTAAGTCTGATGGTGTAAAAATGGTTGAACGTCACATCGTGATGCCGTCTCAGGCTACCGCTTATAAGATTGGTATGTTAAAAATCCTTGAGCTAAGAGAAGCGGCAAAGAAAGAGCTTGGTGATAAGTTTGATATCCGCCAATTCCATGATGTGGTACTTAAAAATGGTCCTCTTCCATTGAATGTATTAGAGCGCTTTGTTGACCAATGGGTTGCTAGCAAAAAAGCCTAATAACGTAATTTAATCACTCTTAAAAGGCTGCTCATTGCAGCCTTTTTTATGCCCAGCCATTATAAATAACAGTTATACCAATTTTATTAATACATTGATCATTCTAGCGAGCTAAATAACTCATTAACTGCGTTAAATATTTCTCATGTAGAATAACTACATAGCGAAATATTTGCCTTGTCACTAAGCCATTTATCTGTCGCAATATCTGATCACCAATTTAATGCAATTGGTATTAGTTACTTAAAGTGGGTTTTTAGCATTTTGTTTACGATGGTTGCCCTTGCTACCTGAAACGTCTAATTCAAAATGGGTTTTCTCTAATACAATGTGAATACAGGCTCCACCATGAGCGGGACTTTGGATCTTAAACTCACCATGAAGTTTGTCTCTTACCAAGTGATGGATCACGCTTAAACCCAGCCCATGCTTACCGAAATGCTGCCTAGAGTTCAAAGTGGGTTCAGCTAAAATGGGTAACAACTCGCTATCTATCCCAACCCCATCATCTTTAAAATACAAATGCACATAGTCATTCACAACCATTGCAGAAACAACAATGTGCAAAACTCTATCATTGCTCTTTGCGTGCTTAACACTGTTGCTAATACAGTGATGGTATATTTGTTCAAACACCGCTGGTGCACTGTTCAATTTCAAATTATCTGGGATCTCATAACTGACGTGAAACTGCTCAACAGCGAGCTCTTGATGATGTCGAGCAAACACCCCCTCTACCAATGTTTTGAGGTTAAACTCAACTTCAATATCAAATTGATGGTAATTAGAGATCTGCTCAAAATCTGCCAAAAGCTCGTAAACATTAGCCAACTCTTCATCCAATTGATTCAAGATCTGACGCGATTTGGTATGTAATTGTGTAATTTGCTCGTCATTAACCTGGCCACTATCAAGCTTGTTCATTATTGTAGTGAGGCGCTTTTGATGTGTTGCAGCGTGCTCCACTGTTTTTAATAAAGATTTTGAAAAACCTTGTGTCATACTTCCGAGCGTAGCTTCTTGCGCTTCTTCAATAAATCGTGAGTGAACTTCGTCTAGCCTAGTCGCCAATACATCAATAAATTTAAGCAACTCAGTTAACTCTTGCTCTGCAGCTAGTTGACCTGATAGCGCTTCGGGTAGTTGATATGACTGTGCGCCTTTCGCTGCCATTAACACTTGCTGTGTTAGCACAATGCTGTAGGCCAGCTTTCGATACAGGCAGTATAAAAGCGCCCCCCAGAGGATCATTGCCATAACTAACAACGACCACCATTTTAAATTGTTTTGCCAAGCTGAAGTGCTCGCAGAGTTGGGCAATGCTAAAAATGCCTGCACTAACCTCTCATGCTGCTGCAGCAACGCTTCATCCTTTATTGAAGCATCGACTCTTAAATCGTTTAGCCATGCCAACGATGCCTCATCCAAGCTGCCAGTCAAAAGGCTTTTATTTTCAACTAACGTGCCTAAAAAGGACTGTAATGCGACCTTATACTCTGATATACGTTGCGGTTGCTGCGCCGCAACCGCATAGGTTTGTTGCACTTGATGAAAAAGATGATGCAAGTGACTTAGTCTTTTTTCAGTATTTAGATACTGCTGAGTAGAAGATACAAATAGCCAAATGATAAGCATACATATCGCCCCTCCGACCGTAAGTACCAATTTAAACATTAACTTTGATTGTGAAATTTGCACAAATACACTCTCAACAATGGGTTATGCATTTAAGCTTAGTAAATAAACCACTCAACACCAATGTCGGTAACTTCTCTGCTAAGCTTATATAACTACTCAGTAAGTGTCGTAAGCAGTATGACCCTAGATAAAGATAAATATTGCAACAGGATTAACAAAACGCGTAGGAGCTTTACAAAAAATATGGCCTTGCTAGGTGCTGGGCTTGCTCTACCTATGCCTATCATGGCGAAAGAGCACTGTAATAAAAAAAGCGGCTCAGAGCTTGAAAAGTGTAATAAGGCCTTTGCAAAGATGATCTTTGCATCACCGTACGATACAAAGCAATGGCGCTCATGCCCACATATGCATCAACAGCTTAAAAAAAATATAGAGCAATTCAGTGACGAAAAAATATATTTTGATATTTTTCACAAGGGTGCATTAGGAGTCGGTACAGAGTTGACTGCTTTAGTTGCTAGAGGATCTATCCATGGTGCGCTTATCTCCGTATCAAACCTCACACCAATTCTTAGCGCACTGGATATTCTAAATATTCCATTTTGGTGCTCAGAGCGACATAATTATCTAAAGCTACTATCCTCTAAAATTTGGCAAGAGCAAATTATCGACAAAATTCATCAGCAAGGGAAGTTGCAAATTTTAATGCATTATTTACCCGGCACCCGTACCGCTACTTCAACCAAGCACTATGGAAAAACCATAAAAACTCCTAATGATATGCATGACGTAGTATTTAGGATACCAGCGAGTAAAGTGCTGCAACAGTTCTACGATTTGTGCGGCACCTCCGCGGTCAGAGTGCCTTGGAAAAAGGCTGCCACTTTAGCTAAAGGAGGCCGCATTGAAGCACTTGACCCCTCTGTTGTCGGACTTTTTAATGGTCCGGGTAACTTAAAAGAACATTTAGGCGTTATTTCACAAATTAAGAGCGTTCAAGACGGTTGGTTGTTGGTAGTAAATCAATCTTGGTTTAATGGACTTCCCTCTAAATTGAGACAAGCCTTATTAGATGCGTCTGAAAAAACCTTTCATGAACATTTGGCGCAGATCCCGCGTGTAGAGCAATATTGTGAATTAGCTTTAAAACAGCTTGGCACACAGTTCTACACGCCTTCGGTTGATGAAATAGCACAATGGCATGCAAAAGCTGGCCATCAACTTCCGCAATGGCGCTCATTTAAACAAAACTTGCTGGGGGATGAGGCGTTATTTAGCAAATTTTATGATGCGGCGCACAACTAAAAAACGCAAAAAGGGCACAATGGCCCTTTTCAATTCGATTAACTAAGCTCTGATGGTTACTTAGCTCTTTGCCTGTTACTCGACACCTTTGGCTTGGTATTGGCTTTTTTGAACTGGCTAAAACCAGTGTGACGTGTCAAAGCCGCACGCCCTGACTTAGCTCTATTTGGCCGTTGCCCTTTTTCAGCCCTTCCTTCTTCGGGCACCAAGCAATTAGGACCCTTACCGATTAGATTAGCTTTACCCATGCTTCGTAAAGCCTCTCTTATCATCGGCCAACCTGATGGATCATGATAACGTAAAATGGCTTTATGCAACCTTCTTTGACGCGCGCCTTTAGGCACACTCACATGCTCTTTATTATTTTTGATATTACGCAATGAGTTCATTTCTGTGTGATAGATAGTCGTGGCATTTGCCATAGGCGACGGGTAAAAATTTTGCACCTGATCTAGTTTAAAATCATTGGCTTTTAGCCACAGCGCCATGTTGACCATGTCTTCATCTGTTGTGCCTGGGTGAGCAGAAATAAAGTAAGGTATCAGATATTGCTTTTTACCGGCCTCTTTAGAGTATTTATCAAACAACGCCTTGAATTTATCGTAAGTTCCCATTCCAGGCTTCATCATTTTAGATAAAGGTCCCTGCTCTGTGTGCTCTGGCGCAATTTTTAAATAACCACCAACGTGATGCGTGACCAACTCTTTAACATAACGTGGGTCTTCAATAGCCAAGTCATAACGCACACCTGACGCTATCAGAATTTTCTTTATCCCTTCTACATCGCGTGCTTTTCGATAGAGCTCAATTGTTGGAGTATGATCAGTGTCCATATGTTTACAAATATCAGGGTAAACACAAGATAAACGACGACAAGTGCTTTCTGCCTTTTTACTCTTACAGCGTAACTTATACATATTGGCAGTCGGTCCACCTAGGTCAGAAATCACCCCAGTAAAGCCCGGAACTTTATCTCGGATCTGTTCAATTTCTTCAAGAATAGACTCTTCTGAACGGCTTTGAATAATACGACCCTCATGCTCAGTAATAGAGCAAAAGCTACAGCCACCAAAGCAACCTCGCATAATATTAACCGATGTTTTGATCATCTCATATGCGGGGATCTTAGCATCAGCATAACTTGGGTGCGGCACACGTTGATATGGCAGGCCAAATACAGCATCCATCTCTTCGGTTTCAAGTGGGAAAGCAGGCGGGTTAACCCACACGTAACGATCGCCATGACGCTGAAACAACGCCCTTGCACATCCAGGGTTTGTTTCTTGATGCAAAATACGAGAAGCATGAGCGTACAGTGGTTTATTGACACTCACCTGCTCAAAAGCGGGGAGTTTTACATATACTTTTTCCCAAGGCTTTAAGCGCGGAGGCTGTACCATGATTGGCTTGGCCGCATCAGCTGATAAATCTATGCCAGCTTTAGCAAACTCTGACTTGCTGCACCCAACATCATCAGCGCCATAGGGATTTGGAATGGGGTCAATTTTACCGACTTTATCGATCGCCGTAGAATCGCTCCCGCGCCATTGTGGTAAAGGTGTTTTACGAATAACCGCGGTACCGCGAACATCTTGAATATCGTCAATACTGTCGCCCTTGGCTATCCGATGGGCAACTTCCACCAGCGGGCGTTCGGCGTTACCATAAATGAGAATATCTGCCTTGGCATCAAAAATAATGCTACGACGTACCTTTTCTTGCCAATAATCATAATGTGCAATACGTCTTAAACTCGCTTCAATACCACCAATCACCAATGGCACATCTTTATAGGCCTCACGGCAACGCTGGCTATAGACCACAACCGCGCGATCCGGGCGCTTTCCACCGATATTACCTGGCGTATAAGCGTCATCATGACGCATGCGTTTTTCGGCGGTATAACGATTGATCATCGAGTCCATATTACCCGCCGTAACACCAAAAAATAGATTCGGTTTGCCAAGGCTCATAAAGGCATCTTTGTTCGACCATTGCGGCTGGGCAATAATACCAACTCTAAAGCCTTGCGCTTCAAGCACGCGCCCTATTACCGCCATGCCAAAACTGGGGTGATCCACATACGCATCCCCCGTCACTAACACTATGTCACAGCTATCCCAGCCTAATGCATCCATTTCTTTGCGAGTAGTTGGTAAAAATGGTGCTGTGCCATAACACTCAGCCCAGTATTTTGGGTAGGAGAATAACGGACGTTCAGCTTTGAGTGTGCTCATAGTGACTGCCTAGAGGATAAAAAAGAGCCGAATTATAGCTCAAATACATCTCACCACAAACCATAAATTAGTAATCGCTAGAGGGGCCAAGCCCTCTAGGTACTTTTGGGCTTATACGTTCTTAAAAAGTTCATCAGTTCATCGCTGGGCATTGGCTTGGCATACATAAAGCCCTGCACTTCATCGCATCCCATTTTACGTAGGAAGTCACTTTGCTCTTGTGTTTCAACCCCTTCGGCTATCGTTTTCCTACCTAGGTGACGCGCAAGTGAAATAACTAACTCAGCGATAGCCCCCGAATCGTTTTGAGGTATATCTTTTATAAATGCTCTATCAATTTTTAATCGTGAAAAAGGGAGTGTCTGCAGGTAACTCAATGACGAAAACCCAGTACCAAAGTCATCTATTGCCACCTCTATGCCAAACTCTTCTAGCTCTCTGAGTGTTTCAATCACAGCCCCAACTTCATCCATAACAACACTTTCAGTTACCTCAAGTTCGATATATTTTGGCTCTACTTTGTATTCAAGCAGAGTATTTTTAATACTCTGTGCATAATTTGGTACTTTAAACTGTGGAACCGACACATTAACAGCAATACTAATCTCTTTGCCCATCTGCGCTAATTTCTTTTGCTGCTCGCATGCCTGCTCAAGCACCCACTGCCCAATATCAACAATGAGCCCTGCATTTTCAGCCAGTGGTACAAAAATACCTGGAGAGATATAACGCCCATTACCTGATGGCCAACGCAACAACGCTTCACAGCCCACCACTTCAAGTGTTTTAAAACACAGCTGCGGTTGATACCAAACCTCTAACTTGCGATGCTCAAAATCTTGTCTTAACTGACGTATCAACCCTAACTTCCAAGCCATCTTTTCTTCTAAATCTGGTGTATAACGACCAATCGCTCTATTTTCTTGCTTGGCTTGGTTTAGCGCTATGTAAGCCAGTTTAAGGGTATCTAAACCACTTGAAGCAAAATCTCCCTGTTCACACACACCCACTCTAAAATGAATGGATAACACATGCTCATTTACCTGATAAGGCGTTAATAAACTATCCATAAATAAACGCTCATCAAACGCATGTGCTGGCAGCAGCATGGCGAATACGTCGGCACCGATACGTGCTAAAAACTCTGTTTGTGGAAACTCTTGCTTGAGGCGGGTCATCACCGCAATAAGTAACTGATTACCAACCTCTTGCCCTAAGCCATTATTAATGTCTGAAAACTGTGCAATATCGATTAAAATCAGTAATAAATCGCTGTTAGTCGATTTGTAATATTTCGCGATTTGCTCGGTAAAGCAAGCTCGATTAGGGAGTTTAGTTAATGGGTCTTTATATGCCACATCGCGAAGTTCATTAAACAGCTTTATGTTATCTAAGCCAACACTGACATTGGCTAAAAACACTTCCATAGATTGCAGTTGCGACTCGCTTGGCTGTACGTCTAATTCTAAATAAATAGCGGCACTACGGTTTTTGCCTTTTAACAAAACGGTGATGTCATGCTCTGTACGCTGGTGCTCGCCGCTGTCAAAGCAGTTTTGCACTTGCATGATCACGCGCCCGTTATCTAGCTGCTCTAACCCTTCCCCAAACGAATCTTGAAACTGAGTTGTACCACCAAGCACCGTTACCCGCTTATCATTGCCAAGCTGCCCACTCACTATGCCGTTGGGTTCACTGCCTAAAATTCTTGCCAGATGCGTCACTACCGCCAAGCTAAAAGAACGTATGTCGCTATGTCCCAAAATGCCTTTGCACGCTTCCAAAATTGAGCTCAGCGCTAAACTTTGCGCTTCTAACTCGCAAATTTGACTATACGAACGAACCGCAGTCATCATCGAGGTGACTAGTTTGCTGCGCGTTAATTCCGTTTTCATTTTGTAATCATTGATATCGTAATCTCTGATCACTTGTTCTTCAGGTGCATGGCCTGGCTGACCAGTTCGTAAAATAATACGCACATTATTATTTTTTAATTCTTCACGAACACGTTTAACTACGGTTAACCCTGCATCATCGGTTTCCATAACAACATCTAACAACATCACGCTAATTTCTGGGTTATGAATTAACTTTTCTATGGCTTCAGCACCACTGTAAGCATGATGAAAAAATAGTGAACGCCCCCAAAATTCAACACCTGAGAGCGCTAACGTTGTTACTGAATGGATTTCAGGATCATCATCCACAATAAGGATGTCCCAAGCGGCGCTTGCAACTTCTACTTCTTGCGTATCTTCATCATGATCTAAAAACAAAAAATCATCTTGCTCAGACGCCATTTTCTACCCTTCAATGCAATACTCTATTTTGCTTGTTCTAAGCTTAGGTTTACTAAGTCGTTTACCATCATACGAATTGTGGTACATTTTTACTACAAGATATAAATTTCATTCACACTCATGAAATATTATAGACGATGTTCAAACACTTGCGTGTTAGATGTCAGCAATATTGCATTAGGAGTTATGTATTAAAACCTTCGTTATTGTAATAAAAGCCTTACTATTGGCCGCCTTGTTGTTTGTGGTGACTGGCTTACTTTTGCCTCATAAATATCAATTAAAGCAACAAATGACATTTTCAACCACTGATAAAACCCAGCTATCTTCATTACTTGACTTAAGGCGCTGGTCTGAATTGATGGCATGGCAGCGCATCAGTAAATCGCAGCAACTGTATTTTTCCAGCCCAAGCCAAGGTATTGGCGCGCACGCAAGTATTGAACATCAACTAGCCACAGTGGAGCTAACAATTACGAAACAAACTCCACAAGGAATACATTTTTCGGTGCTTTTCAATAATGAACATAGCGCTCAAGGGCAAGTGCGGTTTGTGCAGCAAGATCAATCTACTACTGTAATTTGGCAGATTTCTGGCACAATAAACTCTACACTATTAGGCGGCTATGCGGCGCTTTACCTTGAGTATAATTTACGACAACTGATTATTTCAGCATTTAATAATTTACAAACGGAACTTAAATTACGAGCAGCGATATGAGTGTAAAAAATGCCCAAGCTAAAGCAAGCTTAGCTACTTTGATAGAAGAAAAACTTGGTTTCACAATGGTCAAAAGCCGCGACTTTGGCACTCGTAGTGGCTCAGATAACAGTTACAGTGCTAAAGGCACAATGCCTATCCAATACTCGGTTCGTAGTGATGACAGCATCCTCAAACGCGCCTTAAAACGCCAACAACTAAATAAAATACAACGCCAACATAACATAGAACAGATCACAGCCTTTGCATTGAGTGTTTGCCCCGATGTAACAAGCCAAGGACGCCCGGATCCCGACTGGTTAGAGCATTTCATTAATTTAGCAGAAGATATTGCCAACCAAAATATGCAAAAGCTGTGGGCAAAAATTCTGGTCGGCGAGACGGTGTCTCCCGGTACGTTCTCTGTGAAGAGTTTACAAACACTCAAACAAATGACGCAACGAGAGGCGTCGGCTTTACAAAAATGTGCGGCTTTGTGTGGTTATCTTGAAAAAGAAGATAGTTACTTAATATTGCTCGGCTATTATAAAAAGCCATCGTTTTTCGACTTGCTTAGAAAAGGCAATAAAGAGTCAATCAATTTGGGAGTTGCGGGCTTAAGCTTTCCAAATATCCTCACTTTAATGGATATAAATTTGATTTATAGAAAAGAGATCGAATCAGCTAGTTTGAAGCAAGGTCAACCCATACAATTTTCTTTTCATAGTAAAAAGCTCACGTTAACCCCTAAACATAACGAACTGGTGCTTAGCTACTACAAGCTCACACAAACTGGCGATGAGTTAAAAAAGCTCGTAAGCTCTCCCATTAATAAAAAATACAAACAACAATTAGAGCATGCATTAAGCGACGAGTTTGAGTGTCATTGGAGTTAAACATTAAAAAAAGCGGCTTAATTGCCGCCTTTTACAATATACATGTTTATCAACACTTAAAAATGAATTTCAACGCCGGCAAAGGGCCCTGAAGCATCGATATCAGTAGAGATATCATCCACGTCATCAAGCTCTAACACGACAGAGCGATATCCCGCACGCACAGACACATCCATTGCCATGCTGCCGATTATTTCCCACGCCACACCCACTTGATAATCTTGGATCTTACTATCGTCGATGGCCAACATGCTGCCTTCAGCAAACACACTAAAGCCCGTCATAGGTAGACCAACTTGAGCGCGTAAATACCCCAAAGGCACTAATCCAGAAAAGTCACGAACTTCAGTAGTTTGTACTCCCTCAACGGTACCGTCTAGCCTGATAGAACCATCAAACTGCTTTAAGTTAAGACCAAAGTCAAAAGAAACAAGATCATTGTCAAACACTTCATAGTACAAAGTATAATCAACATGATTTAAGTCTGTGACGGTATTCGCAGCCGTACCAACGGTGAAGTTTTTGCCGTCAAACTCAAACGTTTCTGATAAAGTGGTTGCACCTCTCAATTCAAGTTCGGTGTAACGTAGTTTGATGTTAGGCACGAGTGGGATCGGGTGTTCAAGGGCGGCGTAATAACTTGAAAACGTCTCATCGTCAAAATTAAACGATTGTGCATTCCCTTTTTCAGCAAAATTACCAGAGTTATCTGCCTGCCACCCTTCTGCTCCTAAATACAAACCAAGCAATGTATCTGCTTGAGCAACCGGTGCAAGACAAGCCATCGACAACGCGGCTGCGATACAGTATTTTTTCATTGTTTATCCTTGCGCTAAAAGTTCACTGAGTTCAATAAGAGCGGCATTAGCTCTTGAGATATAGTTTGCCATTACTAACGAATGATTAGCAACCAGTCCAAAGCCACTACCATTTAAAATCATTGGGCTCCACACCGATTCTTGCGTTGCTTCTAACTCGCGAATAATTTGCTGCAAACTCACTGCTGCATTCTTCTTAGCTAAAACATCTGCAAAATCATGCTCTATGGCCTTTAAAAAGTGCAGCAGTGCCCAGCTTGCGCCTCTAGACTCGTAAAAAACATCATCGATTTTCCACCATGAAGTTTTTATTTCACTGTGGCTAGGCGCGTAAGTAGCCTGATTAGCGGCGCTATCTCCGGCTAAATCAGTATTCATTCTATCTTGACCAACACTCGCACTTAGTCGTTGGCTTAAACTACCTAATCGCTTTTCAGCTTCTTTCAGCCATCCTCGTAGGTTGTCTGCTCTAGCATAAAACTGGCTATCTCGCTCAGCAGGACTGGCAATCTTTGCTCGGTACTCTTTTAAATAATCAATACCTCGTTGGTATTCACCTTCAGCACTTGGCCATGCCCACGCTGTTGAGCTGATATTAAACTGTGGCTGTGCCATTTTTAGCTCTGGATGCTCAGTTGATTGCGATTGCGAGCGACTAAAGTCTTTACGCATCGACAAAGCAAGATCTCTGACCATCTCTAGTGCGCCGTATTCCCATGCAGGCATATTATCCATCAGCACACTGGGTGGCAGCATATCGTTTGATAAGTAGCCCCCAGGCTTATTCAATAACGTTTCGCTTACACTGATCAGCGTATTGGTGGTTACATACCCTGTCACTACTTTCTCGTTGTTGCGTTGCGCTTGCTCAGTTGCTCTGGCTACAACATCAAACTCATCAGGTTCTACACTCCAATAGACAGCGAGTAAATAGCCTAAAAAAATAAAAGCACCGAGTGCACCAAAAAACTTTCCTATATGTTGCTGCATAATGGCTCCTAATGATGATTGTGTTGTGAATGGTCATGCCCATTTTGTTTGATCTCATCTTGTAAAGAGATCACTTTAATCGGGCTTTGCAACTGCTCACCGTTGGCAAAGTATAGTGTCAATGTGAGCTGTTCACCTTTTTTCAGTACTTGTGTTGGCTCAAAAGCCATAAGGTGGTATCCACCAGGCTTAAAGGCCACATTATCATGCGCCGAGATAATCACTTCGCTCACTTGCTGCATACGCATCATGCCGTTGTGGTGAACATGCTCATGCATTTCGACGCGACCTATTTTTGAAATCGATGCGCTTTTTAACACCCGTTCACTGTTACTGTGGTTAGCTAAAAAGAAATATGCTGCAGTCGACTTAGCCGCTGGTAAAAACTGGCGAATGTTTGCATTACTTACATCTAGACTAAGCTGCTTATTTTGTACTTGAGCATGCTCTGAAAATACGAAACTGGGGAATAAAATAAGCGTGGTAACAACAAAGATTCCTAAATATTTTGAAAACATATACTTTCCTTGACCAAAGCAATAACTGCTTAAATCATAACATGAATTAAGCAGTTTCGCGCCAACCAATTATGGTTTGAGGTAACTAACAAGCCGATTTAGGCTCCATAACTAACCAGCCAACGCCCACTAACAACAGTAGTGGAAAAACAATAACAATGGAGTTAAATAGCAGCGCTAATACTAGCCCAATGAGCACTACCAATATCGCACCAATCAACCCCATTCCTAGTAGTGCAATAATCGCTATAAAAGCAATTGCGCCAACAAGTACTGTAAATAGTTCCATTCCGACCCAACTTAACTCCATTACAAAATCAGGTACGCTCAACCATGCCAAAGGAGAGTTAAGCCAAGACAATGTAGAACAGATCAACAGTGCTATAAGAACTAAAAATGCGGTTTTCATTGTATCTCCTCCTGTTAAGACTTGCTCGGCAGCACAGCGTATGAAACGCCGTACGCCATAGCGACCATCAACGGAAATTTTAAAAATAGTAGTACGGTAAGTACTCGAGTTAACCAAATAGGTATATCAAAGCGCTGCCCAATACCCGCACATACGCCCGCTAGCTTTTTATTTCTTAAATCACGAAAATAAGCTTTTTTCTCACGATAAATACTCATAACTCACTCCTAGGCGCTTACTTGCGCGCTTACTTGCGCGCTTTTTTGCTGCATTTGCTGTTTTAAGCTCGCCAATTCAGCCTCTATTTTTTCGTCTCGCTCAAACTGTTCAAACTGCTGTGCTGTAGAGCTTTGACCTAACTCATAACTTTCCACTTGAGCTTCAATACGCTCAACCTTATGTTCTAAGTGCCCAAAACGAGCGAGTACATTTTCAACTTCTTGGCTGTGTAATACACTGCGCGACTTCAATTGCGCATTTACTGTTCTGTGAGCGCGCTCAAACTGTTGTTGCTTCGCTTTTAGTGTGTGGATTTTGCTCGCTAACGTATCAGCATCGCCCTTCAACTTGGTTAAGGTTTCATCTAAAGACTGCTTTTGCTGCTCTAACGCCAGTCCTGCATCTACAAGTTGTTGCTTCTCTTTTAGCGCAGCTTTGGCTAGGTCTTCACGATTTTTACTCAGTGCATGCTCAGCTTTTTGCTGCCACATATCGATTTGCTTTTGTTGATTTGCTTGACGGCGCTCTAGTGCTTTTTGTTCACAAATAATAGCTGCTGCAGTGCTACGGCACTCACTTAACGCGTCATTTAAATCAATCAATAATTGTGCTGCTAATTTTTGAGGATCTTCTGCTTTATCTAAAAACGCATTTACTTCTGATTTGATTAAGTCTTCAATTCGATTAATTAAGGCCATGTTCTGCTCCTTTGCATAGGCGTTGGTTTAACTATCTTATTCCAAGCTCTATGCCAAAAAATAAAACCAATTAAAATTCATAACCTTATATAAAAAACACACCTTTCCAATACAGACTTTCAAGTTAAATAGTAGTTTAAAAAACCAATAATTGCGTATTTTGACCACTAAAAAGCCGCAATAAAAGCGGCTTTTTTAATGAGCTAAAGTAACTGAGCGAGTATTATTCTGGTACAAAGCTGAGTGCTTTTTCCATAACGCTAATATCTGCGCCTTTTTTGTGGCCATTTTCAGATAAGTGTCTTCTAAAGCCCCGAGCTCCTGGTTGACCTTGAAAGATACCCAACATGTGACGAGCGATATGCCAAAAGTTTGCTCCAGATGACATCTGTTGCTCAAAGTAATCGTACATACTGCGTACCACTTGATGACGAGTTTGTAAAAACGCCTCATCGCCATAAATAAGCTCATCAACTTGCGAGAGCATAAAAGGGTTACTGTAAGCTTCTCGTCCTACCATAACGCCATCTATATGCGCTAAATGGTGAAGACTATCATCAAGCGTTTTCACGCCGCCATTAATGCTAATATGCAGCTCTGGATAGTCTTTTTTCAACTGATACACGCGCGGATAATCTAGCGGCGGCACTTCGCGGTTTTCTTTTGGACTTAAACCTTGTAACCACGCTTTACGGGCATGAATAATAAAATCGTCACAACCAACTTTGGCCGAAGCCTCAATCAAGGCAGTCAAAAACTCATAAGAATCTTGCTCATCAATACCAATACGTGTTTTAACCGTAACCGGAATATCAACCTGTGCTTTCATTGCGCCAACACATTCAGCAACTAATTGCGGCTCAGCCATTAAGCATGCACCAAAACGCCCATTTTGTACTCTGTCTGACGGGCAGCCTACGTTTAGGTTAATTTCACTGTAACCATGTTCACCGGCACGTTTTGCACACTCAGCCAAAGCTTTTGGGTCCGAACCACCCAGTTGCAGTGCAACTGGCATTTCATGCTCACCAAAGCTTAAATAATCACCTTTGCCAAACAATATCGCGCCTGTGGTGATCATCTCTGTATACAGCACTGCATGCTTAGTTAACTTTCGATGAAAAGTACGACAATGTTTATCAGTCCAATCCAGCATAGGCGCAACGGAAAAGCGACGAAACGCCGAATCGCTTGTATTTACTGGGTTACCGCTTGATTTAACTGGATTTTGCATAGTACCTCTAGTGCTCTGGATCGCCTTGAATTTCCACAAAATTCGGTATAAAGTCACCCTCAAATCACCCCAAACGGGTAGGACAATTCAGTAACTTACAGGGAATTCCTATGGCTGGTTTTAGAATCGAAAAACGCAAGCTTAGCTCAGGCGAACTCCGCTATAAATGTATAGTCCGCGAGAAAAGCCAAGGCAAGATTATACACAATGAAAGCAAAACATTCAGCACAAAAGCACTCGCCGATACATGGGGCAAAAAACGTGTATATGAACTTGAATCACAAAGGGTGACCGAAAAGAAAAACATCGTCACCCTAGGCACCCTGCTCAATATGTATTTTGAAAATCACGACCTGTGGAGTAGAACAGGCCGTACTAAACAGTACGTGATAAAAATGCTGATGGATTGTGATATTGCCAAAATCCGATCCAACGAACTCAAAGTAAGTGACTTAATAGAGCATTGCACTAATCGCCGAGATGCGGGCGCAAGCCCTGCAACGATTTATCATGATATAGCTTACTTACGCTCAGTGATGAAAGAAGCCAACCCCGTTTGGAACGTAGACGCAAATTATCAAATATTTGAAGATGCTGTGCCAATTCTAATAAAAATGGGCTTAGTGGGTAAAAGCCAAAAACGCACACGCCGCCCCACAAGCGAAGAACTCAAACGGCTTCGCCAAGGCTTACAAAAGCGCATGGCGTTTCGCCCTAATAGCACTAAGCGCATACCTTACCTTGATATTTTAGACTTTAGTTTGCTGACCTGTATGCGTATTGGCGAAGTATGCAAAATCACTTGGGATGACCTAAACACCGAACATAAAACAGTCATGGTCAGAGACAGAAAAGACCCCCGTAAAAAAGCAGGCAATCACATGATCGTGCCTTTGTTAGGTGGCTCGTTTGATATAGCGCTACGCCAACCTAAAATAGATGAGCGTATATTCCCCCATAACCCACGTAGCGTGACCGCAGGATTTCAGCGAGTGCGCAATGAGCTGGGCATTGAAGATCTACGCTATCACGACCTGCGCCGCGAAGGGGCCAGCCGCTTATTTGAAAAGGGCTATACGATTGAGGAAGTGGCCCAAGTTACGGGGCACAGGAATTTAAATATTCTTTGGCAGGTTTATACGCAACTGTTTCCGCATAAGTTGCACGAGAAGAAATAAGTCAAAATAGCAGTAGCAACTCAGTAAAATATTGTTTTTGTAGCTATGACTTAAAAGCTTCTTCTATTAAGTGGAAAGCAACCTACTAAGTTATTGATCACCTATGCCACTTTACCTCATTTGAGTAAGTAATAAGACAGTCCGAGAGTTGATTAAATTAATATTAATGTGGAAGAATAAGAAGGGAGCAATTGCGAGCGAAAAAACACTCCTATCGCTCGCTATAAACTTTTTATAAAAAGGATAACTAGTGAGCATTTCTTCAATTATTACTAAAACCCCATTAAGAGCAGCATTAACTTTATTTGTAGCCACAGCGCTAATTGTTTTCCTTATCACTGCGTTTTGGCCACAAGTGAGTTCATTTATTTTTCCTAATACAACATTAGGACTTTACGATAAATCTTTTTGGGAGAATGTACTTGTTGAAGCTCATGGTTTAGTTTTTGATATTTTCGTTCTCGGTCTTATTTTTGTTTGGATGGACACCTATCGACAAAAAAGAGAATCAATAGATCGAGATCTAGAAAACTTGTGCGATTTTAATACATTAACTGACAATATATATCTAAAGAAGAAGGTCAACATCATTAAGAGGTTAAATAAAAATAAAATATATAAAATAGATGTCACAGATCTAATAATTAATAAAAAAACTAGGATTAAAGATATATCCTTTGAACATTCCAACTTATTCGGTTTGAAAATCATGGATTGTCAAGTTTTTAATTTAAAAATTAAAAATTCAAAGCTTAACTCTGCAGATTTTAGTAAGTCAGTAATTAGGAATTCAGAAATAACAGGTAGTTACCTTAAAAATGTAAGTTTTAAGTCTGCTACTCTGGTTGGGTTGAATTTTATGAATTCTGATCTGGTTAGGGCGAAATTTGATAGTGCCAATTTACAGAGTGCGGATTTGAGAGGATGTAATCTGGAAAGAACAACTTTTACAAACGCCAATTTGAAGAATGCAAACTTAAAAGAGTGTAGCAATCTAAATTATAATGCATTACTTGGAGCTAAGTGTATAGATTATCTGAAAGCAGATAAAAGTATTATAGAAGAGTTAAAGAAGAGAAAACCAGAAATGAAGATTAGTTAGGATAGATAGGGAATTGAACCCTAAACTCTTCTAAGAGCGCACAACAGCCTATCTGCTTTTAATTTAAAAAATTATTTTTTCCTTGTCAAGAATTTATTTTAAACCGGTTCTTTAAAATGATAAGGAAAGTTGGCTTTTGCCCCTTCTTCACTTTTTTAAATCTTCACGCCAAGCGCCTGTTTTACCACATCCACAATTTGGTCATCCAACTTATTATCAGAGCGCTTTGCTAAACGCTCTGCGGTATAAATACAAATTCTTGTTAACACATACTTGCTGAATATCCCTAACATCGCTTGTCCTCCAATTTTGTTAGCCGCTCTTTGATTGATTTCAGTTCTTCTTTAAACGTATCTTTCATCCACTTAACGTCTGTTTTGATGGTGGCAATGGTGGCAATTCCCACGCCCGCTTGTATTAAAATGCCTAAAATTGCGCTATCGCTCATGGTTACCTCGCTTGTACGGTTGCTATGGTTTGTGGTGACACCTCGCCGTCTAGCAATACTTGGTACTCAGGCCGCAAGCGCATATCAGCATCAAAGATGGTGTCTACTAACTCTTGGTTGTGTTGATTTAACTTTAAGATGGCTTCAAGCCACAGCTCATCCTTTACCTTATAGCTAAAATCCAGCTTAGACCTATCAAGGAAAAAGCCCGCCCATTCGCGTTTGATATCATGCGAGCCATTCACTTTAAATTGCAGCTTAGCTAGCAAGTTGCCAAGCGGCTCGGTAAAAGACTTTGAACCGCTATCAATATATTTGTAAACGTAATAAAGACCGCCAATTGTGAGCAATAGACTGAGGTTTTTGCTAATAAAGTTACCCATAAAACCCCCATTCAAAGCCGCGCTGAATTTGTTCAGCCGTATAAGGTTGCTCACCATTTTCCATTACTATCATGGCCTCAATAACCTTTGAGTACTCGTTTGGTGACAATGGCTTTTTGCTATCTACGCCCACCCGCTTAGACACGAACTCAATATAATTGGCAGTGTCGTTTTCTGTTGGTGGTGCCCATCGGCTAATAATGCCTGCAATATCCGCAATGCCATATTTAGCGGCATAGGTTCTTAAGATACGAGCCGCCGCACGAATGCCATGCTCGGCGCTTTCAAAAATAGCAAAGCGCCCATCTGTGCCAACTAGCCCTAGCCAATTTTCACCCGCTTCAATATTGAGTGGGTTCTTGTTGCGGATCCCCCGCGTAGTTTGTTTAGTTGCCATAAAGTAAACTCCCAGAGATAAAACGAATAGCCAAACATACTGCATTTTCACTACTTCATTTCCTTAAATACCCTGAGCTTTGAAATAGCACTGGCCTGTGACACCACAGTGTCGTATATCCTTGCTTTATAGGTACCATCTACGTTCTTAGTCAGTGGATATGTAACAAACTTGCTACCCGAGAAAGTGCCAAACACCACCCCACCACCAAAATCAGTTGTGTCATTAGGAATTGGTGAGAATGTCAGACCATCATCTTCAGATATAAGTTGCTTGCCATCTTTTATCACATAGATTACCCCTCGAGATTGTGCGGACACAAATTGAATATTTATAAGCTCAGTGATCGCACCAGATTGACGATTAAACACCAACCCTTTACCACCTGCATAGGCGGTAATATGGGTGCTACTAAAGCGCATATCTGGAAAGGTAATAATACTGCCTAGTGAACCGTTAATATCTTGCCCTAGTGCATGTGGAAATGATTCACAAAGTCCTGATGCGCCAGTGATGTCATAAATGAATTGATGCCCATCTTTATTGCAAATCGCTAACACTCTGTTTGTATCTTTATCATAAAATGTTTTTCTAATGAACAGGTTACGGTCTAATGCCAACCAAAAAACAGGCGCAGATGTATCGCTGGGAGTGTACCAATTCATTGCCTCTTCACCCCAGTGATATGCATAAAACCGCTCACCGTCATAGATGAGTTTTTTCCAATTGAGGGGGGATTTGGCATAGAGCGTATTGTATTCCGCAACTTTATTACCCGACTCATAAACCATGATGATGCCATTGTCATACAACATCGCGACTTTATCCTTGTCGTAGTCCATCACCACAATATCTCTAATATCACCAGTTACATTAAGTAACTTCGCTCCAGTTTCAGAAATACGAATAGTGCCGTAATTTCGATATTGGCTGATATGTCGCTCAGGAATATAAAGAGCATTTGCCGTCACTGCAGTAGCAGTATATTCTGGCAACTCCTCACCATAACCGCCATCGTATCGGCCAGCACCACCATCTAATTCATTAATGGTGTTGTATGTACTCCCAGAAATATAAAGCGGCGGTTCATCAATCGATACAAACACCTCCGATGAAGAGTTGATTTTCTTTTCAACACCAGCTCGTACAGGAATACCAGTCTCAGGTGTACACCCTTCTCCACCATACCAAAAATCATGGGTATCACTGAATAATGTCACGGCCATTCTACTTGCTTCAAATGGCAGTATTTTTTGTGTACCACCATAATGCTCAGCGCTATAACTCAGCGCTCGGTTACTGCCACCTGCTGGCGCATCATATTTAAGTGAGTGTTTAGAAACCCAAATATCAATAGACTGCTCCACATCCGAGTTCAAAACTAGCAAGTCAAACCTCTCTGCAGTCTGTAACTCAAAGCCTGCGCGTATCTCAGTTTCAATCACTGTGTTACCACTGCGAGTAGCTCGCAGCTTGACCTTGTTTTCACAGTTCACCAATTTAATAAACTGACCCACCGCATTAATTTCAGTAATATAATTAGCTTCTAGCTGCTTTCTTAATAACATTACCTACCCCTAAAAAGTAAAGCTGCAGCCCCCATGCTACCCAAGCCCAAGAACACATACATCATAGTTTTGTTGGTGCTGATAGCTAGTTGCTGGCCGTCCGAACGACTGGCATGATCAGCGAACTGTAACGCCTGCCTGTGCGCCAAAATTGTTTGGTCGCTAAATTTCTGCTGTGATTCGCTAGTTGCCTCAATAAACTGTGCGCCCAAGTCTTTTGCCAAATTAGATGCGTTATCCATCGAATACACAGCAACGTCAGTCATTCTTGCGTTGGTATTGTCAACAGTATCAATAGTCATGCTTGCCAGTTGTGCTGAGTTGTGCATTGAATCGCTAGCCACATCGGAAATATGTGCATTAGCTTCACCTAGCGCATTAACTGTGGTGCCAAGCGTATCGCTTGCAAAACCCACCACATCGCTATTAATACCCGCTGATATGGCCATCACTTCCCGCGCTAGATCACTGTTTTCATTGATTGCATCACGGGTCAGTGCGTTTTGAGCGTCAATACTGTCTGTGGCAATGTCACTGGTAATGCCCATTGCATTTTCACTGAGCACTACAGCATCGCGACTGGTATCGCCCATTTGAGCTAAAGCGCGCTCACCAAATACCATGGCGTCAGTCATTGCCCCGCCAGCTTGGGTTATCACTTCTTCACCAAAACTAAACGAATCTTCCAAGGTGTCACCCGCGAAGTCGAGCGAATCACGGTTGATATTGCTCGCGAAGCCAAAGCCATCACGTGTCATATCACTGGCGGTATCGAACCCTGCAATACTGGCATCGGCCATGTTGCCGCCAATAGATTGAATCGCGCCAACTAAACCGTGATCGGTTTGTGTTATGTTGTAAGTGTTACCATCGCCGTTGGTAATATAGCCATTGTTATCACCATGAACCCCAATACTCGTACTGGTATTGTTCGTGGTCTGACTTGATCTGCTTCTGGATTTACTACCCATTTAAAGCCATCCTATAAATTGCATAGCCGTCTTCGTCTGTCGCCTCGTAAACAAATGAATAGGTCGACAATAAACGTTTCAACGCCTTGCGTTTTGTGTGGTACACAATAGAGGGGGCTTTGATATAGCGTGCCAGCGCCACAATGTATGGTGCTATAGATAACAGGTTCTTACCCTGTGCACACACAACGCAAAGCCCATCACGGTCATGGCGAAGCACGCAATAGCAACTGTCAAACTCAACCAAGACCGCTAGACCTTGCACCACTTCGGCTTTTATCACTTCGAAGTCATTTGCAGCCGCAGATTGAATATGATCAATTTCACTAATGTGCACGATACGCATACCGCCCCCTATTTTTTCAACAAGTACAATGCAGCAAAGGCCACAGCACCAATAATCAACAATTGGTTGTTATCACCACCAAAATTGATATTGCCGCCCGTAAAGCCTATTGACTGCGTTTGGTCGCCAGTTCCTGACGTTGCCCCCGAGCTAATTGGGCTACCCGCCCCATTGGTCAGGCTAGGCATTGCCCCAGTTGCGCCTAACATTGCACCAAACACTAGGCTTGCTCCCTGTCACGTATCCAATCACGAACATAGTCCGCCATGATTGCACCGACGACTGAGATAGCCACTCCATACGCAAAGTATTTCAAGTTCTTTGGATTGTTCATTTTATTGCCTTCATCACTAAAGCCACTGCCAGCAGCCCGCCAAAGCCATACAGCAAAGTTTTTTGTGGTAAACCGAATACCATCGGCTCTTTTGGCTGCGCCGTTTGAGTTTTTGGAGCGTCCACAAGTACGGCCGCGCCATTGTCTAGCTCGGCTGTATTCATGTGCTCTTTTTGGGTGACACCGTTGGACGATTTAACCGCTTTAACTTTCTCGTAATCGCCCCAAATTTTTAGCGCGTTTCCCAAAAATGAGTTCGCGCCATCCCAAAAGCCACCACCGGTGTTTGTTGCCGCCATCGTTGGCGCTCCCTCTGGTTGCATAGCTCAACCTCCTTAGAATGTTGATTTTGCGTAATCGTCAAAGTAGTGAACGACTACCTCAGCGCTACCCGCTTCCGATGCCTCAACACGTAAGCGCATATCGTTAATACTGTTATCTAGTGCCAATGCACTAAACACATCGCCAGATAAAAACAGATCAATTGCATGGGTATTAGCACGAGGTGAACGACCGCGTTGTTTAAGGTGGTGTTTGTGTAACGGGGCTGGGATGTGATCTCGCCATTTCACGTTATTCACAAGAAATTCGGCAGAATCCACCCCCGCCTTTTTAATTTCGATCAACGCAATTTTTGCACCCAGTGGACGCGGTAGATTTTCAATTTCATTGATACCCACAGCGAAGTTGTAACGGAACGTACGACGTTTGAATAACCAGCCAGGTGCGCTTGGTGATGACTTCTCTGCAAAAGCTTTGATCACGGGTGCCGCCGCATCTTGGGCAATATCAAATTTAATTTGCGCAATAGACAAGCCCATTGTGCCAAGTGAAAAAAAGCGCTGCTCTACCAGCGATGGATTTAAAACACCTTGGATCTCAGGACGGGCAAAGTGCAACGTTGCATACCCTGCAGCTTGCTCACGCTTGAAATAAGCATTTTCATCTAGCAGGTCTTGCAGTGTGCCGTATTCTGTTAATGTGCGGCCTTGTAGTTCAACACGTAAGTTTTTGATTTGCGCAGGCGTTACACCAGAATATTCAAAGTGAATTTTCTCGTAGGTGCGACCAACGGGCAGCGTTAACGACACACTACCGCCAGCGGCAACACCTGTTAGATTATTAAGCGGAGAAACTTCTAACATAGCGCCCCCTTAACCTACAATTGTGCGTTTAATAGAACGCAGTGCACGAACGTTACTTAGTACGGCAAGTACGCCCAAGGTGACACCAACGGACGTTAAAACTGTTTTATTAATCATGCGATTTACCTGTATGGTTGAAAAAATCGCTAAGTAATAAATCAGCCGTTTCGCTCCGCTGTACAACGCTTTTCGCTATAGGGGGAGCGAAAAGAGCGAAATTCCCGCTCTTTTTGTTGCTTTTTTATGCGGCTCGGAGTTGTTCAAAGGTAAGATTTTTGGCTTTACCTGTCCGTAAATCGATGACTTTTGGCTCAATGTTGCCGATACCGCCTTTATATTTCATCAAATAATAAAGGCGCTCATCTTCATAATGAGCATTGAGTTTGCTCAATTGATATATGTCTCTTAGCTCGGCATCTAACTCAACTGCTACCCGTTTAGCATCCGCTTGGGCCTCTTGTGCACCCAGTACTTTGCGCGGTGAGTTGTTCCAGATAGTCTTAGGTACTTCTTGCGAACGTTGGAAAACAGTATGAAGAACAACACCAAATTTACGCCCGCCAGTTGCCAACTCACCAATAATTGAATCGTCTTTACCCACGGTGTCACTTAGTTTAGCTAGCTCTTCTATCACTATGTGCAATTCGCGGTTGCCGTCCGCCGCTTCCCACATTAGTTGACCAAACCAATACAGTTCGCTCTGCTTGGCTTTTTTGAGCTGTTCGCCTTTGAGTGATTTAGGGAACTCAGGGCTGTACGCCACCACAAATTTTTTACCCGATCGCCACGCTTCAACGAATGCTAGGGCAAACTGCTTTCTGGTTTTAAAATGGTAAACCGCACGCCCTCCCAAGCCATTAAAGTGGCCTCGTTTGCGGCCATCGTATTTGTAATCACCGTACAAATCGAAAATAGCGCACTGCTCACCAACCAGATCAAACAGTTTAACGGCGGTTGTTTTACCGCCGCCTGTTCCTGCCAGATAACAAACATGCTTTGCCTTTAAAGCATTGTTAGGATTAATGGGCACTAACTACCTCCTGTTTTTCGCTATTGCTTTCATTGTCAGCATTGGCTTTTTCATACGCTTTTACTTGCTTAAATAGCGAGATTGCCGCAGTACCAAGCACAAGACCAAGTTCGATTTCTTCTTTCCAACGAGCTAGCCACGGCGGCATTCCTCCTTTGCAATATTTGCGTACTACTGGTGTAGCCTTTTGTGTTATTACTTCTCGGGTGTCGTTGTCGATGGTCACAGGTGCTTCTATTGTGGACTCAATAAAATCAGCCAATGACGACACACCAAAACCCGCAAGGGCGCTAATATCTTTGTCGGTCATTTCTTCCGACTCAGCCACTTCGCCGACTTCGGGCTCATCGCTAGCGTCAGCGGTAAACTTATCTAGATGGCTGTACTCTTCCACCTGTGGCGAATGCTGCAACGCCGATTGCCCCGATGGCGAGCCAGCCCCATAGGTTAAATCTTCCATTGCTGTCGCTATCGGCGTTTTCTGCATTTCGTTCGGTAGTGGGTTCGCTTGTTCTTGCATGTTCGTTTGCTCCTAATTCGCTAGTGTTTTGCTCAAATGTTGGTGCCCATTCGTCAGGGGCTGGGGTATGGCAAACCGCAACTTGTTGAGGTTCGCTCTTTTCGCTTTGCAAAGCTTGTGGTTGCTGGTCTTGCTGGCTTATTGCTTTGGTCCATTTTGCTTGTAGATTCGCTCCACTTCTTTGGTCTAATCCGCAATTTTTGCAGTGCAAGTACAAAAGCTTTCTGCCGTTTTTACGGCGGCGAATGCTAGCGAACGTGCCGCAGCCATCGCATTCAATTACACCTAGTTCCTCGTTACTCGATTTCGCCATATTGCGCCTCCAGTATTTCTATTCGGCTGACCATTTCTGATAGCAGTGAAACGGTTTCATCCAATGCGTTTTCTGCTATCTCGGTTTTTTTGCCCGCTTTAAAAGCTGGTAACTTTTTCGCTTGTTCGATTTTGTCTTTGATTGACCTAACTATGTGCTGCATAACTCATTGACTCCTGCATTAGCTGACCACCGCTGACCCAATAATGAGTCACGGTTTGGTTGATTTCGTCTGTTTCTTGGTAAGTTGCCCCTCGCATCACTGCTTCGCGATGCTCAGGGGGAATTAAAACGATGGGATTTAATTTGTCCCCGTGCCCGACCTGCCAATCATGGGCTTGGGTATTACAGTTATTTCCAGTGCTCCAAGGTGAATCGCTGTCGCGCTTCTTTAAAAGCCACTGCGTGGCTCTAGTTACATAAGTCACCCCACCTGAAACAATGCCGACTACACGGGTTTTGTCCTCGCCATAATCGTTTGTGCCGTTAAGCTCTTTGGCTAGCTCTACAGGGCACTCACGCTCGCCTAGCGCCCCGCCCAGCAATTCTATAAATTCAGCAAAGCGGCTGTTATCTGCTGCCTCGAATATCTCTTTGGCGATCTCTGATAGCTTTTCAACAGAATCCTTTGGGACTCGGCGAAACTCACGCCAAAGACCAACAGGCGCACCACCAATAAACTGGAATTGACGAATACGCCAACGGCTTGCCCAAGCGGCTACATTCATCACAATGCCGTTTTCAGGTTCAATAGGCTGACCTGTTTCGTCATCGTACATATCATTCATGTGTGCGCCGTTAATGTTTTTAGAGATATATTTAATGATGTAGGAAACCGCATCGCCTTTGCTTTTGTCTTCAGGCGTAGCATCAAAACGATTTTTAGCTGCGCCTTCTTCATCACCGTCATGTTGCATGGCGTAGCGGCGCATTGTTTTTGTAACAATAGGCTCATCACTTGGATTCATGAATAGCACCATATGCCAGTGCGGCGTTGCATCCGCGTGAGGTTCAACAATACGTAGGCCGAATATTTTGATTTTGGCCTTAGATAATTCAGCACGAACCTTGGCCCATTGCTTTACCAAATACTCTTGGGTTTCTCGCGGTGATGCGTTGTTATATTTCGCACTGTTTGCGTGATACTTAGACGGCGCAGTAATCGTGTAGAACATGCAGGACATGCCCTTTTCTTCTGCCCACTCTTTGTAACCACGAACACGAACAATCATTTCGATGCGTCTGATCTCTGGGTTGGAAATTGACCCTTCAAACACCTTAGCTAAGTCGATGGTGTCACCGTCTTCGCTTTCAAGCTGCATCGATTCGACCCACTCGGCTTGTGATTTTTTACTATGGCGGAACTCCTGAACTGCATCTTTACTAGCATATGGTGAGATCCCTTTTCTGACCTGCCCCATGGTGATATTCAAGTGCTCTAATGTGGTATCACGTAAGCGTTCAAGCTTGCGTAGCCACCATTTGTCACACTCCATACGGCGAATACCTCGCTCTAATCGGTCTGCTAGCAAATGAGTATTACAACGTTGCCAACCGTCCTCTGTTAACTTGGACTTAGCGGCGTTAAATGTTGCTTGGTATGGTGGTTTGATACCCTGTGACAAAGTAAAGTCGTGCATTGCGATGTAGCACGCAAACACAAGCTGCTCTAAATCTTCCTCTGTCATCGAGTGATCAAAGTCAACAATACCCATTTGCTGGCAAATCGTAGCCAGTTGTTTAGCCTTATCTTTACGCGCTTTTTTACTGTTCAATTCACGGATAGTAAGCGGTGAACGCTCTACAATGTCATTCACTCGCTCAATGGTTTTACGCAGATAAATATTTGCTGAGCGCTCAGGAGTTTTTGCACTCTCAGAATTAAAGCGCTTGGCATATTCACGCGCAGCAATTCGGCGCAAACGATTGGTAGGTATTTGCGCCAAACGCTCTTTCACTTGCTCGGCAGTTTTATCAAAACCAAACTTACCCCAACAATAAGGCGCAGCCCGTGTAATAGTAATGGGCTGCATTTTGGGGTCTTCGGTGTTACTGCCGACCAACTCCCAGCAAATGGGAAGTGAGCGGGATTCTGGCATATTACTCACAGCACTACCTGCTGATTTATACGGTTACGAGCGGCCATCGCCAAAGCAGATTTAAGTAATAAGTTGCTACGCTGGCCGTTTCTCTGCGCCCGATTTTCTTGCTCTTGGCGCTTTGCCTCTACCTCTCGTTGTACTCGGTGCGCTCTAATCTGTTCACGTAGCTGCCGTACTTTCATTACTTGAACTTCCCAATGACTTGGATCAGTAATTAGTTTTTCAACTTCAACAACTGTATGGCTCATGATTGGACACGCTCCCATTCAGCTCGGGCGCTGTCGTATTGTGTTTGAATGTAATCAGCCAAATCACTCACATTTACCAGTGTTGGCGCGCGCTCAGAATCGCGCATTTTAAATGTAGGAATTGGCAACTTTCCCGCTTTGGCATGCTGCTCAGCGGTTTTGGGGTTAACACCAAAAAACTCTTTGCACACATCCCTTAGTGGAATCACTGGATTATTAAAACGAGCTAAAAGCGCAAAAGTCATATTCATCGCTATATCCTTATTTCTCGTGATCAGAAAGCAGCTCACTTACCGTGACCTGACCATTAGTTAGTTGTGAAATTTTGTTGATGTACTTTGCTGGGGCTTGTCCGTGACGATTTACCCAATGCCAAACCACTGCTTGTTTGGTTTCGAGCAAACGAGCAATTTCAGTTTGCCCACCTACTATCTCTACGGCTTTTTTGATAAACGACATAAAACCACCTAAAGATTACTTTAAGTAATAATATGATCACAAAAATGATTTTTCAATAGACAGATTACTAAAAGTAATCATAAGAACAACTAAAAGAGGTTTGACGATAATTACTAAAAGTTGTGATAATCAGAAAAAGAAATCACTATTTGTGATAAAAGTAATCAATAGGAATGAATATGGATATTGCCAATAGAGTTAGAGAGCGTAGAAAGTCATTAGGGCTGACGCAGTATCAACTTGCCGAGATGACTAACTCAGCACAGGCATCAATTCAAAAAATAGAAAAAGGTACGACCAAAAACCCTAGGAACATAGAGGCCATTGCTAAAGCACTGCAATGCACGCCCGAGTATTTGCGTTTTGGTGTTGGTGACTTTGATAACGCATCAATTGGACCAGAACTGAAAAGCAAACTCCCACTAATCAGCTGGGTTCAAGCTGGCGCATGGGCTGATATTCAAGAAATCAGCAGAATAGAAGCTGAACACTTTCTTTGCCCAATAAATTGCAGTGAAAAGGCATTTGTTCTAAGAGTACAAGGCGTGAGCATGGAACCTAAGTTCCAAGATGGTGATCTGATATTTGTCGACCCTGAGGCCGCTTGTGTTCACGGTTCTTATGTTGTGGCTAGACTAGATGATGATAACCAAGCTACTTTTAAACAGCTCATTATCGAAGGTGGGCAAAAATATTTAAAAGCGCTAAACCCAAATTGGCCTGATCAACTTATTCCAATTAATGGGAATTGTACGCTAGTTGGTAGGGTTGTTTTTACAGGGAAGTCGCTTTAGGTGATACACAATTAAGGTGTGAACAACGCTACCACGAAACCTGACTATACCACCGTAAACACAAATCTAACTATGGAATAAAAAGTGCTAAGCGTTAGGAATCACTCTTAAATGCCTGTTAAACAGACGCTACTTTTTCGTGTTCTGGTTCAATGCAGGTACGCCTAAATTACAGCGCCTTTGAACAATGATGTCCCCCATTTGCCTGTAGCGTGGGTTGACTTGAGCAGCTGAATACAGGTGGCCTTGAAGCCGTTGAAAGTAATTAATCAGCTTTTCATCATCGGGTTGGTAGCGCTTAACCATAAAATTGTATAAATGCAAAAGTCTCTGTATACGCTTGCGGTGATAGTTTTTAACCTTCAGCACATTACCAACTACAATCGCCCCTGTGATAGATTTTGGGGTAATTGCTTTATACACTCTGATTTTATGACACCTAAACCCGCGACTCCTTTTCAGGTATGCAGTTACATACTTACAAAATTCTTTTGGTATTGCTTGACCAGAGAACGTCAAATCATCCACGTAACAAGTAAATTTTATCTTTCTTGCTTTAGCATAGGTATTTAGATGATCAAACACCGGCCGATTAACAGTAAATGATAAAGACTGACTTATAGAGCTTCCCGTTGGCAAATGCCCATCGACAACGCAAAGTTTCGATAAAGTTTCAGCAACATCTTTTGTGCAACCAAAAGATTTAACAAAGCAGCGAGCAATTTGCTGTTCAGTTACAGACGGGTAGAATTTTCTAATATCAAGTTTTAGAACAGATAGCTCCCCAGTGTGCTCGCGAGCATTTTTAACATTAGAACGCCCTTTCACTCCTGAATTCAAATATTCCGGAACCTCAATTCGAGTAAGTAATTTATTGATTCTTCGATGAACTCGATTTAACTGGGGCTTAGGTACTTCGATGACCCGTCCATCTGGTAATTTAGACACATAATAATTTTTATCACCTTGTTTTATAAGACGACGTAGCGTTTGCTCTTTTTCCAAGCCCAAACAAGATGCAAGCTTTTTGTGAGACCTTAGTTTGTATAAAGGACTTTGATGAATTTTGTATGACTTATTTTTCTTCATTTTCTTTCATCTTTTGAATAAGCCCGAAATACTTATTTAGTACTTTATTGACGGGACGAGTTGAAGCGGTACGTTTTTCTGAAGAAAGTATTGCAAGAAGGTGTGAAGAGCGTACACGTAAGGATTTAGCATAGAAGTCAATCAACGCTTTTGGGGCAGGTTGTCTTCCAGACTCAATGTCGTTTAGATAATCTACCGATATACCTAATTCTTGTGCAACACAACTCGCACTAAGCTGAAGATACTCTCTAAACTTAACTAGAAGCTTACAGTCATAATTCAAGGTTATATGCCCCGCTGGTGATCCCCCAAGTCCACGAAGAACTTAGAAAGTTGGAATGGTAATTCCTACGTAGGATAGTAGGCCAATAATACTCAGTTTTGCCAGCCATAGTAGAAGCCTCCCTAACACACTAACAAAAACCTGTACTACCAGCGGGTGCCCTAAAAGACGCCCAACTGTTCCAAAAAATCGCCCTCTAAGAGCTTTCAAACGCTTCATAATAGACATTACTCTATCTCCTTACAAAATACGACACACATGTGCCTCGCAGGGTATTTAATAAGTCCACGTTCACTTGATTATTAGAGGGATTTACCAGCAGTGCTAACCTGCCACGCTCACAGCGTGGCGATCCGGGCGCCCAGAGGCGAGAATAGGCGCAGCCGCCTCACCGGATCAGTTAGAGTTTACACTCCGCAAGGTATTACCTTAATTTTAAGCTTTCGCTAGTCTGCGATAATTCAAAGTCCACCAAAAGTAGGAAAGCAAATGAATAATAAAGTAATTGCATTACGCTGTAAAGGGGGGGTGACCCACCACAATTCTTAGTCATCCTAGTATCACCCTTAAAGCTTAAGACCACCTAATTTTATTGAAAGTCCGTCCAATCCAGCATAGGCGCTACGCTAAAACGGCGGAAATGAGTATGTGCTAAAGTCATGAAGTGTGCCTTTAAAGAGACTAAAATAAAGTACAACGCAAGTTTGGCCGCGTAGTATACCTTAATATCAAATATGCGGCTATGTTGGATTAAAGTGAGTAATAAAACACGTCGGAGGCTTTATTTAAGCCATACTAAAAAGATACACTAAGCACTTGAAAGCTAAATAGGTATAACAACAAGCATGAAATCGCATTTAGGCCGACGGGCTTTTTCTGCTATGGAACTACACACGCTTTTTAATGGTTATATCTACGGTGATGAAAAACAACCTCGAGAGCAGCCCAAGCACTGGCATTTTTGGCTGCCACTCCTAGCCTATTACGCTGGTGCATACAGCGATGAAATAGGCAACTTAACACTCGCTGATGTAGTGACGATTGATAGCATTCACGGGTTTAATTTTACCACCCACGGTAAAATCCAGCACCGCTTTGTTCCGATACACACAGCCCTTTGGCAAGCGGGGCTTGAGCAATATATTCAGTTTGTCAAAAGAGAAAACCAAGACAGGTTACTATTTGATTTACCTTCCAAATCAGGTCGCTACAGTGAAAAAGTGAGGATCTGGTTTTCAGGTGAGGGTGAGCGCTTAGGTTATTTGCAAAAGTGTGGTCTACCCAATGTAGATCAACAAGGGCACAAAACCGCCATAAGTAGTTTGCGTTTAAACTTTGAACAGCAAGTTCGTATTGCCGCCATTCAGCGGGCTAATAAGCCCGCCTTTCACTATCTGATGGGGTTAAAAGATGAAGCGCTCATACAGCCACCAAAGCCAAACCTACTTAAACAAATTGTTGCTCCAATCAGAGTGATAAACAGTAATGTACACTGGCAACGGTTTGTTAGCCGGCATAGTTAGAGTAATATAGTGATAAAAATCTTACGTACTCAGTGCTTAACTAAAAATAACACTTACAAAAATGCCACCTATTTAGGTGGCATTTTTAATCTTTATGGCTTAAAAGCTTAACCACCAGTTACTGGAACTTGGTTACACTCAAGCTGAACTGAACCTGTTAGAGTATCAGCGCTCTGAACATTTCCAAAAGTAAATACTTGTGATTGACCGCCACCTTGAACTTTCGCACCACGGATAGTTGCACGTACGGTGTAGTTACCACCCACTTCAATACCCGATAGTTTAAAGGTTGAATTACCTAGCGCCTGAGCGAGTGAAGCTGCTTTACCATCTTTAGCGTAAGTTACGATAGAACCCGAAAGGTCAGCCGTTTTAGTCTCATCTGCAGCACATACACCGCTTAAAGTAACTTCTTTCTCAATCGTTTGAACAGAGTTAGTTAGAGTAACGTCAACATTGCCACAAATTCCCTGATTTTCTTGCTCATACCAAGTATTGCCCGCTCTATCATATAAACGTACTTTTGCAACCGCTTCTGATGAAATACCAAATCTTGCTGTAGAGGCACCCGAAATAACTTGCTTAGAATTTGAGCGAAGGTAGCTTGAAATAGAGCCATCTGGTGAAGTCATACTTACAGCTAAACCACGTGCAGGCAGAGTACCGCCAACAACGCGCACAGTCACACCATCCGTACAGATTGGAACACTCTTGTTCATTGAGAAGAAAGTTAGGTGGTCAGTTGCGAATTGTGCAGATAACGCACCACCATTGCTAACAACTGTTGCTTTGTTGGTTTCTTCAGACCATACGCCAGTATCTTCGTCATATGAAGAAATGTCTAATTGATCACCCACTTTTATATCATTTCCTGAAGGGATAGCAACTGACACATTGATAGGGCTAGAGAACTTTTTGATTTTTGCGCCAGTATCATCCGTCATTGTGATACTTGTAACGCCAACTGGTTTCTTAACTTGAGTTGTAGAACCATCATTCAAACCAGCTGGAATAATCGCACCAGTATTTGCATTGCTTGAATCGGCAGCAATAACGCTCATTGTAACTTCTGAGCCACTAATTGCTTCACCAGCTGCATTTTGAAATTCAGTATTTGCAGGTACTGTTAATTCTGCATTAGCGCCTTCACCAGACGCTGCGGCAGTGACTGCCTCAGCCGTAGTACCACCAGTTACAGCTGCTTTTTCCTCTGCAACCTCAACGCCTTCTGTTGCTGCCGCTGAAACCAAACCAAACTCTAAAGGAATATCATTTGCGTCGCCTTCTACTTCAGCAGATAAGTCAACAGTAAAGCTCTTTGAAATATAACCTTCACTAGCCACAAGCGCTGTCACACTGCCTGTTTCGCCTTCTTTATTTAAGAAAGTAAAGTTACCTGTTTCGTCTACAGTTACAGATGATAAATCTTCACCGTTTACGTCTGTTAATACGTTTGCGGGTTCGCCATTAACTACAAACGAAACTGTTGCACCAGACAATACATCTGAATTTGCAGCATTAACTACGTTAACAGAAAACACCTTAGAAGGTTGCTCAGTAACTAGCGTATCTGGCACTACCGTTTCTGTAGGTGTTGGCGTAGGTGGTGTAGGCGGATCTACTTTAACATTGTTGTCGTTGTCGCTAAAACAACCCGTCAATGTTAGCGAGGCAGCGACAGACATCGCCAAAAGAGATTTTTTATTAGCAAGCATGATTAGTCCTTGTTCCATTTTTTCGCAAGAGCCCAAACAACTCCCGCACAGTTTGTAATTCAAATTAATACTATAGGAAACATTGCGCTTATTTCCAATTCTTCCTACCTATATTTTTGACCTGCGAGCAGTTACACCCACTGTTCAATAATTTTTTTTACTGACTGAGCTATTTTTATCTTAAAAACACCTTCGATAAATTAGTATCCAATCATCGGTTCGAGCTGTTTTAGCCTTACACATTAGACGCTAAGGCTCAAACGCTAAAGTCACCGTAAATAGATTAAGAGTAGTCGATAAATTATACAAGCTCTACTTTGTAAAAACTACCGTAACTTATAACTTTTCAAAAGCTTATTAATTATTAAAGTTACATGACTCACAAAAGTCGTAAATGACCCACTAACGATAAGTCAAGTACGCTTCTCGTAAACGCGCTAAATTAGCATATATATAACTACTTGAAAGTCGGCCCTGATTTAAAAGGGTTTTAGTGATACTCAGCGGTGTTTCTATCTGCTTAGCTCGACCAATTGTTACGTTGTTGTGTGATTCTCCGATACGCGTGCTGACGCTATGTTGCCAAGCCTCATTACCTTTAATTTGTCCATAACTTGTCGCTGGCATATCTTTACGGGGCGTAAGCGGAATGCTAAACGACACCCCTGCCACCTGCACATCGGTATCTTGTGCAAATACTGATATATAACTGTCTCCAAACCAAAAGCGCGTTTCGACCTTTACACCGCTATCGTCATAAAAAAAGCGCCCTGCCGTTGCATGAAAGCTAACATCTTTTTCAATCCAGTTATAGCGATATGACAACGCCTGATAATCTCGTTCTGTGTTGTAATCTTGATACTCTAAGTAACCAATATCTGCCTTAAACTGATGACGACCATTACCACTTAGCCAAACAGTTTCGTTTTTTATACCAGTGAAATCTTGATTAAACTCTCTAAAAAAGCCGATATGCGTTTGATTATAAATGCCGTAAGGCAGCGCTAAAGTCTGGTATAACGTAGCTTGAGTAATACCATCTTTTTCAGCCAAGCGGCCAAACGGCCTACCTTGTTCATAATCACTCGTTTTGGCTAATTCAGATTGAGCACTCACACTTAAGCCACCGCCGTACCACATCGGCAAATCTAAATCTGCTTTTACAGCAAGTGAATAATCATAAACGCCCAGCTCAGTTGCAGTTCGTTGATTAAGCGCTGGGCCAATAGTTAAGCGAGGTGTAAAATAAGGGCTATTCGCGTTTGGCATACCAACCCACGACACACTGCCGAGTGGCTCCATTTCACCACGACGGATATCCATATCTGGCGTAATACTGCTATTAATAAAGTCGCGATAATTATCAACACTACCGCGTACAAACAACATAGGCATACCACGATTCAATAACTGAATGCTATATTTAGCGTCTGGTTCATCAATGTGCTCTGCGATGCGCCCTAGCACCAACCCTATTGCATCAATATCGTTGCGGTTGAATACAAAGTTCTCAAAGCTCAAAACAATATGTGGCTCACGATTAAAACCAACGCTTACAGCCTCAAAACCATCGTCTATTAACGCGTTTTTAAGCTCTCGTGTTTGTAAAGTAAGAGATTTACTGAATTTATCACGCTGCGCTACCTCTTGCTTAGCCTCTTCTAAAGGCTTTTGCGCAAGTTCTCGCTGCTTTTGATAGTGGGCTTTAAATGCCGCTTCACGATTTTTATGGTTATCTAAAATAGGCGCAGGCGCAGCCTCAGTAGGGTCGTTTAGTACTGCCTGCTCAAACAAAGGCATTGAAAAGTTTAAGCCCCAATAGGTGTTTTTATCCGCATAATCAGTATTGCTGTACAACTTGCCACTGAATGTTAACGTGCCCACATCGTAGATCCACTCACGTGGAACAGTTAATCGAATACCCGCATTCACCGCATCTGCATCGTGCTCTAATTGCAATGCAAACCAATCTAGCGGCTGCCATTCAATACCCGCAAAAGCACCATCCATTTGCCCCGTAGCGCGGTCGCTAACTGCAATCCCCGCAGAAAACCTAAAATCATTCCACTCTTTTGAGCCCGCTAAATAGTACGTTTCGTAGTTATTTGCTGCACCACCTAAGTCTTTACCACCGATGGCGAGATTGAACCAGTTTTTGGGAATATAAGGAATTTGATACTTAAGATTAAAAGATAGATCTCGAGTTTGGCCCTTATTTTCAAACATACTATCATGTATTGTACTCGATGCAATCTGACCGCTGACTTCAAGGCCGTCGTAAATCCCTGCGGAAAAGATAAAATTATGACCATCAATATATTTAGTGCCACGTAAATCGAGTTGATTGTTGTATCCAAAGTCAACCGACCCCTTTTCTAACACTTCAGCATTTGGTGTATTAAATAGCCCAGTATAACCAGCAAATGAAGAAAAGCTTTTTGCTGGGCTATCTGCTAAAGCAGGCATACTCGCAAGCACTACACCGCCTGCAAGAACTATATTTATTTTTGACATGTACGCAGACCAATTTTTATTTTTTATTCATTGTAATAAAGCCTTACTTTAACTTTATTACTGTTTTAACTATCGTATATTGAAAGTAAAGAAAACCCAAGCCAATCAATACATCAACATTACGTATCTCAAATAAGCTTTATTCATTGCAACTCAATACAAGTACTTTGCCCAAGCAAGTTTAACACAATCGCAATACACCAGAGCACTTGGTTCTTTTCATAAAATTACTAAAAAGCGGTGTAACTATTCACAAATAACAGGAGTTAAGCAGAGCACTCTTGTAACAATAAAGTGCCTTGTGCCACATGCTCATTAAGCTTTACGCAAATTAACCACTTTTACATCATCTGCAGCCTTCACTACTTGTTTGGCTTCTCGCTCTAGTGCAACACGTTTTTCATTCCATACTAAATCACAAATACCATCGGTAGGGTTAAAACCTGTTGGCGCTTCTAGTAACAACTTACGAATAGCTTCGTGATCAAATTTATGACAAGCTGCATCTAGTTTTTCAATAAGTTTATCCAACTCACCTAGCGGTAACTTAACCTCATTCGCCGTCATTATGCGTGGGTGTGGGGTGTCTTCAACATTATCACCTATGAGCAACTCTTCATATAGCTTTTCACCAGGGCGCAGCCCCGTACATTTAATTTCAATATCGCCATGAGGATTTGATTCAGATTTAACTTCTAGGCCCGACAAATGAACCATTTTGGTTGCCAAGTCTTTAATTTTAACAGACTCACCCATATCGAGTACAAACACATCGCCGCCTTTACCCATAGCACCGGCTTGTATCACTAATTGCGCTGCCTCTGGTATGGTCATAAAAAATCGAGTGATATCATTATGTGTTAGAGTGATTGGGCCTCCTTCTCTAATCTGCTTGCGAAATAAAGGCACTACCGAGCCACTGGAGCCTAATACATTACCAAAACGTACCATACAAAAACGGGTATTTTTTGACGTTACTTTGCTCTCAGATAAGGCTTGTAACGCTAACTCTGCCATTCGCTTAGTCGCACCCATCACATTAGTGGGCCGAACAGCCTTATCTGTAGAGATTAAAACAAACGTCTCTACCCCTGCATTAATAGCTGCTTTTGCAGTATGATACGTGCCAAATACATTGTTACGCACCCCCTCGACCACGTTTTGTTCAACCAACGGAACATGTTTGTAAGCTGCAGCGTGATACACTGTTTGCACACCAAACGCTTTCATACAAGTTTCAATACGATTGATACGCTGCACAGACCCCATCACAGGCACAATTTCAAGTGCGATGTTTTTACTTAGGGCCAGCTGGTTTAACTCTTTTTCAATGTTATATAAGCCAAACTCAGACACTTCAAACAACACTAACTTAAGTGGCCTATTTTTAATAATTTGCCGACAAAGTTCAGAGCCAATAGAGCCACCAGCTCCAGTAACCATCACCACTTTATTAGTTATATTAGCCGCCAATAACTCGGTTCTTGGTGCGACAGGATCACGCCCTAGTAGATCTTCTATTTCAACTTCTTTTATCTCACTAAGTTGCGCTTTGCCATCAATTACATCTGCCATACCGGGCACAGTCATCACTTCAAGAGGTAGCTTTTCTAACTTAGTGAGTATCTCTTTACGGCGAGAGCGCGTTGCACTGGGCAGTGCCAGTAGCACTTTTTTAACGCGCTTTTTATCGATAAGGTTATATATTTCTGCAAACGGAATTACTGGGATCCCCTGAATAATAGCGCCATGCTTGTTATCATCGTCGTCGAGGTAAGCAGTAACATAGTAATCGGGACCAGTTGCCAGCGCTGTTGCTAACTGTCGCCCAGCATCCCCAGCGCCATAAATAACTACCGGAGTTTTGGTTACTGCAGATAAGCGCCAAATCAATGCCCTAACCAAAATACGTGAGCCACCCAAAGAGAGTATCATTAACCAACCATAAATAACCGGCATGGTACGAGGGATAACGGTTTGGGTAAAAAAGGCAGACAAAACTAATACCACGGTACTTATAACAGTACCTAATACCACAGCCCCTACAGCACTTGCCCCAACATAACGGAGCACCGCCCGATAAAGCCCTAAACGAACAAAAATGAATAAACTAGCGGGTAAGAGAATAACCAGTAACAACCAGTTTTTTGCAATCATTAAAGGCGCGAGGCTATCGAGCCGAACAATCAGGGCCAACCAAAAAGCAGAAATTATAAAAATTGAATCTAAAACCAAAGTAATAAGACGCTTTTGGCTGCGAGAAGCGCTTAACAAGACACGAAACCAACTATCCATTGTGTTCCTTTTTTATTCCAATTCGAACTATAATTACAGACGAACTTAAGCATAGTACAAGCTGTAGTATATACAAAAGTAGTAAAACTATATGTTGAGAAACTAATAGGTTATAGTTAAAAAAACTTTTAAGATCAATGCTTACCTACCCTATCCCCAGAACCACTGCCTGTTACAGTCATTACTATATACTTAAAATAATTAGCCACTGTCAAAGTATCGATCATTTGCCTATCCGTTGTCGCAAGTAATTCTGGGGTAGACATGTCTATTTCGCTCACCTGGGCAAGACCTGTGATCCCAGGTCTTACAGAATATATGCCTTTAACTTCTCTTGCATATGTAAGCTCTTCTTGGTTGTATAAACCTGGGCGTGGACCAACCAGGCTCATTTCACCTTTTAATACATTCCATAGCTGAGGAAGCTCATCCAGCTTTGTTTTACGAAGAAAGTGACCAAATGGTGTTATTGAAGAAGAGCTCGCAAGGTGGCTCGCAACAGATGCAGTGTCTACCTTCATCGTTCTAAACTTCACTAAAGTAAATGGCTTTTTATTTCTACCAACACGCTCTTGAGTAAAAATCGGTGAGCCAGTATCAAACAGTCCAATGATGTACAAAATGACCAAGAAAGGAAAAGCGAATAAAAGGCCAAACAAGGCAAATAAAAAATCGAGTAATCGTATCATTAAATATTCCATTTATAAATTTTTAGCCGCAAGTTTAAAGCCAAGTTCAACAGGATAAGGCGGAGACCAATCAAGTGTGTTTTTTGTATGAGTGATATCTAACTGAAGTGAGCCGGTTAGTCTATCAACTACATCTAGTTTGCCCAGCAAACTACCTGCTAGTTTAAAACACCACAAAGGTAATGGAAGTGAAAAGTTGGATTTGCCCTGTACCCTTGCCATAAGCCTCACCATTTCAGCAGTTGATAGATCATTGTCATCACTTACTAAAAAAACTTGATTAACGGCTTTTGGGTGCTCAATACACACCTTGATTAAATCCACCAGGTTATAGACAGATACTAAACTGCGTTTATTAGTGTTTATTAACCTAAAAGGTAAAGGCAACCCTTTACCAACAAGTTTCATTAAAGATGCAAAATTAGCTTTCACACCTTCTCCGTACACAAGTGGTGGTCTTATAATCACAATCTCCATCCCTGTTTGTTTACCTAACTCCAGTAGCAGCTGCTCTGCCTCCGATTTTGAGACTCCATAGAAGTCTTCAGGTGCAGGTGTATCGAATGGAGTAAATGCTGGTTTACCTGATGTGCTTTCTCCATTCACTTTTATTGTGCTAACAAATATAAAGCGTTTTACACTCGCTTTTGCAGCTTGTTTAGCTAAATTCACAGTACCAGCGGTGTTCACAGCTCTAAACTCAGCTAAAGGATCTACCGAGCTGTCTTTCATTACATGAACTCGTGCAGCACAATGAATTACACAGTCAACATTATTAAGCGTACTTGAGTAATCACCACTACCATCAATATTGTGCTTATAAACTTTGCCTAAATTTGACTTTTTTCGCCCCAAAAGTTTTAAAGCGTTATTGCTTTGCAGCTCCTTAGCTAGCAAGCTACCAACAAAACCAGAATAACCAGTAATCAATAAAGTATTCATATTTAGCTTCGGCAAGATAAAATTGATAGGGACATTTTTTTCATAATATTGGAGCGAGTATACTTTGCAATAAAACCCTTTCTATCACTGTATTCACTATTAAGGCTACTTAACGCACTATGACCAGCCTTAGCGTCTCCAGGGTAAAACACTGCAGCATTGCTTACTTCTTCTTTTATAAACTCAGCGGCGTAACCACTTACTCCAGCTAGAACAGGCTTACCAGTAGCGGCATATTCAAACACTTTAGAAGGTAGGACTTTTTCAAAAGCAGGGTAATCATTCAAGTGTAAAAACAGAATATCGGCTCTGGTGTACTCTTTTAATAATTGCTCGCGATTAACTGGAGGGTGGAAAGAGATATTATCTATACTTTCACAACTGGAGAGCAATAAATCCTTACGCCCACCATCACCTATAATTTTAAAGTGGTACCTCTGTTTACATATTTTTGCAAGCTCAGGGATTATAGTATTTAAACCTTGTCCCTCTCCTATGTTGCCAGCATATAAAACTGTTTTGATACCGTAAGTACTTTCAGAGCTGACATTCTGCTTTTCAAAGCTAAGAAACTCTTTGTCAATGCCATTGGTAAAAAATGTGTATTTAGGCTTCTTATATCGTAAGTAAAAGTATTCTTCAAAACCTTTAGATACTAGGTTAATACTCTGTGCATTTGAGAATGTATAGCTTTCAACCATGTTCAAGATTGGTTTCATTAAAAGTGCTAACTTAGGGTTTAGAACGTCTTTTATGGTATCGACGAAAATATCTCGTATATCTAAATATAGTGGTAACTTCTTACGCTTCGCTATTCTAGCACCAAGAAATGCAGTAAAAAGCCGAGAGCTAGTGGCGAAGACTAAATCATACTGTTCATTTTTGACAGCTTTATTCACTTGGTTGTAAAACGCATAAAAAGATTTTATTTGGTCGAGCATGCCACTTTTATGCGAGGGAAGCTCAACTCGACGTACGCGCACATTATCTAAAACCTCTTCTGATTTAGCGCCAGCATTAAAGCTAGCATAGCGATTAGGCATGGTTGTGATTACATCGATTTCAACTTCTTCTTGCTGCCTCAATTGTTCAACTAGTGCGCTTGCTCTAAACGAGCCAGCACAAAGGTCGGGTTGATAATAAAAAGATAAAAAAAGTATCTTCACTCTAGTCCCTTAATTATTCTTATTTCAGTTCGTATACTACCGCTGTTAAAGTTAATTTCGATTTTTTTGTTTGGAACAGACTTACCAAATTCAGGGTGCCACGTACTATCTTTTAACTGTAATGCACTGTCACTTTCTAATACACATAATCTAGTGCCTTGTTTAAAAATCTCACACGCACGAGCTGAAGTTTGAACAATATCAAGCTCTGGGTGGATATTTAAGTGTAAGCACGCAGCTTTAGCATGTGATAAATCATCATGAACTTTTATACTCTTACCTGAACACTCTAACTTTCTGGTATGAATAAGTTTAGGGCTTTGCTTTAGATAACCATCATGGCTTGCAACCAATAATGTACGACCATCACTATAACTTGTTTGGTTTAACTTTGCATATGCTCGCTTAGCAACTCTAAATCCAGACCAAACTTGTGAGGAGCTGCAACCTTCGACCGTAACTGTGTTATGTGCTGCCGTCTCACGCTGCCTTAAACGCTCTTCACTAATACCATAAAGCGAAGTACCTGAGTTAACGAATACTCTTTGCTCTCCAATCGACAATTCAAAACTTAAAGTATCAGCATGTGCATGACCAGGTAGGTAATCAGGTCCAACATTAGCGTGATCGAAGATAAGGGTATATTCATCAAAAGTTACTCTGCTGTAGCCGCTAGTAGGGTTTGTGATTAACCTTTTGGAGTCCATCTCACATAATATGCCTAGCTTTTTAGCGTAGCTAAAAATATCTTTAGGCTGCTTGGCGATTCCTATAGCTGCATCGTTGAAAAAACTAATCTCCCCATCAGGGTGAATCATCACCTGAAGCCAAGTAAGCGCTTTTACTGCAACAGCCCTCCAACCATGGCTATATTTTTTTAGCAAATCATTATCACTAGTATGAGCTAAGTCTATTAACTCCAGTAAATCCCAAAGCAAAATTTCGTGATACATGGGGGATAGTTCAAAGTGGGCTCCATCATCTAAAAACTGCTCAGATATTTCTTTATCTAAAATATCAATGCCTTTATTTAAGTAGCGCTCAGCTTGTTCGCCATTTAAGTAAGCTCCAACAAAAGTCAGAGCTTTAGCGTTTGCAAATAAGTGATTTCCTAAGATGTGATATTCGAGCTGCTTAGAAAGTGCATCGGCTTGCTCTAACATACTTTTGGTATATGCAGGAGAAACATGCTTTTGCTTACTGCACCACTTAACCCAGTTGACTAACCGTAATGATATTGGATACGGCTCCCACCCATTACCTAAGCAAGGAGGATTATCAGCTATCCACCTTTCTATCCACCCCCGTTGTAAATCGTACCTTTTAAAGGAATCAAAAGAACTTAAATCATCAAAATAATGAAGGTTATACAACCAAAGCTTAGTTTTACTAGGGCAGTTCCAATCTTCTAGTGTTACTATACTTCCTGTTTGGTTTAAAAACTTTACGGTAGTTTCTGAGGTTATACTTTGCGGATTAACCTCTGGGCCACACCAAACCCAACATTTGCATGAAGTTGGCTCTGCTTTATAAACTGTAGGCGTTGTGATTTTATATAAGAGTCTATAGTAAAACTGTTTAAACTTAAGGTATTTCACGGTATGAAATACCTTAAGAGCCTTTTTTATCAATTTTTTCATTGACTTCTGAGCTGTTCAGCAATGTCTATGGATACTTTTGCTACTTCAAAAATTTCATCGATAGCGATTGGGGCGGGGTTACCATCACGAATAGAATCAAGAAATAACTTAGAACACAGGTTTTGACCTTTATCCTGCTTCCAAAGGTTCATTTTTTTAAACCCTTTGAATCCGTATGCTTTTAGTTTTATAAAGTTATCTAGCTGTAAGACTTTACCATTGGTAAATACCTCTACTCGTTCCTTGGGGAAGCTTGCTGCACCATTCGCAAAGTAGTTTATAGTACCAAATGACCCATCCGCAAAGCCTAAAATTATTGCGGCTTTATCCTCAGTTACTTCTACCGAGTCAGTATCTCCCATTCTTCGAGCTTGAACAGATACAATTTCACTTCCAGCTAAATAACGCATTAAATCAACAAAGTGGCATGCCTCTCCAATAATACGTCCACCACCTATATTAATGTCTTGTGTCCAATGAACAGCAGAAATAGCTCCTGCATTCATAGTCATAATGAACGATTTAGGTTCTTTTATTGGTTCTAACAGCTGTTTCATTTTCTGAATTTGAGGGGAAAAGCGACGGTTAAAACCAACCATTAGCTTAGGCTCTAAAGCATTCTTACAAGCCTCTTTATAAGCAACCTTAACCTCATTTAGTTCTTCATGGTTGATTGCTAATGGCTTCTCAACAAATACATTTTTACCAGCCTCGAGCGCTGCTTTTACAAAAGCTGCATGGCTATTGTGCTGGGTGACGATAGCAACAGTGTTAATGTCATCATTTTTAATCATAGCTTGTGTATCTGTAGTTGCTTCTACAAAGCCTGATTTTTCGCCGTGAATAACTCCATTTATCCCGCCTGATGTTGCAACACTATGTAGTTTTGCACCAGCCTGTTTAAAAGCGGGTATTAAAACGCGCGAAGCGTAATTACCAGCACCAATAAATCCAATTACAGGCTCATCCTTTTCGTAATTTACAGTGGGGTTTAAAGGTACGGTTTTAACATGACGTGATTGTGGTTCAGACTCAAACTGCAGTAGAATACCTAAAGCACTTTTATCCGAAGTAAGTAGCTCATATGCTTCACTTGCGTTTTCAAACTTAAAGCGATGCGTAATTAATGGCTTAACATCTAACTGACCACCTGCCATCATATCAAGAATTGCTTCAAAGTTACGCTGCTCTGTCCAACGAACGAACGCAAATGGGTAATCATTCCCCTGTTCTTCGTAACTAGGATCATAACGCCCAGGGCCATAAGAGCACGATACTTGAAAAGTTAACTCTTTCTCATAAAAGTCTGCTCGACTTAACTCTAAGCCAGTCACCCCAACTAAAATGATACGACCACGTTTACGACTCATTCGTGCAGCTTGTGTTACTGGGTCATTAGACTTGGTTGAGGCTGTTATAATAACACCATCAACACCCTCTCCACGGCTAAAGGAAATACCAGCCGCAACAGGGTCTTCACCTGCACCGGGGTTGCAAATCTCAGCCCCAAATTGTCTTGCCAGCTTTAATTTTTCTTGATCATAATCTATGGCTAATACTCTACAACCTTGTGCTCTTAGCATTTGAACTGTTAGCAAGCCGATTAAACCAACACCTGTAACGACAAAGCATTCACCCATTGTTGGGTTTGCTAAACGAATACCTTGTAGGCCGATACTTGCCACAACCGTGAATGCAGCTTCTTCATCACTAACATTATCAGGGACTTTTGCAACCAGGTTTTTAGATACACGAACAACATCAGCATGAGGGCCATTTGAGACTACGCGCTCACCAACCCTAACAGCATTAACTCCATTACCAATTTGCTCAACAACACCTACATTGCAATAACCCAATGGTAATGGTTGAGCTAACTTTGATTTCACAGCATCTACAGTGGTCATTAGCCCATCAGTTTGAACTTTCTCAAGTACCATTTTAACTTTATCAGGTTGAGAACGAGCTTTATCTATTAAGTTTGCCTTACCAAAATCCACAAGCATTCTCTCTGTACCTATAGAAATTAAAGTAGTAGTGGTATTAATGAGAACATGATTTTTAGTAATCGTTGGAGCAGGCGCCTTAACAATAGACGATCCACCTTTCGCCATATCCTGTAGTATTTGCTTCATCTTACTTTCCTAATTGTGAGCGAGCGATTTTTCTTATTTTTGCAAGGGCGTCTTGGTTCATATAGTTTATAAGTACAGCTTTGTAAACACCTTTAAAAACAAAAAGGCTACCAGCAGAGGCTCCGATTACTTTAAACTTATCAATCAGCTTCAAAATATCTTCTGCAGAGCCTGCTCCACCAAGTATTGTAAGTGGAACACTGGTTAGTTCCCTCACTTTCTCAGCTAACTTCATGTCGTAACCTTTCATCATTCCATCTTGGTCAATTGAGTTTATAACTAGCTCACCAACTCCAAACTCTTCGAGTTCAGATATAACTTGCTCAAGCTTCTTTTTAACTTTGTTCTTTCCGTTATGTGTATATATTTCATAACTGCCAAAAAGTGTTTTTTTGACATCTAAAACCACAACAACACTTTGCTTGCCTATAATTTCAGCCATTTCTTTAAGAACTGATGGGTTACTTAAGGCTTGACTTGAAATAGCAACTTTCTCGACACCTAGCTTAATAATTTCTTGTGCTTGTTGAGGTGTTTTTATTCCTCCTCCATAACACAATGGCATACGACTCTCATTGGCGAGGTGCTTAATCATTTGATAATCGGGTGACTTGTTTTCGACTGTTGCATCAATGTCTAACACAATCAGCTCATCAACTTCTTTTTCATTAAAAATTTTTACAGCATTGATAGGATCACCAACATATTTGGCATCTTTAAACTTTACTGTTTTAACTAGCCCTTTCTTATGAACAAGTAAACAAGGGGATACTCTAGACCTCAACATAATTTAAGCTCTGCGAAATTTTTAAATAGATTAATACCATTGGTGTGGCTTTTTTCTGGGTGGAACTGAAGCCCAAAAATATTGTCTTTGCTCACAGCACAACAAAAATCATCACCATAATGCGCTTTAATGAATACATCTTTCTCGTCGTGAGCTTCAAAGTAATAAGAGTGAATAAAGTAAAACCCTTTTTCACAGTCAATATTACTTAGTAGAGGATGTGCTTCCGTTGGCTCAATTTCATTCCACCCCATATGAGGAAGTTTCGGCTTAAAGTTTATTTTAGATTCGTCAAACTTCTTTACTGAAGCATCAAACCAACCGAGTCCAGATAACTTACCCTCGTCGCTGCCTGTTGCCATAATTTGTAGACCAACACAAATCCCTAATACAGGTTTCTTGTCAATTAATGCAAAGTGATCTAAAGCTTCTCTCATTCCAGATTCCTGCAGTTGTGTCATCGCTTCATCAAAAGCGCCAACACCTGGCAAGATTATTTTGTCTGCAGCTTGTAAAGCTTCTGGTGTACTTGCAAAAAAAGAATCAACCTTTAACTTAGTAAATATGTTTTGAATGGCTTGAATATTCCCAGAACCATAGTCGATTATAGCTATCATCTTTTGCCGCCTTTCTCAAGGCCAAGCTTTCTCATCACCTTAGCACCTAAATCATAGATTGCTTGTTGGTTCTTATAATCTTTATAGGTTTTGTTCGGAGCTTTTAAGTAGCCTTTTAACTCGTCGACTGTGATACCAAGCTTATTAGCAATGTAGCTAAAGTCATCATCAATCGTCTCAGGATCGTATGGTGGATTTTTGAGCTTTTCCAACGCATCTTCTCGCGTCATTTGCCCTGTAACAATCAAGCTAGAGTACTGTACTTTGCGTGTATCATAACCAAATTTTACATACAGCCAATAAGCTTCATAGAAACGAGTAAAACGAGACTCAAAGTGTTTTTGTGCGTAGCGCTGATATCCGTAATTATCAACTAAAAACTGCGTTGCTTCTTCCTTGTCATAAGGCATAAAGTCAAGCGGTCTATACAGCTTAATCCCTTTGATATATGGCAAATAAATTTTGTGCCATAAGATATTTGTCAATGGAAAATTCTTAAGCTTTTTAGTACCAAATTTCTTTTGAATATCTTTAATCTGACGAGAGTCTGATTGGAAGTACATCCACTCTAATGGGTTGCGAATGCACTCAGTTGAGTAGTTACCGCCCGTTAGAATATGTTTAATTTTATGCTTTGAAGCAAACTTATACATAGTCGCAAAAAAAGCATGGTCTTGCGGTGTATCTGTATGAGAAACACCTGCCTTGAAGAAAGAAAGCTGCAAGTCTTTCATCTCTTCCCAATCGATTACTTCTGTATACAGGTCTAAGCCAAGTCGATCTACTATCTGCTCAATATTATGAACAGCTTGCTGAGAGTTCCAACCAGCATCAACATGGAAGACCAATGGCCTTAAACCTAGCCTCTCTTTTGCTAAATAAACAAGGTATGAGCTGTCAATACCACCACTCATACCAATAATGCAATCAAACTCTTTCCCTTCACCTTCCTTTTTAATATCGGCTGCAATTTTTGTTATCTCTGCCCAACCTTTTTCATCCGTGTGCCAATTAGGCTTAATATCATTGTAAAATGTAGAACAATGATCGCATATTCCATTCTCATCAAAAGTGATTTTCGAATCCGTTGTGTCCATTACGCAGTTAGTACAGACTTGATAATTATTAGTAGTCACTTTAAGTTTCTCGATTTGTTTAAAATTAATCTAAATATTGCCTAAACCATTCTTCTAATACGACCATAGCCCACAAGTTAAGCGAACGATCTTTTCTGTTAGTGGTAAATTCATCAATTATCTGTTGGACATACTTATAATCGAAGATCCCTCTCTTTTCGATTACACTTTTTGACAAGTACTCTTCCAACAATGGCGCTAAATCACGCTTAAGCCATATGCCCATTGGTGGATTAAGGCCAAGTTTTTTCTTCGTGATGATTTGATCAGGTACCTTTCCTTGCAGTAACCTTTTCATTAAGTACTTAGTTTGACCATTTTTGATTCTCCATTGCGAATCTATAGCTGTCATAAACTCAATAATATTATGATCAATCAATGGGAACCTTACTTCAAACGCATTTGCCATACTCATAATATCTCCATAGTACAACATATCGTTAGGTAAATATGTCCTTAAATCAACTAAGGAGCTTGTGATTATGCCATCACCAGTATCCAACAAGTTCCAGCTATCATAAACGATACTGCTAAAACTGATCTCTTCTTTAAAGAGCTTGCTCAAATCATCATCGCTAATGTAAGCAGACCAGTCATCATACCTTTGCGCAGCATCTTTACTAAGTGAAGATGCAAACGCTTTTATTCTCCGAGGCAAATGGTTGCCTGATGTATTCTCTGGGATTAAGTCTGTAACCTTCGCAATCCCATTGAGTACAAATTTGGGAACCGAATTTAACTTTTCAGCTAATTGAACCCCCTGATATTTTGGATAGCCACCAAAAACTTCGTCGCCACCATCACCTGCAAGCGCTACCGTCGCGAACTTCTTAGTCTCTTTAGTTAACTCATGAATAAGCAAAGAGGTAGGGCTAGCGAAGGGCTCCCCAAAATGCTTCACCATTTTAGGTAATAGACTGACGACATCAGGTTTGATTAATATCTCTTGGTGATTGGTATTAAAATGCTTCGCCATTAACATCGCATCGCTAGACTCGTCATAGCTATCGGCATTTTCAAAACCCAATGTATAGGTGTTGATTTTCTTTTCCGAATTCTTCTGCATGTAGTAAAGAATAAGGCTACTATCAATACCACCACTTAAAAACGATCCCAATTCAACATCGGCGATCATTCGAGTCTTAACAGAATCATCGAAAAGGTAATCTAACTCTTCAAGTATTTCACCTTCGCTTAAACCTAAGTTTTTACCGACAAATTGCGATGCTTCCCAATACTGTTTACTCGTTAACTCACCATCTTTTAATTTCATAATATGGCCAGGAGGTAACTTTTTAATATCCGTAAAAATCGTATCGGGACAAGGCACGTATAAGTACTTCATGTACTGCCTGATCGCCTCTTGGTTGATACTTGGCTTCTCTTCAAGTAGCTTTGCAATTACATTTATTTCACTCGCAAAAATGAACTTGCCATCTTTGAAGTAATAATTGAGTGGTTTTATGCCAATTCTATCTCTTGCACAAAACAGTTCATCGTCAACTGAATTGTAAATTACAAAAGAAAACATCCCTCTCAATTTGTGCACGAACTCATCACCATATTCGATATAGGCGTATAACATCGCCTCAGTATCGGATTTTGTTTTGAATGAGTACTTTTCCACCAGCTCTTTTCGTAAATCAGCATGGTTATAAACCTCGCCATTAAAAACGATGACATATTTTCCACACTCGGAGTAAAAAGGTTGATTCGACTCTTCATTGTGATCAACAACAGCCAGCCTGTTGTGCCCTAACGTATAACCACCGATATACGTATAGTCAGAGCTATCAGGTCCTCTATGAGGAGCAAGACTCAAGAAATCATTACTTTCGCTTTTAAAATTAAATCCTACTATTCCACACATTTTTTCCTCTAAAAATTCTTAATGCTCCGCTGTGCTCTGGGAGACCTGTATTACCTTAACAGACTTGTACTTGTATTTGTTAAAAACTATCTGTTTAAAATAATTCACACTTTCTAATTTTGCCAAAAAAGCTAATGAACCAACCATTGTTATAAAAAGTAGAAGTAAAAACGCTATCTTTCCTAATAGGCTTAATCCTAGGTAAACCTCATCGACCCTGGTATAAAGAAAAAATCGGAAATGAATTAAATATAATGTACGATTAATATATGCATAATTTTTTAAACAACCAAAGCCATTTTGGAAAACGAATTGTGTCTATAAAATTAAATACTATAAAAATTATTCTGGTGAACTCCAGCCGGACACTTTTCTTAAAGAATTTTCATACTCTACTGGTGACTGATTGTTATTAGCTGAGTGTAGCCTTTCCAGATTTTAATACTTCATATATTCAGTAACATCACTTTTCATGTGTTCTCGAGTTGGCTGAGCCACTTTTAACAACCAGTCATGTTTCAAGCTGCCAAAGAATCTTTCAACAACAGCGTTATCCCAACAAGCCCCCACATCACCCATGCTTACTCATATACTGAGACCCTCTGTCAGAATGAAACACCAAACCTTTGGCTGGTTTTCTCAGGTTATAAGCCTTAATCATGGCTTTCACTACTAAATGTCCTGCTCAATTAAACCAGTTCATTTTTCTGTGCTTCTTTTATCTCGTCAATTAGTAACAGGGAAAATCCGATACTCATCCAAAATATTGAATCGAGTCCAAAGTTGGATCCAAGGAGTGAGTAGAACAAAACAAACACCTGATAGTAAACAAGCACATTAAAATACCATACACCACACTTCAAATACGGAAAGACCTTCATCAAGTACAAAATTATAAAAATAGTCATGGACAGTACAAATAAGAACCCGTACTTGGTATAAAAGTCGACAGGGGCGAAGTGCACTCCGTTCCTATTTTCCTCAACCATATCTTTTCGACTTACTTCTAACTTGTAAGAAAAACCATTTCCGGATCCAATTAAGAAAGAGTAAGGGTTTTGATGGTGCGCTTCGATAGAATTGTAAACCTCTTCAAATCGCTCACCTGCTGCATACTTTAGGTCAAAGTTGTCGGACATAGGATTTAATAGCGCAAATTTGTTAATCACAGATCTACCCGCACTGAACTTATCAGCGTTGTCTTCAAGGTAAGTCGCAAGAGGTAGCAAAATCAATAACATCAATGCACTTACCCCCCCTCCTATCGACGCTACAGTACCAAACTTTACGCCACGATTAAATAATATGAAAAATGGCATCAAGAATGTGAAGATGATAAACACGCTGCGCTTGCCAGATAAAAACACCATCAGAATCAGGAAAGCAACCATGGCATATCGCTTCTTACTTAAGAAATAGAATATCGGAATAAGCGCTAAATTTGACGCTACGGCTGGGTAATGTGGGATATTTAAAATTGTCTGAGCTACCATAATTAAAACAGCAAAAGAGAACGAAGCCGTAAAGCAATATGAAAAGCGACGAAGAAACTCCTCTATTTTATAGCTTGGGATGTCGGATAGAAATACAGCGTAAGCAATAAAGACGCCATTTAGAGTTAAATAGAAGTGGTTAAATAGCTTATCGGTGTAACCATTTAGTGACCCAACAACTAAGCCAAAAACATCAACTACTACAATAAATAACAGGAAAAATAAAAAAGGCTTACTTTTAATACTTTTTCTTTCAAAAGTGTACTTTAGGATTAAAGCAAGTGCTATCAGGAAGGTCAATATATTAAAAACAGAAACGACCCTAACCAATAATGGGATATTAAAGCTATTTGACCATAGTAAAGACAAAAAAGGCTGGAGAATACCAAAGTAGAGCAAACAAAATTTAAGTAGTATCATATAGTCTATTTCAGCCTATTTTTAGCCATAATCAAAAAGGTAACAGAGTAAATATTTAGTAACAGCCCAGTTTTTAGAACCAACCAATAATGAGCAACGTTGCTCTCTGCCAATAAGTAAGAAAGCAGTACATTTACAGCAAAAATACAGGCTAAAAAAAACGCAGCTTTATTTTGGAAACCTTTATACAGCGCAATAGATGCAACGCTATTGACGCAGAAAAAATTACCAAAAAATATGGACATGATGACAGATAAAGTTAAGAAGCCTTCAAAGGTGTAAAAGAACTTAATGACGTATAAAAAGACAAAAAACAACGCCAGTATGACTACAAAAACTTTGTATGTATAAACTAACTTGTTTATCAAAACAGAAAACGAAAGCTCATCAAACTTCTCTCCAACTTTCACTGTATTTACATAACCTATTGTAGTCAAAGCCAGAATGACAAACTGGATGATATTATATGAAAAAGAGTAAGAAGCGAGTGACTCTGGATAATATTGCTTGGTTATGTATCTATCGAGGAAGAATGTCATCATCAATAAAATTGTAGCAACATTAATTGAGAACCCTTTTTTTATCAGGTCAATATACTTACTAAATTCAAAACCTTCTTGAAAACTCGTAGTATGCTTTATGAAATACACAACAATCGCCGTCCAAGCGAGAAAACCAAGAATTACTGAAAACGAAAGGATCTGGCTAGGGTCCAATTGGGGTGAAAACCCACCCCATGATAAATACGCCACCAAGACCAAAAACACAGAAATAAGCGGCTTACCTGCGAGCGCGAGGGTAAACAGCTTTTCTACTTGTACCCGCTGTTCAATTACAACCATCATACCCATAAATAAACCAGCAATGGCGTAAAAGATATTTTGCGTCATTAAGCCAAAAGCAAGTGCGAACAGTCCAAGCTGCAAAGCACCAAAGATCACTAAGGTATTAAACCGATCCTCTTTTTCAGTAAAACGGAAATACATGTAGCCAGAGTGAGCACCAACTAGCAAAAAAGGAAACATAAAAATTATGAATTTATAATATTCAAGCTCAGAGTAATCGCTACCTGGCAAAATCTTAGGTACAACCATCACCTCCAAGGCAATCAAAGAATACATTGCATATCTAAAAATAATTATATACATACAACTTACCAGACGATTGTATTACTCAAGATATGCTCTACAAAATCGTCTTTTTCTTCTTCCGTTTTAAATTGCTTGATTTCATATAAAGAACCGCTTTGCTTGGAGAAATAGTAATTCGAGCTGATAAAGTATACTTTCTTATCATTAAGCAAAGCTTCTATTCCTGTACTACCAGTCCAAACAGCGACGTTGTTGAACATGTCCAAAACTTGGCCTGTTTCAACGTAAGGGCTTATTATCTTTACATTTTTAATATAAAGCAGCTTTTTATATAAAGATTTATCCTGCCTAAAACACATTGCAGGATGCTCTTTTAAGTACACATTAAAACCTTCATCAGATAACTTTCTAACAACTTCAATTAAGCTGGTCAGGTAGTCTACAAAGGTAGTATCATTCACCCAATACTCGATGGTCGCTTCAGGATGATAATGCATAGGAATGTATATATCATAATCTGAGACTTTCTCTGGTAGAGTTGTACTAAAGTACTTAAATGGAAATAAATCCGTTAGCTTATTTACCGTTGCAGCATGAGGTGTAGAAATATAGTCATATTCTAGCCTACCTAAAAGTTTATGCTTTAATAAATAAAAATATAAATATTTCAACTTGTACTTAAAGTAATAACTGATGCTACCTTTAAGTGCTTTGCTAAAAGAAGAAACCATTGGTGATTTATATTTATCGGTTATTTTCTTCTTAAACATCTGTACTTCTTCAGGGCTGACTTCTCTTATAGCATTGTGTTCGCCAAAAACGGATACTCTTTTATATCCACCAACAAAAAATGCACAAACGCCATAAACAGCAATATTGAACTTCTCTGCCATTTGCACCATCACATCCATGACATAATTATCTACAGGATGGACAACGAGTACTTTGAAACTATTTTTAGAATAAAGTTCGTAAAAGTACTTAGCCACTTTAACGACTAATTCTTTAGCTTCAAAGTAGCTAATATTTCTCAATAGGCGATCTTTAAGAATCACTTCTTCAATGCTAATGGTATTCTTTACAGCTAACCACCCATCTGAATGTAGATCGGATATATTCTGCTTTTGCAAATCGACAAAGTGATCTGCACCAGGGTATTCTGAAATTGTTGTATATTTTTCTAACCCTAAAAATTCCTTCGAAAACCTTAATGTTATATCATTAAAGTTATTACATCTTCCGATACAAACCAGTGCTTCACTTTGGTTCAAATTATTGAATTTCATTAAAATCGTTCGCTTTCTTGAAGTCATCTGGGCGCCCAATATCGATCCAGTATTGGTTATAGCTGTAAGCGGTTACAGGCAAATCTTCATTCATCAACTCAGAGAATAAAGTTGGCATATCATAAAAAGTATCTTGAGGTATTCTATTGATAACTTTTGGATCAATACAGTAAACCCCACTATTAATATTGAAAAGAATGCGAGGCTTTTCCTTTAGGCCAGTGATCTTGTCACCTTCCGTTTCAATGACGCCATAGGGGACTATGTGTTCATACTCTTTTACGCACATAGTAGCCATGCTGGAAGAACGTTCATGAAAGTCAACCAATTCAGCATAGTTAATGTCAGCAAGCACATCCCCATTGCTAATAAGCATCGGTTCACTATGCTGCTCTTCAATTAACGCGAGTGCACCAGCAGTACCTAAGCGCTTACTTTCTTCCAAATAGCTCACTTGAATGCCAAACTTCTTACCGTCTTGAAAGTAGTCTTTAATAATCTCTTTTTTATAGTTCACAGCCAAATAAAACTTAGTAAACCCCTGCTTGACAAAATTTTCAATAATACGCTCAATAATCGGTTTGCCGCGCACTTGTAGCATTGGTTTTGGCAGTTCTTTCGTTAACTCACCTAAACGAGATCCTAGCCCACCTGCCATAATTACGACCCAGTTATCTCGTGTCGAGAAATCGAACTCGTCCAAGGTAAACATACCAACATAATTTCTTTCGTGATCAACCAAAGGCAATTGACGACGCTTAATGCTTTTTAAAAATTGTACTTTTTGATGCTCACTTGAGCTCGGGTCAAGCGTATAAGGCTCTTTATTGATTATGCTTTCAAGATCTAAATTTTTATAAAGAATCGCTTTGCGAATATCACCGTCAGTAATGATTCCAGCAAACTTACCATCTTTATCTATTACTGGCAGTATGCCATTTCCATTCGAATCTAGTAGTTCAATTGCCAACTCAAAGCTAGGGTTGTCACTTAACTTTAAAACACTACTCATCTCGATTTCTCCCAAGCAAGAACTCAGCATATCTAAAGTCTTCTTCCGTATCGATGTCGACAGAGCGTTCTCTTGGCATGATGTAAGCCTTAGTAGATTCATCGAAGTAGTTTCGGCTTCTAATCAACTGAGTATTAAATACGTATACTGCACCAGTTGGGTAATGCGACATTCTAAATTTCTGCCTATTATCTAACTTATCTTCAAAGATATTTTCGAGGCTGCCGTCTTCTTTTATGTATTTATGCCACGTAAGAGGGTGATGTTCCACTGTGTAGCTGATAACAGATCGCGCATTCGAGTTTTTATACATCTCAATAGACTTATCAATATCTTCCGTCGTTCTCAATGGAGATGTCGGTTGCAACACCACAAATGACTCGATGCTCATGGAAAAGTCTTTTTCTAATCTGTCTATCGTATAGATATAATTGTCAATTGCTTGGGCTTCATCCGTTGCTAATTCAGCAGGCCTCAAGAACGTTTCCCTAGCACCATGCTCAATAGCAATCCGATAAATCTCTTCGCAATCAGTTGAAATAATAATATCTGTTATATGTTTCGATGCTTTCGCGGCTTCAATGGTATAAGCGATCATCGGCTTACCTAGCAGATCTTTAATATTTTTTTTGGGGAGACCTTTCGAGCCCCCCCTTGCAGGAATGATAGCAATCATTCAAAGACGCTCAGTGTTAAAGTCGTATCCGCAGCGATATCTTCTTTCAACTTTCGGCCTAAAATGTAATCAATTTCTTTTGGTGAAATCCCCGTTCCAGGCCTCTTATAGATGAAATCTTCGCGAGTTAATATGTGACCTTTTGGTAGATCTTGTACAGCAGTTGCACTTCGGCGGAATTTTTCCCTTTTTTCAATTTCTTCTGGCGCAAGCACTTTGTATGTACTGCCTAATGAACGGAATACTTTATTTCCTTCTTCACAAATGATTTTTAAGTCGGCCTCATCAGCAGAAACTTTATGATCCCAACCAACCATATTTTTATCTAGAGTAAAGTGCTTCTCGATAATTTTGACACCCTTGGCAATCGCAGCAAGAGGAATAGAAAACCCAAGAGAATGATCCGAATATCCGATTTCACAATCGTACAAAGATTTCAATGTATCAATAAAGTTTAGATTGATTATTTCATCTCGAGGCGGATAAATTGATACACAGTGTAACATTGAAAAGTTGCAAAAGCCCTTTTTCTTAAACATATTATAAATAGCATCGATTTCAGGTAAACTAGCCATTCCTGTTGAGAGAATAATAGGAAGATCAGCTTTGATACAGTTTTCAATCATCTCTAGGTTGTCAGCATCCATAGATGCGAGTTTTATAAAGTCACTTTCAATTTGCTTAAGAAACTCAACACCTTTGTCATCGACTGGTGTACAACCAAAATCAACACCTATCTGACGGCAATAGTTTCTAAACTCAATTAACTGTTTCTCATCGTTTGTAAATGCAGCAACTTGCTCTCTTACCGTGTTAAGTCCCAAAGACTCTGATTTCCAAACTGCCACGTTTTCAAGCTTAACATTGCCCGAATCTAAGTCATCAAGATATTTATCTGTTACTAAGTTATCTTTTGTAAAATACTGGAATTTAACTGCGTCCGCCCCACAATCTTTAGCAGCCTTGATCATTTTTAGGCCTAATTCTGTATCTCCATTATGATTACATCCAATTTCAGCGATAATGTAGGGCTTTTCAAGTTCTTTTAAAATCACGTTTAATCTCCGGTAATAATTTGATATTTTCCCACCAGCAAAATAGGCTAGCATCAAATTGTTTGTTTATATTATCGATATATTGCTCTTCACCTTTTTCGGCAATATATTGCTCTAAAGAGTGTAATTCATTGTAAAGTTCATTATAGATCTCACACTCATCCCTAAATGCCATATAATGAGACTTCTTAACCCTAATTCCTTGCTTCAATTTATTTTTATCTAATCGAAAATCAAAACCAACCAAAGAGTCAACATGTTGACGATAATTGGCATAAGTTGTAGTCAATTTCTTTCCAATTCCACCATCTAACAATACTTTTGTTACAATAAACCAGTCTAAAGCCACAATGGTCTCTGGAAACTCTAATTCGTCAAATCTATAACGACTTAAATTCAAGGCAACGCTACCAAGACCGACAAAGTTGCAGAGCTTAACGCTGTCAAAATTATCCACTATATCTGGTACTGGGCGTTTCGAAAAAAAGCTTTCTTGACTCAACCTATTAAGCATTGAATCTGTTAGGTAAAAGTCATTAAACACAAAATCAAAGTCAGTTATATTATTAATGATTTCCTCCACTCGATTTTCTGCCACTGTCTCGTCAAAGTCAGAAAATATCAAGGTATTGGCTTGCAAGCCATAAGCTTTTAAAATGACCTCTTTTCTAAGCTGAATAGGTGAAAACTTTCCCTCTGTATTAACTACATGCACATTTATGCTCGCCTTTTCGTAACGAGATAAAGCACTCAGAACTTTTTCTTCATCAGCGTTATCTATCACAATCAGCAGATCAAAGCTCTGAACTGTTTGTGAAAAAACAGATTCAAGGTAATCATTAATGAAAAACTCAAAATTCGAACAGCTGTAAACCACCGTTGCATATACTATTTTCTCGTTAATTTACTTGATCTCCTTTAAGAGCATAAAGCTTTCAGCATATTCACATCCCGCAGTTGCACCACGATATGTTGCTAACGCTTCAATATTTCTCTCACTGCGAGGGAATGGGTGAGGACCCATTTCGCTTTTGAACACCTTCATGATGCTTTGCTTTCGCGCCATAAATTCAGTGATATCTATAAACACGTTTGGAATGAAGCTGTCTTCCTTTACGCTAGGAGCAAATTCAGTCTCACTTAATGTTTCCATCATCAATACTCTCTTGATAAATGGATAACGGAAAGATTTAGTACAGCTATAAACAGCATCAAATATGACACGATGGTCACTGTGGACGTCACTTTTAAATGGCATATAAATAACAGAAGGTTTAACGGCATTAACGACTTGACTGACTTTGCCAATCAACTCGCTCATTGCATACTCATCAACTCTCATTGTTGACAGCCCTAGCCTATGTACTGAATCAAAACCATACATAGTACTAACCTCTTCCATTTCGCTTTCACGCTTTTCTACAGCCTCTTTTTTAAAACCCTCTTCTACCTTTACATCAGTCACAATCATCCAGTGAATCTCATCACCAAAGCTCTTGTGCTTCAACAAAGCACCTCCAGCCCCAAGCGTTTCGTCGTCAGGGTGCACAGCAACTACTAAAACCTTTTCTTTCATTAATATAAATCCGACATTAGCAAATTTAATTTTATTTCGGTAATAGCAATGGACCTATCTAAAGGAAAGTATACCGCATTAACGTTACTTATAACTTCACACGGTGCGTGATCTATAGTCCAATCAATTAAAGTATTCACCTTCAGCTCTTCATTCAAAGGCGTCAAAGGCGTTTCTATTAACTCTGCTGCTTCAGCATCATAAATAGCCAGTATATCTAACTGTCTGTTAAATTCCTTCGTTATAACCAGCATGTCTTCTACTATGCTAAAACAGTAATCTTTGTGTTCAAACCGCCAGTTCGAAAAGTCTTGGTCCAACAGTAAAGAGTTGCCTTTATCAGAAAAATCTATATTATTTAAAGTAGTTGTAACCAACTTAGTTTGCACCAAATCATTAAACCCACCGAAGAGCCTTAAAACCGGATAAGCTAAATCATTCGGAAATGCGAATATAAATTTTTTACCATTTGTCGAAGCATGTTCTTTTTGTAACTTTAAAAGCTCGGCATATACACCTTTATTTCTGTATTCTTTCAAAACTCCTGATGTTGTGAACAAGTAATAATCTAGAATCTCACCTTTGTGACGCACCTTTTGTCCTATCATCAAAGCTGATCCTACAATCCGACCTCGATCTAATGCCAAAAACAGGGGTGAGTCATTATATGGTGAATGAATAAACTGATGCTGCCAACTGCTATCATTCAACGCTCTGCCATAAATAATGGTAAAAAAATCCTGAAACTCATTTTTAATTTGCTGTTTTCGCTGTGCATCAAGTACCGTTTCATACTGTATTTCAGATGAACTCATGCTGTGCTACCCGCATCTACAGTTATTGTGGTGCCAGTTACTCTTTTTGCACCATCAGACAATAGATAAATTACGGCTTCCGCTACATCTTCTACACGTGCCATTTCTTTCATAGGGCTACGCCTTCTAATACTCTCCAGTTTTTCACCCTGTAAACCCGAGGTCATCGCTGTTTCCATAAAGCCAGGTGCAATAGCATTCACCGTAATATTAGCTTTTCCAACTTCTCTAGATAATGATTTGGTAAAACCGTTTAATGACGCTTTAGTGGCGCCGTATACTGACAAGCCATTAAATCCTGTTGATGCGATTATTGAGCTAACATTAATAATTCGCCCTTGTTGCTTCATTAACATTGAACGACAGGCATATTTTGTAAGTAAAATTGGGGATTGAACATTCACTTTGATCAATTCTTCAATTTGACTTTCATGCATGGTTCCAAGGACACCATCATGTCCCAAAGCAGCATTGTTAACCAAACCATAAATTGGACCATAAGTTTTGGTAATACGGCGTACTAATTCTTGAATATCATTTACATTATTAAAATCGTATGACTCAAAGAACAAACTATCCGAGTTTTGTTCCCGCAAACTCTTGAACTCTTCAGACAAAGTCCTACTAATCCCAACAACTTTATAGCCTACTTCGATAAGTTTAGAGCTAATAGCTAAACCTAGTCCTTTTGACGCGCCTGTAACTATTACTAAATTCATTATTTACCTCTTCAACTTACCACTGTTGGTTATTTCTAACTCTTCAACCATTTTCAACAACGCGGGAACTTTAAAATTCTCCAGCCTCTCTCGACAAAATATAGTAACCTGCTTCTTCAGTTCGGTAGCTTTAACGCCCTTTTCAACAGCAACAATATTCGCACAGACCAATGAGCCCATCATGGGATTGCTTATTGCGTAAACATAAGCTGCACTTACCAACCCACTATCAAGAATCGTTCTTTCTACTTCTTCTGGCTGAACTTTGTTACCACCAACATTGATAGCACCAGACTCCCTACCTAAGAAGTAAACACGCTCTTCCTTCAACTCAACAAGGTCACCTGTATTGATAAAGCCGTCTTCGTCAAACATAGGGGCGCCATTAACATACTTTTGCTCTCTTGTATTCGGCTTAAGCCAAAGAATACCTCTATCATCTACTTTTAGTTTGATACCATTGATATCTTCATCTAGATATGTGCACGGAAAGCCTGCTATGCCATCATTGACTGAGAACCCGACTCCCGCTTCCGTCGAAGCATAAATGTGCCGTATACCAGCCTCCGGATATCGGCTCTTGAGCGCATTGAGGATATTGCTATCGGCTATTTCACCACCTAATGTGATGTTTTTGAACTTTATGCTCTTGGATTCTTTGGTCATCAGCATTTTCCGCCAAAATGATGGCGTCGCCGAGAGTGTATTACAATTATGTTGGCAAAGTAGGTTTACGACTTCTTCCATACTTGATTCAGCCTCTGGCACGATCAACGTGGAGCCGCTTAATAAAGATTGAAGCAATACCTGTAAGCCGGAAAAACGATATACATCAAATACCAGCCCCCAAACGAAGTTACAGCCCAATTCAATATCTTTTTTTGCAGTGCGGGTTAAACTTGCAAACGTATGGGATACTAATTTGGGCGTACTTGTAGTGCCCGAAGTTGGTATCACCCACTCTGTTTGTACAACCGCGGAAACATCTCCCGCTTGATATGGAGTAATTTCTTTTACCTCAATGCACCCGTCATTAATAAGTACATCAAAGTTGACGTTTGCCAGTCTAAAAAACTCTTTGCGTTGAGCTTGCTCTATATCTTGAGGAAGAAATAGTATGCGCTTTGCAACACCATCCAATAGGAATAGTAACAAAGCTAACTCTAAGCGTGCTCTACCATTAATGACAGCCGTAGCGCCACGTAAACGGTCAAGAGCTTCAGCATTGTGCTTTACCATTTGATTCAAATCGTCATAAAAGACTCTGGTATTTTCACCGATGAACGCAACACGGCCTGATGGCACGCTCAGGCTAGCGTTTTGTATACTATCCATAATTATTTATTCGGACTCATTCTCTCGTAAATACCAACAAACTCACTAAAAGTTGAAGGGTATAATGGCTCTTCCATCATCGTGAATGGGTCAAATCCTAATTTCTCATCTAGGGATGCAACTAAAATAGCAAAGCCCAGCGAATCTAAACCACTCTGCAATAACTGTACATCATCATGTAATTCAGGAACTAGTAGCTCACTATCAGTTTGGTTCAAAACCTGATGGAAAGTTTCAATAATTGTATTTCTAATAGACATTTTTTTTCCTAATAATCATAAAAAGATAAAGTAAAGACTCTCACAAATTATGCGATTTGATATCATTGTTCTTACTACCACAATAAATAATACGACCATTTCCTATGTCTTTTTTTACAACGATACCAGCCTGAATTTTATTTGAATCACCAATTTTAATTCTTGGTAAGCAAGTTACAGATGTCCCAAAAAAATTACTGCTTCCAATTCCTGTTTGACCTGTAATTTGAACATTTGGTGAAAATACATTGACATCCCCTATATGGCAATCATGAGGGATTGCACTCGAGTAGTTTATTAAGTTTCCTTGTCCCAAAATAACATTTGGCCCTATTATTACATTTGGGCAAATAATATTGCCACCTTTCATATTTACTGAGCTAGCAATAAATGCTGAGTGATGGATAAAGTTTGGTAGTAAAACGTCAAGATTTGAAAAATACTCAATACACCTATTTCTAGCTTTAACATCCCCAATAGCTATAAGTACAGCGCTACCTTTACTAAAGGAGTAATCTCTCTCATCCCCCAAGTAAGGGGATGAAAATTTATTCTCTAAATATGCTTTACTAGAGACGTCAAAATAACCTTTAATAGAAACTTGTTCTTCCATTTTTAGATTGTTATCTTTCACATACTCTGTAAGCTCGGCAGCTAACCCACCTGCTCCAACTATATATACTTCATTCATATGCTAATCTATTGTTTTTTTTATTATATGTTCACAGGGCTGCTAGGTATATTCACTAACCTTTCTTCAAACCAAAGCGAGTGAGACAAGTCACCTTTCAAACACTCACTAAAAGCAGGAAGACGATGCATTAATTGCCAGACTGGTCGAGTCATAATCCCTGCTTCATTGGTTTCCTTAAGCAACAAATCTCTCGCTGCCTTATCTTCACAAATCACCGCATTCAGCCAATAGTTCGATTTGGCATATTTAGGCTCTTTTACAAAGTTATATTCTGTACCTTCAAACAGCGCACTATAACGCTCGGCCAGCGCTCGCTTGTCACTTAAATAAGCATTCAAACTTTCCATTTGTGCACAGCCTAATGCCGCATTTAAATTTGGCAAACGATAGTTAAAACCAGGCTCATCATGAAAGAACTCGTAGGGGTGTGGCACTTTTGCTGTGGTTGTTATGTGTTTGGTACGCTTGCCCAACTCCGAGGTTTTGCATAAAACCATACCACCGCCGCCGGTAGTGATAATTTTGTTTCCATTAAAGCTAACCGCACTAAAATCACCAAACGTTCCGGTATGTTTCCCCTTATAAAAAGAACCTAAACTTTCTGCGGCATCTTCAACTAAGGTTAATTGCCATTTACAGCAAACTTCCACCAGTTCATCTAACTCTACGGGGTGGCCAAAGGTATGCATTGGGACAACTGCTTTGATTCTTTGTCCTGTTTGCTTATGCACACAACCGTGTTCATTCAATTGCGCATGCTCTGATAAGTAGTTGTCTACAGCTTTTGGACATAAGCCCAAACTAATTGGCGAGACATCTACAAAAACAGGTTCCGCACCCATATGGAATAATGCATTACACGTCGCAACAAACGTAAGCGCTTGTGTAATAACTAAATCACCACGTTGCACATCAGCCATATACAGGGCTGTATGCAATGCCGCAGTGCCATTCGTTGTTGCAATCGCGCTAGGGCTGCCAGTAAAAGCCTCTATTTTACGCTCAAAGTCGCCAACAAACTTACCCACACTAGAAACAAACGTACTATCGATAGTCTCCGACACATAAGCTTTCTCATTACCAGCAAAAGTAGGAGCGTGTAACGGGATAAAATTCTGTGTTTTGTATTGATCGCGTACAAACTCTACCAGTAATTGTGCATTCATTCTCAGCCCTTACATTTTGCTATCAAGGTACTTGCCAGTCTCTTTATGGCCAAAGTCAGGGATCATGGTAAAGAACAGCTCGACAATTTGTTCTTTGCTCCACGCCTGTTCGGTTTTCATATTCGCAATTTGTGCTTCGAAAAGACTCAATAACTCTTGGTCATATTCAGGTTCATTTTTAATAATGCCCAGATTCTCAAAGCGAGTCATATCCAGTTCTTCTTTATCAGTAAAGAACTCTTCGAAATCCTTTTCACCCGTGGTATCACTTTCGGTGAAAAGACAAGGCCATTTGCCTTGTGCTGGTAGCGTTTTCGCAAGCTCTCTTGCCTCTTGTTCATTATCACACAAGTGTGGTTCATATCCTCTTTGCTCAAGGTACTTAACGGCGATATCTGCAAAAGTAATTAGGTGTAAAGATTCACTTAATTTTGGAAAGAAAATATCGCGATTATCCCCAAAGATGCATGACATTATGCATAATTCGCCTGACTCCTGCGGTACAACAAAGTATCTTTTGATATCGCTAGGTGCGACAATCGGCTGCTGCTTCTCGATGCGTTGGTTAAAGCCATGTAAAAGTGAGCCATCTGAAAACGCCACATTTGCAAACCTTGCAGTAGAAATATCAATTTCTTTGCTGCGGCGCATCAGGAACATCTCCATAATGCGCTTTGACGCGCCCATCATATTGACGGGGTTAGCGGCTTTGTCTGTCGAAACACAGAAGTACTTTTTAACGCCAGCATCAATGGACTGCTGGATTGTTTTATCCGTGTTAAATACATTAACGTTGATCATTCGCATGAGGGTAAACGGATCTTTTTCGCTTCGTACATGCTTTAAGGCAGATAGGTTCAATACATAATCATATTGGCCATCAGCTTTAATAAAAGCATCGTACTCTGTCGAGCCTATATCGAGCGCAAATGTTTTAAATTCACCATCAATGTAACCAAAGGAACTACGGATATCGCGAACTAATTCAACCATGTTATTTTCACTGATGTCTATAACATGCAATTTGGCTGGGTTACGTTTAAAGATCTCTTTTGTTACAGCTTGACCTATAGAGCCTGCACCGCCTAATACCAAGAAACGAGATTTTGATACAATGCGCTGTAATTCTACTCTATGTTTTGTAATGTCTTGTGTAAAAAGTTCTTTTTCACGACCAATGAGAGATAAAATATTATTCACTTACCAAATCCCTTTTGTATCAATTATATATTGAGCATGAAACTTAGACGCTTTAAATTCTTTATGTTCTACTAGCACCAAGTGAATATTTGCATGCGCTTTGGCAGCCTCAAATGAAGCTAACTCAATATTCGCAGAAATACCTTCTATGCTATTGATATTAGGCTCCACCGCAAGAATGGCACCAGTATGGAACTCAGCTAAACGCCTAGTAATATTAAGAGCTGGACTTTCGCGCAAATCATCAATGTCAGGTTTGAACGCTAATCCGTAACAAGCGATAGTTATATCTTTCGCTGTCTTATCAGGATTTGCTTGAAGAAACTCTGCAATAACAATTTTTACTTTATCAATTACCCATTCTGGCTTCGCATCATTTATTTTGCGCGCTGTATGTATAAGTTTTGCTTCTTCTGGTGCAGTACTCACAATAAACCAAGGGTCTACTGCAATACAGTGCCCGCCAACACCTGGACCTGGCTGCAAAATGTTGATGCGTGGGTGGCGATTGGCGAGTGAAATGAGTTCCCACACATCGATGTCAAGTTTGTCACAAATAATAGATAGCTCATTGGCAAATGCAATTTGTACATCACGGCAAGAGTTTTCTGTTAACTTTGCCATTTCAGCTGTTCGTGCGTTGGTAATTACACACTCGCCTTTTACAAACGCTTTATATAACTCTACCGCTCTAACCGAGCATTTTGCTGTTATGCCCCCAATTACACGGTCATTTTCGACTAACTCACGTACCACATGCCCAGGTAATACGCGTTCAGGGCAGTAGGCAATATTAACATCGGCATTTTCCCCAGCGTTTTGTGGGAAGCTTAAATCAGGGCGAGCTGCAGCTAGCCAGTCTGCCATTTGTTCCGTCGCCCCCACTGGAGAGGTCGATTCCAGAATCACTAAATCCCCTTTTTTTAGTAACGGCGCAATGGCTTCACTGGCCTTTTGGATATAACTAAGGTCTGGTTCTGGAATTGTGGAATCGTTGTTTTTAAAAGGTGTAGGCACTGCGATTAAAAATACATCGGCTTGTTCAGGGGTGAGCGTTGCTTTGAGGTAGCCTTCTTTTACTGCTGCATGAACAATCATATCTAGCTCAGGCTCAACAATGTGTATTTCACCTCGGTTGATTGTGTCTACTGCATGTTGATTAACATCAACACCAATTACTTTCTTTTTACGAGAGGCGAACATGGCTGCGGTTGGCAAGCCAATATAACCCAGCCCAATGACCGAAATTGTATTGAAAGACATACTATCCCTTTTAAAATATAGGAGGTTAAAACTGTTTGTTTTTATTGAGCCAAAATATCACAAATTCTCGTGCATGCTTTGCCGTCGCCATAAGGGTTATGCGCTCTGCTCATTTGCTCATAGCTTCTTTTATTTATTAAAAGTTCATCAAGTGAAGAAGTGATTGCTTCAACGTTAGTCCCAACTAACTTTACTGTCCCAGCTGCAACTGCTTCAGGGCGCTCAGTAGTATCGCGCATAACCAAAACTGGCTTGCCTAAGCTTGGCGCTTCTTCCTGAATGCCGCCAGAGTCTGTTAAAATAACATAGGCTTTATTCATTAAATAAACAAAGGGCAAATATTGCTGGGGTTCTATTAAGTAAACATTGTTTATATCGCGTAGTATACGTTTAACTGGTTCTTGAACATTTGGGTTTAAGTGAACTGGGTAAATGATCTGGCAGTTTGGGTGCGCTTTTGCGGTTTTAGCGAGCGCTTCACAAATGCGCTCAAACCCGCCACCAAAGCTCTCTCTGCGATGGCCGGTAACCAAGATAAGCTTTTTCTTTTCATCAAGCATAGGAAATTGTGCAGCCAGTGTATTGTTGAGATCAGAATCCGTCTCAATTTGTTTTTTCACTATCAGCAAAGCGTCTATCACAGTATTACCCGTAACAAATATGGTGTCATCTTGGTAATTTTCAGCAAGTAAGTTCTGTTTAGAGGTTGCTGTAGGTGCAAAATGATATTTGGTGAGTGCTCCCGTCAGCTTTCGGTTTGCTTCTTCTGGCCATGGAGAGTAAATATCACCCGTACGCAAACCCGCTTCAACGTGGCCGACCGCGATTTGCTCATAATAAGCCGCTAGACTTGCTGCAAATGTTGTTGCGGTATCACCATGAACTAACAAAACATCGGGCTTAAACTCTTTTAGTATAGGAGTAAGCTCTAACAAAACTCGGCTTGTGACTTCGGGTAACGTTTGCCCAGCTTTCATCAAGTTTAAATCATAGTCTGGGGTGATTTTAAATAATTCAAGCACCTGATCCAGCATCTCTCTATGCTGAGCTGTAACACAAACCTTTGCGTCAAAGCGTTTATCTTGCTCTAGTGCATGTACTAAAGGTGCCATTTTGATGGCTTCTGGTCTTGTGCCGAATACTGTAAGTACTTTCACAGCGCGTCCCTTTTATTTTAATACTGCTTTGTTTAAAAATGCCGATTGGGTTTTAGTTAGCTTTTACTTGTCTTGTTTAGCTTTCTTTTTCATTTAGTCCCACGCCTACATACAAAGCCGTTATTTTGCGAATAAAATTCTCATATGAGTAACCTTAATTGATCTTCTCCCAATCACAATACAATGCGAGTTTAAACATATAGAATTGTTATATCTCAACAAATCCTGCTTGTACTGTGTCTCACAATAACACCTCATCTTATAAGTCACGACATAAAGTCACTGCTACAAATCGTAACGTAAAACCGTGCTACGAGTCTCAGCGACACAACCTCTATCCTTTATCTGATTTGTACTCGTAGTTGTAGTAACCGTAGTAACCATAGGCATTGCTTGATTTACGAACCACCCCATTAAACACCACGCCTTTTACATCTATACCGTTTTGCTCAAAACGGTTTCGTGTAATTTCCAGCTCTTTGGCATGATTTTGACCAAAGCGCGTTACAAGTAGTGTTGTACCAGCATGAGCACTAACAATAGCTGGGTCTGTTACTGCTAATATCGGTGGTGTATCTACAATCACTAAATCGTATTTGCTACTTACCTCCTTGATTAACTTACTAAAGTTTTCGTGCATTAGTAGCTCAGAAGGGTTTGGCGGTATTTGACCACGCGTCATTACATCCAAACCCTCTACTTGCGTGTGCTTTATCGTTTGATTTAAATCTAAACGACCAGATAAATAGTCACTAAGGCCGTTATCCCACTTCATCCCGAACTGAGTTTGCAAATAGCCTTTACGCATATCGCCGTCTATAACCAACACTTGTTTTCCGCTTTGGGCAAGCACTGTAGCTAAGTTTACGGTAATAAATGATTTACCCACACCGGGGCTTGGGCCTGAGATAGCAATCACATTATTTTTTGCCTCAAGCATGGCAAAGTGCAGGCTAGTACGTAGGCTTCTTAAAGCTTCAACAGAAAGGTCTGCGGGGTTATCAATGGCAAGTATTGATTTGGCTTTTGCTGTTTTGCCTTTGCGCGCTTTGGCAAAACCAGTTAGCTTAACTTGATATTCAGAGAAGGGGACGCTGGCATAAACAGGCATGCCTAAGGCTTCAATCTCGCTTGGGTCTTCAATGCCTTTATGCATCGCTTTTTGGATAAGTACAATTGCTACAGCTAACATACCACCAAGCATGGTGGCCATTACTACAATTAATGCTTTTTTAGGCTTTACCGGTTGCGTAGTGTTAACCTCTGCATAATCAACAATACGCACATTACCGACCGTACCTGCGCGCACAATGTCAAGCTCTTGTGTTTTGGCTAGGAGTAGCGTGTAAATTTCGTTATTTACTTCTACATCACGGCGCAGTCTCAGTAGCTCTCTTTGTGTTTCTGGTAAGCCCTGCACTTCGCCAGCAAGATCGTTGCGCTGGCGTTTAACAGTATCAATTTGCTCCACAACCCCTCGGTAGGAAGGGTGCTCGCGCTTAAACTTTCGTGCAAGTTCCAATCGTTTGAGCTCTAACTCTTGCAGCTTTGTCTCTAGGCTTACAATTTGCTCTAATACACCTTGTGTTTCTAGGCTGATGTCGATAGACTCTTGACGTATTTGGTAGTCGTTGAATGCTTTTTCAGCTCTCTCTAAACTACGCTTTACCTCAGGTAGTTGAACTTCTAAAAATTCCAATGATTGCTGCGCTTCGGCACTGTTACGCTCAACGTTTCTGCGAACATAAATACCCGCCACCTTATCAAGTACTTTTTCAGCATAATTAGGGCTTTTATCTTGTAAGGCTAAGTTGATAATGCCTGAATCTTTACCTTTTTCAGAAGCTGAAATAGCGGCTTGCAAATCTAAAATAGTTTGTAAACGGTTGCGTTTGACTATTGAGAATTCAGTTCCAGGGCGCGCAACAAGGGTTTTGATTATTAATTCAAATTGGCCAGACTTTACTTCTTCACCCACTTTTCCCGTTAAAACTACTTCATCATTACCATTTAATAAGGTAAAGCCACTGTCAGCTTGAGCTTGTAGAGTAAACCCTATTCCTTCAGCACTTTTGGGAACTCTAAAGCGGTAAATTTCAACTTGCTCACCGCCCCAGGCATAAGAGCTTGCACCAAAGCTTGGTTCTGCCACATCACCTTTATTTTGGGCAACAAATTTGCGATAGCTTCGCCCACCAAACAAAGGAAATAATTTAGGCTCTACAACTGTATCTAAGTTTAGTGTATCTACAGCTTCGCCAATTACGCTTCTTGATTTTAGCAGTTCAATTTCAGTAACTGCTGCTGAGGTAGTTTCGAACATGCCAGACATGTCATCAAACCCAGGCACTGAGCCGCCTTTTTCTTCAACTTGCACCATCGCCGTTGCTTGATAAATGGGCGTGCTGAATATGGCATAGGCTATGCCCAACAGCATAAATAGCGCTGTAACACCAACAATAAACCATTTAGCGTCAAATAAAGCACCAAATAGTGCCATTAAGTCAATTTCTTGAGCGTCTAATTTTTGTGACTTTTGTGGAGTGATCAAATTTGGCTGAGCATTCATATACTCACGATTCCTTATAAATACTTTTGCCAAGCGCCGCAGGCACTATCGATAAGTTCATACACATGCTCAAACGCTTCTTTAGATTGGCGATACGGGTCGGGGATCTCTTTATCCCCTATCCATTTACCGAGTAAAAAGGTTTTACCACGGGCTTGGGGGTAACGGCTGCATAAATCATCTAAGTGCCTATGTTCCATTACTAAGATTAAACTATTTTGTGCCACCAAAGTGCCGTTGAGTTGTCGGCCTTGATGACCACTCATGTCTATTCCACACACCTTTGTTAGCTCTTGCGCCATAGCATCAGCAGATTTACCTTCAAGTGCCGTTAAGCCAGCAGAGGATATTTTAATATCCTTTCCTGTTAATTTGCTTTTTAATACATATTCTGCGGTTGGGCTTCGGCAAATATTACCCGCACATACCACTAAAACACTATCAAACATAAAAACTCACACTATTGGTTTTCGATATCTTGAATGGCATCTACTGTGGATAGCGATGGCAACAACAAGCTGATAACTTTGTTCCAACGAGCTAGTGGTGCGCTCGTGACATAAACAATATCTTGTGGCTGTAACTCAAACTGCTCAGCAAGCACCAACGACGCAACATTTTTAGCATGTAGCTGGTATACATCTGCCAATACACCATCTTTTTGTAAATCACGCTTACGAAGTACAAAAACACCGTTTGCATCGGCCGTCCGCTCGTTAAAACCACCCGCGTCAGTTAACGCTTCGGCAAGGCTTAAGCCGTAACGGTTTACATCGACTTTACCTGCTTTTATCACATCACCAAGCACGTAAACATTTTTCTTATCATTACGGTTTACGTGGATAATATCGCCATGCTGTAACAAGCGGTTTTGAGAAATATCCCCTTGCGCGTAAAAGTCGTCTAACTGGATAATGTCAGTTTTGCCATGGCGAGTAAAAGAAACCGTCTCCCAATCTGCACTTTCGCTTAGGCCACCCGCTTGGTTGATCGCATCAATTAGCGTCACAGGGGTTTCAGTTATGGGATAAACCCCTGGTTTTGTTACTTCACCAGTTACGTATGCTTTTTGGCTTTTAAAGCCCACCACTTTTACATCAACTTGTGGGTCTTCAATTACCCGGCTAAGCCTTTTTGCGAGTTCATCACGCAACTCAGTGACCGTTTTACCGGCTGCTGGTACTTTTGGTGCGTATGCATAAGTAATGGTGCCATCAGCCTGCACCCGAAACCCATCAAACTCAGCCGTTCGTTGAACAGCTGCCGGAATCGTTAATTCAGGGTGATCCCATACACCTATGGTGATCACGTCACCCACCCCCAATCGATACTCATAGTCAGATACATCAATGCCAACCAACGCCGAGCGTTCTAGCTCTTTGGCACTCTTAATTTTATGTTCTTGAACCAATTGAGAGTCAATGATGTGAATGTTTACTTTTTCTAAATCGCGCTCAAGGTTTGCGGTTTGTTGACCAGAGTTAATCCCTTCAAAGTGACCACCGGGTACCAGTGTGCAGCCACTCATTGCCAAAACAAGGCTACTAGCAATGATAGTTTTACAGCTTAACGCCATTGTGTCTTCCCAAAAATAAAATAATCTTTTCTTTTTATTGCTTTTTATTAAATAGCAACCAATTTTTACTGGTCAATTAAAGCATGCACGCATACTAATCGCAAGTAGCGCTAGGTTCAAAGCAAGTCTTAGTGAAGCAGACTTAACCTTAAACCATTTTATTATTAAGTTGTCGTTACTCGTCTGTGCTGAACTGCATCTTAGAATCGTTTATAGCATTAGAGATTACGCAGTAAAAGCTCCAAAAGCAGGCTTTGGTTCAAAACACGAGCACAAGCTTAAAGACGATACGAACCGTGTAGGGTAATCAACAAACTAGTGAGCCTACTATCGTACGTCTCTTTTTATACAATTTCAGACCATTTTAGACACGCTTCCGCCCTTAGGTTGCAGCCCCTAAATGCTGGTTTAAATACTAATTTGCTCTAGTGGCTCCATGTAAATCAATTTGAACATGTAGCCAAACCTAAGGTTACAGCCTTTTTGTTACATTTAAATAAGGATAAAGGGTTAACTTTGCATTTCAAATTCAGTATTTTTTGCAATAATTTCAACACTGGTATTCAAAAGCTCTATTAATAACACGCTTCTCGTTTCACCGTCAGCTTGTTGGAATATCGCTTCTATGTTTTGATAGCAATTGTTAGACAGTACAACCTTATCACCCGCTTTAAAGTCATAATGCTCTGCAGAAGGTTGTTGAGTACGAAGTTGATTAACGACTTCTTCAGGTACTTGTTGAATGTGCTCGCCAAAGCGAACAAAGTCGCTAATACCTCGAGTGTATTTTATTGCACAAAAATGAGCGGAATATAGGTCAATATAAACAAATAGATATCTGGGGAATAACGGTTGTATGAGTTGTTTGGCGCCAGAGGTTTTACGCCGCGTGTAAACTGGGTAAAAAACATCTATGCCTTGTTGCAGCAGGTTTTCGCAAGCTCTAGCCTCTTGTTTAGGCTTACAATACACCAAATACCATTGCTTCATTAGACAATCCATTTTCTCATTTAACCTACAGCAATTAAAATTATACGCTTCTGTAGCTTAGAGTCCAGCATCAATAGTATTAGTGTCGCAAGTTCCTTATATGCACACGAACTCATTACACTCATCATTACTGCTAAAACTGCAACGTTTTTTTAGTCGCAACCAAACAAGTCTCGTGTATAAACCTTCTCTTTAACGTCACTCAACTGGGTAACCATGCGGTTTGAAACAATCACATCACTCATTTTTTTAAACACGTCTAGGTCAGATATCACCCGTGAATTAAAAAATAACTCATCTGTTAAAACAGGCTCATACACAACCACTTCTATCCCTTTGGCTTTGATACGTTTCATTACACCTTGAATAGAAGACGCTCTAAAATTGTCAGATCCTGCCTTCATTATAAGGCGATATATACCTACAACCTTAGGCTGCTTGTTTACGATAGACTCCGCAATAAAGTCTTTCCTCGTTGTATTAGCATCAACAATGGCTTGAATTATGTTGTTAGGTACATCTTGATAGTTTGCTAGCAGCTGCCTTGTATCCTTCGGTAAACAATAGCCACCATAACCAAAAGAAGGGTTATTATAATGATTACCAATACGGGGGTCTAAACACACACCTTCAATAATTTGCTTAGAGTTTAGGCCATGAGATTCAGCGTAACTATCTAACTCATTAAAATAAGCAACGCGCATAGCCAAATAGGTATTAGAAAACAACTTTATAGCTTCAGCTTCAGTAGAGTCTGTAAAAAGTACATCAATGTCTTTTTTGATTGCGCCTTGTTGTAATAATTCAGCAAAAGTTTTCGCTCGCTCAGAGCGCTCTCCTACAATGATGCGAGAAGGATGCAAGTTATCAAAAAGTGCTTTGCCCTCTCTTAAAAACTCGGGAGAAAAAAGAAGATTGCTTACCTTGAGGTTTTCAGATAGTTGTTTTGTAAAACCAACCGGTACAGTTGACTTGATAACAATGGTTGTTTTAGGGCTAAACTGCAGCACATCATTAATGACCGCTTCAACAGATTGGGTATTAAAATAACCTGTATCAGGGTCATAATCAGTGGGTGTTGCGATAACCACAAACTGCGCACCAACGTATGCTGAGGATTTATCCGTCGTAGCAATCAAGTTCAGTGTTTTGTTGCTTAAAAAATCTGTGATTTCAGTATCTTCAATTGGCGATACTCTATTATTAATTTGATTGACTCTATCTTGAACAATATCGAGCGCAACAACCTCATTATGTTGTGCCAATAGCACAGCGTTTGAGAGGCCTACGTATCCAGTACCAACCACCACAATTTTCATATCATGTTCGCTCTTGTCACTGTAATTTCAATACTAGCAGTTTTTATTAGCTACTATACTTTTGTACAACATTGTCGATACCCGTATTGCTTCGCTAAAACACTATTACGTTAATTACTTTTTGTGTCCAAAAGATGAAGCTTGCGCTTTTCTAACTCGAATCGGTGCGGATATAACCCAGTCATCACAATAATAAGCCCAAGTACAGCATATACACTGTTAACAGAGCTTACAGACACCCCATTTAAAAACAAAATGGCCAATACAGACAACCTTACCCTTCTTTGTACATCACTCATTTTCAACAACGTATTAATTACCCAAAATGTAGATAGCAGGCCAATAAAGCCATGGTCAAAAATGGCTCGAGTTACATAAGAATGAAGAATAACTGAGTAACAAATGGTGGGGTCTTTTGCACTAAACAAGGTTTTATAAAAAGCTAACCGCTCGCATGCTTGAGCGGGTAAAGGAGTTAATGCAGGAGAGCCAAACAGAAACTCGTGCCATTGCCAATCAGCAATCGCCGTTAAAAAAAGCTGAAAGAAAACGACTCTATCAATATCTTCAACACTGCCACCCGACAATCGAGACACAAAAATTGCAACAACTCCCAATCCTGCAATACCGACTAAGCCTAGTTGTAAGATGGTTTTCCAATTCATCTCTTTTATATACAAAAGTACCATCATGGCTAAAAAGCAGATAACACCAGAGCGAGAGCCTGAGAGGAATATAACAACTCCCAGCATAGCCCAATCCAGTGCCGAAAGCTTACTTTTTAAACTCCATACCGCACACCCCAACAATAGTAAAAACATGATCTCAAAATTATTTTCCGTAAATATCCCTGGTCGCTCACCCACATTCAATACAATCGAAAGCGCATATTTTACAAAAAACAACAATAACATAGAGCGCCATAGTAGCTTTATCATGTCTGATGTGAATAATACTTTTGCAGAAAAAAAACACAAAATTGCCAAATAAAAGTAGGTTTTATATGCAAGTAAAAAGTCAACCGGATGGGCTCCTCGAGATAATGCCAGCGCCATACATACAACAAAGTAACCAGTACAAAATGCAAATATATACCAGCTTTTTACTGGCATTCGCTTAGCAACAAACAGTAGTGAGCCAACAACTAATAACTCAAAAATAGCGTTGGCAGGCAATAGGTTATACGACCCATACGAGAGGCACCCAACCACGGCCACTATTACAAAGAAAGTAAAATACTGCTGTCGGACCATGTCTCCCCCCTATACGCGCAACGATTTGGCTTTATTTAACAGCCAAATGTTTAGCGAAGTGGGAGCCAGTAGGAGTAAAAATGCGGATAACCGATAAAAATCCCACTTTAACATTGTGTGAGTGAGTAACAACCTAATAGCTTGACGCTTTCGCCCATGAATAAGATTACTTCTTATACTACTCATTACGGTTAAGTGCTGTAAGTAATGGAGGCTATTGAGCATTCTATCTGGCACTAGGCTCTGCTCTTCTAATTGCTTAAAAGCCGCTAAATGTGGAGAGGGGTCAACATAATCTATACGCTGCTGATCAGAGCTCGACGCCATTAAATCATAAACCACGGCACTTTGTTGCACATAGGCTATTGGCCACTTACAGGCAATCATTGCCCAAACAACTTGATCTTCACCTAGCTTTAGGTCTTCAGGAAACCCACCAACCTCTTCTAAAATATTTTTCTCGATACAGACCGAAGAAGCTGTAATAGGTAAGTCTTCATTACAACACGCCCTAAAATAGTCATCAATCAGACCATGAGGTGCTAACAGTTTAGAGTTTATAGCTCTTTTCGTGCCCAATTTAGTTTTAAACTCATATCCTGTGCACAACAATTTACCAGCGGGATAGAGTTGCCTTAACTCAGTAATTAACGCGATAAAATTAGGTAGCCAATAATCATCGGCATCTAAAAATGCCACAAAATCTCCAGAGGCCAAAGAAATTCCGACATTACGAGCATGAGATACGCCGTGATTAGCCTGCCTATGAATTAAAACATTTTGATATTTAAGAGATTCAACCTTTGTTGCTCCGCCATCTTCAGAGCCATCATCAACAACAATCACCTCTTTTACAGGCACAGTTTGTTGAAGCACTGACTCCACAGCTCTGACAACGTGTTCTGCTTTATTAAATAGCGGAATAACAACTGAAATATTCATAGTGACTACAAACGACTTCCATTCATTTGCTCAACAGCAGCGTTAATCATAAGTATCCATGCATGGGTAAGCTAAATACAGAACGCGCCAGTTTTTCAGCGATAGGAAAGTCACCAACCTGATAGTTTAAATGTGCGAACGCCGTTTGCTCATGCATACAGGTGCCATAATAAATAACGGTTGGTATGCCTTGCGATTTATACTGCTGCATTGCGGCGTCTCGTTGCTCACTTTGCAATGTATATTGAGCCCAAGAGCTCACATAACCTGGGGGCACAGAAGGCACTTTAAATTTATCTGCAAGTTGCTGGTGATACCGTAATGCGGCTTCATTTCTACTTTTCAACTCAATCGGAAATTCTGCGAGCTTTTCGAGCAAAATAGCAGCTTGAATCGTATCTAAACGACTATTCATACCAATTCTGACATTATCGTATTTATCTTTACCTTTGCCATGCACCCGATAAGACCTAATTAGATCAGCATACTCATCATTGTTGGTAAAGATAGCACCACCATCACCGTAGCACCCAAGTGGTTTGGCAGGAAAGAAGCTTGTGGTTGCAATATCCCCAAACGACCCAGCCCGTTGCCCTGAAATTTCTCCACCAAAGCCTTGTGCTGCATCTTCTATTAATTTTAGATCATACTTTTTGGCTAACGCCTCCAAAGCGGGGTAATCTGCCGGCAAACCAAATAAGTCAACGGCGATAATTGCTTTAGGTGTTAATTTTCCTTGCGCTATCACTGCTTGAATACGTTTTTCTAAATCAATCGGACAGATGTTAAAAGTATCTGGATTAGAATCAACAAAAACAGGCGTTGCCCCTTCATAGGCGATTGTTTCAGCGGTTGCAAAAAATGTGAAAGTGGGACAAAAAACTGCATCGCCTTCTTTTACATCTAACACCATAAGCGACAAGGTCAATGCATCTGTACCATTCGCACAGGTTATCGCATGCTTCACTCCTACATAGTCGGCAAGCTGCGACTCTAGCTCTTGCACTTCAGGCCCCATAATGTATTGGCCATGGTCTAAAACCTCTTGTATTCTGTTGTCGATTCGTGTTTTAAGATGCTGGTATTGAGCAGCTAAATCAATAAATTGCATTATATCACCACTATGCACTAAGCAAGGTCAATTGTTCGTCTTCTAATTGATATCTATCATTTGTATGCGGGCAAATTGCGGTGCCAGTTCCCGTCAATGGCAAGTCTAACTGCTCACCATACTTGCTGATCCAGCCAATTTGTTTAGCAGGCACCCCTACCATCAAAGCAAAGGCCTTAACATCTTTGTTAATCACAGCTCCGGCACCAATTAAAGCGTACTCGCCAATCGTAACACCGCAAACGATAGTACAGTTGGCACCCAATGTTGCCCCTTTTTTTACAAGGGTATTTTTATATTCACTCTTGCGCTCAATAAATGAGCGCGGGTTATAAACATTAGTAAAAACCATACTGGGACCACAGAACACATCGCTTTCTAAGTGCACATTGTCATATACCGACACATTGTTCTGAATTTTAACATTATTGCCAATAGTAACTTTATTACCCACAAACACGTTTTGCCCTAACGAGCACCCTTCACCAATTTGTGCGCCTGCACACACATGGGCAAAATGCCAAACTCGAGAACCATCTCCGATTAAAGCGCCATCATCAACAATCGCGCTCTCATGTTTTTGGTAAGTCATTATTGATAATCTTTTGCAAAAGGATGAACTTCCTGCTCGTTTTCAACATGTATTTTACCCAAACGAATCGCGTTTACGGTTTCAATACAATGACGAGCATCTTCTAAACCGTATCCACGGCCCGCTAAAATCTCTTGGTAGCTGACGGTGTGAAGGTCGGTAAACCCGCCAGAAAACTCCAGCTCTTCACCATCACATGTAATTGAGCGATAAGTTGGCTGCTTACCCTTAACCGTATCAGGTAAATCATTGGCATCAATTGATAAAAACCACTTCACTCGAGCATTTTCATACTCTAAATAGCCAGCGGCTTTATCATTATTCATAAAGTGCAAATCATTACGTTGCAGCTTACCAAAAATAAAATGTAACATATCGAAAAAGTGCACACCGATATTTGTCGCAACACCAAATGATTTTCGAGGATCGCCTTTCCAGCTTTCCATATACCAATTGCCGCGCGAGGTAATGTAGGTTAATTCAACTTCATGTTTTTCATCTGCCCCTGACTTCGCCACTTTGTCCTTTAGGTCTAAAATAGCTTGATGATGTCTAAGCTGCAGAATATTAAAAACCTTTTTACCTGTTTCTTGTTCAACTAAAATTAAGTCTTCCAATTCTTCGATAGTTGGCACGAGCGGCTTTTCACAGATGACATCACACCCCAACCTTAGACCCGCGGTTATATGTGCATGATGTAAATAATTTGGAGAGCAAACAGAGATATAATCCAGTTGAGTATCCTTGTCTCGCTTAAGCTTGTGTGCATAATCATAAAAACGCTCAAACTGTGTAAAAAACTCACTCTGAGGAGAAATGCTATCAATGATCCCAACAGAGTCATTGATATCATATCCAACTGATAACAGGTTTCCAGTTTCTTTAATTGCTTTCATATGACGAGGAGCAATGTAGCCTGCCGCGCCAATCAGGGCAAAATTCTTTACCTTATCCATAATCTCTTTATAACCTTATATCTGCATCTTTTGGAGTTAATACATGCTTAACGTCATACAATACGTGCTCAGTCTTGCCAAACGCACGCAGCTTTTCAACTCCCCACTCTTTAAACTCATTATGGTCAACCGCTAATACAATCCCATCATATTGGCCTTGCTCAATATCGTTGATAAGTTCGATACCATATTCGCTCTTTACTTCTTCAGCACTCGCCCAACCGTCATATACATCCACTGACATATTAAAATCTTGCAGCTCACGTACAATATCGATGATTTTAGTATTTCGCACATCCGGGCAATCACCTTTAAAGGTAAAGCCTAAAATTAAAACTTTTGCTTCATCAATATGTATCTTTCTGCTTGATAATTTTTTCACCAGTTGCGTAGCAACATACTCACCCATACCATCGTTAATACGACGACCAGCCAGTATTACTTCAGGGCGATAACCCACTTCTTCCGCTTTGTAAGTTAAGTAATAAGGATCAACACTAATACAATGTCCACCGACTAATCCCGGTTTAAACTTTAAAAAGTTCCACTTAGTACCTGCTGCATTAAGCACTTCTTCGGTGTCGATATGCAAACGATTAAAAATCTTGGCAAACTCATTAATCACCGCAATATTCAAATCTCGTTGCGTATTTTCTATCACCTTAGCAGCTTCTGCGACTTTGATAGAAGATGCTTTGTGCGTACCCGCTACAATAATTTTTCTGTAAATTTCATCAACATAATCGGCGACTTCCGAAGTCGAACCCGATGTGATTTTTATTATTTTTGTTAGTGTATTTACCTTATCACCCGGATTAATGCGCTCTGGTGAGTAACCAGCAAAAAAATCTTGGTTAAATACCAAGCCCGATATTTTTTCAATGATCGGAATGCACACTTCTTCTGTTGCACCTGGGTATACCGTACTTTCGAATACGACAATATCATTGTCTTTAATGTGTCGCCCCACCAGCTCAGACGCTTTGCGTAAAGGAGTCAAGTCTGGCGCATGAGTATCATCAATAGGCGTCGGCACAGTAACGATGTACAAGTTACTCTCTTCAAGAGCATTTTCGTCGTTTGAATACGACAGCTTAGTTGCTTGGCACAACTGCTCGCGGCTTACCTCAAGTGTATTGTCTACACCATTGCGTAACTCGTTAATACGTCCTTGATTAATATCAAACCCGACCACATCAAATAGCTTACCAAACTCAACAGCGAGTGGTAACCCAACATAACCCAACCCAATAACAGCAATTTTGGGCGTTTTAGGTATATTAAACATACAATTCCTCGAAATTCTATTCGTCTTGCGACGGTTAATTCTATGCACTCACTTTTTAAATCGTGATTTAACTACTAATAGAAGCGTATTGGGTATTATTAATACTGCAACTGCTATAATTGATGATCTGATTCCCCAAACAGGGCTGATCTTAAATAAGCGACCCAAAGCTTTCATAACATTTTTCACATTGCCGTGAATCGCTTCGTTTATCACGACTTTTTGCTCTAACCACTCTGGATGGCGGTTAAATTCAGCTTGTTTTTTCGCTAAAAAATCGTCTAATTCTGGCTGATACTGACTATGACTCAAAGCGTCATGACCGTTGTATTGTTGGCGCTGTTTATCAAAGAAAAAAGCCAGCTCCGCTGCTGACTGAGCTTTGATATTGTAGCTGACATTTCTAGTAAGCGAATCCAAGGAAAAACGATAGAAATATAGGCACTCTGGAATGTTGGTACATTTGTATTTGTTCGCCATTCGCCTGATCCAGTCATAATCTTCAGCAGGGCAGCCAAGAAAGAATTCGTTGTAACCGCCAACATCGTCCACAACACTTTTTCTTACCATTATTGACGAGCCACAAAAACACACTTCTATTTCATTATCTAGGTGTGCTGTTATCTCTGAGTGCTCGCTCGGCAATATAATTTCTTGGTAAACCTGACCTTTGCTATTGGTACGACTAAAGCCAGTCCCACAAAAGCCATATTCATCATGCTTAAGCAACAGCGTAAGCTGTTTACTTATTTTATCCTCTGCAATCCAGTCGTCTGAGTCTAAAAAGGTGATAAACTCGCCTTTGGCTAGTGACAGTAACTTATTAAAAGTTCTTAAATATCCGAGATTTTTTTCATTTTGATACAAACGGATATTAGGATACTGACTTGTTAACTTATTTAAGACCGAATATGTATTATCTTTACTCGCATCATCTATGACCACAATTTCAATATTTTTATAGCTTTGTGAAATGACTGAGTTAATTGCCTCTTCGATTGTTTTGGTGCAGTTATATGCAGGTATCAAAACAGAGACTAACGGCTCAATACTTGTATCTTCCATACTATTTCACACCTGCGAGAGCCTGCATAAACTCCACCCTTTTACTTTCCAATTGAACATTGCCGATATACTGTGCTGCCTCTTGGCGGTCAATGATCACGTTGTGCATCAAGTTGGTAAACTCAACAACTTTCTCAACCGTTTCTTTATCAAGCCTATCTTTTGACGAATCAATTTCTAAAACCCAATCTGGCTTGTGCTCTAAGAATGCAGTTTCCTCATAGGGTAGTATTACTGGCAACCCTGCAGCCAAATACTCTCTTACCTTCAAGGGGCACGCTTCTTTCATTCCTTTTCGGTGTAACGCTAAAGTACCTAGGCCGACAGAGCAAGATTGCGCAATAGCGGCATATTGCTCTACTGGTAAGTAACCATAAAAGTGTATATTTTCAGAAGGCTCTGATAATACCGACTGCTCCATACCCACGACATGAAACTCCAACCTACCTTTCGTTTCACGTGCTAATTGATTCAGAATATCGATACCATGCCACATCAAGCCTGGAGTTCCCACAAATAATACCGATAATTTAGAGTCCAACTTGTCAACAGATTTACGATAGTTAAACCCCTCGACAGCAATAGAATTTGGGATCACGGCAACCTGCTGAGTCGATACGCTGCCTGATAACTCTTTTGTGACGGATACGGCACCAGCTAGTCTGCGCTGGTAAAAAGCCTTGGTCAGCGCATTGTATATATAAGTTGCAAACCCTTTTATTGAACGGCTCTTTTCAAGACTGATTTCCATATCGGTGTCGGTGTTAATTTCAGCAAGCATTTTGTAGTCGCTCAACAGCAGCGGCACGAGCAAAGGTGATAAAACCCACATACGATGATAGACAATATCCGGGTTGAAACAATCCACCGCATGCTTTAATTTGCGTATTAATTTAATTGTTGAGTCTGGCGCTATCACCTCAACATGGGGGTGCTCATTTGCCTCAGGTGTAACCAGAAATAATTTAGCGTCAACCCCTAGCGCTCGCCAAGTCTCAAGCTGGGCAATGACCTTATCGTATACGCTATGGTACTGGGTATTTTTCAATACCAGCAAATATGCAACTTTCAAATTACTCTCTTCATCTAACAATTAAAAACATACAACGAATGCGCTTACTGTTTAAGCTTTAAAATATTTGACCTAAACGCTATTTATGACTTGAAATCTTTTCGAACTAAATAGAAAAACCGAGGGTAGCTTGTGAGCAGCCTTTTAATAACATAAGAGTTTTCAAACACTCTATACAGCCAACGCAAATGAAGCTTGTCAATCCAGCCTGGATAATAAATTAATGACTCAGCACTTTGGTGCAAAAAGCCACCACACGTATAAATCTGTTTAATCCCACCTTTAGCCCGTTGCTTTAACTTAACAGCAAACTCGTCTTGTCTGGGTGTGCCCATTCCGCACACTACAAAGTCTGGTTGGGCAGCTAAGATCTGTGCAATCATTTGCTCATCATCAGAGAAGTACCCGTCGTGGTAGCCAACAATATTGATATTTTTATAATGCGTTTTAAAGTTACCAATGGCTTTATCGAGCTCATGCTCTTTTGCGCCGAGAAAATACACAGCGAATTGCTCTTCATTTGCGCGCTGCAAAAAATCTTTCGCAAAAGAACTTTGATCAAAACTGACTCTAGGAATTGGTCGCTTAAGTAAACGACTAAGGTATTTCGCCGAAGATATCGCATCAGTATAAATCGCATCAACGCCATCAATGATCTGTTCTTTATCTCGAAGCTGCAGATATGAATAAGGGTTGATAAAAGTGATGACCTCAGTTGTTTTGCTATCTTCTTGAATGCATGCATCAAACCTTTGATTGATCTCTGGCGCACTTTTCAACTTTAGCAATAGCTTATTCACTTGCAAACACCTCATAACCCCCTAAACAGCTCGATTTATTCCACATTTTCATATGCGAACATAATAGCCGCGTAATTCTACATGGTCATAAACCATCTTGCCATAGTCATTGAGCTTTTTCGCTATTATTCCAACATTCTGTTTATTTCTTCGCGTACTTTTTCAATATTTTCATTACGTACATAACAAGTAATTACCAACTTATCTTTTTCAAGCTACTCATCATCAATAAGTGAGCTACAAGCTCTAATTTCACCATTTTCTGGCAAATCAAATTTGATTGTATTTTACTAGATATTCCGTGAAAGCGAGGTAATTTCCCATCAATTCCTACTGTTTATCAAACTCGTCCATGTGCTAATATACGCGCAAATAATCAAGGAATTTTTTTATGCATATCGTAGTACTACCCTCATGGTATCCGTCGGACTCACATGATGCCGCAGGTAGTTTTTTTCGAGAACAAGCCATTGCATTGAAAGAGTCAGGAATGAATATTTCAGTACTAGCAGTATGCTTGCATGGTTTACGAAATTACAAAGCGATATTTAAACAAGGAATAGCCGAGTCTGTCGACTCACAGCTCCCAACGCACAGGCTACACCTAATGAGGTGGTTGCCTCGCTCTGATAAATTTGATGCAGTGATAGTAACAGCAGGCCTGCACTTTTTATTTAAACGGTATATTAAAAAATATGGCCTGCCCGATGTCATCCATGCGCAATGTGCATTATTCGGTGGCGTTGTGGCGCAGCAGCTATCAGCTAAATATGGTATTCCCTATATTGTAACTGAGCACTGCTCAATTTATGCCCGAGGGCTTGTTTCTACAAGTGATAAGGCGCGAGCTAATACCGTTTTTGAGCACGCACACAAATTAATTGCTGTGTCAAAACCCTTTGCAGAAGATTTAAAAAAAGCATTCGACGCACCTCATCAAACTTGGGGGATCATCCCAAATATGGTCGAACAACGCTTTCTTGATGACTTTGAAAATACCCAGCCTAATACGTCATTTTCTTTTATTTCTATAGGTTCCTTAAACAAAAATAAAGCCATCGACACGCTTATTAGAGCATTTCATCGCGCTTTCAAAGGAAATGAACAGGTTACACTAACTATCGCTGGGGATGGCGTAGAGCGCATGAATCTAGAAGCACTGAGCTCGCAGTTACAGTTAACTAAGCAAATTAAATTTATCGGAAGCATCTCTCGCCAACGTGCACTTGAGGAAATAAAAAGTGCTAACGCTTTAGTGTCAGCCAGTCTATACGAAACATTTGGTGTCGTACTTATAGAAGCTCTTGCTCTGGGCAAACCGGTGATCGCAACACGCTGCGGCGGCCCTGAAACCATCGTAACAGATAAAGTTGGATTACTAGCCGATAAAAACAGTGTTGACAGCTTATCTATCCAGTTAACCACGCTATACCAAAATTACAATCAATATGATCCTGAGGCTATTCATAACTACTGCCAGCAAAATTATAGTAAGCAAGCATACACCAACCTTATGCGCCAACAATTCAATAATGTAATAAAAAAGGCATAACTCAACATGTCTTTAAAAACTTTTGTATCCTATGCTGTTGGCCCCATTGGTGCTTCTTTACTTGGTTTGATCACACTCCCTGTACTCACTCGGTTGATTCTCCCTGACACCTACGCTCAGATTGCGCTTGCGCAAACAACAATCCAATTACTGCTGTTCTTTGCCTTAAGCGGCTTTGATCAGGCTTTTATGCGGGAATATTACGAACAAGATGATAAACAAAAACTTTTCAGCCATGCCTACCTAAGCACCACCGTATTATTTTGTGGTGCCGCTGCGATACTTTTACTTTTTCGCCACGACATATCCGCTTTTTTATTCAATGCATACCGTCCAGATGCATTAAGCTTAATAGCGGCAACACTTTTATTTACTGTTTTATTACGCTACCAACAACTGGTAATGCGTCTTGAAAACCAAGCCATGAGTTACTCCATAGCCTTATTTTCTCAAGCATTATTAAACCTCTTATTCATTATAATTTTTGTAGAAATATTTAAATTAGAAGGCTTGATAGGCGTGCTATTTGCAAATTGTTCATCGGTTTTTTTAGTTTCTTTCGGTTGTTGGATTAAAACGAAAAATAAAATAGCAATATTACATCGACCAGCTTTTGATTATGAATTATTCACCCAACTATTTCGCTATGCCTACCCTCTACTGTTTTCAACCTTATTAATGTGGGTACTCTACTCAGCTGATCAATATATGCTTCGTTGGCTGTCTGCTTACGAAGAGCTTGGCGTTTATGCCGCCGCCTATAAGTTATGTGCCGCTCTTACTATTTTACAGGTGATTGTTTCTACATACTGGGTACCGCTTAGCCTGCAATGGCATAAAGAAAATGTTTCAATCAGCCAATTTAACTTAGCAGGTAAAGCAGCTGCAGCCGTTTTAATAGTTGTGTTTCTTTTAAGTATTGCACTTAGAGAGGTTGTGAGCTTACTGTTAGGTGCTGATTTTGCTCTGGCCGTTGAGATTTTCCCATTTTTAATGTTATACCCTATTTTTTATACACTTTCGGAAATATCTGGCGTAGGAATTAACTTAAGTAGAAAAACGAGCCATATGATTTACATCACTTTAATCGCTGCTCTAGCTAACATATCGATAAATTTTTGGTTAATACCTTTACACGGTGCCAAAGGTGCCGCCATTGCAACAGGCGCCACCTTTATAATTTATTTTTACTGCCGTACCATACTAGCTAACCAAGTCTGGAAAAAAGTAACTTTGTCACATTATCACCTGATTGTGTGCCTAAGCATATTTGTTCTATTTTTCATCGATGCTGCCTGGATAGAATGGTTTTGCGCTTTACTTGCCATCACACTATGTGTTGTTTTAGCGGTTTTATTTAAAAGTAGTAAGGTCAAGCTCACTCCCTAATCCAAAGTTTACACACGCAACTAAATAATCAAGAGGGACTATGTACTATAAAACCACATTAACAATTGCCATGTTAAGTTTGCTGTCGGCATGCTCTGGAAGTGACTCACAGCCAAGCGTTAAAACAACCACTCCCGACACATCAACAGGTGCACAAGCGCAGTTTCAGACAAGCGCGCTGCTGCAAAGCACATTAAATGAAGATGCAAGCGTACAAATAGATATTAGCGCTCAGCAGGTCCCAACTGGCACCGAGGCACTGCAACTGAGCATTATTGAGCCAACTCAATTAGGAACGTTAACGGGCCAGTACCCAAACTTAACTTATTCGCCAAAACCGAATATGCATGGCAATGACCGCTTCGTATACCAACTCAAAAAAGGGGAGCATACTAGTGAAGAGGTAACGGTCAAGATTACCATCACAGCAGTCAATGATAAGCCAGAACTGTCAGGCTCCCCTGCGCAAAACGTCATTAAGTTAAATGACGATTTTTCATTTTCTCCCATCGTCGACGATGTCGACACAGATACTAGTGGGCATATTTTCAATATTATCAATAAGCCTCAGTGGGCTCAATTTGACACGAGTAATGGAACACTTTCAGGAGCACCTAAAGTGGATGATGATCTCGGTGTATATAAACAAATTAAAATATCGCTCACTGATGGCGATTTTACGACTGAACTTACAGCATTCGATATCGAAGTTGTTAAAAGTGCTTGGCAGCCTATTACACAACTACCGAATAACCAGGGTAGTCACCTAAAAACAACAGTATTAAACAATAAACTGGTAACACTTAGCCACCTTACATCTCTCTCATCAGCAATGAGCTGTAGCACTGCACCACAGAGTGCGCCCACATTCATGCAACTAGATACAAACCATCTATCATGGCTAGTTTTACCCAGGCCTGAAGAATCTCGATACTACTACCATGCAGTGAGCACAGGCTCGAAATTGTATTTATTTGGTGGCACCCAAGCATGCCCAAGTACCTCAAGCGCAAAAACGACAATGGAGATATTCGACAGTGAGTCATTAGCATGGTCCTCTGTTAGCGCCCCCGTTTTTTCACCTTATGAAAATACTGTACTTGCCAGTTGCGCAAATAGCCAACATGTTGCTGCATTTACGAGTAACAGTGACTCTCTTTACTTATATCTACTAGATGTATCCGATAACACATGGAAGAGTGAAGCGCTTGAATTGCCAGTAACAGATATTCATAACTGCGCGTTTGTTGGTGAAAAACTATTTATGACCACAACAAGTGATTCGCATACAAATGTAAACTTGACCCAGTTTGACATAAACACACTGCAAATAACCATCAACGAGCATATACCTGCCGACCTTGCAGACCTTTATCATACACTGGCTTCCGATGGCGGTTCGCTACAAGTACACAGCCCCAAAGCTGTAATGCAATATCAGATAGACACTCAACAGTGGCAGGCGCTTACAGTAAACCCCTATGCCTCTGAAGTACAGGGAGAGCAAAACTATTACTTACGTGATTACAGCGTTGAGCAACTTGAAGGAAAGTATTATCAACTAGGCGGGGCATTTACAACTCAATCAAACAACCAAGTTTATCTTTTCAATAGTACGGTAGACTAATAGGATTGCAGAAAGGTTCTTTGGGTTTAATCATTTAAAGTATCAACACCACGGCACAAAGCTTGTGGTGTTGATAGTGTCCACTCGAGCACAACGACCTAACACCAATTCTCACGTGGTTAAAAAAGGGTCATCACCTTTTAGATTTTATCAGGGCAATTAAAACATTGGCCAGATGTGTCCAATCAAAGCTGTCTTGTGCTAACTGGCGACCAGTTGCCGCTAACGTTAGTCTCAACTCCTGATTTTTTATGAGCTGGTTTATCCCGTTTGCCAGTGCCTTTGCATTTGCTTCATTAACAAACACACAGCTTTGATTGCTTAATAGCTCTTCTGTTGCTGTTTGCGGCATTGCTTGCTTTGAAAATGCAACAACGGGTAAACCTGATGCAATCGCCTCCAATACAATTTGCCCCAACGGCTCATATGTTGAAGTCATCACAAACATATCTGCAGCTTGATAATAGTAATTGGGCTCTTGAACTACCCCTTTAAAAATCACCCTTTGCCGTACCCCAAGTTCATCTGCTAGCTTTTCTAGAGCGAGCTTTTCAGGGCCGTCGCCTAAAATAACAACCATTGTATTAGATGTATGTGCCAAAGATTCTATCAAAAAATGAAACCCCTTAGCTCGAACCAACCGCCCAACACCGAGTAAAATTTCATTAGATGTTGGTAACTCTAACTCCTCCCTAAGCGTTTGCTTAGCGGTCTGGCTAACAGGTAAAAAGCGGTCACAATCCACACCTGGCTTGGTAATGCCAATGTGTGGCTTTTTGAAAATAAAACATGACTCTACTTGTTGCTTCATGTTGTCACTAAATACAAGTAATACGTCTGCAACCCTAAACGCTATTTGTTGAACCAAATCATGTTTTAACAAGCGAATATACTGCAAAGCATTTGTTTTTACACTGCTATGCTCAGTTGTGTTTTTTGGCTTATCTTGCACTCGAACCACACCAGGCACCAAATACAAAACAGGCAACTTCGTTACCATTTTTGCGATCATAGTCGTGTTGTGATAACGACTAATTATGCCTAAGGTACTTGGTCTGCTCAGACTATTAAGTTTTGCCGCCATGTTCTTAAAACGAAGAAAAGGTCTAAAAAGTTTGAACCTTCTCCATTTAGAGTACGCACCAAAACGATGTACAGCAATTCCATCCAAGACTTCATATTCAGGTAAATGACTCTCTGTAGCCTGATTTACATCTCCTACTAAAATATCAATTTGATAGCCCAATGCTTGATATGATTTGGCCAAATGGTAGAGCGAGTTTTCAATGCCTCCTCTATTAGGGAAGTAAGCATTGCTTATAAGAATAATGTGATCCTTCATTGAGGGCCTTGAGCATAGAAATGCTGATAGAATTTACTACCTTCGAGTTTTGACACAAGCTCTTGGGTAGGTTTGTAAGTGTGTTTAAAGTGAGCATACAAATCACCATACCACTTATGTTCAGCTTGGTTAGCAAAGCTTATTTCAATGTCTTGCTCCAAGAACTCACAAATTGCAGCCTTTGAACGCTTAAGTACTCTAATATCTAAACACAGTACCTCACAGCCTTGTTCATTGATTTTTATGAAACCTGAGTGTTTATCAAAAGGGTGAGAGTAAATATCAACGCCAGTCATTCTCTTTAGCTCGCGGTCAAACCAAGATAGTGGGTACTCATGCTGAAAGTGTTTATTGAATGCCTCATAAAGCACTGTGGGATCTTGTGTTCGCGTAGCTGCAGGCGGGTAAGGCGTGCGGTCACAGTTGCTATACAGTGCAAATAAGTAACAATCAAGATCATGGAAGAACATTGAGATATTTCGCTCTAGAGGCGCTCGCACTAAAGTAACAATTTTACTGTGTTTACGACGTTTGAAAGCAATCCTTTTTACCAACATCTCGCATTCTTGAGCCAAACGTTTCAAATAGTACCGCCAGCCAAATCCAGCTAGCCCTGCTAAGCGCACTCGACATGGATGATTAGCACTGTAAAAGTTGTGAATATGCACAGCCCCTTCTATCGAGTTCTCTAATGCAGTTGAGCCAACCTTACCCATCTGGTAGATAAAAACAGTATCAGGATGGGTGTATTGCTTATAAAGGGCATACATAGACCTTAATCGCTGGATCACTTTTCTCGCTCCCCAAACCAAATTTGATATGCATCTAGTCCCGTTAGCTCATTAATATCTGGCATCACTTTTGAAAAGTAGTCATCTAATAACTGCTTGTGGCTTTGCGTTATTTTTTTTGAGGGGGTATTCACCATCGGATTACAAAGACGATAAATGCGCTCAAATATATTTAAAGGTCTATTTTTAGGTGCCTCTGTAAAGTGGCTATTATACATATTGCTCACAGCCCCTCTAAATAGCCTACATTTTAGCAAATGGAGTTTTAGAAACTTAGGCGTTTGGCCTTTGTTGGCATGAATGTGCAAAGAGTCAGCAGGCAGCTTTTGCTCATCAACGTCTAAAAACTGACAGATCTCTGTTAATATCTGTTCGGGTTCCACAATAAAGTGTTCAAATAATATTACCTTCACCTGCTGTCGAGGAAAGTAGCGATACAACATGTTTAACTGCGTACTGTAGTCACTGCGTTGCAACAGCAACTGAGGCTGAAAGCGTAAAGTGTCTTCAAAGCTATAACCTGCACGCCCCGCTCTAACCATATGCCAATAATGTGAATAAGCCCGTAAGCTTGGCTGGCGGAGCATAACCACTATTTTTGCGTCGGGCTTTAATTTTGCTATACGCGCAATGGCAAGCTCGGAACACAAATACGTTGTAGAGTCTTCACCTTTTAACTGCCCTTCTCTGGCCTTCGAAAATTGACTCTGGTACCAGTGCCAATAACCCTCTTCATCATGCTTTACATCCGTTGTTTGTAAACCACTTTTATTTTGAAAAATAAAGTCTGGGTGCTGGGCAATATCGTCCATATCAAAATAAAAAAGCTCATCTTTAGCCATAAAAATATCAGGATGAGCATGCAACATATTATGTAATGTTGTTGTACCACTCTTCATAGCACCAACAATGAAAAAATCAGCAATTGTTATTGCCTTTTTAGGTGCCCAAACATCCTGCTGCATTTAATGATACCTTTTATAATTTGACATTAAATCAAGTAACTGTTGATTAAGCTTTACCACATCAGCCAATGCGCTCACGCGCTCACGGGCATTATCCGCCAACTCCAACCGTAAATCAGGCTTGAGATAGAGCGAGTTTAAATGCTGTGCTAGCGCATCTGCATCTTTCTCCGGCGCTAAAAGACCATTAACATTGTGTGCTACAAGTTCTGGTATACCGCTGTGTAGAGTACTCACTATGACTGCGCCACTGGCCATAGCTTCCATAATGCTTACAGGAACCCCTTCCTTATCACCATTATCAGCAGTGATGCTAGGTTGTAAAAATACATCTGCCCAACGCATCTGTTCTGCCACTTGCTGCGTATTCATCGCACCTAAAAAATGCACTTTATCATTAAGACCAAGCGCACTACTTTGGGCTTTTAGCTCTTCTTCAAGTTCACCATAGCCAACAAGACGATATGAAAACTGCATGGTACTTGGTAACTTGGCCAATGCTTGCAAAGCGTATTTCAAGCCTTTTTTTTGCGAAAAACGGGCAACAGTTAAAATGTGTAATACCTTTGTTGACTTGTCTGTACGCCTTGCCATAAATAATGAGAGATCGACTCCCATTCGCTGTACATAAGTCTTACTTTCATCAGCACCCATAGACAACAATTGTGTTTTCCAAAGCTCACTAACTGGCAATAACAACTCCGTCTCTTTAAACAGACGCTGATAGTTTTGCTGTGTGTGCTTAAACTTTAATTCTGCGGTGATATCCTGCCCGTGAAAAACTGTAGCGATATTTGCTTCAAGCACTCCGATTTGCCTTAAGTTGTTTGCAACAACGCCAGACGATCCAAAATGTGCAATTACCCAATCAAATTTTAAAGGAGCCGAATGTGTTGCGGCAATGGTACTGAGCATTAAATTTCGAGCTTGAGCACTAAATTCTGGTTTTAAACCAGCCAGAATAGTACGGCGGTTTTTCCCCAATATTAGCCCTTTACCAACTTTACTTAACCTGTGCCCAAGCTGTTGCCACACTGTGCGTTTTGGAGCCAGTAAATAAGTAACGTTTCGCTGCAATTGATAAGGGGCTAGCGAGGGCTGAGACAGAACAATTTGATCGCCAGGATATAGTGCCAAAATTTCAACATCAACTCCCAAATCAATTAGTGTTGTTATTTGGTTCAACACAAAGGTTTGTGAAGCAATGGGAAATACATCTACAAAAATAGCTATCTTCACGCTGGCACAACAAGGAAAATTCAAAATAGTCGCTCATGGTACAAAATTATTGTGGGCTCGCCAAGCCAAGCGGTATTGATAGGTAACGGTTTGCATAAAATAGAGCCAAAAAATTATTAATCGCAACACCTATAAAGGTAGATATGGCGGCGCCTAACGCACCGTATTGAGGAATAAAAATACAGCATCCTAATATCATCACTAACACGCCAGCTACAATGCAGCGTTTTTGCAAGTGCACTAAATCACTCATCATCAGTAACTGCCCTGCAGAGCCCACGAAAACTTTAGTCAATTGAGTTAAAAGCAATACCAACATTACACCACTTGCTTGTACATATTCGGTGCCGAACAAGCCCAATAAAAAGTCTGCTGACCACCAAAAAACCAATGCAATGCTCATTGATATGAATATGCTTTGCTGACGCGCACTTTGATAACGCTTAACCAGCTCTTTGTGTTTGTTTTGCTTATAAAGCTGCGCAAACTGAGGAGTCACAATTGAGTTAAATGCCAACAAAACAAAAGCAACCAACGAGACCAATCTTGTTGCTACTCCAAAATGCGCCGTATCAAACTTAGAGCCAAGCATACCTAAAATCACCATGGCACCTTCTGCCATCAAAACTGCAGAGCAACTTATGAGCAAGTAGTGTTTTGTTTCGCTTGGGTTAGTTAACAACTTAAATGGAGCATACTTGATAACAAAGCCTTTAAAATAAAATAGGGCTAAAGTAAAGATAAATGATATGAAAAAGGCCGCAGTTAACATGGTCTGTAACGGTGCCAGATATTTAAAAACCAAAAAAAACGCAATTGCCAGACCGGCACATAGTAGTCTAGGCGTATTCAGCAAAAGCTGCTGCATGACGCTCTGACCAGCGGCTTGCATGCAATAACCAATTATAGAAATGATACTGAACATAAATGCATTAACCAACATAACCAGGTTTACTGATAGCGTTTCTTGAAAGAAAAATGTAACTAGAAGCATCCCTACTGCTACTGCTAGGGTAACCCTACACACTATAAACAACGCTTGACTAGTCACAGCACTTTTTTGTTTGCAAGTACTACTATTAGCGGCCTGCTTAATAAGTGTATTTTCTTGGCCAAAACGCATCGCTACACAAAGAAAGGTAATACATGATAATAGCCAAAAGTAAAAACCTAACTCTTTAGTAGTGTATAGTCTTGCAAGTATTAATGTGCTTAAAAAACCCAGCCCAACAAAGATCACCTTGACAAAAAAAACACCAAAGGCTCTGGATAAAAGCTGCTTAGCATTCATTACATCTGCTCGAATTGATAACCAAACCGCTCGATATCCTCATGATAGTAACTACGAACAAAGTCAATCGTTTCACTACAATAATATGTGCTGTAATGAGGCGAGATGCGCTTTGAAGACTGCTTGCCAAGAACCTTACTTAGCCATGTTCTGGCCCTGCTTAAATCTGTTGTTGCATTTTTATGGGGCAATATAGCATTCTCGATGTTTAGCCTGTTGCAAATCGCTTCAAAATCTTCATGAAGGGCCTCAAAACGCCCTATGAAATCAACTAAACAATTACCCTCAGCGTCGTACAAAAAGCGACTTTGCGGTACAACATGCCGATAGTGATCCACTCCGGTTTTATGCACATCTCTATTTGGTGTAGGAAAGCTTTCTAGTACAAAGTGTTTAAAGCCCTGTTGATATTGCTTATGGCCAAGAGCCTTACGATAGGTAAATTCAGATACTAGACGCGACCATGGGTTACGTACAAAACTAAATTTAAATAGGCTGTCGAATTCTCTTTGACTAACGTAGTCATACTTTACATACTCGTCGGCGTACAAATGAGCTAAACGCGGCGGACCAAGTTCAGGATCATTATTTGCTCTCAGGAGCAGGCTCTCCCTTTGTTGCCAACTAAGTCCCATGCGTTCAACAAAAAACAACTCAATGCTTTGCCCCGCAACTTTGGGAATGTGCACGAATAAACAATTATCTTTGGTTGAAATCATAGCCTTTACACCAGTCAAACATCAGACAAAAAAAAAGCAAGCCGAAGCTTGCTTTTTATAAGTAAATAAAATTACTTCTTAACTGTAGTAACGATACCACGGTCTTGCTCAGAAACAACTTTAAAGCCAGCTGTTACATCAACGTCAGCATCAGGAACATTAGTTACTAGCTCAAGTGCTACTTTACCTTTAGTAACACCTGCATCAGCTTTAACAGCATTGATAACTAAGTCAGCAATGTTTGTGATACCAGGCTTGATAGTTGTAAGAACACCTAAAGTCTTCCAAGAAGCCTCTGTTCCTTCGATCATGTAACGAACAGTTAAGTCACCAGACTTAGTAGATGCGTTAGTTAGACGTAGGATTGGAGCTGTATTGTCACCAAATGGTAAGTAAGGAACTTCAATTTCAGAACCGTTAAGCGTCCAAGAACCAGCTGCTGTATTTGTTAATACTTTAACGTCTGTCTTAGCAGTCGTAGCTGTGTAATCAGAAGTTACAGAAGTTGTGAAGCTTTGAGTAGCTAAAGTAAGACGATTTGCAGCAGTAGCACTGATGTTTACAGAAACATTGTGAGCAGTGTTAACAGCAACATCTTTGAATGTAACAGAAGACAAATCAGCTGCCCATACTGGTGTTGTAGCACCAAGCGTTACTGAACCTTCACCAGTTTCAATCTTCTTGTCACCGTCAGTGTCAAGTGCTGAGAAATCACCAGTTAAAGTAATATCAAAATCAGCTGGACCAGTGATCGCTAGTTTATCAACTGTAGTAGTTGTTGTGTTTACAGTCAGTACGTCTGTAGTTGTTGTGTCGTTGCCAGCTGTGAACAATTTACGATCTGCAGCTACGTCAATAACACCGTTCAATGCTTTAGTAACTTTAACGCCACCTAGCTCAGACACTACTGAGTATGCAGCTGCTTTAGCTGTACCAGTCGCGTAATCACCAATAGCTGTTACAGTGCTCACAGCTTTAAAGCTAGGAGTGATTGACGCTGCGCTTGTTGATTTAAGACCGAAACCACCAATGTTGTAAGTAGCGATAGGGAAAGTACCACCAGTTACAGCAAAGATCATTTTATCGCCATCGTATTTAACGAATGAAGCGGTTGAAGCAGTAACGTCTACGTCAGCATCGCCAGCAGCGTCTTGGAAAGTAACCGTTTTAATAGTAGGTGTTAAAGTAGTATCAAAAACAGCACCTGGAAGAGTTACGATGATTGTATCGTTTTCTTTGATAACGATATCAGTTGTAACATATAAACCTAGTTCTGTTGCTGCAGGTTGAACAGCTGCAGCTGTTTGATCGTTAGCTGTTGCAATCGCATCAAACAAAATACGAGCATTTGCAGCGCCTTCAAGACCTTCTTTAGATACCTTAGTCGCAGCTGTTACTTCAGGAGTAGTGATTGAAGTATTAGCTGTCTGAGTAAGAGTGTTAGTAACAACTGTAGCTGCGTTAGCAGATACTGCAGCACCAGTTAGCGCAAGCGCTAGTAGAGATTTTTTGAACATTTTTTCCATTCTCCTAGTTTCATGAAACCTAAAAGTGAAAGGCTAATGCCTTTACATTCAGGATATTTCTCACTTATTAAACACTTTAATACATTTATCATGCTCAATAAGTTAAAAATTGTAAGCTCGAAGCTTTAAAATAGCAAAACAACTATATATTGCAATTGCTAGATACTTCACAAGCCAACTTTCCTTTATACAGCAGAATTTAATTCTAATTTTTTTATTAATTTCTTGCTAAGAAAGCTACTTGTTACTCTATCATTACGCCGTTACAAATTTAAGACAAAACTGCAACGAAAACCAAAAACTTGCTGGATTATACCCAACCATACCTCTCAGTCAAACAAAATTATATTTCCTGTTCAACCAATGTCAAGCTAATCATTTACTTTAAGATATTGAAATCTTCCCATAAACTCTTTTTTGACAGCTTTCCAAGTCTCAGCACTTTCAATTATTTTTGGCGTAACCATCACGATCAATTCCACTTTATCATTACCTGTTTCTGTAGAGTCAAATAGCTTGCCAAGAATAGGGATTGAAGAAAACCCAGGAACTCGCCGATCATTTATGGAATTATTTTCTCTCATTAATCCGCCCAAAACAACTGTTTGGCCGCTCTCTGCTACAACTTCTGTCTCAATAGTCCGCTCTGCAACAATAGGGGCCCCTTCTAGCTCACTACTGGTAGGGCTTGTACTACTTATCCGCTGTGAAATTTCCATTATAACAACACCCTGAGCGTTGATCGTTGGCGTTACGCTCAATTGAACACCTGTTTTTCTGTACTCTATAGATGTTTGTGAGCCGTTTACAGGGTCCGTAACAATTTTTCCTACGGTCGGAATATCATCACCAGCGACAATACTGGCAGTAACCCCATCTCGTACAACAATAGATGGGCGTGACAAAATTTCCAGATTAGTATCCGTTTGCAGCATATTCAGTGCAATTTCACCATTAGCCCCCTTAAGGATATAGTTGAGTCCGGCTCCTCCAACATTGAATTTGCCTGCTCCAACGATATTTGCTGATTGATCATTTCTGAGTGTAAAGTTGACTCCTTGGGAAAATTTACCATTTAATTGCACTTCAGCTATCACAACCTCAAGCATCACTTGTTTTGGCATTACATCAAGCCGCTTTATTAAAGGGAGTATTTGACGGTACTTTTCACCCGAACTTTCAATAATGAGGCTATTAGAGCGTTCATCAACAACCATTTTTAGGTCTTTATTAGAAGCCGATAGTGCGCCTTGCCGTTGAGAATTGGTGTTATTATTTTCAGATTCAGCACTTGTTCGGTTTGAAACTGCTGGGGAGCCACTAATCAATAATTGTAAACTCTGCCCAACATCTGTCGCTCGTGCAAACTGGGGTTGATAAATATGATAGGCTCTATCGTTTCCAGCACTAGGTTTGTCTAATACATTCACCCACTTTTCAACGCGCTTGAGCGCTTCTATTTCATTTGCAAACGTAACTAGCTTTCCAGCCCTTTCAAGCATGACAAATGAAACGGCTTTACCTGACTCCCCCGTTGATGTCGCTGAAATCCCCTCTTCCTCAAGAAGCTGCTGTAAATCCTCTGTTAGCTCCTTTACACTGTGGTACACTGGTTGATAAGACGCGATTTGCTTATTTGCCAAACTGGGAATGTCCAGCATCTGAATAAAATCTAACGCTTTTAATACTTCAGCTCGCTTCCCTTTAATAGACAAAGCATTGTTGGCACTTGCAATACCCACTTGTACATTAAACAACTGATTAAGAGTGGGAACTAAAGTGTATTGCGTACCGTATTTGAAAGGTACATATTGGATTATATCAGACGCAGTTTCAGGTACAGAACTCACACTATTTCCATATCCGTATGCAACGTTTGCCTTGCCTCCTTGCTCAGTCTTGTGTATGTAGTAAATGTCATCATTATATCTTACGATATAACCTTTCTGATTTAACAATTCTTCACTTAGACTAAAAAGCTTGCGTTGCGAAATAGGCTTTTGGATATTCAAGGTCATTTCTTGCGTATCTGAGGTCGCAGAATCACCTAAAATATAACTCACGCCTAGTAATTCACCGAATACATGGTGAAGAAAATCCTTCACAGCGAGGCTGTCAGCACTTATTTGCAATGTTTCATCATCGCTAAATTTGTTAAGGTTTGAGCGTTGTTTGCTATTATTTAGCTCTGATAGTTGATTTGGAAAATATTCAAATGAAGATGTTTGCAGCTTCTCTTCATCTACTTTTCTTTTATCGTCCACACTCGGTGCTGTATATTCCGCACCTTTTTCTTCAAGATATGAAGATTCTAATAAAAAAAGTTCGTTCTTGGTAGTTTGGCAGCCCGACAACAGTAATGAAATTATAATTGTTTTTGAGCACAATGGTTTAAACTGCATATTAAACACTCTCTTTTTTATTGGGCTGGTACATCATTAAGGTGATTGCTCTTTTATCATTAGTTAACTTGACTTTAGTTTGAGATATTATTTCCATTTTTAAACCAGTAATAATCTCCTTGGCTTTAACTTTAACCAAACGACTTTTTCCTGTTTCTAACTCGACCTGATTGATTAGTGCATAAGATAACTTATCACTAATGACAGCCTTTAGCTCTAATTGATAGTTGTCACTGATGACTTTAGTATAACTTCCTGATACTTCCTCGCTGAGCTGTATAGTCTTGGGACCTGCTTCATTTTCATGCTGCTCTTTATACGCGTTAAATAGGTCGGTAAGCTCGTCAAGCTGGTCTTCTTTTACCATTCCCCAAGGAGCAACAGGTTCACTTGTATTGCTTTTTTGTTCAATACTGCTAGAGCTATTACCTATAAAACCTCTTGACATAAAGTCATTAAAGCAAAGATATATAGAGACGACACTGACTATGATGCCTAACTTATTCATCGATACTGTCCACATAATAGCTCAAATTTAAGGTTCCTCGCATATTACCGAGAGTCTCACCGTGAGAGTCTATGTCGAAGTTAAAAGAATCTATATAAATCTTAGTTCTATTATCTATAAAATTAATAAGACTAATTACCTCGATTGTTCTTCCTTCTATTCTCGTACTAGCCACAAAGTTTAATGTATGGGCACTACTATCTTCAATAATAGGCTGCCAACCAATTGAAAGTAGGTTTACCCCGTATTTTGGCAACAGGCTATCTAGCTCCTGCTGCCTTTCCAACTTAAACTTAACGTCATCTTCAAATTCAAATAAGAACTCATCCTTCGACTCAAACCTTGCAGTTAGCTGTTCATAGCGAATATCATTATATCGCTTAGCCGATAGCACACGCTCAGTTTTCTCAACTCTGTTTGCTAAACTATTATTTTCATTTATGAGCTTCTTTTGCCACTCGTAGACAGGCACGATGACAAACCTTACTGTCAGTAGCAGGATCAAGAAACCTAACAAAATAGGCTTTTTCTTAAATTGCAATATTAACTTCTCACTCACACCTCATCTCCCACTATAGGTTTAAGGGAAAAGCTGATAACAAATACCTCTCGCTCTCTACTTTTTCTAGTTGGATAATCAAATTGCGCATCATGGACAAGAGGATGTCCCAAAAGTTTCGACAATACATCTGTCGCTTTATATGTACTCCCCCTTAAAACATAACGATTAGACTTGTTTAATCGTATATTGGTCAAAGACACATCTGATAGAAGATTAGATAAGACCTTAAAAAAGTCATTATGTTGTCCCTCACCTTTCCCTAGCAGCTGCAATGCTTCATAACGCTTGGTCAACTGTTCAACGCGATACTGTACGTTCAATGCTTCAGAAACGCCAAGGGAACGTGTCTGTAATCTTTTTTCTAATGAATGATTTTCCCAAAAGAGAAAAAGACTACTAATTATAAGGTAACTAAACCCAACCAACATAATCGGCATTAGCGTCACTTTGGCTGAGTTACTTTTAATGCTGCCATCAACGCCTTTGAAAAAAGCTAACCACGTTTTAATTGGCAGCTTCTTGATTCCAAATATTAAAGCGCTAGGAAAATTTTGTTCGCTAATAATATGAGCACTATCGCTTGTTTGAATGCCTGTAGATAGCAAAAACCTCGATTCATCTAAAATTAAGTTATTAGCACGGCACGATTGAATTCCAGATACTGTTTTCACTAAAAAAAGCGGCCTATCCTCTTGAACAATAAGCGTTTGATTAAAAGAAACATTCTCAGTTAGAATTAAAGACTCTGGCAGTACAAAAGTTGCATTAGGAAAATCCTTCTTGGACTTCCAGTGCATGTAACTTGTTTTTCCCTCACTTTTAGAAAACCTAAGGGTGGACACAAGTTGCTCGCTCTCTTGCTCTAACTTTAATAGCTTTCTTACTTGCTTAACATCTTCAAGGGGGATTGTTCTCAGACTTTCTTGGTAATATTCTCTACTAAGAATCACCACTGTTGGGTTAAAACTCTCATCAGCGGGCTCTAGAACAATTGTATTTGAACGCTTTCTAAAGCAAAGCAGGCTTCCATTATAGTATCCTATATATTGAAGCGCCAAATCACTTAATTTATTTGAAACAACGGTTAGCAATTTAGCTACTCCTTAATATAAAGAGGTATATATGGTAGTGACTGACCTGATGCATATGGATTAAAAGACACTATCCAGTCATGTTTAAGGTTTACTTGGCCATAAGAACTTGAAATTACAACCTGTGTATCATTAGATGGATATATAAATATCCCATCACCTTCCACTATACCTGTTAGCTCTTTAAAACTATCTTTGGTAGTACTTTCAACACTTCGTAACTGGGTTACCTTAGAGGCTACATCATGGCCGTATAGTGCTTGCAAAAGTTCGCTTGAAGCATTCATTGGATTAAAAGAACTAATTTTGAATAACGTAATATTAGGCATCAGAACATCTAATATATCAGGTTCTAAGCCAAGACCTCGGATTTCATTTTTATTACTAATAGGACCGTTTCGATTTCCGCTCCCAGATAAGCTAACTTCTTGTCGACCATAGGTATCTATAGTATCAATATCCTGATATTCTAACAAGTTTTCGACCCAAACTGAAGCTTCCTGCTCAGCCATTCCCGCATAGACTAACAACGAAATCAATCTCTCCCTTTGTGGGTATCTAATATTAATTTTCGATGACAAATCATACAGCTGAGCTTGGACTCCAGGTGCAAGTTCAAAAGGCTCACCGAAAAAATTCCACTGATAAGGCTCCTGACTGCTTGACACAATTGACTTCTGTTTTGTTAGAAGGTTAAAAAATAAAGCTTGCCGAGAGCTGTGAAGCTGCACTAAAGCTTCTACTCTATCTGTAGCTAACTGGCTCGCAGCAATCTGTTCTTTAGCACTACCTGAAAAATACAAAGCTACTATTGTTAGAATTGCGCTAAACAGTAATATCTGCACAAGTGCAATACCATTACTTTTCATTACATACCCTCAGAGAAATACGGTGATAACTCCTTGAACGACTCAGTGTTATACTGACTGCTAAAAAATATCTCACCGATTGCACTTTTCAATCTCACTTCTACTGCCATCGGCATTAACTGATTATTAATTCCAGAGTAAATACTATACCTACTTGCTTTTGGCACAGGCAAAGTTGTACGTTCTCGCAGATTCTGCCAACCAATATATGAAATATCAAAGGCATTAATATCATCAAAAAGCACTAGTGTATTATCAAATTCGATTTCTTGATCTGCTCTTAATAATAAAAAGTCTCTCATCGAACGGCCTTGGTAAATTAAGCGAAACGTTTCATCCCCATTCTTTTGAAGTATTAACCTAAAAACCTCAGGAAACGAGTCATCAAAAACGCCATTCTCGGTAACAGCGAGCAAACTATCTTGATCACCAATAAAAAAAAATGAAGGTGAACCATCTCGATTTACAACGACATATGGAAAAATACCTTTAATTACACTTTGAAGTAATAAGTTTCGATGAAAGCTTTGATAATTTGAATCAAAATGATTAAGGCCTTTGCTCCAGCGTTCCAGTAACATTTGATAACTGAACGTCGCGGTCGTAATCAGCATGGAGAGAATGGCTAGGGATATTAATAACTCGACTAAACTGAACCCCCTAAGTGATAACAGTTTTACCCGCTTATTCATCCAGCCAACCTAATTGCTTGAATACAAAATTCTTGGTTATCCCATTGTGAGTTAACATTAATTCAACGTTCCATAATTTATATTTTTTTGGGGGTGTCTGATAGCTACCTGAGTCAACATCGAATCTTTGTGGTGGTGAACGAAAATCAATTAAGCTCGCTGTAATACTATACCTTACATCATTACTTGAACCTTCGAGTTTCAACTGTTCTTTTTCTGTTTTACTTTCGCTCCTAATGTGAGACTCAGCCAAAGATAAAAGAGGCGCAACTTGGGCATTGATAAGTAAATGTTCTGAAGCCTTTGAGCTTGATAGCAACGCACCTCGATAAACTATACTAACAGTGCCTAAAACCATGAATAAAATCACACTAGCGACCATAATCTCAATAAGCGTGAAGCCTGCTCCCTTTCTATTCATTGGTCGCTCTTGCATTACTAATATACTGATTATTGCCTGTAATGAGCTCTAGAAGTTCAACATAAATAGCCCGATTGTTTTGATTGACTATAACCGTTTTTTTTGTGGTTAAACCTCTAGTGTTAAATATTATTCTTTGCTTAGGAAAAGAAATGAAATCAAAACTAACCTGTGTTTTATTTTGTACATTATTGGCTAACCAAAAGCTAAACTTCTTATTATCCATGTCAATGGATACTTTCTGATTTTTCAAAAAGGCTTGCTGACTCGCATTTAAAAACAACCGCTCAACTTTTTTTATTTCAGCCTTACTCTGCACACGAGTCAAACTCTCAAATGCTAACGGACCAACGAAACTCCCTAAGATTACTACAATCATAATAACAATCATTAACTCGATTAACGTAAAGCCACCCTGCTTTATCATTACTCATATACCAATATCGTTTAATGAAACCATACTTAACAGCATTACAACAACAACACTGCCGACGAACCCACCCATGAAAAGAATCATTAAAGGCTCTATTAAAGTAGTCATTCTAGTTGTCCATGCTTCAAAGTCCTGCCTAGAACGGTTTGCTATTTCCTCAAATACTTTTTCTAAATTCCCTGACTCTTCACCCACTTCTAATAGTGATACAAAAAAATCAGGGTATAAAGAAGTCTGTTTGAGTGAAAAAGCCAGTGCGCTACCTTGCTTAACTTTGGTTCTGGCTATTTCCACCTCTCGACGAAGTATGTAATTATTTATATTTCCAGAGCAAAGCATCAAAGCTTTATCTATAGGCAACCCAGATTTAATCATCATTGCCAAACCCGCATTAAACCGAATGCGCTCAATAGTAATTACTGCACCTTTAATTACCGGTAGTTTCAATGAGGCTTTTTGCCACCAATCAACAAACGCTTTTTGTTTTGAACCATATAGAAGCCCAATCACGGATACCAATAAAAATATCAAAAGATATGTTTGATTTTTTATCATCCAATCACTGGTACTCAGCATAAACTGGGTATACCAAGGCAACCCTTCAGCATCTGTAAACATCACCGACATTTTTGGGATAATCACATTGAATATAAAGAATATACTCAAAAGGCACACAGCAAATATCACGAGTGGATAAGTTAATGAACCAATAATCTTACTACGTAACTCTCTTTTAAATTTCAAGTCTTTAGCTAAGTCAGAAAATATTTCGACTAAATTCCCTGATTCTTCACCCAATTCAATTAAGTTGCAATATAAAGGGTCGAAGACTTTTGGTTGCGCTCGAAATGCCATCGAAAGTGAATTGCCTTTTTTGAGCTCACTACTTAGCTCAGCTAACATAGTTGCAAGGGCAGGCTTTGCTTTAGTCTTTCGGATTATATCAATGCCCTTGTCAATACGAACGCCAGATTGCAACAAAAGACTTAATTCAGCGGTTAAAAACTCCAGATCTGCTAGAGAAACTTTACTGCTAAACAGAGAAATAGACTTATTTGACTGAAAGCTCTTAATCTCGGTAACTAATAGCCCTTGGTTTTTCAGTAAAATAAGAGCATGCTTTTGATCGTTAGCTTCAATTTGCCCATCTGACTTAGCACCCGAACTATCAAAAGCTTTGTAATCGAATAACTCCATTAACCGGCAACTCGCAATACTTCATCTAGGGTTGTCAAACCTTGAACCGCTTTATATAAACCATCCTCAAACAACGTTCGTCTATCTAAAGAAGAATTATGTTGTTTTGCTTGAGTTATAAAGTCTGCATCTTTTGGCATTGATTTAATTGTATTATCACAGCGCAGATATTCTGTTACTGCCATACGACCTTTATAACCTGTGTTTGAACATTCATCACACCCTTTACCAATGCGCAAATTTATCTCTGATAAGTGATAACGTTGAACAAACTGTTCAAGATGATATTCTTCAATCAAACTTTGCGCTTCAGGGTGAGCTTGGCTGCATGAAGCACAAATCTTACGCGCTAGACGTTGGGCAACAACAGACACTAATGCTGCGTTCAATAAAAACTCTTCAACCCCCAAATCTAATAGGCGTGTATAAGCACTCGCGGCATCATTCGTATGTACAGTACTAAAAACAAGATGCCCGGTTAAAGCCGATTGTAATGCGATTTGTGCTGTTTCCTTATCCCGTATTTCACCTAACATAATGACATCAGGATCCTGTCGGACAATTGAGCGTAAACCAGCGGCAAAATCAAATCCGATTTCGCTATTGACTTGTACTTGATTTATACCAGGGAGCTGATATTCCACAGGATCTTCAAGCGTAATTATTTTAACGTCTTCATTGTTCAGAGCATTTAAAAATGTATAGAGGGTTGTTGTCTTACCCGACCCTGTTGGTCCTGTTAGCAATACTACGCCCGCAGTGGACTTGATATCATTCCTAATCATACTTTCAATATCTGGTGACAAACCTAGTATTGACATATCATACTGAACATTATCTTTTCGCAGGAAACGCATCACTATTGATTCGCCATCATTTAGAGGCAAAGCAGATACACGAATATCAATTTCTTTATTTGCAATTTTTGTTTCAATTTTACCATCTTGAGGGCGCCTCTTCTCAGCAATATCCATTCCAGATAGGATCTTGAGTCGAGTAACAAGCGGCATTTGCATTTTCGGCGCTAAGCGCTCAACTTCGTGCAAAACGCCATCAATACGATAACGAACTCGGTAGCGTCCCTGATAAGGTTCTAAGTGCATATCGGATGCACCTTGACGTAATGCTCTAGCCATCAAAGAGTTTAACAAGTTAACTACTGGCGCCTCTGATGCTAGCTCTTTTAACTTTTCTTCTTCTGCATCACTGTATTGGTTATCAAAGCTATCAACTTCTACGTTTTCATACCTAGCGAGCAGAGCCTGTAGCTGCATCTCCGTCGCAATAAAAACAGAAACCTCTAGCCCATTTTGTACGATCCACTCGTTCATCGTTAAATTGAGTGGATACAGAGCGGCAAATGTCCATTTATTATTATCTACTGACAGTGGAACCCAATCCTGCTCTTTGAAAAATTGTACATTTTCTTGAGAGCAATTTGGTAACTCAACCTCCTCCCAAAGCTCTTCATCTAACAATGGCAACTCTAACGTTTTGGAAAGAAATAGCGGTACCTCTTCATCAGAGAGGCTGCCCATATTGACGAGAATATTTTCTAAGCGACCACCATGTTTAGCTTGGTAATTGGCTGCTTTTTCAACATCTTGCTCAGAAACGCCAAACTGAGATTGTAATATAGATTTTGCATTCATTATTTATGCATTATATCTTGGTTGTTATCTTCACCACCTTGCTTACCATCTGCACCAAAGGACATCAACGCGTAAGGTTCTCCATTCTCACCTGGTATTTTATATACATATGGATTACCCCACGGATCTAGTGGTACATCTTTAGGCAAGTACGGACCATCCCATCTTGGATGATCGCTTTTTCTTAGTTCTTCCAATGATTGAGGGTACTGCCCTATATCCAAGCGATAGGTATCCAATGCTGTTTCAAAAGCAGACATTTGCGTAGCAGCAACGCCTCTTTCAGCGGTACCTAACTTATTAAAAAACTTTGGTGCAACTAACGATGCTAATAAACCCAAAATAACAATCACGATAAGGAGTTCCATCATGGTAAATCCATGTGATTTAGGGTTGATAAACTTTTTACAACTATTGAATTTCATTTTTGTTCTTCGCTTGTTTTTTTGTAAACACATACTTTCTTAAAAACCTTGCTACGCGCCATGCATGTTGGATACAGGCAGAATAACAAATAAATACTATCAAAAACACCAACAACATTCCCCACTCGGGTACTTCAATTAGCTCGCCGAAAACACCAACGCCCGCCAGGCACATTGCAAAAAAGGTGATGCTTGCTAAAGCCCGTCTAGGGCTAAATCCTATTCGCATAAATACATGATGTAAATGGTCTCTATCTGCCATGAATGGAGACTGGCCCTTTTTAACTCTTCTAATGATGATAGCCATCATATCCATCAAGGGAATTGCAATTATCCAAAGTGCTGTTACGGGGCTAAACGCGTTATTAGTGTGCGATTGGGTTGAGATCATTAGTAGCCAAACAACGCTTAAGCCAATAAACATTGAGCCGGCATCGCCCATAAATATTTTTTTATCTCGATGCCCTTTAACTCCCAAGTTAAAGGCTAAATAAGGAACTATTGTCGCAATAATAATTAAAGGTAAAACGCTTAATTCGCCGCCATTCACCGCCATTAAGAACAAAATAGCCGTAAACGTTGTAATGCTCATCGCCCCGGCGAGCCCATCGATACCATCAATCATATTAAAGGCATTAATGGCTGCAATCACTGCTACGACAGTAAAAGGGATTCCCCACAACCCAAGTTCTATATCACCAAAGCCAAACAGGTTACCTAGATTATGAATATAAGCGTCTGAACCCCACATCATAAGCAATGCAACAACGGCCTGAACACATAAACGAATCTTAACGCCTAGTTGTTTATAATCATCTACTACGCCGAGCAGTACAATTGCGGCTGCGCAGACTAAATAGACAACTAATCGCTTTTCTAGAGGTAAAAACACTAATATCGAGATTAGTACGGCGAGGAAAATAGAAACGCCACCGATTAAAGGGATAGACCCAACATGCTTCTTTCTACTACATGGTACATCAACCAGCCCCACCCTTTCAGCCAGTGGCTTTACCATAAAAATAGTGCAATAGGATGCAAAAAAAGCAAAAAATATGACCATACAGATCCACATATCCTCAGTGACTCGCTAATACCAGCGCGGGATTATAGCGCGTTTGAACAACAAACAAAATCATCGGTAACAATTTTTAACACACCTTAATATCCATGCAGCACTCAAATGACTACTTAGCCTATAAAACAGCTTACCTATTATGTGCTTGTTGATTATAATTATATTTTTGCTGTCAAAACTATAACGTTCGAAACAGCCATCTAAATTGGCCTGTTTTTTCGAATATCATAAGTTTGGAGAGATTAGACCCTCAAGTAACATCACTATTGCACTTTAATTGCTTTTTTTCTACTTTTATTCGTAAAGACACGAGCCCTTAAGAACCGTGCTACCTTCCAAGCATGTTGGATACAGGCCGAATACGCAATAAAAGCGGCCACAAAGGCGACGAGCATTAACCAGTCTGGCACACCAATTAATTCACCAATAATTCCAACAAGTGCTAAGCTAACGGCGAGCAAGGATATTGTTACTAGCGCTTTCCTCGAGCTAAACCCTATTCGCATAAACACATGATGCAAGTGATCCCTATCCGCTCGAAAAGGAGATTGCCCCTTTTTGACTCGTCGAACGATTATCGCCATCATATCCATCAGTGGAATAGCAATAATCCATAAAGCAGTAACAGGGCTAAATGCGTTACTAGCATGTGACTGAGTCGACATCATTAATAACCAAATCACACTAAAGCCGATAAACATCGACCCTGCATCACCCATAAATATTTTTTTATTTTTGTGGCCAATCACACCTAAGTTAAACGCCAAGTAAGGTAATATCGTCGCTATAATAATCAAAGGAAGCATTGTTAATTGCCCCCCCTTGACTCCCATCAAAACAAGAATTGACGTGAAAGTGGTAATGCTCATTGCACCAGCGAGCCCATCAATCCCATCGATCATATTGAATGCATTGATAGCAGCAATGATCGCAATTACGGTAAACGGAATACCAATATAGCCCATATCTATGCAGCCAAAGCCAAGCAAATCACCTAAATTACGTATGTAAGCATCAGCTCCCCACATCATGAGCAACGCAATGCATGCCTGAGTAAATAAACGGACTTTAACGCTTAATTGTCGATAATCATCAACAACTCCGAGCAGCACAATAGCTGCTGAGCAGAACAAGAACGAAACAAGCGCTTTATCTAATGGCAAGAATACGATACTCGAAATGAGCACGGCAACAAAAATAGAAACGCCACCAATGAGCGGGATAGATCCAACATGTTTTTTTCGGCTGCAGGGGGTATCAACTAACCCAACATACTCTGCGAGCGGTTTAATCGCAAAAATAGAGCAATAAGATGCTAGGAACGCAAACAAAATAACCATAAGAACGAAATATTTCCCATTACAAATAAAAGGGCTAATTCATGTCTAGCAAACGACTGAATACATTAATGGTGGCGATATTCAAGTCGCCCTAAGGTTTTCTCTGTAACACAAAATGCCTAAACAGAACCAACATAGCCCCTAACGCAATACCAAAAAACGTAATGCCAACACAAATAAGAGCCCGTTTTGGTCCCGCCTTTTGTACTGGCAATATTGCAGGATCAATAGTTCTAAATACATACTGTGATTGAGTCTGAGCTAACATTTTGGTCTGCTCCTGCTGCTCAATAAGTTGATAAAAAATCCTTTGCATATCAGCTACTGTAGTATCAGCTAATGCTTGTTTTAGATATTCAACTTTTACATTCGCTTGTTCTATATCTTCAGCTTTCATATAGTTATTGATTTCGTCAACAAGCTCCTCAACGATATTCTTGGCTAGGTGCGGCGAATAATGAGTAACAGATATAGAGACAAGCCCTTTTTTCTTTTCTTCTGATACCACAAGGTTTTGCGACATTATATGGTCGTATACTTCTTGTATCCCAGGCTCCGGGTCAAACGGAGCCTTAACGTTGCGAGACCATTTTGATTCAGCTACGTTATACATATTAGGGTTATACAGGAGCTTATTATTTGCCATATCCCAACCTTCAGTTGCTAATAACGCAGGTTTAAGGTCACGTTTTTCAACAAACTGATATAAGAAAGCGCGGCTTTGTAGCACTTGCAATGCGAGGCTTGACTTGTCCGCTTGCCCCGCCCCCAAATTAACGCCTGCCACGGCGGCCAAACCACCAAACTCAGATCTTAAGTTAGACAACATACCACCTTGACTGCTATCTACCGGTGATAAAAGTACACTCGCTCGATAAGTATTCGGTATAGACAAGGCATAAAATACGCTTGCCACAGCAAACAGCCCACCAATAAGCATAATAAGCCATTTACCACGCCATATTGCAGCTAGTATTTCGGTTAGATCAACTTCATTTTTTTTCACGATATCTACTTCACTTAACATAGTCTTACTGCCTATTACTTACTAAGCGAAGCAATCGAAGCCGCCGCTAAACCTAACTGATATACAATTTGAGTGGCTGTACTCCACAATGTTAAGTTATCCAAGTAATGCGCATCTAATGGCACAACGATAGTATCTCCAGGGGATAGGTCATTAACACCACTATTTACTGCAAACCAAGATCCAGAGTTAGGAACATATACCGAGCCATTTGCTTTGATAACATAGATACGCTCGTCATCTGCCTTTTTCTTCAAACCACCGCTTGCTTGAATATAGTCTTCAATTGACTTCCTGCTGTCGTAAATATGTGTTGCCGCCACGTTCACTTCACCAATAACACTCACTGACTCTTGCAATGCAGGAATGTACAACGCATCGCCGTCTTCCAATTGTAAGGCCATGGTAGATTCTTTATTAAAATCGATAATTAGCCGACCTAACGCTTCTACGTTCGACAAATCCTTTAAAATCTTATCCATATCAGCATATGATAAACTATTGTTTGCTGTTGTGTTTTTTTGGAAGCTTGAGGTAATAATATTTCGCCTTAACTCTTCTGTTAGCCTTTGCAAATGTGTCGCTTCTTTTCGCTTTACCGACTCTCTCGTAAAGATAGACCCCTCTTTATGCGCAAACTCACTAAATCCACCAACACGCTGTATTACACTCTCAAGCGTTTCACCTCGACTGATGGTATAAGTACCGGGAAATTTAACCTCTCCTAGAATTTTAACTTGTACTCTTTCTTGCCAGTTTGGCTTAGGGAATATATTGACTGTATCTTTACTTTGTAGCGCTAATTTAGGCGCTTGTAGTTCATTTTCACCATTAATAGCAACATGCTCAACCTGTTTCTCCCCCTCATACACAAGTCGAGTTACCTCCACTTTAGAGACTAGTGCAGACTCTAATAACCCTCCACCAGCTAAAATGGCTTCTGATAACCCAGCGTGCTGAGACAGTGGGTAGGTCCCAGGGAATTTCACTTGCCCTTCAATAGAAAACAGCTTCACTGGACTTTTAGGTGTTGCTTGTTGCTTAAGTTTAGCGAGGATCGGTGCTAATAGCTTCTCGCGACTAAACACAGCATAGTCTTCGCTGTCCACATCATCTTGGCTTTGTTCTATTTCGCTATAGATGGAAGGTCTTTTCTTTTCTTCTTCTTTTTCCTCTTCTTCTACCCCGATATAGAGCAAGAAGTTCTGGCGCTCATACTCTTCCCAAAGTTTAATATTCTCTCTTAGTTTCAGTTGCTCTTTGCTATAAGCGAAGTTATCTAATAGTTGATTTTCTTCTTCTTTAAACTGGTAGCGACTAAATACAACTACGGCGTCGTTGGATTGTAACTCAATATCATTAGCCTTACCTTCGAGTACATCCTGTAAAGAAAATTGTAATACATCGATATCTCCGCTGAACCCAACTTCTCTGATAATAAGCGAATATGAGTAATCAGCAATCGACAAAAAATCTTCTCGGGGAGATTGAAAAATATCTCCAATTCTTACGCCTTCTTTCCACTCATAGTGGCCTGGTTGCGTAACCGCCCCAACGACCGTTACAGTATTTTGGTATCGAGTTGATTTGGCATTAACTAAGATTTCATCCCCATTTAAGGGGTAGTAAGAAGAAGGTTGCTCAAAGTTAAAATTCAGTGTGACACGTCTTCCATCAGGGTTATAACGTGAGACAACGACCTTCTCTTTATTTGCATTTGCTTGGAAGCCACCAAACATCGCTTCAATGTTTTCTTTACTATCACTTTCTTTTAATTCAAAAACAGCTTCGCGATTAACCGCACCTTTAATTTTAATTTTTTTCGTGGCCGGTGGAATAAAGACAACATCGCCAGGCTTCAGCACAATGTCTTTCGAGCTATCACCAAATAACAACAAATCATACAGATCCAAGGTCGTAATTAGTTTACCTGCTCGTTTAACTTGGATTTTCCTCAGGGAGCCATTTTCTCTGACCCCGCCAGAAACGAACAAGGCGTGAGTCACCGTAGCTAGAGGAGAAACTGTATAACTACCTGGTTTATATGACTCCCCTACAATCATTACGCGCATTGGGCTTAGCTGCCCCATAGAAATAAATGCCTTAACACCAATCATTTCTTGGGATATTTTTTCGCCAATCAAGTCTTTTAATTCTTTGAATGTCAACCCGACAACGTGAATAGGTGTCAGCTCGGGTATTGCTAATCTACCTTCACGGTCGATCTCAACGATGTATTCGCCACTCGTTTTACCATAAAGATTAATCTTTACGGAGTCTCCAACACCTACTTGATAACTATCCGGCACCGCCGCAAGCTCGGTTGGCATAAAAGTCATCGGTTCGCCCGCAAAAATTTGATAGCCAAATGGTTCTAGCTCTTCTTGTTTCGGCTTATATTTATTTTCTGACTCATCCAATGACTCAGACTCTTCCTCTCTTGGTAAAATCGACTTCTCTTCCTGATTGACATTACCCATTGATTTAGACTGAGAGGCCGCTGAGTTAAGATCAATACCATAGCGTTTCGCAAGTATTTCTTGCTGAGCCTTAGGTAACTTTTTAAACTGCTCTATTTGTTTCTGGCTAGGTGTTGCCGCATTTACGCTTCCTGCATTGAACACAAATAGTGAAAACAGAACAAAAAAGACTGTTAATTTACTTAACTTCACGAATATACCCTTAAATGAATGCGCGATTTGACCGACGAATGATACAGTATTTCTGACACAAAAAAAATGGGACCTATGGTCCCATTTATGTAGAAAAGTGTTAACAGGTTAGAAGCTGTATACCAATGTTAATGATGTTTCAGTATCGGTATTATCTTTTTCAGCTGCAACATCTGAGTTATGAATAACGTTATAAGCGACTTTCATTTGTAAAGAGCCATTTATTTTTGTCATCAATGCTGATTCGGCAGTGGTTTTTGTGTTGCTGTCACCGTACTCAACTGCAATTAACTGAGTAAAGCGTGCATTTTCTGAAACTTGCCAATTGAAATCTAATTTACCAACAGCTATCACTTCATTTTCTGATTGGCCAGCTAAAGAGTTGCCATTCTCATCAACTGTAGTGCTAGAGTTGTGGTGTTCAAAACGTTTTATACCGGGTCCAACTTCCGCGTTTAAATACATATCATCACGATTTAGCAGTCTTAAGCCATAACCCACCGACACAACCGCTTCGTTTCTGTACGCACCAAAGTAGTCAGAAACATATGAACCATAAACAAACAAGTGGCTATGGTCTTCTCTTAACTTATAGTTGCCTTGTGTTGATAAAGAGTACTTTTCGTTTGTGCGTTCAGTAACTCGCTTTCCGGCATCATTTTCTATCTCATCTTCTTTATAGATGCCACTGAGCTTATATTCATTATGCCAATTTTCGAGGTTGTGCTTAGCTTTAATACCACCTTTTAATGTTGTGGTTTTAGTATTACCACTAGTGATAATTGCACCCACTTCGCTACTCACATCCCAAGTTTTCTTTACATCTGCAGTTGCTGCATACGCGCAATTAACTGTGGCTGCAAAAACACACAGAGATAAAAGTTTTAATTTCATTTCTTAATAACCTTTCAATAATTAATCTTTATGAAGATGCACATCCATTTGCGGGAATGGAATGGTAATGCCAGCTTCATCTAGTGAAACCTTTATATTTTCTACCAATTCAAAGTAAACAGGCCAATAGTCAGAAGTGTTAACCCAAGGACGCACAACAAAGTTAACACTCGAGTCAGCCAACTCTAATACTGCAACATTATATGCTGGTTCTTTTAGTATGCGCTCTTCTTTATCTAGCACAGACTTCAACACTTGTTTTGCTTGCTTTAGATCAGCGTCATAGCCAACACCAATAACTAAATCGATGCGACGAGTTTTTTCCCTTGAAAAGTTAACGATTGCGCCCGACATGATAGATGAGTTTGGCATTATAATAACTTTGTTGTCAGGCGTTTTTAGTTCTGTTGAGAAAATTTCTATTTTTTGCACACTTCCCGCTTTGCCGCCAGCTTCAATGTAATCACCCGCTTTAAAAGGGCGAAGGATAATGATTAATACCCCTGATGCAAAATTAGACAATGAACCTTGCAGTGCTAAGCCAATTGCGAGGCCTGCTGCACCCAAAATCGCTATAAAGGAGGTGGTTTCTACCCCAACTTGAGACAGTGCCATCAAAATAGTTGCAGCGAACACCGCCGCGTACACAATATTTGCGACAAAACCAGCAACAGCCTTGTCTATTTTGCGTTTTTCAAAGGCCTTAACCGTTAATTTATCGCATGCTTTAGCAACTTTTAAACCAATAAACAGGATCAATAAGGCAATAACAGCCTGTATTGAGAAATGAAGTAACATATCTGAGTTATCATTTAGCCACTTTATAGCTGTATCCATAAGGCCTCCTAGGCGTGATATTTGATTTTGAGCGGATCATACATAGATTATATGAATATTGCCTGTATGTAAGGATTTTTTATTTGTAATTTTTTTCGTGAAAATTACAAATATTGCTTTGCAAGTGCAAGATATTTATGTATTATGCGCGCCACACACCAAAGAGGTGTTGTTATTGCGGCGGCTGTAGCTCAGTTGGTAGAGCCCTGGATTGTGATTCCGGTTGTCGTGGGTTCAAGTCCCATCAGTCGCCCCATCTTTTCTTTATTTGAACTTATGTTCAACGTCTCATATATCCCTTTTCATTAATGTTTACACATAATCTTGTGTTGTATCTCTTTGCATGAATTCTACGTATTTCAGACAAAAAAATGCCACCTTTCGGTGGCATCACACACGGGATTATTTCTACGTATAGATAGAAATTCTTTACTTCCAGCTTCTCATTTTGTGCCCTTTGACAGCATAAAAGAGGATAAATAAATAGCTGGGTATCATTAAACTATATGCGCCTTGCGCTCCTAGGCCTGCTGCGTTGCCAACACCTATCAACAATGGTCCTAACGCACCGCCTGCAATACCCATAATCAAAAGGCCTGATGCAGTTCCTGTTAAGCGTCCCAAACCATCTAGTGCAAGTGGCCAAATTGCTGGCCATACCATGGCATTAGCAAAACCCAATAATGCAATGCACAATAGCGGATCTGGAAGCTGCGGTCCACCAAATGGGACAAGTAACATGTTTGCAAGTACAAACGAGTTGTTACTGCCAAACACAACGGCTAATACTGTTACAATACCTGCAATACCTGACATCATCAAGGCACTTTGTTGTGACATAAAGCGAGGGATCAGTGCGATACCTATCGCATAGCCAATAAGCATACACGCCATTGTATATGATGTCATTACTGAATAATCAGCAATCCCTAATTGTAGCGCATACGAACCTATCGTATCGGCAGCGATAACTTCAACAGCAACATACAACGCAATACCAATAACACCGAGTACTAAATGAGGGTGCGCTAGCGTTTCTTTAAGCTCCCCTTTACTGGTCTTACTTTCTTCGTCAAATACCAAATCAGGTAATGGAGAAAACTTTGCAAATAGGGCAAATATGAAAATCAACCCAGCTATTCCAATGTAAGGTGCAATCAAGCTGTTTGCCATCATGTCTTTTTGTTCTTGAGACAACTTAGCTCCACCTTCAACTAAACCACTCACCACAACAGCTGCGAAAATAATGGGAACAATCACGCCTGCGGACTTGTTCAATAAGCCCATAATACAAACGCGAACCGCAGCAGATTTTTCCGAACCCATTTTCACAACATATGGATTAACAGCCGTTTGTAATACAGTTTGCCCAACACCAATCATCAACTGAGCAAACAGAAAAATCTCTATCATCTGCATTTTTGCAGCAGGAATATACATCAACGCTGATCCTGCCATGATCATACAGCCAATTGCCATACCATTTTTATAACCAACCCGTTTGATGAGCATGGCAGATGGAATACCAGCAACGGTTACAGCGATATAAAACGATGAGATGATAAAAGAGGCCTGTAAAGGTGTTAACTCAAGCATTTGTTGTAAAAACGGCGTTATTGCACCGTTTAGCCAAGTGATACAGCCCAAAATGAAAAACATTGAACCGGCTAATACCATAGGCAACCAGATACTCTGCTTGTCTTTACTTTCAATATCCACGATTGCTTCCATAAGTTTCTTCTTGTTGCTAGTTAATATCATTATTTTAATAGCTGTGCATTTAAAGTGCTTTATTGCGACGCTTCGACTAACAGAAAAGCAGCTTAACAAAACAAAATGACAGCGCTGACATTTAACTCTACGTTAAAATTCGGCATTTGACTAGTCAGTTTTTAAACATCTATGTAACTAAAGCTGAGACGAATTTCGAACTTTAGCTACATATAACTCACCTCAATACCCCTTTATTTTGATAACCCGGTGACACGGCTAGTATTATTGCTACCATGACGAGTTCTCAGTGAGATGCTTTGATTGCCATCAACGTTCACGGGGGCGACATACTCTTGCCACGACTGGCCTCCATCAAATGAGTATTCAATGGTCAAAAAAGGAAATGCACTGTTTGCATATAGTTTTCCGTCTTTAATGATGCCCCCAGGTACCGGTAAATTTGCTTTTATTCCGCCTTTTTCTAGTTTCGCCAGTTCCTTTACTGATAGTGCAGCAGCAAACTGCTGCCAGTCGTTACTAAAACTTTTACTATTTAACCCAGTGCTTTCCCAAGCTGCTTTGTGCCAAGCTCGTTCGGCAACGCTCAAGATCCGAGGAAAAATCATACTCATCACTTGCTCTTCGGTGCGAATCGTTTCACTCCAAACTTGTCCTTGCATACCGAGAATATTTTCAGGTCGCTCTAACTTAGGTAATTCTCTACCAACTAACGCTTCTAAATTGACAATAGGCTCTCGATTACTTGTGAAATCGGCATTACCATACACATCATCGGGCATATAACCAAAGGTTTTTTTGGTATCGATATAACGAGTTGCCCAGTAGTAACCTCGCGCCTCCGGATGCGCTTCATATGGATGGTCAAAATACAAATGCGTACCGTGCGAAAGGATAACCTGATACCCATCATTGGCTAAACGGTGTGCTCTATCGGCAACCCCCCACTCCCAAATGTTATCCCAAACGTTGACGGTAACCTGCTTATTCACAAATGAGGCCCGATTAAATGGATTTACTTTGTCATACATCAGGCCATCTTCCCAAGCACCAGGGGTGATCCCACGCTTATCCAAAAGGCTCGCGACACGTTGAGTAAAGTAAGGCTTTAAATCTGCAACTCCTGCCACACCATTATTTGGATCAGCGAACAAAGTTTGACACGCTTTTGAGTCTGTCCACGAGCCACTTCCAACTTCATCACCACCAAAGTGTAAGTTGGTCAATCGTGTTCCGGCCTCTCGATACATACTTTGCAACTCATAGGTCACTTTATCGATAAATGCATAGGTAGAGTCTAAACACACATTAATTGAATTATCAGTGTAGTTTTGTACCGTCAGATATTGGGATGTATCACCGGGCTCACTAAGTAAGTAAGCGCTTGCAGCGTTTTTATTTCCTTGCTTAATTAACTTATTATACCTTGCTTCCATCGCTTTAATTGATGCCCTCGCATGACCCGGGCCTTCAATTTCAGGTATGATTTTAATATGTCGAGCGGTAGCAAACTTAAGAAGTTCAACAAAGTCTTTACGGGATAAATATCCATTACCTGAGCCTGATTTAAACGGCCCAGTCCCTAGCTGTGTCAGTAAGCAACGTTGCTCACTTAAATCAAAGCAGCGATAGCCACCGATTTCACTCAGCTCAGGTAAACCTGGGATCTCTAAACGCCACCCCTCATCCTCAGAAAAGTGCCAATGTAGCACGTTCATTTTATAACGGCCCATTTGTTCCACGAGTTTAAACATCGCATCTTTTCCATGGAAGTTACGGCCATTATCATAGTGCATTCCGCGCCAGGAGAATCTTGGGCTATCCTCAATCTCCACATTTGGAATTTCGATACTGCCTCGGGCATCAGGACTAAACAATGCAAGTAAACTTTGCATCCCGTAAAATACACCCGCATTGTCAGAACCGACTATGATGATCTGCTCGTCATCAACTTCTAACTGATAGCTTTCAGCTTTACCAGCAGCTACTGTATCATCAACTTTTAGTGTAATAGTGGGCTGCTTTCCCACGTTGATATGATCTGGTTGAGCCTCAAGCTTAAGGCCAAAATCAGCTAAGTCTTCAGTAAAAACTGCTACCTCAGATTTTAGTCGGCCCGCATAACGGATCTGCCACTGCTCGTTAAGTACCGCAGTTCCGCGATTAAAATCAACATGATTGGGCTTTGGAATAATGCGTTTTAGAGCTGCTTCTCTTGCGACTGAGTGTACTGTTTCATTTCTTTCAAAGCGCAGCGCTGCATTGGCAATTTTTGTGTGGTCTTTCGGTTGGTTATAACGTTTAAGCTGGTTTTCTCGCTCAATTGGAGCAACAAACTGTGTAAAATCTTCGCTATCAGTATTACTAAAAATGGCTGGCGTGTGACCATTTGCAACCATGAATGCGCGGGGCATAAAATCACTGTAGGCTGCTATCCAAGCACTGGCTTCAAATGCGACTTTTAGACTCTTTCCCGAGGCTAAACCAGCAAAGTCATCGGTTGGTACCAAACGGTTTAAATCACCGTTTATATGTTCTATTTTCAGCCCAGCGACTTGCTCTGTGTGGATCTTTCTAATTGAATGAAAGTATACCTGCCAGTCACTTTTACCTTTGGGTAAGTCTACACCCGAATTATTATTTAACGTAATAGATGCGAGTAACTTACCAGCACCTTCATTAAAGTTGTCCTCGACGGCAAACATAAACTCTGTGCCTTTTGTGAAGCGCTGCAGTTCACCCTCGGTGAGTGCAGCATTAGCAAGTAATGGCATTGCCAATAGCGTGCTGGCAAGTAAAGTTTGTTTAAAGTTCATCCTAGGCTCCTTTATAAAGCGGCAGTATCTTCGCTTAATGTCATTATTTTAAGTGCGAGTTGATTGATAAATAGCTTAGTTATGCTCATTTATCATATAGAAACAAAAATGACAGCGCTATCATTATTTTTTCATTTTGCTGCAATGAAACTAAGCTACACATAAAAAAGCCCGCAAATTGCGGGCTATCAGTGCTAAAAATTTTTTACTACCAAATTTTTACTCGCTGCTGCGGCGCTAGATACATCTTATCACTTTCTTTAACATCAAATGCCTCATAAAACTCTGGCATATTAGGCAAAACACCAATAACTCGATAATGGCTCGGCGCATGCGAGTCTGTCACTAAGCGATTACGTAGTTCTTCCTCACGGTACTTCCGTCGCCAGATCTGTGCCCACCCCATGAAGAATCTTTGTTCTCCAGTGTAACCGTCGATCACAGGGGCTTTTTCTTCACCTAGTGAGAGCTGATATGCTTTATAGGCAACGGTTAGACCACCCAAGTCACCGATGTTTTCGCCAAGCGTAAATTCGCCATTTACATTGGCATCTTCAAATGGTTTAAATTGATCGAATTGTTCTACTAGCTTTTTACCACGTGTTTCAAATTGTGCTAAATCAGACTCGCTCCACCAATTGCGTAGGTTTCCATCACCGTCGTACTTAGCCCCTTGATCATCAAACCCATGTCCTAGTTCATGTCCAATTACTGCACCAATCGCACCGTAATTTACTGCATCGTCAGCAGCCAAATTAAAAAATGGCGGTTGTAAAATAGCGGCAGGAAAAACAATTTCATTGTTTACGGGGTTATAATAAGCATTTACCGTTTGTGGCGTCATAAACCATTCAGAACGATCGACGGGTTTACCAATCTTGTCGAGCATATCTTGATACGCCCATTGGTTATAGCGTACGTAATTGCCAAGTAAATCATCGCGATTAATTTCAAGTGCTGAGTAATCTTTCCACTTATCTGGATAGCCAATTTTAGGAGTAAACTTGTTAAGTTTTTCTTTAGCAGCGACTTTAGTTTCAGCAGTCATCCATTCCAGCTCGCTAATAGCTTGATCAAAACCTTTAATCAGATTTGCTACCAACTGCTCCATTTTAGCTTTCGCTTCAGGTGGAAAGTATTGCTTAACGTATATTTTACCAAGTAGTTCACCTAACACTTCATTGCTGGCATCTACCGCTTTTTTCCATGTTGGCGCTTGCTCTTCTAAACCACGCAATCTTTTGCCAAAGAAATTAAACTTCAACTCCACCATGTCTTTGTGTAACAAGCTGGCATGGTTATTTACAAAATGAAATGTTAAGTATTGCTGCCAAGTTTCAAGTGACGTTTCGGTATAAATGGCCGACAAACCTTCAAGATAAGATGGTTGACTAACAACCAGCTCTTTTAGATCAAGTCCTAGTGCTTGAAAATAGGCCGACAGATCAAAATCAGGCATTAGCTGATTTAGCTCTGCCATAGTCATTTTATTATATGTTTTTGTTGCATCTCGGCTTTGCACGCGCGTCCACATAACCTCCGCCAGTGCTTTTTCTACAGCAAAGATACGATTGGCGACCTGCTTCGCGTCTTTTTCTCCCAAACGACTGAATACTTGTTCAATATACTCAATATAATCGGTACGCAACTTAGAGTATTTTTCAGTATCTTCTAAATAATAATCTCGATCAGGAAGGCCTAGCCCAGACTGATATAAATACAACGCATGCTCACTAGAGCTCTTAGCGTCATTATTAACATACCAAGCGAACGGATTTTTCCCGCCTTTTGTCAATATATTAGCCATTAACGCAGGAAGTTCACTTTTACTCGTTACCGCGTTTATCTCTGCCAAATAGGTTTTTAACGGCGATAAACCAAGTTCTTCACGCGCGGTTTCATCCATATAGCTGGCATAAAATGCCCCTAATTTATATTCATCACTTTGTGGTTGCGCTTGAGCATTCGCTTTAGCCCCCTCAAGCACCTTTTTTAACGCTTTTTGTGATTCATCATACAGCTGAGTGAAAGAGCCATAATTAGACTTATCTGCTGGTATTTGTGTTTTCTCTAACCACTTACCATTAACATGATAATAAAAGTCATCTTGGGCTTTGACTGTCCGGTCAATATTATTTAGATCGATCCCAGAGACTAAGGCCGATTGAACAGCGTCTTGCGATGCTTTTGCCTTGGTATCAGTCGTAGATTCACTGCACCCAAGTAAACCTAAGGTCAGTGCAACACTTGCTGCTGTTAAAGTAATTTTGTTATTCATTATGATATGTCCTATCAGAGATACACAGCCATATTAAACGTCCTAGATCCCTAAAACAAACCCACATTGGGCGAAGAGCAAAAAGGAAAAGTAACAAATCATGTACACATGACTTAAAGATCCGCTTGAAGCTTAGCGACAATCTCCAGATTAGCCGCTGGAAATGCCAGTTCATGTAATTTTTCAAGGGCAACCCAATCACATTGCTGACCTTCTAACCCTTTGGGCTCTCCAGAAAATTCCATCACCAAATGAATATCCAAACATACTTGCTTATCTATATAGTCATGCTCTATCACCATAAAAGGCTGTGATTTATGCGTCAGTATGTTGATTTCTTCTTGTAACTCTCTTTTTAACGCGTCTGTTACGGTTTCACCCTGTTCAACTTTACCCCCAGGAAATTCCCATAATCCGCCTTGGTGTTGATGCTCGCCACGCTTAGTTACAAACACCTTGTTGTTTTTAATGATCACCCCTACGGCTACATGCACACGTTTTATTGTCATCGTCAACTCCTTAAAAAAAAGCGACCTAAAGGTCGCTTTTCAAAACTCTTATACCACAATGTGGATTATTTTAATTTACCACAACACTGCTTAAACTTTTTACCTGATTGGCAAGGACACGGCTCGTTACGGCCAACTTTTTGTTCAGCCTTTGCAGCAACCGCAACGCCTTCTGGTACTTCGCCACCCACATGCTCAGCTTCAGCATGCTGATATTGTCTCGGAGCCTGCTCACTACGACGGTGTTGTTGCTCAACCTTCTCAACATCTTCTTCAGCACGCACTTGTACTTTACTCAAAATGCCAACCACATCTGTTTTCAAGTTTTCAAGCATTTCAGAGAAGAGCTCAAACGACTCTCGTTTATACTCCTGCTTGGGGTTCTTCTGAGCATAACCACGTAAGTGGATCCCTTGACGTAAATGATCCATAGCAGCTAAGTGATCTTTCCAATGCTGATCGAGGCTTTGTAGCATTACCGCCTTTTCAAATTGACGCAATACATCTGGGCCAACCATTAACTCTTTTTGCTTATATGCTGATTCAACTTCTTCCGTTATACGATCGCGAAGCTTTTCTTCATAAAGCTTCGCATCTTCTTCGAGCCATTTTGCAATCGGCAAATCGAGTAAAAAGTCTGCTTTAATACGCTCTTCAAGCCCAGGAATATCCCACATTTCAGCTAAACTTTGCGGTGGAATAAATTGATCAATGATATTACCCAACACATCACCACGAATAGCTGTGATGGTCTCAGAAATATCGCCTTCTTCGAGCAGCTCATTACGTTGCTCATAAACAACACGACGCTGATCATTAGCAACATCATCATATTCAAGCAGCTGCTTACGAATATCAAAGTTGCGTGCTTCTACTTTGCGCTGCGCATTTTCAATTGCACGGTTTACCCATGGGTGCTCAATGGCCTCGCCTCGTTGCATGCCTAGTTTTCGCATCATATTAGTCATGCGCTCACCGGCAAAGATACGCATTAAAGCGTCATCCATAGAAAGGTAGAAACGGCTTGAACCTGCATCGCCCTGGCGTCCTGAACGACCACGGAGCTGATTATCGATGCGGCGTGATTCATGACGTTCAGTACCGATAATATGTAAACCACCGGCAGCAATTACCGCATCATGCGTTTGCTTCCACTTTTCTTTTATTTCAGCAACTTGTTCATCAGATGGGTTCTCCAGCTTGGCAACATCAGATTGCCAGTTACCCCCTAACACAATATCAGTACCACGACCTGCCATATTGGTTGCAATCGTTACCTTACCCGGCAAACCCGCATCGGCGACGATATCGGCTTCTTGAGCATGAAACTTAGCATTCAACACATTATGCTCAATTTTTTCTTTCGTTAAGAAGTGTGAAAGATACTCAGAGCTTTCAATTGAAATAGTACCAACAAGAACAGGTTGACCACGCTTTTGACAATCGCGGATATCTTCTAAAATAGCTTCAAACTTTTCTTCTTGCGTCAGATAAACCAAGTCAGCGCGATCGTCACGTATCATCGGCTTATTAGTTGGAATAACCACAGTATCTAAGCCATAGATAGATTGGAATTCAAATGCTTCAGTGTCAGCGGTACCTGTCATACCCGCTAACTTTTCATAGATACGGAAGTAATTCTGGAAGGTGATCGATGCCAATGTTTGGTTTTCATTTTGAATACGCACACCTTCTTTTGCTTCCACAGCTTGGTGTAAACCTTCAGACCAACGACGCCCTTCCATAGTACGGCCAGTATGCTCATCAACAATAATTACTTCATTGTCTTTTACAACATAATCAACGTCTTTTTGATATAGTTTATGAGCTCGTAATGCCGCATAAACATGGCTCAATAAAGTGATATTGCCTGCAGAGTATAATGAGTCACCCTCTTCAATTAAGCCATGCTCTATTAATAACTCTTCAACTTTAAGCTGACCGCGCTCAGTTAAGTGCACCTGTTTTGATTTTTCATCCAGCGTGAAGTCACCATCGCCTTCAACACCTTCTTCATCTTCTTTTTCTTGCAGTTCTAGAAGTGGCACTAAGGTGTTAACTTTAGTGTAAAGCTCCGAGCTATCTTCTGCGGGACCAGAGATGATAAGTGGTGTACGCGCTTCATCGATTAAAATCGAATCCACCTCATCCACAACAGCGTAATATAATGGGCGCTGCACTCTTTCTTCGATACTGAACGCCATATTGTCGCGCAAATAATCAAAGCCAAACTCATTATTTGTGCCGTAGGTGATATCAGCAGCATATGCTGCTTTTTTCTGTTGTGGCATCATGCCCGGTACATTACAGCCAACAGTCAGACCTAAAAACTCAAATAATGGACGGTTTGTCTCTGCATCCCGTTTGGCCAGATAGTCATTCACCGTAATTACATGAACGCCTTTACCCGTTAGTCCGTTTAAATATGCAGGCAACGTTGCTGTTAAAGTTTTACCTTCACCGGTGCGCATTTCAGAAATACGGCCTTGGTGTAATACAACACCACCTATCATTTGCACATCAAAGTGACGCATGTTAAATACACGCTTCGATGCTTCACGAACCGTTGCAAAAGCTTCAGGTAACAAATCATCCAAGCTAGTCCCTTGCTCAAAACGCTGTCTAAACTCAGCGGTTTTTGCTTTTAATTCTTCATCTGAAAGTGCGCTGTATTGCTCTTCTAGGGCATTGATTAAGGCGACCGTTTTTCTTATGTTTTTAATAGTGCGGTCGTTGCGACTACCAAAAATCTTGGTAAATAAATTAGCTATCATGTTAAAACCGTTTCACTCTTGTGATGGCTGACCTACGCCACATCCATATCTCTTGGGCAGGTGAGGTCGCACTGCTTCGCTTTGGCAACAAATGTGGTTACATTCGTTGTACTGCCTAAAATTTAAAATTATGCCCTATCATACCAGACTCAGCGACAGTGCAAACCACTGAAGTGAAATCAACCCATTTTTGTGTCTATTTACAACAATTTCACCGGGCGATTTAGCGGCACAATGTAATTAAAAGTCAAACAAGATGCCTAACCGTGGTATCGCAGGTTGCTTAGTGAGATGGGTACGAATACAAAAAAATCAAGTCCTCAATAAAACTTCTGTTGTATCACAAGGCAAGATATACTTAGCAAAGCGTCATTAATTCGGTGATACATTCTTCATGGCAAAGAACCGCTACGATCCAAAGCAGCTTAACGAACTAATGGGCAAGTGGTCAGATAAACTGCTCAACTACACTGACAAATCAAAAAAAATGGCTGAACTACAGCAATGTTTAGAAAAAGCCATTGGCCCAATCTTGAGTAAGAAATCTCGCGTTGCCAATTACCGTGATGGCACACTTATCATTGAAGCTGCATCCGCGACGCTGGCCACCCGACTTAACTACCTTAAAATGGAAATACTGTCACAGTTTCGTCAAGCGGGCATGATTGAGTGTTCGCAGGTAAAAATAACCACCAACCCAGAAGCACAACAGCGCTTATCACCGAGAGACAGTTATACAAATACCAAACAAAACTCCCAAGGTAAGGGTCGTGTTATGAGCGAGCATACTGCTGAACAATTGAGAGAGCTGGCCAGTGGAGCCCCCCCCAGCTTGCAGGCAAAACTTCTAAAGCTGGCAGCGCATGCTCAAAAAGCAGACAAAAAAAATGACGCATAAAAGCGTCATTTTTTCCTGTGTTTTTTATCTCATGCCGTTGCCACTTCAAGTCCTGGTGCAGGCATAACAACGGGTTCATCAAATGTAGCCCATTCCCACGCAGACTCTGTAGCCATAATTTTACGAAGTAAAATATTATTTAGGCCATGACCAGACTTATAGCAGGTGATCTTGCCTAGGATGTTATGACCAGCCATAAACATATCACCCACGCAGTCTAGGATCTTATGTTTAACAAACTCATCATCGTAACGCAAACCATTAGGATTCAATACTTTATAATCATCTAAAACGACCGCGTTATCCATGCTACCACCCAAAGCTAGGTTATTGGCATGCATGTATTCAATGTCTTTCATAAAGCCAAAAGTTCTCGCGCGGCTGATCTGCTCGGTAAAGCTTTGTGCAGTAATATCCAGCGCGATACGTTGGCGACTATCATTAATTGCAGGGTGGTCAAAAGCAATTTCAAAATCGATATGAAAACCATCATATGGGGTAATTTCGGCCCACTTATCACCGTCTTCAACGCGCACTTTTTCTTTTATGCGAATAAAACGTTTGGCAACATTTTGCTCTTTAATGCCGCCTTTTTGTAATAAATAAATGAATGGTAATGCACTCCCATCCATAATTGGCACTTCCGCGCTATCTAGCTCAACGACGAGGTTATCAATACCCATCGCAGCGACTGCGGCAATTAAATGCTCAGTGGTCGAAAGACGAATACCGTCTTTATTGGTTAAACACGTACACAACTGCGTATCACCGACAGCTTCTGGCGTAGTCTCAAAATCGACGACAGGATCAAGATCCACACGACGAAACACCACCCCGGTGTTTTCACTCGCAGGTCGGAGAGTGATCGTGACCTTTTCGCCTTTATGAAGCCCTACACCCGTTGCTTTTACAACTTCGGCAATTGTACGTTGTCTAATCATAGCTTCGCCCACTTTTATTACACATAGACGGCGGATAGTATCACAGATACGACCAGCTGCCAATCGTTTATTCTATAACCAGATGTTAATCTGATTGCTTGCGCAAGAACGCAGGAATATCAAAGTAATTATCTTTGTCTTTATCCGCATCTTTGCTACTTGCTTTAGCCGCCTCATTATTCGTGCTTTGTGCACTACTAGAGGTTGTGCTACCACTATTTGTAACAGTTTCTTGGCTTGCATCTGTTTGTGGTTGCGTAAAGCTTGGCACAAACATGCCTGCTGATTGCGAACTTTCCGTGCTTGCACTACCCGCGTCAGAACCAACTACTTTTTTAAAGCCGTTATCCACAATGCCAAACTGAGGGCGGCGCTCACCGCCTAAACCTGTTGCAACAACCGTTACACGTAGCTCGTCGCTCATTTCAGGGTCAATGACCGCACCAACCACAACCGTCGCATTTTCTGATGCGAGTGCTTTAACATGATTACCAACAATCTCAAACTCTTCAATTGTGATATCCATACCGGCTGTGATGTTAACCAAAATACCCTTAGCACCGGTTAAATCTACGTCTTCTAATAATGGGCTCGAAATAGCGGCTTCCGCTGCTTCTTGCGCTCGATCAGGACCAGAGGCTGAAGCAGTACCCATCATCGCGGTCCCCATTGCAGACATGACTGTTCTTACGTCGGCAAAGTCAACATTGATCAAACCTGAGCGCGTAATTAGCTCTGCGATACCTTGTACAGCACCGTATAACACGTCATTTGCTTTAGCGAACGCATCTAGCAGTGTAGTCCCTTTGCCCAAGACTTTAAGTAATTTGTTGTTGGGAATTGTAATAAGAGAATCTACAATTTCTGACAACTCACCAATACCTTGATCAGCTGCAGCCATGCGCTTTTTGCCTTCCAAATCAAATGGACGCGTAACAACAGCTACAGTTAAAATACCAAGCTCTTTGGCAACACGCGCAACTACAGGAGCGGCGCCTGTACCTGTACCACCACCCATACCAGCGGCGATAAATACCATATCGGCGCCTTCTAAGGCTGTTTTGATAGTCTCAATATCTTCTTCTGCAGACTTACGGCCTACCTCTGGGTTTGCTCCTGCACCTAAACCAGACGTTATCTGAGTACCTAACTGTACCGTTACATCAGCTGACGACTTACGCAACGCTTGCGCGTCTGTATTGGCAGCGATAAAACGCACGCCTTCAATTTCTTGTTTCACCATGTGTTCAACGGCATTACCACCACCGCCACCAACACCAATGACTTTAATTACAGCTTCTTCGCTGTGTTGTTCCATAATATCAAACATCTTTCACTCTCCGACTTGAGCTTAAAACTCGCCTTGAAACCACTTCGTTATGCGGCTCCACCAGCTTCCTTCCGACTCTGCTTTCGACTTTTGTGCATTCATCGATTGCAAAGTACGGCCATATTGTAACAAACCTACCGCCGTTGCATATGCAGGATCGTCAACATAATCAGTTAAACCAGTTATGCCTATAGGTTTGCCTATTCTTACTGGCATCTGACAAATATCTTCAGCAACCTCTAGGGCTCCTGTCATTTTGCCGCTACCACCTGTAATCACCAAACCTGCTGCGATTTGGTCTTCAAAACCTGAGCGACGGATCTCTTCTAACGCCAACTCTAATAATTCTCTAAAGCGCGGCTCGACGACTTCTGATAATGTGTGCCTTGACATTAAACGAGCCGGCCGTCCTCCTACGCTTGGGACTTCAATGGTGTCTTCACTACTGGCCATTTGACTGCTCGCACAGGCATATTGCACTTTAAGTGATTCTGCATGTGAAATAGGCGTACGGAATATTTTCGCAATATCGCCCGTTACTTGATTACCAGCCACTGGAATAACCGCAGAATGACGCAAAGCACCATTGAGATATATGGCGATATCCATAGTACCACCACCAATATCAACAACTGCGACGCCTAGCTCTTTCTCATCATCCGTTAACACTGAGTAACAAGACGCCAGCGCACTGAAAGTTAATTGGTCCACTTGCAGGCCACATCGTTCAACACACTTTTCAAGATTTTTTGCCATGTCGTTCGAGCATGTAATGATATGCGCTTTGGCTTCCATACGCACTCCACTCATGCCTAAAGGGTTCTTTATCCCTTCTTGCATATCAATACTGTATTCTTGCGGCAATGAATGGAGCATTTTACGCTCTGCAGAAATAGGAACCGAGCGAGCAATATGGATCACATTAGCAATATCATCGTCACTGACTTCCGCATTGTTGATAGCAACCACACCACTTTCGTTTTGACACTGAATATGTTTACCTGAAATACCTAAGTAAACCGAGCTGATACGACAATCAGCCATTAGCTCAGCCTCGTCAATCGCACGGCGGATCGACTCTGAAACCAGGTTGAGATCATTCACTCCGCCTTTATCCATACCATGAGAAACTTGGTTACCCACACCCACGATACTCAGTTGATTGTCCGCAGTAATTTCTCCTACAGTCGCAACGACTTTTGAAGTTCCTACATCCAACCCGATCACTAGGTTTCTTTCTGCTGACTTAGTCATGCTTCACTCTTACTTTGTTGTTCTTGTATTTGCGGATATTTCCAGCGAATCGCCAGCCCCGTATCATAACGCAGATCTATCACATCAATCATCGCACCTTCTGGTGCCTGCATTTTTGGATAGACATCAATAAATCTCTGTACTCGCTTGGCTATTTTTTCTCTACCTAAATTAAGTCGAATGCCTTTATCCAACCATAGCTGCCAGGCAAAACGCTCGGAAAGCGCTAAACTCACCAATTTAAAGTCATTAACTCTAAGCATGTCTTTAAATTGTAAAAATGTTTTCCATGCTTCTTGCTCACTGCCTTCAGGGCCATAAAGTTGAGGCAACTCCTTATCAAGCAAGTCACTGTGAGCTTGGAATACATCGCCATGCCGATTAAGTAGCAAGTCACTATTCCACACTGCCACAGGTTTATGCTCAACTACGTAAACCTGTAATTGATCTGGCCACTGTTTACGTACGGACACATGAGCAACCCAAGGCAACGCCTGAACCTTGTTATGAACAGATTTAACATCGAGCTCAAAATAACTACTCAGATCGACCTCTTTAATCACCCTTATAATGTCAGCTTCTTGCGTATAGTAAGGCTTTCCTAGCACTATTAATTGCTTAATTTGCGCGTCTTTATGCTCAATCAACCAATCACTTACCCAATAAGTGCCTCGTATTACACCAATAACGACAAAAACAAAAAAGCTCACACCTAAAATTAACGACCAATTTAGGTGTTGATTCAGCTGTTTTGCTTTTTCGAAAAATGCACGCATCTTAAAGGGTTTGCTCCAAAATGCGAACAACTAATTGTTCAAAACTTATACCTTTCGCCTTAGCAGCCATGGGCACCAAAGACTTTTCGGTCATTCCTGGTACAGTATTCACTTCAAGCAAATAAAACTGCCCATTTTCGTCTTGCATAGCATCCACACGCCCCCAACCTTTGGCACCCACTAATTCAAATGCATGTTTAGCCATTACTTGTAGTTGTGATGTATAAGCATCTGAAATATCAGCAGGGCAAAAATACTGCGTACTATTAACCTGATATTTTGCCTCGTAATCATAAAATCCTCGCGGAGTTTTCATTTCAATTACAGGCAATGCGTCCTCTGCTAGCATGGCCACAGTAAACTCTCGCCCCGTGATCCACTGCTCTACTAATACTTGGTCATCAAATTTAAATGCGTTATTAAGCGCATCAGTTAGCTCTTGCGCAGAACTTGCTTGTGCCATACCAATACTTGACCCTTCATGGGAAGGCTTGACCATCACTTTGCCAAACTCACTGATGATGGCTTGCGCATTAAAACCAATGTTGGCATCGACTACAGCATATGGCGCTGTACTGAGCTTGGCCGATTGAAACAGGTGCTTGCAACGCACTTTATCCATAGCCAATGCACTCCCAAGTACGCCACTACCAGTGTATGGAATACCCATATACTCAAGCGCGCCCTGTATGGTGCCATCTTCACCACCGCGACCATGTAAAGCAATAAACACGCGCTCAACTGCTAAATTTTTCAATTCCCATAAGTTTCTTTGTGCTGGGTCGAATCCAATAGCATCAACCCCTACACTTTGTAGCGCATTTAAAACCGCCTCTCCCGATTTAAGCGAAACTTCTCGTTCAGCCGAACTGCCGCCTAATAATACCGCTACTTTACCGAACTGATTCATGCTTCACCTTGCTTTAATGCTGCTATTGACAATTTGCTGGCAGCCAGTTGTTTGACTATCTGACCTATATTGCCTGCACCTTGTGTGATCACAAGGTCGTTATCTTGTATGGTTTCTGCCAATACCATCGACAATTCACTGTGATCAGCCACATGAATAGGTTCAATGCCCCGCTGTCTTAAGCTACGGCATAAACTTTTACTGTCAGCACCAACAATTGGCGCCTCTCCTGCACTGTATACATCTAACAAAATAAGCTGATCTACTTCGGCCAAGATCTTTACAAAATCTTCGTACAAGTCACGCGTGCGTGAATAGCGGTGCGGTTGGTAAATCATGACTAATCGTTTATCTGGCCACCCAGCTCGTGCAGCTTGAATTGTCACAGCCACTTCTGAGGGGTGGTGCCCATAATCGTCAACCAACATAACTTTGCCGCGCTCATTTTCAAACTCGCCGTAATGCTGAAAACGTCTGCCAATACCTTCAAATTGCTCCAACGCTGCTAAAATAGCGGTATTCTCAATGTTGTGGTCTTTCGCTACAGCAATTGCTGCTGTGGCGTTTAGCGCATTGTGCTTACCTGGCATATTGAGCTTTACATCAATTGACTCGCCCTTTTTGGTTACCACAGTAAACTCGCTACTATTCACTGTTTGTTTAAAGCCTTGCATTCGATAATCAGCGTGCTGTGATTCACCATAAGTAATGGTGGGCCGTGCAAAACGAGGAATAAGATCTGCAGCGACTTGCGAGTCAATGCATACAACGGCCAAACCATAAAAAGGTAAGTTATGAATAAAGTCGACATAAGTGTCTTTCATCTTTTCAAAGTCACCGTCATAAGTATCCATATGATCTGCTTCAATATTGGTGATCACAGAGACCATTGGCTGCAAATGTAAAAATGACGCATCGCTCTCATCGGCTTCCGCAATCAATACATCGCCTGTGCCTAACTTCGCGTTAGTGCCTGCACTATTAAGCAAACCGCCAATCACAAAGGTAGGGTCAAGCTGTGCTTGCGCAAATATACTCGCGATCAAACTTGTTGTTGTGGTCTTACCATGCGTGCCCGCAATCGCAATACCATGACGAAAACGCATCAACTCAGCCAACATTTCTGCCCGACGTACAATTGGAATTCGAGCCGCTTTGGCCGCCTTTATTTCGGGATTAAGCTCATCAATCGCGCTCGATACAACCACAACATTGGCATCTTTTATATTATTTTCATGATGACCAATGAATACTTCTGCGCCCGCTTTTAATAACCGCTCAGTCATTGCATTTTGAGCAATATCGGAGCCTGTTATCCGATACCCTTCATATGCTAACACTTCCGCTATGCCGCCCATACCAGCGCCACCAATACCGATAAAATGTATGGTGTTAATTCTTCTCATAGCTCGACGATTACTGGTTTCTTTCACGCTTTACTCTTTATATCTAATATCAAATGGGTGAGCTAAGTTGCTCACATACTTTTGCGACACTCGCTGTTGCTTCTAACTTTGCATACTGCTTTGCACGCTTTGCTAACTGGCTGATCTGCTCAGGCTGTTGTACAAAGGGAAGCAATAGATCACACATAGCTTGCTCACTGAGCTTATTCTGCGGCAATAATAGCGCAGCGGCTTCATCAACTAAATAGCCGGCATTGGCCGTTTGGTGATCATCCACTGCATGTGGATACGGTACAAATACCGCCATTTTACCAGCTGCGGCTATTTCGCTGACAGTCAACGCGCCAGCTCGGCAAATCACGATATCAGCCCAATCATAAGCCGCATCCATGTCATCGATGAACTCAACAACATTTGCATCAATACCAACATCAGCATAACGCGCTTGTAACGCCGCTTTGTGTCCTTTACCGCTTTGATGATGTATTGCCAAAGGCAAAGATGCATGTTCGATTAACTTGGCAAATGCCCCTGGAAGCGTGTCATTAAGTGCTTTCGCCCCCAACGACCCCCCAACGACTAAGCAGTTCAGGTGTTGCGACGCATTTCTTGGCAGCAACGCGGCCACTGAATGTCGTACCGGGTTACCCACAACTTGAACTTTGCTACCTGCAAATGCATTCGGAAAAGCCGCTAGAACTCTATTAGCAATTTTGGCTAACAATTTATTACTCAATCCTGCTACCGCATTTTGTTCATGGATCACAAGCGGAATCCCAGCAAGCTTTGCCGCCACACCTACCGGACCTGTCACATAGCCACCCATAGCCAGTACAACATCTGGACGACGACGCTTTATTAGAGCTCTGGCTGCAAAAATCGCTTTTAATACCATAAAAGGCGCTTTGACCAGACGCTTAAGACCATTGCCTCGCACTCCCTGCACATCAATAAAATCTATCTCAAAACCATTTTTAGGAACAACTTGCGCTTCCATTCTGTCGGCAGTACCAACCCAAGAGACTTGCCAGCCCTTAGCTTTCAGTTCGTTTGCAACAGCAACACCTGGAAAAATATGCCCGCCAGTTCCACCTGCAACAACCATTAACCGTTTAGTCATCGCTTCCCCCCTCTTGAACCACTTCGAGAGGTCGCCTGTTTGGTCGCCATTTTTGTTTCAAAATCAACTCTTTGTAGTACACCTGCTGCCACTATCATTACTAGTAAGCTTGAGCCACCATAAGAAACAAATGGTAAGGTAAGTCCTTTGGTTGGTAATATCCCTGCACTCGCGCCAATATTTACCATTGTTTGAAAAGCAAACCAAATACCAATAGCCAGAGCAAAATAGCCCTCATATTCTTTTGCACACTTCAATGCTCTTTGGCCAATTAATAGGGCTCTAAATACCAACGTGCCAAGCAGCACAATTATGCTCACGACACCAACAAAGCCTAGCTCTTCTGCTATCACTGCAAAAATGAAGTCATTATGTGCTTCAGGCAAGTACTGCAGTTTTTGCACGCTATTACCTAGCCCTTGCCCAAACCAGCCCCCTTGACCATAAGCCATCAGTGATTGTACCAACTGGTACCCTTTACCAAATGGGTCATCCCACGGCTCTAAAAACCCAATGACCCGAGCCATTCGGTATGGTTCAAAAATAATGAGCAGTACCACCAGTAGAATGCCAGTCAGGATAAGCGCAAAGAACTGCCATAATTTCGCGCCAGCTAAAAAGAGTAAGCCAACCGTGGTGACAAACATCACAACAACAGTACCTAAATCAGGTTGCATCAAAATCAAAAACGCATATACGGCAAACACAGCAATTGGTTTAGCAAACCCTTTTAAGTTCTCTTGTACTTCTTCACGTTTACGTACTAAGTAACCCGCGATATAGCTAAAGAAGAACAGCTTCGCCAGCTCTGCAGCTTGTATACCGACAGGTCCAACGGGGATCCAACGCTTTGAGCCATTAACCTCACGCCCGACAATAAGAACAAGTACCAACAATGCAAGTCCAAACAGCAACAAATAAGGGTTACAACGCTTCCACCAAGACATTGGCGAGCTGGTCGTTATCCAAAACAGTACAAACCCCATGCATAAAAACGCCGCATGACGAATGGTTATGTGATACGGATTATTAAAAAGTCTTTCTGCAACGGGCATAGACGCACTCGTCACCATCACAAAACCCACTCCTAATAAACACAACATGGCGTATAGTAAGGGCACATCGTACAGTGCGTTAGACTGTTTGATATTAAAGTTCAGCCGAAACTGTGACAAAGCTAGCATTGCGTCACCTCATCAACTAAACGACAAAACTCTTCGCCTCTGGCCATATAATTAGGATACATGTCTATGCTCGCACACGCAGGTGCAAGTAAGATACAATCGCCATTGTTAGCAATCGCTTTAGCTTGTTTTACAGCATCTTCCAGCGTTGAGACTAAGTGGCTATTGCGATGCAAAGACAAAAATAATGAACCATCTTTACCAAATCCATAAATTGCCCTGCAATATTGAGCCATGGGTTTGGCAAGCGGGGTAAGATCAGCATCTTTTGCATCTCCACCCACGATCAAAATAATTTTCCCTTGCTTTGTCGCTAAGCTTTCCAATGCCGCCACGGTTGCGCCCACATTTGTTGCTTTTGAGTCATTGAAGTATTTAATACCATGATGATCTGCAACCAATTGGCAGCGATGAGGTAGACCTTTAAACTGAGAAAATGCCTTTTCAAATGCCTTGATAGGCAATGAGATGGGTGCCAACAAGGCCATAACTGCCAACGCATTAAATTGGTTGTGCTTACCCTCAAGCGCCATTATAGATATTGGTAGTAAAGGTTGACCATACGCACTAAAGTATTGCTCGCCTTGATGCTGTATTAACTGATAATCAGCCTGACTTAGACCCACACTCACGCCTTGCTGTGCGCTGCAAAACGTGTTTTTATCGCCTACGTTATAAACAAGGTGCTCGGTGTGCTTGTATATACGCTGTTTAGCCGCACAATATGCAGCAAAATCAGGGTATCGGTCCATGTGATCTTCTGTGATATTTAAGATCATCGCACTCGTACAATACAAGCTATGTGTTGTTTCTAGCTGAAAACTAGATAATTCAAGTACGTACACATCATGATCTTCTGCGAGCAAGTCCAGTGCAGCCGTACCTATATTACCACCAAGTCCAACTTTCATGCCCGCTTCAGTGAGTACTTTTGCAGCCAGTGTCACCACCGTCGACTTACCATTTGACCCCGTTACCGCAATCACAGGCTTATCGTTTAACCGAGCGAATAGCTCTATATCGCCAATCACTTCGACGCCATCAGCTATGGCCTTAGCAACCGTTGCTTCATACAGCGCAATCCCTGGACTGATAATGATGATATCGGCACTAGAGAGACTTGCCTCGGCAAGCGAACCGAACACGGCTTCACACTCTGGCTTATTGTCGGCTAACCACTGAGCTCCTGGCGGCACTGGACGACTATCAACAATACGTGGCATGATGTCATGAGACAATAAAAAACGCACGATGCCCAGACCGGTTACACCCAGTCCAAGCACAGTAATCTTCTTGTTTTTTAACGCGTTTAAATACTGCATTACCTAATCTTCAACGTTGCCAATCCAGCTAAAACCAACACAATAGAGATGATCCAAAATCGCACTATCACTCTAGGCTCTGGCCACCCTTTTAATTCATAATGATGATGTATAGGCGCCATACGGAATATGCGCTGCCCACGCAATTTATACGATCCGACTTGTAAAATCACAGAGAGTGCTTCCATCACAAATACCCCTCCCATGATCAGCAAAACAAGCTCCTGGCGCACTAAAATTGCAATGATCCCAAGCGCTCCACCTAAAGCGAGCGAGCCAACATCTCCCATAAATACTTGTGCAGGATAAGTGTTAAACCATAAAAATCCGAGCCCTGCCCCCACAATTGCGGTACACACCACGACCAGTTCACTGGCCAGCGGGATATGCGGTATATGCAAATAACTTGAAAAGTTCACATTGCCCGTCAAATAAGCAATGATGGCTAATGCCGAGGCTACTAAAATAGTGGGTACAATCGCTAAGCCATCCAAACCATCGGTTAAATTTACCGCGTTAGACGTACCCACAATCACGAAATAGCACATCACTAAATAAAATAAGCCTAATTGCGGCATCACTTCTTTTAAAAATGGCACTACCAAAGTCGTTTCAGCCGCTGAATGCGAAGTAAAATACATAAAACTCGCAACCGATATCGCAATAACCGACTGCCAAAAATACTTCCACCGTGCTATTAATCCCTTACTGTCTTTTCGGATCACTTTGCGATAATCATCAACAAAACCTACAATCCCAAGACTGCCAATAACGAAGAGGGTTACCCATACATATTTGTTATCTAAGTCTCCCCACATCAAGGTACTGGTAAAAATCGATGCTAGGATCAATAATCCACCCATCGTCGGCGTTCCAGATTTTGATAAATGAGACTCAGGCCCATCATCTCGCACTGTTTGCCCAATTTGCATTTTTTGCAATGCACGGATCAGTTTTGGCCCAAAATATAAAGAGATAAAGAGTGCGGTTAAGATCCCCAAAATGGCCCTTAATGTAAGATAAGAAAAAACATTAAAACCACTGTAATACTGCGTTAAATATTCCGCTAACCAGACTAACATTTTGGGGCCTCATCATTGCCAGACATATGGCTACTACTCACTAACTCTTCTACTAACAATTCCATACGTGAGCTACGCGAGCCCTTAACAAGCACAGTGCATACTCCGTTGTGTGCCTTTAATTCATGTTGCAATGCTTTTAGTAAATGTTCCCGAGTTGAAAAATGCCGTTCAGGTTGAGAAAACACATCACTGCTATAACGGCTCAGAACGCCAAGAGAGAACAACGCATCGACCCCTTTTTGCTGTGCATACTCACCGACTTCTTGATGATATTCACGCGCTTGCTCTCCCAACTCGCCCATATCACCCAGCGCTAAAATGCGATAGCCTGGCATATTCATCAATATATCGATACCTGCCTTAACCGAACGAACATTGGCATTATAGGTATCATCAATGACATTCAATCGGGCATTCGCTTTGATCAAATTAACGCGACCTTTTACAGGTGTCATGCGCTCCAGGCCTGAGGCAATATCACTCAACGAAGCCCCAAGTTCGCTTGTAAGCGCCGCGGCAATCAGGGCATTTGTGACGTTGTGTTCACCAGGCAAAGCCAGCTGAACTGGTACTTGCTCATCATCAGTACACAGCATAAAGCTAGCGTGTGCGGTGTCGCTCAAGCTAACATTTTCAGCCCATACATCTAGTTTTTGGGTACTTGAGAAACGTTTAACCTTGACATCGTGAAGACTACTTTGCCACATATCAACAAATTCACAGTCGCAGTTTAAAACCGCTATGCCGCCACTTTTTAGCCCTGAAAAAATTTCGCCTTTGGCTTGCCCAACACCTTCTATTGAGCCAAACCCTTCAATATGTGCGGGTGCAACATTACATACAACGGCCACATCGGGACTGGTTAAAGCGGTGGTGTACGCAATCTCACCAATATGATTTGCACCGAGCTCGATCACTGCAAACTCGTCGTCTTCTTGAAGGCGTAGCAGCGTAAGCGGTACACCTATGTCATTATTAAAATTACCTTTGGTAGCAAGTACTTTGCCTTTGCACTGCAAAATTGCGGCACACATTTCTTTGACCGTAGTTTTGCCGACACTGCCTGTAATAGCAATCGTTTTAGGTGCCACAGTATCAATGACTGCTTTACCAACTTTACCAAGCGCTATGCGTGTATCTTTTACAACAAATTGCGTAATATCACATGCCACTGGTGTATCAACAATGGCTGCTATTGCGCCTTTTTGTTTAGCTTGCTCAACAAACTGGTGACCGTCAAAATTAGGCCCTCTCAATGCTAAAAACACCTCATCATTTTTTATTGTTCTGGTGTCGGTGTTTATATTGGCTATCGCCAAGTTTTCCCCATTTAGAGGCGTATCAAGTACCGCTGCAAGCCAAGCTAAATCTGCTTTGATCATGCACTTACCTCCTGCAAAACTGTTTCTACAAAGCGCCTATCACAAAACGGCAGTCGCTTGTCTCCAATAATTTGATAGTCTTCATGACCTTTACCCGCAATTAGTACTACCGCATTTTGCGGTGCATGCTCAATGGCGTAACGGATCGCTTGTGCTCTATCAACTTTACACACAGCATACTCAGGGTTGCTGAGTCCAGCCTTAACGTCATTAATAATATTTTGCGGGTCTTCACTACGGGGGTTATCGCTAGTTATCACCAACTTGTCGGCGTTGCGCTCAGCGGCTTGTGCCATCAGTGGACGCTTACCTTTATCTCGATCACCACCACAACCAAACACACACACCACATTACCTGGTACATGGTGTTGAAGCGCCTGCAAGGCAAGCTCTAATGCTTCTGGGGTATGGGCATAATCAACAATACAGGTGGGCTTATTGGGTGCCGAGAATGCTTGCATGCGACCAGCCACAGGCTCTAGATATTTGGCCGCTTTTAATAACGACGAAAATGCAAAACCTTGGGTTAACAAAGCTGCCAATGCAGCCGCCAAGTTGTATACGTTGAACAAACCGAATAGTGGCGTACGTAGCTGTCCCCGCCCCCAGCTGCTGTCAATCGTGACTGTCATCCCCTGATGGTCACACACCACATCGTCAAACCATACGTATCTTTTGAATGCACTGTGCTGGCGCTTTTTACCATACACCACTATGTTGTCGAAATGGTGCTCCGTTAACCACTGCTGTCCATGCTCATCATCTATGTTGAGCACACTGTGCTGAGGGTTATGATTTTGAAATAAAGACAGCTTTGCCAGCGCATATTGCGCCATATCACCATGATAATCTAAATGATCTCGCGATAAATTGGTAAATACTGCGACGTCAAAATGTGTTTCATCTAAACGTCCTTGCACCAACCCATGGGAGGAAACCTCCATGGCCACTAATTTATTACACTCACTTAGCTGAGCCAAAATACGCTGTAAGTCAACGTTCGACGGTGTGGTATTGGCAAGTTCAGTCAATTTTTTGGGATTACCATAGCCTAATGTGCCAACAACTGCAGAGGGGGTGTCACAGTGTTGTGCTAAGCTTGCGATCATCGCTGTCGTTGTCGACTTACCATTGGTCCCCGTAACGCCAATCGTACACATTCTTTGACTTGGCTTATCATAAAAAAGCGCAGCAATTTTTGCCGCATTGTTAATTAGATTCGGCACTGGAATAAAATCAGGGTGACTGGTACAGAGGTGGCTGTCAGCATCAATTAAAACACACGCTGCCCCTTGCTCAAGCGCTGACAACGCAAAATCTTCACCATTTTGCTGGTGTCCTTGTATCGCTATAAACGCATCTTCAGCTTCAACTTGTCTGCTGTCTAAACGTAAATGAGCGACCATCATCGAGGCACTGTGCACACCCAACTGTTCAAGTACAACGCGGATATCACGATTCATTGCCTGACTCCGATATATATGCAACACGGTCTTTATCTGGCGCAACGTTGAGAATACGCAGCGCATTTGACATGATCTCAGCAAAGGCAGGACCTGATGTATGCCCACCATAATACACATCACCACCGGGTTCGTTCACCATAACCACAACTGCCAAACGTGGGTCGCTTACTGGTGCAACTCCTGCAAAATAGCCAACATATTCATCACCATACCCACCAGCAATCGCCTTTTCAGAGGTTCCTGTTTTGCCTGCTGCACGGTAACCATCCACCTTAACATTGGCAGCGGTTCCCCCTTTTTCAAAAACCGATTCCATCATCTCTACCACAGCGTGCACATCTTCTTTTTTGAAAATACGCTCTCCCGGCGGCGGTGTTTTTTGTTTTAATATTGTTAGCGGTCGTAATATGCCACCTGAGCCAAATACGGAGTAGAGGCGTGCTATTTGTGCCGTGCTCGCCGACACCGCATAGCCATAGGCTAAAGTCGCTATTTCAAAATCAGACCAACGACGGTTAGGATAAAACAAGCCACTGCTTTCACCCACCATCATGGTGCCAGTGTCTTCACCAAAGCCCACTTTTTGATATAAGCCCACCATATAGTCTTTAGGCAGCATTTGGCTAATTTTCGCAACCCCCATATTACTGGAGATCTTGAGAATCTCACGTAACGTCATTTCACCATGGTTAATCGTATCTTGTACTAAGCTACCACCTAAACGCATCCAACCGGGATAAGTGTCTATCACTTCGTCAGCCTCAATGGCACCATAATCTAGGCCTGCCAATACGGCGAGAGGTTTCAGCGTTGAGCCAGGTTCAAATAAATCAGTAATAGCACGATTTCGACGTTTGTAAGGCGCCGCATCACTCATATCATTCGGATTAAAACTCGGGCTGTTTACCATGGCCAGCACTTCACCCGTTCTTACATCAACCACCATCGCAGAACCCGATGTTGCCTTATAACTCAACACCGCACTTTTCAAGGCTCGATAAGCAATTGCTTGAATACGTAAATCTATGCTCAGCTCTATATTTTCAGGCTCAACCCTTTGCTCTTCAGAGAGCACTTGGATCTCACGCCCTCGCGCATCTTTGCGCACAGTACGCTTACCTTCAGCACCAGTGAGCGCGGTTTCAAATAATCGCTCTATCCCCTCGATACCCTTACCGTCAATATTGGTAAAACCAAGCACGTGGGCGGTCACTTCGCCGCTTGGGTAAAAGCGCTTTGACTCATCAAGCAAATGAATACCCGGTAGTCTGAGTTGGCGAATATAATTGGCAACTGCGGGGGTTACCTGTCGCTTTAAGTACACGAATCGTCTGCTTGGGTCATTGCGCAAGCGACTGTCTACTTCTTCATTTTTTATTTGCAGCACATCTGCCAGTTCACGCCAGCGTAGTTCATTTGCATACCAAGCTTGCTTGCGACGCGTCATTTCAGCTTCATTGGTGGCAAGCGCTTTATAATCCTCACCCTGTTTACGAGCCGCTTTTAGTACTTTTTTGGCTATAGATTTATCCAACGCTTTTGGGTCAGCATATACACTAACCACGGGCACGCTCACTGCGAGTTCTTTGCCATTTCGATCAAAGATCATACCCCGTTGAACCTTTAGCTTCTCTACTCGAACAGTGCGTTTGGCATTTTCTTCTCGAGCCTTATCAGGCTCTATCACCTGTAGATATGCAGCACGCGCAACCAAGGTTAAAAACACCATCACTAGCAGCACACACACCAATGCAAAACGCCAAGTAACTAGACTCGTGGTTACCTTTGGCTTGTTCATTGGATCACCACCACTTGTTCATCTTTACTGGTTGGACGCTTCATATTAAGTTGTGTTTTTGCAATCTCTTCTATACGTGCATGCTGTGAATAAAATTCTTCTTCAACCAATAAGTAACGCCACTCAAGATCGAGTTCATCTCGCTGTTGTAACAGCTCATCTTGTGCAATGAGTTGCTGGCGAGTTAAATGAGTGACTTGCACAACGGCCAAGGCAGTAGCAAAAATCAATAACAGCAAAAACACAGTCAGCTTATTTGCTAATAAGCCCTGAATTATCTCTAAAAATAGTTTTGGCTGCCTATCGGTATTTTTGCTCATTACAATTTTTGCGCCACCCTCAGAACAGAGCTTCTTGCTCTTGGGTTGGCTGCAATTTCCTCTGCACTTGGCTTAATAGCTTTGCCCACTGCCTTTAACGTCAGGTTTTGTTTAAGTTGTGCATCCGTTAAAGGCAGACCTCTGGGCATCGCTTCTCCCTTACTCTGCTTCTTAATAAACTGCTTTACAATGCGATCTTCTAAAGAATGGAATGAGATCACAACTAAGCGACCGCCAGGTTTTAATACCTCCAAAGAAGCCTGTAAAGCAGTTTGAATTTCCTCTAACTCACTATTGATATAAATACGAATAGCTTGAAATGTACGTGTTGCAGGGTGTTTGTGTTTATCTTTGACAGGTACCGCTTCATCTACCAAATCAGCAAGCTGCTTGGTCGTTGTAATTGGTGTGTGTTCACGTGTTTCGAGCACTTTGTGAGCAATACGGCGACCAAATTTTTCTTCGCCATACTTTTTGATCACAAAGGTTATATCTTCTAAATCGGCCTCAGCCAGCCATTGTGCTGCACTGCGCCCGGTAGTGGGGTCCATACGCATATCTAATGGGCCATCATGCATGAAGCTAAAGCCACGCTGAGCGTCATCTAACTGCGGAGATGAAACACCGATATCCAATAAAATACCATCAACTTTCCCAAGCAAATCTGCTTGTTGAGCAACTTCTTTGATATTTGAAAAGCGTGTGTGAGCAATCGAAAAACGCGCATCATCAGCAAACCTTTTTGCTGCGTCTATTGCTTGAGGATCTTGGTCTATTGCTTGCAGGCGACCTTCAGGTGCTAAACGAGACAATATTTGTCCCGAATGGCCACCTCGACCAAATGTGCCGTCTATGTATATGCCTTGCGGATTGATAGCGAGTGCGTCTAACGTTTCTGCCATCAACACTGACACATGTTGAAATTGCGCCGTCATGCTCAAACTTTGCCTTACTTTCTGTTACAGCGAGAAATTATCAAGCTCTGGAGAAGCTTCAAACTCGCCACCGCGCTCAAGCTCGGTATCGAGTTGCATCTGTTGATGCCAGCGATCTTCATCCCAGATCTCAAACTTATTTAACAGCCCCACCAGCATAATCTTCTTGTTCAACCCAGCATGGGTGCGCAGTGACGGGGCCAATAAAATGCGGCCATTTTTATCAAGTTGATATTCAGTAGCATGACCCAATAACATGCGTTGTAAACGCCTTGCTCTGGGATTCATATTGGACAGTTTTTGCAAACGGGCTTCTATCTCATACCATTCGCTCACGGGATATAGCCATAGGCATGGTTCATTAATAGCAATAGTGCAGATCAGTTCCCCTTGATCTTCAGACAAGAGCTGTTGCCGGTACTTAGTCGGTACCGCAAAGCGCCCTTTGTCATCTAAGCTCAGTGAGCTTGCACCTTTGAACATTAAAAAACCAACCTCAACCCCGCTTAGCGCTCAAGATCCAATTTGATCCACTAAAAACCACTTTTTACCACAATAGTACAGTCTAGGGCTTGACAGGCCTTTATGTCAAGCAAATATAAGCATTGACATGGCTTTTGAGGCCAGAAAAAATGCGGGTTTTGCCAAAGTGTATGAATTAGGTGGAAAAAAGTGGGAAAGGTAAAAAATACGACTTCCTTACAGAAAAATTACAGTTATTTAGCAGCAAGCAAAATAATAAATTCTTACTCAGATAGCACAAACAACAAAAACCTGTGCTCGATAAAAGTACAAATAAATAGTAAAAAACTCTCAATTACTTGGCGTAAAGTGTCGTGGTTTAGTATTATATGGGGTCGTTCTACTGGTGCCTTTAGGTGTGATCATTTCTAATTTATCAATACCACAACGTTTCTATCGTTTATTGTTTCTTATTTGTGTTCCAGGTTTGCTGGTTATCTTTGCACAACTGTTAGATGAGCGTTCTGAAATTTTGGAGCAAAGCGAACACCATGCACTGCTCCTTGCTAAGCATATTGTTGCCGTGCAGAATACCGAGATCAACGATACTAAATCATTATTAACCACACTGTCTGAACAGCCCAATATCCGCAGCTTCGAGGATGGTCAATGCCCTGAATTACTGTCTCATGCCCAGCTTCTCTCAGCGGATATTGCTAATATTGGCATTGTAGCCCCGAGTGGCGAAGTGATTTGCTCATTGCTAACGGGCACACAAGCCATCGATATTCATGATAGAGCTTACTTTCAAAGTGCTTTGTCATCTAAGCAATTTGCGATTGGCCAGTTTCAACAAGACCGCTCAGTTCATCGCGCAACCGTCAACTTTGCAACGCCCATTTTTGATAAAAACGGTACCATAAAATCGGTATTGGTGGCTGTCAAGCCGCTAGATAGATGGAGCCAAACGTTAGCAAAGCTTCCATTACCGCAAGGTAGTCAAGTGATGCTCAGCGATGCCCATGACAACATTATTGCTCTATCACCATTTAACAGCGCAATTTTGGGCTCAGCTCGCACAGAGCACTGGCCAACAATTAGTGCAAACAAAGCCCATATCTTAGAAGATAACAATGGCCATCGAAGAATTTACTTTACGCTTCCCTTAAAGTCGAACAACACTCTAAATACACTAACTGTTAATGTATCTCTGCCTTTTGAGCAGGCCATTGTTCAAGCCAATAAAGAAGTTGCTATTATTTTGGTTTTATTTGTTTTAGCGATTGCACTGTTAATTTGGCAAGCTCGCTGGAGCTTACAAAGAGTTATCTTGAAACCCTTAGACAACCTCGTAAATGCCATTGAAGACCTATCACATGGGCAACCTGTACGTTGGTCACAAAAGTCGCAAACACCTGAGTTTAATGCCATTGCATTGCGTTTTGAACAGATGGCGAGTATTCGACTCAATGTCGAGTCAGCACTTTCACATAAGCATGCAGAGCTGAGCGCACTGCTCGCTTCGTTACCCGACAGCTATCTAAGGCTAGACAAGCAAGGTAATATTCTGATGCGTCATGGCCAATTTGCTAAGCGAGCGGCATTACTATCACAAATATTTCCAGAGCATATTTATCAACGTTTACTCAAACAGTTAGGGCGTTTAAACGCAAATTCTCATTGCCAACTAGAGTTTTCGCTCATTGAAAACACTAAACGCCATGTTTTTGAATGTCGGCTAAGTCCTATTACCGATCACCCACAAGCTATTTTAGTGATCCGCGATATTAGCCAACGTAAAAAACAAGAAGAAGCCATTAATTTAGCCGCCTTGGTTTACAACAACAGTAGTGAAGGCATGGTGATCACTGATGCCAACGGGTACATTTTAGATACCAACCCTGCATTTAGTGCCGTAACAGGTTATAAACGTTCTGAGGTAATTGGCAAAACCACCTCAATTTTGGCTTCTGGTCAACATGATCAGGCGTTTTATACTCGAATGTGGGAGCAACTCGAAAAGCAAGGGAAATGGCAAGGGGAAATCATTAATCGACGTAAAAATGGTGAGCTGTTTACCGAGTGGCTTACCATAAATAGCGTATATGATAGCAATGGAGAGCCATATCGACGCGTTGCTATCTTTACAGATATTACGGAGAAAAAGCAGCAGGATGAGTTGATTTGGCGCCAAGCACATTATGATCAACTCACACAACTGGCAAACCGAACTCAGTTAAAACGCCACTTAAAAAGTCACTTAGTAAAAGGTGCGCAGCAGCTTGCCATATTACTGCTGGACCTCGATCATTTTAAAGATATCAACGATACACTCGGTCACTTTTATGGCGACCAATTGCTCACTGAAGTCGCTGAACGCTTGAACCAATTGAGCCCAATGTGTAGCTTAGTCTCTCGTATTGGTGGAGATGAATTTGTTTTAGTGACCCCCTACTTTGGTGATGACAACACACTCATTGAGCTTGCCGAAAAGGTGCTGTCGCAACTGCAACCCAAAATTAATATTGGTAATGAGTCGTTCCATATCAGTGCCAGTATCGGAATAGCTCGCACACCGGATGATGGTATCAGCAGCGAGCATCTGCTTAAAGCTGCCGATCAAGCCATGTATCAAGCAAAACAACAAGGACGCAGCGGCTACGCTTTTTTCAGCAATGACATGCGAGAACAAGCAGAAAACCGCATGCGTTTACTCAAAGATTTAAGGGTTGCTCAACAAGAGCAACAATTCTGCCTGTACTATCAGCCTATTGTTGAACTAAAAACACAAAAAATCGCCAAAGCTGAAGCGTTGATCCGTTGGCAGCATCCAGAAAAAGGCTTAATACGCCCAGATGAATTCATTCCCCTTGCTGAAGAAACCCAGCTCATACACAAAATAGGTGAGTTTATATTTGCCAGTGCCTGTGACACATTGCGTCGGGTACAAGACTCAGGTAAACACTTGCAGTTAAGTATCAACGTTTCGCCCGTACAATTCACCTCTAAGCATTGCCATCTAAACAAGTGGCATAAGCAACTACAGACACAAGGCTTGAGCACACAGGATATCGTCATTGAAATCACCGAAGGGTTAATGATGAATGCCCAGCCCCGTACGCAAAAGCGTTTAAACGCGCTTACAACTCAAGGATTCGCGCTGGCGTTGGATGACTTTGGCACCGGTTACTCATCATTGGCATACTTAAAACAAATGGATACTGACTACATTAAAATAGACAAGCGTTTTGTTGATGGTATTGCAGAAAGTCGAGACGATCTGGCGCTCTGTGAGGCCATGATCATGATGGCTCACCAGCTAGGATTGCAGGTTATTGCTGAGGGAATTGAAACGTATGAGCAGCATGCACTCTTGCTGCAAGCTGGGTGTGATTTTGGTCAAGGCTATTATTACGCTAAACCCATGCCACAAGATGCATTACTTACGTTACTAGACACATCTGGTGTGTAAGGGTTTTATAGTCGCCAATATGTTGCACATGTAGAATGACAGTAATTCAATCACACTTGTCCAGCAGCAAGGCTAAATAACCTCAGCTGCACATAAGTGAATTTGCCCAATAAAGCTATTTCGCTCACTCTCTGCGTTATTTTTACTTGCAATAGCGCACTATTACTTCGCGAAAATGCCTTGATATTGAGCAAAATATCATCATTAGAAGTTGAGGGGGTTACAACGTCTCTATTCTGAATTATCAAAACGCTTATCCACCGCTGAAGTTAAATATAAAAAGCCACCCAAAAGGGTGGCTTTGTTTTTAAGTCTAGGGGTTTTGCTTACTAAATCTTAAACTTTATTATTCTTCGATAAGACCTAATGCTTTCATCATCTTCTTAGAGATATCAACATGGTGCTGCATTGTTGAGAACTGCTTAGTTACGCCTTCAGGACCAAATGCATAGACTGGTACTGGGGCTGCAGTGTGAGTGCCCGTACCCCAAACTACATTTTGCTGAGTGGCAAGAACGCGTCCCACTTTGGCTGTAAAGTCTTCTGTGTCGTACACATAAAAATCTGAGAAGTCATCAAATTTTGGTAATGGGTAGCCAGAACTGTTAAAGCCTTCAACGGCATTTACTTTTGCCGCTTGCTCATAACTAACCGTGTAAGGCGTATACTTTTCAATTGCATCTTTCCATTGTTGATCCGTTGCATTTGAGTAGTCATAATTGCCATTTACTTCACCGATTACATCGTAGAACGTGCCCGCTTGTGAATATAGAGTATCTAAGATCTCTAAACCACCAAAGTTGAACTTAGGCTTGTAATCTTTACCTCTCATACCATCACCAGGTAACGCAACTGGCTCAGGTGTATTATGATTAGAGTAACTAAAACCAAAGCTACCGGTTTCGTGGTCAGCAGTGACAACCACTAGCGTATCATTTCGGTCTTTCACCCATTCATGAACGGCTTCTACTGCTTCATCAAACTTAAGTAGTTCGTTTAGCATCCAACCAGCGTCATTTGCGTGTCCTGCCCAGTCAATTTGGCCGCCTTCAATCATTAAGAAGAAGCCATCTTCATCTTTAGAGAGAATATCAAGCGCTTTTACTGTCATTTCTTTTAATGAAGGCTGTGTACAGCTGTTGTCAGCTTTACATGCTTTGTAAGCTATGCCGTCGGCCATACCTGAATTAGCAAACAAACCTAACACTTTGTTAGAGTCATTGCTTGCTAATTGCGCTTTATCAAATGCCAGAGAATAACCATGTTGTTCTTTAGCTTCTACAACTAGGTTACGGTCATCGCTACGTTTAGACTTTTTATAAACGCTTTCTGGCGCACCTAAGTCGGCCATCACTTTTCTATCAGCTTCATCCGTTTTAATATCCGATGGCATAAATACACGAGCACCACCTGATAACAATACATCAACCATACCACTTTCGATTAACTGTTCAGCAATTTCAGGCTCATACGAACGATGAGGTTGGTGGGCTGCAAATGCCGCTGGCGTTGCATGCGTAATACGTGTATCAGATACTAAGCCGGTTGCTTTGCCTGCTTTTTTCGCTTTTTCTAAAATGGTTTCAACGATATTACCTTGCTCATCTAAACCAATCATTTCAGATCCCGCAGCAAGACCCGTTGCCAACTGAGTAGCAGAACAAGCTGAGTCGGTAACAAGCTTACCACTTGCACCATGTGGTGCATTTAAAGATAGACCTAAATGGCCACCGTTTGCTAACTTAGAAAGCGCTGTTTGATTACCGCGACCATTGTAAGTTGAGTTCGGTGCACGTGTTGCATACTCTTCGAGTAAGCCAACTTGTTGAGGGCCCATACCATCACCGATCATTAAGATCACATTCTTAACTGAAGTTACCGACTTCGCAGGTACTTCTTTGATCACTTCAACTTCTTTAATGACCTCAACCGTTTTTGTGTCGTTGTCATTACATGCGGATAGTAAAACAGCCGATACAGCGACTGCCAGCAACTTTTTATTCATGGTAAATTTCCTGTAACGTGAGCGCTCAGTTGCTAAAATCGCAACTGATTAAGTTGCGGCACAGTTTAGGGACAAAAAATGACTTTTTAATTGCAGTAAAATGACAGTTTGAGTTCAAGCTCTATTCACGGTTAAAGTGAGTGACGATTTTTAGTCTAAGAGTATCAATAGATTAAATGTGAAAATAATGGAGAGGTTATTTTAGTTAGCGAAACTATATAACTATTGTTTAGCTTTCCTATGCTTTTGAAAAAAACGCAACGAAATAGACCGTGTGCTCACTCCGTGCAAAAACACGCTGAGTAAGATGGTGTAAGCGGCAACATGTGCGATCAACTGAGTTCCTTCAATATTTGCCTGTAGTAGCATTAAAGTTAGTATCACCGAGGCTAATCCTTTGGGACCAAACCAAGCTAAAGTGAGTTTACCTTCAATGCTTAGTTGGCTTGGTATTAAACTCAGCAGCACAGGGATAATACGGATCACGCTGGCAGCTAACAGTGCATATAACCATTCGTATAAGTTATCGCTAAAGCTCAAAGTTTGACTGACGACCATGCCAAATAACACCCAGATCAGCAAAGATGCAAAGTCAGCAATATGTTCACTATCTTCAATCAACTCTTCTTTAAAACTGTGTTGGTAAAATCTATCAAATAACAGTCCACTGACAAACACCGCAATAAAGCCACTACCATCAAACGATTCTGTAATTGAAAAGATGGCAATGACAATCCCGATAAATAAGAAGGGGCTGGAGTTTAAGGCAAACATGTGCCTTTTATGGGCTGCTTTAATGGCTGTTATTGACCCAGCGGTAAGTATTGCGGCAACCAGCAACGCAATGCTAACTTCTTTAAAAAATAGCCCTACTAATCCAAACCAGCTCGATTGCGTTTGACCACCCGCAATTGCCAATAGAAATACAAATACGGGAATACATAATCCATCGTTTAAGCCACTTTCTATGTTCACCGCTTCACGTAAATTTGCAGGTGCTTGCTTTTGTGTTATGAACCCTTTACACAAAGCGGCATCGGTCGGACTAATAATAACAGCAAGCAATGCCGCATACAGCCAACTCAGCGTCAATAGCCAATGTGCTAATAAAGTGCCAAGGATCATGGTGATAGGCAGCGCTACTAGTAACATTAATAAAGGCAATTGGTAAGAGTGAAACAGCACGCGTAAACGCGTTTTTGCTGCATCACTAAATAACACAATAGCCAGTGTTAACTCAATGATAGGTAAAACAAAAGTGCTGTCTTGAATTTGAAACTGCCATTCATCTTTGAACCACCAGCCCAGCAAAGCCCCCAATGAAACAAACCAAATAGAGCCCGTCAGCTCAGCCCGTTTGATCTGTCTTACACTAATTGAGTAAATAAAAATCGCTATACCCACACAGGCTAACGCGTAGTCAGTCATGTTGTTCCCTTTGAGAGCGAAAAAAACCGCTGACTAGCAACGGTTTAATCTATATCTCTAGCATGAGACAAATTATTCAATAAGACAATATTCAATGCTCACATTAGGGTGTATTCGCAGGTTTTGGCTTAAAACGACGACGCTTTGGCTTAGCATTGGTTGGATTGTCAATCGCCGCTTTAACACGTTGCTGTTTAACCTTGTTTGCAGAGTTTGGTTTCGCTTTTTTCGCACTGGAAGTTTGTTGGAGCTTACCGTGATCAACAGCTTGATGCTCTTTGCGCACCTTCGGCTTTTTAGGTTTTTTTTGTTTAATTGGACGCGTATCTAGTGCCTTTTCTGGTACTGGGTGTTGCGCTTCAAAACCCGGCTCTTGCGCTCTTGGGATCAAGGCACCAATAAATCGCTCTATACCATATAAATCATCCGCATCATCAATCGTTACAAAAGACACCGCAAACCCATCACTGCCAGCACGCCCTGTTCTACCAATACGATGCACATAATCTTCATACACATTCGGCAAGTCATAGTTAACAACATATGGTAACTCAGCAATATCCAGCCCCCTAGCTACAATATCGGTGGCAACCAGTACTGATATTTCACCCGATTTAAAGCCATTGAGCGCTTTAACCCTCGCCGATTGCGATTTATTACCATGAATCGCTGCACCCGCGATTTTGTCTCTCTCAAGCTGGGTAACTAATCGGTTAGCACCATGCTTTGTACGACAAAACACCAAAACTTGTTGCCACTTTTTACTACGGATCAGGTGGCTCAACAATTTGGTTTTCTTAGCTTTATCAATACCGTAAACACACTGCGTTACTGTTTTAGATGCGGCATTTTTGGGTGTTACCGAGATCTCTATCGGATCAACGATCAAGCCTTTAGCAAGCTCTTGAATTGGTTCTGAAAAAGTAGCTGAGAATAATAAGTTTTGACGCTGCTTGGGCAGTGCTTTAATAATTTTTTTAATGTCATGAATAAAGCCCATATCTAACATACGGTCAGCTTCATCTAATACCAAAGTGGTCAATTGGTTAAATTTAACCGCATTTTGGTTATGCAAATCAAGTAAGCGCCCAGGTGTTGCAATGAGAATATCTACGCCTTTGCGAAGCTGCATCATTTGCGGGTTGATTTTCACCCCTCCATATACCACAGCAGAGCGCAAGCGCGTACCTTGACTGTATGCTTCTACGTTTTCCGCTATTTGCAGAGCGAGCTCTCTTGTTGGCGCTAACACTAAAGCCAAGGCTTGGTTTGCTCGAGGACGCTCATGCGCCAACAATTGCTCAATAATTGGTAATGTAAAGGCAGCTGTTTTACCCGTTCCCGTTTGCGCAGCAGCCATTACATCTCGTCCGCTTAAAACCGCAGGGATCCCTTTTGCTTGGATAGGTGTCGGCTCACTGTAGCCTTTTTCATTAATTGTTTGAACAATAGCGGGAGATAACCCCAAATCAGAAAATGTCATTTAAACTCTCGTGTTGGGGCTTATTATCAACAATAAGATAGGATAACCACAGTGGCATAAGCCCGAGCAAACATTGTTTGTACATTGTTATACTCAGCCAACTGTACTCACTTGATGCGCGTAATAGCCGCCTAGATACAAGCAAGAACTTTAGTATAACAGATAGCTGCTCTATCCCCTATTAACTGCTTTTAATATTGACCATTATGCTCAAACTTTAAACGCATATAACTAAATCACAATTGCTTAACATGCACCTAGGTTATATGCTGAATTTTGCTTTGTGCAAAAATAATACAACTGTAAAGGAAACAATCATGGCATTTTCAAAACGAATAATCTTACCCCATGCCCTGTTAGGGCTATCAGTGTTACCGCTTCATGCGCTGGCATATGATTGTCAGGGGCTAGCAACATGGTCAAATACATTGGTATACACTAAAGGCGATCTAGTCACACAACAAAATACTGCCTTTGAAGCCCAGTGGTGGACACTTAATCAATCTCCAACAAACAACTCAGCCCCTTTTTATGTTTGGAAAAACCTCGGACAATGTGGTGGCAACCAAGCCCCTAACGTGGTGCTTACCAGCCCTGTTGATGGCTCTGTTTTACCCGCAAATGACAGCGCTGTTTTTATCGCCGAAGCATCCGATCCAGATGGACAGGTAGCACAAGTTGAGTTCTTTTTAGATTCACAATCTATCGGTATCGCAAATCAATCTCCCTACCAAATTACTTGGCAAACAGTGGTAGGGCAATATGTCGTCAGCGCAGTGGCAACCGATGACAAAGGGGCTACTAGAACCAGTAAATTGGCGCAGCTTACGATACGCGATGGGATGGAAAACTTACCACCAACAGTTGAGCTACTAAATCCGGCAAACGATGCTCAGTTTAAAAAAGGTGAGACAATACGTATTAGTGCCGATGCAAAAGATGCTGATGGTGAAATAGAGTCTGTCGAGTTTTGGCTTAACAATACTAAGCTTAGCACCGATACCACTGCGCCTTACGAACATGATTGGCTTGCTACTGTTGGCAAGCAGCAACTCAAAGCTATCGCCACCGACGACAAAGGAGCAACCGCAAGCGCACTTGTATCGGTTGATGTAACAGCGCAAAGCTCTGGAGGCTGCGCCAATGTTCCTGCATATCAGGCTGGCGGCAATTATAATGCGGGTGACTTAGTATCTCATCACAATAACAAGTACAGATGCGATATTGGTCCTTGGTGCAGCTCTAGTGCACTTTGGGCTTATGAACCAGGTGTAGGAGAGCACTGGCAAGAAGCTTGGACAGATCAAGGTATTTGCGCCATCGCACCACAAGTGAGCTTTATATCACCAACACCGAACAGCTCCCTATTACAAGGCAATCACTATGAGATTGCTGTTCAAGCGCAAGATGCTGACGGACAAATCAATCAGGTAAGTGTATATGCCAACGACACTTTACTTGCCAGTCTTTCACAAGCACCTTACTCCGTTACTTGGCAAGCACAACAGCTGGGCGCTATCTCGTTAAAAGCAACAGCAACAGACAATGAAGGCAACGTCGCTAGCAGTGCACAAATGGTAACGGTAACAGACAAGCCTTTAGTTGCCTCAATCACCTCCCCAAGTGCGGGCACCCAACTGACTCTCGGCAGCTCAGTGCAAGTCAAAGCAGATGCTGCAGCTTTAGTTGGGCAAGTCACTCAAGTTAGCTTTGCAATCGATGGAGTTGTCGTAGCCACAGACACCACCGCGCCTTATTCAACAACTTATACCCCCGCAAGTTTAGGTATGAAAACACTTGTCGCTACAGCCAAAGATAACTTGGGTAATGAGGCGCAAAGCGAGGGAGTGAGTATAAAAGTGATAGATAAGCCTCTTGGCAAAACCCATAAACTCATCGGCTACTGGCATAACTTTGTCAATCCAGCTGGCTGCCCGATCCCATTAAATCAAATTTCTGATGCCTGGGATATTATTGATATTGCCTTTGCCGACAACGATAGAAACTCTAACGGCACAGTTCATTTCAATTTGTTTGAAAAAGATATTCACTCAAATTGCCCACCCGTTGATCCTGTGCAATTTAAGCAAGATATGCAGAACCTACAGGCACAAGGTAAAGTGTTTGTACTTAGCCTTGGTGGCGCAGAAGGCACTATCACACTTAACACTGATAGTGATGAAGCCAATTTTGTGGCAAGCCTAACCGATATCATCAATGAATGGGGTTTTGACGGTTTAGACATTGACCTAGAAAGCGGCTCCAACCTCGTACATGGCTCGCAAATTCAAGCCAGACTACCTCGTGCACTAAAACAAATTGAGCAAAATGTAGGTGGCGATATGGTGCTAACCATGGCACCGGAGCACCCTTACGTGCACGGCGGAATGATCGCCTACTCAGGTATTTGGGGCGCATATATTCCTCTGATCAATGAGCTTCGAGAGACCTTAGATTTACTCCACGTACAACTGTATAACAATGGGGGATTACCCAATCCATATGAACCAGGCAGTGCGCCTGAAGGCTCTGTAAATATGATGGTAGCCCATGCCAAAATGCTCGTTGAAGGCTTTGACTTAGCCGACGGCTCTCGTTTTATGCCGTTACGCGATGATCAAGTAGCGATTGGTTTACCTTCAGGGCCTCAATCAGCTAATTCAGGTCAAGCGCCGATTGGTAATATTACAGCAGCGCTGGATTGCCTAATAAACGCCACCAACTGTTCATCGATTGTACCAAATAAGCGTTACCCTAACTTTGGTGGTGTTATGACTTGGTCTATCAACTGGGATAAATACGATGGTTATAACTTCTCTAAGCCGATTGGGGAGAAACTAACACAGCTTAATCAACAAAACTAACTTTACACTCATTGTGGCTTGGCAATTTTTGCCAAGCCAATTTCTGTTAAAATAAGTTACTTATAAGTACACTCAAAAGACATCGTTCGACAGAACTTTTAAAATAGGTAAACCCTGTTGTTCATGTTGTGAATGGGCAAATATGGGTGATGCTAAAAAAAGGGCATAGCCCCTATGATTGGCAAGGATATGTTGTAATATCCCGTGACTTCACACGCTGGTCCAAGCCCTGCAGGCTGCCCGGTAATTTGATAGGACCAACTAAACACGCTCCGTTATGGTTAAACAGTGATTGGTTACTACTACCATCGAGTACTGAAAAAGGCCCTAGCAGAATTACGATTGAAAAGCTCAATGTGAACACAGGAGAAACCCAGCTCGTCAACGTTAACCACACAGCAGCCAAAATAACTGAGCATTTTTTGCAACCGGCTTTGATAAAATACCCCAATAACGAAATACACGGCTATTGCAGAAGCAATTTGGCTAATCTGTATCATTTTAAAAGCACCGATAACGGCAACTCCTTCAGTTCTCTATATAGAACCGATATACCAAACCCTAATTCCGCATTTGCTTTGCTTCGTGCGATTAATACTGAGGGTTATTACATGGCAATCAACCCTTCGCACCAAAATAGAAAAAAGCTTTGGGTTATTTTTATCAACTGGGCGGGTGAAAAACGCATTATTCATGAAGAACCAAACACCGACAATGATGATTTAGCCTATCCCGCTCTTGCTATGCTCAACGATGGCAGCTTGCTGTTGTGCTATTCTGTCAACCAGCAAACTCTGCGCTTTTCGACCATACACTTATGACCAAAGCCCAGCAAAGTCTTACTGTGTAGTTACGATTATAACTCAGCACAATACACCTGTATTTACGACCCATCAAAACTCAATCGTATCACCAAGCACCGGGATCTCTGCCTGTATGTTATGCATTTGCTCAAGTTTATCCGCAAGCGCTTCTAATGCATCTGGTTCACCATGTACAAGCACAACTTTAGGATTCGTCTTAAAGTGACTCACCCAGTCAATTAATGCCGCCTGACCAGCATGCGCTGAGAAACCATTTAGCGTTTCAATACTCGCTTTGACGATAATATCTTCGCCAAACAATTTAACGTGCTGAGCCCCATCAACCAATATTCTCCCCAGCGTACCATTGGCTTGATAGCCCACAAAAATAATCGTGTTACGGCTATCCCAAATGCGGTGCTTAAAGTGATGCGTGATACGCCCTCCTGTACACATGCCACTGCCAGCAATAACTAACGCTCCTTTGCTAATTTTATTGATGGCCATCGAGTCTTCAGCATCAACCATCAAGTGCAACGTGGATAAAAAATTCTTCAACAGGGTTTGTTCACCTGTACACAACTTTTTGACTCCCTCGCAATCTAATGTCGGTAGCCACTGGTCATAGACAGACGTGACCTCTATAGCCATAGGACTATCAAGAAAAACCTGCCAATTATCCAGCTCTCCTGCCTGCTGTAATTTTCCCAAATAAAGTAGCAATTCCTGAGTGCGACCCACAGCAAACGCCGGGATCATCACATTGCCTCCTCTGGCGAAGGCGTTACTCAAAATTTCTTGCAGTTGTCTTTGTGTATCACCTAAAGTTTTATGCTCACGATCTCCATACGTACCTTCCATCAACACGATGTCTGCGTCTTCCAAAAGTGTGGGGTCATTCATCAATAACGTATCGGTATTACCCAAGTCTCCAGAAAACACTAACTTTTTCTGCTTTGCTTCATCATTCAATATTAGCTCTACAATGGCAGAGCCGAGTATGTGTCCCGCATCGTAGAAACACACTAACGCACCATTACCAATGCTTTTGTGTTGTTTATATGGAAGTGGCTTAAGGCAGTCTAAAACTTTTAATACATCAGCTTTACTATACTGAGCGTCGATATCAGCTAGCCCCTTACGAGCTCGCTTTCGGTTTTCTCTTCGTAAATCGTTTTCATATAAACTCAGTGCATCGAATAGCATAATAGGCAGTAGCTGCGCGGTCGCCTCAGTACAATAAATCGGGCCGGAAAATCCCTCATGTACCAAGCAAGGCAACCTACCACAATGGTCTAGATGAGCATGCGATAAAATAACCATGTCTATACTCAGCGGATTAAAAGAAAACTGCTCACGAGAAATCAACCGCTTCGCTCTCATCCCTTGATGCATGCCACAATCTAGCAATACATCACCCAGTGATACGGAGCTAACTAAATGGCATGATCCTGTTACTTCTTGCGCAGCCCCATGAAATGTAATTGTTGGCATTTATCCACTCACTTTTAATTGCTAGGTAACCCCTAAGATTAAGTAAGTGTAGTTAGAAAAATGAGGAACCGTTGAAACTAGCAATTTATACACTACGCTCATATGCTGAGTAACAACTAAATGGCTCGTTATTATCAACAACCGTAGTTTAGGTTTCTGGCAAGGCTGAGAGCGTATATGTCTCATTAATCGTGGCATTATCGTTTACTAACAAAGCGTTAAATTTTCCTACCAACGTACGCGACACCGACCACTGCCCTACTTCATAGTTAGACGATGAAAAAAGCCGTTCATGGTAATTATCATCATCCGTTAAGTGCACAGGCTGAACAATCGTCCAATCTAACTGGCTTTCTCTCACGTATGAATCTTGCAATTCAGTGTCATCAACTTGCGGTTTTAAGATCCAGTCAAAAAACAACTTATCTAATAAACGCAGTTTATTTTTGCTCGGGCCTGAGCCATATGTGGTTTGCACAATTAAGCGCTTTACTCCTAACGACTTCATCACTTGAATAACCTTTTTGGTCCCCTGACTGCGAATGTTTAAAGGTGTTTTTTGAGCACCAAATAAACGCACACCAATAGGGTTTTGCGAAATCCCCAGCGTAATAATGACTGCATCTTGCCCTGCAATAGCAACTCGCAGCGGCGCTTCGTCTAGCGCAGAACCATCGACAGCTTTAATAGGGGATTTAAAAGTTTTTGATGCATTGCGTGACATGGCCGTCACTGTATAGCCAAGCTTAACAAGCGCTTGAACTGTGTTATATCCAGAACCACCCGTTGCACCAATAACAACGACATTATTGACTTCTCTCATCTTAACTCTCCACCGTATTTGTATAAATCCAGTATGAAGATGTTTTTATGCCAAGGTTTTGCAGAGCGTTCTAAGATTGATGCAGATAGTACAATTGCTGGTTACGCTGAGGGAGTAAACGATAACAACACACAAAAGCACATAGTTTAATAAGCACACCCGAGATGTATGTGCGTTGAAAAAATCATTCTTCAATACCTTGGACAGGTAGTCTTATATGCTTTTTTGCCAAGTTTACGCTTTGCGAACTTCTCCAGGGGTTTTCCCTGTAACTTTTTTAAAAGCTCTAGAAAACGAAGCTTCAGACTGATAGCCCGTATCAAGCGCGATACAAAGCACGGTATCTTTACTCATTTGCAATCTTGAGTAGGCCAGTGACATCCGCCATTCAGTCAAGTAATCCATCGGTGTATTGCCCACTAGTCGCTTAAACTGAACGGCAAAGCTGGTTCTTGACATTGCGACCTCACAAGCAAGCTCTTCTAAAGACCAATGCTTATCTGGCTTCTCATGGATAAGCTTTAGGGCTTTCCCTACACGTTCATCTTCCAGTGCACTAAGCCACCCGAGCTTGTCGTCACTGAGCTCTGTTAAGTATTGTCGCATTGCTGCAATCACCAAAATATCGGCTAAACGTGCAATAACCGCCTCGGCACCCACTGAGATATTTTGTGTTTCAGTTTTAAGCAGCTCACTAATACTTTTTACCATATTCAGTGACTCGTCGGCATTAGAATCGATGCGAATAAAAGAAGGTAATATGCCAAGCAATTTAATTGCTAAAGGATGCTCAAACAGCATAGCACCACAAATAAGCTTACTACGCGCTCCTGCTCCCCCAAAATTAAGTGTTTCATAACGTGCGGTCAGATTCTGAATAGGTAGCTCAGCAAGTGGCTTTACCAACGTACATGTTCCATCTGAAAGAATATGCCCCTCACCTTTAGGAAAAAGCACAAAATCACCTTCATTTAACTGAAAATGACTATCTCCCACCTCAAAATGCGCGCAACCCTCTACGATAAGATGAAACATCATGCAATTCGGCATACACGGCATACCGACCGCCCACGGGCGAGTAAAGGTAGAGTTGGTAAAAAACGCACTTTCCATGCGCAAAGAGTGAAGCAGTTTACCGATTGGACTGTCGTCTATCCTTGTCGACGTACGTTTTTTATAATCAAAGTTCACTATGCTTTGCCTTTATAAATGCCTTATTCACATAATATCTGATGTGCAATAAAGCCTCAATTACAGTCTAAATTGACAGTAAAATAGTAGGTCAAGTTTAAAAACAAACCAAGCACTGCTCAGTGTTTATAACAAGATGGCTATCATTAAGTAAACTACTGATAAAATACGATACAGATGAAGTTATTCGCTTCATCTGTATGCATATAAGCTAGCTAATCTTAAAGCCGAGCTCGAGTTTAAAGATGAGACTCGGCTAGCTGTTCAAGAATACTGCATTGAGGATTGGTATCACCTTTACAGCTTTGAGCTAACTCAGTTAGCACTTGCTGCATATGCTGTAACTGAGTAATCTTGTTTTCTATCTCTTCAAGGTGCGACTGCGCCAACTGCTTAACAACTCGGCTTTCTCTGTCTGGGTTTTGCCACAACTCAAGTAGTGATTGAATATCTGAAAGCGAAAACCCGAGGTTGCGCGCTCGTTTAATAAACCTTAATTGATTTAACTGCTCGCTATTATACAAGCGATAGCCACTTGCAGTTCTTGGGGACTTTCTGATCAAGCCTGACTTTTCATAGTTGCGGATCATTTTCGCTGTTAAGCCACTCAATTTAGCGGCTTCACCGATAGTTAATAGAGTATCCATATAGCTAGTCCTATAACGACATTCTTTGCAGCCGCAAAGCATTAGTAATAACAAGCACGCTACTACAAGCCATTGCAGCTCCCGCTAGAATTGGATTTAAGTATCCAAGAGCAGCCAAAGGTATGCCAACAGTGTTAAATGCAAACGCCCAGAATAAGTTCTGTTTGATATTTTGATAAGTTGCATTGGCAAGCTTCAACGAAGAGGATACTAATGCAGGATTACCTCTCATTAATGTGATAGCTGATGCATTCACTGCCACTTCAGTCCCGGTTGCCATTGCTATGCCTAAATCTGACTGCGCTAGTGCTGGCGCATCATTTATACCGTCACCAACCATCGCCACTTTATATCCTTTAGCCTGATAAGCTTCAATCGCTGCGGCTTTCCCCTGGGGCAGAACTTCCGCATCGTAATTATCTAGGCCCAACTGCTTAGCGACATACTCAGCGCTTGCATGAGAGTCACCCGTTATCATTGCCACCTTTATGCCATCACGTTGAAGGCTTTGAACTGCACGTAGCGCGTTCGTTTTTGGTTTATCAGAAAAGCATAACAACCCAAGTAACTCAGCCCCTTCCTCTTTCATCTCAGCTAGCCATGATATTGAAGCTCCCTCGACCTCTATCAGTTCCGTTGGCAATTCCAAATCAAGTTGCTTCATCCATTTACTTGACCCCATGATAATGGTGCGGCCATTTAAATCCCCGCTAACACCACTCCCAGCAATCACTTTGAAATTTACTACATCATTCAATCTCACTTTATTTTCCTGAGCAAAATTGACAATAGCTTGAGACAAAGGGTGCTCACTGTGTTCAGACAATGCATAGGCTAACTCTAACAAATCAGCTTCACTGCCTTTCACAGCTTTACTTTGTATTAATACCGGCTTGCCCTCTGTAAGCGTTCCTGTTTTATCAAACACGACGTAGTCAATGTGCGTTGCACTTTCCAAAGCAACAGCGTCTTTAACCAAAATCCCGTGTCGAGCTGCCGTGCCCGTGCCAGCCATTATGGCAGCAGGTGTAGCTAAACCAAGCGCACATGGACACGCTATTACCAACACGGCAACTGCGTAAACAATACCTTGCGACCATTGGTTAAATATGCCGCCCCACACAAGTACGGTTAATAGCGCAAACAACAACACAGCAGGAACAAAGAAACTACTTATTTTGTCTACTAAAGCTTGAACCGGGGCCTTTGCTCCTTGCGCCTGCTCTACTAAGCGGATAATTTTTGATAATGTTGATTCAGAACCCACCGCTGACGCTTCAACTTCTAGTACCCCATCCAAGTTCACAGATCCGCCAGTCACCTTATCGCCTTTGGATTTATTTAGGGGGATACTTTCTCCACTGATCAACGCTTCGTCAACATTGCTATTGCCGTTTATTACAACACCATCTGAAGGAACGCGCTCGCCAGGACGGATCTTAACGACATCTCCTTTTTGTAATTCAGAGGCTGACAATGTTTGCCATTGTCCATTGCGCTTAACCGTCGCTGACGTTGGTTTTAAATTTTCAAGGGCCTGTAATGCACTCGTTGTCTTTTTTTTAGCTCTTTTTTCAAGAAATTTACCCAGCAATACCAGTGTTAAAACTGCAGCGCTGCTTTCAAAGTATAGGTGAGGTGAGCCATGCTCCCCATCAAAGGTAAGCCATAAGTAAAGAGATAGGCCATAGGCGGCACTGGTTCCTATAGACACCAAGAGATCCATATTACCAGTAAACGCCTTCAGTGCGTGCCAACCAGCCTTATAAAAACGAGCACCAAAATAAAATTGCACAGGTGTGGCTAAAATCCATTGCCAAACTGGTGCCAACATCCAGTCTTTACCAAATAACATTGCGAACATAGGTAGCGCGAGCGGTAAAGTTAACACTGCTGCGCCTATAACCGACCAGCTGTCTCTATGATAAAAAGCCGTGCTGTTCGCTTGCTCTGCAGATTTTTCAGTATTGCTTTTTATAACCAGTTCGTATCCCGCGCTTTTAACTACTTGCTGTAGATCACCATCAGTTACTTTTGGCGAGACTGCGACAGTGACTTGCTCAGATGCCAAATTGACAGTGGCAGATAGTACACCTTCAAGCGCATTTAAACTTTTCTCTACTCGACCACTACACGATGCACATGTCATCCCCTTGACCTTGAACTGCTTAGTTACAAAGTCTAGTTGATACCCTGCTGCGTTAACCGCATCGCTTACCGCTGTGATGTTTAAATCACCTGAAATAGACACCGTGTCAGATGCCAAGTTAACATTCGCACTATCGATGCCCGATACTGCCATGACCGCTTTTTCGACTCTTTTTGCACATGAAGCACACGTCATCCCCTTCACGGGTAAGTCTACCGTTGTTGTCATTATAGAATCTCCTCTATGACAATTTAGATTCTAGAACGAGAGGCTAAACCTTACCACGATGTCAAGGTCAAACGTTTTTTAAAGACTGTTGACATTCCCTATAGGGCAACTTTTAGCATTGCACTGAAGTTAAACATAGGAGATTAATAATGATGAAATTTAATGTCGCTAACATGTCATGTGATCACTGCACTGCCGCCATTGCTAAATCGCTATTTGCACTTGATGAAGATGCAAAACTGACCTTTGATGTAGCACATAGCTCAGTCTCTATTGAGTCTAAGCTTTCAGTAGAAGAAGTAACAGCGGCGATAAAAGAAGCCGGTTATGATGCCAGCGAAGCAAAGGTATCGTGTTGCTCCCCTTCAAATAGTTGCCACTAATAAGAGAGTCACGTTTAAGCTTAACGTCACTGGCTTAAGGCGAGTGACGTTTTTTTCAATTTCCGTTGAAAGTTTAACCAGCGCAATTCGTTGGTAGAATTTTGCTTTCTTTGGTAGGCATATGCACGACTTTTAGTCGTTTATAAACAACTGCCTTACCCACAGCCCTACGCTATTTAGACTTGAACAGACGGAGTTTGCTTTGTATACATTTAGACAGTTAGAGAGGAGATCGCACACTGTACTACTAACAAAGGGGTTTATATGAATACTTATACGTTAAACCTATCTAAATTTTTGTAAAAGCTAGTTTTAAATAAACACTAAGCTCAAAACTCCCCTCTTTGTAACTCCACTCCAAGAATGTCACGCAGATAAATTTCAACGTATTCTGGTAGCCATCTGCAATGATTCATTTTTTGGAATCGTTCTTTGAGTTTCGCTTCGTTCGTTGCTTCAAGGTGAACGATTTTCCATGTGTTAATTGGACTATTCTCATCACCAACGACACCATGTTGAACATGGAAAATTGGTTGTGCTCCGTCCACAATAAAATGACCGTACTCATCCGAATTTACTTGTAACTCGCCAATAAAGGTAACTAGTTTAGTATCATGATCAATGTGGACATGCTCTATAACCACACCGTATTGAGTGTTATCTAGCCACAAACGCTGCTCTGATACTCTAGTAAAAGTTTCGCTATTTCCTTGTGTTTTAAATCCCCAGGCAGCTGCAGAACCTCGTTTAATAACAGACGGTATAAATAAATCAGGCCTACTGGCTTTTTTCACTTCCATGTCCCACAACTGAGTCTTTGTCATGCTAAATTGACCAGGATGTGAATAATGATCTTTAATTACGGCGTTTATATCTACTGGGTCGAGCTCTATTTGAGTAAATTCAGGAGTGTCCCAAGCACGATTAAATTCATATAGATGGTTCATAGTGTGTATCCTTCTTATCTTATTTTGGCTATAGCACTTGCAGAATACTCTGAGAGTCAAAAATGAGCTCTTTGACCGCTTGCCAAACTCTTTTGTTATAACAATTTGACAGCACACATAATGTGACCGCCATCTATTGCAACGACATCAATACAGTTACTCGTCAGAAACAATCGCTGAAACCAATCGCTGGGTGAGCGGTACGACAAGCAAACTAAATGGAAAAGCGACTAGCATTGCTACAGCCCATGCACTTGGCCAACCAGCAAACACCTCATTAATAGTGGCTGATTCCATGACCAGCATAGACAACGACATCACGCCAGACATTAAAAACGACATAACAAACGAAAAGGTATGAAACGTGAGTTTTTTTGGGATCATGATACCTGCCTCCTAGTTAATACTTACTTTAAGCGCTTTCGATTTTTTTAAGCACCGCATGCAACTTAGAAATCAGTTCAGCGTTTGCGAGTTGACCATTTTCTAGGTCAAAGTTATCGAAAAAACTTGGGATCGAGAGAGAGGCAACTACATTTCCACCAAAGTAATGCGCAGAGTCACTAGCCAAAGACAATACGCTGTTAGCGCCACCCGGTCCGGGTGATGTTGATAACATAACTATTGGCTTACCTTGATACACTTTTGTGTTGATGCGAGACATCCAATCCAAAAGGTTTTTAAACGCAACGGTGTAGTTACCATTATGCTCGGCAAATGAAATTAACAAGGCATCCGCCTGTGTAATCCTATCTAAAAACCGATTGGCCGCGTCGGGAATACCATAACCCTCTTCCAGATCACTATTGTAAATGGGCATCTCGTACTCGTTGATATCCAACATATCCACCCGATGCTGATCTAATAACGATGCTGCATAAGTGACAAGGGCCTTATTAATAGATTTACGACTATTACTTGCCGCGAAAGCTAAAATATTCATATTTATCTCCTATGGATTGAAAGCTAATCTTTACAGACTGTTAAACTAGTTTTCCCAATTTACCTGCGGAAAAATCTTGCTCAACTTGCGTAATTTCTGCTTCGGAGCCCATAATAAAAGGCCCTTTTTGGACATAGGTTTCATTGATTGGCTTGCCAGAGAAAAGTGCAAAATGCACACTTTTTAGGCTAGGATTAACCATGCTAATAGTTGCTTCAGTATCAGACGAAACATTAGATATGGAAGTAGCCTGGCCTGAGACAAGGCGTATCGGGTTACCGTCAACAGCCACATCTAGCTCTCCACTAACCACTGTTATCCACGCGTTTTCTCCCATTTCTAATGCGTGAGAGAAAGTGGTATTTGAATGAAGTTGCCCATCAAGAATGGTCATTGGTAGTGCCGGGGATTGTTCACCTTTAACGCCATTACTCTGGCCAAGCACAACCCGTACTCGAGCACCTTCATATTCAATATGAGGCATATTTTGCGCTTTAACATGGAGCGACTCGGGCGAACTCTTTCTTAGCGCTGCAGGCAAGTTTACGAATACTTGTAATCCATGGATCTTCGAGCCAGTACGTGGCGACTCATCATGAATAACACCAGAACCCGCTTTAAGCCAATATAAGTCCCCAGGCATTATGTCAAAGTCATTTCCTAATGAGTCGCGGTTATGAAACGGGCCCTCACTGTCTTCAAAAATAACAGAGACGGCTGAAAGGCCCGCATGCGGATGAGCACCAAATGTAGGTTTGGTCATTATATAGTGATCAACCATCACGAGCGGGTCCATGGTGCCCGAAAAATCTTTATCTCGAAAAGCCAATGCTTCAAAGCCGCTTCCGATCCTTAACACTTCACCCGACTTTGCCGCTGTCATAGTTGGAGCAATAATTTGGTTGTCAGCATGCTCAATTGTCGAATTTATTAATGTATTCATTTTTAATCACCTAACGCTATTGCAAATCGATAACTTCATTCTAGTTGTAGAACGATAGTGTTTTGTAGATAGAAAAACTGAAAGTACTGTTCTATATTTGAAACGTTGAGGCGGTAAGTGAGAAGGCTTAAAAACATATGATTGATTTGAATGACTATTATTACTTTGTACACGTGGTGGAAAAACAAGGCTTCACACCCGCAGCAGCAGCGCTGAATATGCCAAAATCACGATTAAGTCGTCATGTGTCAAAGCTCGAAGAAAGGCTTGATATAAAGTTAATTCAACGAACATCACGCCAGTTTAATGTTACGGAAACTGGTCAGATATTTTATCAACATGCCCGCGCGCTGCTCAATGAAATGGAAGCGGCGGAAGCGGCAATAGAAAGCAGAAAGACATCGCTTAGTGGTCGAGTAACGATAAGTTGCTCGCTGGGAGTCGCGCAATTTGCAGTTAAAGACTTACTCATAAAATTTCTTCAGGAGCACCCCAAAGTAGAGTTGGTTCAGCAAGTCACTAACCAAAATATCGACTTAATTTCCTCTGGCGTGGATTTGGCAATTCGTGGTCACATCGAATCTTTGCCTGATTCAACGATTATTCAAAGAAGTCTTGCGACTGTTTCTTGGCACTTATTTGCCAGCCCAGATTACTTGACTAAAACAGGCACTCCTCAGTCAACTTATGACCTTTTTAAAAGACAAAGTCTAAAAGTTGGATGGCAACCCTCTGACGGACACTGGACACTTGAAAATAAGGAGGGACTTAAAACCACCGTCCCCTATAATCCGCAGCTTTGTAGCGATGACATGGGCACTTTAAAGCAAGCAGCCATTAAAGGGCTTGGGATCGTAAGCCTGCCTAGCTACGTATGTCGTAATGAAATTAATGATGGTACTTTACTTAGAGTGCTGCCAGATTGGATTTCAGGTAGGGCACAGTTGAGCTTGCTAACCCCATCACGCAAAGCGCAATCGCCTTCCGCGAAGGCGGTCGGCGAATTTTTACTTAAACACTTGAAAGAACGTATTGGGGACTAGCCTCAATTTACAGTTCAACTTTGCAAGATGGTGTTCACATGAATCATCGTTTAGTCCCCGCAAAAACGAGTCAGCAAAGTACCAACCTTTAACATGGTAAGGTAAGCATTTTAGACCAATTGCATTAAATTGGTGATCAGATATTGCGACAGATAAATGGCTTAGTAACAAGGCAAATATTTCGCTATGCAGTTATTCTACATGAGAAATATTTAACGCAGTTAATGAGTTATTTAGCTCGCTAGAATGATCAATGTATTAATAAAATTGGTATTAGACCAAAAGTTGGCTATCAACCCGTAACACCCGCCTTAGAAGTACAGTTCGTATTGCCCATAAAGCATTTTACTTTCCAAATTTTCGCCAGCCATGTACCACGGAATTGTGCTTACCAATCGTAAAATCAAACTGTTAGTGAAAAGTGTATCAGGCGAAAAGAAGCATCTAAATCAATACTTTATGAATTCATCGCGAGTTGAATTTTTTTGTGAATTGAATTTTGAAGCTGCGATCCGTGTACCAAACGGTACATGGAAATGTGATTTGAGGGTGGATAATTTTAGTGTACCGCTTGATCTACACAAGTAAATCAAGCGGTTACTAAAACTTCTGAGACAGCCTATAAGCCGGGTTCTGTACTCTTACGAGTGATAATCATTCGTCTAGGCCTAGGATTGCTCCTAGGCTCAAGCAACCTACCCGGTTCCGATGTGGGCCACACCATAAGGAACCCTATTTGGTCTTGCTCCGGGTGGAGTTTACCTTGCAACCAACTGTTACCAGTGGCCCGGTGCGCTCTTACCGCACCCTTTCACCCTTACCAACTCGAAAGTTGGCGGTCTCCTCTCTGCTGCACTTGTCGTAGGCTCACGCCCCCCAGCCGTTAGCTGGCACCCTGCCCTGTGGAGCCCGGACTTTCCTCCCCCTGATCATTTTCGTCACAGGCAGCGATTATCCGGCTGACTCAGGGCGGCGATAATACAGGATTATCACCAAAATCTCACGCTTTTTAGGCCTCTTTTTCTGCGATAGCTGCTTTGTACAGCGCGTTTTTCTTTAAATCAAAGTAATCTGCCACAATGCCGCAGGCTTTTTTGAGCGGCATTTCGCTTTCAAGTAAAGACAACATCCGTTTTGCATCAGCCGGAATTTCAGCCTGCTGCTTTGGCTTGCCGGGCAGCATCAGCACTAGCTCACCTCTTTGCTTTTCGGGCTCTTCAGTCAAATAATCGATAAGTTCAGCAACGGAGCCGCTAAAAAATGTCTCATATGTTTTCGTTAGTTCTTTGGCAAATACAACTTGTTGCTCTTCGCCTAGCGCACTGTGCAAGTCATTCAGACTCGCCATGATACGATGCGTACTTTCGTACATAATGCTGGTGATGCCACTTTCATAGGCATCGATAAAGAATTGCTGCCTTGCTTGGCTTTTTGCGGGTGTAAAACCAATAAATTGGAAGCGATCCGTTGGCAGACCCGAGCAACTAAGCGCAGTAATTGCAGCACATGCTCCAGGCACAGGTGTCACATTTGCACCTTGTTCACGGCAAAGATTTACAACGGCATACCCAGGATCGCTGATTAAAGGCGTGCCAGCGTCTGATACCAAGGCGATATCTAAACCTTCATTAAGCCAATCAACAACCTGCTGCGCTTTTTGTTTTTCATTATGATCATGTAAGGCAAAGGTTTTCGCTTTTATATTGAAATGACTCAATAATTTGCCTGTATGTCTGGTATCTTCAGCGGCAATTAAGTCTACGCTTGATAAAGTTGTTAAAGCACGCTCGCTGATGTCGGCAAGATTGCCAATTGGCGTAGCTACCACATAAAGGGTGCCTATTTTATCCGTGTTCTGTGCTTTTATCATTGAGCTCTCCCAGTTCAGTCAGTAAGATAGCCCCAAGAAAGTAAATCAACTAGGGCGTTGTTGTGCGACTGAAAATAATTAGTCTTGTAATCGCTATATTGTCAGGGTTATCAGCCTGCAGTACAACCGAAAAAGTACCAACTGCTAACACCAAGTCACAAAATCAGCAATCAAAGCACACATTGGATTATTCTGATGCACTCGCCTTGTTTGAAAAAGCCCAATCAAAAGAGGGGGCTGATAGAATACAGCTGCTCTATTATGCAAGAGATGCGGCTATTAGTAATAAAGAATGGCAACTCCTTGAACAAATTTGCCTCGCTTTAGAAAGTAAAGTAAGCGTTGATCACGTTCAAAATAAGTTATACATCGCTTTGGCTCGCAAAAATCAACAGCGTGCAAGTGACGCCTTGGCGATGCTTAATTCACTTGAAGAGCAACTCTCTTTACCAGAGCACAAGGCTTGGCATCAATACTTAACGGGCAGTATTTACGCCTCTGAAGGGTTGCCAAATCAAGCCCTCACTTACTTTTTTAATGCTGCCAATATAACTGCGCAAAACAATGTTGCTATTGCTAACCTCAATGACGATATCTGGCAGGCTCTGCAGCAATTGTCGTCGTATGCATTAGAAAAACTAGATACAGGCTCAGTTACTCAACAAGGTTGGGTTAAACTTGCTAAATATCAGCTGGTCTATTTAGGTGCGGGGGTCGAGCTTCATCAGGCGCTTAATAATTGGCAACGTCGTTTCGTTAATCATCCTGCTAGCTACTTATTGCCTGAAGAAGTCGCAAAATCTGTTAGCTTAACCCCTTACAACACAAAGCGATTAGCTATTTTACTACCCCAATCTGGCAATAGTGAACGCTTCGGTCTTGCGTTAAAAAATGGCTTTTTGGCCGCTCTAGACAAACAAAAAATCGAGGAAGTTTTTTTTATTGATGAGTCACAAAGCATTGAAAAAATTGAGCAGTCTTTAGTCCGTCATCAAGTTGACTTTGTTGTTGGGCCGTTGCTGAAAAACAATATCGATAAACTCGCAGATAGCTCGGTGCTTTCGGCATTACCTACTATATTTTTAAATACATCAAGTGAGCTTTACTCTAACTCCAACCCACAACACTACTATTTTGCTCTTAACCCAGAGCATGAAGTCGAACAAGCTTTGATACACTTCTTAACGCAAGAATATCAAAAACCGATGCTACTGGCGCCAGATAATAATTCTGGTCATCGACTTATTAGTCACTTTCAAAAGCAATGGCAGCGCTACAGTGAAACAGAGCCTGAAGTAGGCTTTTATACTGACAGCAAAAATATGGCCAAAGTCGTCGCTAACTTACTAGAAGTTGATGAGTCAAAACAACGAATAAGAACCATCAAGTCTTTATTTAACAAAGAGGTTGAAAGTGAGACTCGCTCCCGAGGAGACATCGATGTGGTCTATATTTTGGGAGATGCCATTGAAACTCGCCTATTAAAGCCATATTTGGATGTAAATGTAAGTACCTTTGCACAGAAGATCCCTCTGTATGCTACGTCACGAAGCTACAGTCGCCGCATAGACAGTACTGATAAGGGTGATCTTGAGGGGCTATATTTTACCGAACAACCATGGATGTTACCTGGTGCTGTTCAGCAAAATGGATTAAGAGAAAAGTATTTAACACTGTGGCCCGAGCAGGCAGATATAGAGCAGCGCCTATTCGCTATGGCATACGACTCAGTAAATTTAATAACACAGATAAAACAGCTTGCACGTGTGCCTGGCAAAGAGTTTTCGGGTCTTACAGGGCAATTAAGTATTAAACGCGATAACACTCTCGCGCGCACGTTGAGTTGGGCGCAATACAGGAAAAAGAAGATCCGGTTAGTAAAACTCAATGAGACACCTCCAAAGCCTTTATTTATGCGCCAAACACAGGCCACAGAGGCACAAATAATGAACTAAGGCAGGAAGCCAATGTTTGAAAAGCTATTTAAAAACAGTAGAGATAAGGGGCAACACTACGAACAACTTGCTAAATCTTACTTACTCAAGCAAGGGCTTAGCTTTGTACAAAGCAACTATAATTGCCGTTACGGCGAAATAGATCTCATTATGAGAGAAGGAACCTGTTGGGTCTTTGTTGAAGTAAAATTTAGACAGTCTCAGCGCTTTGGTGGGGTACTTTCTACCCTTACTCATACAAAGCAGCAAAAACTTAAACGTAGCATTTATTACTACTTAGGCGCGCAACAGTTGCATAATGTACCAGTACGCGTAGACTTTATCGCAATTGAGGGAAAAAACCCTCCCAATATACAATGGATTAAGAGCGTTTTTTAGTATGCAAGAATCTATTAAAAGCATTTTTACTGAAAGTATCCAAGCACAAATCGCCGCAGGAGAAGTATTGCCTGATGCGCTTGAATCAGCAGCTTTAACAATTGTGCAAGGCTTGATAAATGGCAACAAACTCCTTTGTTGTGGTGCAGATAGCTGTCATATGCTAGCTGAACACTTTGCAGGCTTACTTGTTAATTTTTATGAAACTGAGCGTCCTTGCTTACCCGCAATTGCACTCACACAAACTTCAGTACATCTAGGGCAATCTGTAGCGACCGATGATACAGAGCGCTTTTCAAGACAAGTACGCGCATTTGCACAACAAGGTGATCTCCTTTTAGTCATCGCTGTAAATGGCAATGAGAAGGACATCGTCAGTGCCGCAGAAGCAGCACTTACCAAAGATATGAAAGTAATCGCTCTAGTTGGTGACGATGGCGGTGAACTAACAGGGCTTTTAGGTCCGAGTGACGTTGAGATCCGCGTTCCTAGCAAGCGACCTAGTCGTATCGTTGAGTCTCACTTATTTATTACTCATTGCCTGAGCCAACTCATAGACAACACACTATTTCCACAGGGAGAGCAGTAAAAAATGTTGGTTAAACCTATTGCAATACTTTTGAGCCTAGCCCTTTTACAAGGTTGCGCAGCAGCCGTAGTTGCAGGTACTGCTGGTGCTATCTCTGCTGCAGATGACCGTCGAACGATAGGCTCGCAACTCGATGATAATAATATTGAGATCAAGGGGATGCTTGCAATTCGTAATATTGAACGGTTAAAAGAGCATGCAAATATCAGCCTTATTAGTGTCAATGGGGTGGTATTGATGGTTGGCCAAGTAGCCAATATTGAAATGAAGCAACAAGCACAAAAAGCGCTACAAGACATACCCGCTATTCGCCAAGTACACAACCAGCTTAGAATTAGCAGTAATATTGGTGTTACAACCCAAACTCATGATGTATGGTTAACCTCGAAAGTAAAGACTAAGCTTCTTGCCGCTGATGATGTCAGTGGCAATAATATTAAAGTGGTCACGGAAAATAGCGAAGTATTCTTGATGGGATTAGTTAGCCAAGACGAAGCTAATAGAGCGGTTGATATCGCCCGTCATGTAAACGGGGTTACACGCGTTATAAAAGCATTTGAGTATTTATAATATTCCCCCATCAGAGATAAAAAAACCTGCACTATGCAGGTTTTTTAGATTCAAAAAGCAATAACAAATATTACTTAACCTCAGCTGCGGATAAGAGTTTTGATAGTTCAGAAGAGAGACATTGCAACCCCTTCAATATCCAATGACGATATTTCGCTCACTATCAAGGCATTTTCGTGAAGTAATAGCGAGCTATTACAAACGAAAATAACGAAGAGAGTGAGCGAAATAGCTTTATTGGGCAAATTCTCTTATGTGCAGCTGAGGTTACTTAATAACTCTTAAGTGTGAGCCCTTTCGCTTTTCAGGTTCAGGTTTATCTGATTCAGTTGTTTGTACTTCTTGTGTCTCTTGCACTTCTTGTGTTTCCACAGCATCATCTTCGGGAAACTCTTCTTGTGTAAACACAGTACCTTCACCATTCTCACGTGCATAAATAGCTAATACCGCAGCGATAGGCACATACACTTGCATAGGCTGACCACCAAAGCGTGCATTAAAGCTCAATTGGTGATTGTCCATTGCAAATTGCGTCACTGCTGAGGGGCTGATATTCAACACAATCTGCCCATCTTGTACAAACTGTGTAGGCACTTGAACGGCTGGATACTCTGCATTCACAACGAGATGTGGTGTACACTCATTATCGACTATCCAATCAAAAAAGGCTCTCAGTAAATACGGGCGATTAGGAGTCATTATGCTCTTATCTCACGTTCTGCTTCGGTTAGAGAAGCCTGGAAAGAGTCTCGCTCAAACAAGCGTAACATATAGTCTTTTAACTCTTTAGCTCCCGCTCCATTCAACTCAATACCTAGTTGCGGCAAACGCCATAACAAGGGGGCTAAATAGCAATCAACTAAACTAAACTCTTCACTCATGAAGTAAGGCGCTTCGTTAAAGATTGGCGCTACAGCAAGCAATGCTTCAGTTAACTCTTTACGTGCTTGGGCTTCTTCAGCTCCGCCTTCGGTGATCTTTGCAGCAAGGCTATACCAGTCAGTATCAATACGGTGCATCATTAAACGACTACGACCACGCATTACAGGGTAGACAGGCATTAAAGGTGGATGCGGAAAACGCTCATCTAGGTATTCATTGATAATATCCGCTTGGTATAGGCCTAACTCGCGGTCAATCAAAGTAGGAACGGTACCATAAGGATTTATCTCATGTAGAGCCTCTGGCAGGTTATCCTTTTCTGCTAGGTGAATATCAACACTTACCCCTTTCTCTGCCAGTACAATACGTACTTGATGGCTATACATGCAGTTTGCACCAGAGAAAAGAGTCATTACAGGGCGCTTATTGGCAGCAACGGCCATGCCTACCTCCATTAATAATTACAAAAAGTAATAAATCACTTTAAACAGCAATAGGGGCTAGAGCCCCTATTGCAAAATCACCTTAGATTTGACCAACTTAGTGGACATCTCTCCAGTATTCTTTCTTCAAGAAAAATGCCAGAATAAATAGAATAACTAAAAATCCTAACACTTTATAACCAAGAGCTTCAGACTCAAGTCGAGAAGGTTCACCAACGTATGCCATGAAGTTCGTTAAATCACGAACAGCTTGATCATATTCATCAGTACTCATCTCTCCAGAACCATCCGTTTCAGTACCCACTATCTTCGTTACAGTTTTCCCATTCTCAGTTACTTGCTCAGTAATTGGTGTCGGTAACCCTTGTAACTCCTGAAGCACGTGTGGCATCCCCACAGAAGGGAAAATAGTGTTATTCACACCAAATGGGCGAGATTCATCTTTATAGAAAGACTTCAGATAAGTATAAATCCAATCTGCACCACGTACACGCGCTACCAGGGTTAGATCTGGTGGCGCAGCACCAAACCATTTAGCAGCATCATCTTTTTCAATGGAATTCAAAATGTGGCTACCCACTTTTGAGCCATCAAAAATCAACTGTTCTTGACCAATATCAGTTGGAATACCGATATCTCTGAACGTACGCTCATAACGCTGATACTGCATCTGGTGACAACCAAGACAGTAATTCATGAACAACTTAGCACCACGTTGTAACGATGCCTTGTCTGTCAAGTCATGGCCTGCTTCCATCAGCGGCACAGACGGCCCTGCTGCCATAACAAACGTTGGCAACAATGCGAATAAACCGATAATTAGCTTTTTCATCATTTCGTCAACCTCGTTGGCAATGGCTTAGTCTTTTCATTCTTCGAATACACAAAGAGTAAAACAAAGAACATGAAGTACGTCACTGTAGTAATTTGCGACAGCAGCGTTTTAAAGTCTGTTTGCGGTGTTGCCCCGATCCAGCCAAGGATAACAAATGTAACAACAAACTGTGCAATGTTAAGCTTGTGAAGACCACAACGGTAACGAATAGACTTCACCTTACCACGGTCAATCCAAGGTAATAACGCAAGGACCACGATTGATGCACCCATTGCTACAACACCTAATAACTTATTAGGGATCGCACGTAAGATTGCATAAAACGGCGTAAAATACCAAACAGGGAAAATGTGTTCTGGTGTTTTCAGTGGGTTTGCCGCTTCAAAGTTAGGAGCCTCTAAGAAGAACCCGTTCATTTCCGGCATAAAGAACACAACCCAGCAGAACAGAATTAAGAAGCCTGCTACACCCAGCACATCTTTTACTGTGTAATATGGGTGGAATGGAATCGCATCAACAATATCTTTCTTGCTGGTGTAATATTCATGGAACTTAAATTTTGGCTTGTCTTCTTCTGCAACAGTACCTTTCTTACGCTTAATCTCAACACCATCAGGGTTGTTTGAACCCACTTCGTGAAGCGCAACAATGTGAAGGAACACAAGAATAACTAGTACAAGTGGCAATGCAATAACATGCAACGCAAAGAAACGGTTTAGTGTTGCACCTGAGATAACATAGTCACCACGGATCCAAAGAGTTAAATCATCACCGATCACAGGGATGGCTCCGAACAATGAAATGATTACTTGCGCACCCCAGAAAGACATTTGTCCCCAAGGTAATAAGTAACCCATAAAGGCTTCTGCCATTAACGCTAAGAAAATGAACATACCAAATAACCAGAGAAGTTCACGCGGTTTTTGGTAAGAGCCGTAGATCATGCCACGGAACATATGCAAGTAAACAACGATAAAGAACGCAGACGCACCCGTTGAGTGTAAATAGCGCAGTAACCAACCATATTCAACGTCACGCATGATGTATTCAACAGACGCAAATGCACCTTCCGCAGAAGGTACAAAGTTCATGGTAAGCCAGATACCCGTCACGATTTGGTTTACTAGTACAAGAATGGCCAATGAACCAAACAGATACCAAAAGTTAAAGTTTTTTGGTGCAGGATATTGAGCAATGTGCATATTCCAGACGCGAGTCATAGGAATACGTTCATCTATCCAGTTGATAATATTACCAAACATTACGCAACCCCTTCTTCTTCACCAACTAGAATTGTAGTGTCATCAATAAAGGTATACGGTGGAACTTCAAGGTTTAACGGTGCTGGTACTGACTGGAATACGCGACCAGCCATATCAAATTTAGAACCGTGACACGGACAGAAGAAACCATCCTCTGTGCCTTCAACCTTTTCACCAAAACCACCCTGTAAAAAGCTAGGTGAACAGCCAAGGTGAGTACAAATACCAACCGCCACAAAAATTTCTGGGCGCTTAGAACGATATGGGTTTTTAGCTGAATCTAGTTGTTGAGGCTCTTCAGACTCCGGATCACGAAGCATATCTTCATGGCCCTTCATTTGTTCAAGCATTTTTGGCGTACGAGAAATAACCCAAACAGGTTTACCTCGCCACTCAACACGAATTAATTGTCCAGGCTCAAGCTTGCTGATATCTACTTCTACAGGCGCACCCGCAGATTTAGCTCGCTCACTTGGATTCCAAGACGCAATAAAAGGAACAGCAGCCCCAGCCGCACCAACACCACCAACAACAGAGGTAGCTATGGTTAAAAAGCGACGTCGGCCATTGTCTACAGGCGCATTGCTCATCCACTTATCTCCACTATGATTCTCAACACTTGCTATATTGAGAACATCAGTTACAGCAGGTTAATTTTAAGAAACTACAAAATAGAAGCGATCATAAATAAATCCCTTGATTAAAACAAGGTTATTACAGACTCATGCCCCAATAAACCCGATTCGAATTTATTAGGTTACTTTGAGCATGAGGCCGATGATATATAATACGCTATCCTAAAAACAATATACTGACCAAGATCAACCTCAACTGAGGCTAGAGAACCACCGAATACGGGGTTGAAACTCGCTCACTTTACTTGCCCTGCAATTGTAGCAAAAAAAACCGCCGAGTTATCGTCAGATTTACACTAAATACCCTAAATATTGCACTTTTTTTATCAGCAAATCTGAGTATTAGGTGAAATGCCTACTTATTAAGCTATCTTGAAAATATTTTAGGCGCATTCATGAAAGGGAATTAAAAGGCAAAAAACAAAAAACCCAGCAAAATGCTGGGTTTTTGAATTCTTGAAACGTAAAAAATTAACGTTTTGAGAACTGTGTCTTCTTACGTGCTTTCTTAAGACCAACTTTCTTACGCTCAACTTTACGAGCATCGCGAGTAACGAAGCCAGCTTTGCGAAGAGTAGGACGAAGTGACTCGTCAAATTCCATAAGTGCACGCGTGATACCGTGGCGGATTGCGCCAGCTTGACCAGTCATACCACCACCTTCAACAGTGATGTAAAGGTCAAACTTCTCTGTCATTTCAACTAGCTCTAGCGGCTGACGAACAACCATGCGAGAAGTTTCACGACCGAAGTACTCTTCGATAGAACGCTGATTAATTACGATGCTGCCAGTGCCTGGGCGTAAGAATACGCGAGCACTTGAACTTTTACGACGACCTGTACCGTAGTATTGATTTGCCATGAGTGTGCTCCTTAAATGTCTAGAACCTGCGGCTGTTGTGCCGCGTGGTTGTGCTCGTTACCAGCGTAAACTTTAAGTTTACGGTACATTTCACGACCCAGAGGACCGCGAGGTAACATGCCCTTAACCGCTTTTTCGATGATCATTTCAGGCTTTTTAGCTTGAAGTTTCTCGAAGTTCACAGACTTAAGACCGCCAGGGAAGCCAGTGTGCGCATAGTACATTTTGTCCTGAGTTTTGTTACCAGTTACAGTAACTTTTTCAGCGTTGATAACGATGATGTAATCACCAGTATCTACATGAGGAGTGTACTCAGCTTTATGCTTACCGCGAAGGCGACGAGCGATTTCAGTAGCGATGCGACCTAAAGTTTTACCTTCAGCGTCAACTACGTACCAGTCACGTTTTACAGTTTCTGGTTTAGCAACAAACGTTTTCATTTAAAAATCCAATGTTTTCTATTTAAAACCACAGGTAATCAAGTGATTACCGCTTACTATATGAGTGCTTTAACCCCTTCGAGTTTAAGACTTTTTTGCCGCTCAAGTCAGTGGCTAAGCCGACGAGGGCAATAGAACGCAACGTGGCAGGCCGCGGATTATAGCAACTCTATTTATGCTTGACTAGCGTGAGATTGTTTTTTCGACAAAAAATTTCTACACTCAGTTCATTCTTATCGCAGGAGCAACAGTCTGTTATTATGCTAAATGCTCGCGCGCTAAATATTCTAACGACTGCATTTCTTGCAAACGACTGATGCAACGTTTAAATTCAAAGTTCAACGTACCTTGGGTATAAAGCTCAGTAATCGGCGCCGCTGCTGAAATAATTAAAGTAACATTACGCTCGTAAAATTCATCAACTAACGCAATAAAGCGCCTTGCTGCATCGTCATTGTGCTGACCCAACTGCTTCACATTCGACAAAATCACTGTATTGTAAAGACGGCTTATTTCCATATAGTCAACTTGAGAACGAGCAGTTTCGCACAGTGCCGTAAAATCAAACATAACAATGCAGTCCGATACTTTACGGGTGTGAATTAAACGCCCTTCAATTTCAATTTTTTCATCCAGACGGCCCGGTTCAGGTGACAACTTATCAAAATATTCAAATAAATTTTTGTCAGCTTGCTCATCCAGTGGACTGTGAAAAATTTCAGCCTGCTCTAAGGTACGCAGACGATAATCAATGCCCGAATCAACATTGACCACTTCTGTATTAGCTTTAACTAGCTCTATCGCAGGTAAGAAACGTGCTCTTTGTAGACCATTTCGATAAAGCTCATCCGGTACGATATTAGAGGTGGCCACTAACACAATATCTCTGGCAAATAATGCCTGCATCAACCCACCCAATAACATTGCATCGGTAATATCTTGTACAAAGAACTCATCAAAACAAATAATATCGGTTTCGGCTTTAAATTTGTCAGCAACCGTTTCCAAAGGATTTTTTACATCTTTCAAAAGTTTTAACTCATCATGTACTCGATGCATAAAACGGTGAAAATGCACGCGCATTTTGCGCTGTGTTGGTAGTGCTTCGTAAAAGGTATCAACTAAATATGTTTTACCTCGCCCCACTCCGCCCCAGAAATATAAACCTGTTATTTTTTGCGCTTCAGACTTACCAAACAGTTTACTTAGCAGACCTTTTCTAGGGGCCGGTTTAGCGGTTAAATCATCATATAACCTCTGCAAATGCTTGACCGCATTTTCTTGTGCATTGTCATATTGAAAGTCTTCGCGCTGCAAATCTTGCTGATATTTTTCCCACGGTGTCATAGTCAGTTACATAGTTCTACGTTTTTATTTGCGTATTATATTAACACGCATCGATTCTAGGCGTATATTTAGCTTATCATTAGATTTTATTATTAGTCGCAAACTCGCCCAGTTTTCACAGCTTATGCGCTTCGCGATGTTATTAGGAGAGACATATGACCTCATTTGCCTGGATAGGCCTTATCATAATCGTTGCCATTGCCGCCTTTTTTGTTGGCTCTGTGTGGACTAAAAAGCAATTTAAACATAGCGACCTTGAACAACAAGCCCAGCAGGCAAAGCACGAGTTGGAGCAATATAGACAGGAAGTTGCTGATCACCTTGCCAGCACAAAAAAGTTAATGGGCAAGATGCAAGATAGCTACAGTCAATTGTTAAGCCATGTTGAAGAAACCAATCAGGTATTGCTAAGCGAAAAACCTAGCCACCCGAGTGAACCATTTTTCTCAAAAGAAACAACCGAGCAACTACACGCTTCTTTAAAAAGCCGCCCAGAACGCCGCCGTAGCGATAGAGCGAATGAAGGCTTTGCCCAGCCAACTGACTATGTTGATGGTGAAAGTGGTCTGTTTTCAGGTGAGCGGCTAGAAGTTGAGCAAACAAAAGCCTCTTGATGAACTTTTTTTTGACCCCATAGTCAGTAAATATAGTTTTTTACAATAGCGAAATGGCGAGCACATACCAACTTTAGTGCTCGCCTTTTCAATGCATTAACGCTTTTGCGGAGTATTTACTGACTATGAAATTGAAACACTCGTTATTAACAGCTGCTATTTTATCAACCGCCCTGCTTATTAACCCTCATGCAGCATATGCTAAGTTGCCTATGGCTGTAGATGGCCAGACTATGCCTACACTCGCACCAATGTTAGAGCGAGTAACCCCCGGCGTGGTCAGTATTCAGGTTTCAGGTGCAAAAGAAGTACGCCGTCGTGTTGACCCGTTCGATTACTTTTTTGGTAACCCTCAGCCGCGTAGCCAAAAGCGCCCATTTAGTGGCCTTGGTTCAGGTGTCATTATCAATGCAGACGAGGGGTATGTTGTCACTAATAACCATGTAATAGCCGATGCAGAAAAAATCATTGTTACCCTTGAAGATGGCCGTGAATTTGAAGCTAAGCTGGTTGGAACAGACAAAGAGTCTGATATTGCATTGCTAGAAATCGATGGCGAAAAATTAACCGAAGTAAAACTGGCAGATTCAGATAAATTACGTGTCGGCGATTTTGCGGTGGCTATAGGTAACCCCTTTGGCCTCAGTCACACGGTTACATCTGGGATCATCAGTGCACTCGGACGTAGCGGTTTAAACATTGAAGGCTATGAAGATTTCATCCAAACAGATGCTGCTATTAACCAAGGTAACTCTGGTGGTGCGCTGGTTAACTTACGAGGTGAGCTAATTGGTATCAATACAGCGATTTTAGGCGCGTCTGGAGGCAACGTGGGGATAGGCTTTGCCATTCCTTCTAACATGATGAAAAACCTAGTTGACCAAATTGTTGAGTTTGGTCAAGTGCGCCGCGGCTCTTTGGGTATCGAAGGTCGTACGCTTGATGCTGGTATTGCTAAAGCACAGGGCTTTGACGTTAAACAAGGTGCTTATGTTGCACGTGTCATCAAAGACTCGGCGGCCGCCGAGGCGGGTATATTGGCCAACGATGTTATTACCAGTGTTAATGGTGATGATATTCAAAGTTTTGCAGAGTTAGCGAGTAAAATCGCGACGATAGGTGAAGGAAGAACTGTTGAACTTGGCATTTATCGCGATGGCCGTAAACGCACAATAGAAGTGACACTGAAGGGTCAAGGTGAAGCGCAAGCGCCAGCTGACAAAGTTCATCCTATGCTGCGTGGTGCCGTACTTGAAAGTGGCGAGCGCAATGGCAATAAAGGCGTTGTGGTTACTTCCGTTGAACCTCGCTCTCCTGCAGCTCGAGTAGGCTTGGAAGAAGGCGATGTGATCATGCAAGTAAATCGCAAGCGAGTAGATACGATCCGCGATATGAGCAGTTTAATCGAAGATATCCAAGGCAATATTGTATTGGGTATCAAACGCGGAAGAGATTCTGTCTTCTTGCTTATTCAATAATATAATTAGAAGTTTGTATTAAAAAACACAGCGGCACTTGCCGCTGTGTTTTTCTTTGTGCATGATTAAACCTTTAGAACTAAAAAGACCGCGCTTGTGCTAAAACTTATTCGCTTTTTACTTCCGCCGCTTATTGCTGGACTGTGTATTGCTTTTTTTATTATTTGGTTTTCCCCAAATTTAAAAAATGCGGTATTGCCAAAATTTGATATGACAAGACACTACACCAGTAACCATATGAGTTTTGCTGATGCCGTAGAAAAAGCAGCCCCGGCAGTGGTGACTATTTTCTCTGAAAGTATTTCATCGGTTCCCCGTTACATGCGCACCAATACCACGCAAGAGTTGGGCTCTGGTGTGCTCATGTCACATGATGGCTATATATTAACTAACTACCACGTAGTAAATGACGCCGACCAAATCATGGTGATACTCACAGATGGCAGACGCTTTAACGATGTACAAGTTATCGGCTTTGACACCATTACAGATTTGGCACTGCTAAAAATTGATGCACAACACCTTCCTGTGATCCCCATAGATGACAACTTCAGCCCACGTGTTGGCGATGTCGTACTTGCTATAGGTAATCCTCTTAACTTGGGGCAGACCATTACACAAGGAGTTGTAAGTGCAACCGGTAAGCAAACACTTACTGACAGCCCGTACAATAACCTCTTACAAATGGACGCAGCGGTTAATGTGGGTAATTCAGGCGGTGCACTTGTAAATTCCAACGGCGTACTTGTTGGGATCACATCAGCTCAATTTCGTACGCGTTACAATATAGACATACAAGGTATTTCTTTTGCGGTGCCTTACAAACTTGCCAAAGAAGTGATGCAAAAGCTGATTGTTGACGGTCGAGTTGTGCGCGGTTATTTAGGCTTTAGAGGCGCAGCCGTGGATAGTACCGGAAAAGAAGTAACAGACTTGTATACGCGTATTGTTGGATTAAGAGTCAGTGATTTAGACCCTCTTGGACCAGCTTGGCAAGCAGGCATGCAAGAGAACGATATCATTGTAAAAGTTGCTGGAGAACCTGTTACCAACCCACAACGTACTTTAAAGTTTATTGGCAATACGCGTCCTGGGACCCGCCTAGAGTTTGAAGTGTATCGAGGTGATGAACTGCGAACTTTCACGCTAGTTGTTGCCGAGCTTGAGACCAGAGCCAATTAAGTACCAGACTTTATCAGCATAAAAAAAGCGCCAGACCGGCGCTTTTTTTATGCTGATAAAGTTAATTGTGTCTGCGCTTTATTTTTGCACCTAACTGACTCAACTTGTTTTCAATACGTTGGTAACCTCTATCAACGTGATAGATACGGTCAACAATCGTTTCTCCGCTTGCCACAATACCGGTCAGAATAAGACTCGCAGATGCCCTTAAGTCGGTTGCCATAACCTGAGCGCCACTGAGCTTGTCTGTATCACCACAAATCGCGGTATTACCTTCTAAACGAATATTGGCACCCATACGTTGTAATTCAGGCACATGCATAAAACGGTTCTCAAAAATGGTTTCCGTTATCGTTGCACTCCCTTGAGCGACCACGTTTAATGCCGTAAATTGCGCTTGCATATCCGTTGGAAAACCAGGGTGTGGCATAGTCTTGATATTAACAGCAGCCAGATTACGCTCTCTCATATCTAAATAAATGCTATCACCGTTAACCTCAACCAGCGCATTCGCAGCGCGTAGCTTATCTAACACAGGCTCTAAACTGACATGATCGGTGTTTTTGCACAGCACTTCACCTTTGGCCATTGCCGCAGCAACCAAAAATGTGCCAGTCTCTATTCTATCAGGTAAAATTTTATGCTCACAGCCGTTCAATTTTTCAACGCCTTGAATTTCAATACGGCTTGTTCCGGCACCTGTGATCTTCGCCCCCATAGCGGTTAAACAATCAGCTAAATTAACTATCTCTGGCTCTCGTGCAGCATTTTCTAATACCGTTATACCATCAGCCAAAGTGGCAGCCATCAGTAAATTTTCGGTCGCGCCAACACTCACCATTTCCATGTAAATTTCAGCGCCTTTTAAGCGCCCATTTACTTGTGCGTTAATGTAACCATTATCAACACTTATAGTCGCGCCCATCTTTTCAAGGCCACGAATGTGAATATCAACGGGCCTCGCCCCAATCGCACACCCACCAGGTAAAGAAACTTGCGCCTCACCAAAACGCGCAAGTAATGGCCCCAGCGCTAACACTGAAGCACGCATTTGTTTTACTAACTCATATGGTGCAAGCACTTTATCTACTGTGCTGCCATCTACTTGCAGCACATCGCCTTGCCATTTAATGCCCGCACCTAACGTTTTTAACAGCGCTTCGGTAGTGCCAATATCTCTTAGTTGCGGTACGTTGGAAAAGTGGCTGACGCCGTCCGCTAGCAAAGCAGCGAATAAAATCGGCAAAGCTGCATTTTTAGCACCTGAAATTGTGACCTCACCCGCCAAAGTAGTGCCACCTTGGATAACAAATTGATCCATTGTGACTCCGTTATTGCGGTAAAATGAATTTGCGTTCTCTTTGCCACTCTGTTGGCGTGAATGCTTTAATGCTTACAGCATGGATTGTCCCATCAGAGATGCTTGCCATTAGGGGACCATAAACCAGCTGTTGCTTTTTAACGCGGCTCAACCCGTCAAAACACTCCCCTACCGCTATCACCTCATAGTGACTACCATTGGCTTTTACTATGACTTCTTCTAAAGATAGGGTTTCTTTTAATAAAGTTTCGACTTGGTTTGTTTCCATTAGACTCACTCAAATAAGTTCGATACCTGCCCGAGCGCCATTAAATTATGGAGCTGGGTAGGTATATTTTTAAGCTCAAGACGTTTGCCTTGCTGCTGCAATTTACCTAAAGAGTGAATTAACCAAGCTAAGCCCGCTGTGTCAACCCTAGAAACCTCAGAAAGGTCAAAATAACGCACTGACTGCACGTTTTCTATCTGTTGGTTAAGAAGTCGTTCATCGTTTAGGCTATTTCTCGTCAATTCACCACTAACTTGAACAAGATCATTCTCAAGCTGTTTGAACTGAACTTTACTTGCTGCCATCATCCCCCCTAAACTGCACAGGTAAGCGGCTTTTTTTATCTAAAAGTTCAATTACGTGCTCTATACCCTGCTGACGCAGAATACCATGTAGTTCTGACTGCTTTGCATCTAACAAGCTAATTCCTTCAGCCATCATATCATAAGCACGCCACTCATTATTTGAGTCTCTGCGCACTTTAAAATCAATTTTGATATCAGGCTTGCCTGGTTCTACAATCGTTGTTTTTACGATGGCGACTTGGTCACCGGCAAAGTCTTTCGCGGGAGAGAACTCAACATGCTGATTAGTGTATTGCGTGAATACACCCGCATAGGTTGCCACCAGATAGTTTTTAAACACCTCTATGAATTGCTTAATGTGCTCAATGGCTTGCGCCTTTTCTTCTTTGTTTGAGATATTCCTTACTTTTTGAATGTAACTACCTAATACACGATATGCCGCATATTTATAGTCAATATAAGGTAATAACTCTTGCTCAACGATGACACGCAGGTGCTCTTTGCTTTCGGTGATCGCCTCTTGATCTCTGGTGATACGCTTAAACGTATTATCCGCAACTTGCTGTACCATTTTGTATGGGTCATTCAAGTCAACCGGCTCGTTCGCCGAGCTAATCGAACTGAACCACAGCGCCGCAATAGCAATTAAAACTCTTCCTAACATGACAATTACTCACTACCTTGGTTAAATAAAAACTGTCCGATTAATTCTTCCAAAACCAGTGCTGACTTGGTATCTGTCACTAGATCACCATCTTTTAATGCCTTGCTTTGTACACCAAACAAATCGTCTAGTTCAGAACTTGCATTGGTCACTTCGTTACCCAGACAAGTTTGCTTAGCAGAGTCAGACGCTATCACAGGAGAAATACCCAAATATTGCTCACCTAAGATCCCCGAAGTCAGAATAGAGACAGATGACGTATCCGAAAACTGACACTCGTAACTTGAGTCGATACTCATAGCAACAACAGGAACAAATTCTTGAGGGTGAATGCTGATCCCTTCTACACGACCAATAACCACACCACCTACTTTTATAGGTGCACGAGTTTTCAAAGAGCCGATATTCTCGAACTTGGCATTAAGTGTATAAGTTTCACCACTACCAGAGATACCTGAGTTTGCCACTTTTAAAGCCAATACGGCGAATGCGGCTACACCCAGTGCCACAAACAAGCCTACTAATATTTCAATTTTCCGTGTATTCATTTGTTTTTAAAACCTTTTAACCTGAAAACATCACAGCAGTTAATAAAAAGTCGAAACCTAAAACTGCCAATGAAGAGTGGACTACTGTTTCAGTCGTTGCTTTACTGATCCCCTCTGATGTTGGAATACAGTCATAACCCTTATACAGCGCAATCCATGTCACGATAAGCGCAAATACAAAGCTTTTGATCATCCCGTTTAAGATATCTTTTTCAAAAGACACCTGAGACTGCATAATTGACCAAAAACTGCCGGAATCAACACCCAGCCAGTCAACTCCGACCAGATGTGCTCCTAAGATTGCAACTGCTGAAAAAATCAATGCGAGCAAAGGCATACTAATAAAGCCAGCCCAAAAGCGTGGCGAAATAACTCTTCTCAGTGGATCAATCGCCATCATTTCTAAGCTTGAGAGCTGCTCTGTTGCTTTCATTAAGCCAATCTCTGCCGTTAAAGCACTCCCAGCTCGACCTGCAAACAGCAATGCAGTAACAACAGGCCCCAACTCTCTTAGCAAACTCAACGCTACCAGCGGACCTAAGCTATCTTCGGCGCCATAGCCCACCAGTACTGTGTAGCCCTGAAGCGCTAAAACCATACCAATAAACAATCCAGATACCATGATTATAAGCAACGACTGATGCCCAACCATGTAAAGCTGGCGAATTAGCAATGCAGGCCCTTTTCTAAAGTCTGGCACACTCACTAGTGCGCCAATTAACATACGCGTTGCCCTGCCTACTGATGCAAATCGGCTAAGCGTTTTATGACCTATTGATTGAAAGAAATCTATCACCGTTGACTCCCTGATAGTAGCTCATCTTGATAGTCTTGTGCTTGATAATGAAAGGGAACAGGTCCATCAGATAGGCCTTTGAGAAACTGTTGCACTAAATCGGATTCGTGCTGCTGCATCTGCTGCGGTGTACCACTGCCAATAACCCCTTGTTCTGCAATGATCACGACATGATCTGCAATGCTCAAAACTTCATTCACATCATGTGTCACAATTAAAGATGATAACCCCAAAACTTCATTAAGTGACTTTATTAGCTTCACTAACACTCCCATTGAGATTGGGTCTTGTCCAGCAAAGGGTTCATCATACATTATCAATTCAGGGTCTAATGCTATTGCTCTGGCGAGTGCTGCTCGCCTAGCCATACCACCTGACAACTCTGAGGGCATTAAATCTTTAGCACCACGTAAGCCTACGGCTTGTAGTTTCATTAAAACAACTAAACGGATCAAATCTTCACTGAGCTGGGTATGCTCTCGTAGTGGAAACGCAACATTATCGAAAACCGACATATCAGTGAACAGTGCGCCACTTTGAAATAACATACTCATTTTGGTTCGCACATCATAAAGCGCTTTACGAGACATGCTTGGAATACTCTGCCCTTCGAATAATATATCGCCGTTATCAGGTTTTAACTGACCACCAATTAAACGCAGCATGGTAGTTTTACCGATACCACTGGGGCCCATAATGGCGGTAATTTTTCCTTTTGGTACGGAGAAACTCATGTTTTTATAGATGACTCTATCACCCCGGGTGAAAGTTACATCCTTGACCTCTACAATTGCTTGCGACAAGTCGCTCTCCAGATCTACATTTACTAATTGTGACATGATACGTTTTTTTGCCTTCTTTAGGAAAAAGGATTTCGTAAAATTTTGTAATATATCATGTCTAATGAGTGCTTGAACAACGCGCTACATAATAACTAAAACACCTCTTTTGCTTATACTTTTGAGTATGCATTTGATACTATTTGCGTCATTGTAACTTTAACAATGGCCTCGCTTTTTATGCTTTTATCTTTTGTTGTTCTTGTTCTAGGGTTCGCTGCCCTAGTCTGGAGTGCAGATCGATTCGTTTTTGGTGCTGCAGCACTGGCTCGTAACTTTGGAGTACCAACCCTCATTGTTGGTTTAACTATCGTAGCAATGGGCTCATCTGCACCAGAAATGATGGTTGCAGCCCAAGCCGCACTGGCAGATAAAACAGATACAGCAGTAGGTAATGCCGTTGGTTCAAATATAGCTAATATCTTATTAGTACTCGGAATTACCGCATTGTTAAGACCGCTATCGGTCAGTTCAGGCATTTTAAAAAGGGAAATGCCGTTACTGATAATGGTTTCTTTAGCTGCTTGGTTTATCGTTAGTGACAATCACTTTAGCTTACTCGAAGGTGCCGCTTTGTTAGCAGGATTTATTTGCTTTTTGCTAATATTAATCGTCATTACTAAAAAAGGTGGAGCCGATGCAGACCCCTTGATTAGTGAAGCCTGTGATGAAGTGCCTGACAACATTCCCACCAGCAAAGCTTTATTTTGGCTCATTGTGGGGATGATTGTATTGCCTGTAAGCTCTAGCTATTTAATTGATGCAGCCGTAGATATTGCCAAGTACTTTGGTATGAGTGATTTATTAATTGGTCTAACGATCATTGCCATTGGTACCAGTTTACCTGAACTCGCGGCCTGTATTGCTGGGGTACTTAAACAAGAAGATGATCTTGCGCTTGGTAACATAATTGGCTCTAATATCTTCAATATACTAGCCGTTTTATCGATTGCAGGGATAATCAACCCTTCTGATATAGACATTGATATTGCAGGACGAGATATCTATATCATGCTGGGCGCTACATTTGCTTTGGTTTTGATGAGTTTGAGCTTTACTGGCAGTCGCCGTATTAACCGCATTGAAGGTGGCCTTTTACTCACGGCATTTATTGGCTATATGTTCTACATTATCTAGGGTTTTCATCATGTTATCAAAGCAGTTTACTGATACCGCACTACGAGTCATAGCGATTGAACAACAGGCCATCGCGGAAATAGGCCAGCATATAGATCAATACTTTGCTCAGGCATGCCAAGCAATCTATGACTGTCAGGGAAGAACGATAGTGGTGGGTATGGGTAAATCTGGCCATATCGGTAATAAAATTGCAGCCACTTTTGCAAGTACGGGCACGCCCGCATTTTTTGTTCACCCAGGCGAAGCAAGCCATGGTGATCTTGGTATGATCACAAAACATGATGTTGTATTACTCATTTCAAACTCTGGCGAGACCAGTGAAGTACTCAATATTATCCCAGTGATAAAACGCATTGGGGCAAAAACCATCGCCATGACTGGTAACCCTCAATCTTCGATGGCTAAACTATCTGACATCCATTTATGTGTGGCTGTGTCGCAAGAAGCTTGCCCTCTTGGACTAGCCCCTACAGCCAGCACCACCGCAACACTCGTGATGGGAGATGCCTTGGCTGTTGCATTGCTAGAAGCCAAAGGGTTTACTGCTGATGATTTCGCTTTGTCTCACCCAGGAGGCGCACTTGGCAAACGCTTACTGTTAACTTTAAGTGAAATTATGCATAAAGCAGATCAGGTACCTGTGGTTTCACATCTAAGTACTATCAAAGATGCATTATTTGAAATGTCTGCAAAGGGCCTTGGAATGACTACTGTGGTAGATGAACAAGAAAGGCTTGTTGGCATTTTCACTGACGGTGATTTACGGCGCATTATCGAACAACGAATTGATTTACACACAACACCCATCCATAAAGCGATGACCATTAATTGTACAACTGCGCGTGAGGATATGTTAGCCGCAGAAGCACTCAATATAATGGAAACGAAACGAATCAATGGTTTAGTTGTCATAGATGACAACAAGCGCCCTATTGGCGCGCTCAATACTCAAGATTTATTGCGGGCGGGAGTATTATAAATGACGACAGCGGTAGCGGCTGAAACTGAAGATTACCTTGGTTCATTGTTGATTCATTTTATCACCTCTACTGTAGTATGCAGCACAGGAGAGCTGATATATGAGTAGCAACCGTGTTGCCCTGTTTGTCGTCTTTATCGCTGCAATGCTCTGGCTTTGGTACCCTTACTTGACACAAACAACCCCCAAAGTACGCAATCAAAGTGATGTTATCGCCAAACCAGATTATATTGCAACACAACTAGAGCAAACCTCATATAATGAAGCAGGAATTCGTAGTTATACTGTAACCGCTGATAAAATGGAGCTTTATCAAGAGCTTGGCTTTAGCCATTTTACGATGCCAGTATTTACACTATATAACGGACCACAGAACTGGCTGATTTCATCTACCGAGGCCACACTGTATGAAAATAATACATTAATGTTAGAAGGCAACGTAGAAGCTAAAAATTTAACTTCCGGTGCAATGATAACGCTAATAAAAGCGGACAACATTCGTGTTGAAATAGACGAACGGCTGATGCAATCAGAGCGGCCAGTTGAGATCACCGGCCCAAGTTTAAAAATTACCGGTAAAGGCCTCAATGCTGATTTGAATACTGATATCATTGAACTAATAAACCACACTCGAACCATTTATTATGACCAATAAACTATTTATCACTGCCATACTTTTAGGAACAATACTCTGCCAGCCAAGTTTTGCTCAACAAACGACCATGGCGAATGAAGTTTCTATCAAAGCAGGCAAGCAACAAGCTCAGCTTAAAACGAATATTGGCATTTTTGAGCAAAATGTTGAAATTATTCACGGTAACCGAACAATCAATGCAGATAGGCTCGAGGTACACCGCCGCGAAGAACTCGGCGACAACAAGCAGTTACTCGTTGCTACAGGCTCACCTGCGCGCTTTAGCGAAAAACAACCAGATGGAACGACTTTGTCAGCCAGCGCTATGGAAATACGCTACGATGTTGCCAACCGCACCTTAGAAATAAAAGGGAATGCAACCATCAACCAAGCAGGACAGATTATTCAAGCACAAGCAATCACCTACGACATGGATAAGCAACTGATTAGCGCCGAGCGTGGTGAACAAGATAGTGCTCGCGTACACACTATATTGGTCCCTGAAAAAAAAGCCAAACAAGCTGGCCAAGGTAACTAACTATGAGTGTATTAACTGCAACCGCATTGGCGAAAAGCTATAAAGGACGACAAGTTGTTAAAAATGTCAGCCTAAGCGTTGAAGCTGGCAGTATCGTTGGCCTACTTGGCCCCAATGGCGCAGGGAAAACGACTAGTTTTTATATGATAGTGGGGCTGGTTCCTAGCGATCATGGCTCTGTGTGTATTAACGACCACGACATCACTTTACTGCCGATGCATAACCGTGCTCGATTAGGTATTGGCTATTTACCACAAGAATCATCCATTTTTAGAAAACTGACAGTTTATCAAAATTTAATGGCGATACTGGAGACTCGTAATTCTCTCAATAAAGTAGCTCGTGAACAGGTTTTAAATGAACTGCTCGATGAATTTAATATTCAACATATCAGAGACAGCTTAGGTATGGCATTATCAGGTGGTGAACGTCGCAGGGTAGAAATTGCTCGCGCTTTAGCCGCAAATCCAAAATTTATCCTGTTAGATGAGCCTTTTGCTGGTGTTGATCCTATTTCAGTGTTAGATATAAAGAAAATTATTGAGCATTTAAAAAATAGAGGCATAGGCGTACTTATTACCGACCACAATGTTCGAGAAACCCTTGATGTATGTGAAAAAGCTTACATTGTATCACACGGAGAACTCATCGCTTCTGGTACCCCTGAACATGTTTTAGCGGATCAAACGGTCAGAGATGTCTACCTTGGTGAGCAATTCAAGCTATAGTTAATGTACGCTTAGTCACACTAATAACAAAGAACAAGAAGGATTGTTAAAGGTACATGAGGCAATCATTACAGCTGCGCATGGGGCAGCAACTTACCATGACACCGCAACTACAGCAGGCTATTCGCCTACTGCAGTTGAGCACGCTGGATTTACAGCAAGAAATTCAAGAAGCGCTGGATAGCAACCCGCTTCTTGAAGTCGATGAGTCGGACTCTGATCCAGAGACCCATAGCAGTGACCAAGAAAAAAATGGTAAAGATGACAGTCGTGATGATACACAAACGGACAATCAAGAGGTTGAGGCCATCAGTGACTATGAAATGGACTCTGATTCAGCGCTAACCAAAGAAACACTCAGTGATGAGCTTGCCATGGATGTCACGTGGGATGAGTATATGAGTGCCGCCCCTGCTGCAAGCAGCGGCCCAATGCCCGAAGACGAAACCATATATCAAGGTGAAACAACTGAAACACTCCATGAATATTTAATGTGGCAACTAGAGCTAACCCCATTTAGTCCCACTGATCGGGGTATTGCTGTAGCGATAGTTGAAGCAATTGATGATAACGGTACGCTGACTCTCAGTACTGAAGACATTCTAGAGAGCTTAAATGATGGCAACAGTGGTGAGCCGATTGAGCTTGATGAAGTAGAGGCTGTACTGAAACGGATCCAGCTATTTGACCCAATTGGAATAGGTGCTCGCACACTACAAGAGTGTTTATGCATACAACTCAATCAATTTGACCCAAATACCCCTTGGTTAAATGAAACCAAAATGATTCTCAATGAGCACATCGACTTATTGGCTAGTCGTGACTACCGAACCTTGATGAAAAAAACAAAGCTCAAAGAGAATGATTTGAAAGAGGTCATGACTTTAATTCATACACTCAACCCAAAGCCCGCTTCTAGTATTATTCGAGAAGAATCAGAGTATGTTATTCCTGACGTTTCTGTTAAAAAAGTAAAGGGCCGTTGGGTTGTGGAGCTCAACCCTGACTGTATGCCAAAAATCCGTGTTAACGACCATTACGCAGCCATGTCTCGTTCGGTTAAATCCAGCACTGATAGTCAGTTTATTCGCTCACACTTACAAGAAGCAAAATGGTTCATTAAAAGTTTAGAAAGCAGAAATGAAACATTAATGAAAGTTACTAATTGCATTGTTCAACAACAACAGGCATTCTTTGAACATGGCCCAGAAGCAATGCGACCTATGGTGTTAAACGATGTGGCTGAAATGGTTGAAATGCACGAGTCCACTATCTCTCGTGTTACCACACAAAAATACATGCACACACCCAGGGGCATTTTTGAGTTGAAATATTTCTTCTCAAGCCATGTTAGTACAGAAAACGGAGGTGAGTGCTCTTCAACAGCGATTCGAGCACTTATCAAGAAGCTAATTGCCGCAGAAAATACAGCTAAACCATTAAGCGATAGTAAGATTGCGGATATATTAGCGGAGCAAGGAATTAAGGTGGCCCGACGTACCATAGCAAAATATCGGGAGTCGTTAGCCATTCCACCGTCCAATCAGCGCAAAAGCCTGATTTAGACGTATTACCAAAGAAGGAAAATGCTTATGCAACTAAATTTAACTGGTCGTCACGTAGAAATCACCGATTCATTAAGAGACTATGTAAACAACAAGTTTGCGAAGCTAGAAAGGCACTTTGATCATATTAACAATGTGCATGTAATCTTAGATGTTGAAAAGCTTGTACAAAAAGCTGAGGCTACTTTGCACGTTAATGGTGGAGAACTCTTTGCTTCAACCGAACATCAAGACATGTACGCTGCAATCGACGGTTTAATAGATAAATTGGACCGTCAAGTTATTAAGCACAAAGAGAAGCTTATTCGACACTAATCATGAAATTAAGCTCTATAGTAAACAAGGACTGCACCAAAGCTGCAGTCCTTTTTAATAGCAAAAAACGTGTTCTCGAATACATCAGCGAGCTGGCGCACGAGCAACTTCCTCACTTGAACCCCCATGATATTCTTAATGCTTTAATGAGCAGAGAAAAGCTGGGCAGTACAGGTATAGGTAAAGGTATTGCGATTCCACATGGCCGGATTGATGGCATAGAGCAGGTCACTGCAATGTTACTGGTTAACCAACAAGGCATTCCCTTTGATGCTATTGATAATAGACCAGTGGATATCTTCCTCGCACTCATCGTGCCAGATGGCGATAATGAGCAGCATTTGAAGACCTTAGCCGCGATTGCTGAGAAATTAAATAACAAAGAGTTTTGTAAGCAGTTAAGGAACGCTGGTAATGATGAGGAACTTTATGCCATTATAGCCTCTGCAGATTAGGTGACCAGGAGAAGCATAGTGGAATTAATCATCATTAGCGGTCGCTCTGGTTCAGGTAAATCAGTAGCGTTGCGCGTATTAGAAGACTTAGGCTATTATTGTGTCGATAATATCCCAGTCAATCTATTACCCTCTTTAGTGCGCAGCGTATCGGATAACTACGACAAAATCGCTGTTAGTATCGATGTACGTAACCTACCAAAAGAGCAGCAAGATTTTAATGATATTTTAGAGTACCTCCCTGGGTTTGCTAACCCAATGCTATTCTATCTAGATAGTGACGATAACACGCTCATTCGACGCTTCTCTGAAACACGGCGCTTACACCCACTATCCATGCATGATCTTCCATTGGACTTAGCCATACGCGAAGAAAAAAAGCTACTTGACGTACTGACAACCCGTGCAGATGTGTTAATTGATACCAGTGAACTCAGCGTACACCAACTTGCAGAGACCATACGTGAGCGCATTTTAGGTAAAAAAGACAAACAACTTATTGTCACTTTTCAATCTTTCGGCTTTAAACATGGCATCCCAAAAGAGGCAGACTACGTGTTTGACGCACGTTTTTTACCAAACCCACACTGGGAACCAGAACTTAAGCCATTAACGGGACTCGATCAGCCTGTTAAAGACTATTTGGCGAGCCACAGCATTGTGCAAAAATTCACCTGGCAAATTCAAACCTTTGTGCAAACTTGGTTGCCTCATCTAGAGCGTAATAATCGCAGTTACTTAACCATTGCTATTGGCTGCACTGGCGGTCAACACCGCTCTGTTTACTTAGCGCAAACAATCGGCGAGAGTTTTGCTCGTACCCATTCCAACATTAAGATCCGCCACAGAGAACAAGATACGTAACCTATGCGTTGTGAAGATACTTTTTTAATTCAAAATAAATGCGGCTTGCATGCGCGTGCTGCCTCTGTATTAGCGCAGTTGGCTGTTAAATTTGATGCGCAAATCACTCTGTATCAAGATGAAAAATCTGCCGCAGGGAATAGCGTTTTGGCTTTACTCCTACTTGAAAGTAGTCAGGGTAAAGAAGTTAAAGTGGTTTGTGATGGCCCTGATGCGCAAGGTGCACTGCAAGCTGTTGGAGAGTTAATCGCACAAAAGTTTTATGAACAAGAATAAGTTAGCTTACCCTTATAAATAATTAAAATTCTCCTAGGGCTTGGTAAGCTGTCAAAATTTACGTTAAACTCTAAAACGTGAAGTGTGCCTAACTTTTCAAATCATATCTTGGCTGGCTCTTCAGCTATTCCTTTAGGCACTGACATTATAAAAACGATTATATTGAAGGAAGCCTATGCCAGAAGCCCTTGAACAAGACTATACACTGCAACAACTGCAACAAGTAACGCAGGCTTTAAATAGTGGGCAGTTTGTTCAAGTCAGGCGCATTCTAGCTGAAACCGCTCCTTGTGATACAGCTTTACTTTTAGAGTCGTCTCCACACAAAGTTCGCCGTCAGCTATGGCAACTCGTTGATCCCGATATTCAGGGTGATGTTCTCGAAGAACTCTCTGAAGATGTACGTCTGAGCATTATTGTTCAGATGGAACCTGAGCTAATCGCTGCAGCCACCGAAGACATGGACGACGATGACCTTGGTGAAGTATTACGTAGCTTGCCTGAAACCGTCTATCAAGACGTTGTTGGCGCTATGGATTCACAGGATCGTGAGCGTGCAACGCAAGCCTTATCCTATCAAGAGCGTTCTGCTGGCGCTCTAATGAATACCGACACGGTCACTATACGACCTGATGTATCTTTGGATGTTGTATTACGCTATTTACGCCTCAGAGGAGCATTACCAGATGGAACCGATGACCTTTATGTCGTAGATAAAGACAATTGCTTCATAGGCGCCCTATCACTGAACAGTTTACTGACCAACTCACCCGATAAGCTTGTCAGTGAATTAATGGATACCGATAAAGAGTCAATTCCCATCACCATGGATGAAACAGAAGTGGCGCAGCTTTTCGAACGTCATAACTGGATTTCAGCTGCGGTGGTTGATGATAATGCTCACTTGCTTGGTCGTATAACCATTGACGATATAGTTGATGTTATTCGCGAAGATGCCGAGCATAGTTTAATGAGCATGGCGGGTCTTGATGACGAGGAAGATACCTTTGCTCCCGTATTCAAAAGCTCTAAAAAGCGCTCTATTTGGCTTGGGATAAACTTATTAACTGCTTTGTTAGCTGCTTTTGTGGCAAGCTTTTTTGAAAGCACCCTTGATATTTTACCGTTTCTCGCGGTATTAAATGGCATAGTGCCCAGTATGGGTGGTGTGGCTGGCAGCCAAACATTAACGCTAGTGATCCGTGGTATTGCACTAGGTCATATTAATCAAACTAACCAACGTTTTATCCTTGGTAAAGAGCTGGCTATCGGCGCACTAAATGGCATTTTGTGGTCAATTTTAATCGCGGGGGTTGTCGCCTTATGGCAATGGGACTTTGTACTTGGTGCCGTTATCGCGTTTGCAATGTTCATGAACTTACTCGCAGCAGGTATTGCTGGAGCCAGTATCCCAATTATTTTAAAGCGTATGAACATTGACCCAGCCCTTGCAGGCAGCGTGGTACTCACCACCGTCACTGATATTGTTGGGATATTCGCTTTTCTTGGTACCGCAACTTGGTTCTTGGTTTAAATGTAAAAAAGGAGCGATTGCTCCTTTTAAACTAAGCTCCTGCTACTTGCATAGATTCTATGAGTACCGATCCTGTTTGCACACTCCCTCTGTACTCTATATCACCACCAATCCCTTGAATATTTTGAAACATATCTTTCAAATTACCTGCGATTGTAATTTCACTAACAGGATATTGAATTTGTCCATTTTCAACCCAAAAACCACCAGCACCGCGTGAATAATCCCCCGTTACCGTGCTCACTCCTTGGCCCATTAGTTCCGTAACCAACAGTCCTGTTCCCATTTCATTTAAGAGCTCAGATAAATCATCATGTGTTTGTTGTACAAGCCAATTGTGGATCCCACCTGCATGTCCAGTTGCACTCATACCAAGCCTGCGAGCAGCATAACTGGCCAATAAATACGTACGCAATTCGCCACCGTGAATAATATCTCGGTCGACCGTTTTTACACCTTCACTATCGAATGGACTTGAGGCGAGCCCTTTGAGTAAATGGGGGCGCTCAACCACGTTGACACACGAGTTAAAAACTTGTTTGCCTAGGTGATCCAGTAAAAAGCTAGACTTGCGATATAAAGCCCCACCACCAATGGCCGAGACTAAGTGACCAAATAAGCTATTTGCAATATCGGCACGAAATACAACGGGCGTTTTCATCGTTGAAAGCTTTTGGCTGTTCAACCGCGCTAAAGTTGCTTCTGCAGCTTCTAAACCAATCTCTCTGGCTGCTTTTAGACCTTTTTTCTCTCGAGAAATTGTGTAAGCTGAATCACGTTGCATTTGCTCACCGTCTTTACCTATCACAACCGTGCTTAATGTGTGGCGGGTACGAGGAAAGCCCGCTATAAGCCCGTGACTATTACCATATACTCTCAAGCCTTGATGGCTCGAAAAGCTTGCACCATCGGAGTTTACAATACGCTTATCTGAATCTAACGCTGCTTTCTCTGCTTCTAAACACAATGCGATGCCTTCTTGCGGCGTAACTTCCCATGGGTGAAATAAGTCTAAATCGGGTGGAGACATTTCTAGTAGCTCTTTATCAGCCACGCCATTGCAAGGATCATCTGAGGTAAACTTTGCAATGTCTATCGCTTTCTCTACGACCGTTTTAATTGCCGCAGGGCTTAGGTCCGCAGTGGATGCGTTTCCCTTATGGTTGCCAACATAAACACTAATTCCTAAGCCCCCATCTTGGTTAAACTCAATCGTGTCAACTTCTCCCATGCGAGTACTGACAGATAAACCCGATGTGCTGGACATTGCCGCTTCAGCAGCCGTTGCTCCAAGCTTTTTTGCGTGACTTAACGCTTCTGAAACAGCTTGTTTAACATCGTCTATTTGATTATAAATTGGGTGTTGCTGAGATTGCACCATCGTTTCTATCTCTTGTAATTTAACGCTTATTTAATGCTAACACACATCTAAACGTTCGCCCCATTATGACAAAGCATTTATGCTATAAAATTGGTATACTGAGGTATAAATCGGTAAACCTGAATAGATCATGGCTAAGCAAAACAAACCTGACATCGAAGAAGAAATTATTTACGTCTCTAAAAGTGAACTCAAACGAGATGCACAGCAATATCAACAACTGGCACAAGACTTAGCAAGCATGCCCAAAAAGCAGCGCGACAAGCTACCTTTAACGGATGATTTACTGGAAGCTATGGTCGTTGCTGACAAGATCCGCCAAAAGTCAGAGGCCTACAGGCGTCATATAAACTACATAACCAAAACATTACGATTAACGGAAAATGTAGAAGATATTGAAGCTGCCATCGCAGTTATGCTCAATAAAAATAATCAAGCCGATGTGTTGCTTAACAAAGTGGAGTTGATCCGAAACGAGTTAATTGAACAAGGTGATAGCAAAATCAACGAGCTACTTGAACAATATCCGACACTCGAACGTCAAAAAATGCGTCAACTAGTTAGGCAAGCCAGTAAAGAGTTCAAAACTCAAAAGCCCGCTAAGGGCTATAAAGAGTTATTTCAATATATTAAAGAAGCAATCATGCCATAGGCATTGATATAAAATACCAGCTTTTAGGTTGGTATTTTATATCCCCACTAGAATTAAAGCGTTGGTACTGAATGTTTTAATTCTAGTAACATCATATACGCACTTGCTCCTGACATTGCATATGGATTAAATTCAGATGCCTCGGAGAACTTTAAGTTAATTGGGATAGAGATAGTAGAGCTCGGTATGTAACCCATAGTCCAATCTGAAAACTCCCTAGAATCTATTTCTCTATAATCTAGCATCACAATATTGTGATGCCTGTCATCATTCAAAATTCGTTTATACGTTTCATTAACGTCCGCTCTAGGACCTTCTAAACATTGTAAAAAGTAACTACAATTAAAGCACAATACGCCGGTTATATTGTGCTTAACATTATTGTGACGGGCTGTTTCCAGAATATCTTCTATTGTGTGTTGTGAAAAGTGCTCACCAATCGTGCTTGCATAAATTAACCTAGTTAAAAACATATCCATTACTCTTAAATTTGGCTAAGTAGAAATTAAAGAGTAATTCAAAAGTACCAAATTACGAGTAATTATCACTAAATAGAGGTTTCTCTCTTGTGGCTATGACTCAACCTAAATCATCGGCACTGCGGGAATAAAAGCATTCACCGTGTACAAACCACATAAGTCACATTTGTAGTCACTGCTGAGCTAGGCTAGCCTGATCACATTCTGGCCTAACTCAAGGGTAACGATCTCAATCTCAAGATGTTCCCCCAACCGTGATTTCATCAATTTTTAAACTAGGCTGACCCACTCCAACAGGGACACTTTGACCATCTTTACCGCAAACGCCAACACCTCTGTCTAATTCTAAGTCGTTACCCACCATAGATATTTTATTCATCACATCTGGTCCATTACCAATCAACGTTGCCCCTTTGATAGGTTGGGTAATTTTACCATTTTCAATGAGGTAAGCCTCTGATGCTGAAAATACAAATTTGCCCGATGTGATATCTACTTGCCCCCCACCAAAGTTTGGAGCGTATATACCTTTTTTAACACTGGTAATAATATCTGCTTTACTATCACTGCCTGGCAACATATACGTATTTGTCATCCTTGGCATTGGCAGGTGAGCGTAAGATTCACGACGCCCATTCCCTGTCGGCTGTACTCCCATCAGACGGGCATTTAACTTATCTTGCATATAACCTTTTAAGATGCCATTTTCGATTAATACATTGCGCTTTGCCGGGGTACCTTCATCGTCTATATTCAGTGAGCCGCGACGATTTAGCATCGTGCCATCATCGACAACAGTACAAAGGCTAGACGCAACCTTTTCACCCACTTTTCCACTGAATGCTGACGCACCTTTGCGGTTAAAGTCTCCTTCCAAACCGTGCCCCACAGCTTCATGTAGTAACACACCAGGCCACCCTGCCCCCAACACAACGGGCATCGTCCCCGCGGGAGCATCTACCGCCTGCAAATTTACTTTAGCTTGGCGAACGGCTTCTTGTGCATATTCAAGCCAACGTGGTTTGCCATTCACTAACTCCTTGAAGTAACCATAATCTAGGCGAGCCCCGCCACCCGCACTACCTCGCTCTCGGCGACCATTTTTCTCTAGCAGTACTGAACAGTTTAATCGAATCAAAGGCCTGATATCCGTCGCGAAAGTGCCATCGCTTGCTGCAATTAACACCTCTTCATAGACAGCGGCGATAGAACTAACAACTTGCTGGGCATCAGGAGCTAAATCTCGGATGGCGCTTTCTACTTCTCTTAGTAAAGCAACCTTGTCAGCATCGGTCATACTCTGGATAGGGTGTGCAGGGGCAAACTGAGTTGTAATTGCCGCCTCACTAAGCACTTGCACTTTTTTGCTTTCTCCAGCCTGAGCAATACTTCTTGCTGCCAACGCAGCTTTATTAAGTGCTTCTAAGTTAATCGCGTCAGAGTATGAGAACCCCGTTTTTTCACCAGCAACAGCCCTGACTCCCACACCACGCTCAATATTGTAGCTGCCCTCTTTTACTGAGCCATCCTCAAGTACCCAAGTTTCGTGATGGCTAGATTGAAAATACAAATCAGCATAATCAACTTTATGTTGATGAATATAGCTTAAAGTTTTCTCTAATTGCTCTCTATTGAGCTGGCTGTCTGTTAGTAAACGCTGTTCGACATTATTCATAAAACTCACTCTTAAATCTGTTGTGGACCTGTACTGGCATATCGGCTCGAAGCTTATGCAGTTGCGTTAAGTCTAGTTCTGCACTTATGCTCCCCAGCGCTTGTTGTGCATCAGCCATAATTTCACCCCATGGTGATAATATTAGGCTATGTCCATACGTTTTGCGGCCATTTTCATGTTCACCAAATTGCGCAGCCGCAACGATATAGCATTGATTTTCTATCGCTCGAGCCTGCAACAAAGGAGTCCAGTGCGCTTGCCCTGTCACGGTTGTAAAAGCGCTTGGTACTAAAAAAATTTCAGCGCCTAATTGACGCATCACTTGATATAGTCCTGCAAAGCGCAGATCATAACATACGCTCAGACCTATCCTGCCAAATGGACTATCAACAACCACAACATCGCTACCGGGCACCGTTGATTTGGACTCTCGATACCCTCCACTACCATCAGCAACATCGGCGTCAAACAAGTGGATTTTATTGTACCGAGCAACCACCTCTCCCTGTTCGTTCAGCAAAAAACTTGCTGCATAATATTTATCCAAACCATTGCTAACGGGCATCGTCCCTGCAGCAAGCCAAATATTATACTCTCGACATAGCTGCCCTAGCTTGGTCAACCAATACTCATAATGCTTTGATAACTCGAAAGATTGCCCTGCAGTTTTCATAAATGCCAACCATGTTTCTGGCAGGCAAACTAATGTAGGGAAATTAAACTCACATTGACTAAGCCAATGCTTCAATTGTAAGAAGTTGTCTTCAGGTTTCATAACCGAGCACATTTGTACTGCGATCACTCGCGAGGTTGGCATATAGCGACTCCAATATACTCATTTGAGCAAGTAGGCTACCCCGATACTGGAATAGCACCTTCATTGCTGGATGATATTTGCTTAAACGGTGCGCTTTCTACTTCAGGGTTAGGCGGTTCATTTTGAGCTGCTTGAGGAATTTCCACTTCACGGCTTTTACGATCAACTTCCTGTACCACTGGTTCACTCATTGTCCCTGTTACTTTGAATTTGATTTCAGAAATCACTCTTGCAGAGTGTATAACTTTATCCAATGCCAAAGCAGCTAAGCCAGATACTGGGTTGACCATCCAAGCCACAATAACAGGAATACTGGATGTCACTTGCGGCGCAACAGCCAAATCATAATTAATTTCAAGTGTATTTAGGTTGGCATAACCTTGAATACTCAAGTCGGCAGGTACACCATCCAGTTTAGTATCTTTTGTGTAGGCGATCCCTTTATCTAATTGAATACTGCCCTTCATTTGGTTATAAAAAAAGCCTTTTGAGAATACATCTCTAAAGTCGAGTTTGAGCTTTCTAATTAACGAGTCCAAGCTCAGCAAAGAGAATACACGGGCTCCTTGATCACTGACTTCTGTTAAATGTCCTTCCCCCAGCTCCCAGTTAATTTCCCCGCCTAGAGTTGCAATATCAAAGTCATACGGGGCCCCTTGCCAATTAAGTTGGTACCCGACATTCGCGCGAGAGTCTTTAATCGTTGAGGTGAGATCAAACTCATCAAAAAGCTCACCAATATCTTTGCTATTTAAGATCCCATCAAAGTAACTTTGCCCATCTACCCAGCGGCCTTGCCCGCGCAATACATGATCGCCTTTGTCCACCACTAACTCTGACACGGTCAACTGCTTAGCATCACCAAATAGTGATGCAGTCACTTTATCAAGCTGGTAACGACCTAATTTACAATCACCACAATTGAATTCAATAGCTGGGATCCGCGTCAACCAATCAAGCTCAGCAACCTTTGCTTTCTCTGTTTGCTCTGCTTGCTCTTTGAAATTAACGCGTAAATAGTCTGTATCAACAAGTATCGGACGGCTTGAGCCCCGCCTAGGTAGCAAGATAGTCGCTCTGAGCTCTTTGGCGTTGAGCCTCATTGTCATACCATCGCTACTTGGAAATAAACGCATTTCTAAGTCTGTAAACGGGATATCTGCAACGTGTATATTAGCAAACTGCGCAGTTATCATTTCTAACTCAGGCAACAAAGTATCTTCTGAGTTCGGCAAAGAAATCAAACGGTCGATAAACGTAAGCCACGGTTCAACCTCCATATTTGGCTGTGATATCGCGACATGAAAACCGCTGCCAACGACTAACCCTTTATTATCCTGCCCCACAATTAGTTGCGCTTGGCTGAGCTTGCCAGTTTGATTGTCCAAGATACCATTGAAAAATAATCGCTCCGCTAAATTAGCAGTAATGAGGTTAGAAATATCATCACCCTGAATTTGAGCGCTCAACACCCATTCCTCTTCACTAGGCTTTTGATATGGGATAGGAAAATGACTCGTTACACCTTTCAAATTAGCATGTAGCTGAGCATTGTAATTAAACCCTTGTTCCATAAACTGAAGTTTAACCTGTGTACGGAGCTGACTCTCCCCCTCAACAAGGCCATCAAGCAAGCCTTGGGTATGTGGAATGAGCTTACTTGCCTGTGCCGATAAAACGGTATCAACATTAACTTCATACTGATCACTATCACCGTCTCCAAAGACATCAATACTCAACGGCATACCAAGCCAAGTAGCAGTACTTTGCTTTAGTTCTATACGGTCATCCTCAAAATGCAAAATACCATCAACGTTAGATAACTGCATGCCTGGTTGCGCTAAGAAAATGTCTGCGCTATTTAAATCTATCTTTCCTGAGGCATGCACATCCAAGCTATTAAGATCAATATCTAGGCTCACTTGTCCGCTTACCCTACCCTCACCTTTAACAACTTCTAGCACATTCACAAGCGGTTCTTTCAGTGGAGTTGCATTAAAAAATGGTAATAGTGTTTGTGCGTTGGTTTCGTGGTCAATCGTAACGTAAAGGTTGTCTGCTTGATTAAGGTTAGGTAAAGTCACCACCACAGGGCTACTAAGCTGCTGGTTTATTAACTCCCCCTCATTGGCATAAATGTCCATGCGCTCATTTGCAAAGTGCAGTGTAACGTCTGCGTTTTTAACCGCAGGCCAATCTGGCGCAAACAAAAAATCAGCTTGGCTAATATGAGACAACACCTCAAATTGGCCTTTGCCATTATCAAAAGGAAATGCATCTAATACACCGGATAATAAAACCTGGCTCTTGCGATGTTGCCCAGCTAGAACACCTCTTTCAAGATACTCTACTAGGTTTTCTGACATAACTGTTCGAGGGTAGTAATTTGAAGCTGTTTTCGCATTCCCCCCTAATACTTCCGCATATAAATCGAGCTTAGGGTTCTCATTTAAAGCAAGATGCATTTCTCCAGCAACGGTCAGCTCTTGATTATTGAACCATAAGGAATCACTAGTAATGTGCCAAACATCATTTTGTTGGTAGAGCTGCAGCTGTGCATTGAGTTGCTCATACTCCAGTGGCTTTTTAAACATCCCTTCTGATAGTAGTGCCGAGTGCTCGCTAAACACATTAATGGCAGCACCTGTGCTTTGCCATAGCAACTCAACGCGTGCCTTAGATAAACCAGGCACACCACTAAACGGCGACCACCCTAAATTTTCCACATTTAACCAAACTTGATATGACGTTGCTGGCGACCAAGCTATACGCCCTTGCAGTTGACCTTGAACATTTACATTCGCGAGTGTATCAACTTCATTTAGCTGTAGTAACTGTGAAAGCTCCTTCACCAAGCCAACATTCACATCCTCGAACCAAAAGTAGCGTCCCTGTTCACCAAACTGCCCTTCGAACTTCACTGGGGTATAGTTTGTGTTATCTAAATTAAGCAATAGCTCAGAGCTGCGTAACTTCCAAACTCCCTCGTTCGGTACGAGTTGCACTTGCCCTCGTGACAAGGTGAACTCATGCGGTGACTGAGCATCAATCCACTGAACTTTACTAGGTAATGCATTGATGGTGACATCTCGTACCTGACCATCACTCAGCGCCAGCCACAGTTCGCCATTTAACTCTGTAGAAATGTGCTTTTGCTGAGTTGAAAGCTGCTCTGTGAGCCACTCAGCAACATCAACATTTTGTGCTTGTAAATAAACCTGTCCTGCTAAATTTCTTAATGTATTGCCTGTGAGTGCAATACGCGCTGAAAAACGCCCTTGCTGCAACCCAGGTATCGCCACTTCTCCCTCACCCTTATGATTTTCAGGGCTATTTTGCCACGTTAAGTCATTAAGCAATAAGGTATGAATAAAGCCATTTTTTGTGCGTAGGTTTAGCTGGCTTGATTGGATTGAAAAGTGCCCTGTTTCACCCAAAAACAAGCTTTCGATGAGCGATTGCTGCTCAAATTCTTGACTTTGCTCATTATCATTGGCTTGAGCAAGCTCGGCTAGGTTAACCTGTGCAGAAAAACCATCAATCACAAAATAATTTGAGCGGATCTGCCAATTTTTCAAAGACTCCAGTACATTAAGTTGTAAGCTGGTCTTCTGAATTGATAATGCAATCGGTGAACTTTCGTTATCTACAAAGGTTAAATTCTCTAATACCAGGGCTGGGCCATTACTTTCCCAGCTAGCACTAATTGAGCCTAAACTTAAATTAACCCCAAACTGCTGATGAATAATGTCTTCGATACGCTCACGGTAATCATTCGCATACGGCAAGCTGTACTTGATAACGGAAACCAGGACCGCAAGTGTGACAAGTGTGATGGCAAACACCTGCCAAATTTTACGTATACAAAAGAAACAAAAGGTTTTAACTTGCATTGGGCACTACGTCACCTTACATCATTACGACGTCAAACTGTTCTTGGCTATATAAGCTTTCCGTTTGAATACTGACCTGTTTTCCAATAAAGAGTTCCAATTCAGCTAAATTATGATATTCATCATTAATGAGCGCCTCACTCACAGCGGGTGAGGCATAAACCATAAATTTATCGGCGTCATAAGCTCGGTTGACCCGAACTATTTCTCGTAAGATTTCATAGCAAACCGTTTCTACCGTTTTTAATGAACCTCTTCCTGCGCACGCTGGGCAAACGTCACACAAAATATGCTCAAGGCTTTCTCTGGTGCGCTTGCGGGTCATTTCAACCAAACCTAAGGCTGACAAACCATTAATATTTGCTTTGGCCCTATCTTTTGCCAAAGCAGTCTCTAACGAGTGTAGCACGCGACGCTTATGTTCATCAGAAACCATATCAATAAAATCAATAATGATGATCCCACCTAGGTTACGTAATCGTAACTGCCTTGCAATAGCAGAAGTTGCTTCTACATTCGTGTTAAAAATAGTTTCTTCTAGATTGCGATGGCCAACAAATGCGCCAGTATTAACATCCACAGTCGTCATTGCTTCAGTCTGGTCGATGATCAAGTACCCACCAGATTTCAGCTCAACTTTTCGGTGCAACGCTTTTTGGATTTCATTTTCAACATCAAATAAATCAAAAATAGGCCTTTCGCCAGGATAATATTCTAACGCTTTTCCTAACAGCGGCACGAACTCTTCAGTAAAAGCTTTAAGCTCTTGATATGTCAGCTTTGAGTCAACGCGGATCCGTTCCATATCTTCACCAACGTAGTCTCTTAAGGTCCTAAATGCCAGTGTCAGATCTTCATGCAAAATGGCTGCTTTACTGGTCTTTTTACGTCGACTAACGATTTTCCGCCAAAGCTTTTTCAAAAACTCTGCGTCATGCTTAAGCTCAGCCTCACTCGCCCCTTCAGCTGCCGTACGAACGATAAAGCCACCATTTTCGTCATTGTACTCAGACACTATTTCTTTTAGACGCGCTCGCTCCTCTTCAGTCTCAATTCTTTGACTGACACCCACATGAGTTGCATCTGGCATAAACACAAGATAACGCGAGGGAATTGTTATGTCTGTTGTTAATCGAGCCCCTTTTGTGCCCAGGGGATCTTTCACCACCTGGACCATAATATATTGGCCCTGCTTAACAAGCTCTCTGATATCTTGTACTTTTTTAACTGGCTGCTCGTCAACGCCCTCTTCAAAAGATGCGCTGTTGACTATATCGGAAGCATGTAAAAATGCAGCTTTTTCTAATCCTATATCTACAAAGGCTGCTTGCATGCCAGGCAACACTCGGCTCACTTTACCCAAATAGATATTACCAACAATACCAAGATTACCTATGCGCTCTACTTGCACTTCTTGTAATACGCCATTTTCAATGAGCGCCACGCGACTTTCGCTTGGCGTGACGTTTATTAATAATTCACTACTCATAATAGCCTTCGGTAAATTCTTTAATTAGTTGCTCAGTTTCATATAAAGGTAAACCCATTACCGCAAAGTAGCTACCCGACATTTTCGTAACAAATTTTCCGCCTATCCCTTGAATACCATAGCCACCAGCTTTATCTAATGGTTCACCACTTAGCCAATACTGATCAATTTCTCGCTCACTTAACATTTTAAAAGTGACATCGGTCGCCACCACACAACTTAACGTGTGCGTGCTATCAGCTAACGCGACTGCGGTATATACTTGGTGGGTACGGCCTGAGAGTCTTTCCATTGTGCTTAAAAAATCTGACTTATCTTTTGGTTTACCTAAAGCGATATCATCAATAACGACTACCGTATCACTACCTAGTACAGGCCGGTCATTATAACCTTTTTGAACCCCCAACTCGGCCTTTAATCGTGCTAGGCGCTCAACATATTCTAGAGGTGATTCATTAGATAGCTGTGTTTCGTCAGCATCAACTGAAAATTGAACAAACTCATATTCAAGTTGAGCTAAGAGCTGCTTACGTCTGGGCGATGCAGAAGCTAAATACAAACTTAGGGGCATTAACGGATCCTAAACTGACGACGGTACTTTCTTAGTAATAAAAAGATCCATGGCCAACATAACATACCAGTAAAAGCAGGCCACAAATAATGGGGACTAAAATACACGTCAAGTAAAAAATGGTTTAACCAAAACAACAGTAAATGATAAAGCGTTAAGAACAAACCCACTAACATCGCCTGCTGCCAAATTGAAAAATTACGTATTTTTTGAAAGTTGCTGACTGTGATATAGATACATATGGAGTAGGTTAACGAATTAACCCCCAAAGGAGCACCAATAGCTAGATCCATGAGCAAACCAGCCACCCATGCCCAACCAATATTAACACGGTGTGGCACAGCCAAAGACCAATACATAAGGACCAGCAACACCCAATCAGGACGAAACGGTTCAGCAGAAATAGGCAACGGCATTAACGCCATCACCAAAGCAAGAAAAACACTAAAAGCAATAAGAAAATAATAGCGCTTAATCATTATCTAAGCTCTCTTGTGAAGTCCGCCCTAAAATCAATAACAAACGAACCCTATCTAACTGTGCGATCGGCTCTGCGTATACCTGTGCAAAGGGCAAACCTTCATCACGATTGAGCTCTGTCACAACAGCAACGGGGTACCCCTCTGGAAACGTACCACCAAGCCCGGAGGTCACTAAAACATCTCCAATTCGAACATCTAAACTATGGGGTACATGTGACAGCTTCAACTTATTAATCTTGCCAATCCCCTCAACAACAGTACGTACATCATTACGTAATATCCTAACGGGTGTAGCATGGGTAATATCTGTCATCAAAAGTACGCGTGATGTTGTAGTCCCCACTTGAGTTAACTGTCCTACCAAGCCCATTTCATCGATAACAGGCTGGCTTTCTGTAACCCCGTCTATTGTGCCACGATTTACCACAACTTGATGACTATAGGGATTAGAATGAACTGATATTACTTGCGCGATTTGTCGCGTATTTTTCTCTCTTGCAGATGCATTTAACAATGCCCTGAGTTTTTTGTTTTCTTGTTGTAAAAACTGCAGCTGTTGCAGCTGCTCACTTTGTAATAACTGCTTATGCTTTAGTGTGCTATTTTCTTCATTCAGCTGCTCACGAGTTTGTAGGCTTTTAGCACCACTATTAAAAACTTCGTAGGGCATACTCGCTAAATACAACAAAGGACTAACCGCAGTATGCAAGCTAGTCCTGATCATGTCTCCGCCTTGTGTGAAGCGATCTCCAACAATTAATATAATACTTAGCATCACTGCAACAGTTAAGCGCAGTTGCAGTGATACCGTGCGGCCAAATAGTAAATTCATTAGTCGTAGCTAAATACGTCACCACCGTGCATATCAATCATTTCCAGAGCCTTACCGCCACCTCTGGCAACACACGTAAGCGGATCATCAGCAACAACAACTGGAATGCCTGTTTCTTCCATAAGTAGTCTGTCTAAATCTTTCAACAACGCACCACCGCCAGTTAATACCATACCGTGTGCAGAAATATCCGACGCTAATTCTGGAGGAGACTGTTCCAACGCCACCATAACCGCACTAACGATCCCCATTAGCGGCTCTTGTAACGCTTCAAGAATTTCATGAGAGTTTAGTGTAAATGAGCGAGGCACCCCTTCTGCTAAATTACGACCCCTTACCTCAATCGAAATAGGTTCATCGCTTCTAAATGCAGAGCCGATTTCATGTTTAATATGCTCAGCTGTTGCCTCACCAATTAAACTACCAAAGTTACGGCGTACATAGTTAATAATAGCCTCATCAAATTTGTCGCCACCAATGCGTACAGATGATGAATAGACCACACCATTGAGAGAAATAATAGCAACTTCAGTTGTACCACCACCAATATCAACAACCATAGAACCTGTTGCTTCAGATACTGGCAATCCGGCACCTATCGCGGCTGCCATAGGTTCCTCAATTAAATAAACCTCTCTGGCTCCTGCTCCCATCGCAGATTCACGTATAGCCCGTTTTTCTACTTGTGTTGCGCCACACGGCACACAAATCAAAACACGTGGGCTTGGTCTCATAAAGTTATTATTGTGCACTTGTTTTATAAAGTGCTGTAGCATTTTTTCAGTCACATAAAAGTCAGCAATTACACCGTCTTTCATTGGTCGAATTGCCTTTATATTGCCTGGGGTACGGCCCAGCATTTGTTTAGCTGCTGTACCTACAGAAGCAACACTTTTAGGCCCTCCCGCGCGCTCTTGTCTAATCGCGACAACTGAAGGTTCATTTAACACAATGCCTTCTTCTTTTACATAAATAAGAGTGTTAGCTGTACCTAAGTCAATAGATAGGTCGTTGGAAAATAATCCGCGTAATTTTTTAAACATGAGGCTGGGTAACCTTAAAGAAATACTTTATATTAAGTGATGCAAAGCATCACCCATCGTTATACTGTTCTTACCGCTCTCGTACTAAACGAAAACCGATGTAATTTGCTCGAAAATCTGTAGCTAACTCTAATCGAGTAGACACTCGCGCTAGGCTTGGCGCAAAATTCCAAGCACCTCCACGCACCGTAACACCACTTTGAGATGCTCGTTTTTGTGTCCACTCCCACACATTACCTACAGTGTCATACAGTCCATAATAATTAGGAGGAAACTCTCCCACTGGCGCTGCACTTTTATTGGACCACTCACTACCACACCAACCGCAGTTAGCTAAGCTTTTGCCGATTTCATTACCCCATGGGTATTCAGATTTAGTGCCAGCTCTTGCGGCATATTCCCACTCAACTTCATTAGGCAGTCTAAATTGTTCACCTTGCTCTGCAGAGAGCCAATTCGCATAAGCTTTAGCATCTTCATACGACACACATACAACAGGAAAATTCTCTGCTTGCTCGTAGCCTGGTGCTTGCCAATTATAATCTAGCTCCCAAACAGGCTCACCGTCTTTGTAATACGCGCAACCACGACTTTTTTGCGCAGCAGTAACATACCCCGTACTTTCAATGAACATCCTAAACTCACCGACGGTCACTTCCGTGCTTTGCATCCCATAAGAGTTACTAAGCACCTTTTCCAAAACAGGGCGTTCATTCGCTAATCCATTCCCAACCAAGTCACCCATTTTGAATGAACCTGCCGGAACAATCACCACTTCATTTTTTGGTGTTTGCGAGATAACTTTTGGTGTAGTTTCAGTACTGCCTTGCTCGCTTTTTGGTGTCGGTACAGCAATCGACTCAGGCTTTTTTACCAGCTTTGCGTTAATTGTCTGTGCCTTGCGAATAGTCATTCGCTTTTTATAAGGCTTATATCCTAGCTTTCGTATTTCAACATCATATGTACCAGCAGGAAGCTTTACTGAAAGCTTCGTTGAGCCATAACTCACCCCATTAATAAAAACTTCATCATCATACACATTAGAGCGTAAAGTGACGGGGATCATGGCCGGAGTTTTTTTTTCCGGCATGGCCTGCGCACTTGATTGCGTTACTTCAATGGTTGGTTCTACGTTAAGCCTAGATACCTGTACACGACTTGGCACTGTGGTAGTTTGCTCAGAGAAATTTAATTGACTGTCGTTGTATACAGCAGGGTAATTCGCTTGATAAGTTCCGACAGACCCCGCCATTGGCGTGCCATATTCTGCACAAAATCTATTATCTATACTTATCAAGCTACACAGTCGACTATTATTAACATCACCACGCATACTCACACTCAAGTTCACGCTGTAGTTACCTTGCCCACTAAACGCACTACTCACGACATGGCTATTGAGCACTTGAACTTGCGCCCCTGCTAGATTCCGTTTGGGTTCAACAAGACGCTGCTCGGTTAAGTTCGCAAATAATTGATCAACGAAACGTTTGGTCGCTTTTTGCAACGCCATTTGCTGCCCTCGTTGCTCACAAGCAGCCAATGTTTCAGTACGCTTACAATTGATAGTATGGTCAACTTCTAATGTACCTTCACGCGTGAATTCGTTGCGTAAACGTTCTACACGCGCTGTACTCAATTGGTCTTTTAAACTTTCTAATGTGTTAATTAAAGTGTGTTTAGTTACTCTGATTTGTTCTATATCTTTTCGATGTGAAGCTATGGCCGCTAGCTGCATCGTAATATCATCTTTATTTTTTTTGTGTTCCGAAACCGCTTCTTTATACCGGGCTTGCGCTTTTGAAATGTCAATTGTTGGGTCATCGATTAAGCGACGATAAAGATCATTCATCGCATCTAACGCTTGGTTTTTTTCTTTATCCAAATCAGTTGAACGCTTTCTCAGTAAGTCTAATTGCGACTGTAACCTCGTTTCTTCACCTAAGTGCTTGTCCAATATTTGCGTGTAATTATCTAATTCAGCTTGTTTCACCGAAAGTTCTGATTCAATGGCATTCACCGTTGCTGTGTCTTGCGCCGTTACGTTGAATGTCGCACAGGCAGCCATCAATGTGGCAGAGACAAAAAAAGATAAAGGAGCTATTCGCATATATTCCATTCCCAAAAACGCGGCAATTATTGGTCTTTGTTATTTTTTTATAGTTAGTTCTTAATGCTATGTACTTACAAAGCAAAACACAAGCTTTGCGCCATTAATATCTGAGTTTACAACTATTAACCACAACGTTGCTAGTAATCTGCACATATTTTACAAGATAGCTGTTAGAATTATCTCAACATCGCCATTCAAACCAGAAATTAGTATGAGTTTTAACCAGTTTGATTTTCCCGAATCCCCGTTACAGGTAATAAGCCACCCATTATTAAAACAAAAAAATATTACGCTTACTGTCAAACGGGATGACCTACATCATCCTCACATAGCGGGAAATAAATGGCGAAAACTAAAATACAATCTAATCAAGATGCAACAGGAGCGAAAAGCCGCGTTTTTAACTTTTTCTGGCCCTTTCTCGAACCACCTTTACGCAGTGAGTATGGCCTGCAAACTATTCTCCCTTGAAGGTAATGTAATAATAAGGGGGCCACATTTAGATGAAAACAATCCAACTATTCGGATGGCACGCGCTTGTGGTGTAAAGTTACACACCGTCGATAGAGCAACTTATCGCTTAAGGTACCAAGAAAGCTATTTGAACGAACTACAACAGCAGTTCGCACACTGCCATTTAATCCCAGAAGGAGGCAGCAATCAATTTGCCATGCTTGGTCTTAAAGAGCTTGCTCAAAGTTTACCAAAAAGTGATTATATTATGTGTGCAACAGGCAGCGGCGGCACGCTCGCAGGGTTAATTAATGCAAGCTCTTGCAAAACGTCAATAATTGGTATCGCAGTACTAAAACAAGCAGAGTATTTAAATAGCGATATTTTACGCCTAGCCCCTAAAGCTGCCAATCAGTCGAACTGGCAATTAATGTGTGACTTTCATGATGGAGGATATGGTAAATTCTCTGCTGAACTTTGGCAGTTTTGTCAGACAATGCGAAAAAACTACAATCTTCCTCTGGAGCCTATTTATAGCGGTAAACTATTCTACGCTTTGTGGCATTTACTAGAACAAGACTTTTTTGCACCTGGCAGTCATATTACAGCGATACATACCGGTGGATTGCAGGGCTTAGATGGTTTGCGGTATCGAAAATTAATATCTCACTAGCTCTAATTGCTGGAGCAACTCAGCAAAATAATAACCCTGAGCGCCATCTACCCCCAAAGACTTCAAACAATCTAATTCTGCTTGGCTCTCAACACCAACAGCATAAACCGCCACCTTTAACCTTTTTGCTTGATAAACTATTTGTTTAATGGTTTTTTGTTGTTGTGTACTTAGATGGACTTTGTGCACAAGTCCAAACCCTAACTTTACAGCCGAGATCAATTGGTTTTCGCGTAAAATATTTACAATCAGCGGTGATTCAACATGATCAATAATTAACGCTACATTGACGCCTGTAAAAAACAGCTGCTGAACATTAATTTGCTGATGATACTTATAATAATCATCAGCACATACTTCAAAGGTCAGCTTTTTGATCTGGTTTGTATCTCTAATTTGCGCAATCAACCAATGTATAAAATCAATGTCTACCCAGTTTTCGATATGAAGGTTAATGCTCACATCCGATTTGTGAGGCTCTTTCGAAAGAATGCTTATAGCTTTACTCAAAATGGTCTTATCAAGTGTTTCTAGGTTGTCTTTGCTGTGCAATTGAGGAATAAACTGCTTAGCAGCGATGAGCCCTAGTTGCGCATGCCTTACCCTCAACAACACCTCACTTTGAATAATATCTTGCTGCTCAAACCCAAATAAGGGCTGGAAAAACAAGACAAACTGCCCATTTTTGATACAGCGAACAAAGTCATCTTCACTATTTTGCATGGCATTTTCATGCGTTTTATCTAATGGCATCATATGGACATGTTGCCACACATTATTATTAGCTATTTCTAGCGCTGCCCTCGCTAATTGGTACACATTCGCTTGTTCAGCTTCATTTTGATAAAAACAGCCACCTACTTTGATCTGCTTACGGGACAGATCCCCCCTAAGTGAACGAAGCGTGCGAAACATGACCTCATGAAGCTTTTTCCCTAGTTCTATCACATCCCCCCAAGCTATATTCTCGAAAGTAACAGCCAAGGCGCCAGAATTTAAATACTTTACTGAACATTTCATCGAACTTGGTAAATGCTTATGAATCGCGACACTGAAATGACTTTTTTCATCAAGCCCAGGCTCAAGCTTGATGGTCCACCTGATCAATAAAAATACCTTGAACAAGCTGCTATCGGCAGCTTTTGGATCAACCGTGCTCAAAATTGAGTTATCGTGACTGTCTAATTTATTATCAGACAAAAAACGCCTAGGTCTAACGCGATAAACTTGCCACCAGCGATAGACAAAAACCAACAGCCCAAAAAATAATATATTGAAAAATAAAATGATATAAGCATGCTTTTGATAAGGTGCAGGGTGCACCAAATTGAGGGAGATACCCGCCGCCGAGAACTGAGAGGCCTCTTCAGGTAGTGGTGCATCATCAGGTACATACTCAAACTTGAACTGCTGCGCAATCGCGGCAATGTTCGTTTCAGTTCTGAGCTCAGTTGGCAACTTAGCCACTCTTTGCACAACAGCCTCTGCACGCTGATGTATCTGTAAATGCAATAAATGTAGCAATAAGATATTTAAAGCAACTATAACCGCTAAGCCCACTGCAACCATACGCCAGTTGAGTGATTTAAAAAATAACTGCACGTTTAACTATACCTTCTACAACCTTGCAACGCTTACATAGATTAAGTGTTGTACAGTAGTAGGCAAAACTCAAGGTGGCACACTGCTTGGCGGGTTTTTTTATTGAGATAAAAAATAACCCAATGAGTATAAAATAAAAGATACAGTATAAGTCATTTTTGCAAAGGCGCTTTACCGCAAGAGTAAGTGCCATTGTTGCAAGCTACATTTATCTAAAGCGTTACTCATATTCGGTAATGCCTAACGTTTCGTATAACACACTAAAATCACTTTTATTTTTCTTGTTCAAAGTGAGAGCCCACAGCGCATCGCTTATCGGTAAATACTCTGATACAGGGAGTATGGCATGTCCATCTACGTACGAATCAATAAACTTAGTATAATTAAGTCCAGTAGTTAGCCTAATACCCTCAATGATATCTTTTTGGGTATAGCGCCGCTTATCTCTAGGGAAATTGCTATATAACCACTGCATTAGATTATCTATACTTTTGTTATTGTTAGTTCTTTTCCTAATATCATGGTCAAGTGCCATAGCCACAAGCCAACCACCGCTATATACAAGAAAGTAATTGTCAAACTTTGTATTATTTGTTCTCCCCGCCTCTCTCATGGAAATATCACCAAGCCTAGAAGCGCTGAAGTAATACCCTATAACCGACGATACCATAGCCAGCATTTCATTCGAGGATATCAAATCCAATTCAACGGCACTCTTGTAGGCATAGAACTCAGCAAAACCCTCATTAAACCAATGCTCTTGCCCATCTTGGTAACGAATAGATTCACCACTCCATAAGTGAAACAATTCATGCAGCAATATCGTCTGCCATGTTGCAAATCCGAATGCTTTACCTTCATTCCATGAAAGCATAATGAGTTTAGGATCAGCTTCTCCTCCCAAATACTTCCCTTTATTCACATGAATGGTGATATCAGAATATTCTTTCCCCTTTAAATCTCTAGGCAGACCGCCAAACAATTTTGTATAAGCAGCAAAAGCTTGATTCGTTAACCCGTTAATCTCCAACTCCTTTTTAACTGATACATTGTCCATAAAGTGATAATGAATAGTCACATGTTCCAACTGAACAACTTTTGAGACTTCTGTAGCTTGTGTGATGATTGAAGCAAGTAATATAAAAATATAACTCCCACATCGTAATATTACGCTCTTTAGCATCAACTAATTCCTGTTAAATTGCTTGAAATGCCTTGTGAAATACGAATGGGACTTCATCAAGGTTAAGATTGAGACACCACTGTATGATATTTGCTAACCGACAGCCATGACACCACAACCGCTATAACTGACATCCGAAATAGTAGTGAGTTGGGCGGATAACTATTACTTTTTGAGGAGCGAACAATAATCGCTTTATTAGAAATGAAAAGGCCTGTAAAAAACAGGCCTTTATATACTAAATTATTGATACGTAAAACTTTCCACACCAATTAGAACGGAATATCATCATCAAAATCAATAGGTGGTTCCATCGGGTTAGATGCGCCGCCTGATTGCGCCGGTTTTGGTGCAAAGCCGCCTTGCTGCTGTGGCGCACTTTGTTGTGGTTGCTGAGGCGCAAAACCACCACTTTGGCCTTGATTGCTTTGTTGTGCAGGCGCATATCCGCTGCTTTGTTGCTGCGAGTGGCTCTGGTTACTTTGAGCCTGAGGTGCATACTGTTGCTGCTGCTGTTGTGGTGCTTGGTTATACTGTTGCTGAGTATAGTTACTTTGCTGTTGACCACCTTGATATGGTGCACTGCCTTGCTGCTCATTACGGCCGCCCAACATTTGCATTTGGCCACCCATATCAACAACTATCTCAGTCGTATATTTTTCTTGACCACTTTGATCTGTCCACTTACGAGTTTGTAAACGGCCTTCAATATAAACTTGTGAACCTTTTCGTAAGTATTCCCCTGCTACTTCTGCTAGCTTGCCAAACAGCACCACTCGGTGCCACTCGGTGCGTTCTTGCAACTGGCCTGTATTTTTGTCTTTCCAGCTGTCAGTAGTGGCAATACTAATATTTGCAACACCATTGCCATTTGGCATATAGCGTACTTCTGGATCTTGTCCTAGATTACCAACCAAAATAACTTTGTTTACACCGCGTGCCATGGCACCCTCTCCTCACACTATTAATGCAAGCCAAGTATTTGCTTAGCTTGGTTTAAATCAAATTTTTTATCATCTATCTTCAGATAGCTGCGATTTTCTTCACTTACGACAATCGCTTCGAGCACACCGGGCAGAGCAACCAGCTTATTAGCCAAAACTTCTGCTTGCTGAGGTTCTGACAGCTCAGTGATTAAGCTAATAATTTTGCTTTTCGGTGGGATCTGCATTCGCCATGCAATAAATAGCCATATTACCCCAACACAGGCTACTGCCGCAAACACTGAGTTCGCTTCTCCGTATTGAGCAATGTAACCTCCTAAAATTCCGCCTAAAAAAGCTCCAAAAAACTGTCCTGACGAGAAAATTCCCATCGCAGACCCTTTTTGTGATGCTGGCGCTATACGAGATACCAACGCCGGCATGGTCGCTTCCAAGAAGTTAAACGCTATAAAATACAATAACATACAAACAGCAATACCGATTACGGAGTTAGCCCACATCATTAAACTTGCCGTGCTGATCACTAATAAGCCAATTGCTGCCAAAAATGTTTCTCGTTCTTTTTGCTTTCTAATTGCCACAATCATCAAAGGGGCCATCAATACAAATGCTAGCAATAATACAGGGATGTAGAGCTTCCAATGCGCTTCGGCAACTAACCCATCTGCAATGAGTTGCCCAGGTAAAACAACAAACAATGTTGTTAGCGATAAATGCAACAACATCACGCCTATATCTAAACGCAGCAGCTGTGGATGACGACTTAATTTACGAATATCACTTAGCGTTGCAATAGTATCGCCTTTTGGTGCTTTGTTCACCGCGCTCGGTACTACAAATAGAATAATGACTATCCCGCACAATGCGAGTATCGCTGTTAACCAAAAGACCCCAGAAATACCGAATGCGGCAGCAACCATCGGCCCTAGCAACATAGCAAACGCAAAACTCAAGCCGATACACATGCCAATAACAGCCATTACTTTTGGGCGCTGCTCATCTCGGCTCAAATCAGCCGCTAGAGCAAGTAACGCACTAGCAATAGCCCCCATTCCCTGTAGCGCTCGACCAACAGTAACCCAATATATTGAGTCTGCAAGCGCAGCGATTACGGAGCCAATCGCAAAAATGACCAAACCAACAATAATAATCGGTTTACGCCCAAATTTATCAGACAACCACCCCATCGGAATTTGTAATAAAGCTTGTGTTAAACCATAAGCGCCGATTGCCAATCCGATCCACATTGGTGAAACATGCTCAAGCGACTGACCATAAATAGCCAACACAGGCATAAGCATAAAAAGGCCTAGCATACGAAACGCAAAGACACTCGCTAATGATAACGCAGCGCGTTTTTCAAGAAGATTTAATGATTGATTAGACATAGTACCCGTTTTTATAGCTCACTTAAGCGCGCCACAGTCTATCAAAAAACTCAATCCAACTTATACTTTTTTAATATTTGCTCGAACTTTCCTGATTCATTAAGACGCTTAAACGCCCTAGTCAACTTATCAATAACCGACTTGCTCACACTTTGTTTGCTCAAAGCAATATAAACGGGTTCAACATTTACCACGAAAGGTGCAATATCAATTTCAACGAAATCAGGGTTGTACTCTCTTTGATATACAATGTTGTATTTTTCTTCTAAAAATCCTGAGATCCGTCCGTGACGTAGTAGATTGAGCTTTAACTGGTTATCAGGTACATAAATAAACTTGTCTTCGGAATCAGACTCTTGCTTCATGCGAGCTTCAAAGGCTTCCCCATAATATGCACCTCGCTGAATAGCAACAGGCCTTGGCAGTGAAAATAGCTCTTCCAAAGACTGCACGTAAAACGGTCTTTGAGCATTAAAAGCGAAAACGATATTTTCTTCTCTTTGAGGCCCTATAAAATAGGCAAAACGCATTCTTTGCGCCGTTTTTGATACGCTGAGCATTAAATCAATTTCACCCATTTCAAGCATTTTTAATGCTCTTCCCCAAGGTATACTGATAAAGCGATACCCACATCCTGCCTCGTCTAGTAAGGCTTTTGCAAAATCAACATCTAAGCCATGCCACCGCATCTGCTCATCTTGCAGAGACTGAGCTGAATAGTTTTCAAAACGTACAATAAGCTCGCATGGCAAAGTCTTAGCCATCGCTAGAGTGCTTAAAAAAAACAATAGCCCGATTATACATGGCTGTATGACACGCATTTTGCAGATAACTCTAGAACTGATCCTATTACCCAGTTTAGTTCGTTTAGCAAAGATACGTTAATTTTCGGCAAAGTATGCGATACTGTTGCGCTAACAATCGTTGCCACTCAACTTGTAATTAGGTCAAAATGGATAAAATAGAAGTCAGGGGCGCTCGAACGCATAACCTAAAAGATATTTCGCTTAGTATTCCGCGTGATAAGTTAATTGTTATCACGGGCCTCTCAGGCTCAGGAAAGTCGTCATTGGCATTTGACACCCTCTATGCCGAGGGCCAAAGAAGATATGTAGAATCGCTGTCTGCCTATGCCCGGCAGTTTTTATCATTAATGGAAAAGCCAGATGTCGATCATATTGAGGGTCTTTCTCCTGCTATATCTATTGAGCAAAAGTCTACTTCTCATAACCCTCGCTCTACCGTTGGTACCATCACTGAAATTTACGACTATTTACGACTGCTGTTCGCGCGGGTTGGCGAACCCCGATGCCCTACTCACGATTTACCCCTAGCGGCACAAACCATCAGCCAAATGGTCGACTCTGTGCTAGAGCAACCTGAAGGTAGCAAATTAATGCTGCTAGCACCCGTTGTGAAGAACCGCAAAGGGGAGCACGTTAAATTGTTAGAACAATTATCAAGTCAAGGCTACATACGGGCTAGGATTGATGGCGAGGTATGCGACTTGTCTGATCCGCCAACGCTCGAATTACATAAAAAGCATACTATCGAAGTGGTTGTTGACCGATTTAAAGTAAAAGAGGGACTACAGCAACGTTTAGCAGAGTCGTTTGAGACAGCCCTTGAGCTATCATCAGGTATTGCAGTCATTGCAAATATGGACGACCCTCACGCCGAAGAGTTAATCTTCTCAGCGAATTTTGCTTGTCCAACCTGTGGCTACGCAATGACAGAGCTCGAACCTAGACTCTTTTCATTTAACAACCCAGCAGGTGCTTGTCAAAGCTGTGACGGTTTGGGTGTTCGTCAGTATTTCGATCCAAATAGAGTGGTACAAAATCCAGAGCTGAGCTTAAGTGGTGGCGCAATTAAGGGCTGGGATAAACGCAGTTTTTATTATTTTCAAATGCTTCAAGCGGTGGCAGAGCACTACCAGTTTGATTTAGAAGTGCCTTTTCAAAAACTTCCCGACGAGGCTAAAAAAGTCACTCTAGAGGGGTCAGGACGGACAAAAATTGCCTTTAACTACCGTAACGATCGAGGCGATTTAATTACACGTAATCACGAGTTTGAAGGCGTACTTAATAATATGAATCGCCGCTACCGTGAAACCGAGTCTAGTTCGGTGCGCGAAGAATTAAGTAAATATCAAACTAGCCAATCATGCCCCAGCTGTCACGGCTCTCGTTTGCGTGAAGAAGCCCGAAATGTTTTTATTGGTCAAACGACACTACCCGATGTAACGACTATGAGTATCGGCGAGGCAATGCACTTTTTTGATGGGCTTACTTTGCAAGGCCAAAAAGCGCAGATTGCCGAAAAAATCCTCAAAGAAATACGTGACCGTTTGTCATTCCTGATTAATGTTGGACTCAACTACTTATCACTTGAGCGCAGTGCAGATACTTTATCTGGTGGTGAAGCGCAGCGTATTCGCTTGGCCAGTCAAATTGGTGCAGGCTTAGTTGGGGTGATGTATGTGCTTGATGAACCGTCCATAGGCTTGCACCAAAGAGATAATGACCGACTTTTGAGTACGTTGACTCACCTACGAGATTTAGGCAACACCGTAATTGTTGTAGAGCATGACGAAGATGCAATTAGGGCAGCTGATCATATTATCGATATTGGTCCCGGTGCAGGTGTGCACGGTGGGCACGTAGTCGCGCAAGGCTCACGCGATGACATAATAAACAACCCAGACTCACTCACAGGCCAATATTTAAGTGGCGCTAAAGCCATTGAAGTGCCTAAGCAACGCCATGAATGCAATGATAAGTGGTTAGAACTATTTGGCGCATCGGGTAATAACCTAAAAGATGTCGACTTACGCATTCCGTTTGGCTTGATGACTTGTATTACCGGTGTATCTGGTTCTGGTAAATCGACGTTGATCAATGACACCCTATTCAAACTAGCTCACACTGAACTTAATGGTGCAACAACGGCAGAAGCGGCACCATATAAAGAGATTAAGGGCCTAGATCACTTTGATAAAGTAATCGATATAGATCAAAGCCCAATTGGTCGTACACCACGCTCTAACCCCGCAACCTACACAGGGATCTTCACCGCCATTCGTGAGCTGTTTGCGGGTACTCAAGAGGCACGCTCTCGCGGCTATAAAGTGGGTCGTTTTAGCTTCAACGTAAAAGGCGGACGCTGTGAAGCCTGTCAGGGTGATGGTGTTATCAAGGTTGAAATGCACTTTTTACCGGATGTATACGTTCCTTGCGATATCTGTACTGGCAAGCGCTATAACCGAGAAACATTAGAGGTGCTGTATAAAGGCAAGAACATCCATGAGGTGCTAGAAATGACCGTGGAGGATGCCCAACAGTTTTTCGATAAGATCCCTGCTATCAATCGCAAGCTCACCACTTTAATGGATGTTGGGCTGTCATATATTCGCCTAGGGCAAGCAGCAACAACACTCTCTGGTGGTGAGGCTCAAAGGGTTAAACTAGCCAGAGAGCTTTCTAAACGTGATACGGGTAAAACACTATATATTCTTGATGAGCCAACTACTGGTCTGCATTTTCATGACATACAACAGTTATTAGTTGTATTGCATCGATTGCGTGATCATGGCAATACCGTGGTGGTTATTGAGCATAATTTAGATGTGATAAAAACCGCTGATTGGATTGTAGATTTAGGCCCAGAAGGCGGTGCCGGTGGCGGACAGATCCTCATCGCAGGCACACCGGAGGAAGTCGCACAGTATAGTGAGTCTCATACAGGAACATATCTGAAACCTTTACTTTAACTATTGAAGGGATGTAGTGTAACTGCATCCCTTACTTTTCTATTTATCACGATGATAAAAAAGCTGCCGCATTATACAACGCTTACCGACAAGCTAAAGCAGTATCAAAACCGCTTAATATCGTTTTGGCACTCCTTGAATCTTGCACAGAAATGCTACTTATTAGCTATCATCAGCAGCCTATTATTTCTGCATGAGGGAGCAAACAGCAGTGCTTTGATGATACTCATCACTGCTTTAGCTTTAATTGCAATGTTAAGCGAATTTTGGCCTAAGTTTATTAAAATTTGGGATAGCTTACCTGGCAGAGCCATGATTTTGCTCTTTTATGCGTTTGTTGCCAATTACGCCTTGGTGCAATCTTCGGGGCAAGTGAATGATATTACAGGTGTAAGTGCAGACTACCTGCCATATACACACAACTTTGCTGTGCTATTATCTATTCCGGTGTGGTTTTTTATCACAAGCTTAGTCGTGTTACTGATTATTCAATTCACCATCCCTTTGTATCTTTTTGTCTTACTTCTGCTCAGGCCTTTTGGTTTACACGCTTTATGGCATCCTCCCGGCTATCGTTTTCCGTTCATGACGGGGCTCGTGCGTTTTGGTGCAGGTTTATATTTGTTAGCTCAATTAGCATTACTAGCCACTTATACAGGTGCGCTAAATGGTGTGAGTACCACAGCGGCGAACATCATTAATGGCCTCGAGAGTGACTTGATTGTGAATGTGGCAGCCAACCCGCAGGAAAAAATCACGAGCGCCATGAAAAATGATCCTGAACTTGCCCGCTCGATGGCTGAGTTAGATAAAGCAACAGAGCAGTTCAGCCAACAATCCAGTGCTTATGAGCATAAAGTTAAGCGAATTCTAGCGAATTTTATCTTCGACAATGAGGCCGATAGCAAATCACGTTGTGAACATACCACCGGCAGTCGAGTCATTGAACTCAATGACTATGAAATATTAGAAGTGAGCAAGCAAGGTTCGGCTGAAGATTTTTATTACACCTATCAAGTAAAACCCTGTATTTCAGCTGCGATTGGTCATCAATTTAAATCAAACACTACACCATAAATGGAGTAAGCTGAGTGCGCTCATCTTCTGATAGAGATTGTGCGCGCTTAGCTGAAAAGTCATATCTGACCATGACGGTTTTACCCTCAGCGCAACACTCACCATGCTGCCAAGCTTGTTGTAATATAACAAAAGAGCTATTACCAATGTGTTCAATAGCAGTTTTGACCTCAACTTCTTGCCCATAAAATAACTCGCCTTTAAACACAACTTCTACTTTAGCCACAATCAACTTCCATTGATGTGGATTAAGATCGGGTGTGAATATTTTAAAAATAGGTACTCTAGCGGCTTCAAACCATACGGGTAGTACGGTATTGTTTATATGACCAAGAACATCGGTTTCGCTAAATCGCGGCATCAGTTTTTCAGACAACATAATAATTCCAATAAATTTAGGTAAAATAATGACAGATTTTATACGCGTTTATGACAACGCCCTAAGCGCTGAGTTTTGTGATCAATTTATCGACCTATTCGAAAAAAGCCCACACCTCAAACAAGGGATCACCTCTGGGGGGGTCGACCTTAGCAAAAAAGTTAGCCAAGATCTGTATTTAAACTCACATCCAGAATATGCCCAGCCGCTGCAACACATTCAACAAGTTACAGCCCAACATGTTTTTAAATACGTCGAAGAGCACTTATTTATGATCATTGGTGCATTTGGGTTAAAAGTATATCACCCAAAAACAGGTAAACCTGTCGATGTTACCTTCGAGAATTTTGAAGAGGTAGGAAAACCACAGCTTCCTCTACTCACCCAGCAGTTATTTCGTTTAGGCAATATACAAGCGCAAAAGTATGAGGTTAATAAAGGGGGTTATCCATATTGGCATAGTGAAGTATACCCTCAGCAAGGGCATAATGAGGCGCTTCATCGTGTGTTGTTATTCATGTTCTATCTAAATGATGTCTCCGAGGGCGGCGAAACTGAATTTTATTACCAACAGAAGAAAATAGCGCCCAAAAAAGGTAGCATGGTAATAGCACCCGGCTACTTTACTCATACGCACCGTGGGAATAAGCCCATATCAAATGACAAATATATCTTAACGTCTTGGATACTATTTAATCGCGCGGAGCAAATATATGGCGCGCCCACAAGCTAAGCAATCATAGATGGCATCAATTACGATTAATAAATTGATGCCATGCTTGTAATAGTTCTAAAAAGTCTTCATAGCCGCAGCCGCTAACTAGACCATGCTCATCAAGCTCTAGTGCATCATCTGCATAGCGAATTAATTCATCCGATTGATGAAACAAAGCGTGAGACTCAAATAATGCCTCTTCATGTGACAAGGTGAGGCGAGTTTCTTTACCTTCGATAACCAATGCGGGCTTAGCTTTGGATAAATTTTTGGCAGAATTAAGCAATGAATTAACTTGCTCAAAAGGCAATTCCTCATTCAACCAACGACCCACTAGCATGTGCTCATCACTTATTTTAACCCGAAACCCAGTGACAGGATCTTTGATAAATTGATATTCCAAAATACAACTCACACTCGTTACGTTTTAGCGCTATTATACGTTGTTCCCCTTGAGACATGCCATTCAAACCATGATAATGCCCTCAAATTCTAACCAAGGCTTCCATCATGACTGCATTTTCCATTTTGTTTCCTATTATATTTGTGGTGCTTGTTGGCTACAGTTGCGCAAAGCTCAATATATTGAGTACATCTGCATTGGATGGCCTTAGGCAGTTCATATTCAACCTTGCCATACCCGTGTTTTTGTTTATTAGTATGTATCAAGCCGACCTTAGCCAAGCGTTATCAAGTTCGGTCATGCTAAGCTTTTATGTCCCGGTACTTGCGGCGTACTTTTTTAGTTTTGCCGCCTTAAAATTTATAGTAAAACAAAGCAATGCTGACAGCGCGACACTAGCCTTAGCAGGTACTTACTCCAACACCGTACTGGTTGGTTTGCCGATTATTATTGCCAGCTTGGGGGCTGACTATGGGGCTATGGTGTTTGTGATCATCACGTTTCACAGTGCGTTATTGTTCGGCTGTACTTTTTTACTCGCAAGCAACTTCCATGGTCGCGTTCTTTTAGCATTTAAGCCGTTATTATTTAATCCCATTGTGCTGAGTATAAGCACTGGATTAATTTGCAATTACGCAGGCATTGCACTACCTCTAGCATTCCAAGAAGGGCTACATTTGTTGGCTGAACCAGCGATAGCTGGGGCACTATTTGCATTGGGCGCAAGCTTAAATAATTACGCATTAAAAGGGGCTTGGCGGGGGGCTTTGGGTATTAGTGTTATTAAACTCATGGTGCTTCCTAGTGCCGTATTCGCACTGGCTAGCTGGGGAATGCAACTGCCTTCAAAACAAGTTGCCGTGTTAACTTTAATGAGTGCATCACCACTTGGGGTCAATGCATATTTAGTTGCGCGCCAACTACAATGCCAGCAATCGGTGCTGGCAAGTAGCGTGGTACTGTCAACATTATTAAGCGTATTAACACTGGCTTTTTGGTTAACGGCGCTCGTAACTTGAGTAATTGGTATATTTAGCTGCATCGATAATAGACCATAAATGAACTACAGCACCAATCACCGGGGGAACAACTAAAAACCACAGTGCATACCCGCCAACTACAACAATTGCGAAGATCAGCGCCGCTAAAATACGCCCTTGAACTAGCTGACCTAAACCTGGAAAAAAGATATTACAAATCGCCGCTATTACGTTACCACCTGAACCTTGTCCTGCCATGGTATCCTCTCTTATTATCTACTAAATTATGTATCTGCTTAGTCTAATACACTTATCGTGCCAACTTTAACTTCTTATAAAACAATAACTAACAAAAACAAGTTCACTCACTCTGTTTTTAAAGTTAGCCTAAAAGACTAACTTTTGGCGTAAATGTTAGCTATTATTGTGCAAAAAATAATATCAGGATGATCTATGCTATACCGTGTCACACGTCCAATCAGTAACTTAGTAGAGCGCTATTTACCCGACCCATATATTTTTGTTTTATTATTAACACTTATCGTACTCGCTTTAGCTAGTCTCGTCACGCCCTTCTCTGCTGTTGAGGCAATAACAACTTGGGGAAATGGGTTTTGGAAACTGCTTACTTTTGCCATGCAAATGCTCCTCATTTTGTTAGCAGGCTATATGCTCGCGAGCACACCTGTATGTATTGCAGCACTGGATAAGCTGGCAAAGCAAGCAAAAAGCCCAACACTGGCTATCATTATGGTCACTCTCGTAGCCATGCTTGCGAGTTGGATCAACTGGGGATTTGGTCTAGTCATTGGCGCATTATTTGCGAAGGCCTTAGCAAAACACGTTGCGGTTGATTATAGAATACTAGTTGCAAGTGCTTACTCAGGTTTTATCGTCTGGCATGGTGGTCTCTCCGGCTCAGTTCCACTGACCATTGCCAGTGAGGGTCACTTTTCACAAACAAGCATTGGGATTATAACGACTCAAGAAACCTTATTCTCGCACTTTAACCTACTAATTTTAATCCTGTTAATCATCGCATTACCGATACTTAATGCACTTTTACTGCCCCCCAAAGAGCAACAGGTACTCATTGATAAGCGTAAACTGGTAGATACTGTTGAACAAGCACCAGAAGATAATGGTTTGCTTACCCCAGCGCAAAAATTGGAACATAGTAAGATACTCGGGATCTTAATTGGGTTGTTAGGCTGTGGCTATTTAGTTCACTACTTCCTTTTTGCCGCTGGCACCTTAAACTTAAATAGTGTCATTGCTATTTTCTTGTTCCTCGCCATTTTATTACATCAAACACCTGCGCGCTTACTTATGAGTTTGCATCAAGCCATTACTGGCGGCGCGGGTATTGTGATCCAATTTCCTTTTTATGCTGGCATCATGGCTGTTATGGTTGACTCAGGGCTTGCGCAACAGATTTCATCTGCATTCGTATCTATTAGTAGTGCTGATACACTCCCCTTTTGGAGCTTTTTAAGCGCAGGCCTGGTTAATATTTTTGTGCCATCTGGTGGCGGACAGTGGGCCGTACAAGCACCTATCGTGCTCCCCGCGGCACACATGCTAGAAGCTGATATTGCAAGAGTTGCTATGGCTGTGGCATGGGGTGATGCATGGACAAACCTCATTCAACCATTCTGGGCACTACCAGTGCTCGCCATAGCAGGGTTAAAAGCCAAAGACATCATGGGGTTTTGTCTTATTCAGCTTATCGTCAGTGGTGTGATCATTGCAGCTATGCTCACTTGGGCATAGCTGCTATTTTCACTAGCTTGAAAGCACCTTCATAGGCAGACTTAAGATCACACTCTCTGAGTCTGCAAAGTGCATCATCACTGCAACGTGCCCTGCAACGACGAGCATATACATAACGGCAGAGAACACTTGACCGTACCTATCCAAAGGTAATAAATGGGACGTATGCCGTGCGCGCCACTCAAACACTATTTCAAGACTGCCAACAAACAAAAAGAACACCAGCAGCATCAAGCCAAATATATAGCTTAACCACAACCCGAAAAGCACCCCAGCCATACACACTAACAACCCGACCCATGAACGCATTGAGAAGCTAATGCTTTTCAAAACATGCCCCCCATCAAGTGGCAAAATAGGAAGTAAGTTAAACAAATTTAGTAAGGCACTAAGCACCGCAACAGCGGCAAATATTTCCAAGTCTGTTATATAGTAAATAACCACACCTAACACTGACGTGAACAAGCCAAAAGCTGGGCCCATCAAAGAGATAACTACATCTTGCCAACGCGTCGTTATTTTGTCGTCGCTTACAGCCAGCCCACCTACAAAAGGTATCAGGTATATCCCTTTGGTTTTTATTTTGAAGTACTGCATGGCACGCACATGGCCGTATTCATGAACGACCAAACAGGCCACGAACATAAGTGCAAATTGCCATGAAAAAAGCCATGCATATCCGGCAACCGAAGCCCCAGCAAGGGCAGCTTTAACAACATTTGCACTTTTAACTAGTTTAAACCCCAGTGCCGCAAGTCCAATATAATTGCGCTTGGCTGCAATACGTTCAGCTGGCAGCTCAATCCACTGCCACTGCCCCTCATTTACAGATACGCCTAATTGCTGCTGAGCTAATTGTGCCGTATCAAATTGCACCACACCTTGTGCAAAGCGAGACCTTAAAATACCGGGTGAGTGGGACTCAATAGGCAACGCTTGTTGCTCACAAAAGACTTGTACAAGCTGCCCATTATCTACTAATGCGAAGAAGTGATTACCTAAAACAGTGAACTCGATTCTGGTCATGATTTCAAATAGATATATTTTTCCCGCATTATCTCAACTAATGAACTATGTGACAAACCCGATATTTGCCTTATACATTTGAGTACGGTGTACTAAACTTAAGTAATGGTGTGTGTTGAATAAAGGATCTTAAAATGAATGCAACAACTAGGCATGTAATGGTTGTCGATGACTCTCAAGCTATTCTTATGGTGATGCAAGCAATGCTAACAGAGTTAGGAGTGGATGAAATAACCACATGCACCAGCGCAACGGTAGCACTTGAAAAAATAGCGCAAGCTCCCAGTCGTTACGATGCGATATTTACAGATTTAAACATGCCTGAAATGGATGGGATGGAGCTGATCCGCCAACTTGGAGATATTAAATATCCAGGTGGCGTTATTATCATTTCAGATATGGATATAAAAATCATTGATCTTGCCGCAAACCTAGCTCGACAATCTAATGCACACTTAATTGGCAATATTTCCAAACCAGTTCAATTAAAAGAGGTCGACAGACTCCTCAAAAAACTCGAGTCATTTATCGCGCCCGAAAAACGACATGTTGAGTCTATCACTCAAGCCGAGCTGCTACATGCAATAAGCCATCGTCAGATCACCCCTTATTATCAACCAAAAGTTAATCGTGCAACCAAGTCGATAGAAAGTATCGAAGTGCTGGCTAGGATAATCACACCCGAGCATACACATACCATACTACCCGAACAATTCATCACGCTAGCTGAAGACTTGGATTTAATAAACCTAGTGACCTTTCAACTATTTGAGAAGGCTACGGAAGAGTTCAAAGAAATTCGTACTGAATTGCCACACAAAGTTACCTTGGCGTTCAATTTATCACCCGTTCAATTAGATGATATCAACTGCCCAAACAAATTGGCGTTAATACTTGAGTTGAGTCGCTTGAAACCTGAAGATGTTATTTTAGAAATAACAGAACACGTGCCTTTAAATAGTACAGTGCAACTAGAAACTATCAATCGTTTGAGAATGAGAGGGTTTGCAATTTCGTTGGATGACTTTGGTACTGGTTTTACAAATATCACTCAGTTAAAAACCCTCCCATTCACTGAAATCAAGATAGATAGATCATTAATAACTCATATTGATTCTGATCGCTTTTCTCAAGTGATTGTTGACAGCTTAATAGACATTGCCCAAAGTGAACAAATCAGCATCGTTGCAGAAGGGATTGAGCGTATTGAAGAACTACAATACTTAGACCGTTATAAGCATAACTTGCTGATGCAAGGCTTTTTAATTAGCCGCCCAAAAGCCAAGTCTGAATTTATCCGTTGGATCCATTCTTGGCTTCGGATGATGAATTCTAATTCTTAATGTTTTTCAGAGTCAGTCTCTATTAGGTGGCTATGTCCATCGACTCGCTCTCGCCACTTTCTTTTTGCTGCTTGCTGCATATTAGTAGACTGCTCTCGTTCATCAATAATATCCATACCCATTAACGACTCTAACATATCTTCAAGTGTCACAATTCCTTGGATATCTCCATACTCGTCTATAACTAGTGCAATATGAATACGCTTTTCTAATAATGTTTGAAATAATGAAGGTGCGTCGAGCGTTTCTGGCACTGTATACAAGGGCTTGACCAGCTTACCGATTTTGTATTCTTCCCCAAGCCTATGATAAGCAAGCATAATATCATTTTTGTGTACGAACCCTACAATGTCATCGCCACTTTTATCAAAAACCAAGATCCTTGAAAACGCCACCGACCCGTGCTCAGACAAATACTCATTAACTGTCATATCTTTGTGAATTTTAAACAACACTGTTCTTGGTGTCATCACATGCTCAAGCTTTGCGTGCCTAAAGCGCAGCAGGCTTCGAATAGTTTGTGTCTCTTCTTCTTGTAATGCGCCTGCTTCAGACCCTATTTCCGCCATTGCTTCAATCTCTTGGCGAATATAATGAGCTTCACTCTCTTTCTTACCCATTAATCGAGTCAACATATCTGAAAGCCAAACAAATGGCTTAAGCACCCTCACTAACCAGACTAAAGCAGCTGATACCACGGGAGTGAGTGCGCGCCAGTAAGTCGCTCCGAGCGTTTTTGGAATAATTTCTGATAGAACTAACACCAGCAATGTCATTATCGCAGATGCAATCCCGACAGCCGCGTCAGAAAAAACGACAGCAGCTTGTGCACCAACACCCGCTGCACCAGCAGTGTGAGCCACCGTGTTTAAAGTCAAAATAGCTGCCAGAGGTTTATCAATGCTGTCTTTTAATTGCTGAACTCTGTCAGCTAACTTGGGTTTATCTTTTTTAAGTACCGCTATATAACTCGGTGTGATACTCAGTAAAACCGCCTCCATAACCGAGCATAAAAACGAGATACCTATGGCTAACACCATATATGTAACCAATAAAAACAACCTTAACTCCTTAACAAGCTATAAATACCAACTAGTCGTATCTTTGCTGACTTGACCAATATCTATGCTATATTGGGGCAAATTTTTTACCTACAATAGGCTCAAATATGATTTTAAGAACTGTGGCCACTTTACTCGCATCAGCCCTCACATTGCAACTGAATGCGGCACCATTAAATGAAAAACAAATCCAGTTTCTTGGCCCAATCCCAACTCACAGCAATATAAAACCAAACAACACAGCGCATCAAAATAAAATTATTCAAACCCTGCTTCCTAGCTTAAAAAGCTCAAGCGATTCGCTATCAATATTTGGCAACAGTATTGACTGGCAAAACCTTGCTGATATCAACGCACTGACACTGCCTGGTATACAAGTTTTAAAATTTAGCTTTGCGACGACTCGTTTCACACAAGGGAAAATAAACCTCTCCGGAGTCAAAAAAGCCCACGTGTTCTTAAATGGCGAACAATTAACTGGTGAAAAAAGTTATGACCTGCATGCAGTCACAGGTGACCATCAAGTTATTATTATTACGGAGCAAGTAGACAATTGGAACGAAGTAAGTATTGACTATGTTCCGCAATCTGAGCATGACCAAATAACCCTGCACAACAATGAACAAGTCTCGTTATCTGCCAAGCAGCTCTTTGACTCACCAACGATTAGTGCATTGTCACAGTCACCCAATGGTCGATTCTATATCACCACACAACGGCACTACAGCGATTTAAATGGCAATACGCCAATTACAGAAACATTAATCAAAAAGCAGGATGGTTCCACCATCTACCGCTTAGATGGTGTATCAGCGAATAATGTAGCCTGGCGAAGTGACTCAAAGCAGTTAGCGTATGTACAAGCTAACCAGTTAAAAACCCTTGATCTAAAAACGATGACATCTCGCGTTATTGCTGACAAATTAGACGGGGCGAGTAACTTTGAGTACTTCGACGATAGCAGTTTAATTTTCTCATGGTCTAACACTCCAAAAGACTCCCACACTTTAGTAAAACATTATCGCGGATTGGAAGATCGCTGGTCATATGCTCGCATCAATAACCAAGTCTATCTGCTCGATATAAATTCAGGCTTGATCAGTGCCCTTACTGAAGGAACACTGAGTCACTCCCTTGAAGATCACGACGCTCAGCGCAACACCATTTTAGTTAGCCGCAACCCTCAAAACTACCAGGCACCACCTCATATGCTGACAGAATTGATAGAAATCAATTTATCAGATAATCAACAAACAATGATTGGTGCATACCGAACCTTCAAACAAGCCAAATATGCAAACCGAGGGATATATATAGTTGCAGGACCTGATTTTGCAAACGGTATCGGTAAGGCGTTGCCTGATGGTATGCTAGCCAATAATTACGATGGTCAGTTATTTTGGTTAAACAATAATGGGGAACAACCCAAACCGCTCAGCAAGTCGTTTGATCCAGCAGTCGCAAATATTCAAGTGCTAAGTAATGATGATGTCGTGATGTTGGTCACCAATGAAGATAAAAGACAGCTGTACTTATATGACAAGAGTAAATCACATTTTAAACATATAAAAACAGGTTTTGATGTTGTTGATCAATTTGACGTCACCCATGGTCAAAAGGCTGATGTCTTGGTAGCAGGTACTCAAGCATCTGTTCCTCAACAGTTAAAACGCGTTTCTTTAAGTAGCAACAAAGCAAAGCGCCTTTGGGACTCTCAACAGATAGCCTATAAAAATAGCCATATTGCGCAGCTAGAAGAGTTTAACTTTACCAATAAGCTTGGTACTGAAATAAAAGGACGCGTGTATCTACCACATAATTTAGATAAGACTAAACGCTACCCGGCGCTTGTTTATTACTATGGCGGTACCTCGCCAGTTTCAAGAGCATTTACTGGACGCTATCCATTTAATCTATGGGCTGCTCATGGTTATGTCGTTTATGTGTTGCAACCAACTGGAGCGACCGGTTTTGGCCAACAATTTTCTGCTCAACACGTGAATGCTTGGGGGGAAAATACTGCACAAGATATTATTGATGGAACCAAAGCATTTACTGACGCCTACTCGTTCGTAGATCCAAAGCGTATTGGTAACTTAGGGGCATCTTATGGTGGCTTTATGACTATGCTTCTGGCCACAAAAACAGATATGTTCAGCGCATCAATTGCCCATGCAGGCATTTCAAACATTACCTCTTACTGGGGACAAGGTTGGTGGGGATATCTATACTCTGGAGAAGCATCAAAAAATAGTTTCCCTTGGAATAATCCTACGCTTTACTCTCAACACAGCCCTGTCTTTCATGCCGATAAGGTAAAAACTCCGTTATTGTTAATTCATGGTGATGCAGATACTAATGTCCCTCCAGGTGAAAGCCATAATATGTATACTGCTCTGAAGATTTTAGGCAAAGATGTTGAATTAATTGAGTATAAGGGCGCAAATCACCAGATTCTGGCACGCGACAGAAGGTTTCAGTGGTGGGATACGATGTTAGCCTACTTTGACATGCACCTAAAACAACAGCCACAATGGTGGCAACATATTTACAAAAAATAGTATCGAAAAAGAGAGCAATACCGTGTTGCTCTCTTACATTCTCACCCATGAGTAGCGCATCGTTCGCATATTTATGCGCCAGCCTTGTGAAATAACCACTTACTGCATACACATATTTTTTTCAATTTACTGTTTTTAACGCTTTTTATTGCAAAAAAATCATCTGAAGCTTCTCAGTGATGATTTTACAGTGCTAATATAAACGTAATTATTGAATAGATAACGACATTATGAGTATTCAAGTATTACTGGTAGAAGACGATGATTTATTAGCCAAGCGCATTCAAAGTCACTTCGCACAAACGGAGTTTGAAATACAAGTGGATAACACTGGAGCTAATGCGCTTACACTGATCCAGCAAACCGGCAACACAGATATGCCTATCTCTTTAGCTATCATTGATATAGTTTTACCCGCAACTGATGGACTTGAACTCGCTAAAGAAATCAACACATTAACAGATATTGGCGTCATAATGCTCTCAAGTAGAGACTCTCAAGCTGATCGGATTGCCGGCCTTGCTCAAGGGGCTGATGACTATGTTTGTAAACCGGTAGACCTTCTAGAGCTAGAGTTAAGAATGCGTGCACTGTATAAGCGTATCTCGCAAAGCAATGATGAGGATGAATCAGAAGAGTTTATAGAATATGCTGACTTTAAATTGCACCCTGATAATCGTACGTTACTAAACCAACACGGTGAGGAGTCTCGATTAACAGAAGCAGAACATAAAGTATTGATATGTTTAATTGCGAATGCAGGTAAAGCAACATCTCGAGAAAAAATATCAGAAGATATTGGTCAGCCTGATTGGAGCCCAAATGATAGAACTGTTGATGTACTTGTTGGCCGCCTAAGAAAAAAACTTGGTGATGAAAAAGATCAAAAGCGCATAGTAACGGTTCGAGGTAAAGGCTACATGTTATCAACTTAATATTTTGCCAGCTTACCTATTAGCCGCTCAAATGCTCGATAGCTCAGTGCCTCTTTTAATGCATTGAGCGTGATGTTTGGTTCTGCGTTCAAATCAGACACTGTTCTCGCAACTTTCAAAATCCTATGGTAGGAACGAGGAGACAACTGCAGCTTATCCACTGCTTTTGCCAAATATTGCTTTTCTGGCAGCGCTAGCGCGCAAAACTCATTCAACTCCCGGTTGCTTAACAAGGCATTACTCTTACTTTGCCGTTTGACCGCAAGCATATAAGCCTTCTCAACACGCTCTCTGATCTGTGCACTACTTTCCTGTGGATTATCGCTTTGCAATTGAGTCGTCGATAATCGAGGCAATTCTATCTGCAGATCTATACGGTCAATAAACGGCCCCGATATTTTAGATAGATATTTTAAGACCTGCTCAGCGCTGGCGCGCTTATCATCATAATTACCGGTCGGGCTCGGGTTGAGGGCTGCTATCAGCTGAAAGCGTGCAGGGAAATCGACTTGCCGTGCAGCACGAGATATCGTTACCTGCCCAGTTTCCATTGGCTCTCTCAAAGAGTCTAAAACCTTTCTCTCAAACTCGGGTAACTCATCTAAAAATAGAACTCCATTGTGAGCCAATGAAATTTCCCCAGGCTTGGGCTTGGAAGAGCCCCCAACTAAGGCGACCGCTGAACAGGTATGATGTGGACTGCGAAAAGGGCGTCTCCGCCAATTTTGAGTATCTATACGCTGTCCAATAAGAGAATACACTGACGCGGTCTCCAACGCAGCATTTGCAGATAATTTAGGCATTATTGTTGGCATTCTCTGAGCCAACATCGACTTTCCGGTTCCTGGTGGGCCAATAAACATCAAGTTGTGCCCCCCAGCTGCCGCAATTTCAAGCACACGTTTTGCGCTCTCTTGCCCTTTCACTTCATTCATGTCGACATGCTCTATCGGATCAACAACTCGAGTATCGTATGTCATATTTAATGGTAGTGCTTGTTGACCCTGTATATCTAACCACAACGCTTCTAAAGAGCAAACTGCTTTTCTATGTACATTGGGTGCTAAACTCGCCAACTCGTCGTTGGCAGTGGGCAAATAACAGCAACGCTGAGCTTTTTCAGCAGCCAATACACTCGGTAGAATCGCATGTATCTCAAGCACTTCTCCACTTAGCGCTAACTCACCATAAAACTCATAGGATGTAAGCTCCTGACTGACGAGTTGACCAGAAGCAACTAAGATACCAACAGCAATAGCGAGATCATATCTACCACCTTCTTTTGGAAGATCTGCGGGAGAAAGGTTGACAGTGATGCGTTGATCCGGAAACAAAAAACGTGAATTAGTAAGCGCAGAACGGACTCGCTCCTTCGCTTCCTTAACTGAAGTTTCTGGTAAACCAACAATATGAAAAGCAGGCAAGCCATTACTTAAATGCACCTCCACAGTGACTTGCGGCGCATCGATGCCTACCTGAGCTCGAGTGTATATTTTTGCAAGTGACATATCCTTGTCCCTTAGGTTTTAATTATACCAATTGCATTAAATTGGTGATCAAATATTGCGACAGATAAATGGCTTAGTAACAAGGCAAATATTTTGCTATGTAGTTATTCTACATGAGAAATATTTAACGCAGTTAATGAGTTATTTAGCTCGCTAGAATGATCAATGTATTAATAAAATTGGTATTAATTAGTATATCTAAAAACATGTAATATCAAGTTGTAGCGCATTGCCAATAACCTTATCAACAAGGTTACAGACATAGCTGATACCATAGCGATTTCAATAGATAAAGACGATTTCAACATTTGCGTATAAACCAGCCCACCTAATATGCATGTGATTGCGTAAAGCTCCCCTTTTAGCAACAGCGGTACCTCCCTTGCAACGACATCGCGTATCAGACCCCCAAAACAGGCTGTTAATACTCCCATAATAATAGCAGTAGTATCGGGCATACCAATATCTAATGCTTTTTGCGTGCCCATCACAGCGAAAAATGCTAGGCCCAAGGCATCTGCAATTTGTAGCATTTGTTGAGGGATCACTCTATGACTATTTAAAAGTAGGATGCAAATGAAGATTGCGCCAAATATTGCTACAAAATAGCTGGTGTCGTGCAACCAAAAAACGGGAACATCCAAAATAATATCTCGTAATGTACCACCACCTATACCTGTTACCGTAGCCAAAACTACCACACCAAAACCATCCATATGCTTGCTATGCGCAATTAAAGTTCCCGAAATGGCAAAAACCATAACCCCTAGCAAGTCGAACCAATGCATAAGTTCAAACATTTTTTATATTCCCAATACAACTTGCAATAAGGATATTCATTTACTTCGTAAATTACGAGTTTAGGAGCTCAAAATTGGTAAAAACATGGGTAGTGCCGCGCTTATCACAACCTACAACCCTCAAACGCAAAAAAGCCCGACTCTTTCGAATCGGGCTTTCTCTAATTAGGTGCTTGGCGATGTTCTACTTTCACATGGCAGCTGCCACACTATCATCGACGCTGTTTCGTTTCACTTCTGAGTTCGGCATGGGGTCAGGTGGTTCCAAAACGCTATGTTCACCAAGCAAATTCTTAGTGCAAATGTTTAATGACATCGTGCATCGCACGAGCATTCCATTTGCGCAAGGTGAATCAATTTCGCGATACCGCTTCGTCGTTCACCTTGTTTAATTCTTAAATTCGGAAATTCTGATAATTCGTAAAACACTACTCTAGTAATACTAACTTCTAACGTGCAAAACCACTTTGGCGTTGTATGGTTAAGCCTCACGGGTAATTAGTACTGGTTAGCTTAACATGTCACCATGCTTCCACACCCAGCCTATCAACGTTGTAGTCTTCAACGGCCCTTCAGTTAACTTAAAGTTAAAGTGAGAACTCATCTCGAGGCTCGCTTCCCGCTTAGATGCTTTCAGCGGTTATCGATTCCGAACGTAGCTACCGGGCAATGCAATTGGCATCACAACCCGAACACCAGCGGTTCGTCCACTCCGGTCCTCTCGTACTAGGAGCAGCCCCTCTCAATTCTCAAACGCCCACGGCAGATAGGGACCGAACTGTCTCACGACGTTCTAAACCCAGCTCGCGTACCACTTTAAATGGCGAACAGCCATACCCTTGGGACCGACTTCAGCCCCAGGATGTGATGAGCCGACATCGAGGTGCCAAACACCGCCGTCGATATGAACTCTTGGGCGGTATCAGCCTGTTATCCCCGGAGTACCTTTTATCCGTTGAGCGATGGCCCTTCCATTCAGAACCACCGGATCACTATGACCTACTTTCGTACCTGCTCGACGTGTCTGTCTCGCAGTTAAGCTGGCTTCTACCATTACACTAACCGTACGATGTCCGACCGTACTTAGCCAACCTTCGTGCTCCTCCGTTACTCTTTGGGAGGAGACCGCCCCAGTCAAACTACCCACCAGGCACTGTCCTCAATCCCGATAAGGGACCTAAGTTAGAACATCAACACTACAAGGGTGGTATTTCAAGGTCGGCTCCACACAAACTAGCGTCTGTGCTTCAAAGCCTCCCACCTATCCTACACATGTAGGGTCAATGTTCAGTGCCAAGCTGTAGTAAAGGTTCACGGGGTCTTTCCGTCTAGCCGCGGGTACACAGCATCTTCACTGCGATTTCAATTTCACTGAGTCTCGGGTGGAGACAGCGTGGCCATGGTTACACCATTCGTGCAGGTCGGAACTTACCCGACAAGGAATTTCGCTACCTTAGGACCGTTATAGTTACGGCCGCCGTTTACCGGGGCTTCGATCAAGAGCTTCGACCTAAGTCTAACCCCATCAATTAACCTTCCGGCACCGGGCAGGTGTCACACCGTATACGTCATCTTACGATTTTGCACAGTGCTGTGTTTTTAATAAACAGTCCCAGCCACCTGGTCACTGCGGCTGACTTCAGCTCCAAGCGCGAAGCTCTTCACCTAATGTCAGCGTACCTTCTCCCGAAGTTACGGTACGATTTTGCCTAGT